>JYNZ01000007.1 GCA_001567355.1 candidate division WS6 bacterium OLB20 | reverse complement strand
CAGCCCCTGCGCCGGCACCAGCACCTGCACCTGCTCCGGCTCCGCCGCCGCCCGGGGTCTCAACTATATGTACACGATGTACATCTGACCCTTCAGACGGTGATGCATGTGAGCAGATTACTGTTACAAGTTCCAGCTGTCCGACAGGATACTTTGAGATCAGTGCATCCGGTCAGGCTTGCGCACCGTTTTATCCCGGAGGCTCCTGCCCGGTGGAGTATGAACCTGCAGCGTGCGGAAGCACCTGCGATACGTCAGAAGGTACTGATGCATGTATCAACAACCACACCTGTGTTGATGAAAACAACGACGGAGAGGGTATCTGCGAGCTGAATCAGTGCGTAACCTCACCTGCCAGCTGTTACTCTGACGGTTGTACTCCTGTACCTGACTGCGGAGAGCCCTGCGATCCTGATGAGGGTAACAATGCGTGCCCGGTAGGTCATACCTGTCAGGATGGCAGTTCCGGTCCGGTCTGTATACTTGATCAGTGCGTTGATGATCCAGATCTGTGCGAGGCAGATCAGTGCACACCTGTTGATCAGATAATGATCGAAAAGTCTGCTGCGACCATCTGCAGTGATGCAAATACACCTGCCGCACAGATTGCAGTGTTTACGCTTGTCATTACCAATCCTGACAGTGAGTCCAGAACATTTACCGTCACAGATACTCTGGACAGCAGAGTCAGTGCAGACGATGTGGTTCAGACAAGTATTACAAACGGGGGTTCGGTTAGCGGGAATGTAATAACATGGTCATCACTTACCCTGACAGCACAGTCAACACTGACCCTGACATATCAGGTTGCACTGGATGACGCACTTGTTGATACAGCTCTGTCCAACACTGTTGTAATTACCGAAGGATCAATTGAACGCGGACGTGACTCAATTACATACACACCCGGACTGTTGCCCTGTACAGCTCTGATCTCTGAGGAGGCTGACCGCATTCTGATCGCAGTATCGCTTGTACTGATGGGCTTTGCGATGTACGTATTTGGTGTTCACTACAGGATCGGTGAACTGCTTAATACAGCTGGACAGAGATGGCAGAAGCGAAATGATCCTGACCTTGACTCGTTCCAGGATAAGATAAGCAGGTCAATTGACGATCCTGTCTGAGGCTGTCCAGGTCTACCCGAATGAAGAGAATACCGTTCCTCAAAACAGCAGCTGCCTACCTGTGCATAGTTTATGTGCTGTATATTGTACTGAGCACTCAACTTGCGTTCTCTGTCCCGTATGTTCCCGATGACGGGACAAGGCCGGCTGTCCATCAGATAAACACTCACATCAGCAATTTTAACTGGGCAATGAGCACATCCGGCTGGCTGCTGGGAATGACAACAACGTGGAGAATGTTTTCTCCGGTAGACAGACAGAACTGGTACCTGCGCACAACTCTGACGTATGAAGATGGAGGAACCTCTGAACTACCCAACCCGCTCACAACTGACCGCAGTCTTCTGCAGCGTAACCTGTTTGACTATCGAGAAGCAAAGTTTCAGCTTAACTCATACGCCAGAGATGAGATTTATCAGATGTATGGTGATTACCTCTGCAGGCAACATTCTGCTGACGGGCGGAATGTGGAGGAGGTTGAATTCAGCCTTGACAGTGTAAGTATCAAGCCCCCTGCGCCGGGATCTTCTATGGTGACAAAGTTCATGGATATTACACCCGCAGGGTTACGTGTCAGTCATGAAAAGAGTATTCACAGTATTTCATAACTTCTGGTTTTTCAGAGAAAAGCCTTTCGCTCTCGATATGTACCGTATTGCCCTGGGCATGTTTGTGCTGATGATACTGCTGATCTCGTTTCCGGAGTGGCAGAAGTACTACGGACCTAACGGCATAGTGTCTCTGAAGTTTATTAACTTTGAATTTATCGGCACAGCTACATCCCTGTTTACTCTGATCCAGACTGAATGGTTTGTCTGGCTGCTGTACTTTGCCGGCCTGACTGCATCTGTACTGCTTATAGCTGGTATCAGGGCGCGTCTGATGGCCTTGTACCTGTTTATGCTTGTTGCATCAATGATGCACCGTAATCCCTGGTCTGTTAACGGACAGGATCAGGTGATGGTGCTGCTGCTGTTTTTTGCGATGCTGGCGCCGGTTGGAAAAACACTTTCCGTCCCCTGGTTTATTGAGCGTCGTAGGATGTTCCGGAATGATATCACCAGCATCTGGCAGCAGCCGGAGGAAACGATGTGGGCAAAGCGTCTGGGTCAGGCTGTTGTAGCCATTATCTACTTTTTTGCAGGCATAACGAAGCCGATGCACGACAGAACATGGCTTGATGGATCAGCGATTTATTATGTAACTCTTTCTGACCGCTGGTTCAGGTTCCCGCAGACCGGATTCCTGCACAATACCATTTTCAGCGCATTTACCACCTATATGTCGCTCATTATTGAAATCGGCGCACCATTTGCTGTGTGGTTTGAGGCGCTGCGCCCATTTGCCATTGCAGGACTCGTTCTCCTGCATATCGGCATCATGATCATACTGGCTCCGTCAGTATTCTACTTCAACTTTGTCATGCTGGTAGCAGTGATGCTGTACCTGAAGAATCAGGATTTTAAAGGTATCTTGAGAATGTTGCGCTATCGCAAGGCAGTACTGACGGTTTCATCAGAAGATGCCGAGCTTCTGGAACGTGCTGTGCGATTAAAGACGTATGACATCAGCGATGCTATCTCTGTGAAAACAACTGCCAAACCTGGTGTCCTGACGCTGGTAAACGCTGCAGGTGAACCGGTGACGGCTGCTGATATTCTGCCCGTGCTGTTTCCTGTACGTGTATTCCGGAAGCTGTTTATGACCCGCAAGGTCACTGTGGTGGGGGATGCTGCCACATCATAGCGGTGTCAGCAAAGCTCCCATCAAGCAGGGGGACCCGTCCCCGCCCATTGTAGCGATTCTGTTGCCAGTAATCCTTAATAATCTGTTAAACGCATATAGTTTTTAACTGTCATTCTGGTTAGACTGTACGTATGCAACTGCTCCCTGAAACAGCTGACAACAAGTACAACGGACATCCTGCAGCCTGGTACGTTCTTGCCCTGATCA
Source organism: candidate division WS6 bacterium OLB20 (assembly GCA_001567355.1). Taxonomy (GTDB): domain Bacteria; phylum Patescibacteriota; class Dojkabacteria; order B142; family OLB20; genus OLB20. Next base: position 40,305 of record JYNZ01000007.1, on the reverse strand, counting down.
CCCTGGTAAGTCTGTTTCGCAGTCTTGTTCATATGTTCGCGTCTGACGGGGGAGCACAGTCAATTGCAACGGTTCCGCTTGATACTTACTCTGATGCCGCCGCGGCTGCTGTAATCCATATCTTCTCCCTATGGGGGCTTTCGCAGCTGCTGACTGCACTGGTTTCCGCAATCGTGCTGGTCAGATACCGTTCGCTGATACCATTGATGTTTATACTGCTGCTGATTGAATACTCCAGCAGAATCATTCTTACATGGCTAAAACCGGTTGAACTTGCCGGGACAGCACCCGGAGGTGTAGGAAACTATCTTTTGGTCCCTGTTGCAGGGTTCATGCTTTACCTGTCCCTGCAGAAGCGTCAGAGCTCAAAACGTCCGCAGCGTCGGATGCGTTGATAATCCAGCAGGCCTGGGTCGCTCCAAGATTCGGCGGGCTCATCATGAAATGCTCACAAGCTCGCAATCATGCGCGCGTTCCAGTAATAGCAGGGGAAAAGATGGTCGGGGTTGTCAGACTCGAACTGACGGCCTCGCGCTCCCAAAGCGCGCGTTCTAGCCAACTGAACTAAACCCCGACTGATGCGGTGAGGTTATTTTAACACGGAAATCCCTGTCAGGGAATGAATAAATGCTAATCAGTCACCAGCTGCTCTAAGTACACGGACGAGCAGTGCCGTTGTCTGGCCCGAGGCATGTGGATTCTCGCCAACAAATGGTTCAATTCTGTTGACCCAGTCCTCAAGTGAAGCGGACGGTAACAACGCAGTGTCGGCAAAGTGTCTCTGAATAAGACCACCTGCTATTTTTTGCAGATGCAGCATTCGAGGACGATCTTCCTTAGGTATGCGTCCCTCGTACATGACTCTACCGATTTCCCGAAGGTTTCTGAACTGTCCATCACGTGCGAATTGATATGAGCGTACGGTAAGTTCATCGTGGATACTAAAAGGAAGATCAGTTGTATACTCGACATCTTCATCTCTGACTCGAACCCGACTTAATAGACTGTTTACAAGAAGACCTGCACTGCTGCGCTTAAGTTCTGGGTTATTACTTCCAATCATAATTGCTGCTTGAAAGTTCTCGCGTCCTGAAAAGTCAAGATTCTCTACAGAAGGGAATAGACGTGCAAATAATGCCCCTCTTTCGATACGTGGATTGAAGTTTGGGTTTACGATTCTGCCTATACGCACAGCGTCATCATAGCGCTTTGCTATCGTATAGACTGCCTCCTTTCTGATTTGTTCAGCTGTCACGACTCGTTCCATAATATAACTAGTATATCACAGATTATGGATTTACGATAACCACTATATCATGTTTACCTGGATTTGCGCCTGGTGCGACAGACGAAGGAAGGGCCTCCACGCCGGTGGCGTGTTTAAGCGAGGCGAGGGTGTAGGGCTTACTGCCATCTGAGAAGTCAATAATGATAAGCGGATCCTCGGCTGCAATATTACTGAGTGAGGTCTGCTCGTCAAAGATGACCGGCAGTGATTCGTTGAGAATATTCTGATATTGAGGACTCGCAAAACTTGCCCGACCGGATTCATCCCGTTGTGTTGAATATACTGCAATTGAAGGCTGCTCCTCGTAGACAAAGGGACTCTCGAGGATACTGGCGATATATTCCTGTACCTTGCAGAACTCATTACCCGGGCATTCCTTCCAGTGGGTGGGCACCATGTAGTAGGGACCGCCCGAACGACCGTGTGGCTGTTTGTTGATCAGGACTTCTTTCTGTCCTCCAAAATCCGGACTAAAACGACGTTAACAATCCGGCTGCTGTCGACGCTCTGGATCAGACCGACCAGTTCCAGCATTTCGGAAAAGGTCAGCTCGGAAATCAGCAGCTTCTCACGGAAAAGGTTAAAAATTTCCAGCATTTTAGCCGGGTTAAGTAGCGTTCCTGACGACAGCACACGATCTTTTACAGCTTCTATAAAGATCTGCTGCCGTTCGGCACGGCCCCAGTCCTGTGTAAACTGTCTGCTGCGGACATACCTGATTCCGCGTTCGGCGGTCATAAACTGCCGACCCTCCGGAAAGTAGACGTTTTCCCAGCCATGATCGTTATAGGGATAGATCTCCCAGAACTGGTGAGGATTGTCCACCCAGATACCGGTCTGACCGTCGTGTTCCTCTCCTACGATGTTGACTATGTCATGAAAAGCATCAAGGGTGACAAAAATGTGGTACTGGATGGGAATGCCGGTAATACTGCTGACAGCTGTTTTCAGGGCGCCTACGCCACCGATTTCGCAGCGGGCACGTTCGGCACGGTCGTAAACCCAGTGGATACTGCCGTGAAATTCAAGGCAGTCAAGCCTGACGTCAACGCCCATGTCTCTGGGGATGGAAATCATAACAGCATCACCTGTCTGATGGTTGAACACGACCTGCATGATAGTGTCCGTATTGCGTGTCCCCGCCTGACCTTCGGGCCTGGTGTTAACAAATACACCGTTTTCGAGCTTTACATTGCGTGAATCGACACCGACGATCAGAACTGATGTGAGACCGTTGCTGTGTCTGAACGAAGTTGTCCAGTGTTCACCTTTGACTTCAGGTGCTGACTCGATCTCTGTCCCGGTCTTCTGCTCTGGTGCAAAAACCGTTGTATCAGTACTTCCCTGGGCAAGTGTCTGTGTATGCCCCTGTCCTGACTGGACAGTGATCGCGATAAAGAGCGATAAGAGACCGATGACTAGTGGCAGAAGAAGAGTAAGTACCCTGTCGGTACGCAGACGGCGTATCTTTTTTTTCGGAGTGATCCGGGTTGTGTAGACAGAACGTGGCAGTACAGGCTCCATAGTTTAGTGCAAACTAGTTAGTCTATACTACCTTATAGGGAAGGCTGACGGCAACAGTATCAGTGATTGTGGATCTGATCAGCGTTTATACTCAAGCGTCCTGCGCTTGGTACTGATAAAATCCATCTTGCTTTCAAACCGCTTGAACAGACTGGAATAACGCTCTTTATTTGGAATCATCAGCGTTTTGAGTTTGCCGTGTGAATCCAGATGGTCAATCAGTGCATGAAAATCCCCGTCACCTGTAACTATGACTGCCTTGTCGTAGTTGGGGTACTCGATCATTGCACGCAGAACAAGTTCTACATCGATGTTTCCCTTTACGCCGGAGTCTGAGTCCACAGTAGGTCTGAAGATCAGTATGTACCCCTGCTGCTGCAGGATTGAGTACATGGTTTCGTTACCGGGCACATACCCGATAAACAGAAAAGCCTTGGTAACGCCGAGTTTTTCGCCAAGGTACTTGCGAAACTCAGTCCAGTCCAGTTTCCAGCCCTTCTCCTGAATTGAGATATTCAGATTCTGGCTGTCGATAAAGGCATAAACAGCCTCTTCCTTACGCTGGGACAGGTTCTGCTGTTGCTGCTGCGGTCGCTGCCTGGACCTGTTATTTTGCCTGCGCTGTCCTGAGCCGGCAGGCTTCTGCTCGTTTTGTTTATTCATGCAGCTATTATCGCATACTTACACCGTCAGTTGAAAATCAGCCTGAATATGCATACGCTGGCTGTCCCCCCTGACTTACTATCTGCCGCCGGGGGATAACCACCGCCGGTGCCTCTGCAGTGTCAATGACCGATGCTGTCCTGTTTCTGATACGATCGATCAGAAACGGTATAAATGAACTGACCTGGTCGCGAAGTATTGTTGTGGCATCACCTTCACCGTACATGATTGCATCGGACATGGTCCGGTGTTCGGTTGCTGCATTGAGCAGAAACTCCTCCTCGTCGGGTTCAAGCAGATATTCTCCGACAAGCTTCTGGTGCAGGAGCCGACCCTCCTCAATCAGAGCGATGTTGGCGGCCTGCAGCGGCCGGTCTGTCAGCGATTCGGCTTGTCTGTCTTCTGGAAGAAGCCGCATCAGAGTATCGGTCGGGATGCCGGATTGCTGAAGCAGTCTGCCTGCTGCTCTTGTATAGGTAAGAAAGCGAACAACAGAAATGCCCTTGTCGAGCATTTCATGGCGGAGAGAATATTCCATTTATCTGTCATAAAAATACGACGACAGATACGGAATGAATGTGGGTACGGTTACAGAAATTCTAATCAGGTCTGATGAGGTAGATGACTCCAGCATGATCATCGCTTACATACATGTCGCCTCCGGCGAACTCAATATCAACAGGTCTGCCGATTGCTGTAAAGTCACTAAGCCAGCCTGTAATAAAATCCTCGGGCTCAAGGCTGGATGCGTCAAGATCAAACCGGACAAGTTTGTAACCGGTGGGAATGCTTCTGTTCCATGATCCATGATAGGCGACGAGCAGATCTCCCTGGTATTCCGACCACTCGGGACCGAAAAATCCCAGACCAAGAGCAGCTGAATGTGCCTGGAGATCAATCTGTGATCCTTGAGTATCATTGCAGCTGAAGTCGCCGGGTGATGAAAACGTCGTATCCGTAATCCTGTCCCCGTAACAGAATGGCCATCCGTAATCAGCAGCGGTGATAATATTTACCTCATCCGGGGGCAGATCATCACCCAGATTATCCCGTCCGTTATCTGTTGCCCAGATCTCGTCTGTCCCGGGGCGCTTTGTCAGAAAAACACTGTTTCTCAGCCCTGTAGCATACTCATTCAGAGTTCCTTCCTGCAGATCATATGACAGAACTGCTGCTCTGCGGTAATCGTCCTCTATACATACATTGCAGCTTGAACCGACAGAGATGAGAAGTGTAGAGTCATCAGGCAGCAGGAGACTGCGGGTAAAATGCCCACCCGGTCCGGGTAGCGAAACCAGTTCGCGGTCAAAGTCAGCCTCAGCAGTGTCAGGATTAAAATAATACGAACTGACCCGTGCTGTCTCTGCAACGTACAGTCTGCAACCATCTTCAATACAGTGCATTGTGAGTCCGTGCGGCGTGTTCAGGTTATCAATCACAGGCTTAAGGCTGCCTGTCGTACGGTCAAACGCAGTTATTCTGCCTGCTCCCATCTCTGACACCAGCAGCCACCGGTCGTTGACAGCGAGCAGGTCACGTGGTTTTTCGAGGTCGTCCGAAAAGATGCTAATACGGACATCCTCAGGTGCGGATAGTGGTGACGCGCCTGACCGAATCAATTCGGCTATATCCTGCCCCGGCGGGACAAAGGCTGGTATGGCTCCGCGAAAGGCAAACACCAGTATGGCCAATGTGGACAGGATCAGGACTACACCGGTTGCTGTGACTGCTGCTGCTTGCCTTTTGCTCATAGCTCTAGTATAACAGACAGGTTTAAACAATACACAGGTGAATCTTGTCATTGATTTTGACAGTACGATAGTTGGTGCCGAAACGCTGGAGTTTCTGTTTGCAGAGGCCGGTGCTGGCGATGAGGTATTGCGATCAGTATCTGCAATCACTGATGCAGGCATGAACGGTGAGATCAGTTTTTCCGAGTCTCTGCGCAGCAGATTATCGCTTCTTCAGCTGAACGAGGCTGAACTGCTCTCGGCCGCAGAGAAACTGAAGAGCCATCTGTCGGTAAGCTTTGTCGATGTCCTGCCAATGCTCCCGCTATCGTCAACATATGTTGTATCAGGCGGTTTTCAACAGGTGCTGGAGACAGTTCTTGTTCCGCTTGGTTTTAAACCTGAGCAGTTATTTGGCAATGTGCTGGTCTTCGAGCAGGGCGTACTGGCCGGCCTGGATGATGCCAATCCGCTTGCAGGGAACAACGGCAAGATAATGGTAGCTGAATCACTTGGTCTCTCAGGTACTACAATCGCCGTCGGTGACGGTTCTACTGACCTTGAAATTTTTACTGCCGGCGCAGCGGACAGATTCATTTATTATTCTGAGTTTGTCGACCGGCCAGCCATCTCCTCGCGCACAGATCTTCGTGCTGCCACGTTTTATGAAGTGCTTGATATTCCTGAAAACGCTCCATTAGAGAGCTTTGTCATCCCTTTCCGCCTGGCAAGTCTTGCTTCCGAAATAATTCATGGTATATTATGGACTGTCCGATAACTCTGTTATAATATGGACATAATATATAGTGGATAAATAATGCTAAACACTGAATCACTACAAAAACAGGCTGAACGTGAATATGGTGAGGCCCCGTTTACGCCATATTCCGAGATTGCTGCGGTACTGCCACCGGGTTCGCTGGTGGGACCGTCAAACAGCAATTTTCAGAGTAATCCTTTTGAGTATCGCGGTCAGCACAACTGGTCACATATTTTGACTCATCGCGGTCTTAACCCTCAGATGCAGAGTGCTGTAGAAGAGATCAGACCCGATGCAGCTCTAAAGGTGAAAACTAAAGCAGTTGAAGCAGCTGTCTACAGCTGGGATTTTGAAGTGGATCTTCGCAATAACGATTACGAGCGCAATGGAGTCAATGGCGGGGCCAGACTGTTTGAGCCGGTGATTGATGCCACTACAGCCGAAGAACTGATCAGTCGATATGACACGGATCCAGATATCAGGCAGGTTGTGAGAGGTCTGTCTATGGCCCTTAACAGAGCGCTGCACCTGAGGATGGATGTTGTAATGCGTGTTAACACGCTTGCGGGTCTCAGTGTTGATGAGGCGTCATCGATGACTGATGAGGAGCTGCATGAGCGGTTTGTCCGTCTCCAGGCAGGACTGTCTGACATATTCAGGCGTGAGGGGGTCAATTTTGATGCACCGGAACTGGACGGCGACGGCCTTATTCGTGTCATCGAGCCGGTCGGTGACAGTCTCAACCTTACATGGGAGGAGTATGTTGACTCGGTTGCCGGAATGGGAGCAAATTCGATCCGTTTCAGTGCCGAATGGGCCACAATGGTTGATTTTGATGAGGAATCCCGAACACAGTGCTTTAAGCCAGGTGCCGTTGAACGTGTGCGTGAACAGCTTCGCTATGCGCGTAATCGTGGACTGGAACCGGTAATCTGTCTGCAGCATTTCACGCAGCCGCTGTGGTTAAAAGACGGATGGAGAAATCCCGAGACGCAGGACCTGTTTGTTGAATTTTCGATGGGTCTGCTTGAGGGACTTGAGGATGACCGTCCGGAACTGCTGTTCAGTTTTAACGAGCTGACTTCGGTTGTGCCGATGGCAGAGATCGAAGGGTTGACTCATCCATACCACCGCAGCGATAAAACCCTGACCGGTCTCTATCATGAAGTAAAAAAGTACACCGGGTTTGACTACAAACCGGGAAGGCGTGTCTATGAGGAGTTTGAGGGCATGGTTGATACCCACATCAGACTGTATGAAGAGGTTGATAAGGCCCGCAAGGATGGCCGTTTCTCTCCGACGATGCAGCTTGGCTTTACACACATAACTCCGTCACTGGAGGCCTGGGACCGTTCGCCACTGTACATTTTTAACAAGCAGGTGGTAGTGCCGGCATCAGAATCATTTAATGACTATCCGCTGCAGTACTTTCTTAAACGCTGCGGTGAAAAAGGGCGCTGGCTTACTGACATCCTTGGTCATCAGACTTACTGTCAGTACTTTGTAGGTGCCACAAGGCAGAATGTCGGCGCAAATGCATTCTATATTGATAATGTTCCTGAACGGTTTGATCCGATGATGAACAACTGGGGCCGAAGGGATCTGGCTGGCTTTGAAACCATGATGCACGTGCAGGGGTTGTTTCTTGAAGCAGCGGCAAAATACGGTCTCAATGGATTTCCTGAGATTATGATCTCTGAGACCGGGATGCCCACGGTGGCTAACCCGATTGATATGCATGTCAAACTTGCTGAGGCATGTGCCTACGCTGCCGAGCTTGGCGTGATGAAGTTCAGAGGTATCCTGCCCTGGACACCATATGACAATCTGGAATGGTTCTCCCATTACAATCAGGCCGACTTCGGGTACCTTGATACGCGCGGCCGGATAAAGCCGATGGCACATACAGGCAAGCGCGAGCTTGATCTTTCAGACTTCAAGCTGCACAGAAAAGTGGATGCATATCTCAAACGACTCAGAGCATACTTTGCTTCAGCCAATGGGCTGGACAAAGAGATTGCTCAGGCAAAACTTGAGCATGCCGAAGCCTTTGTTGCAGAGCACGGCAAGGATTATCCACGACAGACAGGCTTACGCGCGACACTTATGAGGTATCTGAGTAAGTCGATTCCATCCTGGCGCTAGTTGTGATATAATAGGTATATATCATAGTCGCCATGGAAACAGTTCACGGATCACGCTGGGAAACGCTAAACCAGGCTCAGCAACAGGGGCACAAGAATGCCCTTCACTTTGGGCTGAATGGAATATTCTCGCGCTATGAACTTGACGGTCAGGAACGTGAAGTCATCCTTACAGTGATTACTGAAGAGATGTTTGGGTACGGTCATGTTACTCCGGTTATGAGTGTTCTGGCAGATATCGAGCTTGTCTTTGACTGCGAACCCCTTGTGCCAGATTTCAGTGATGGTACAGATAAGATCCAGACAAATCCAACTGACTGGGATAATCCGTTTGTACAGCAGTACTGGCAGGGAATGCCGGCACACTTCCGTGAATATGCCGGTATGATTGCCGAGGCCGAGTCGCGTGCGATGCAGGGCAGACGTCTGAGGGTCGAACAGATGATCTTTGAAGGAGTGAACTTTGCTGCGTATGTCCGTGACTCATATAAGAGTTTTCTTGCAAGAAACCTTGCAGGAGAGAAAGATCAGGTCTTCGCGCTGGCTGCCGGATGACGACTGTGGTATGCTGGTTGCATGAAATTCGAAGTCAGCAGATCTCCCCAGATTCAGGCGGCACAGCACCTCGCTTCGCTGCTTGAGACCTCGCTTGCAGAGCATGACCATGTCCTGCTTCTGCTTGCCGGTGGCAGCGCTGCTGATGTATACAACGAACTTCCTACCTATATTGATGAACATCTTGACTACACAAAGCTTATGGTCATGATGGGCGATGAACGCTGGGACACAGATCCTGAGCATGAGCATTCCGACTGGGTGCAGTTCCGTAATACATCGTTCTATCATTTTCTGCGGGAACGGGGGGCACGCCTGGTAGATATTCTTGGTGGAAAGTCGCACCAGGAAGAGGCCGATGCATTTAATGCCCTCCTTGAAGAGGCACTTGCGAGCGGTTATTTTGTCATCTCGATGCTCGGCATCGGCACGGACGGTCATACTGCCGGGATTCTGCCTGCAGAGAATCCAGCATTTGCTGATACGTTTTTTGTTGATGAACTTGCTGTCGCGCACGAGCTTGACACTATCCATCCCAGACGGATCACAATTACACCTGCAATGATAAAACAGGCTGATGCTGTCTTCTGTTACGTCCGTGGAGAGAAAAAGGCCCGGATTATCAGCGATCTTGCAAAACTTGATGCCTCATATCCCGAAGAAGCATGGGAGACAATGATACCTGTACATCCTGCGCTGATACTCAGTGCTGTGGATGCGACAGTTTTTACTGACCAGAACCCCTGACATGACAGAGCATCTCAACATCCCTACAATCCTTGTTATCTTCGGAGCGACAGGCGATCTGACCAGCCGTAAACTTCTGCCGGCCTTATATAATCTTGACAGGCAGGGGCTGCTTCCGGACTCCTGCGAAATCGTGGCCTTTGCCAGAAGGGACTACACCGACAGCAGCTTCAGGGATTATGCTGAAGAGGCGGTTAAGCAGTATGCAAACGGCATGTACGAACAGTCATCATGGAAGCGTTTTGCAAAGCGAATAACCTATGCCCGTGGTGACTTTAATGATGATGAGGCGTACGCGGCACTTGCTGACAAACTTAACAGTATCGACACGCGACTCGGTGTCTGCACGCACAAAATACTCTATCTTGCCATCAGCCCTGACCTCTATGAGCAGGTGTTTGAAGGTATCCGCCACACCCAGATGAAACAGATCTGCGGCAACATAAAAGATACACGGCTTGTCATCGAAAAGCCGTTCGGACGTGATCGACAGTCTTTTGATGAGCTTAGCAGTTTTGTTACTTCAGTTTTTGAGGAACGTCAGATCTATCGTATCGACCATTATCTTGGAAAGGAGACTGTACAGAATCTTCTGTACTTTAAAGCAGGCAATCCGGTGTTTATCAGTGACTGGTCGCAGAAGCGGATAGACAGGATTGAAGTCGTTGCGCATGAGACGCTTGGCGTCGAGGGAAGAGGATCGTACTACGACAGTTACGGTCATCTTCGCGACATGGTACAGAGTCATATTCTGCAGCTGCTGGCACTGGTGCTGATTGATATCCCGTCAGACTTTGACACTGATGCCATCCGGCATGCCAAGGCTGAAGCCATATCCTCTCTCAGGATCGCATCACCCGAGGATGATGTAATCCGCGGGCAGTACGCTGCCGGAGTGATTGAAGGCAGTGCTGTACCGGGATATCTTGATGAGCAGGGTATCCCGCAGGATTCAGACACCGAGACAATGGTCAGACTTCACGCAAACGTAGAGGGCGGAAGATGGGATGGTCTTGATGTCGTCATAAGCTCAGGAAAGCGCATGGCAGAAAAACGTACCGAGCTTATTCTGCATTACAAACCGATGGAGGAGGTCGCGGGTCTGACTGGTGAAAACAGGCTTATCTTTCGCATACAGCCTAAAGAGGGCATCAGTCTCGAGATGAAAGTGAAAAAGCCCACACACGCAAAGCTTGAGACAGTCACAATGGATTTTGAGTATAAGAGCCAGTTTACAAACATGCTGCCCGATGCCTACGAAAAGATTCTGCTTGATGTGATCAGGCTTAACCGGAATCTCTTTCTCAGTGCTGAGGAGCTGGCTGCAGCCTGGGACTTCATTGATCCGGTGATGAGATACTGGAAGGAGAAAAATCCTGAACTGATCAGGTACCCGGCAGGTACAAATGCTGTATCATAACTACTATGAAAGATCACAAAATTGAAATCTTTATCGGGACTGTTCTGTTTACGCTGTTGCTGTCGGTGTGTATTTTTATCGCCGGAGGAATGCTGCTGGGTGGATCAGAGGCACCCCCGCAACCTGAGCAGGTAAGAGTGGTTACCAGCGAGATCATTCTTGAGAAAATTACTACGGAGGCGTTTCTGGTAACTAAAACAGTCTTCCTCGATCAGGAGAAGACAATCCGGATAGACCAGGGGTCTGACTGGTCAAATTTCTGGTGGGGACAGACAATTGAGGCAGAGGCCATCATCCGTGTCGATGTCGGTGTAGACTATCAGAAGGTCGGGCCGGAGGACATTGTTGTTGATAATGAGGCAAAAACTGTCACAGTTAATATCCCGGAGGCAGAGATACTTGATTCAAGTCTTTACGGAGAAATAAACGCAGTTGCCACAAACGGAATACTTCGACAGCTGTTTGCAAATGACCCCAATCAGGATTTTAACCTGGCGCTCGAAGAGCTTGATGCGGATGCACGTCTTACTGTAGAGCGTGATCCTGACATCTTTGCCGAAGCCGAGCAGGACAGCATTCAGTTGCTTGAGCTGTTACTCTCAGGACTTGGTTACACTGTCGATGTCCAGACGCAGTCAGCGAACTGATTTCAGATAGTTCTGCCAGTTTTCCTTAAGCCAGCGGTTGGCCGTTTTGTATAGTGTGCCGAGCTCACGTTTCTGCATCTCCTTTCTTATCACACCTCCCTTGTGGGGATGATCGTAGAGCTGCTGCAGCGGTGAGTTGAAACCATGCGCATAGTGACACATCTCATGGGCGATTGTGCCAAGGACGACTTCGTCGGGGATGGCTGTATCCTTAAAGTACCCGGTGACAATGATAATGCTGATCCGTTTATCATCGTAAGAACCCGGCACCAGGTGCCTGGTCAGTCTGCCGATTTTCTGCGTCTTTTTGTCAGCCCACTTGATGCAGCCAAGCTGACGCTTTGACCGGCGTCCGAATGTAATGAGTACAGGATTTGGCCGGGGGACATCCACAAAATGCTCCTCCCACAGCGAATAAAGCTGATCCTCAAGCCAGCCCTGGTCACGTTGTTTGCCGCTGTTATTCATGTTATCGTCAGATACTCTGCTATAGTTTACTATGCAAATGCGCAGGTTCAAAAGAAAAACGTCCGGAAGTAGCTGAGCTGTTCCGTCCGCGTGTAAATATGCGAAGGATCCTGACAGGAGTAATAATCGGCCTATTGATAATTCTTGCAGTTCCGTTTTCCATCAGATTGTATGTCGTCAACACATACGTGCCCCTCATGTTTGACCCCGCAGATGCGATCCCCGGGCATAGAGTTGCCATTGTGTTTGGTGCAGGACTCAGCGATTACGGGCAGCAGCCGAGTGCCGTACTTGAGGACAGGATCATGACAGCAGTGGATCTTTACAAACAGGGGACAGTTCAGAAAATAATCATGTCCGGCGACAACCGGTTTGATGACTATAATGAGCCCCAGGTGATGATCGACTTCGCTCGCGAACAGGGAGTCAGGCAAAGTGATCTCCAGGCTGATTTTGCAGGCCGCAGGACATACGATACGTGTTACCGTGCCAAGGCAATTTTCGGGGTGCACGAGGCGATTCTGATCACGCAGGAGTTTCACCTTCCGCGGGCGCTTTATACCTGCAATGCGCTCGGTGTCAAATCGATCGGCGTAGTTGCCGACCGCCGCCTCTATGAGGGCATCGAACTGTTTCAGCTGCGTGACACGCTTGCTCTTACCAAGTCGTTTATCGATCTCTATGTTTCACCTCCGGATGTTGTACTCGGGGATAAAATCCGTATCTGATTGCTCTCATTGATTGCAGTTGTTAAACTGGATTCAGCTTCACCCAAATGAGCCAGAAACGTTTCAAAGTACAGCTGGATCCTCTTATTCAACGTCTGCCCGGACTGACAAAGCGCACGCGTCAGTTTGAGACATTCATTTATCTGACCCTGATCGCTTTTGTTGCTGTCGGGTCGCTCTTCGCCCTGTTAAGCATGTTCAGATTCTTTCAGAGAATCGCAGCTGAGCAGGTTTGTCCTCTTCCGGCTGCACCGGCGGTTATTACCTCACAGATTGTCGTCACACCCGACGGGGATGATGGCGTCATCAACTGCGAAACGCTGGATATCATTATCGGTAACGGCGGCGAAGTAATCATCTCAAGTTTTGTGACCGAAAACGGATCTACTTCTGGCGACTGGGGAGGAACGCTGCGCGTCAGCAACCTTACGATAGAGCCTGGAGGAGTTCTGCATGCTGACGGTATGGGCTACACCGATGCCCAGTCTGAGGCAGCCAACGGTACACCTGACGCAGCATCCGGACAGACCGGAGGTTCAGGAGGAGGGCATGGCGGCGCTGGTGGAGAAGGTAATGCAGACCAGACGAATCCTGCAAGTGCTCCCGGTCTTCCCTACGGTAATGCTGAGGAACCGCTTACACTCGGTTCTGCAGGCAGCGACGCGGGTGAAGGTGGCGCGGGAGGAGCAGGCGGTGGAGCAATCAGACTTGAAGTCTCAGGCAATCTCGTGATCAATGGACGCATCTCTGCAAACGGACTTGCAGGCACAGCCAGTGCAAACGGCAGCGGAGGTGGCGGCGCAGGCGGCAGTATCTGGATTGAGGCACAGACTTTCTCCGGTGGCGGTACTGTCGAGGCAAATGGCGGAGGAGCTGAAAACGCTACATACCAGGGTGGCGGCGGTGGTGGCGGCCGACTGCGAATGTTCTGTATCAGTGATAATGACTTTACCGGTTCCGCAACAGTCACAGGCGGTCAGACGGAATCATCGCAGGATGGTGGTACAGGCAGCAGGCTTGGACCAACGTGCCGACCTGATACTCCGACAATTCTCAAGCAGTTCAGGTCCAATAATACAACGGAGATTCTGGTCGGGCAGGCCACATCCGAAAACACGGTTGTATTTGCTGCCGACATGTCTGATATCGATGCAGGTGAGACTCTCGCGCTGCAGCTGGAGGTCAGGCCAATCGGCACGCCGTTTACGAATGTTCCGACTCATACGCAGGCAAACAATCAGGCAAATCCCCAGACATGTCTCACCCCTCCTGGCAACTGCGGCAGGATTACGGTAACCGGAATGACCAGAAGTACCGAGTACCACTGGCAGGTTCGTGTGCGTGACAGCAAAGGCGGGTTCAGCACATGGGCATCATTTGGTGGAAATGCTGAAACAGATCGCGATGTTCTTGTTGCCGGACTTGCTGCCAATATCTCCCTCGTCAGCGGTAATTCCCAGACAGGGACCGTTTTTACTGCACTTGCTGATCCGCTGGTGGTACTTGTCACCGACAGCAGCGGCTTTCCGGTGCCGGGGTATAACGTGACCTGGTCTGTGACACAAGGGCAGAACGGAGGTGTCCTGACATCAGGCAGCAGTACAACAGATCAGAACGGAATCAGTACACGAACATACTCACTTGGCAGAATCGCAGGTACAAACAGAGTTCGGGCTTCTGGTTCGGGTCTGTCCGGAAGTCCGGTGGAGTTTACGTTTACGGCAACACCGGATGCGATCAGTTACTTCACAATCACTGCACCGCAGATTGCTCTGGTCTCCGCTTCAATGGATACGGTAACAGTAACAGCCTACGACCAGTACAATAATGTTAAGACAGATTACTCGGGCTCACCGTCTCTCACCGCGGTAGACCCCGCTGATACAAACGCAGCTCTCGGCGGGACACTATCACCCTCATCTGTGACGTTCAGCCCGGCAGATAACGGCATCAAAAGCATTAATAATCTCTCCTATGATACCGAAGCCAGTATTAAGATCCGTGTACTGGACGGTGTTGCTGCTGGATATTCTAACACCGTGGCAGTGGTCACTGCGCTCGGCAGCTGTCCGGATCCGGATGGTCTGATCGATTTGAATCAGACCTGGACCGCCGATACGAATAATCAGGGAATATTTGACTGCAGAGGTCTCGACATTCTGGTTACAAATTCGGCAGTGCTCACTGTCCGTCCGTTTGAGAACGGAAACACAAACTATACCGACGACTTCGGAGTAACCATTCTGGCAGATAATATCCGTATTGATACAGGTGCTGCGATCGCAGCAAACAGTAACGGATACCGTGCCGACAGAGGACCCGGTTACAGCGGATCCGGAACGGGCGGATCTTACGGCGGTCGGGCATTTGGTGCCGGGACAACAACAATAAACGGAAGTGTCTATGAGCCAGTCAACCTTGGCAGCGGTGGTGACGAATTTGCAGGCGGAGGCTCGATCAAGCTGGTTGTAGATAACGGATATGTTGATGTTAACGGATCAATCCAGGCACACGGCACAGGAGGAGCAGGAGATGCAGGTTCGGGCGGCTCGATCTGGGTGATAACCGATGTGCTTGGTGGTACCGGATCAATTGCTGCTAACGGAGGCAGCACTTCCGGTGCCTTCCGCCCGGGTGGTGGAGGCAGAATCGCTCTCTACTTTGAGCAGAACGGTGATACCGGGGCAGGCATAACCGCATTTGATTACAACCCGGCAAACAGCAGAATCGCTGCAGTCGGCGGACGAGGGAACTTTGGAGGATGGTGGGGCGGCCCCGGAACCATATATGTAGAGCAGACAGGTGTGGACGTATCCACACAGGGCTCTCTTTTTGTTGATCAGCAGAATAATTCAGCAGGTTATCAGGCAGGTCTGCTTGAGGGTGACTACCGCTTTAAACTGCTCTCGCTAACAAGGCAGGGACATCTGATGGTGCTTGGAAACGCCAGCACTCTTACTATCACTGACTCTTCAGGCCTGACCGGTGACACTACTGCGCCGATACTCCTCAATTATGGAACGTTTATTGCTCCTGACGGTCTCGAGATTAACGGAGTAACGGTGGATATTAATGGAGAGATTGATCTTGGCGGAGATACTTCCAATTCATCTGTTACGGTTGGAAACAGTGTCAATGCGGGGCTTCGCCTGCGCGCGTCTACATGGGCGCATGATCAGAACTACCAGTATCAGTTTGAATCGGTTCATGTTGCATCAAAGGGAGTCCTGGAACTGATCAGCGCTCAGAACGGTAATACAAACTATACGGATGACTGGGGACTTGTACTGACTGCGGATGACATCACTGTTGACGCAGGAGGCAGGATAAGCGCTGACGGTTACGGTCACCCTGCAAACAGAGGACAGGGATTTGTCTCGGGCGGTGGAGGTTCTTACGGCGGTCAGGGATTCGCAAGCGGGATCACAAGTACCTACGGTGATGTCTATCAGCGCAGGAGCTTGGCAGCGGCGCCCAGGGTTTTGCAGGAGGAGGAGCAGTAAAACTGATTACACGCAACGGCTCAGAAACAGGACGGCTTGTCATCAACGGCTCAATCACGTCAAGTGGTGCAGGAGGATCGTCAAACGCCGGCTCCGGCGGCAGCATCTGGGTTGACACAGATATTATTGCCGGTACCGGATCAATCTCTGCAAATGGCGGCAGCACCTCAAATGCATCCCGTCCGGGTGGTGGCGGCAGAATTGCTGTCTACTACAACCAGTCCGGGGATCCCGGAAACAGTATCCCTGCCTTTGACTTTACACCGACAGCAAACAGGCTGGTAGCTGTTGGTGGAAGAGGTAATTTCGGATCATGGTGGGGAGGCCCCGGTACAAAGTATGTCGAACAGAGAAACATTCATCAGCCACAGAAAGGTCTATTGTATGTTGATCAGCAGAACAATACAGCCGGTCAGTATGCATCACTGCCCCCGGGCGACTATCAGTTTGAACGGATAGAGCTGACCCGCGCAGGACTGCTTGCTCAGCTGGGACAATCATCTGTTCTCACCCTTGTAAATTCTGATTCACTGGTCGGTGACAGCTCTGCGTCAGACCTCCTGATATATGGAACACTTGTCGCTCCGCAAACATTTACGATTAATGGTGTTGAAGTCGATATTAACGGTGAGATCAATCTTGGCGGGGACAATACGTCTGCCGATCTTATCCTTGGTAATACTGTAACCGGTGGTATCAAGCTGCGAGCAAACACATGGGCACACAATCAGACAAACCAGTACCAGTTTAACGCAATACATGTAGCCAGCCAGGGCAGGCTGACCCTTTACAGCTATCAGAACGGCAATACACTCTATACCGATGACTGGGGATTGACTCTGCAGGCCGAACTCTTGAGGGTTGATGCAGGTGGAAGAGTTATCGGAGACGGACTTGGCTATCCGGGATCACGAGGACCGGGCTTTGTCAGCGGTCAGGGAGGTTCCTATGGAGGTCAGGGGTTTGGGGCACCGACATCAGCAATTTATGGAAGTGTTTATACTCCTGATGCTCTGGGCAGTGGCAGTGTATTTGCAGGAGGAGGGGCAATACGGCTTGATATCACCGGTCCGGGAGAAGTCGGTCAGCTGATTAATAACGGGTCAATCACTGCCAACGGTTCCGGTGGAGACTCGGCTGCAGGCTCGGGGGGCAGTATCTGGATAAATGCTGATACCATAGGCGGCACTGGTTCGATAACAGCTAACGGCGGAAGTACTTCAAACGCCTCCAGACCCGGAAGCGGAGGAAGAATCGCTGTGTATTACAGGGAAAACGGAGACGCGATTAACAACATTCCTCCCGCAAATTTTGATCCATCGCTTGGTAATATTTCGGCAGCGGGCGGTCGCGGTAATTTTGGCGGCTGGTGGGGTGGTCCGGGTACCATTTATATTGACCAGATAGGACTCTCGGCTCCAGAGAGAGGATTACTCTATGTCGATCAGCAAAACAATTCATCCGGATATTCTGCAGGTCTTCCGCAGGGCAACTATCAGTTTGAGCGCGTTAAACTGACAAGAGCAGGTCAGTTGATAGTGCTTGGACAGGCCTCTAATCTGACCATAACCGATTCTGACGGTCTGACAGGGGATTCCAGCTTTCCGAATCTGCGGATTGATGGAACGTTTAATGCGCCGAACAGCATAACAATCAGCGGGGTTGATGTCGATATCAACGGTGAGATGAATTTTGGTATCAACAGTGACGCGGACCTGACTGTTGGAGGTGTTGAACGTGGAGGTCTCACACTGCGTGCTTCTACCTGGGCCCATGATGCGGACACTCCATATGAACTGGGTGACCTGACAGTAAACTCAAACGGTACGCTGACCCTCATCAGCCATAATAATGGTGATACAAACTACACTAATGACTGGGGACTAACGCTGCTCCTGAAAAACATGTATATCGCAAACGGAGGAGTGGTTACAGCAGACTCGCTGGGTTACAGCCCTGACAGAGGACCCGGATACGTATCAGGCAATGCAGGATCATATGGAGGTCAGGGAGGTGGTGCCCCGCTCTCGTCTATCTATGGCGATGTCTATGCACCGGTCCACCTGGGCAGCGGTGGTGACGGTTTTGCGGGTGGTGGCGCAATCCGGCTCGTAATTGATGATGGTAACGGGGGTGGTGATTTCGTCGTTAACGGTTCGATCCGGTCATCCGGAGCCGGAGGCGGAGCAGATGCAGGTTCGGGAGGTTCAATCTATGTAACCACGCACCTGCTGGGCGGTACCGGCTCAATCTCGGCGTCCGGGGGCAGCACATCCAATGCCAGCCAGCCCGGCGGCGGCGGACGTATCGCTCTTTACTTCAGTGAGAATGGTGACACCAACAGATCCATTGCAGAATTTGACTATAACCCGCTGGGCGGCCACATCAGTGCAGTGGGCGGTCGTGGCAACTTCGGATCCTGGTGGGGAGGTCCCGGTTCCATCTACATCGAACAGGCAGGTGTTCATCAGTCACAGGGAGGTCTGTTATATATTGATCAGCAGAATAATTCCAACGGTCATTCCTCAGGTCTGCCTGAAGGAGAATATACATTTGCTGCTATTAATCTGACACGGGCGGGAAGACTGAGCGTCATCGGACAGAACTCGGTTGTCAACATCGCGGATTCTAACGGGATTACCGGAGACGCTTCGTATCCTGACCTAACGATCTACGGCACACTCAACGGCCCTGACCCTCTGTATATCAATGGATATGACCTTAATGTTGCAGGTGTTCTCAGTCTTGGTGACAGCACAGAGGATGCGGATATAGTTATCGGAGATGTCCTTCCGGGAGGAATGGTTCTGTACGGCAATACCTGGTCTAACAACACCGGCGAGTATGAGTTTTCGGATCTCCGGGTCGCGAGTAGCGGAGTGCTGACCCTGTCAGGATACAACGACGGGGACACTGACTACTCAGATGGTGACAGAGGCGTAACACTCAGGCTTGACCGTATGGAGGTAGAGGCGGGCGGACTTGTAACGGCATCAGGTCTCGGTTATGGAGCGGACAGAGGTCCAGGCTATGCAACAAACGGTCCCGGTGTATACGGCGGGTATGCATCAGGCGGCGGCAATCCCTACGGTGATTTCCGTTATCCACTGCATCTTGGATCAGGCGGCGGCACTGCGTCAGGCGGCGGCGCTATCAGGCTGATCATTGATGACGGCAGTTCAACAGGTACACTTCTGAACAATGGTACTATCGCTGCTAACGGCTCGGGTACGGATGGAAACGCGCTTGATCCCGGTGCAGGTGGTAGCATTCTTGTTGAGGCTGATATCGTTGGAGGCAGCGGGTCGTACACTGCCATCGGCGGGTCAGGAGGTAATGGTGGAACAGCGGGAAGCGGTGGCAGGATAGCTGTTCATACAAATTTCAATGGTGACAGCGACAACGGTATTGCACCGCTTGATCTGGTGACATTCAGCAGGTTTAACGCAGCCGGCGGTCGCGGGCAGTATGGTTCATTCTGGGGAGGTCCGGGTACCGTCTATGTAGAAGTCGGATCCGAGTACAACGAGGGATACGGTGACCTGTATATTTCTAACAGCAGTCAGTATTCAAATGGCGGCTACGCAGATAACCTGCCTGCCGGCATCAGTAAC
Organism: candidate division WS6 bacterium OLB20; assembly: GCA_001567355.1. Taxonomy (GTDB): domain Bacteria; phylum Patescibacteriota; class Dojkabacteria; order B142; family OLB20; genus OLB20. Next base: position 20,514 of record JYNZ01000007.1, on the reverse strand, counting down.
TTCCACAACGTATATATCGGTACTAATGTTCATATCAGACCGGCTGTTGATACAAATGCCAATCGCGGATCGATTCTGCAGGTCGAAGGAGACTTCACCCTCAGTTCCGGAGCCGTTATCGATGGCGTCGGCAGAGGCTTTTCTTCAAGCACGGGACCGGGTACTGGTGCCGCAGGAGCGGGGCAGTCCGGTGGTGCAGGAGGAGCACATGGAGGCAATGGAGGCAACGGTGAAAATGACGGAGGCAATCCTTCACCATCAGGCGGGACAGCGTACGGCAGTCAGCGCGAACCGGTAACGCTTGGTTCGGGCGGAGGACCTTCAGGTGCCGGTGCAGCCGGAGGACGGGGTGGAGGTGCGGTTGCATCAGGGCCAGAACCGGGGACGTATTATCAACGGTGACATTCTGATGGATGGGACCAATGGCCTTATCGCCTCGCCGGGTGGAGGAGGTGGTGCAGGAGGCAGTATTCTGATCGAGGGAGAAACATGTGATATTAATGGAACGCTCTCAGCAGAGGGTGGAGATGGCGGAGATGAAGCATTTGACGGAGGTGGAGGCGGTGGAGGACGTATTTCCATCCTGACAACACTTGGACCATGTAACGTTAACGGATCTGTCTCAGTGGCACAGGGAACAAGCAGTGGCGGTCAGGTCGGGCAGGTCGGAACGTATCCTGATATTGCAACCATCCCGTCAACACCGACATTCCGTGAACAGTTCAAATCCGATGCACTGACAACAATCCCTGTCGGGGGCAGAACGCAGGAGCAGGAGGTCGTACTGAAAGTAAACATTTCAGACCCCGGCGCAACTCCCGGGAATCCGGCAACATTGCAGGCAGAATTTGAGGTTGTTGAGACAGGACAGGTCTTTACCGGTACAAATGTTGTAGCAGTAGACGTCACTGATGAGCCCGGCGTTCTCGGCATTTCTACAGCGCCTCCTCAGGCGTATACCGGAGGGACTGCACTTATTTCCGAAGCCCAGATTGCCGGACTTACACCTGGCGTGTCGTACAAGTGGCGGGCACGTGTAGTGAATGTAACTGACGGTATCAACGGTTCATGGGTCGAGTACGGAAATAACGGATCAAACCAGCCCGACTTTATCGTCAGTACAGTTGAATCACTCTCAATCTCACCAAGTGCTACATCTGTTAATGCAGGGGATCCCATATCGCTGACGGTCACGGCGCTTGACGGGAGTATGTCCCAGGATCCGACGTACGCCGGCACCGTGACGTTTTCATCCACATCGCCGACTGCTGCACTGCCGGCAAACTACACATTCTCATCTGGTGATTCCGGCTCCCGTACCTTTACTGATTCACTGGTATTCTTTGAAGGGGGTACATATACAGTAACCGTGACAGATACAATAAACGGCGCTCTGACTGCAACTACAGCGGATATTACTGTGGTTGGACCAAGTCCGACAGTGACTCCAAGCCCCGAGACCTCAGTTTCTGTTACACCGACAGCAAGCGGCACTGCTACTGTTGTGGTTGAGCCACCGGTTATTAGCTGCTCTGAAGATCCACTTCAGCTGGCATGCCAGGTGCCTGTAACTATCTCGAACGTCACTGTAACGAACAACACTCCAACTGCGGTGACAGTCTGCTGGGATACCAATATTCCCACCAAGGGATCAGTTTCGTATGGCCTGTATGAGGCTGCAGTTTATACAAAATCGACTGCTACCGGACAGGAATACCGTGTTACCGGTCACTGCATGACGATTGACACTCTTGAGGAGGATACCCGCTATATCTTCAGAATCAGGGCGCAGTCAGCGGCAGGTAAGCAGGCATTTCATGAGGGAGCATTTGCAACTGACGGAGAGATAATTACTGTGCTGCCCGAAACGGGTTCATGTATTGTCCAGTCAGAACCCCCATACTCACTTAATGTTGATAATCAGGTGCTGATTACCTATACAACAAAAGAACCGGGCACCTGTGTGATGCGGTATGGTCAGGAGCCCGAGAATCTGCGCTTTGAATCTGTCTCGGCAGAAGCAACAACTTCGCACACGGGCGTGATAGAGCTTTCCAATCTTCTTCAGGGAGTAGATATTTATTATCAGATGGACTGTACGGTTGAACTGACTTCAGAGGAGTCGACACTGTGTGAGGCACAGGGGGTTGTCCCTGCGTCAGTGTTCTCCGGTCTGATCCCGACACCAACACCGGTTGCACGCGAGGGACTTGAGGCATTTGCCGGTACCTATGCACCGGTTCTGCTGATGCTTGCAACGGGTGCTACGCTGCTCTCAAATCTGTATGCTCTGCCAAGGCTTGTGCTTTATGCCATAGGATGGGTTCGGGATCGCAAGAGGTATAAGGTCTGGGGAATTGTCTATGACGCAAAGACCAGAAAACCTGTTCCGTTTGCTGCTGTCCGCGTATACAAAGGCAAGGAATTTATTAAGGAGAAACTTACCGACCTGCAGGGCAGATACGGATTACCTTCGGACAAAGGAACATTCCGGCTGGAAGTCGAACATCCTGAGTACGGCAAAGTTGAACGCAGCGTGGAGATAGAAGAGGATGACGGAACAATCGCTGAGGATATTGCTGTCAACATGACTGCTGCAGCGAAGAAGGCCGAATTTAAACGCAATCTGCGCAAAAACCTGCACAGGATAAACACAGTTCTTGTATACAGCGGTCTCGCATTTTCAATTGTTGCAACACTCATCTCCCCTGTCGCGTTCAACTTCTTTGTTGTCGTCTTGTATGTGCTGCAGTTTGCACTGCTTCTGCTGCTCGATGGTGCCAATAAGCGCAACTGGGGCTATGTTTATAATTCGCAGACACGCAACCGGCTACCCGGTGCATTTGTCCGTCTGTTCAGCATCAGTGAGGAACGTCAGATTGATGTACAGATGACCGATGAATCCGGGCGCTACGGCTTTTCGCCTGAGCCGGGTGAATATCATCTGACGGTGGATCTGCCCGGCTACAGATTTCCGTCTGAGCAGACAAACCAGGTCAGTATTTACAAGAGTCCAAAGGGCAATGCCTTCCTGAGGGTCGATGCAGCAAAGGAGCCGGTGATCAACAGAGTCATTCCAATGGATCCGAAAAACGCCGCAGCTGGTGCAACCGGCAAAGCAAGCCCCTTCGGTTGATAACACCGGCATGGTAATCCATGATACAATTTGCATCAGCCTGCGCCGTCAGACGCTGCAGGTGTGCAGGCAGCAGACAAAGCAGAGTACCGGTCTGATTTACACAGCAGTACGCGCCCTTAGCTCAACTGGATAGAGCGCCGGTCTTCGGAACCGAAGGTTGGGGGTTCGAATCCCTCAGGGCGTACATTCTTACCGCGGCGCGTCTGTAGCTCAGTTGGATAGAGCACCAGTTTCCGGAACTGGGGGTCGCAGGTTCGAATCCTGCCAGACGCAGATTGCCTTTCTGCCGTTGCAGGCAGGTTTTAAGTCTCATGCCCATCTGGTATAATAAACCCGCGTATCGCTGGTACAGGCGATATGTTTGTCTTTGCGGGCTGGTAGCTCAATGGTAGAGCAGTTGCCTCTTAAGCAATTGGTTCCGGGTTCGAGTCCCGGCCAGCTCACCAGACTTCGCATCAAGCTACGTCTGGTATCATATCAGACCTTAGAACTGTTTATTCCCGGGATGAGAAGCAAGGTCCACCTTCGGAGCTTCAGCGCAGGAGGGCACCAGACTTCGTGCAACGCTGCATCCGGCAGCGCAATTTACCCCCAGTGAGGTAGTTTCAGGGATCCGGCAATGGATCAAATACTGATTCTGTCAAAGAGGGCCTGGTCAGATGCTGTCCGGTCAGAGCGGTTTTTCAGGACATGATATCTGCTCCAGACTAATCAGTCATATCTGCCTGTCTGCAGATTGATTGTAAACCCTGGCTTGGGATCGCGATAGATTTCAATCCGTGTGAATGTTGTATCCTCATCCTCGTCGTACTCACTATCCTCAAGAATACAGAAGTGGTGTAATCCGATATGTCGTGCGCACCTGACAGAAAAAGCATCCTCCAGTGCGCGTGCTGTTTCGCTGGCTGAGCTGTTACGACGCCTGTGCAGATGGTTCCAGTTGTGAGTACCCTCATACCAGATGCCATGAAAGACACTGGGAAAAATGCCGTTCTGCTGGAAGTGCTGGGCGGAACGCTTAAACAGATCAAATGCATGCAGCCTGTGCTGCAAAATACTCTCGGGCTGTCCGGGCAGTCGTGTCTGTACATCCATGTGCAGTCGCTGCATTCTCATCGCCTGGAGAACATACACCTCGAAAAAAAAGTCGTCAGGTCTGACCGGGTCACGAAAGCGGATATGGCTTGGAGTGACAAGTGCCAGCAGCGGACCGGCTTCGGTGCCGATCAGAGTTTCGGTATCAGGTTGAACAGTAAAGGCGACTTCCGGTAGTGAGGTTAAAAATCCCGGAAGCGGCTGCTGATATCGTGGTAAATGCTCAGCAAACATAGCGATTCGGGTAACCGGCAGAAATTTCGGCAGGGGTGGAGGTGACTAGAGGAGCAGATACACACCAAGAGTTGTATCCTGCAATAGCGTGCATGAGCAATTTTACAGTATGGATATATACCGATGCAACACATTGACACCCCCCAGGGGTGTGCTATAATCAGTCAGTTACAAAATCAGCTATGAAAACACCGGAACAATTGCTCAATAATGTGATTGGACAGCTCGGCGGTGTCGGTAAAATGATCGCTGATGACCAGGATGCGTTTGCTGTTCTTACCCAGATGAAGGCAGCCCGCTCGGCACTTAACAATGCAATGAACAGTTATATTCAGGAGCACTTCTGGGAATTCATGCGTGAATGTGACGACAAGGAGGATGCCTGTAAGCGTTTTCTTGCCGAGCTGCTTTCAAATTAATTATTACTGACCGAAACATGGCACATACAACAATCCCTGTGCATGCTGCAACGTTCTCTGCTGAGGTTTTAAAGTCCGATCGCCCTGTGCTTGTCGATTTCTGGGCGAGCTGGTGCGGTCCCTGTCTGATGATGGAGCCTGTGCTTGAAGAACTTGCTGACGAGTTGCATGACAGGCTTAAAATCACTAAACTTAACACAGAATCTCCCGATGAGCAGCAGCTTGCAATGCTGTACCGGGTTCAGAGTATTCCCAACATGAAACTGTTTAAGGACGGCAAGGTGATTGCAGAGTTTATCGGATACCGCCCCAAGGATGTTCTTAAGCAGGAACTGGAAGAAGCTCTGCAGGAATAACTTAGCTTTGTAGGAACGTTTCATGTCAGATATTCACAATGTGATTATTATCGGGTCCGGCCCTGCCGGATTGACTTCCGCCATCTATACAGCCAGAGCCAACCTTAAGCCGCTCGTCTTTGCGGGCCTGGAGTTTGGCGGTCAGCTTATGACCACAACCGAGGTAGAAAACTTCCCGGGATTCCCCGAGGGGATTGTCGGACCTGAGTTGATGCAGCATATGATCAAACAGGCAAAGCGCTTCGGGGCGGAGATCGTTCACCAGAATGTCTCAAAGGTCGATTTCAGCGGAGAGGTAAAAAGGGTCTGGGTAGGTGCAGATGAGTACAAGGCACGTTCAGTCATCCTTGCAACCGGCGCTTCGCCGCGTAAACTGGGGCTGCCGAGTGAGCAGGAGTTCTGGGGTAAAGGGGTGAGCAGCTGTGCAACCTGTGACGGAGCATTCTACAGGGACAAAGTAGTGTCTGTGATCGGTGGTGGTGACAGCGCAATGGAAGAGGCTACATTCCTTACCCGATTTGCAAGCAAGGTCTACGTGATTCACCGCAGAGGCGAGTTCCGTGCATCTAAAATCATGCAGGACCGTGTCCTGAACAACCCGAAGATTCAAGTAATCTGGAATACAGAAGTACTGGAGGTCAAGGGTCAGGATGTTGTCGGATCGCTGAGGCTGAAAAATACAGAGACCGGTGAAGAATCGGATCTTGCAGTTGATGGAATGTTTCTTGCCATCGGTCATATTCCTAACACAAAGTTTCTGGGCGATGCTGTCGAGCTTGACGATCAGGGTTACATAGTTGTCAAAGACAAGACACATACCTCTGTCGAAGGCGTATTTGTCGGGGGAGATGTCAACGATCACCGCTACCGTCAGGCAATCACTGCAGCAGGCATGGGCTGCATGGCTGCAATCGATCTTGAACGCTGGCTTGAAGAAAAAGGTGTTGAAGTTGATACAACTGCAGATACATACACGAACCCTGTCCCCGCCTGATTACCGTTCAGAATCAGTATGCCTGGTTGCTGATATCAGGAGAGGACGTTTCCCGCTTCGCGGATAATTGAGGCATCACGCCTGGTGATAAAGTCGGATTCGTAGTCCTTTGTAGAGGATTGTGCAAGCAGCTGCAGCGCTTCATCTGCGCCTGTCCACATCAGCTCAAAACCGTTTTCCTGCTCATCAGCGGTAAATTCCGGCTGTGCGTTCTGCGTGGCAATCTTTCCTGTGTAGCAGAACGATACCTGTACCATCCTGAATTCGGACCGCACCTCAATTATCATACCCAGCAGTATCGTCTCTGCCAGCTCGCAGCCTGTCTCTTCAAGTACTTCGCGAGACAGTGCGTCATCCATTGACTCTCCTGGCTCGATACCTCCTCCGGGAAGCTTGTAGTAATCTGAAGCACCTACATGCAGAAGCGGCATCAGTCCGGCCTCATTGAAAAAGGCACCCCGAGCGGCTGCACGGTATACAAAACCGGAATAGTCCGCACTGTCGTGATCGCTGATTGTTGTCAGAATCTTCATGGTCTGAAAAACTTGGTTTTGCCGGGTACCAGCTTGGGGGCGATATCCGCCTCCGGCAGCCCGGTCCCGATACTCTCGCTCATTCTACGCTCAGCAGCCGTTTTGGGCAATAGCTTTGCGGTGATAAACACAAGCAGACTGATAACTGCTGTTGCCCCACCGGTGTACAGTGTCATCTCAAACAGGAGTGTAAACAGCCGGTTGCTGAATAACCTGAAGGACTCAAGCATGTCAGCTGAGTAATACTGTGTCAGAAACAGCCCGGGAACTGTGGCTTCAAGAAGTGTATCCGGCGAACTCATGCCGATAACACCAAGCACGACCACCAGCACACCCGAAAGCATGCCAGCCAGACCAATGACTGATAAAACACCCCGCCAGCTCATCTCGCCAAGCATCACCACCAGAATAAGAAGCACACCGGCAATACCCAGCAGTCCCCAGCCGATCAGTGAAGATGTCTGCGCAATATCCTGGGCTGCCTGCAGGCTGGCATCGATCGGCAGCCTGACTTCTGCCGGGTGAGCTCCAAGGTGTTGCACAAACAGCATATCCTCACTCAGGGATTCATTGTTAAAGTAGTCCTTCAGCACTGTCACGGATGTCAGGCGCGAGTCGTCCTGCAGCATGCTGATAAATGATTCAAGCTTCGCCTGCATATCGATCGAATGTACCTCGTCAGAATCCCGGCAGACAGGAAACACCGCGTTTACCTCGTTAAGCTCGGGTGTACAATCTGCAAGACTGGCGGTCAGCTGCTCTACTTCCGAAAATGTAAAACTGCTGACATCAAGTCCCGCGATCTCTGCCTCCAGTTCGCTGAAGGGAACATACATGCGCAGCTCCGTGCTCTGTTTATTCACCCAGGCAAGCAGCCGGTCAACATTGGTCTCCATCATGATCACTGTCACGCCCGGCAGATCCATCTGGGCAACGAGCGCATCTGCAAACGGCGTTCCGATTGCCTGTTCACCTGCAGTTGCTGCAACAAAGCTGTCCTCCATTGTGAGCCTCAGTTCACGGTATATGCCGGAAGGAGCAAGGGACCGCTTATACGTGGAAGCATCAAGCGCGCGCATACGAAAGGTGAGGGTAACGATTCCTGCCACACCGGCTGTCAGTGCCAGGATAAAGAGCAACACCCGGACGGTCTGTCTGACCATGTGCTTGTTGTAACGCGTTAATTATGCGGCAGCAGGCGCAGGTGCTGCCGTCTCTGTTTTTGCCTCACGGGGTGGCGCTTTTATCAGAAGCGCAGCAATCCGGAAGAGCAGGCTGACGGTAAACAGGGCAACACCTGTGTACAGAGTCAGTTCAAACAGCTTTGGAATAATAAACCGGATAATATTTTCTAAGGGCTCACGAAATGCGAGTATCTCCTGTCCGCCGTCATCAGGCAGCGGCAGAAGATTAAGTGCAGAATCGGGCAGCTGCAGGGCGATCAGTCCGATGACGGCAAGCAGCAGGCCAGCGATCAGAAAGATGCCCGCAGGGACGCTGATCATGCGTTTTAGTGATATCTGACCTGTAACGACAACCACCAGTGCGAGGATAAGCGTGATACCCAGCAACACCCATCCTGCTGCCTGGGCGGCTGTCAGGTAGTTTTTAGCTGTCTCCAGCTGCGCGAGAATGTCCTCTGAATCTGGATTGTTCTCTAACAGGGTTGCAAGCGGTGTCTCCTGACCGATCCCGCCGAGACCTGCCTCGTTTAATGCTGTCTGGATCAGATTTTCTGAACCGAGCGTCTGGTCGACAGTGGTATGCAGCTCTTCTTTCAGCACGGCAACCATGGCCGGGTCAGGAGGGCGGCAGGATGGCAGCTGAAAATTCTCGTGTTGCTCGCTTCTGATAATTTCAACCTGATCGGGGGTACATTCGGGCAGCTCCGCAATTCTGCGGTCAAACTCGTCCATGACATTTGCCACAACATCGTCACGGTTGTAACTGGCCAGCAGTTCCTGCTTCGGAAAGTATACAGACAGATCTGAACGTTCATCTTTAAGCCACGCAAATGCGTTGTCGATATTGCGATCGACAGTCTGTTTTACAAGACTTTCGATGTCCAGATTGGCGAGAATGGGATCAAGAAAAACGAATGCTCCCTGTGTTTCTTCGTTGTCCCGGTCGGGAATCAGCCGGCGCTCAAGCTGCGATGTGACAAGTTCATACATACCTGACTCGTCCAGGCCCTGCTTGTAGATATCCTGATTAACGAGCTGTGTTCTGAAGGTTATGAGAAACAGACCCGCAGTGCCGGTGAGTATGGCAAGAAACGTTAAACCTAACCTGATCAGTAGTGGGCACATGGCGTTTTCTTTTCAGTGTAGCCAAGACGGCCAGCCATGGCAACTGTTTCAGACTGCCATGGGAGCTTTGATTGCAGGTGCCGGGTCGTAGTTATCAAGCCGGATATCGTCCATGGTGAACGAGTCGATATCTTTTATCTCCGGATTAAGCCACAAATCAGGCAGTTTGCGCGGTTTGCGCGAAAGCTGCTCCCTGACCTGATCAATATGGTTCAGGTAGATATGTGTATCGCCCATAACATGAATAAATTCACCCGGGGTCAGTCCTGTCACCTGGGCAACCATGTGCAGAAGCAGCGAGTATGATGCGATATTAAACGGCACGCCGAGGAACATATCGCAGCTGCGCTGGTACATCTGCAGTGACAGTCTGTCCCCTTCGACAAAAAACTGGAACATGACATGGCATGGCGGCAGTGCCATCTGGTCCAGCTCCCCGGGGTTCCAGGCGGAGACGATCATGCGCCTGTCTGTGGGATTCTTCTTAATTGTTTCAATTACCTGTGCAATCTGGTCAACTGTTTTACCGTCAGGTGTCTGCCAGCTGCGCCACTGAACGCCGTAGACTCTGCCCAGATCGCCTTCAAACCGCGCTTTCGGTTTCCAGTAATCAGCATTTGCATTAGCGTCCCATATTTTTGTCCCGAGTCTGTTGAGCTCGTTATTGTCAGAGCTGCCGCTTAAAAACCAGAGCAGTTCAGCAGCGACACCTTTGAAGTAAAGCTTTTTTGTCGTCACAGCCGGAAACCCGTCGTCCATGTTGTACCGGACCTGCATGCCGAACAGGCGGCGTGTGCCTACTCCGGTGCGGTCCTTACTGTCAACACCATTATCAAGAACATGCTGCAGTGCATCCAGGTACTGTCTCATTATGTTTTGTACTTAATTTATTTACGTTTTATTATCATATTCCTGCTCTTCGTCATGCAGTACCGTCAGTTCAACCCCGGCCTCGGCAAGCACCTCGCGTGTCCTGGCGGCTGCATGGTAGCGTCTGTTGCAGACAACTCTGACGATGCCGGCATTGATGATCAGTTTGGCGCAGACATAACAGGGTTCCATATTGCAGTAAATTGTCGCTCCGTTGATCGCCACACCGTTTTTTGCGGCATTAACAATCGCATTCTGCTCAGCATGTGTGGTGCGAATACAATGTTTAGAGCGTGTCCCGTCCGGATGGATCACCTCGTGCATCTCATGTCCGACCTCGTCACAATGCGGCAGTCCGGCGGGTGCGCCAACATAGCCTGTACTGAGAATCTGTTTGTCACGGGCGATGACACTGCCGCTGTATCCGCGGTCGCATGTTGCACGATGACTGACTGTCTCAAGAATCTGCATGAAATACTCATCCCAGTCCGGGCGTACACGTTTAGCACTCATAGACATTACTCGTAAGAATGACTCACTATAGCAACTCGGACGACTCCTGCTCAATACGCATTTGGCAATCTGAATACACATTGCGCAACCGGAGCGCTAAGTCGTACAATAGGCGCATGTGGAAAAAAAAGGAAACACGGGTCATATTTACGCATCCCAGAATAACACTGATCGAGGATACGGTCAGACTCACTGACGGCACCGAAACAGACTATGTCAGTATTGAGGGCAGTGCACAGTCAGTAGGAGCGATTATCCGCAATGGTGAAGGAAAGCTCCTGATCCTGCAGGAATATACATGGCCAAATGACACACGGATCTGGAATTTTCCCGGGGGCATGGTCAATGAACACGAATCTCTTGAAGATGCTTTGCGCCGTGAGGCAAAAGAGGAGGCCGGATGCGAGATTGTCAATCTCAAAGAGATCGGTATCATGTATCCATACCACCGTCGTTCGTGTGAACAGCTGCATATATTTACTGCCGACCTGGCCGGTATGGCAGAGCAGGAGCTTGAAGCCGAAGAGGAGATCACGCTGCACTGGAAGACAGCAAGCGAAATCACAAAGCTGCTCAACGATGAGAAAGTGAATAATGCCCATACACTTGCGACCTGGTCTCTCTACCTGTTACATTCCTGACATGAGGCCCAAGATTACTCTGATAATGGTTACGACAGCTGACGGTGTCATCGCAAACGACGAACACGCTGACAGCTTCACCTGGAATTCCGCCGAGGATAAAAAACACTTCCGGGAGCTCTCCAGGCAAATTGGCACGGTTATTCTTGGCAGTACAACATTTCGGGCAGCTGGTGGAGCATCGCTTAAAGACAGGCTGAATATTGTTCTTACATCTCAACCGGACAGGTTTGATAAGCATGAGAACGCTATCTTTATGAAGGGAACACCCCAGGACGTTATCGCTGTACTTATGGAGAGAGGTATCACACATGCTGCGCTCATTGGTGGCGCAAATGTCAACCGGCAGTTTCTCGAGGCCGGACTTGTTGATGAACTCGTCCTCACGCTCGAGCCGCGTCTGTTCGGAAGCGGTTTGCGCATCTCGGATGGCAGCAGCTTTGATATCCCGATGCAGCTCACAGCAATGGAACAACTGAATGACCGGGGTACCCTGCTTCTGACATATACGTTACACACTACTAATGATACTCAGCAGAGCTGACATACAGGAACGTATCAGGACAGGCGAGGTAAGTTTTACGCCTGGTCTGGACGGTTTTCAGATGCAGCCGCATGCTGTTGATCTGCGACTTGGTCTGGAGTTTCATATTCCTAAAACCTGGGAGCTGACAAAAGAGGGCCGGCGTGCCATTATGATTGACCCGCTTTCGGGCACAGCTGCAGAAAACTTTGATACGGTGACACTCAAACCCGGACAGTACTTTGAACTGCTGCCCCAGGAGTCGGTTATTGGTACCACTTACGAGGCAATAGGCCTGCATGCAAAGGATCTTATGTGTGTACTCTATCCGCGCTCGTCCATCAACCGTCGTGGCCTCAGTGTCGCTCTCTCCGGAATCATCGATGTAGGATACACCGGTCATCTGATGATCCCGATTGTAAATAACACAGACCAGCAGCTGATCAGAATATACCCGGGTGAGCGTGTCTGCCAGGTGGTGTTTCAAAAGATCAGTTCAGACATCAGTGCAGAGGATGCGCAGCTGCACGGGCTTACGCGAGCCAAATACAATGGCGGCAAGGATGGATTTATCGGCGGAAAGTCAGACCGTGAGGATGAAATGCAGCTGATCCGTGAAGGCCGGCTCGCGGCGCTTAAAAAAGACTTTGCCCTGCCACTATGAGCAACAAGAAAGCATGGGGAATCACCGCAGACAGACTGTTTTCACGCGGCAGATGGGACGGACTGCTGACTGACGGTGCGGATGCCTGCCTTGATATGATCCGTGAATACGGAGAGTTCAGACCCAGGTCCGAGATTGAAGACGACCCTGCATTTAAGCAGATCATTCCCCAGATCATTCTACGATACAAAGATACCTATCTTCTCCACAGAATATCAGCAAGCGGTGGTGAGCAGCGTCTGCATGATCTCTGGCCTGTATTTATCGGGGGACACGTAGACGAGATAGATGCTTCAAGACTGGATATCGTTGAGGCGGCACTCGAGCGCGAGCTCGAGGAAGAGGTTACCATCAACGGTGATGTCACGAGTCGGGAGTTTCTGGGCATCATATACATCGAAGATGAAAACCCGGTTAATCATGTTCACGTTGGACTGACCTACCTGTTTGAGATAAACACTGATGATGTCACCTCAAATGAGGATGCTCTGGCAGATCTGCAATTTGTGAACACTCGTTTTCTGCTGGACAATATCGAGCGTTTGACATACTGGTCAAGGCTGGTGGTGAAAAAAGTCCTGGCTGTCTGAGGAAAATATACAAAAACAGTTACTATATTCTCAGTTTCCCGTTATACTATATATAGTTACCAACTCATCATGCATAGAAAATATCAGCAGAGTTGGAGGGATCTCCAGGTAAAACTGGAGCGCCGGCTGGAAGACAGCAAGCAGAAGGCAAATGCAAGCAAATGCCCTGACTGCACAAACAGGCTGTACTTCCTTGAAGGAGGATTCCTTTGCCCGGTGTGCGGTTTTTCCGCAGAATCAGTTTACACTGACCTCTAACAGGAGTTAGGTGGCTATTTTTACTGCAACTTGCACTTGCACCTTTCGATCAGAATTACGACACCGTTAAAACGATGTCAGGGAGAGTGTTCGCTGTCTGTGCAGAACATTCCGGAATAATGACAGCCTCGGGCCGCTTTTGCTACTGAGGTTCAGTCGAGTAGCGGAAGGATCTGCTTGAGAAGACGGGAATGCACTTCTGCTTCGGTGCCACTGGCATCAATAATATCCCAGCCGTATCGTTTTGCCGTCCATAGATATGCCTCAGCTGATTTTCTCTGGTGGTCTGTATCTTCCTCTGCAATATCGCGCTTTTTACCGCGCGTATACTCACGTTTCTCCTTAAGATCGACCCGGCGTTGTGCCTCGTCTGCATCAAGATAGAGCAGAAAAACCCTGTCAGGACGGGGAATTTTGAGATATGTATGCTCAAGTTCCTGCAGCCAGTCAAGAAACCGTGCCCGCTCATTAAGATCAGCAATCTTGCCCGCCTGATGCCCCATGTTCGAAGACGAGTAACGGTTGGCAATGATGATACTGCCACGTTCAAGCTGACTGCGGATCTCATTTGCAGCTGCAAATCTGTCTACAGCAAACAGGATAGAAGCAGCCTGTGGAGTAACATCAGCCATCGTGCCGTAGTCACCGTTCAGATATGACTCCACCAGATGGGCACTGGGATGACCGTAACGGGGGAAATCAAGAGTCGCAACAGGAAAGCCTTTCGCCTCAAGCAGTTCGGTCAGAAGTCTGGCCTGCGTGCCTTTTCCGGCACCATCGGTACCCTCGATAACAAATATGCGCCCCTGGGACATGGTAACTGGTATAATTTCACGCTCAGGATACACATACCATGAATTTTTGGCAACAACTGAAAAAGCCGGTGATCGGATTATCCCCGATGGACGGGGTGACCGATGCTCCGTTCAGATACATCGCTGCAAAGTACGGTGAGCCTGACGTCGTCCTGACAGAATTTATCAACGTAAACGGTATTTACCATGCTCCTGAGCAGCTTTTCTACGATTTTCTCTACCATGAGATTGAACGTCCTGTTGTGGCGCAGATTTACGGCAATGACCCGGCGTTCTTTTATATCGCAGCAAAAGTCGTCGGTGAACTCGGGTTTGACGGAGTGGACATCAACATGGGATGCCCCTCTAAGAGTGTTGCAGCAAGCGGTTCGGGAGCCGCGCTGATCGCCACACCTGATCTGGCGCTTGATATTGTCAGAGCGGTAAAACAGGGAGTGGCTGACTGGGTTAAAGATGGACTCAAAGACGTCCGTCCCGAGCTGATTGCCCAGACTGAGGCAACAAAAAACAGACTGATCGAACTAGGGGTCAGCCTGCCTGCAGAGCGCAGGCACATACCGGTGTCTGTTAAAACACGCATCGGCTATAAGGATGTTGTGGCGGTTGACTGGGTAAATACCCTGCTGAAGGAGGAACCCGCGAACATAACCATGCACGGCAGAACGCTGAAGCAGATGTACACAGGTTCAGCTGACTGGGAGCAGCTCTACCGAGCGGCTGACGCAGTGGCGGAATGGAACAGCGCTCACAGCAGTGAGCAGCGCATTACGTTTCTTGGTAACGGTGATGTCCAGTCGCTCGCAGATGCAGATAAACGTATGTCCGGGAACATGGACGGTGTCCTCATCGGTCGGGCATCGTTCGGGCACCCGTGGATATTCAAAGGGCTCGACTTTGATGATGTACCACTGCAGGAACGCATCGCGGTGGCGATAGAGCATGCCCATCTGCACGCCCGTCTTAAGCCTGAGCAGATGTTTGTCCAGCTGCGTAAACATCTCGGCTGGTACATGAAGGGATTCCACGGGGCTGCACAGGTGCGTGCAGAACTTGTCAGATCAGAAAATGCAGAGCAGGTGGAACGCATTCTGGCACAGGTAGAAACAACTGAAATAATGCTTGACAATTAACAGAACTCCACATAATCTGAAACAAATACTGATTTTGCCATGGACGACCCTTACGAAGACGATGATTCTTTTTCACCCTCATACTTTGATGATGAGGATACCAGTGATGACGAGGATGCGCTCGACAGCCTTGCTGATGAGTTCCACGACATGGACGATGAGAATGCAGACGAAGGCGGATCATTTGCGGACGAGGACTGATTTTATCCAGCACGGAGCATCATGCAGAAGCTCAAACAGTTACTGACCAGGGATGCGCTGATTGCGCTTATCCTAACATTGCTGGTCGGAGCAGTATCGCTGTTCAGTATCTCCCGTCAGGAGCCTTCCTCCTCTTTACAGAGTGCAAGTATCACCGACAGGTTTGAGCTGATTGAGGACGGCGGTCAGTTTTATCAGAACGTTGAGGCACGTCTTGACAGTAACGGCGAGTTTATTTCGCTGCGTATTCCCGTCCGCGATGTCGAGCTTGAACAGATCAACCAGGGAGACTTGATTTATGTAGAAGATGTCCAGACATCAATCGGCGAATTCTACCGGTTTGCCGGACATGCACGCAGCAACATTCTGCTCTGGGTAAGTATTGTATTTTTTGCCCTCATGGCTGTAATACTTGGAAAAGAGGGCTTCAAATACATTGTGCCGACACTTCTCGTATTTCTACTTACCTTTTCCGGAGCGCTGGGGCTGCTGTTTGAACTGTCAAATATCTTCATTATGTCGCTGCTCGCCCTGGGTATCATCGCTTTTGCCAGTATGCTGATCCAGGTCCGCAACATCCGCATCGCGTTTATTGTCTCGATCTCGCAGGTGCTGACACTGTTTATCATCCTCCTGATCAACGTTATGCTGTTTAAATCCACGTTTCTTACAGAGCTGTTTTATACAAACGTCAGTCTGATCTCCGGCAACACACCTCTTGCTGATTTTTGGAACCTGATAAATGTAGCTGTGCTCTTTATCAGTTTCGGAGCTACAATCAACACTGCACTTGATGTGGCACAGAGCATCATCCGCAAGAAGAAAACATATCCGAAGACAACAACCATCAACCTCGTACGTGAAGGTACAGCGCACAATCAGATTGCTGTAGGTCGTGTTGTTAACAGCTTCTTTTTTGTCTTTCTGGGTATCACGATCACATCAATCATGCTCAGCAAGGGCTCCGCGCTACCGTTCTGGGAGGATCCGTATGTCGTGCAGGGGATGCTCTGGTTCATGAGTGCATCCTTTGCGGCACTGCTCGTCGGTCCTGTAACAGCGGTGATCACTGCAATTTCACTGACTGCTGACACCCCCGATATCCAGCTGTCTCTCCGGGAGCGCCTGCAGCGTTAGGAATCACCCCGAAAGTGCTTTATTATCAATCGTTTCTACGGTATAATCTGACGTCTTACACAAGTTTTAGAACATTTCATGGCGCAGGGATATTCATACAAAGTAAATAAATCAAAGGACGGCGATATTGAGCTGGCTGTTACCGTTGACAAAGCACGTTTTGCAGACGAAAAAGCAAAGGCATTTACACGTCTTTCTGCGGATGTTTCGCTTCCCGGTTTCAGAAAAGGTAAGGGACCTGAAAATCTGATCGAGGCAAAACTGGGTACCCGCCTGTATGAAGAAACAATCAACCGCATGATCCCGGCAATCACTGCAGAGATCATGGAGGAAGAAAAGTATAATCCGATCACCCAGGTGCAGTATTCTGTCAAAAAGGTCACTGATGATGCCGGACTTGAGTTCTCGGCTTCATTTGTAGACTTCCCTGATTTCAAACTCGGAGATTTCACCAAAATCAAAATCAAGGAGGAAAGCGCCGAGGTAACCGACGAGGATATCAGCAACTCGATCAAGCGCCTGCTGGAGCTCGACAGACAGCAGAAGGACCTGATCAGACAGGCTGAAGAAAAAAAGCAGGACACGGATGAAGCAGATAGCAAAAAAGATACAAGTGCCGAGAAGAAAGAAGCCAAAAAAGAAGAAAAGCCTGACCTGGATAAACAGGTCAAGGAACTTACCGACGAACAGGTAAAAGACATGAAGATCGGCTTTGAGTCGGTCAAAGACCTCAAGGATGAGCTGCGCGAACGGCTTAAGGCTGACAAGGTCCGCATGATGGAGAACAAGCGCCTGCAGACTATGCTGAGCGAGGCAGTTAAGGCATCCAAGGTCAACATCCCCGCCAAGCTTATCGAAGCAGAAGTACAGGCCGGATCGATGACTACAAGCAGCGTGTCGACGAGCTGGGTATCAAGCTTGAGGACTTTCTCAAGTCACAGAACACCTCAGAAGAAGAACTGCGTAAACAGTGGAGCGAGGAGATCACCGAACGATTGTCACAGGAGCTTCTGTTTGTAAAAATTGCGCAGGAGCATGACCTCAAGGTCACATCTGCTGAGGTGGAGGCAGAGATTGCCGGCATCCTGGATCCCAAACTGAAAAAAGAGTATGACAATGATCGCGGCCGGCGTTACATCTCTGCAGTAATACTGCAGCAGAAGGCGGCAATGTGGCTGCGTGAGCAGGTCCCAGGTATGAAACCGGAGGCCCACGATCACAGTCATGACCACGATCACGATCACGATCATAATCACGACCACGACCACACAGACAGCAAGTAAGGGCAGCAGCTGCGTGCTACAATAGCTGCACAGTGGTCACATCCGTATCATTTCAAAACTTCCGTAATCTTACGCTGAAGACAGATCTGTCTGACAGCGTTACGCTGATCGCCGCGCCAAACGGTGCGGGAAAAAGCAACTTTCTTGACGGACTGTACCACCTGAGCAGAGCCAGATCATTCCGTCCGTTTACCGAGGGCAATACTATCAGCTGGCAGGCCCGGATTCCATTTGCACGTATTGACGCCTCGCTTGCCGACGGCCGCAAACTGGGGCTCGTGGTAAGTGAGCAGTCAGGCAGACAGACTAAACGTTATGAGGTAAACGGTGCCGGCAAACGCAGAGCAGACTTTTCGCGGCATCTGCAGACAGTGCTGTTTGCTCCGCAGGATCTTGACCTTGTCAGCGGTGCACCCGAAGTACGCCGGGCCGAGCTCGACGAATTCCTGAGCATGCAGAGCCGTCAGTACGAGAATGCTTTACGTGATTATAAAAAAGTACTCAGACAGCGCAATACGCTGCTGGGCCTGATCCTGGAAGGGCGTGCCTCTGAGCGGGAACTGCCGTTCTGGGATGAGCAGCTGATTTCGCTTGGTTCAGAACTGATATCGCAGCGCATTCATCTTTTGCGCGGCTTTGTGCCTGTCGTCAGGGATCTTGCGGCATCGCTGTTTGGCGGTGAGGTCAGAGATCTTGACCTGTCGTATGAATCAAAGTTCGCTGATCTGTCGGGAGGTGAAAACATTGCAGAGCGATTTGGTGAAAAACTTGAACAGGGAAGACTGAAGGAGCGGGCAGCTGGCAGGACACTGTACGGTCCGCATCGTGATGATCTGATAATATCGTTCGGCGGTCGGCCGATGCGGATATTCGGTTCGCGCGGTCAGCAGCGGCTCGCGGCACTGATAATCAAACTGGCCATGCTTGATGTGCTGCGCAGTGAAGAGGGGACAACGCCGGTCCTGCTGCTGGATGACATCATGTCAGAACTTGACCCCGTGCACAGGAGTAATATGGAACAGCTTATTCTCGATCTGGGGATTCAAACGGTTGTCACCGGAACAGATACCGCGCAGTTTTCAGCTGATTTTGTAGCGAAAACAGCTTCAGTAAAGCTATAGCAGGATATCCTGCATTGCCTCCTGGTCAAACTCAGGATCTATCTCGTTGTATGTATCGATTGCCTCGTTCTGGCTGACAGCGTCCTTGCCTGCAAACTGCTCGATCTCTTCAGTCCCTCGCAGGTCAATGTTGATAGGAGTGCGCTGTGAACCGACCATGCCGTTCATGGGGTTCATCACATTAAGCATGTATGCGTTATTGCAGACGGTACATTTGAGGTGCAGAACGGTATTTACAGCTGAGCTGCGTACAATTCTGAAATCCTCTTCTGAATACTTTGATCCGCAATTATCGCAATGCTTGGGGGCAACGGATAGCAAGTTCCTGATGATATTTTTTTGATCAATATGATCGTGCATTGCTTACTAAGTATACAGTTTATATAAAAATACGGTCAATAACGGCGGCTCAATAAGCTAATTTTCTGCCAGTGCCTTTTGTAACGCATCAACACTGAGTGCAGCACACTTAGCTCGCGATACAGTCAGTTCTACTTTAAGGAGATTCATGAGATCTTCCAGCCGGAAGTCTTTAAGCTCGGTAACGGGCTTGCCGATAATATGCTCTGTCAGAACCGATCCGGCAGCAATCGCTATCGCGCAGCCTTCGCCTTCAAAACTGGCTTCTGTCACAAATCCGTCAGCAAATTTGAGAAACAGAACAACGCGGTCTCCGCAATGGCTGTTCTCCAGTTCTATTGTAACATCGGCGTCAACAAGTTCCCCGAAATTGCGCGGGTTCTGGTAGTGGTCAAGCAGCGCCTCTCTGTACATATCCATA
The DNA here is from genome assembly GCA_001567355.1 of candidate division WS6 bacterium OLB20. Lineage (GTDB taxonomy): Bacteria > Patescibacteriota > Dojkabacteria > B142 > OLB20 > OLB20. The sequence goes on along the minus strand of JYNZ01000007.1, from coordinate 908 downwards.
CTGTAATTGTAGCATGGTCAGGCCGATCCGTTAGATTTTATCTGAGGATTGCTTTCACTTCAGAAAGGATTCAGGATTTTTCAGAGTGCGTGCGCTATAATTACAGCAAGGGGAGGGATACAGCAGTATCCCCGGCAGATACGATTGAACACAGGATCATAAATACGTATGGCGGAACGCGAATCAAAATATACAGAAAAGGCAATCCGTTTTGGAGCACTGGGAGCGGTAATGCTTGGAGTCGCAGGATTTGTCTTAGGTGCTGCTGGTGGAATCGCACATGAGGCAATAGACCTAAGAGATACAGATATCTTCAGGAAAAAGACAACAAGCAGGACTATCAATGCTATGCTCAGGACTAAACTCGAGAGGAGATCAAGATAACTATAAAGAACAACATGGCAGAACGCGAATCAAAATATGTAGAAAAAGCAGTTGGATTTGGCATCCTTGGTGCAGTTCTCATCGGTGCTGCCGGGCTTGTGATAGGTGCCGCTGCGGGTGTCGCGCACGAGGCGTATACGAAGTTTAAGGGGCGATAATTTTCTTCGCTTCATTTGAAGTATTCGGTTGCAACCTACTGAACTGCTCATGTTTTTCTCTTCATTTCTTTTGTCTGGACCAAAAGAAACGAAGCAAAGAAAACCCACCGGGGGAATATGGTTCCAACAGACTATTCACCTTTGCAGGCTGACCCGGACAGGATATTCCCCCGGACCCCAGGGTTCCGTTTCTGTCTTTGTTTTCAAGTCCGGCATTTCACGGATGAACCGAGGATTCAGATGCTGACGCGAAGTGTAAAACACAGCATCCTGGCGCTAGCACATGCTGCGTAACGAGCGGCAGCAGTATCTGACCGGTGAAGGAGTGCATGCCGGAGAGTTTTTCTTTTCTGCCCTTTCTTTTGC
>JYNZ01000006.1 GCA_001567355.1 candidate division WS6 bacterium OLB20 | reverse complement strand
AAGCATGCAGATCCGGGAACGACAATGCCGAGCAGCACAATGCTGGATAACCATGGACCTTGGGCAGTTCCCAGCCCTTAGGTGCATACGTCAGGTCCCGCAGTAAGGGTGCAACAATCAGCAGCAGCGAGCATACTGCGGCCAGTGCATCTGCAGAAGAGATTCTTGAAAATCTGGTGAGCATACAGCAATGGTAGCGCAATCAGGATACGCCCGCTACCGGCACAGAATTGTTTGCAGCTGCGGCCGGCAGTACGTTACTATAACTGTATGGACATAATCACCATCGCACTGCTTTTTATCCTTGTGTTTCTTGCATTTGTCTACCTGATCCGCTCAAAGATCATGGGGGTGCTGGCAGTGATTCTCAAATTCGGCTTTCCTGCACTGGCTGTTCTCCTGCTGGTCGCCCTGTTTATCCCTTCTGTGTTTAATACTGCTGCTGACTTTACTCTGAAGCAGAATGGTACATATGACCAGATCACACAGTTTGATGATACACTCAGCCCGATACTGGAGCTGCCGTCAAACCTGCTTGTAGGACTGGATGACCTTTTTGGCGGTTCAGATACAGAAGAAGTACCTGATACTGATGGCCTGCTTGAAGAAAACCTTTATCCCACAATCGTTACACTGGTCGGGGGAATACTCAGACTGGTGACAATTGCTTTTTGCGTACTGGGTATGGTGGCAATCATCTATCTGAGTTATACACTTGAAGGATCGCTATCAGCTCATGCTATGAAACAGAAGGTCAAAACCCTGGAACAGCGTGTCGCATCTCTGGAAGCACAGCTTACGGTGCAAGCGAGTCCGTAATCAGCTGCGCGGCTTTTGTCCCCTCACGAACGGCATAATTAGTCCCCCGGTCTTCCGGATATATCTGTGAGAAGTTTGCCAGCCAGACGTGTTTGAGCGGTGTCTGCATCGCGGGAATTCTGTCTTCGTAATCGGTTGTAACTATATGCTGAGCATTCTTCAACCTGAAGATGTGACGTTCCTCAATCTTATCACGGTCAAATTCGGGGAATATACGCGCAAGCTCAGTAAACCATTCGTCACTGAGCTGATCATCACTCAGGGTAAATGAGCGATGCTCGTGTGGACGGTAGGTGCCAATATAGTAGACATACCTGCCCGCGTAATTACGCCTGTCGATCAGATTAGTATGGTTGATAAACACAAGAAAGGGTTTTGTCAGATCGTTAATGTTGTACCAGTAAGCGTCACCGATCTTCTGCTCTGATGTAAAGACCATTACAACGGCTCCAAGGTAGTCAATACCTGCAAGTCTGTCGCGATATTCGCTGGCAAGCCCGGGACCGGCAAGATCTGCAAACACATGTGACGGGACAGTGGCCAGCAGCCGGTCAAAAACAGCTTCCGTTCCGTCAACTGTAACGCTTACTCCATCTTTATGCTCTGCAATTGAGGTTACCTCTGCACCGGTATGGATCGTTCCACCCTGTGCGGTTATTTTTTCAACAAGTGCACGCGTAAAGGTATGAAATCCGCCGGCAAAATACCCCAGTTTCTCCTTCATCTCACCTGGCCTGCGTGACCGTGACCTGATGTGCAATCGTGCCCACAGCCAGGCCATCGACACCTCTTTGTAGCGTTCATCAAACTTTCCCTTTAGCAGCGGTTCCCAGATTACCTGAGCAGCCCGTCTGCCGTTAAATTTTTTCATCCATTCGTATGCGCTGACATCTACAAACTGACGCCAGTTTTTTGTGCGATTGAGGTACAGCGCCACAAGTGCAGTCCTGATGCGGTCCCAGAGTGGCAGCGGGGTAAACTTTAGCAGATCAACAGGTGTGGAGAAGTCATGTAACCGGTGGTTGTAGTAGGTTTTGAGCGATCCGGTATGCCAGCCAAGTGTATCTTCGATACCCAGTTCAGCGGTGAGTCCGATGATGTCTGTATCAGTCCTGAACAGATGATGATACGTCTTTTCAAGATGTGCACCCGCAACGGTAAAATCTGCAGCCAGTCCGCCCACTTCGGATCCGCGTTCAAAAACATGTACCTGATGACCCAGTTTTGTGAGGCGGTAAGCCGCTGTAAGACCGGTATACCCGCCACCGATTATCGCAATCTTTGCCATGGTTTGATCATGACATACTTGTGCGTCACACTCAAGTGAGTAGTATAATGCAGACATGCATCTGCGCACCTATCTCACATTCTGGTTGTCAGTCCCCTTAAGGGGTGACATGGTAAGCAGCCGGGCCCATGACATTTTCAGCATCGATTACCCTTCGCTGGCCGAACACCATGATCTTCTGATCTTTGACGTGGATGATACGCTGACCGCCTATAAGCAGGAGATCGGTGAACAGACGCTGGAACTGCTCAAAAAGCTGAGGCAGAACGGCTGGTCAATCGGTATCTATTCCAACTGCAGTGCCGCACGTACCGAGCAGCTTAATAAACTGTTGCAGCCGCTTGGTATCTTTAATGTGCAGCGCAGTGACAAACCTCATCCCGACGGATTTTTCGAAGTTACCGCAGAATACAACATTCCACCTTACCGGACAGTGATGGTCGGAGATAAACTCGGGACTGATATTTTTGGCAGCTACCTTGCCGGCTTTGCAAAACGTATTCTGGTTGAGCCGTATTCTGCTACCCGGGGCGGCAGAAAGGCTGACCCCTGGAACCGGTTTGTCCGGCTGTTCGAAAAGCTTGTTTATTTTGGTATCTTCAACCGCGATGAAATCTAAAATCCGCTACAGTGATCTGATGACAACAGCCCGTATCATTTCTGTTGCAATATTTGCAGTCTATGTCAGTGCCTTCCCGACCGGTCTTGGACTTATCCCGGGTCTGGTCATTCTCGCCCTCATTTTTCTGACTGACGGGCTTGACGGTCAGATCGCACGCCGAATAGACGGCGAATCAAAACTGGGTGCTTTTTATGACATTGTCGGCGACCGGATTGCGGAGACAGTGCTGCTTGTTCCCTTTGTATTCAATCAGCATCCGGGCGCAATGATTGCCCTCGTCTACTTCATCGTTAAAGACTTTCTCGTTGACTTCAGACGCATGGCGACCTTTATGGACTCAAGTGATGTGCCGTTTAAGCAGGTTTCTGGCAGACTTGCCGAGTTTATAACTGCGGGACGGTTTATGCGCTCGTTTTATGCCGTTATCAAGCTCGTGATGATCGGTATCTTTTATGTCTGGCTGTTTGATCCAAGCGAGGAGCTGACAGCTCTGTCCATGGCAGTGATGATCATTACTCTGATTGTGTCGTTTGTACGGACCGTGCCCTCGTTCATCAGCGTCAAGGCATGAGTGAGCTTGTCCTCTCAGAAACACAACAGCAGGCTGTCGACAGTATCTTTGACTGGTATGTCAGCAAAGACCGCAAACCCTACCTGACACTTGGCGGTTATGCAGGTACCGGAAAGACAACACTGACAGCTGAAGTCAGCAGCATTCTCCATGCCGAAAAAGAAAACATGCGCATTGCATTCTGCGCATACACCGGCAAGGCGGCGCGCGTTCTTGATGCAAAACTAAAAGACCGGGGTGCTGTTCATCCCGGAGACTCAGTCAGCACGATCCACCGGCTGATCTACTCGCCCCTTCTGGACAGCAATGACGACATCATCGGCTGGGAGAAGACCGACTCCGACAAATTCCGCTTTGACCTGATCATTATTGACGAAGCCTCAATGGTCAACCGCGAGATCTGGGAGGATCTGCTCAGCTATAACGTTCCAATCCTGGCAATTGGAGATCACGGCCAGCTGCCGCCGATCGAAGGAAAGTTCAATCTGCTGGAAAAACCTGAGCTGCGCCTGGAAACAATTTACCGCCAGGCTGCGGGCAATCCAATCATCGCCCTTTCAAGACAGGTTCGTGAGCAGGGCTCGATCCCGTTTGGAAGATTTGGTGACAGTGTGGCAAAGCTTGACCGCAGTGATCCGGATACACAGGAATATCTTTCTGATCTGTTTTCCGGTTTTAATGAAGAGATGCTTGTGCTGACCGGCTTTAACCATACACGGGTCAAGCTCAACAAAGCGATCCGGGGACTGCTCGACTTTGAGTCAGAAAGCCCGCAGCCTGGCGACAGGGTCATCTGTCTGCGCAATAACCACAAATTTCAGATCTTCAACGGTATGACCGGCACAATTCAGTCGCTGGAGCACATTCCGGTCGAAAAAGGTGCGGACTACTACAAGGCTGCGATTGCGCTTGATGGAGAGATGCGGCTGTTTACCGGTGCAATCTCGGCATCCCAGTTTGGAGAAAAAGAGTCATCATACACAAAAGACGAAAAAGGCCTTGACCGTTTTGACTTCGGTTATGCCATAACCGTCCACAAGGCACAGGGATCACAAGCAGAATCTGTGGTGCTGTTTGAGGAACGCTCGTCCTATATGGATGACGAGACCTGGCGACGCTGGCTCTATACTGGCATAACCCGTGCCTCACAAAAACTCTACGTCATAGCCTGAAACATTCCCGAACATTATTGCGTATTAATATATTTTAGGCTATAACCTATAATGTGATACGTTTTTGTTCCATGGTTGATACGTTCAACAATTGAACATGACGGGCAATGGTTGAGCAACAGGAAGTCACAGTCCGTCAGATCCGCCTCCTCCTCGACCGTATTAATGCCCCCACCCGTAAAATTTTTCAGAACGTTTTCCGCGAACTGCAGACGCTGCAGGCAATTGAGGAACATGTTCCTGAAGAGTTCGTTCCGCTTGAACTTACCCGCGTCAACCCTGCCCGCGAGTTTTACCCGGAAGACCGACTGGATACCGACTTCACTACATCCGTCTCTAAAAGCGAGATACCGTTTCTGGTGAGAATACTTGCCGGCGAGCAGGATCCGGACATATTTCTGGAAGAGATGATGCACGAAGAGGACATCAACGGTGAGACTGTCATTACAGGCTGGTACAGAGAGTATGCCGAATGGTGCTTTGCTTCAGATGCAGAATATGAACAACTGCATGAGCGCAAAACCGTGATCAAAAGCCAGCGTGCAGCCGGTCAGATTACTGATGACGAGGCTAAACAGCAGCTGCGCATTATTACTGAAGCACGACGCGAACTGACCAACCGAGAAAACCCCTTTTTCAAACTGCACATCCCGACAGGTGAGGGCCGGAGCGAACTAAGCATCAGCCGCTATAGAGGCATACAACAGGAATCTCTAAACTTCTTTCACACCTTTGTGGCACGAAGCCTGCTGGGAAGGCTCTCTCTGCCAGCAAACTCCCTGGAATCAGACATGGAAACTGTTGCCGGGATAAGACCAAGGTCAGAAACCGAAAGTCCGCTGTCAGATAAACAGGAACGGGATGCAATTGCAGACTTCTACGCCACGCGCCTGCCACTTGCGCTTGAGGCCGTAAAGGAGGCATCGGGCGGTGCCGCAGTCGCACAGGCGGAGATGGAACTGGATATGCTGCAGCGGGAGTCGCGCGAAAACACGGATCCGCTGTTTGCCACCAGGCAGGACCTGGAACGCGCTGCAGCAGCTATACTGTTCCGGGAGATCATCTGCCCTGTGGTGTTACCTTACAGAGGGAGACAGTACTGGACAGAGTCATACTTTCAGAGCATGGGGCCGCAGTTTGCGCTGCTCGGCTTTGATCCGCGCATGCCGCGACTGATGTTTGAAGTCTGGAAGCTTTCACACCGCGGTCCAGAATCAGCAATGACAATGTGGCACCATGCATCGCACAACAGCCGGCTGGATCTGACAGACAGGCGGTGGCAGGCAAAGCTTTATCCCGAAGGCTATAGCAGAGAGGCGACCTCAACCTTGCGCGACACAGTTTCTCTTGATGACATCGGTGTAAGCGGTGTACCGGTGAACAGTGATGCCACACCCGAGATCAGTGCCGACCGGTGGTGGTACCAGCCGCAGGCAGCTCACCATTTTAAAACCGGTGAAGTCCTGACGCGGGTGCTGCAGCGATCGGGTGTTGACGTCCCTCCGGCACTGATCAGACAGCGCGCACTTCTTAAAGGAACACCGGACAACGTGATCTGGACTGACGGCAGGATAACCCAGATAGACGACAAATCAGGAGATCCGCCGCAACCCTCGGCAGAAGAGCTGACCACACCCGAACTGCCACGAAGGAGCAGCATGATCGAGCACTTGCTCGTACAGTACGTTGGACAGCTACTGAAAGAGGGATACCCAGGCAACGTCAAAGCGACCAGGGGTATTATTCCACTCAACTTCAGGCACCTTACCGCAGGAGCATTTATGTCACGTGTGGTATATGAGACTGTGCCGACAGTTTACCGGCGCACGCATGCCGGTGTTAACGGTTTTGCAGTAGAAGAGATAGAACCGGCAGCTGACGACAAGAAGATTGCAGGACGGACTCTGGCAGCTCTGCTGGATATCAAAATCAGACATAAGCAGGCAATAGCGGATGCCAAAGCCGCATGGAAGTCAGACGAGGGACGGGCGGAGTTTGATTTTATTACCATGCTTGCAATCCTGAAGCAGATGCGCGGATTTACCTATGAAATTCTTGATGTCATGTTTGATACTGACGGAAACAAACAGTTTGAGCTGCATGATATTCTTTCTCTGCTGGCGCATCATGAAGAGAGCTTTACCTATCAGACATATGCGCAGAAGATGCATGAATCACTTGCACAAAGACCCGAGGGCACTGCCCCGGGGACCGTGATCCGGGATATAATCCGGCAGGAGTTTAATTATTAACAGCGAGACCGTACAATACGCATATGACTATAACCCGCCCCGCTCCAAGGCATACAATCGGTCCGGATGCAGCCCGTGTATTTGACGGTGTGATCTTTGATGTCTGGCAGTGGCAGCAGCAGCTGTATGATGGGACAAAGACCACATTTGAACTGCTTAAACGTGATGACACTGTTCTGGTCGTCGCAGTAACAGAACAGAAAACCATTCTGCTGCTTGAACAGGAACAGCCCGGGAAAAAAGCTTTTACAGGAGTGCCTGGCGGAAGGGTTGATGAGGGGGAAGATCCACTGGCTGCTGCAAAACGCGAGCTGCAGGAGGAGACCGGATATACAACCGATACCTGGGAACTGTGGGACGCGTGGCAGCCTCTGTCCAAGCTGGACTGGGCAATCTATCTGTTTATCGCGCGCGACGTAAAGCTGACTGACAGCCAGAAACTTGATTCCGGCGAAAAGATCAGTATCACTGAACTATCTTACGATGACTTTATCAGACGCACGTACGAGGAGGGTTTTGCTGATATCGAGATATCACTTAAAACAATGCGTGCAGCACTCAACGGGAGGGAGGATGAGCTGCGAAAGCTTATTCTCGGCTAATCGTGTCCGTTTTTGACTGCTCTGCAGAACATTCTGACTTCGCAACTGACACACAGTTGTGAACTGACATCAAGCAGTGTGTCTCTTAGCTTGTCATAGGCAAAAAGATCAGGTAAAACCTCACGCATGGTCACGTAATCCAGGTAGCCCCCAAACAGGGTCCTGACCGCGTTGTCCGAGGTACCTTCAACATCATCACCACTCTCTATCATGCAACCCTGCGGTACCTGAAAATACACGGGATCATGGTGGAGGCTCTCTCCAGCAGGGACAGCCATGCGCCATGAATAGCCGAAATCAGTTTCATCGCTTCCGCTTTTTACAACTCTGTATGTCCGTTCACTCATTATGCATTCGAATATAACGGATTTTAGCATGTACACACTGAATTCTTGCACGGTGACATAGCAAAACACCTGTGCAGGTGGTATAATGAGCTATATACCTCAGTTATGTATATAGTATGGTGCATAAACGCAACAGTGAGGAGTTAGGCCGTTTAGTCGTGTCTTTTTTCTTTCTTGTTGCGGCCGGTGCGCTTTTTTTTGCCGGTATCTCCCGCATCCCCCCTGCCAAACAGAACAAGAATACCGAGGTACTGGGCGAGACCAGCACACAGGATACACAGTTCGCTCGGGACATATCTGCCATTCTTGAAGATCTGGGCACTTATTCAGATGCAGTCTATACTCAAACCGTTGATTCCGAACAGCTGAAGCTGACAGGCGAATACATGGTTGATGTCGATGATCAGGTCGCATACGCAGATAAAACACTGACAAATCCCGCGACAGGAGAAGTACAACACCAGGAAGAAAGTATCCACAACGGGTCAGTAAATATCCGCACTGATCAGGGTGAATCAAAATTCGGCATCGAATTTGCAAACCCACTGCTCAAAACTAAAGAAGCATTTCTTGATTACCTTAACCGGCAGATAATCTCGGAGACAAGGACTGAGCTGGAAGACGGAACGGTCAGATACACGTTCCGGACAGAAGACAGCGCAGGATTTTATGATCTGGAGGCAATTGTAACAAGCGACGGAGATGTCAGGTCACTTACTTTTCCTTACAGCGATGGGGGTTCAAATACGATCATTATCAGGTCGCACGACACAGGTATAGAAGTACCTTCATTTGAGGTCACCCGGGCAACTCCCTCCTAGTCAGTTTTCTCCAGCTGGCTACCTGCTTCAGCAGCCCCAGAAACAGGATAAAGACAGGCACGGCAAAGATCATTGCCCCGTAATGCCTGAACAGCAGCTGAGGTGGAGATATGTTAATCAATGCTTCGATCCCGAGACCAAGCTTGTCGAGACTGAGCATCCATGTTGTCAGAATCGTGTACACAACGTAAAAGATGTTGGGCCAGACAGCAACTGCGGCCATCGGCACAGCCAGGTGATGGTTAATGACAGACATTGAAAATACGACGAGTACAACACTGTACAGAAGTACATACTCTTTCAGCGGTCTTTTCTTAACTGCAAACCCTGCAAGAAGGATTCCTCCGAACATCCACAATCGCAGAGGTATAAACGACAGAAACGGTGGAAGCCCGTAAAGCAGCAGCGGAGCATTTTCTGCAGAGTCGTAAAGGATCACATTGGCTCGAATATCCCACCAGGCATCCATAAACGGTAAAAACGAAATGATCAGTATCAGTACCGGCACGGCCAGTGCAGCTCCTTTACGGACAAATGTGTCTTCACGTATAGCCAGCCACACAGGCAGAAGTATCAGTACATGCTTCACTACAAGCGACAAACCGAGCAGAGCAAGCCCTGCGGTCATAACTTTTCTGTCCAGGCTCGCTCTGCCTGACGCATAAACCGCCATAGCCCAAAGCCCGATAGCAATTGCAAGATTATCAAACTGCGAATGGTATCCCGTGATGAGTATTGACACAGGGTTGAGAATAAACAGAACTGCCGCGCGGGCGCCGAAATGTCTGAGCAGATAAAACATGATGGCCAGATCTGCTGCAGTAAGCACAACAACAACAAGCAGGCGGAACGCAACTGCCGGATCTGAGAACAGATACGATAGATGCCTCAGCAGCAGCAGGATCAAAAACCACGCCGGACCATAGTTATACCGTGAGGTTTCGGTATAGACATTGCGTCCCGCTTCAGCAATATCAGCTACAAGCAGATACGACTCAAAATCATAGTTGTGCCCGTGCATAGCCGCAACAAAGCGGAGCACAATGCCTGTGAGTGCAGCTGCGACAAGAATGTGTACTCTATACTTCTGAAACATCAAATTCCCGTTCAAGCCGTTTAAGGACATCGGCAAGATTAATACCCTTACCCAGCATCGGTTTCCAGAGATCCCCCTTCTGCTCGAATCTGTCCGGTGCAGTAGCGAGGGTAAAGTCAGAAGGCTTCACTGCAGGGCGTACCTCATCCCATTCAAGAGGTGTCGATACAGGAGCGTCTGCACCAGGTCTCAGCGAATACGGCGCGACGATTGTCTGTCCGCGTGCATTCTGCAGAATATCCAGATAGATCCGGTTTTTGCGTTTGTCGGGGTTTCTTACAATTGCGGTCAGATCGGGCAGGCGGTCAAAGACAATGCGCTGCAGCAGCTTCATAAAACCGAGCGCCTGCTCATATGTATACTGAGCACCCAGAGGTATCCCGATATGCATTCCGGTAAATCCTGATGTCTTCACACATGATTTAATTCCGAGCATATCAAGCACTTCCCTGCTCACCGTTGCAGCAGTTATTACATCCTCCCATGTTACGCCGTGAGGATCGAGATCCAGGATCACCCAGTCCGGTTTGTTGATACTGCCCTTACGCGAGTGCCACGGGTGCAGCTCGATGGCGCCAAGGTTTGCAGCATACAGAAGCGATGCCTCGTCCTGTATGAGCAGATACCGCATATCACGCCCCGCTGAGGAGGAATGAACCGTGTAGGTTTGAATATAATCAGGATGATGTTCCAGATCCTTATGAAAGAAGCCGGGCTGCTCCACTCCTCCCGGAAAGCGGTGCATCGAGATCGGTCTGTCTTTCAAATGCGGGAGAATAAATGGTGCGATGCGTTTAAAGTACGCCGCGACATCTGATTTACTGTAACCCGGTCCGGGATAAATAAGCTTCTCGGGATGAGTAACCGTTACATCCTCACCATCGGTGCGCAGAACCAGCTGTGCCTTCGCCTTACCTTCAGATGGCTTGTCACGCAGGCCATGGTACACACCGTGCCTGATCCTGCCATCGCTTGTAAGCTCTGTGTATGTAATTGAACACCAGAGTTTTGGCGTTACCCAGATCACCTCTTCTCTTGGCGGATCCGAGACGGGCGGTGTTTTTCTCGCAATACTCTGCAATTTAGAGTACAGCTCGTGTGCCTCGGCAGCTGAAAACCCTGTACCCACACGGCCAAGATAATGCAGCTGAGAACCATCCGTTTGCGCAAGCGCCAGAGAGCCGATTGCATCCTCCCTTCCCTTTTGCAGAGTAAATCCAACAATTACAGCTGTCAGTTCCTGTTCTGCCCGTACTTTCAGCCAGTCACGGGATCGCTCGCCAGGTGTATATTTACTGTCCGCACGCTTGGCGATTATGCCTTCCAGGTTATGGTTTTCAGCCTGCTCGAACAATTGCTCGCCCTGCCCGTTAATGTGGCCGGCATATCGCACATACCCGTCTCCGAGCAAACGTTCAATCGCAGCTTTTCTGTCTTCGAGAGGGATTCCGGTCAGGTCATCTCCTTCGAAACTGAGTATGTCAAATACATAGAGCAATGCCTCACCTTCTCCACCGGACAGATACCGTTTCAGTGCACCAAAGTCAGTGCGCCCCTGTTCGTCCTGAACAACAGCCTCCCCGTCCAGTACCGCATTAAAAGACATCTGCCTGAGCTCTTTCATAATCCCGGGGAATTTTGCTGAATAGTCTTTGCCGTTTCGGCTCAGCAATTTTGCCTCGTCACCAGTGACAGCAAGCATTCGGTAGCCGTCATACTTGATCTCAAACAGCCAGTCTTTGCTTGAGAACGGCTCATCCGTAACTGATGCCAGCATGGGCGACATGCTCTTGCTCCTGAAATCAGGCAGCTTCAGCTTCGCCAGCTCCCTTTTGACCTCCTCTACTGCAGCAGGATCAGCCTCGCGCACTTCAGCAGCATCCTCATCTTCATCCCGGTTCTAAAGAAAAGCCAGTTATCACCCTTCTGATCGTCGTTTTTCAGCTTTATAAACGAAAATCTTCCTTTCAGTTTTACACCATGCAACTCGACAAGAATATGTCCTTTTCTGATTCCATGCTCTACCCGTTTGCTGATCTCTGTTCTGTCCGAAACCCCCGGATAGCTGTACGTACCCTTATCCCAGATGACAACATGCCCCGCACCGTATTCGCCCTCAGGGATATCGCCCTCAAATGCAGCGTAATCAAGGGGGTGATCCTCGACGTGTATTGCAAGACGCTTTACCGACAGCGACATGCTGGGTTCCTTAGGTACAGCAAAGCTGACCAGCACTCCTTTGTGCTCAATCCTCACATCATAATGCAGCCTTGAAGCAGCATGTTTCTGGATCACAAACAGAGGCAGTTCGCCGTTACTCGCAGCCTTTTTCCCTTTTGGCTCAGAGGTTTTACGAAAATCACGCTTGCGGTTGTATTCCTGCAGGGCCATCAGGAGGTGGCTTTTAAGCTTTCTTTGAGACTTTTCATCAGGTCCCTGATCTGAGTTGGCTTCGGCTTTTCTCCCTTGGCTGTAACCTTCTTGTGAAGTGCTTTTTCTTTAATCATGCTGCGCAGTTCTTCTGTGTAGGTATCCTTGTACTCTTCAGGCTTAAACGGCTTTGTCATCTTGTCCACCAGCTCTTTTGCCATATCAATCTCCTCCTTAGCAAAGCTTTGGTCAGCAGGAAATTCGAGCTCTTCAGGCTCTAGCAGCTCTTCGTCAAACCTGATCTGTTCGAGAATAAGGTGGTTTTTTTCAGGCATCACCAGTGCGAGGTGTTCACGGTCACGTAATACGTAGCTCGCAACTGCCACCTTCTTTGACTCGGTAAGAACGTGGTGCAGCAAAGCATAGGTCTTGTGTGCTTTGGGATCCGGCTCGATGAAGTAGGGCTTTTCAAAATATCTGGGATCTATTTCGGCAATGTCAGTGAAGCTTTTTATTTCGATGGAGTTTGTTTTCTTTACGTTGGCCTTCTCAAAGTCTTCATCTTCAACGATCACATACTCATCCTTGCGAAACTCAAATCCTTTGACTATCTCATCACTGTCGACCTCCTTACCATCCGACTTCGCAAATTTTGCATACCCGATCCTGCTCATATCCTTTCGGCGGAGAAGATCAAAATCGAGCGTATTACGGCGTGAGGCCGTATACAGTTGAACGGGAATGTAAATCAGACCGAAGCTGATACCTCCTGACCATAATGCTCTCATACACACAGTGTAACAGATAGTACATTCACGCTATTGGAATCATCCGGCAAATGCAAGTGTTGAACTGCTACAGCGATTCCTGCTAGGATGATCATGCTTAACTCTTACCAGACAGACATGTCAGCAGACCCGCGGAAAGACGAGAATGTAACTCCCGATACCGATGTCGAAGTAACCACCGAGGACTCTCCCGAAGAGACCGCAGACACTGTGCAAGAGCAGCCGGAGGAATCACAATTACCTGCGGAATCTGATGACGAGATCCCTGCTGCAGACCCTGCAGATTTTGGTGAGGAACTGTCTGTCTCGGATATGGTTCGCGAAGAGGTAGAAGCAGCAGCTATCGGTCTCAGTGATGACAACCCGGATAAGGTTGCAGAATATTTTGAAACAAAGCGAGTAATAAAAACCCTGCGCCGTGATCTAAAGGACTACAAAGACAACCACGAACTTGCAGACGAGTTTGAAGCGCTGAATAAAAAAGTTAAGGAGATCCGCGACAAGATTAAAACGACTGACGAGATAGCCATTGTTACCGAAAAGATCGCAACACTTAAGGAACGCATGGACCTGCTTAAAGAGATCATCAAGATGGAGCTTATGCAGCTGGAACAGGAAGAAATCAAACATGACGGCCGCAAACTCAAGCTGATCCAGACCCTGAAAGAGATGAAGGATGAGGAGGAGTCCTAACGGACCGTCACTCCATAATAATTATCCCCTGCCGAAAATATCAGCACTCCGTTGATGTATAGTGGTGAAGCTGTTGATACTCCTGCTTTTAGCGGTATCTGTCTTATGCTGTCAAGATTCTCATCGGCCAGATGAACACTACTGTCAGTAATCAGTACAAACCGTCCTCCAATCTGTATGTAACGCTCAAGTCCCTGATGGGATGTCCGGCGAAGATCTTCGCCATCCGCCAGACTTATGATAGTCGAAGCTCCGTTGTCAGCGAGCAGGTAGATCCTGTCGCCCTGGACAGCCACATCGACAAAGTCTGTTGCCGGCGAACTGATCCCGAATCGCTTCCGTCCGGATTCTGCCTCAAGCACCGTAAGTGTACCGTTTTGTGTCATGAGCACTTCGCTGCCGGTTACAGTGAGGGTTGCTGGCTCCTGCAGTCGGGCCGCGGTTCTCCAGGCAATGCTGCCGTCAAGAGCTGAAAACGCATACAGATTACCTGGTTCATCAGCCACGAGGATGCGACCATTACCGGCTGTAACGGGCTGGACGGCGACCACACCCTGCAATGTCTGCGACCAGGTGCGGTCACCGCTCTCGCGATCAAAAGCCTCAAGTGTATAACTTGATCTGTCAGGTGTTGCGACCGGCAGAATCACCGAGCCGCAGCTGATCACTGGCGAGACCGGGGCAAATCTGCCGTTCCAGTTAAGCGTCCTGCCCCATGCGAGTTTTCTTGTATCGGCGAAGAATGCGAACAGATCTCTGTCTGTACTGACGTAGATATAGGTATCATCACTTGCCAGCTTTGCTGTCTCAGTAAAGGGAATTCCTTTGATTGTCCATGCAATACCACCGTCCGCAGGACTTATTGCAGCCACCTCACGACCTATAATCGTGAAGTAGTAATCTCCGGCAGCGGCATCAGACGATGTGGCATCATAGCGGGACTCCCAGACAGGTCCCAGCTGGGACGGACTGCCCGCCGCATATGCAGCTGCACCACTCTGGGACAGCTGACTGTCAGCGCTGCACTCATCAGGGGTGACAGCAGTAACGTCACGAACGTTCAGGGTAATGATTTCGGAGATACGGTTGTCGCTATTAAGCTGCAATCCGATAATCGTCCCGTCTGAACCAAGGAGCAGCACAAACTGTTCCAGTACAGGATACCTGCTGATACTCTCCGAAAGCTGTTCACCGTCATCATATGTGTAAGGTCTGCCGTTGCGGGCATCATCCAGCAGCAGACTTATTGCTTCCTCCTGAATTAGCAGTCCGCAGCAGTCCTGACCGAATTGCTCGTACCCGACTTCTGCTGCGACTGTCTGTGTAAGTGCAGTGCCGTCCAGCGCGTTGATCTGATCCAGAACTGAGTCAAGGACCATTTCAAGATCAGGGCTGACAAGAGAACTGTACTGTGCAAATACAATGCTGTTAACGGCAAACTTATCATCAAGCGCGAATCCGATGACAAATCCCTCTTCTGTGATACCAAAGCGATGTTTTGTCAGATCAGGGTTTTGAGCTGCAATCAGCTGCAGGTCTGCGCGTGTCTCGGTAAAATCAAAACTCCCACGACCGTCAAGCTGAAATGCCAGCTCTCCTGCCGCATCATACCGAAGCAGCGTACCGCAGCACTCTGTCCCGCTGACACTGATACTGACCTCATCAGCCATGTATTCTTTCATCTCTTCAAAGTCCCGTGCATTGATCAGTGACCCGAACTCAGCGCGAAGTGTTTTGACATCAGTTGTACTTACCTCGTTTGTATCATCATCAACTGCCGGCGTCACGTTCACGTTCTGCTTTACCTGCGGATTGCCAAGCCAGATAAGAATGGTCAGCAGAAGCGGAATTGCCACAACAAAGGTGGCAAGCAGAGCGTATAGCGCCATGGTGACACGGGCCTCCGAAACATGATTCTGTGTTTCTCTATACTGCTCGCGCAGCTGCTGTTTGAGGGCAGCAGAAAATGCAGGATCCAGCTGCGCCTGCGGAGACTGCCTGCGCATCGCGCGGATCAGTCTGTAGTCATCTTTATTCAGTTGGCGGTCAGTCTGTTCCATTTCCTGATTCTACTAAACCTCCAGCAATAGTTTGAGCTTTTTTTAATGCCCGGTGCTGGATAACACGGACATTTGCAGAGGTCAGATTCAGTTCCTCTGCAGTCTGATTGATTGACATGCCGCGGATAAACCGCATTTCGAGCACTTCATTGTAGGGCGGTTCTAGTTCTGACATAATCGCTTCAACAAGCTGCTTTTCAAACCGGATCTGATGCTCTGTCTGCTGTTCCTCTTCTTCATCCTCCTCTTCATCATCCATACCTGCCAGATCCTCCTCAAGACTCAGCGGTCCGTCACTGTTTTTCTGCCAGTACTGGCGGGCTTTGTTAAACGCGACACCGGTGATGAACGTTTTCAGCGACGAGTCCGACCTGAAATTAGGCAGGATTTCAAGCAGTGTCGTAAAGGTGTCACTCAACAGCTCTTCAGCTATCTCTTTGTTTCCCACTTTTACGTAAAGTGAACGGTACACCGGCGTGGCATACTTCTCATAGATAATGCCGAACGCGTCAAAATTGGAGTTCTCACAGAACTCCCTGATCAGCGCACTGTCATCTGTTGCAGTGTCCAGTTTTTCAGCCACAGTAATAATTCCTGTCTATAGGTTTATGGTACTTGAGATCACCTGCAACCACAATAATACTGCTTATATGTCGTGTGATGTTACATATCCGTCTTTTCATATATCCCAAGCTGGGCTAGAATGGTGGGAATGAACACTGCCCCCAAACCAAAAGTGCTGCAGGTATATGCTCTGACAGGTCTGGGACACCTGCGCGAAGCGACTTCGGTTAAGAACGCTCTGGATAAAGCCGGTATCGAAAACGATACCCTGGATATCCTCAAATGGGCACGAATGCACAGCTGGTACACACGCATAGCTGTGGCACCACTTCTGGTGTTTAAATGGTTTTTTGAGGTCACGACACGGAATTCCTCATCATTCAACAGCTTTCAGCCACCGGTATTCGCCCTTAAAGCCTTTCTGGCTCTGATGAGAATATTTGAGGTGCCGCTTGGCTTCCCGCTGCGCCGGTATCTTCACAACAGTGATTACAACATTTTTCTTGCAGTCCACCCGTGGGGCCTGGGAGCATTGTGGTCGTTTGGGTTGGGTAAGCGCATCTGCCAGAAGCTGATTAACATCATCCCGGACGAAATTGATATCGGCTCAGCCTCGTTTTACGGTATTCCCGGCGGTAAGCACGGACCGCTGCATCTGGTTAACAGCCAACGCGTTCAGTCACTGTTTGAACGGGTTGGTGTACACCCTGACCGTATCAAGGTCATCGGTCACACGCTCGATCCTGTAATCTTTGATAACCGCGAGAAAATATTCAGACGAGTACAGAAACACCTCGGTGACCGCAATCACCCCCTGACGCTTGGCCTCTACATTGGTGGAACGGGCACCAATGACGAAATCGAACGTATCATCAAGATAGTAAAAAACCTCAGTGGATACGTCCACATCGGGGAATACAGACTGAAGGCGATACCGGGACCGCACCTTGAATTTGCTGATCAGCTGAGCGATCTGCGTGACGAGCTTGGGCTGACTGACCCGGACAAATTTGAGATCTTCAGCAGCGCCAACCGTGACAAGGTTATCGAAGTGGGTCACCGCTGGTTTGCCGAAGAGATTGATGTCCTGTTTGCCAAAACCGGTGAGATAATCTTCTACTCAATGGGCACAGGTATTCCGCATATTCATTTTCCACCCAAGGGAGCAAACGAGGTTGAACACGTTGAGGTAATGAAGATTGAAAACGCTATTCACGAGTTTGACCGGATCATTGATCTGCATACGTTCCTGCAGCAAAGGGACTATCTGAAAGAACTGAGCAGCAATGCGTTTAACAGCAACTACAAGCTCGGCGGAGCACAACTGGTAGCTGAAGAAGTGATCAGGTTGCATCATGAAAGCAAACGCACGCTGATGCCCCCCGTATTCAAAAAACAGCGCTCAGTCTGATGGCTCTTCGATTGCGACCGTGATCACACGCGATCCCGTTTGTGTCTCTACCGTAACCTGGGCGGTATAAATACCCCCTTCCTCCGAAACTGTGACACCTGCGAAGGTTTCATCACCGGCAAGGTCATCTGCCGGAACAGTCTGCTGGGCTGTTTCACCGGTCTCAAAGCTATACACAGCGATGGTAAGGTCAGATGTAGCGGCAGATCTGCCGGCGTAGACAGAAAGTGTTTCGTCAGCAAACACGAACTCTCCCGACGTGTTCTGCGTAAGCATGGACTGGGTCTCACGCACAAAATCATAGACCGCAGTGACCCATGTGTCTGCGTCACCTGTATAAACCGGATACTCCTGATACAGAAGCAGCCGTTCGCTGTAGACTGCAACGCTCACATCGTCTGTCAGCTCGCCGTCAGTTGAAACGAACCTGCGAAAACCGACTGTACAGTCAGGTTTAATGGTAAGTGTCTGAAGACGCTGAGAACTGCTTTTGGTATAGAGCATCAGTACCTGCTGGCTCACACCGTCAAGATCTGAGAGCTCGTCCGCACAGGCCGTATATCCTTCTGCTTCCTCAAGCGGACGCTCTTCGCTGATGCAGATGTAGAGCTCCTGTTCTGACGAAACGATAACGGGATTTTCACAGCGGTAGTCATCAGCAAACGACTGCGGCTGAGCCGGTGTCGCTGACGGGACAGGCACATCTGACACGGGTTCATTCAGGATACCGCCGAATATGATCAGCAGTGCGAAGATGATAAACGCAACACCGACAAGGCTGAGGATGACTGCGGCAATAAACGGCAGCCTCCGGTTGACCGTCTGAGCGCTGACTGCAACAACGCCGGTGTGATGTTCTTCCATATAAAAAAGTTTAGCAGGATTGCCTGTCGCGGTCGATTGAGCATCCTGGTAATTTCTATATAATAGAAGCATTAGCTTAGACAAACTGTCCATGAAAATCTTCATTGATACCGCAGACCCCGAAGAGATCCGGAAGTACCACGACCTCGGAATAATAGACGGCGTTACAACCAACCCGACCCTCGCAACCAAAGTCGGCCGGCCATATAAAGAGATAGTTCAGGAGATCCTTGCCATGGTGGATGGTCCCGTCAGCCTTGAGGTACTTGGGACTGCATATGATGACATTATGCGTGAGGCTCACGGTCTCGCCGCACTTCATAAGAATGTTGTAGTCAAGGTACCTATGATTCCAGACGGGATCAAGGCAGTAAGCCATCTGTCAAAAGAAGGCATCAAGACCAACGTGACACTGGTCTTTTCGCCGACACAGGCGCTGCTTGCTGCAAAAGTTGGTGCAACCTATGTCAGCCCGTTTGTAGGCAGGGTTGATGATATCTCGGCGGATGGCATGGAGCTGATCGCAGAAATACGGGAGATATTTGATAACGGAGGATATGAGACAAACATCCTGTCTGCTTCTGACCGCACGCCACGTCATGTTGCGCTTGCCGCAATGTACGGTGCAGATGTTGCCACAGTAAAGCCTGAGAATATCGGAAAAATGTTCAGACACCCGCTGACCGATATCGGCCTTGAGCAGTTTATCAAAGACTTTATGGAATCAGGTCAGGAGGCTTTGGTCTGAGCAGCCTTTTTTCTGTTCAGCATAAGGTCGATTGCCGCAATTTCGCGGTTGAGAAAGTAATTGATGGCAATCCGGATTGCAACCAGTGCAGCAAGCTGAATTATCTCCTGGTCTGACGGATTCTGGATGAGCGAAAGCAGGTCTGCAGCAAGCAGAAATTCCAGCCCCAGCGAAATACGGTGACCGAACTGTTCTTTGATCAGGTAATACCGTTCATGCCCTGAGTTTTCGTGGCGCAGTATCTTTTTGACTTCCAGGATAAGCAACTCCGCACCGGCCCAGAGCGAACCCCAGACAATAATGATTACCGCAATCATTGAGATAAACAGGATACAGGTCTGGTAGAGTGTCTCTCCAAAACTCATGCTGATTTACGTTCAAGTACATGTAATACAGCGGCAACGATATCATCTTCCATCAGGTTGCGTGATTTGTTGAGGTCCATAGTGGTTCCGGTTTCGCCGAACTGATCCATAACTGCAACCATTTCCATAGGTGTGGGCAGTTTGCGGCCCAGAACTTCTGCAATTGCGCCGCCAAGACCGCCGTTAACCTGCGCTTCTTCTGCCGTGACAACAGCTCCTGTCTTTGCTGCGGCAGCCAGAACTGATGCCTCATCAAGCGGTTTGATTGTATGTATGTTTATTACTTGAGCCTCTATACCCTGCTTATGCAGATTGTCTGCAGCAAGCAGCGCCCGGAACACAAGATAGCCGGCTGCGAATATTGTCACATGGCTTCCATCCCGGAGCAGCTGAGCTTCTCCGGGAACAAACGGCGTCCCCTCGGCAAATAACAGCGGTGTTTCAGAACGGCCGAGCCGCAGATAGACAGGTCCCTCGATTGTAGCGGCAGCTTCTGCCATCTGCATGGCCTGATAGGCATCCGCGGGAACAAGTACAGTCATGTTTGGAAGCGAACGCATCATGGCAATGTCTTCGAGCATCTGCACTGTAATACCATCAGATCCATGACTGAATCCGGCATGCGAAGAGACAATCTTCACGTTGGCATTCATCATACAGATAGACGTTCTGATCTGATCATAATTACGCCCCGGAGAGAAGTTGGCAAAGCTGCCCATATACGGGATCTTACCTGAAAGAGCCATACCTGCGGCGACTCCTGCCATATTCTGCTCACAGATTCCGACCTGGAAGAAACGCTCAGGATACTTTTCTTCAAACAGATGCATCCTGACTGACTCGGTCAGGTCAGCGTTAAGACCGATAACATCAGGGATTGCAGCACCGATATTGAGAAATCCCTCCCCGAAACCGTCACGGATGGGTTTAAGTTCAAGTTCCGACAGATTGCGCAGATTAACCGTTTGCATTGAGTGAGTCCAGTTCAGCTAAAGCCTGTTTTGTCTGTTCATCATCAGGAGTTTTTCCGTGCCATTCCGCCTTGTTTTCCATAAAACTGACACCTTTGCCGGGCACCGTATTTGCAACTATGCATGTAGGCCTGTGTTTAACCTCGCGTGCCGTGCGGAATGCTCCTGCGATATCATCAAAGCTGTTGCCGTCAATTTCAATTACGTTCCAGTTGAAAGCCCTCCACTTGTCTGCAACCGGGTCAAGCGGCATTACCTCCTGTCCCGTTCCGGAGAGTTGAATGTTATTACGGTCAATGATGAAGACAAGATTATCAAGCTCAAACTTGGATCCGAAGAGCGCCGCCTCCCAGACGGAACCCTCATTGGATTCGCCGTCACCGACTATACAGTACGTTCTCCATGATGCTCCGTCCACCTTGGCAGCAGCAGCCATACCGCATGCTATCGATACACCCTGCCCTAGCGATCCGCCGGTTGTCTCAACCCCGATATCAAGATTGCGGACGGTATGACCCTCAAGGCGAGAACCGAATTTGCGCAATGTAGTCAGCTCTTCCTTTGGAAAAAATCCCGCTTCTGCAAGCGTTGCGTAGAGACCCGGGACCATATGCGCGGCGGAAAGTACAAAGCGGTCGCGGTCACTCATATGCGGATCTTTAGGATTAACCCGCATCTCGGAGAAGTACAGAAACGTGAGTACATCAGCAATACCCATTGCGCCCCCGGGGTGTCCGGAACCGGCCGCATTAAGCATCGTAACAATGCTTTTGCGAATACTGTTGGCTTTGAGTTGAAGATCTTTAACGTCCATGGGCAGGTCAGTTGGTTTAGTATAGTACACCCCTGTCTGAAATCCAACTGCCTCTCAGGATACTTTTGCCACCAGAGACATATACACAGCTTCAGGATCCGGGGCTTTGAGTATTGCCGATCCGACACTGAACCGTGATGCGCCTGCTGCATGTGCAGCAGCAATGGTGTCCGGGGTTATGTGCCCGTCAACACCAAGCAGACCGGTATATCCGTCCTCACGCACATCCCTGAGCAGCTGGAGGCGTTCCTCCATGAATGGGTTGCCCTGAACACCGGGTTCAATGGTCATAACCTGGATCAGTCCCGCCTGCTCATAATACTGACGTACCGTTTCAATACCCGTCTCGGGATTTACCGAGATGCCTGCGAGTTTACCTTCGGCAGAAATACGCTTCAGCAGCAGCCAGACGTCATCGGCAGATTCAAGGTTTACGATCACAGTCCTGACACGTGCATCACTGATCAGTGTTGCGACTGTATCCGCGGGCCGGTCCATCATCAGGTCAAAATGCAGTCCGGCATCTCCAAAGTCTGACTCAAGGGCGATTGCAGCAGAGATGGTTTTGCCGGGTGTGCGTTCCCAGTCAATTACATCAATATCAATATCGAGCGCAAATCCCCTGACTCTGCTCAGCTGCTGCTCAAAACCGGTCCTTGTGTCTTCAAGAATTGCAGGATGTACGTTCATGACTGTTCGTAATCAGATATCTTCTGCAGGCGGCGATTGTGACGGTCCTCATCAGAAAACGGCGTACCCAGAAAGGCTTCAATGATCGGGAAGTCTGTTTCAGGACTGAATGTAAACTCGTCAAGAACAAGTATATTGATGTCATCATCCGTCCGGGCGGCCTCTGCATGTCTGACCGATTCGATATAACCGGCACGTGCTCCCTTAACTTTGTTGGCCGCAATAGTAACCCCGACCCCGGAACCGCAGATCAGGATACCTCTGGCTCCGTCTTCTCCTGCAACCGTCTCTGCGAGAGGGATTGCATAGTCAGGATAATCATCATCCTTGTCATAACTGTGCGGACCAAGATCACTGACCTCATGACCTGCTGATTCCAGAAAAGCCGCAATTTTAGCTTTAGACTCAAATCCCCGGTGATCTGCTGCCAGGTAAATCATTCTCTGAACTTAAAAATTAATCGTACTCACTGTCTGCCCGTCTTCGGCGATTATCCTGAGAGAATGAACATCAATCCACTCGACATTCAGGCCTTCTGATATATCAGCAGACAGCAGCGACAGGTCATACGTATACTCTCTGACAATAAGACCTTCGCTTGAAACTATTGTTGCACCTGCACGATTGCGCTCGTGGTTGATCAGAGGCACAGCAATAAATTCCCCTGATGGTGACACAACCGGCAGTTCGTATAATCCCCGTGCACCAGGAAGGTATGCAACGTCCTGCAGACGAACCCGGAAGATCTGATCCTCCTGCAGGTTGATACCGGTAAGACATGCCTGCGGACCTTGCGGGAAGGGACATTCGTACGAAACAAAATAGACTGATCCGCGGTCAAATGTCAGGCCGGAGTAAAAGGCCTCGGATCCAATAGTATATGTCTGTGTGCGTTCTCTATCTGTATCGTATACAACAAACAGTGACTGACCGCTCCTGGATTCAAGCGAATAGACCCTGCCGTCAGAAACCGCATAGGAATAGCAGCTGATCCTCTGACCGCGATTCTGTGCCAGGTGAGCATTGTCTGTGAGATACGCAGTGCATGCGCCAGAAGCAACCAGTTCTGTAAACCTGACAACAATTGTATCCTGTTCGCGAATAACCGAGCGTCTGTAGTCCTCACCCTGCTCGGCGAAGTTCTCCCATAAGAACTGACCGCTGTCCGGCACGGGAAGAGGTTGTGCCTGTCCGCTTTCTGGCGGGGTTGGTGTACCACCCTGATCGTATGGTGTTGGAGTTGCTGTAAGATACGGATAATCAGTTGGACCGGGTACAGTTGCAAACGGCAGCAAGAGCAGCATGCAGCACATGCAGCAGAAACACAGAAGCATTCCGAATACGACAACAACAAACGCCCCGACACCGAGTGAGATCCCCGCAACTGCTGTTTTGGTGGTGGTCATATTTATTGAAGGTTACCTGTCTTCAGTTTCTCTCAATTCTGCCTGATGCGCAAGTCAGAGGGGTTTGTGCATGTAGAGACTGTGCAGTCTGAAGCCCAGCCGGTAATAATACTTTCGCGTACCGATGGCTGATATGACGCTGATTGCAGAAAACCCGCCCGAACGCGCGATATCTTCTGCGGTCCGGATGAGCCGGCTGCCGATACCAAGATGCTGCGTCCGACCTTCCTGCCGCTCACCAAGTGCTACTACCTGTCCGTATACGTGAACTTCACGGATGACAGCATTACCGGCAAGCTCGGGAATAAAATGGTCGCCATCATCAGGCAGAAGCAAGCGCAGAAAACCGACAATCCTGTCATCCGATCGGGTTTTCCATGACAGAAAATGCTCTGTGCCTGCTGAAGTTTTGTATTCTATCCGCTCTTCCTGCAGATCTTCAGGGCTGATCTTTCTGCCTCTGATCTCACGACAGCGAATACACTGACACGGACTGCCCATTTTGTTAAGTTCCTCTTCGGCAATCTGACGGAAGTTGGTACGTTTGTTTCCGGCGACTATATCGGTAGAAGGAATATCGCGCACAACTCTTGTCAGCCTGCAATAGCGGGGTGTGAGCGGCATTGTTCCTGTCAGAACCTGCAGCAGTTCTTCGTAAGTGTAGGGGCTGTACTCTCCCTGTTTGTACTTTTCATGCAGGACGGTATTGGCAATAACTGATGTCGGATATATCTTCAGCTCATCCGGGGAAAACTCTGGCTGCCAGAGTTTTTTGTAGTCATCAATATCCGAATCGGGTGTGGACCCATAGAGATTAGGCATCCAGTGGGCATGTATCTTAAAGCCTGCCCTGCGGAGCAGATGGATTGCGGCAGCTGTCTCTTTTGCACCATGTCCGCGCCTGTTCAACTCCATCACACGGTCATTAAGACTCTGAATCCCGATCTGCACCTTGGTGGCGCCAAGACGGCGGATCTTGATGACCTCATGTTCGTCAATATAGTCGGGCCTGGTTTCGATTACCAGACCAACGCAGCGCGAAGAAGCCGATTCATTTGCCACCTGGGCCTCTTCAAGTTCCGACCATGACGACAGTTCGGAAGCAGTTAACAGATCCCTTGTAGCACCGCGCGATACAGCATGCACGATCTCGTTGTACGATCGCGTCCGACCGTCAGCTGTTTTGCGGGGAATACGGTTTGCCTCCTCAAACATGTTAACTGACTTTACCTCGTCACGACGGTCACGCACGCCAAAATCGTTCAAAGCATCAAAGCAGCGCTTGATAAACCAGATCTGATACTCCTCAGGATAGAACGACCAGGTCCCTCCAAGCACAATCAGCTCAACCTTGTCGGTGCTGTGTCCGGTGTTCATGAAAGCACGCAGACGGTTAAACACCTGCAGGTAAGGATCAAACATGTTGCGCTCTGCCCGCTGTGCCCCCGGCTCATCGGCCAGATAGCTCTTCGGCATACGTACGTCGTTTGGACAGAAGATACATTTACCGGGACACGGGAATGGCTTTGTCAGAACGGTTACAGGTGCCACGCCCGACACCGTCCGTGTCGGCTTCATCCGGATGCGCTCAAGTACAAGCGGGTTCTCATCTGCAAGCTTTTCGGATACCAGCAGGCGGTAACCCATCACAAGCTGATCCCTGCTGAATATGGCATTGCCGTCACGCGGATGCCGCGGTAGAATCTTCTGCAGAGATTTTGGTGTCCAGCGCTTTACTGCGGCGACTTCATTGACGATAGCAAGAATATCGTCACGGTATGGTTTTGGATCAAAGGCGTATTTATTCATCGTTCTAAGCGGTATAATTGTATCATTATGACCCCCGATACCATTCAAAAACTTAACAGCCTCAATATCAGAATGTACCGTAATGCCTCCCAGGACTTCTCAGACAGCAGGTCGGAGCCGTGGGACGGGTGGGTGCTGATGCTGGAGGAATTTAAAAAGCTTAAATTCCAGCCGCTGCATGTCCTCGATGTCGCCTGCGGCAATGCGCGCTTTTATGATTTTCTCAGAAGCAAGTTCAAGGTCGACTACCGCGGCATGGATACATCAGAAGAACTGCTCTCGATCGCAGCACTGCGCAACCCGGATCTTAAACTGTTTAAACATGATATTCTGGAATACCCCTGGCCCGTCGGACATTTTGACCTGGTTGCCGCATTCGGGATTACCCATCATCTGCCTGGTATCTCAACCCGTCAGGTGTTCTTTTCCGAGCTGAGCAAGCACATAGATCTTCAGGGATATACAATCTTCACTACCTGGAACTTTAAAGACCAGCCCTGGCTTATCCGCAGACAGCACTCCTGGGCGGAGATCGGCCTCAGCCCTGAAGATGTAGATCAGGGTGATTTTCTGCTTGACTGGAAAGGTGATCCACGATTACTCCGCTATGCTCATGCCTACACACAGGATGAAGTACGTCAGCTTTGTACAAACGCAGGACTTGAAATTGTAAGCATATATACCGCAGACGGCAGAAACGGTAACGGTAATACCTATTACATCGCCCGCAAGATTGAGCGGGTATTTGACTGATGAACCGTCGGACACTCATTGTTCTGACAGTCGCCACCGTTTTGTTTGTATTTGCACTGTCTCTTTACAATGCGATGCAGCCAGGCAACAGCACTTCCAGAGAACCGCTCTCCTATCCGGAAGTCCGTGCCCTGTCCGAAGACACATCAAATGTGGATATTCGCAGTCTTAATGAGGATGGAGACGGTGTTCGACTGGAGCCGGATCTTGACGATGATGCATATATTGTCTGTGCCGAACACACCTGCATCGGCAGCGTGGAGGTGCTGCAGGATGGACAGTGGTTGAGACTCGAAGGCAAAGAGATCAATATCACAGCCGCAGATAACGAGGCGTTTGTAATACCGGACATGGAATCAATTCCCCGCCCCTTCAGAATATATATCCAGGTTTACGACGAACGTGCCAAGGTCATCTCCGGATTTTACAGCCAGGAGTATAACTGACAGGATCCCTGATCAGTCAGAGGTTACAGGAAATTCAATCGTGCTTCTGCCCGTGAGTTCAGCCTCTTTCTGAGAGGGCGTCTTTTCAAGTTCGCGAACCAGCATTTCAGCATAATCGGTCCCGTGATGACTGTCACCATGACTGATAAGCTCAAGATCGACCAGATACTGTCTGGTGCGTAAGGGGTTACGTCTCAGTTTAACGAGCAGCTCTTCACGCATGTCATCATTGGTCGCAAACTCAAGAACCTCAACGAAATCACGTTCTGCATGGACAGCATACTGCGGCTGGTCAGGACGGCGGACTTCTGTTGCATAGTTAATCAGCATCTCGGCAAAATCAGGTCGTGCATCTGCATCATCGCGCAACAGCTCGCGCAGAAGAAGACTGAACAGAAGCGGTGAACTGATGCGTTTTTCATAAACAGAATCCATCGCAGCATTCAGCAGACGGTTTACCGCATACAGCGATCTGATGCTGCCACCATGGCGCTCAAGCAGCGGACCTGCAAAGTTGCTCTGACCTTTTATGTCTGTAAGCATTTCCGCAGCTGCTGCACCATGAGAATAGACATCATTGCCGATGCCAACAGCGCGTGCCCCTATTTCAGTCAGCAGCGGATCCTTGTAGTCCTCTGTCCCATCGCGATCTGCAGGTATTGCATCATCTACTCCCTGAGCACAACCAGTATCGATCAGATGTGTGACACCGGCGTGTACTGCAATCTCTTCTACATGCCCTTCGGGCACAATCATGTTTGAAGGCTTTATATCTCTGTGCAACAGACCCTTGCGAAGCATCTGCTGATTTGCACTCGCCGCAGTCACCATAGACTGTGCCAGATTTCGCCGTGTTCTGGCGGCGTTTTGTCTCAGTTCTGCATCCTCTTCCTGCAGACGGATCTGATCAAGGATTTCTGCCACGGACGAGCCGGGAATGTAGTCAGCCTCTAAAGCGAGTGTTACAAAGCCTCGCGGCGTCAGCTCAGGATGTGTCAGCATATGCAGCGTGGTTACTCTGCGCAGATACGGATGTTCAACATTCTCTCCTACACGCCGCTCAGTATCCATCTGCCCGTGTATACCCGAGACAATACCTGCCTCGTCGGGCAGCCTGAATGGATCGTTCTCAGGTGTAGGCTGCAGAGCGATCTTCAGCAGTCGTTGTCCGTCAAGAACGTATCCGATACTGTCTCCCGTGACAAACAGCGGTTCATGTCCGTTGATCTCCACGGTCCCTGTTTCGCCGGTAAATGTTATGCCGTGCAGACTATCGGGATTGATTACCTGAGTAGCACGCGGCTGCAGACGCGGCGTCATGCCGCTATCTACAGATCGGGTCATGCCTACTCCTTGAGGGAATACGATCGGTCTTGTCTGGTTTGTCTGTGCTTCTGCCATGATAAAAAACAAGAGCCACAAGGGCTCATTCTTCCATACGATCAGTTCAAATAATTGTTACGTCAGCGCGGGGAGGTTTTTTTCTGACCAGGAGCCGATCGTTTTATTCATGATCACGTTCTGTCTTCCGTAATACCCTGATTCACGCCTGCCAGCCTCTTTATATCCCCGGGCTATATAAAACGGCTTGACTGTATCAAATGTGAAGAGTTCTATCAAGTGTGCGGCACGAGATTTCGCAAACTGCTCATACGCTTCAAGCAGCGAACTGCCAACCCCCGCATTGCGCTTTTCCCTGGCGACGCCTATCCAGCTGACAAATGCCACTCCCCCGTAGCTGTTGTCGCCGACAAGAAACCCTGAGATGCCGTCATCGTCGAATGCTATGAGAAATTTGCGCAGGCCGAGTTCCAACCAGTTCTGCATGGCGCTGGCTGAGTAGTCATACCGGAGGAAATGATCCTGCAGGCGCTTTGGAAACCCTGCATACCCCTCATGCATCAGATCAGAAAACACTTTGTAGAACTCCGGGAACGACTGCGCCTGAAGATCTGCTATTACCATCTGCGGCTGACACGCTTGTGAAGCTTGAGTTTACGTGATCCGGACACAAGCAGGTGCAGGAATGCACCAAAGATGTAATAGACTCCAACAAGCGATGCAGCAGCTGATCCTGCAATCATTGCAACGAGCAGTGATTGCGGCAGCGGCATGATAATGAAGATCAGAAACGGTACGGCGCTGACAACAGCCGCAAAGGCAGCAGTCTGGAAGTTCTCCGAAGCAAAAGTATTCCAGTGCAGAGCAATCCTGTCCGGCCGCGCATCTTTAAGCATAAACAGAAAACGGTAGAGCGAGAACACAAAGACAGTGGCGAAGATTCCGAACCAGATGGCGATTACAGGCAGCATCCAGAGTGATAATCCAAAACCTGCTGCACTGATTGCAGCCATTGCAATAAGCAGAACAGATGTATGCCACAAAAGCATAACGACAAGCAGAGCCAGGATAAATGTCAGGACATCAATCAGGCGGAAGTTTTTACCCCTGAAGGCAATCAGCAGAAACAGGACGACCGTGGCAGCAGAAAACCCGACAGCGTTCTGCAGCGACTCTGAGATACAACAAAGGATGTGCCGGGAATGCTCTGGTAGACAGAATGCTGTGTTATCGTACCCAGATTCTCTTCCAGGCGCTGGCGAACCGATTCAATCTCTTCCGGTGATCTGTTCTGATAATAAAGCCTGAACGAGGCATCGCCTGTCCTGTCCATGCGGACCGGTACATGCGCTTCATTTGCCGCCCTTGTCACGGTCTGCACTGTCTCGGGATGATCAAAGGTTACCTCAAGTACTGTCGCGTTATCCAGATCTACTCCCTGACGGAAGTCATAGGCAAGCTGAAGACCGGCGCCAGCGGCTATTACGATCAGAAGTGCCAGTAAACGGGCTGTATTGGACCTCAGAAGCTTCATGATTTCTTCTTATTTCTGCTTAGGTAGAACTGTGGCAGCAACGCGCGGACAGCGATCAGTATTATCAGGATTCCGGTAACGAGAGCAAACCCGATACCGTTACCAAATTGTGCAAGCGAGAGGAAACCGAGAGTCTGTGCGACAAGAACCAGAAACAACGCTGCAATGGCAAACATTCTGTAGCTGCCGAATGATTCTTCGTACACCTGCTTAAGCTCATCCTTGCTGTAGCCTTCTTTGGCAAAGTCCCGCAGACGGAACAGCATAAAAGCCATAAATATCATAAACATTGCCAGCCCGCTCATGAAGCCAAGCAGCGTTCCGAGACTGAGCGTCACGTTGAACATCTTCAGTAGAGCCACACCCCAGATAGCAAACAGCAGCTGGACTGCAAACGAAAACACTGCTTGCCTGCGGAAGTAGATCCAGAACGCTCCCTGAACGAGAAGGAACGCGACAAGTGCCCCAAGCTGCAGGACAGTGATAGTTACCTGACCGTAGCGTGGATGAAGCGTCTGCTGCTCGGTCAGATTGACAGGAAAATCAATTGTCGGTGTTGAGAAGATCGAGGCAATAACCGCATTAGTCTCGCGACTGTCCTCTGAAAGTGTTGCAAGCAGTGATGTTCTGCCAGGATTAAGGTAATCAAAGGTCTGCCCGGGCGACTGAAACGCGATCGGATCGCTGTCTATTGCATAGAGTATAGGCGAGCTGCCGATGCTCTGCTGAGCTGCAGTCACATAGGAAGATGCTGCTTCAGGGCGGAATGTGAGCCGGATGCCGAAGTTCTGCGGTGCAGAAGGATCAAACAGGTATATTCGTGAATCCGAGATTACAGCTGCTGATTCGATATCCTCGTTAGTAATTCCTGTCTGCAGCCGTCCGAAAAACGGGTCCTGTAACTGTTCGTCAGTGGCTTCGTTTCTATCGACTGTGGCGTCATCGATCCAGGCCGAAATCTGCCCTCTGCTACCCAACAGCTCGAGCAGCAGCGGGTTGAGTCGTTCTGACGTGTGCAGAATCAGCTTGTATGATTCAGTCTGGTGGTTCTGGAGTGAATCCAGCTCAAAATCACCAAGTCCTGATATCTGAAGTCTGCGGTAGAAAATGTTTCTGATCCTGGTCAGTGTAGACTCACGATCACGCGGTGGAACGACTGACAGATCGACAGTGAACTCGGTCTCCTGTCCCTCCTGAAAATCAAGTGACGGACGGAAGCCGAACTCACGGGTCAGAAAGCTGGAATTTAAGTCTTCGGGGTTGAGACCGCGGATGCGTGTATACCCCTCGCCTGTACTGAAGGTGATCGTCGGTATTGCAATCAGGAATGCGACAATAGTAACAAGAGCAGTGAAGATCAGTCGGATAGTTGAGCGTTTCAAGCCTTCTGCGTGCTTAAGTAAATGTTACGAAGATGATTGTATCATACAGGAAACAGCGCAATCTGGGCAATACTAAAAGGCGCCCCCGCCTCCTCCTCCTCCGCCGCCACCGGAGAATCCCCCGGAAAAACCGCCACCACCGCTCCAGCCGCCACCACTCCAGCCGCTGCTACTGCTGCTGCTTGATGGAGATGAAGAGATTGATTGCGCAGCAACCGAGTTGAAGTTTGACAGCGCATTAGCGATGTAAATTGTATTGAGCATTCTGTCTGCAGAACTGCCCTCAAACCATTCCGGAGCTTCTTTATAGATATCCATAAAACGTTCAGCCCATTCATTCTCGATACCGAACACCATTGCATACGAAAGATACTTTTCAAACGTCTCAGGCGTAAGATCCTGGACCCGGAAGCGTTCGGCGGTCTCCATATACATTTTAAAGCCGAGAACCTTGTCAAAGACTTTTGATCCAAGCGCTGTCTTGGCGGGCATACTTCCCGCAGCAACCAGTGTGATGATTCCGAGCACACCAAGCGATACAGCAGTGCCGATCAGCACCGGCAGGAAAACGAAAACAGCCGCCATCCCGAAACCGGCTGCAATCATAAATCCGCCCATAGTCTGATAGCGGGAACGTACTTTGTCAGGCCGGCGCGGGAAGTAGTCACGACTGACCATCTCGGCATAGATTGCGTCCCGGATACCAGGAAGTTTTGTATAGAAGCTGTTTTTCAGCGTGTCTGTAGTCACCCTGTCCTTGCCGGAGAAAATTCCATTAAGAATCTTTTGTTCAACCGGAGTCAGGTCTCCAAATTCCTTCTGTTTGATGAACTCATACTCGCGTGATGATAGTTTAATGCCAAGTACCGTTTTAGCTTCAAACTCCCGTATCTTGATGTACCCTCTGTATGCGACATCAATCAGCGTTGCGGTAACATCCACCAGATCAACACTCTCATCCTTGAGCGATCCCAGCAGATAGGGTCGTATCCCCTCAGGTGGAGCGAACTCAGGGACTATCACCTTTGCTCTGCCGATGTCCACACCACTTGCTCTGTACTGCCTGTATAGAAGCAGAATACCGAATGGTAGTATAAGAATTCCCAGACAGTTGCAAAGTACAAGCGCAATCAGGATCAGCATGGCCAGGGGTGAACGATCCAGCTCAACAGTCAGCGGACCCGAGCTGGTACCCGCCTCAACATTTACCTTCACCTCTTTTGACTGGTAGCCGTCCGCACTGAATATCAGTGTATGCTCGCCGGCTGTAAGACCGGTCAGTTTATCGCTGATTCCCCGGAGCATTATTCCGTCAACACTTACATCGATCGGATCCGGATCAGTGTTCAGCAGCAGCGTAGCGGGCGGCGTTACAATATCCTTGGGAAACTGCACGAGCACCGTGAAGTCCTCATAGGGACGAAGCAGTCCTGTCTCCAGCCGGAGGCGCGATTCAGCAGGTACGTACTCAAAGCTGTAGTCAAATCCCTGTGATGGAACGCTGACATCATCTCTCTCGAGTTTTACATCGCCGGGGAAGAGAACAGTCACCGATGCATCCTCGACATTCACATCCCTGTCAGAGAAGATGGCATCCCAGTAAAGCAGATCGTAGTCATCAAAAAAGCCGAGACTGCCGTAAACACGATATGTCACAGTCCAGGTGAACAGTTCGTCCTCAAATACTCTGCCGTTTTCCGAGAATACCCAGACAACCTCAAGTCGTTGTTCACCACCCGAAACAATGGGCTCCACCGAGTAGCGGCTCGGTGAAATCAGCCGGCCTTCGTTATCATAGACCCCGGTGATCTCCATGTACGAGAATCCTCCGCACTGCAGCGCGGGATTTGTCTGACAGCGCGCAAGCGCAGCCGGGTCCGTAAGAGCGATATCACGTCGCACACCACGGAAAGTACCATCAAAACGCTGCGTTATCCGCTCGGTGACATCAACCGTTGAGTCCTCATGAACGTCAATCGTTACATCAATGGAGTCGTATACGTATGTGCGTTCCTGGGCTGACACTGCATGAGGCGCAAGCAGCAGAAGAAATGCAGCAGCAATTCCTGCCGGCACAAGCCGCAACCATGTAGCCAGGTAGTTCACAGTTGTTTAAGATTTGAAGTCTACTTTTACGTTTTCCCGTTCCCCCTCTTCTGCCTCAAAGAACTCACGGGCAGTAAAGCCGAGCATTCCGGCAATCAGATTATTCGGGAAGACCATGATCTTTGTGTTGAAATCGCGAACAGCACCATTGTAGTATCTGCGTGCACCCTGAATCTCTGTTTCGATCTCGTTCAGCGTCCCCTGCAGGTTGAGAAAATTCTCGTTGGCCTTAAGTTCAGGGTAGTTTTCTGCGACAGCGAACAGACTCTTAAGTGTATTTGTCAGCTGATTCTCAAGCTTGCTTTTTTCTGCGACATCAGTTGCCTGCATTGCCATGGAGCGCAACTTGGTGACCTCTTCGAATGTTGATTTTTCGTGCGAAGCATATCCCTTAACTGTCTCTACAAGATTCGGGATCAGGTCATACCGGCGCTTAAGCTGCACATCAATACCGCTCCAGGCCTCGTCGACAAGAACCTTGGCACGGACAAGACCGTTATAGAGGCCGACAATAAACAGAAGTCCACCGATTATGACGGTAAGGGGCAAACCGATAAGACACAGAATGATAAGAATTGGCATGCAAACTCACTAAAAAATAATCAGTTCATTACCCGCACATTGTAGCGCAATTGCTGCTTCAGGTCGAGCCAGCCTTTATTGTCCACTCGCTGATGTTGCGGAACCGTTCCTCTACTGTCTCAATATTATCCAGCCGGATACCGTTCACCCGCTTATTTGCCATATAGACCTCTTTTGGATGAAACAGAAACACAACAGGCACCTCCCGGGCGATAATAGTCTGGAAGATTTCGTACTTCTGTTTGCGTTCGTCCTGCTCGATCAGACTGCGGGCATCATCAAGAAGATCGTCAACTTCAGGTATACGTTCCTGCTTACCCTCGCGGACTGTCAGCACCTTTTCGATTGATGCATACGACGAAATATTGATTCCGGGATGCTCAATCTGAGAACTGTGAAAGAGCTCGTAGCGGTCAGGATCATCGAATGTTTCGACACCATACAGAAGCGCATCAAAGACACGCGGGACAATATGCTCAGACACGACCTGCTCTTTTGGTTTTGCCTCAATTGTCACCTCAATACCGACATCAGCAAGATCCTGCTGAATACTCCTGGCCAGTTGAGATCTGTCGGCATTGTCGACAAGCAGCAGTTTAAAGCTGAGTCTGGTTCCGTCCTTCTGTCTTACCGTATCACCATCCGGTATCTTCCAGCCGGCTTCCTCGAGCAGTTCGCGTGCCTTGGCCGCGTCGTAGAGATAGCCCGATGTGACTACATGTGCCCACGAGTCCGGAGGAATTGCCCCCTTTGCCTCTACTGCATAACCAAGCAATGTTTCGATGATACGTTCACGGTTAATGGCGCTGGAGATTGCACGACGTACATTGATATCGTCGAACGCTGCAGGCCCTTCGTCGTTCAGATTAAAGTACATTCCCCAGTACTGATTGTATATAACAGAACTCTCGTAAATCTGCAGATTCGGCACCTGTTCAAGTTCGCGAAGCTTATTCAGTGACACACCAGGCAATGTATGGATCTTTCCTCCGCGTAGAGCGGATATTGCGCTGTTTTCATCAGGATAGAGGTGAAAATGAATCTCTCTGATCGAACCGGTATCTGAAGGATAATCCGGATTTGCTGTCAGCGTGATTGAGTCATCATCGACGATACCGAATCTGAACGGACCTGTACCGACAGGGTTTCTGTTAATAACCGGATCAGAGGTAACGATATTTCGGGTGTCGAGCTCGGCAATCAGATGAGCAGGCAGAACCTTAAATCCCACAGCCTCGAAGAAACCGGGGATGACAGAGTTGAGTTTCAGCTCAAACGAATACTCATCAAGAACATTCATCTCCATCTTGCTTACCGCACGCGAATGCAGCGTACTCGTCACAGGATCTTCTTCGAGCATCTGCAGGAGGTTAAATGTGGCTTCGACATCAGCAGTCGTCACTTTCTGTCCGTCATGCCAGTAACGATCCGGGTAGAGGCGGAAGCGGTACAGCTTGCCCTTCTCAAGTTCTCCGTAGTCGGCAAGTCCGCCTATGCTCTCACCATCCTGGTTTACGATGATGAGATCGTCATAGATCAGTTCAATCAGATCCTGCTCCAGCTGAATGTTTGTATTAATAAGCGGATTGATCCTGCTCAGCCGCTGCAGCTGACCGTTCTCGTCCACACCCACAATTACGCCCTCATGAAGAATGTCTGTATTGACCCGCAGGACAGCGGACACATGAGAACTGGCATATGCAAAGAATACGACAGTCAGCAGTCCGTAAAACAGATAATGACTGACCGGGCGGGCAGTATGGTAGAGAGATCTCAGCTGAAACCAGAATGAATTTTTATCGACAAAAACCAGCTCGGGATAGATCCACAACGAATCGCGCAGCGAATAGACGAGCTTTTCCAGTTGTCTGAGTATGAACATGTTGAACGGATCAGGCGTTTGCGCTGACTACAGCGATAGCTACTCCGACGACGATGAAAAGGGTTACGAGAACAATCGTCAGATTGAACAGGACCGCCTCCGCTCCGCGTTTGGAACGATAGCTTTCGCCTCCTGCACCACCGAACATTGTACCCAGACCGGAACCCTGCTGCTGCAGCAGAATGACGATTATCAGCGCAACACTGATGATGATTTCTGCAAGATTAAGTGCGTTGAGCATG
This sequence comes from candidate division WS6 bacterium OLB20, assembly GCA_001567355.1. Classification (GTDB taxonomy): domain Bacteria; phylum Patescibacteriota; class Dojkabacteria; order B142; family OLB20; genus OLB20. The sequence goes on along the minus strand of JYNZ01000006.1, from coordinate 66,548 downwards.
TGTACAAAGAAATAATTAACTGTCGGACAGCTTGTCGAGTATTATACTACACAGGACGAGTGCTACAGCACTGAATACCAGAACAAAAAGCGGATCAGCAAGAGTGACTAGTTTAGGCAGTGTGAAAATAATAAAGTCGCTGCCGCCGATATACCCGGCTCCGAACTCGATAATCCCCCTGATCAGGAACTGCAGCAGCACAAAGTACAGCAGCGTCAGTAGTGTGCCGATCAGAAAATTACCCCAGAAGTTATCAGGAAATTTGAAAAAGTTGAGAATATTGGCAAGCAGCGTCATGATCAGAGCAAAGCCGAAGCCTGCAATGATTGCAGCTACGGGCCCCTTTGGCGAGCTGATACCGGGCATTATCACCATGAAGGTGATAAACAGCATTATGTTAAGTACGATACGGAACATATTATTCATAGCGGGTAGTGTTAATCTGACACAATTGTACCCGTAAATTGCTCGCCATTCAAAGCATGCTCGAAGTTTGGCAGATCTTTTCCATCCAAGATAACAAATTCCAGCCCAGATTCCTGAGCCATACCTGCAGCAACGGGGTCAATCGGATAATTACCGCCCGGTTCATGCTCTTTTTTGTTGCCGATAATCGCAAAGTAATCATCCCATGTTGCCTCGGGGACACGTATTGCGTCGTCAAACTTTGAAGGATCTTTATCATAGACCGCATCTACATTTTTAAGACTGTAGATACGATCGGCACCAAGCTTTTTTGCTGCAAGGATTGCATCGACATCTCCGCTGTGTCCGGGTCTGCCGCCACCGCCTATTTTAAATGATTTTTCTATTCGCAAGGGCTCGTCCGAGTAATATTCATCATATTTGTACACACCATCATCGGCGTGATCACTAAGATATGCGCGGACGATCTCTCCGTGCAGCACATTGACTGTTGTACCGATCCAGTGCAGCTGCGTGTGGTCACTGACGCCAGCCTCGCGGGCCATGTCACGATACATCCTCATCAGGTATCCGCCGCCGAGCACAATAAAGAATTTCTCACCATCCTGTGTTCGCTTGAGAAGTACGTCTTTAAGTCTTGCCAGATAAGCGAAGTCGAACAGGTTATCCATTCCCTTGGAGACCATTGATCCGCCCAGTTTGATTACGGAGACCTTTTCCATGATTTAGTGAGGAGTTAAGAACTAGATGCTACATTCGCATGAATACTAGCACATATGCCAAAAATTATCAGAAAGAACACATGCACTGCCGCAGAAAAAATACTATCCGAACTGCGCAGGACAGAAGCAGCGATCAGAAGCGACATCTGGAAACTGAATCAGAAACTGGACAGACTTACCGGTCAGATAGCCGATACAGTTGAAAGGCAATCACCGCGTGATTCATGACTTTACAAAGGTTGTCGGGCGTGTAAAACTGATAGCATGGATCTTTTTCCCGCTGTACAAGCACAGGGTCTGGATGATGTTGCTGTCCCGACCATACCGTTCAATCCGCCAGGCGGGACAGGCTCACCAACGCCGACGGCTGTTTCGGGTCCATCGATCTCACTGAGCACCGATCAGTTCGGCATAGCTACCGGCCAGACCATTGAAGTAGACATTGTTATCGACACACGCGGTCAGGAGGTGCAGGAGTTTAATGTGCAGATAACCTACAACCCGCAACTGCTGGAGGTTGTTGATGCCGAACCCGGCACCCCAAACACACAGATCAGTTACCTCGATACATTTTTCATTGCCGAAACCAACCAGGCAAGCACGGCAAGCGGCATCATCAACCTGAAGGGCGCCAGCGATCAGGGAGCAGCCAGTATTTCGGGACGAAGTGTGGCTACAATTGAGTTTCGTGCTGTGCAGGAAGGTCTGGGACAGGTCGAGATCATCAAAAACAACAGTTCTCTCGTCAGCAGCAACAATACCGACATCCTGCAGTCTGTAAACAGTGTCAGTATTACGGTCAGCGACAGCACCGGTACCGTAACACCCCTGCCAACAGGAGGAGGCGGCACCCTCTTTCCGACGCAGCTGCCGAAAAACGATCTCGCGAGCGATCTTGGAGGCGGCGCGGGACTGTTTCTGGGTGCGCTGTTTATCAGTTTCGGCATCCTGCTTATCAGAAAGATAGCCTATGCCCGCCGCAACAGAATTCACTGACGAGCGGGTGTTTATGAACACCCGGATACAGATCACCCTGATATCAGACCGCGGTACGGTTGCAGCCCGCACCGCCATTAATGATGCTTACACCCAGTTTGATAACGTAGTAAAACGTTTTACCCGTTTTGAACCGTCGAGCGAGCTGTCCAGACTCAATGCATCCTCCGGTCAGATATTCCCTGTATCAGAAGACCTGTTCAGCCTGATCGAGACCATGCTCTCTGTGGCGGAAAAAACAGATGGGGCGTTTGACCCGACAATCATTGACCTGCTTGAGATGTACGGATTCTCAAAAGAACAGGATTACACGAGGATGAATGACCCTGACTTTCTTGGCAACATCCGTTCGTACGTGAAGGACCGGCCTTCTTTTCGTGAGATCGAGCTTGACCGCGATGCAATGACAGTCAGACTTGTCCGGGGACAAAGACTCGATCTGGGCAGCATCGGCAAGGGGTATGCCATCGATCTTGCGGCTGAGAAACTGTCCGGGCACACGGGCTTCAAAATCAATGCCGGCGGCGACCTCCGTGCCGGCGGTACACATGCTGACGGATCTCCGTGGAAGCTTGGCGTGGTCAAACTCGGCCTGCCCAACAAGGCGATCAGTGACCCCGAGCTGCTCGGCTACATCGAAACCGAGGCAGCTGCGCTGGCAGGGTCAGGTGGTTGGGTGCGACGTGTCGCCTGGTTTCATCATCTGCTTAACCCGAAAAGCGGACTGCCCGATAACACATCCAGCCAGAGCTATGTTACAGCCGCATCAGCAACTGCTGCTGATCTGTGGTCGACTGCTCTGTTTGTGACAGGAAGCGATGGCATCCGTCTTCTGGAAAAAGAGAATGATATCGAGGGGATGCTCATCAGCTCGGACGGCTCAGTGCATTCAAGCCGGGGGTTCTCTCTGCTGACATAATTATGTACAATCACGGTGACATATCTGACTGACCAAATTATGAAACAGAAGATTGTGACACTTGGCGGCGGCACAGGATCACTGATGATTCTTACCGGACTGCGCGATTATGCCCAGGCGGAGGTTGCAACCATCCTCGCGATGGCTGATGACGGAGGCAGTACCGGACGCATGCGTGAGGAGTACAACATGCCCAGTTTCGGGGGCGACTTCAGGGATGCGCTGGTCGGACTGGCAGAAAACGAAGAACTTGCACGCGTTTTCATGCACAGATTTGAGCACGGATCCGATCTTAAGGGTCACAGTGTCGGAAACATCATTCTGCTGGGACTGTTTGAGGCTACCAAAGGAGATATCCCCGAAGCGCTTAAGATCGCACATAAAATCCTGCGAGTTCGCGGCGAGGTGTACCCTTCAACAACCGAAAGTATCAAACTGGGATGCGAATACGATGACGGCACAGTGCTTGAGAGTCAGCACGAGATTGACAACCTGCCGCTTATGAACGGCCGTAAAGTGGTGCGTGCGTATCTGAAACCATCACCAAAGGCATACGATCAGGCTCTGGATGTTTTGCGAAATGCCGACAAGATCGTGCTCGGTCCGGGTGATATCTACTCAAACATCGTTGCCAACCTTCTTGTCGAGGGTATTGCTGATGCGATTGCCGAATCAAACGCACAGGTGGTTTACGTCTGCAACCTGATGACAAAATTCAACCAGACACACGGATGGCGGGCTTCAGACTTTGTTCACGAAGTCCAGAACTACCTTAAAAGCCCGATCGATTATGTGATCGTAAACGACTCGGATCTTCCTGAAGACATCAACAAAAAATATGAGGAGGAAAAATGGGAAATGGTCAATGACGATCTTGGAGACGACAGCGGTTACAAAGTCATCCGCGACAAGCTCTGGCTTGAGGGTCAGGAATTTAAGCGTGTATCAAGCGATGTGGTTCCACGCAGCTTCATCAGGCATGATCCTGCAAGGATTGCCGAGCACATCATACATATCCCGATATAGCTTGTATATCAACCAGACAGCTGCGTGCAGGTACAGAACAGCCTCGGATGTGCTAGAATCCAGTCATTAGAGTTGGATAAACCTTATGAAGATAATCGTATTCGCAGGTGGCTCAGGCACAAGATTCTGGCCGATCAGCCGGAACAAATTCCCCAAGCAGTTTATACCTCTGATCAACAACCAGTCTACTATTGAAATGCAGCTTGGAAAGCTGTCAGAGTGGTACGGCTGGAACAGTATATTCGTATCAACCACAGAGCTTCTTGCTGCTCTGGTCAAAAACACCTTTCCTGCTCTGCCGCTTACCCATATTGTTACCGAGCCCGAGAGACGCGATCTGGCCCCGGCCGTGGGACTGTCGATGGTTAAGCTCGCCAAGATGGGCTCAGGCAGCGAACCGGTAGCGATTCTCTGGAGTGACAGCGTTATCGGTAACACAGACAACTTTCACAAAGCTCTGACTACTGCTGAGCAGTTCATCAAAGATGATCCCGAGCGTCTGCTGTTTCTGGGTGAGCAGCCGCAGTATCCCAACGAAAACCTTGGCTGGATTGAAAAAGGCGAAGAGGTTGAGGAGCGTAACGGACTGAAGATATTCCGCAAAAAAAGCTTTACCTACCGGCCGGAACTCAAGAAAGCGCAGGAGTGGTTTGAGGCAGGCACCCATCTCTGGAATCCGGGATACTTTGTTACAACGCCTGATTTTGTCCTCGACCAGTACAGACAGCTTCAGCCGGCAATGTACGAGCAGCTGATGCAGATACAGAAAGCCCTTGATACTGACCACGAAAATGATGCCATAGAAAAAATCTATCCGGAAATGGAAAGCATCTCGTTTGATGATGCGATCCTCGAACTGATGGATAATGATCGCAATCTCGTTCTGGGAGGTGATTATGAATGGGCTGATCCTGGAACGCTCTACGCTCTCAAACAGTTTCTGCAGGAGAGTGACGGGGATAATGTCAGCAAAGGACTCGTCTATAACCACGACACCCGTGACTCACTTGTCTATAACTTTGTCAAAAAACAGCTGGTTACCACAATCGGCCTGGACGGCTTTATTGTTGTAAACACTCCTGATGCAATCCTGGTCTGTCATAAGAACCAGATCCCGACCATTAAAAAAATGCTGAAGGAGTTTGACGGCACCGAGCTGGAAAAATTCCTCTGAACATATGAGCACTCAGACCAAGTACTACTCCGAAATCAGGATATATCATGACAACGGTAATAAACTTATCGAAAAAAAAATATCCGCTTACGTTTTTAAGCCGGAATGAAATTGATGACCTGAGACAACGCATTGTCCTGCAGAGAAACGCATTTGAGGACATGCACATTCCTACGTCTGAGCTGAAAACCATTGAGATCATCAAAAAACGACAACGACTTCAGTCTGGTTGTAGTAGAGCGGTTTGAAGGGCTGGATTTTGTAGATGTTGTCGACGAATCAAATTTTGAGATGTATGTGGAGCGCATGTTGCAGGATATTTACAAACCCCTGCTTACCTCTACCGACCGTGATCTGCTGCCGGTCGGGATTGATACCTCCGTGCGTAACTTTGTCTACCGCATCCGTGATGGTGAATTCTGCTACGTCGATTTTATGCCGCCGAAGGTATTTTACCGGGGACACTACACACAGGAGGTGCCTGAGATATCAGGACCGTTTTATGACATCCGGATGCTTACACACAATGACCGTAAGGGGGTTGTCTATTCGGTTTACATTAACCTCGCGAGACTGTTCCCGGCAAAGCGCAAAGCAGTAATCAGCAAACTGGAGCAGTTTCTTGTCGGGATTGCTCAGCCGGATCTGATGGAACATATAGTGTCATCTCCGTTTTATAGACTCAGTGAAGCAAAAGATGCTATAAACATAGTTAATGCGATCCAGGACTGGAAGGGTATTTCATATCTGCATCTTCGTGAAGCGGCATGTATCGCCGCCGAGTACAACGACAGCTTCAGGCAGCAGCTTGAAGATTTTTTCAAACTGACTCATCACGAAACCGATACGGACAGCAGTGAATACGGTCTGCTGCCCGCTCGCAGGTTTGATGCTGCCAAAGCTATGTTAATTGATGCATTCACTTTAAATGGCGCAAAAAGCAATCCGTGAGTTTACTGCTAAACAGCTGCTTTACCATTACCTCCCGCTGTATCTGAACGGCTTCAATCAGAAATATCAGGGTATCGCCATCGATGCCGATGATGTACACCGGTACAGCCTCCCCGGATTTCAAAACGGCTACGTTGCAAAACCGGATGAACTGTTCGGCAAACGCGGCAAAAACAATCTGATCTATCTTTCTGATAATGCTGACGACATACTGCGCTGGATACGCGACAAATCAGCCCAGACCGTAACCGTTCTGCGCGGCAGGGGCGACCGCGGCATCAGCGGCAAACTGAAAACCTTCCTTGTCGAACCAAAAGTTGCACATACCGGGGAGTACTACGTTGCCATTTCAGCAAAACGCACGCACAACGAACTTTACCTGTCAGAATCCGGTGGTGTTGACGTGGAAGATAACTGGGACAAAGTGATTACGGTACAGATCCCGTTTTCGCTTGAGGCTAAGCCTCTGTCAGAGGATATCCGTAAAGAGCTGTGGGGCAGACTGCAGTCAGACAACCGTGACTTACTGATTGATTTTGCTTCTGCACTGCATCAGGTGTTCAGCTTTCTTGATTTTACCTATCTTGAGATCAACCCCCTTGTGATCGAGGACGGGCAGTATCACCTGCTTGACTGTGTCGCACGGCTTGATGACACTGCAGAATACATGAACGAGACTAAGTGGGCACCAGCACAGGTTGACTTTCCAAAACCGTTCGGGACCAGTGACAGTGAGGCGGAGCGTAAGATCGAGAAACTTGATGCAAAGTCAGGGGCATCGCTAAAGCTAAAGATCCTAAACCCCAACGGCAGCATCTGGATGCTGACATCGGGTGGCGGTGGAAGTGTCATCTTTGCTGATACAGTAGGTGATCTCGGATTTGCTGACAGACTTGCCAACTATGGTGAGTACAGTGGCAATCCGACAACGGACGAGACCGAAGCCTATGCGGATATTGTTCTTACCGAGATGGCTAAGAGCAGCGCCAAAAAGAAAGTTCTGATTATTGGGGGTGGTATAGCAAACTTTACTGACGTAAAGAAAACGTTTACCGGAGTCATCAGCGCTCTTAAAAAACATGAATCGATGCTTAAGAAGGACAAAGTGAAAATCTTTGTCAGGCGTGGCGGCCCCAACTATGAGGCTGGACTATCACTGATCAGAAATGCAGTTACTGCCATGGGACTGCCGATCGAAGTCTACGGTCCGGAGACATATATGACCGCAATTCTAGCTAAAGCAACACAGGCACTTTCATGAAACAGCTTTTTTCCACAGATACACAGGCGATTTTTTACAATGAACATCCGCTCCCGATACAGCGTATGCTTGATTATGACTGGCTCTGCAACAGGGAGAAACCAAGCATTGCTGCAATCGTCAACCCCAACCGCAGCGGAATGCACAAGACATTTTTCGGATCAGCCGAGATTCTGATACCTGTATATACGACCATAACAGAGGCAGCAGCAGCACATCCTGATGCCGATGTCATGGTGAGTTTTGCATCAATGCGCTCAGCATACGCAACAAGTCTGGAAGCGATCATGACGAAATCAATCAGAACGGTCGCCATAACAGCAGAGGGCATGCCCGAAAATCAGACAAGGGATCTTATCCGGGCATCCGCCGAAAACGACACCTGGCTTATCGGCCCTGCGACAGTGGGTGGAATCAAACCCGGTGCATTTCGGATCGGCAACACAGCAGGTTCAATCGAGAGTATTATCGAAGCCAGGCTGTACCGTCCCGGCAGCGTCGGTGTTGTAACCATCTCTGGCGGAATGTCACTAGAAATCTATCATATCGTTGCTCAGCAGACAGACGGCGTCTACGAAGGTATCGCTATCGGCGGAGATACCTGGCCCGGCTCCACCCTTCTTGATAACATTCTCCGACTGGAGGCTGACCAGGGTGTAAAAATGCATGTCGTCCTTGGCGAGATAGGCGGAACGGCAGAATACGAAATCGCAAAGGCTCTCAAAGATGGACGGATCAAAAAGCCGCTTGTGATCTGGGTAACCGGGACAGTAGCCAGGCAGTTCGCGACCGAAGTGCAGTTTGGCCATGCCGGAGCAAAATCAGGGGCCGATGACGAGTCAGCACAGGCCAAAAACAAAGCTCTCAAGGATGCCGGTGCTTACGTACCAGCATCGTTTAACGACCTGGGAAAGCTTATCGGTAAAGTCTTCAGTGAACATGTGTCAGCAAAGAGAAACTATAGAGAGCCCGCAGATAACGGGTACAGGCTGCCACCACTTGAGTTTGCAGACGCTCTGAAGCAGAACAAGGTCCGCCGCCCGACATCGATTGTCAGTTCAGTTTCCGACGACCGTGGTGAGGAGCCCACCTACAACAAAAAAGAGATCAGCACGTTTCTGAATAAACCGTTTGGACATCTGCTCAACCAGCTCTGGTTCCAGGGCCGCTTCCAAAAACCGGCGAGGATTTTCTGGAATACGCCGTTAAAATCATGGCCGACCACGGTCCTGCGGTTGCAACCGCACATAACGCAATCGTCACTGCACGCGCAGGTAAAGATCTGGTTGACTCGCTTGCAGCCGGGCTGCTTACCATCGGCCCCAGACATGGCGGTGCCGTTGACGGGGCTGCCAGATGGGCATTTGAATCAGTGGCAGCCGGGCTTTCCGCACGCGATTTTGTATTACAGATGAAGCGCAAAGGCGAACTGATCATGGGAATCGGTCACCGGATCAAGACTGTGCAGAATCCGGACAAACGTGTAGAACTGCTGAAAAAGTTTGCAGGTCGTGAACTGAAAAAAACACCGTATCTTGATTTTGCTCTTGCCGTAGAGTCAGAGACATTAAAAAAGAAAAACAACCTGATTTTGAACGTCGATGGTGCTGTAGCAGTTATCTTTCTTGATATTCTTAAACAGGGACGCTTCAGCGATGAGGAGGTCCGAACGATAATCGACGCCGGCGCGTTAAACGGTCTGTTCGCTCTGTCCCGGAGCATCGGCATGATAGGTCACATTCTTGACCAGAAGCGTATGAACGAAGGTCTGTATCGTCACCCATGGGATGATATACTCTACTTATAAACTGAACTGACATGCATATTCTTATCACCGGTGGTGCGGGCTACATCGGGTCTCATACTGCCCTCGTCCTGTTGCAGCAGGGACACACAGTCACCATTCTCGACCACCTCGAAAAAGACAAGGAGGAGATCCTCAATGCTGTCAGAACACACGGCGGCGAATTTGAGCTGCTGCAGACAGAACTTAAATCCCTGGCTGAGGTCAGAACAAAACTTGCAGGCCGGACATTTGATGCAGTTATTCACTTTGCCGCATCAATAGAGGTCGGTATTTCCACACAGGAACCTGTACAGTTTGTAAACAACAATGTAGTCGGAAGTCAGCATCTGTTTGATATCCTCATTACAAACGGGGTGAAAAACTTCGTCTTCAGCAGTTCTGCCGCAGTCTACGGAACACCGGAACGTGTACCGATTAAAGAGGACGACCCGCTGCACCCCGAAAACCCCTACGCACTGACAAAACACATCACAGAGCAGATTCTGGAGTCCTACACAAAGTTTGCAGGTATTAACGTTGTGGCACTGCGCTATTTTAATCCCGCAGGCTCATACAAAGGTGTCATGGGAGAACGTCACCGCCCCGAGACACATCTGATACCAAGACTGCTGCATGGCCTGCTTGCTGATGACTTCAGACTCAAAGTTTTCGGGACAGACTATGACACGCCGGACGGCACCGCGCTCAGAGACTACATCCATGTCATGGATCTGGCTGATGCACATGCTGCATGCATCGACTATCTGCAGCACCATAAAGGTTTTAGCGCTTTTAATGTCGGGACGGTACCGGGTCGAGCATTCTTGATGTAATCAAAACGACCGAGAAAGTCACGGGTAAAAAAGTGGAATATGATACAGCCCCCAGACGCGAAGGTGACTCTGCCAGACTTGTTGCTAATCCCTCCAGGATCAAAGAGGCAATGGGCTGGGAAGCCAGATATACATTAGATGACATCATTTCCAGCGCCTGGGAATGGGAACAGAAAAGAACCGATGCCGACTATGCCTGAGATCCGCCGGCCTAAACTTACCGTCATTATGCCGGTCTGGAATGAACGTAAAACAGTTGAAACCGCTGTCAGGCGCATCCATGCTCTGCCTGTCGATAAGGAAATTATCGTTATCGACGACTACTCCACCGATGGCAGCCGTGAGATTCTGAAAAAACTGCAACCTGAGCTTCGACTCAAGCTAATACTGCATGCACACAATAAAGGAAAAGGCGCAGCGTTCAGAATGGTGCATCCCACGCTAAAGGAGAGTATATGATCGTGGAAGATGCAGATTCAGAACTGGATCCGGATGATATTCTTAGAATGCTTGAGCTGATCGAACGCGAACCGGTCGACATCATCTTCGGCAAGCGGGTTCTGAAGGAAAAGGTGAATACTGTTACAAGGCTGGGCAAATTTACCACTACACTTCTTTTAAAAGTCCTCTATGGCCGCAGCATTGCCGATCCTCTCTGCGCGTACAAGCTCTGTAAGCTGAACAAGTTTAAAACACTGCACATCAAAGCCGAACGCTTCGGGCTTGAGATAGAATGGGTGGTCAAGGCACTCCGGAAGAAGTGGTCATTCCGCGAATTTGAAGTTGCCTACTTTCCCCGCGATAAAAAAGAAGGGAAAAAAATTAACATGAAGGACGGACTGGATATTATTCTTCAGGTAATCCGCTTACGATTTGAACCATGAAGATAGGTGTTGATCTGTCACCGGTTGAACTGTCCCCTGCTGGTATCGGGCAGTACACCATCAGTCTGATCTCACGCCTTGTCGAACGTGATAAGCGAAACAGGTATTACATATATACATCGGCTCCGCGGTTTCTGCCCCAGGCTGAAAACATTGTAATCCGGGTCAACAGGAGCCTGCCGCTATCAGGCAGACGCTGGATAGGTGCAGTTGTCCGTGATGCAAAGCGCAAAAACCTTGATCTGTTTATCTCTCCATCAAATCACTCATTTGCGTGGCTTTTCCCCAAGACTATACAGTTTATCCACGATCTCGCGCCGGTTATATACCCGCAATACTTCAGTCGCAAAGCAGCATTCACCTATAAACGATCAGCCGCAAAACTGCTGAAACATGCATGGAAGGTCGCAACCGTCTCCGAGGCAGTCAGAACGGAACTTGAAACATTTGCCGGCAGGAAAACTCCTGACATCAGTGTGCTCTATCCGGGTCTCAATCCGTGGATCGTAAGCAATCACAGTGACGAATCATCTGAGATACTGCAGCAGCTGCCTAATCGTTTCCTGTTGAGCGTGTCAACCCTTGAACCTCGCAAGAACCATATCAATATGATCGAGGCATATGCGAAAATCCGTGAATCAGCCGGAATGCCTCTTGTGGTTGTTGGCAAGAAGGGCTGGTTTTATAAAGACATATTTGAAACAGTAAGCAGGCTGGGGCTGGAAAAGGATGTCATCTTCCTTGGCTATGTCCGCAACGAAGACCTGGCAGGACTGTATAAACGGGCCGCAGGTTTTGTCTATATCAGCTTCTACGAGGGATTCGGGATGCCACCTGTTGAAGCTCTGTATAATAACGTCCCCGTTCTGGTATCTGATATACCGGTATTTCGGGAGACGCTTGCAGGCCATGCGCTCTTCACTAACCCGACCGATCCGGCTATAATCAGTTCTGCACTTACGTCACTTCTGAATACAACGCCGCCCGATGCCAGAACGTTTGTAACAGAACGGTATAACTGGGACGTAACCGCAGACAGACTGCTGTCAATAATTGAATCCTGATGAAAAAGCGAATTAAAGCAACAGCCAGACAGATTCTTATGCGCAGTTACTTCCGCTATCTGCTGGTCGGTGTGACGTCATTTGCCATCGACTTTCTCTTGTATAACTTTCTTCTTAACTTTTTCCGCTCTCAGCCTACGCCTGACTGGGCATTTGCAGTCGGTACCGCAGTCAGCCTCTCGCCGGAAGCTGTTCTGGTTCTTGCCTCCAATGTTATTTCGCTGCTGACATCACTCAGTTTCAACTTTACAGCATCCAACTACTGGACCTTTAAAGCAGGCGGCGGCAGAAAACGCAGTAAACTGATGAAGTATGCGGCGATTTCTGCATTCAATTTCCTGTTTAACAATCTGATCCTGTCTGTGCAGGTGGAACACTTGCGAATCAATCCGGTTGTGGCAAAAATAATTGTCACCGGCCTGCAGACTATCTGGACTTTTCTGATCTACAAGGTCTGGGTATTTAAAGTTGCAGATGATGACGCAGAACTCTCGGACAGCGAGATTGCGTACTCGTAACTCACACGTCTCCACGCCTGCAGCTCCAGTTTGTCACGGACCTGCCTGCGCAGATCATCAAGCAATGATTTGTCATTTAGAACCTCAGCAACCGCTCCTGCTATAGAAACCGGCGTGCTGTCTGAGATTCTGTGCGCAGGTACTTCCGCGAACATTCCGATATCGCTCGTCACCATTGGTCTTACTGCAGCCATGGCAGTCCGGGCAGCACCGCTTGTACCCTCTCCAAGCTCGTGGTACGGGAGTACAATCAGGTCAGCAAGCTGCAGCATCGTTACAACTTCGGGGAACGACAGGAAGTCAGAGATATGAACGACATGGTGCTCCAGCTGCAGGTCTTTGATTTTGTGATGTAATTGAGCACTTACACCCTGCGATGTACTGTTTGCAGAGCTGACAGCACTAACCAGCAGCAAGAGCATATCGGGGAATGTATTCAGCAGCATTGGCAGACTGTCGACCAGCTCCAGCACACCTTTACGGTCATGCAGCAGGCCGTGGGTCGCCACAACCGGCTGATGCGGGATTCCAAGCCTGTCCCTGAGCTGATCAGCGGGTCGCGGCAGGGCATCAGGAATCCCGTGTGGTGCAATCCTCACGTTTTCAAGTCCAGCCGCATGCATCCTGGACTGATCTGCGACAGAATGAACCCAGACTGTTCTGCACTGCTCCAGTGCTGCTACGGGAAGTCCCTCCGGCACAATATGCAGTGTCACATACATATCGGTATGACCGGCGGACTCAGCCAGCAGCATACCCAGCTGCTCGGGTGTAAAGAAGTCGGTGTGGTACTGGATATGCAGGATATCAGGCGCATACTCTTTGAGTCGGTCAGTCAGTGTTTGCGTGTCTCTGCCGTTCCAGCACCGGTCAACAGCAGGATCTTCAGTCACCGGGACTGCAATATCTGCAAAGAAACGAAGTTCCGAAAAAACACTGCGTAACGGCTGGTAGAGCTCACGGGTATACTCCGCTACTCCGCCAGGTGTATGAATCGGACTCACAACAGCAGCACGCTTAACCGACAGAGACGACAGACGCGGCAGCTGGGCGGCAACAGCAGCAACGGCGGAAGCTGTATTCTCCCATGTCAGATCTGCAACGTTCTTTTTTGCCTGCTCGCGCATGGCAGAGAATTCTGCTCCATCAGGGTTTTTGTAAACCCGTTTCATAAGCTTTGCCAGAGCATCTGTATCCGGTTGTGCCCACATTGATCCGGGCAGCCCGTGATGTGATTCTACTGCCGGGACCAGTTTGTACGGAAGAAGCAGAGCCGAACGCTCATCACAGAAATCCATCTGGCCGCTGTATCCTGTTGTAATCAGCAGAGCACCGGTCTGCATTGCCTCTGCCATAGGCAAACCGAAGCCCTCAGCACGTGTAGGCAGAACAACGCAGTCTGCCTGCTGATACAGTGCGGCGATCTGACTGTCTGTGAGTTCAGGATCATCAATCAGTTGCAGACGGGGCTTACCCGTCGTTGCAAACCGTGACCGTATCGCATCAAGGTCAAGGTTGGGGTTTGGAAACAGCTTAAGTACAAGCAGAGTGTTGTCCCCGCCGGTAAACGCCTGCTCATAGGCATCCAGCAGTACATCAAGCCCCTTGCGGGCATGACCCGAACTGATATGGAGGAATGTGCATTCTGCATCCGTTACTGTCTGATAGGCCTTATCGGGAGTAACTTTTTCAATGCCCAGCGGTATCACGCTGACAGGACGGTTAACACCTGCCCGCTCAAGCACCCGGGCGACATGAACGCTGGGAGCCAGCACAACAGTGATGTGACGGTTGATCTCGTCCACCCACTCTGACGGAAACCCCGTTTCCTCCCAGGCAAGATAGATCATCCTGTGCGGTGCAGTAAGAGCCTGCAAGCCCAGTGAATCCCCGGTGCTTTTAGGAAACGCGCAGAAGATCTGAACATCGGGACGTCCCTGTTCTGTCACGTACATCTCACGGAGCCAGGGATAGCGATCAAGATCGGCCGGCCGTACATCCCTGCCCGCAAGCAGCTCCGGTGCGTATAGTGTTACCTTTGTATCCGGAATCAAAGCAAGGTGCCGGGCAAGGAGTCTGTTTACCCGGGCAAGGGAATACTCCGATACTGCCGGGCCGACTATCTGAATATGCATTAGTCTTTAGTTTCTTTTGCTCGCTGCTGTTCGTAAAGATACCTGACAAGGGTCAGCATCATCTCGTTATAGCGCTGCTGTCGCATCAGACTTTTTTTCAACGGTATTGCGGGACACACTTGCAACCTTGCCGATTATTTTCTGCTTGAGAGATTTAAGACTTCCGCTGCCTCCACTGACGGATGAGTACAGATCGGCAAGAACATTCTGACTGTGTTCTAGAGCAGGCAGAACATACTCTGCGATAATACGGTCATCAGCCGCAGCTCCGGCCGGAGTGGAAATCCCCTCCTGTTCAAGAAGATCACGAAGACGACTTAGCAGTTCTTCGGGTTTGGGAGGCATGCTACTCATGACGTTTTGCGAATAACACATATTCTGTGGGCTCGCCAAATGTTCTTGTACGTCTTCGTTTCAGCAGGCCGCCATTAAATCCTTTTGCAATACCGGCAGTAACCTTGAGTACATTAAACACAAACGCCACAAGCCAGATCCTGCGGTGGACAAACATCTGCAGAAGTGTTGCGTAAGGCCCCCTGCCGCCAAGCACACGCCAGAGCGCGCGCAGTATCTTAAGCGGTGCAGGACCGGTTCCGTTTTTGAGTGCAAAGTAGAGATTGTTTTTGGCAAGTGCAAACCAGTTGGTGCCGCCACGCTTTTTTCGGTTTCTTCCAAGTGCCGGATTGTGTTCTACAATCAGCTGGTCATCGTAGACAGCAGTGCCGCCGTTTTTTATCAACCTGACGGCAATGTCGGTCTCGTCATGGATGTATTCGTAAAACTCGTCAAAACCGCCAGCCGCGACAGCGGCCTGCTTGCGAAGAATCATGTTTGCCCCCATGGGTCGCAGATACCAGCCTGCATGACCTTTGCCGTAGCGGCGCTCGTCAGATGGACGGATATCCTCTGTGTAACCGAATGATGACACTATTCCATTCTGAAACTGCGTGACGGGATTTTCGGGATCCGATACGTCAATTACCCGTCCGGCGATCAGATCAGGTGCCTCTTCGGAGCTGAAAGCTGCAGCGATACGTTCTATCCAATCCTCTCGCGCCTGTGCATCATCATCGATGAATGCAAGCACATCTCCTGCTGCCATGTTGATACCGTAATTACGCGAGACAGAAAGATTGTTCCGTTTACGAATACGGTAATACTTGAGATTATACGGTTTGCAGACTGCCTTGCTTCGTCTGTTGCGGCTCTGATCGACGACCACAACTTCAAAATCCTTGTATGTCTGTTTGCGGAGAGATTCAAGGCACAGAGCAAGTGACTCGGGACGGTTAAGCGTATTTACTATTACGGTGATCTTCATGGTACAGAAATCTTAGCATATAATGCCTGCGATCAGCCCCGGTATGTAGAGACCTTGATGCGCAAAGCAGTAAGTTTGCGACGGATCTGTTTGCGCAGCAGAATGTACCTGTTAAACAGACCTGTCGGATCATTATAAATAAAAAAGCCGTTATGCCACATTGATCTGTCAGCTTTGTGCATAACGGACCTGAACACGGCCGGTACAAGAGGTGCCAGCAGCATCTGCCACAACGGCAGTCCTGAAAGTTTTTTCATATCCAGTTCTCGTGCATCTCCAAAGGTGTCATTGTGAACCAGGCTGAAGTAGGCTCTTGTCAGTATACGTTCGGGGCGCAGCATCATTGCTTCTGTAAGTTCCAGCGCGTATGGTCGAGCCTCCAGACTCGAGATCCCGAAAGCACTGACAACCTGAGCTATTGCAGGAACAGCCTCCAGCACACCCTGCTGGAAGTATGTCGTAAATGTGCGGTACACGTCGTTTTCCTCGGGCAGGTCTTTTTTCAGTACGGTAATCTTCCCGTCATGCTCACGGTAACCCAGCGCGCTGCCGGTATCGGTGTTGGTAATCAGTTCAAGAAAGGTAATACCGGTCAGCATCTCCCACATTCTGCCCTTTTCTGTCATGTAGTTTGGACCATATGCAGCTTTAAACACTTGCAGAGGCTGTGGATTAAGCAGCGGCAGCAGGCCGAGATATGATCCGAAGATCTCTTTCTGCGGCATCAGATACGAGAGGTTGTCCTGGATCGACCCGCGCCAGCCGATGTCACTGATCAGCAGCCGTCCATCTGCGCTGGTATCAATACCTTTACTTGTCAGATATACCTTAAGCAGGCGTGCTTTTTCTGACAGTGCCGACTGAAGCTGTGTAATAAACGCCTTGTCCTTGAGCAGAGTAAGGCTTTTTTCGTGACGGGCGATCTCGATTACTTCATCCGGGTCAATCAGATGTCTGGCAAAGTGTTCCTTATAATCTGCAACAGGCACATCAAGTGATTTAAATAACCCCTTCCATGACTGCTGCTTATACAGGTTCCAGATCCGCATCAATTCTTTTGTACTGACCTCTGTGACTGAAGCACCAAACGTTGCTACTCTGCTGACTTCGAGCAGACGCGCCTCCGGAAGCTCCAGACCCAGTGGATTGTTCTTCTGTATTTCGTGATGTACGTTTTTAAAGAAGACTCCCTCGCGGGTAAAGTAGTAGACCGCGTCAATGCCGTATCTGAGTGCAGTCTCGATCGTTGACTGTACGTAAAAATAAAACAGCGGTGCATACCTGACGCCGGCGTCATACAGCCTGCGCTGCTCACTGCTCAATGGTTTTGACGGTTTAACTGTAGCAAGTGCGCGGGCAAATTCGTCTCTGTAGGCAAACTCACGATTGATACGTTTATTAAACTTATCCCCCAGAATGTGTTTTCGCCGGTCAGGTCCCTCATTGCTGAATCTGAGTGAGCGTACACCTGCCTTCGCCGCTCCCTCGATATCAGCAGGCAGACTGTCGCCGATATGCAGATACTCGTGCGGTTTAACTTTATACGTATCCATCACCTGCCGGAACGCTTCGCCGCTTACTTTATTTCTGAGCGAATCTGCAGATGTGATCAGTGTATTGTAAAGATCAGAATCAATGTGTTTCTGGACAATCCTCGCGAGCTGCTGTGAAGTCATATAGAAGTCTGACAGCAGAATACACGTCTCCGCCTTTACCTTACCGAGCAGCCGCAAGGCCCGCGAATCGGGATATGTGACTAGCTGCTCATGTTCGATCTCAAGGTCAGTGAAGCGGTCCGCCTCAGCCGCGAAGTCTGTTCCCGTATCAGGCAGAAGTGCTCTCAGCAGCTGTTCCAACACCTCCTGCAGAACGTACTCATGATCTTTACCGGCTGCAGAGCTGAGGCGTCCGAGACTGTCCTCGATTCTGCGTCGTTCCCAGTATATCCCTGCAACGCTCATCTCACGGAGATGCTCATAGAAACGAAGATAGATCAGAAGCGCGGTTTTATATTTGATACCTCCGGATGACAGACGCGCCTGAGTAATGTGTCAAAAATGTCAAAACTCACTAGCTTCCATGACCGCTGAAACGCAACTGCGGTCTGAAACTGTGTCCGGGCAGTGCGCCACGCTGCAGATACCCTGGCCGCAATGAAACCCGCGATACCGGCTGTCAGATCACGGATCGCCAGATAGACGGTTGCAACAGAGATCTGAAGTGCTCTGATACTTATTTTTGCAAGCTTGATCAGCGGCTTGAACAGAGTCTCAAATCTGCGTCTGCGTTCGAGAAAACTGTCCAGCCCGGAACGTTCAAGTACTGCAGCTTTTTCTACCTCGCTGCGGTAATCACTCATGACACGGTCTTTAACCAGAAAGTCGCTCTCTGCGGTAAACGGTTGCAGGGTATATGATTGTTTGAGCGTCTTTGCGCCCGGCTTCTTTCCAGCTATCTGCGCACTGACCGCTGTTACAAATTCCTTTGTGGCAGTGGACAGAGATCTGGTCTGCATAAACTCCTTGCCACCCTGATGGTGCGTAAACCAGAATGCTTCATCATCAATCAGGCGGACGACAGCAGCTGCGACATCAATCGGATCCGCATCCGCGAGAACAACACCCTTCTCAGGCATGTCAAACAGGTTGTTATCACGGTAAAGCTCGACAACCGGAAGACCTGCTGCCATCATCTCGAACGGTGTACGTGACGGGTTTGTCGGACTGAATCCGATACCCGCCCTGCATCGGTTGTAAAGCGCGTTCAGCTCGTTAAGTTCTAACAGTCCCAGATGTTCAACTCCTTCAATATTAGGATCAACCCATGACCCGTATGAATAGACCGTCAGATCAGGTCGTACCCTGCGGATAGTCTCCATGGTTTTTACAGCCAGTCCGGCAAGCCGGCGTGCTTTTTCGGGTTGAAACAGAATACAGACCGCATGTTCACGAGTCTGTCCTAGATCCGAATAGGTTTCCAGATCAGCACCGAGAAACGACGGAATTACCTGTGCATCAAACTCGCTCTGCAGTTTATGGCCCAGCCATCTGCCCATCGTAAACGAAGGCAGTCCCAGACTGTATGAATGCTCCGCAAGAATATAATCGTCACCCATCATCTGCAGATACGGGTCATAGTCCTGAACGAAGTAGAGCTTGTGCGCTGCAAACGGGTAGTCAGCTACAATCTGCGCATTCTTGAACCAGGTCGCAATCAGCATGTCGTACCGTCCGGTCACATTCCAGCCGGGAATGACGTTTGCAGTGGTGGGGACCAGGTAGTCGGCAATAATGTCCAACAGCTCGGCAGCGGAGTGACTGCCCTCCTGACGGACATAGAGATCAACCTCAAAGCCATGTTCTATCAGGGCGTTGGCATAATCAATAAATGTCTTGTGACCGCCGGACCGTTTGATCGGAAAGTCGATCAGCCAGCCGATACGTCCGGTTGTCTTGGCCTTTTTCATAACTGTTATGGCTTTATAAGATTGGCAATACGCGAGACCAGTGACCGGCCCTTCGCATCATTATACCGCCGGTGTAAATCATCATACCTCCTGAGTGCCTGCACCAGTACTGGCACAGCGGATTCCGCCAGCATTTTACTGTTTTTAGTGAGAATGTACTCGTACAGTTCGTAGCGCCGTTTATCAGAATCAACCACCATTGAATCCGACCTGCTCCGATATCTGATCAGCGTCTCAGGTATGGAACGCCATTCGTACCCCTTTGCTACAGCTCTCATCCAGAAATCCCAGTCCTCATATCCGTGCACCATGGTCTCATCAAACCCTCCGAGCTCCTGCCAGACAGACCTGCGGAATGTGCTTGAACTCTGCAGCGGGTTGGCAATGAACATCTGCGGGAGATCAAAATCAGGAACCTGCCAGATATCATTGCGCTCACCAAAAAACTGCACCCAGCTTGTGACTATTGCAATCATGTTCTGTGTATCGCGTTCGTAGACCTCAAATGCCTTCTTCAGATACTCCGGATCCCATGAATCGTCCGCATCAAGGCAGGCTACATATCGCCCTGAGGCTTCTTTTACACCTGTATTGCGGGCGCCGGGGAGTTTTTTGTTTTGCTGGTCGATAATTTTGATATCAGTGCGTTCACGACGGATACGATCAAGCACTGCAAGAGACTCGGGTTCTGTCGAGCCGTCATTGACGATGATCAGTTCGACTCCATCCAGAGTCTGTGCGTCGACAGCTGCAATCGCTTCGTCGACATATGCTCCCATATTGTAATACGGGATGACGACACTGAAATTTATCTGCGTTTTCTTCGCCATGGGATAAGTCGCGATAGTGCGTAATCAATTTTATGTTTAAAGCTGGTACGTTCCGCTACATAATCCTTCATGAGATTGTGCATGCGT
The DNA here is from genome assembly GCA_001567355.1 of candidate division WS6 bacterium OLB20. Classification (GTDB taxonomy): domain Bacteria; phylum Patescibacteriota; class Dojkabacteria; order B142; family OLB20; genus OLB20. The sequence goes on along the minus strand of JYNZ01000006.1, from coordinate 46,149 downwards.
TCAAGCTCTTTTGTGATAAATTCGTTCTGACGTTTTACGGCAATCTCTTTTTCCTGACGCATCTGCTCGGTTCTCTCGTCAAGCATATCGGCAAGCTGACGCTTAAGCTCTGATTCCATCTCGAGCACCAGTCCGGCAGTCCGATACTGCGCATAGTTTGCTGCAGCATCTGCAGGTTTTCTTGTCACAGGATCGAGAAACTCATATCCGTTTGCCAGAAGCGTATCCACAGACAGCGCCTGGAAAGTGAACACATCAGATGCAGACATTTTACTGAGCCCTCTGCCAAGCCGAGATGTGTTTACCGGCTTAAATGTACTCTCCTGAAAGCGTTTCTGACTGTCGGGAATGAGTTTTCCTCCCTCGTTCTCTTTATGAAATTCCAGCATAGCCGGATCAAATCCGAGTCCGAGGAACTTACAGATGCGCTTGATCTCTGCTTCAGGTTGAGAGACAAGATCCTCATAGGAAAGCTCTATGAAGCTGTCAGGATGCTCCTGCGCAGCGTTGTGGGCAGCCACAATATAGTCTCTCCAGCGGATAGTCGCATCAGCCACTGACTTCGGGCCGAAGTCCCAGTTTACCTCAAGCAGCGAGATCACATTATCCCTGCCATCACGTTTGAGATGAACAAACAATGCATCAGGGAACAGCTCACGCAGCATGTCCGTCCTGAGGGAATAATACGGGTTCTTGTCACCCCAGAATTTCGCTTTGTTCCTCTTCGCGTAGAGCCGGTACGGTACCGCTGCTACAGAGCTGAGATCAAGTGTCGAAAGCTGTCCCAGCGCTTCTGTAACCTCAGCACGGTCCAGCCCCCAGTCCGGGAATTTGAGGTCTGCAAACATGGCATCAACAATAACCGGAATGTCTTGTCGGGTCAGATCCTTACCGGAAAACGTCCTGTACAGCTCATCAACGAACAGAGACTCCGGGGGTATTGCAAGGTCAGGGTGGGCATTGAGCATCAGACGAAGCAGTGTTGTTCCCGAACGTTCCGCACCGATAATGAAAACAGGAGGCAGCGCCGGTTGTGCTTGCTTCATAGCGATTTTGTAGTATTTGGGGAATTATAGCAGATACACAGGCAAAGCTTTACTGTTGCTTCAGGTCATCTGATCCGATGTATTCGGCAAGTCCAAATACCTTAATGATATCTACAATCAGCTTTACTTCGTCATCAGAAAACACATTCCGCCAGTTATTCAGGGGATCGTGATTCTCGTCGAGCGAGTGTGTGGTAAATGATTTTTTCGCAATCTCACGATCCAGAGCCTCAAAATTGAAGTCGAGCGAAAATCTGTTTGCAATATCCCAGAGCAGCTTATACGGCTGAAGCAGCAGCATTCTGTACCTGATGGTATGAACAGTATCAAATACCCCCTGTCGTCTGGCTACGTAAGTCTGAACACACCAGAGAATGGTCAGGTACTCAATGTAAGATGTTCTGCCTTTGCTTGAATCTGCCTGTTCTATAAGGTCACGAAACGGCTCGAGGTGGTCCTCAAACAGCTCATCCTGATAAAAATAGCTGGTTAGACGCGGGACAGTTGTCTCGAAGTCGCATGAAACCTGTGACGCGATTGTGGCCATCGGATCACGCATCAGATACACAGGCTGGACATTCACCCGTTCAAGAATCCAGGGGATCATGAGGTTCATCCTGATAACCTTGATTACCTTGCGCTTTGCTCCGGGATTGGCTCGAACTGTTTCTTCGTTCTTGTACTCTCCACGTAATGCCTTTGTGAAGAAGTGATCGTAGGGGGTCTTCTGACCTGCGCGCAGGTAGTGATGCGGCATCGGGTAGCGCTTGCGGTCGCGGGTTTCTTCGTGCGGGAGAAAGTTCCAGTAGGCTTCGGGTTCAAACACATATTCAAGTCCGGCACTCGCCAGCAGCTGTCCCAGCCAGGTTGTTCCGCTGCGGCCCACACCAAACAATACGATGTCTTTTGGGGACAGCGCCGGGATAAGCTCACGTATTTTCTTCATGCGACACTTCAGGTTTCAGGTACATATGATTGTACCAGAGGGTGTCCGTATGGCAAACCCGCAGGTTACACTGTAACCAGGAGCATTCGGTCGCTACCTGTCAGTCTCCTCCAGATAGTCGTTCTCTGTCAGATAACGCACGATGGAGTCGATATTGTCCTTCAGCGAGTGCTCTGTTGTTTCCAGCACAATCTCCGGCGACTCGGGGACTTCGTACGGTGCGTCCAGTCCGGTCATTCCGGTTATCTCGCCCTTTTTAGCTTTGGCATAGAGTCCCTTAACATCACGCTCCATACAGACTTCAACCGGAGTACTGACGTACACTTCGATATAATTGGGGATGATCTCTTTGGCGAAATCACGCGTCTTTTTGAACGGCGAAATAAAAGAACTTAAGACAGGGACACCCCCACTGACTACGATCTCACTGACATGGATGATACGGCGGTTGTTTTCTTCACGGTCCTTCTCGGAAAGTCCGAGATCAGAGTTAAGTCCCTTGCGCACGACGTCACCATCGAGATGGATCACGGTTACCCCTTCATCGTACAGACGCTGCCTGAGTGCTGCAGCTGTTGTCGTTTTACCGGATGACGGGAGGCCGGTAAACCACATGCAAAACGAGTTTTTTACTTTCATGCTGATAGTTGAAAAATGAACGTTTATTCTACAAAAGGATTGTCGAATTTCAAAATCTCGTCAAGCACTTCCTTGCGGAGAATGTAGAACAGCCCGTCATAATCCTTTTCCTTGATAAGACGCCTAACCTCGGTTCCGCTTGGTGCAATCCAGTGCTCGGGTCCAAACGGTGATGTCTTCTGGGTTGTGTACATGTCCGACTTTTTATCAAAAAATGCGTTACTTACACGCATCGGTGTTATTCCCAGATCCTCGAATTCGTCAAAGATTCTGTGAGAGGCAAGCTTGTCATAGTAATTTCCTACTCCCGCATGATCCCTTCCAACAATGAAGTGTGTACAGCCAAAGTTTTTACGGGCAATCGCATGAAAGATCGCCTCTTTGGGACCGGCGTAGTTCATACGCGAGGTGTAAATACCCAGAGCAGTCGAGTTATCGGGATAGAAGTCGCGGATGAGCATACTGTATACTGCGAGGATGACCTCGTCCTTGAAGTCGCCCGATTTCTTTTTTCCGATGATCGGATTGACGAACAACCCGTCTACAAACTCGAGACAGAGTTTCTGGATAAATTCATGCGCCCGGTGAGCGGCGTTGCGGGTCTGAAAACCGGTGATGGTCTTCCAGCCTTTGCTGGCAAACAGTGCACGTGTCTCTTCGGGTGTCATGTCATACTGGTCATGCAGCCGGGGCAGTTCGCCGAATACCCAGATGTCTCCTCCTGCGGCACGGGGTTCCCTGCTTTTTACCATCGCAACTCCCGGATGGTCGCTATCTTTTGTGCCATAGACACTCTGAACGTACTCCTCCTGGTCATACGTGAAGGTGCTGGACACAATCAGAACAGCGAACGGGACATCACTGTCACCTTCAGTGCGTTTGAGCAGAATCTGCGAGCCGGGCTTGACCTTGTCAAAATCTGCCTTGCTCAGCGGGAGAAACACCGGGATGGTCCAGGGTGTCCCGTCAGCAAGTCGTGACTTTGCAATCACACTTTCCAGATCATCCTGATTCATGTATCCCGTGAGGGGGCTGTAGATACCAGTCGCAATATTTTTCACCTCACTCACCTGGTCGCTGTCGAGTGTGAGTTCAAGATCGATATTATCCAGATCAAGCTCCTCTTTCGGGATGATCCGGTTGATAAGTTTACCGCCGTGTGGCTCGTTCATGACATTGTCTAGTAACTTAGTAGAATTACGGGATTATAGTACAACATTCACTGCCTGTAAAACAACAGCCTCAGGTTCAACAGTCACGGTACCGCTATTGGACAGCATACCCTGACGCGGACGTTTTTCTGCTGCGTTCTGTTCAGTATCAGACAGTCCTACTTTGATGATGAACGCCTGCTGAAAGATCATGTTCGAACGGTCATAATTTTTAAGTCCCTTGGCTTCAACCATGGCGTTGTGCTTCTGACGTTCTTCTGCTCCGACGTGTGATCCCATTCGCAGCCTGAAGACATATTCACCTGGATTTAGCGGCATGCGATCCTTAAACGTAAGCGTCAGCCTCTCACCTTTCTTCAGTTTTTTTATATCCTCGAGCACATGAGGCTTTACGACATAGTAAATATCAAGTTCCGGATTCTGCACCCGGGTTGCGCTCAGTCCGACCCATGGATCCTGCAGCTCTTCAGAGACAAGTTCCAGCTCAAAGCTCATTGTGTACTCCTGGTCTGTAGCAAGGTGAAACGTGTTCTGGTCGCTCTGTCCGTTAAGACTCACATCCGTCAGTTTTACCTCACCGTATGAGGAGCGGTAGGGATTAACGAAATCTATCACCCGCTCGTCAGGTGCTTTGCCAAACCGTTTTGACGAATCCTGCCTGTTATTGAGATACGAGAGCTGATAGCGTGTCAGACCTTCATCCACATCACCGTCAAATGTCAGCTTGCCGTCCTCAAGAAGGAGCACCCTGCTGCACATCTGTCTGATCGTATCCATCCCGTGCGACACATAAATAACCGTGGCTCCATTACGGAGAAATTCCTGCATTTTTGCCAGACTCTTCTGGCGGAACGCATCATCGCCGACAGACAGCACCTCGTCCAGCAGATAGATGTCCGCATGAGCCTGAACCGCAATCGCCAGCGCAAGACGTATCCGCATTCCGCTGGAATAGTTTTTCAGCTGCAGATCCATAAAGTCACCGATCTCGGCGAAGTCGACAATGTCTTCATAGCGTTTTTCAAGATACTCGCGCGTCATGCCCAGGATTGTTCCGTTGAGAAAGACATTCTCGCGACCCGACAGTTCGTCATTAAAGCCTACGCCCAGCTGAAGAAACGGGATGACTGTACCGTTCACGTCCGCGGTGCCTGAACTCGGAGCATAGATACCGGCAAGTACCTGCAGCAGCGTGCTTTTTCCGCTTCCGTTACGACCGATAAGGCCGACAAACTCACCCTTGTTGATCGTAAAACTGACATTTTCGAGCGCTCTGAAGGTCTCCTTCTTAATGCGTTTGAAGGGATTGATTACAACACTCTTCAACGTATCGCGCCGTTCGTGCGGAATACTGAAGTACTTGGTCAGATTGTTAACTTCGATTATCGGTGTATTCATTTAGATGTGTTCTGCAACAAGTTTTACCTGATGAGAGAAGTAGATACGCGCGAGTACAAACATGACAAGCGTAATCGCAATCAATGCCAGAAACTGCGGCAGATAGGTAATCTGACCGTCAACAACCGCGTTTCTGCAGGCATCAATAATAATCGCAATGGGGTTGGCCCTGACAATATCACCGATCGTTCCATCAAGCTCATCAATGTCGTAAAAGATCGCTGATCCCCAGAACAGGAGCTGAAACATCACCGGCACAATATTCTGAAGGTCCCTGATCCGAATCACGAGTATTGAGCTGATCAGTGACACACTGTACATAAAGATAAACAGGACAAACATGATGGCAAAAAAGTACACAGTCCCGACCGGATCGGGAACAAAACTGATCGTCAGCGTCAGGACAAGAATGATCAGGAGGTTGATAAAAAAATTAACCAGCGAGACAAGCAGAGATCCAAGAACGGCGAGATTGCGCGGGAAGTTTACCTTGAGAATGATGTTGCTCATGTTGATCAGAGAGTTCATACCGATGGTTATACCCTCCTGAAAATACGTATACACGATCAGTCCAACCATCAGGCGCGCAGCAAAATTATCATCAGAAAAGCCCTGACGGAACGCCCCGAAGACGAAAAACAGTGTCAGGAAGTTGAGGAGCGGCTTCATAAGTACCCAGAGCACGCCCAGGATGGAATCACTGTAGCGCAACTTCAGGTTGCTGCGTATCAGCTCTTTGAGCAGGTCAATCTGATTACGTTTCAGTTTTGGCAGAGTCTGTTTCATAGAATCAGGCTATTATAACTGACCAGGAGCAGGCGGCAAAATCTTCAGATCTTCTCAAGCCTGCCCGAAAAGGTCCCGCGGTAAAATACGAGCCCCCAGTTTTTCATCTCGCGCCGCACCACGTCAGCAAGAAACTCACGGCTCTCGTATGTTTCTTCAGTAATACGCATCAGCATCTCCTGGCCCACACCACCGATCTGTTTGATTACTGACGAGGTTTTGCATGCCAGCCAGAATTCATCAGTGACCAGTCCCATCAGATACGCATTTGAGCCAAGCAGACTTGTGATATCAACATCAGAAAAGAAACCGTATGTTTTCTCTCCGCTTGAATTAGTATGATCCGGATGCGTATGCACATTAAACAGAAAGCCGGACTCGATCCTGTCAGGCAACTGATCCGGGCGGACTGTCTGCCGCGAGATAACCGAGCCGTCAAGAATAATCTGCTTCTGGTAGATCTGACGGTGATTGTCGGGTACAAACTTAACCTGCAGTGAATGGTTGGCTGTTACGTTTGTTTTTCAGTTCCACGCAGAGGTTTTGTTGTCAGGATCTGATTACCTTCATAAAACAGGCTGGCCTCATACTCATGCCCGTCTTTTTCGGTATATCTGTGCAATGTTTTGATCGTCTCCCAGAATGTGCGTCCGAACTCCAGTGTCTGCGGCCATGCGTACCCCTCAGGATACCTGCCTGAGGCGCGCCACTTTGCCAGAAATTTAAAAAAAATCGTACTCGTACATCAGTCAGGAACATAAGTATCGGGCTATCCGCCAGAAAGAGATAATCGCTTCCGGGCATGCGTCGCAGACCCTCAAGCTGAATGTCATCCAGCCTGAGTGTACCGGATGTAAAATTAAGCAGCAGCGATCTGCCCTCCTTTATAAAAGCCCCAGGATCGCCGGCACTTGCATTTGCTGTTTCTGAGACAGAAAAAATTTTCAGCCGTTTTCGCTGTCCACGGACAATCACCTCCATCCAGGCCACCGGCCATGGATAGTAGGCTCTGACCATTCTTTGTATCTCATCAGGTTTGTCATCGATTGTTATCATTGCGTTATCCTTGGCAAGGTCCGCCTTGCTGCAAACCGTTGCATTACTGTCATCCTGCTCCCGTGGCAGCAAAGCGCCATCTATCCACGGCTGTATCACTTCGAGCAGAAGATGACTGCCCTGCTCAGCGAGTCTGGCTTCGAGAGTCTCAGCTGTGTCATCATCATTTATCGCGACCTCGCGCTGGGCGATTATCGGTCCTTCATCAAGTCCTGCAGTCATTCGCATAATAGTGACTCCGCTGATGCGGTCACCGTGCAGTATTGCCATCTGTATGGGGACTGCCCCTCTCCAGCGCGGCAGAAGCGAGGCATGCACGTTCAGGCTGCCGTACCGCGGCGCGTCCAGGGTTTCCTGACGCAAAATCTGCCCGTAGTCGGCGACGATGATCAGGTCGGGCTCAAACCTGGCAAGGATACCGTCCGATTCATCGCGAAACCGCTCCGGCTGGACGATGGATATGTCGGGGAATTCTTTCAGAAGCATCTGCTTGACGGGCACCGGTTGCAGCTGTTTTTTACGGCCTGCCGGTTTGTCCGGCTGGGTCACGACCGCTGCAACAGTGACACTATCTGACCGCAGCAGAGCACGCAACACAGGTACCGCAAACGTGCCGGAACCGAAAAAAAGGATGCTTACTGGTTCAGTCATGATGTACGCGTAAACGTATCAGATAAAGCCCTGCAGCAACTGCTATTATAACTGCTGTCAGCTGCGGACTGGTCAGGCCGAATGCTATTTTCCGGTCAAGGCGGACCAGATCAACTGTAAATCTGACTGCCGCATACCCAAGCAGGTAGGATGCAACAAGGCGGCCGTTGCCCTCCAGACCGTAACGCCGGTAAATTCTGTACAGAATATAGAACAGGATTGCGTTGCCGATCTGTTCATACAGAAAAGCTGGATGGTGCCGCATACCCGTATCGCTAATATACACCCCCCACGGCAGATCTGTCTGGGGTCCGTACAGCTCCTGGTTCACAAAGTTTCCGAACCGGCCGATAATCTGTGCCAGTGGAACAAAAACAAATGCCAGTTCCAGCAGTTTGAGTGCAGGCAGTCCCTGTCTGCGTGCATAGATGACAGCTCCCAGCGCACCGCCGGCGATTGCACCAAGGATGGTCACACCTCCCTGCCAGATGTACAGAACGGTAATGGGATCTTCAGCATAGAGAGGATATTCAGCCACAAAGTGCCACAGACGTGCTCCGATTATCGCCGGCACCACAGCCCAGAGCAGAGCATCGTCAACTCTGAAACCGGTAAGTTCGGGATGATACTGCGCATGCCGGCTGAGCAGCCAGGCGGACACGCCCACTCCTGTCATTATAATAATCGCATACAGACGGATACTGACCGGTCCCAGTTCAATTGCCCGGGGGAGCTCGACCGCACCCGCATATGCAGCTGCAAACAGGATCACACCAGCAACAATGGCCACAGATGCTGCAGTATAGACAAGCAGACGCAGACTAGTAGAACTGTTCATAATATATCTGTGCTTCGGGGACACCTTTAGCGAGGAATGCCGACTCCACATCATTGATCATCTTCTGGGAACCGCAAATGTACAGGTCAATATCGGTCTCCGCGATATCCGGAATCCTGGCCGTCACCCTGCCTGTAAAGCCAGTCCACCCCGCATCAGGCCGGGACAGACAGATTTCGTAGCTGAAGTTGCTGTATTTTTCGGCATAGGCTTTGAGAATATCTTCAGCGAAGATGTCGCCTTCGTGACGTAATCCGAACAGCAGGTGCAGTTTGCGGGTTGTTTTTTCTGTATCCAGCGCAAAGCGTACCATTGACAGAAACGGTGTCAGTCCGGTGCCGGTTGCAAAAAAGTATGCCGGCCGGTCAGTACTGCGGTAGACAAATCTGCCAAGGGGGGCAAGGAACTCAGCCTTTCCACCCACTTCGGCATGAGCAAAAAACTGTGAACCCGGACCTCCCGCGACAGTGTCGGCAAATGTCTCAAGGTACGTATTATTCTCCGGGGCTGAGGCGATGGAATAACTGCGCCTGGCAGAGTCTGACACCTTGATGGTCATAAACTGCCCCGGCTGAAACTCAATCGTTTCACCTTCGGGCAACGCAAACCGTACCCGGTATGTGGCATGCGCCGCCTTTTCGACTTCTGAAATGGTTGCCTGATAATTTTTAACTGCCATAGTTATCCCAGTACGTTATCTCCTGCCGGTACGCTCTCTTCATCGTAACTTTCATCATCGTCACCCTCTGCTACCATGCTGTCATCATCAAGATCCCCGATCTCCATCTCGCCACTGGTCACCTCGAGATCGTCATCCTCTTCAAGCTCGTCAGGGTCCATATTGTTATCTGCAATCGCAGCTGCCTGAACATCGTCAGCGTAAAAACCGTCCTCCTCCTGTGAGGGGTCAGCGTCTTCGTCGTATGTCTCGTCAAAGTCCTGATTTTTGTCATCTGCCATGGAGGTGTGATTAATAAGTAATTACTCGCAACACGGATCTTTAAAACCGCAATTTTTGCAGACGGCATCCCTGGTCCCGTTGATGTTACCGATAAGACCACCGCACTGGGGACAGGGCTGTTTTTTCTGCTCGATCAGCCAGCTCTTTTTGTATCCGGCGATCATCTCGTCGGTATTTACAGTTTTGCTACTATACACTACCGGCATTATAATCAGCTATGCTGTCATTTCTCAAACGATATTTTGTACTGATCGTCTCACTGATTTATCTGATCTGGCCGATCGACATTCTTCCTGACCTGTTTGGTCCGATTGGCCTGATTGACGATGCAGGTGTTCTACTGCTTGCTGTGATCGCAGAGGTCGTTCGCTACCTGCGCGAACGCGGCACAAAGGATCGCAACGGGTGATATAATTGTTCAGTTTTTTACATCGCTGTACCGAAATGTTTGAACCAGTAAATCCGAAACAGAATTTTCCTGAACTTGAAGACTCCATTACCGCATTCTGGAAGGAACACAACATCTTTGAAAAATCGGTTCAGCAGCGTGACCCCGCAAACAGTTATGTCTTTTATGACGGTCCTCCGTTTATCACCGGTCTCCCACATTACGGACATCTGCTCGGAAGCATTGCCAAGGATGTCGTTCCGCGGTATCAGACAATGCGCGGCAAGCGAGTTGAACGTGTCTGGGGCTGGGATTGTCATGGCATGCCAATCGAAACCAAAGTCGAGAAAGAACTTGGAATAAAAAACCGCCGTGAGGTTGAAGAATTTGGAATCGATAAGTTTATCGAGCAGTGCTACACGTACACCCGAAACACGTCAGCAGAATGGCAGTGGTACATTGACAAGATCGGTCGCTGGGTCGACTTCAACAACAGCTACAAGACGATGGATCAGGACTATATGGAGTCGGTCATGTGGAATTTCAAGCAGCTGTACGACAAAAACCTGATCTACGAAGGCATCAGAACTTCACTTTACGACACAGTGCTCGGCACGCCGATCTCCAACTTCGAGATAGCCATGGATAACTCCTACATGGATGTTGAGGATCCGGCTATCACCGTCAGATTCCCGGTCATCTCCGAGGGACGGTTTAACGGTAAAAGCATCCTTGCGTGGACAACAACCCCCTGGACTCTGCCGGCAAACAAGGCTCTGGTAATAGATCCACAGGAAGACTATACGCTCTATCGTGTGACACGTTCCGACAGTGAAATCGAACGCGCCTGGCTGCTATCACAGCTGCCTGAGGATGCAAAAAAACTTAAAAAGTCGCAAATCACCCAGGCCTATCTTGAGGACTACCGTGACGAGTCAGGACTTGAGCTTAAAGACGTTCGCATCCGCAAGCTTGACGACAGTTATACATTTACCCGCAAGTATTACGCCGGAGACAAATCGGCCACAGGCAGTCTGATCGAAAAGACTGATGAACTGACCAAAGATGAATATGTCGAGCTGATAAAAAAATCAACGAAAAAAGTTGTAAAGACACGCTATTATCTCCCGCTCGAAAACGACCTGACTGCCGAGATTGATGTCTACCAGAACAACCTGCAGGGACTGATCGTTGCAGAGGTTGAATTCCCCAGCCCGCGTATGGCCAACGAGTTTGCAGCTCCCGCCTGGTTTGGCAAGGAAGTTACTGACTCGCCGGGTGTTCATCCGCCGCAGATTGCCGACATGACCATCGAACAGGTCAATGCGATTAACGAAAAACATGTTCAGAAAACGCACGACTATACAGAGGCAGCACGTGTCGATGAAGTCATCCTTGCAGAAAAACGTGCCGAAACTGTACTTGCAGGTATGGATGCCGAAGCGGTTGAGACATTCAAAGGCACTAAACTGCTCGGCCTCAGCTATGAACCGCCATTTGATTTTATTGCTTCAGGTCCAAACGACCATAAAGTATACGCGTATGAGGGCATGGTACATATGAAGGAAGGAGTCGGTATTGTGCACTCCGCTCCCGGTTTTGGAGACATTGACACAGAGATGGGACTGGCAAACAATCTCGACATCGCTGCTGATGTCATCAGCGATGAAGGCAAATACACCGAGGCTGTCCCGCGCTGGCAGGGTATTTATATTAAAGAGGCTGACGATCTGATTCTTGCCGACCTGAAAGAACGTTCACTGCTGTTTAAGTCAGAACGGATCACACACCGCTATCCTTTCAGTCCGAGGTCAGGTGTCCCGCTGATCCACAAGGCACAGCATTCATGGTTTATCAGCATCAAGGACATCCGCGACGATCTTCTCAGGTTCAACGAACAGATCAACTGGGTACCTGATCACCTCAAGTACGGACGGTTTGCAAAAGGTATCGAGACCGCTCCCGACTGGGGAATTTCCCGCACACGTTTCTGGGGGACACCGCTGCCAGTCTGGCAGCTTGAAGAAAAAGGCACGGTGGTCGAACGCAAGGTTATCGGTTCGCGTGATGAGCTGCGCGAACATTCCACACAAAAGATCACCAAGGTGGTTTTTGTCCGGCATGCATCCCGTGACAAATCAGCTGCAGACGGCAAACTGAATGATGAAGGCTGGGCGCAGGTCGAATCATTCAACACAACAATGAAAGATGAGGCGTTTGATCTGATCGTAGCCTCTGACACCCGGAGAGCACAGCAGACAGTTGAGGAGCTGGCACAGATGCAAGGGAAGGAAGTGCTCACTGAGGATGTGTTCGGTACTATTCCGATGCGCGAGGAGTACGAACGCATCGAAGCGGATCTGCTTGAAAAACATCCTGAGGCAAAATGGATCAGTGACATTGCTGAAGAAGATCTCCGCGCCGCCTACAAACAGATAATCAAACAGACCGAGGATGGCCTGTCCGAATTTCTAAAAGCACACGAGGGCAAATATATCCTTGTTGCTACCCATGGAGAACGGATCGCAATAATCCGGCATATTGTCGAGGGCAGAAACCTTAAAGAGACACTTGCCATGGATGTGCCGTACACTGGCACCGTCACAATGTTCTTTGTCGGTGACAGGATGCTAGACCTGCACCGTCCCATGATCGATGACATCACACTCAAGGGTGAAAAGGGCGAGCTGAAGCGTGTAGCCGAGGTACTTGATGTATGGATGGACAGCGCATCAATGCCCTACGCTCAAAAGCATTATCCGTTTGAGAATAAAGAACAGTTTGAAGCGTCCTACCCTGCTGACTACATTGTTGAGTATATCGGTCAGACGCGTGCATGGTTTTATGTCATGCATGTACTCTCAACGGCCCTGATGCAGAAACCCTCATTCAAAAACGTGGTTACCACCGGCATCATTTTTGGCACCGATGGCCGCAAAATGAGCAAGAGCTATGGCAATTACCCCGACCCGAGAGGCGTTCTTGAGCAGTACGGGGCTGAATCCCTGCGACTTTACCTGATGGGTTCTCCCATCATGGTTGGCGACGATATGCTGATCAACGAGCAGGGACTCGTCGAACAGATGAAAAGCTTTATCCTGCCGCTCTGGAACAGTTATTCGTTCTTTGTCACCTATGCCAACATGCACAACTGGGTGCCGGCAGACAACCTGGCAGTGGATGATGAGAACTCTGATGAAGAGATAACCGACACCGTTCCGTTTAAAACTATCGAGAGCAAGCTGGACCAGTGGATAATCGCCCGGCTGCAGCTTGCAGTCCGTGACGTGCGCATCCGCATGGATGAGTACAATCTTCCGGCTGCGGTGCGTGAACTGCCGGAGTTTCTCTCTGATCTCTCAAAATGGTATATCCGCAGATCGCGCGACCGGTTTGCAGACGGCGATCAGCAGGCGCTGGACACGCTCTACTTTGTTCTGACAGAATTTACAAAACTGATCGCTCCGTTTACACCATTTCTGGCCGAAGCCATGTACGGCAATCTGGTCACCGGCAAGGTGCTTGATGCAAGCGAATCAGTCCACCTGACTGATTATCCCGAGGTTGACGTAGAACTGCTGGAACAATCAGACAAACTGATGATGCAGATGCAGCATGTGCGGGATGTAGTCGCACTCGGACAGGCCTTACGCGTCAAGCATGGTGTCAAGGTCCGTCAGCCGCTGAGCGAGCTGGAAGTTAAGTCTGACAGCGAACCGTCACGCGACTATGAGTTTGAAGCCTGGATGAAAGAACTTGTTCAGGATGAGCTGAATGTAAAAACGGTTGACGAAGAAAAAGAGATCACAGCCGCACCGGGCTGGGAGACAGCAGCACATGAGCAGAGCAATATTCAGATAGCCATGGATTTCAACCTCACAGAAGAATTGAAGCGTGAGGGCACCATGCGTGAATTTGTGCGTCTGGTCCAGAACCTGCGTAAAAAATCAGGCTTTGACATGGGCGAGACACTGCAGATGGACGTTGCAACTGAAGACAGGGATATGCTGATTGTCCTCGACCTGCTGAAAGCAGATATCGAAGCTGGTACAGGTGCTGTTGTCAGCGTCAGCAAGGACTCCACTGATGGCTGGAAAACTATTGAAGTAAACGGCGCACATGTTTCCGTAAACCTTCGCAGGTAAGCCTGCTATCCGCGACCGCAATGTGATTGACAGCCATCCCGGACAGCTGTTAGATTGGCTGCAGCACAAAATCAACATGATCAAAACTTACTACAATCATTCGTGATGAACGACCCGGACCGGGTCTTTTTTGCCCGGCTGCAGCAGGTCGTTGATCTTAATAGAGATCCGGGTCCCGGAGCCATGCTGGCAGCAGGAGGAGAAGCACAGCTGCAAAACTGGTATCGGGCGCGTTTTGGCTTCTGACTGAGTGCGCTTGATAATACAGTAATAATGGTTCATGATTGAATAAGGTCAATGAAGAACATGGCTACAGAAGTTAAAACAAATGAATACTTTTATACGGAATCCGCAAAATCAGGAGCTGGCAGCAGAATAATCAGTGTCCTTCAGGTAATCGCTGTAGTTCTGGTGGTTTTTGTACTGCTTTATCTTGTGATACTGTTGCCAAACCAGGTAGACGGGCAGTCAATGGAACCCAACTTTCTGGACAAGGAGCAGCTGTTTACCGACAAAATCATCAACATGGTCGGAACAACCGGTTTCGGTCAGGCCCAGGGTTATGACTACGGTCGTGGCGATGTGGTTGTGTTTCCTTTTGGAGAGATATCACTGATCAAACGTATTGTTGCAATCGGCGGCGATACTGTCAGGATCGAGGGGGGTCGTGTCTACCTGAACGGCATCCTGCTCGACGAGGAATATATTGATCCCTCGCAAAAGCCTACCGCCATGCCCTTCTCGCAGGCAACATTCCCTGAAGGGGTGGATACGGTTGTACCAGAGGGCACATATTTTGTGTTAGGCGATAACCGTCCCAACAGCAAGGACTCGAGATTTGCTGATATCGGCTTTTTGAAACGCGAACAGCTGTCTGGTCGTGTGTTTATCCGCTACTGGCCACCTGACCGCTTTGGACTTATAGGACGCGGCAAGACAAATGTGTCGCCTGATTGATCGGCACCTGATTAGCGGGTATACTTAGCAAGCATCATGCTGGGACCACAACCAACCGTAAATCCATCATTCTACAAGCCCGAAGACAAGATCCGGGCATTCTTTGTTGACATAGTCCAGACAGTCATCATTGCCCTGCTGATCAGCGTGTTCATTTATATGCTGATTGCAATTCCGAATCAGGTTGACGGTCAGTCAATGGAACCGAACTTTCAGGATCAGGAGCTGTTGCTTACCAACAAAGTGATCGAGTGGTTTGGCGGCAGCCAGGTGGCCAACACTCTGGGAGTCGACTACAACTACCGCAGAGGTGATGTTGTGATTTTCAACAACAAAGGGACAGACCTGATAAAAAGAATCATTGCGGTTGGCGGAGATACAATCAGGATCGAAGATAACGGCGTATTTGTAAACGGCAGCGAACTTGACGAGAAATACATCCCCAAGACAACAAGGACACGCGTTCCCTTTCAGGGACAGGCCTTTATGGAAGAAGGCGAAGAACTTGTAGTACCCGAAGGTCATTACTTTCTGATGGGAGATAACCGCGAAAACTCAAAAGATTCAAGATTTGCAGAAGTAGGTTTTGTTCCCCGCAGTATGCTTAAGGGCCGTGTATTCTTCAGATACTGGCCCGTAGCTAAATTTGGTATCATAAGACAGGGCGAATACGAGGAACTATCATCCAGAGAATGATCATAGCAGTAGCAAACCAAAAAGGAGGCGTGGGCAAAACGACAACAGCGATCAACCTTGGCGTGTTTCTGGCTGAAAAAGGTAAAAAGGTGCTGCTTGTCGATCTTGACCCGCAGTCAAATCTTACCTCCGGCATCGGTTTTGGTATGACTATAGAAGAGGGTCAGGAGAAGAAGATCGACAATACACTCTACGACGTTCTGACCGGTTCAATGACTGTCAACGAGATATTTCTGGCTACATCGTCACCAAATCTGTTTCTTGCACCAGCCGGGATAGAACTTGCCGGAGCAGAGGTCGAACTTGTATCTGCCATGTCCCGCGAATCAATACTAAGCAATGCGCTCGATGCCGTTCGCGAAAGCTTTGATTTTGTGCTGATTGACTGTCCTCCTCGCTCGGTATTCTGACCATCAATGCTCTGACAGCAAGTGACCAGGTCTTTATTCCTGTGCAGGCAGAGTACTTTGCTCTTGAGGGACTCGGGCAGCTTATGAATACAATCAAACTGGTTAAAAACCGGCTCAACTCAAGGCTTGAGATCGGAGGTGTGATACTGACGATGTTTGACTCACGCACAAACCTGTCAAAACAGGTCACCGAAGAAGTGCGAAAGTTCTTCGGGGACAAAGTGTTCAACACCATTATTCCGCGCAACGTACGTCTGTCAGAAGCGCCTTCTCACGGCAAATCCATCAAAGCGTATGACCCAAACTCGCAAGGCGCCCAGGCATACAGCGATCTTGCTGATGAAGTTCTCTCCAGATACGACTGATTTTTTCAGTCACTGCTACAGCTGGCTATAATTCCTGCAGGTCATGGCCCGGCGCGATCATAAGCTCGGTCCCTCCAGGTGTAAGTTCTACAGGATTATCAATATCGGGCACATGCCAGAGCCCTGCAAGCTCTGAAGGTGTGATCACATCCTCACTCAGGTGATCCAGCACGCGGTGTTCATAGCGGGTAACCTCGTCAGTCCGTTCATACAGTGTCCTGCCGACCAGCAGGTGACGCAGCAGGTCAGATATGTCAGGCCTGCCCTGCTTCTTCTGCGCGATGCTGTTGAGGTCAGGGGAATCAAACATCCCAAATGCGTCCGCCAGGTCCTGAAAATAACTGCCTGCCACATTAAAGTTGTCGGATTTCACCAGCCCGCGGACGATAAACTGAAATCCTTTCTGCTGCAGTTTCTGCTCCACTCTGTTCATGCGCTCATGCGCCAGCTCGGTATTCCCGATCATCTTGCGGGCTGCCGGTTTCCAGGTATCTGGCGCAGGACGCAGGACAAGCTGCAGCCAGAACTCATTAGGAAGCGTTACATTCTGCAGCACGGCAAAAACTGCTCCCAGGGGATCGTGACTGAATTCATCAAAACGCCTGACCGGATAGGCAAATTCACGCTTCAGTCCGAATTCTGCCGTACTCATGAGTTTATGGGTCGTATGCACACTGCTCGTGTAGTCCCCGACATTGTCGATTGCCGCATCGGGATAAAACTGAGCAAACAGGTCATGCAGTTCGACAGCAATCCTTTCCTCTGTTACTGCAATCACATGCATCCCGTAGGCACCCGCTATCAGCTCAAGACTGACGATACTGTTGTGCCACTTTATGAGATCGTGAAGCCTGTCAAAGAGTTCACGCGTATGTTCGAGCGAATATTCTCCCGTATCTCTGATCAGGATGTGCAGCAGCTTAGGATCCCGGATCTGCTCTGGCACCGGTACACGCTGATACCAGAAGCGAAGAACGATCAATGCTCCCAGAGAGAGCATTCCAAGCAGACAGATTATGATCAGCGGTAAACCCTGCATAGTTCATGATAATACGTTGCAGGTATGAATAAAACTCCCGATTGTGTAGAATGATCACAGTTAGACATATACAGCAATGGCAACCGATCCCTTACAAAACCTTCCGCCTTTGCCGGCAGACGGAAATCTGCAGCCGGACCCCGGTGTACCCGCGCCACCAGCAACAGAAGAGAAAAAAGAGGACAAAGAGCTTAACCCGACACCTTTTTTCAATTATGTGGTGATCGGATTTATTTTTATCTTCGGTGTTGCGATACTTGCGATGATCATCATTGCTGTTGTTTCTTCGCTCTGATGGACAGATATACTGCCTGGGAACAACACTACATCAACCATGGGCGGTTTCATCTTGATCCGCATCCCATGCTTACCTCTGTCGTAAACGTATTCAAAGCTCACGATGTAAAAACCGTGATTGACCTGGGCTGCGGGTCTGGCAGGCATCTTGTCCCGCTGGCGGAAGAGGGCTTTGACGTTCAGGGTATTGATTTCTCCCCGTCAGCAGTCGATCTGGCTCAGAAGTGGCTGATGGAGAAGAACCTCCCCGGACGTGCAAGTGTTGCCGATATTCACGAAGAGGTTAAAGCATTTGGAGATGCATCTTTTGATGCGGCAATCGCAGTTGACTCCCTGCATTATCAGACAAGCGGAGAGTTTATTGATACTCTCAAGGAGATAAACCGCATGCTCAAAACCGGTGGTCTGTTGTTTCTTGTTGTCCCATCGAAGATCTCTGACGAAGCTGCTCCCGAGCATACGTTCCGCTTTAATGAGCCGGCATTGCGCCATGCGCTTGAGGGAACATTCAAAGTCCTTGAATGGCGTCTCGACCCGGAAAAACACTTTGCGGTAATTGCCCAGGAGATTGCAGCCTGAGCAGCCCGAGATCAGCTTTCTTCCGCAGGTGTAATCTGCAGGTCTGATTTCTTACAGAGCACGGATACTCAGATATATTCACGTCCGGATCTTTTTTTTTTATCGAAGATATTCTACCGTATGCGCGTCTGCCCGCGGGCCAGGTTCTATTGTCCCGCAATGCAAAGTGCAGACCTGTAGGGTAAACCTGTAGATTAGAGACGGTCTGGGAAGTCGGTTGCGATATCAACTTGAGCGAACGTGCATTCTCCTTTATAGTAGGAACAGTAACTATCACCACCATGGCATTAGGAAAAGGACTTTCATCACTGATTACCGAGGACACAATGTCGCAGATGAAGCAGGCATACATCGCAAACCTGCCAATCGAGCGTATTGTTCCCAACCCGTACCAGCCTCGTGCAGAGATCAAGCCCGAGACGCTCGTTGAACTTGCTGATTCGATCCGTGAGCATGGAATTATCGAACCGCTCATTGTTACGCGCAAAAACGAAACTACGTACGAGCTGATCGCCGGAGAACGTCGCTGGCGGGCAGCAAAACTTGCCAAGATGGCCACCGTTCCCGTTGTGGTCAAGGAAGCGTCCCCGCAGCAGATGCTGGAGCTTGCGATTGTCGAAAACATACAGCGCAGCGACCTTAACCCGCTTGAAGAAGCTATGGCATTTGAGCAGCTTGTTTCAATGTTCAAGCTGTCACATCTTGATATTGCCAAAAAGGTCGGATACAGCAGACCTGCCATCGCGAATAAAATCAGACTGCTTACACTCCCTACTGACGTCAAAAAGATGCTTCTAAATGAAGAGCTGAGCGAGGGACATGCCCGAGCTATCCTGGGACTGACGTCACAGGAGGCAATGGTTGAGGCAGCCCGGATCACGGTCAGAGACAAACTCAGCGTCCGAGCTGTGGAAGAGCTTGTCCGCAGACTTAACCAGGGCAAAAAAGACAAACCGCCCAGAAAAAATGAGCGTCTCATTGATGAGTACACACAGAAGCTGGAATCCACTCTGCAGACAAAGTTCGGAAAAAAACTGAGCCTGCAGCGGTCACGGCGCGGAGGCAAGATTGTGATCCCGTTTAAGACTGATGAAGAGCTCAATAGGATCTACTCATTGCTGACGGACTGACAGTGCTATAATTAGCAAAAGCAACGCAGATTCATGCCACGAGTCATTTTATCTTCCGGACATACAGAGCGGAGCCCCGGCACAGAAGCAAACGGCCTCCGCGAGGTCGATGTGGCGCGTGACATTGTCAAAGCAACGCTCCCCTATCTTCGCCAGAACGGCATCATCTCCTTATCCGTCCCGCCAGACCAGGACATGCAGAACCGCATCCTCTGGATCAACAAGAGCGGCTATAGCGAACAGAATAACGACATCACCATCGAAGTCCACATTAACGATGGCGGCGGCACAGGCCTTGAGGGCTGGTTTGAGGGAGACGGAAACAACAGCTCAAGCAAGCTGGTTAATGCTGTCCTGAGATCCACCTCGGATGAGACCGGTCTAAAGAATCTGGGCTCAAAAAGCGAATATGACCATGAGCTTGGCTCACTCGCTTTTCTTCATGAGACTCTTCCAATTGCAGCGCTTATCGAATGCGGCTTCATTGATAACGAAAAAGATGCCGCATTTCTGAAGCAGCAGGAGAATATTGAAAAAATCGGCAAAGGAATCGCTAAAGGCATTCTGCAGTATTACGGAATGGAATTCCGTGAGGCAGGTTCACAGCGGCCGGCCGCCACATCAGTTCCACAGTCAGTGACTGCGCCCGTGCGGGATCCTGCTCCAGCACCCCAGCCGGCAGCAAGACCTGATCCGGGCAACGCAGGCGCCCCCGTGTTTCCTCCAGCAGGCGGAGGATTTAATACAGGAGGTTTTAACAGTCCTGCAGCCGGCGGTTTTGGCGGCAACAGTTTTGGCGGTCCCGCAGCACCGCAGTCCGGCGGTGGCGGGTTTACGCCGATGCCCAGCCGTGAAGAGCGAAAGGAGATGATAACGAAGACCTACGTTAAGATACTGGGGCGTGAGCCGAATCAGAACGATCTAAACTATTTTCTCAACATCGGGATTACCGAAGACCAGCTGCTTAAAAAAATGGTCGATTCACAGGAGCATGCAGACCTGGTAAAAGCCAGACAGGAAGTGATAACTGCTAAAAAGAACTACAACGACCAGCAGACAGAGCTCATACGTCTTCGCAATCAGGTCAACGACAATCAGCAGATCCTGAACAATCTGCAGCATTCCATCCAGGAGAAAAACCGCGGTCTGGCAGAGCTGCAGCAACGCATATCGCAATATGAACGGATCAATGCTGCAAAACCCCAGTCCGGCGCTTCAGAGGGAGGCAGGAGTCAGAAGTACACAGGATCATTTGTTGACAGACTTTTCAGAGCCTTCAGCGATCTTTTTGACTGATCTGTCCCGCAACGCATAACCGTACAGCAGTAAATACAGCGAAAACACCATCGGCGGAACGATATAGCGCGTGTTAATCTCGATAATCATATGCTGCATGGTGTACCCGGAAAACAGCAACAGAGAACCCAGCAGCAGCAGCCTGCCGAGCGAACTGCGTTTTTCTTTAAACAGCAGAACAGCAAGCACAATCATGATGAGATATAAGATCGTACCTGTGACGGCCTCAAGATGAAGTGCGGCCCGTATCATCGGGGAACTGTTTGTATTGCGCACCTCTTCAAAATCCTCTGAGTACAATGGGTTCAGATGTCTGGAAACCATGATCCAGCTGCTCCCCCGCAGGCTCAGCCAGTAGTCAAGCTTGCATGCATAATTTGCAGCCAGATCCTTGGGAGTCTGCTGTGAGAACAGTTCGACATACGCTTGAGGAACACCTTTTCCTGTCTCAAGCGGTTCGGCCAGATATGCTGTTCCAGCCCTTGTATTAAGACCGCACTGACCCGGTGTAACGCCATTCAGGGCAACCTGCATCTCATGCGCGGCCAGTCGCTCCGGTACCTGTGAACCCATCCTGTACACAGCATCAATCAGCCGGCCTCCGGTGACCGAGAGAATCAGCACTGCAATGCAGGCAACCACGCTCCGCGTAAGTCGTATCCGTTTCAGTACCACATACCCTGATACTGCAGTCAATATAAACAGTACAGGCAGCATAGTCTGCAGCCGAATGCTTACCGAGGCTGCCCCGGCTGCTGCTGCACCAACTACGGCAAGCCATGATGGTCCATTGAGGAGAATGTGTATCATGATCCTGATGGCCAGCAGTCCGAAAGCAAGATGCGGCAGCTCAGTCGCGACAAGAGGCGCAAAGCCGCTCAACCATAAGCCGAGCAGTAGTGTTACCGCTGTAAACAGATACTGGGTTTGTAGAGTTTTTTTCCGGACATCAGCAGGCAGCAGCAAGAGAATCCCTATTACCGCAAACGATGCGGTATTAACCAGAGCGGCAGCGATATGCGGTTCTAATCCCTGCAGAACAGAGTACACGGTAATCATAACCCCGCCCTTGGAATAGAGTGACAGATCCCCTGCTATGCGCCAGTGTTCCAGTGGATCAACAGCAGGCGGCACCGGAAACAGCCGTACGACAAGCAGAAACAGGCCTATGCAGGCCACCACGACCGCGAGATGAACTGCTGCCGCAGATCCAGCCGGAATCCTTGTCAGATAAGTTTTTTGAGGTTTTTTCATGTTACGTTAATTCGCCCGATCCACTTGACTCTGAATCGCGTTCAGTTTATCATAAACCCATGTTGCACAGGGATAAGAAGGAAGGAACACATACTGCATTTCTCTTACTTTTACTTTGACGAAATACTCGCTTTATGAATGGTGACACCGCCTACCTGGCGTTACCACAAAGCAGAACGTAGCACCACCCGCCGGTTACTGGCGGAGTCTTCGTTCACCTTCCCTCTTCTTCTATCTGCTGATTGTTGATCGCTATTTTACTTAGTGGGTATCTATCATGGAAAATGTGATACTGATTATGCTTTCCATCATTGCTACTCTCGGAGCCGGAGGCACGTACCTGTTTAACAGGCAGAAGACTGAGCTGGAAGAAAAACTCAGGAAGACTGGCGCTCTAAATCTCTCCGAGGAGGAAGCAATCAAGAAAGCAAGTGAAAAGGCAAAGGTACTGATCCTGGAAGCCGAAAAAGAGGCAAACCAGATCAAACAGAACTCGATTGCCAAATCACGTGAACTGCGTATCGAGATCGAAAAAGAAGAAAAGCGACTCGATGAACGCGAAAAACAACTGCTGACCCGTTCAAAAGACATCGACGAACGGTTCAATTCGCTTGAGAAAAAAGAACGCGCCCTGGAGCAGGCGAAACGTGATGTCAAATCAATGCGTGACAAAATTGCCACCGAACTCGAGGCGGTCGCCCGTATGACCGTTGAAGAGGCGAAAAAGGAGCTTATCTCACAGACCGAGGAGGAACTCAAGGAATGGGTCGCAAAAAGCATCCGTGAAGCCGAGTTTAAGATTCAGAGCCAGTCGGAGGACCGCGCACGCGAGATCCTGATTGATGTCATGCAGAAGAGTGCAACTGACTATGTCTCAGAAAGCACCGCTACCACAATCGACATCGAAAGCGAGGAACTGAAGGGTAAAATTATCGGCAAGGAGGGACGTAATATCCGGACATTTGAGCGCCTTACCGGAGTAGACATTATTGTTGACGAAGCTCCCAATCAGGTGACGCTGTCCTGCTTTGACCCGATCAGACGCGAGGTAGCAGCTCTTGCTCTTCAGAAGCTTTTGAAGGATGGCCGCGTTCACCCCGGAAGCATCGAAGAAACAATCAAGAACATCAAAACCGAACTCGCCCGTGAGATCAAACGCACCGGCGAGAAGATGGCTTACGACGCAGGGTTTAACGATCTTCCGCAGGAGGTTATCAAACTGCTTGGACGGTTTAAATACCGGTACAGTTACGGTCAGAACCTGGTCAAACACAGCATGGAGATGGTCAATCTTGGCGCACAGCTTGCTTCAGAGGTAGGAGCAAATGTTGAACTGACCAAGAAGGCATGTCTGCTGCATGATATCGGTAAAGTTCTTACCCACGAGATTGAAGGTAAACCGCATCACCACATTTCGGGTGATATTGTCCGCAAGTACCTGAAGAATGAAACTCTTGCCAATGCCGTAGAGTCACATCACGGTGATATTGAACCCAAGACTCTTGAGGCGGTTCTGGTTCAGATTGCAGACGCGATCTCGGGGGCTCGACCCGGAGCCAGACGGGATAACTATGAGGATTACATCAAGCGTGTTAAAGCTCTTGAGGATATCGCCAAACAGTATGACGCAGTTAAAGAGGCATATGCGGTACATGCAGGACGCGAGGTACGTGTGATCTTCAGACCAGACTCGGCTTCGGACGACGATGTTACTGTTCTCAGCCAGAAGATTGCCAAGGAGATCGAAGAGACTCAATCCTATCCCGGCTCAGTAAAAGTCACCGGTATCCG
Organism: candidate division WS6 bacterium OLB20; assembly: GCA_001567355.1. GTDB lineage: Bacteria > Patescibacteriota > Dojkabacteria > B142 > OLB20 > OLB20. The sequence goes on along the minus strand of JYNZ01000006.1, from coordinate 22,309 downwards.
TGAATTCCGTGTTACCGAAGAAGCCAAATAAGATACACTTAACGTATGAGCGGTACAGACAACGACAAAACAATCAACGAACGCAAACTGGATCACATCCGGATTGTGCTTGAAGAAGAAGTTGAGCCGTACCGCTCATCGTTTGACTATTTCCGGTTGCCTTTTAAAGCACTGCCTGAGATCGACATGGCAGAGATTGATACGGGTACCGAGTTTCTTGGAAAGAAGCTTAAGTTTCCGTTTGTAATATCATCTATGACCGGCGGTCCTGAAAAGGGGCTCGGAATAAACACTCATCTGGCAGAGGCAGCACAGGAGGCAGGCGTTGCACTGGGTCTGGGTTCAATGCGCGTAATTCTGCGCAAACCGGAATCGATCAAAAGTTTTGATGTAAAGAAATACTGTCCTGACGTTCCTCTGCTCGCAAACATGGGGCTCGTGCAGCTCAATTACGGTTACGGCGCTGATGAGATCAACAGAATCATCGATTCTGTAAATGCGGATGGTATCTTTCTGCATGTCAATCCGCTGCAGGAAGCGATCCAGCCAGAGGGTGATACAAACTTCAAGGATCTGCTACCCAAGCTCGAAAAAGTACTCCCGAAAATCGAGAAACCTGTTGTCATAAAAGAGGTCGGGACCGGCATCGATAAAGACACCGCCAAAGCACTCGCTGACGCAGGCATTACCTGGATTGATGTATCCGGCACCGGAGGAACATCCTGGGCCGGCGTAGAAGCCTACCGCCGCGAGGACACCATTGGTCATCTGTTTCGCGGAGAGGGTATTCCGACAGCAGAGGCGCTGATTGGCGCTGCCGGAATTAGCGGTCTCAACCTTATTGCCGGGGGAGGTATCCGCAACGGCATTCATATTGCAAAAGCCATAGCGCTGGGCGCAAAACTCGCAACAGCTGCTAAACCACTGCTGGCACCGTCACTTGAAAGCACCGATGCCTGCGTATCAGTGCTGAAGCAGTTGCACGAAGAGCTGACAATTGCTATGTTTTCTACAGGAGCGCGTACTTTAGAAGAACTTTCACAGACAGAACTGGTTTCTGCCGCCTATTATGCATGACACAATTGCAATGCCACCGAGAAAGACCTATCCGGGAGTCGTTTTCCCGCTGACAGTCATACTTCTGGGGTTGCTGATTGGCATGTCTTATACCATCATCTCCATGCAGCAGCAGCTCGCAGAGCAGCAGCGGACACTCTTAAGCGTAAACAATCAGCTGCAGCAGCTTAATCAGATTGTAATGGGGGATGAGGCATCAGCAGCGATTGAAAGCTCGGGCAATAATCCCGAAGTCCTCGCCGAGGAAATGCGTGTAATCAGTTATGACGCTACCGGTGTCAGTTTTAATCTGCAGCCGGGACTGATGGAGATCGGCGACCCGGTAACGACTGCCACAGCACCCGCCGCAGCTCACCAGACTTTTGTCTACAAGGATGATCTTCGTGAATACTACACACTGACTGTTATCAACGGCAGCGGCCAGCAGGAAAAGCTCAACGTTACAGGCTGGAAACTGAGCGCCAAGATAACAGTAGCCCAGCAGGACTCATCAATGTACCGTGGGAACGAAAGCATGCCGGCATCAGAGCTCTATGTTCTACCTGCAGGGAAATATGAGGTTGGATTTCTGTTCATGAAGAACGAAGATGTAACTGCAGAACCCGAGCTGACATTTGATCAGGCTATAGCCAAAACGCTGGCTTCAGTTACGATTGAGTAGGTTCTGCTGATCTTTCGTATAACACCTTCCCCTCTTCGACTGCTGATTCCAGAAATGTCTCCTCTTTTTGTTCTGTCATCAGAGTAAACTCTTCAGGAGTGTAGATTAGCGGCTCCACTACCGGCACACCACCCTTTGTCGCTTTTCGTGCACGTTTGATCCGTTCAATAAACGGCTCCTCAGTCTCTGCAATAATCAGGATGTCCAGCGTGGATGGTTGTTTCGGCTCCATTGTTCTGGCAAAACGACCGAACAGGATGATCCGCTCAGGGTCAAACTCTCTGACCAGGTTTTCCTTCACTTCAACCAGACGTTCCTCTACCCGTGCCTGTGTATACATCTCGCTAACCGGGTGCGCGACCTCTGTTGTCGGCTGCGGATCATGTTTGAGGATGATGTTGATCTGGTCAATAAGTGTCTGTGCCTGACCTAGAGCCTTTGCTGCATCAGCCTTGCGGATGATCTCATGAGGTGTCCCCTCCTTATCGGGCAGCAGAAACGGATAGCGGGAAATAAAGGTGAACGATTCCAGATGACGGAACTCCAGCCTTGTGTTTCTGAATTCGTCATTAACTTCGTTTGCAAGTCCGATCAGCACCTGGAGTTTATGGATACGGGGTGCACGCCAGCCACCGTGAATGATGACAGCCTTGAGTGCTTTTTCAACAGCCTGTTCTGACTGGTATGCGGCCCACTCATTAAAACCGTGCTCCAGACTGAACTCGGCTGCCTTGAGATCGTAATGCGCCTGTTTAAGCCATACCTTGTAGCGTTCACTGCTCTGTCTGTTTTTAAGCGGGATCAGCTGCTCTCGCATCAGTTTGCCAGGTCTGAACTGTTTCCGATAACTACCACCTTATCGCGGATCAGAAGCTCGGTTACAAATGCGTCACGTCGCTTTTTGCGCAGCACAAATTCGCTGCCTTTTAAGACTGTGTAGTTTATCTCACGTCCGAGCTTCTTCTCCGCCTCATCGACGATCTCACCAAGTACATTCAGGTCAACCTGTCCGACTACAACAAGATCCACATCCTGACCGCCAAGTCTGTTTCCTTTAATGTACGCATCTGTCAGAACAGCAAACTGGATGTCACCAAGCTTTGCCTCATTGCTGCGCAAGGCTCCGCCCAGTCCGAATGTTTTGTGGAACATTCCCAGGAGCTCATTAAGAAAGTCATACTCGTAGTTGAGTGAAAAGTACTTACGGTTACCGCGAACCTCAGCCTTTATATAGCTGATCTCCTCAAGCCTGGTCAGCTCGCGACGGACCGCATTAATCTCTTCTTTCAGTTCTCTGACTGCACCCCGCAGGTGAATCGGGACATCAGGATTAAACAGGAAATATTTGATGCACTTAATCCTTACTTTGGAAATAAAGAGATAGTTTAGACTTTTCGTAAGTTTGGCCATGAACGCTCAGTAAGAAATAACCGTTACAGACCGGCAGCTTTTTTAACTCCGGCATAGACCTTTTTGCGCAGATCCGTATCACTCTTGAGCAGTTCTTTTACTGCTTCAGCCCCCTGACCCAGCTGGTTGTCACCCATTTTGAACCATGATCCTGCTTTTTCGATCACATTAAACTGAGTGGCTGCATCCAGCAGTGAACTGACCTTGTCAATTCCATTGGGGTAGATGATGTCAAACATTGCCTCCTTAAACGGAGGGGCCATCTTGTTTTTTACAACTTTTACTCTGACCTTGTGTCCTTCAACATTCTCAAGAGTACCAATCTTTTCCTTGCGGCGGATCTCCATACGCACAGATGCGTAGAACTTTAGCGCATTACCGCCTGTTGTGGTCTCGGGATTGCCAAACATGACGCCGATCTTCATACGAAGCTGGTTGAGAAAGATGATGGTCGTACCCATCTTGGCACTGATTGCAGTAATCTTGCGGAGTGCCTGACTCATGAGCCTTGCCTGAAGACCCATATGCGAGTCTCCCATATCACCCTCAAGCTCGGCGCGTGGAGTCAAGGCTGCAACCGAGTCAACGACAATCACATCAACAGCACCTGACCGGACCAGTGTCTCCAGAATCTCAAGCGCCTGCTCGCCGTAGTCAGGTTGAGAGATGAGCAGCTCATCAAGATTGATCCCGATCTGCTCTGCATATTTGGGGTCGAGGGCGTGCTCTGCATCGATAAATGCAGCGACTCCCCCTTTTGCCTGTGCCTCTGCCACGATATGCAGCGCAAGGGTGGTTTTACCGGATGATTCAGGGCCGTAGATCTCGATAATCCTGCCTTTCGGTACACCACCGATACCAAGCGCGATATCAAGCGACAGAGCGCCGGTCGAAATCGAATCCACATCGGTGCGCTTTGCGCCGTCGCCGAGCTTCATGATTGATCCCTTACCGAACTGTTTCTCAATCTGCGCTACCGCCATACTGAGCGCCTTGGTTTTTCCGGCCTGCGTGGGTTCGCCGGACTCTTCTTTCTTCGCCATGCTGAGTGCGTAAAAAATAAGTGTGTTAGTTCTGAGTAGGTACGGGCAGAAATGAGCTAAGTATTTACTCAAAAAATAACAGAACCAGTATAGGAGTGTCAATTTAAGAAGTCCTTAAACTCACTCCGAGAAACGTTCTAAAGTACACTTCTAGGTTACAATTCACGCGAAATCTCTGAGGGACAAGGCCCGAAATCTCTAATAAGTTCTTAGCCTCTCACAATGCCGCATCTCTGAAGCGTGGATAGGCGCAGCAGGAATAAACCAGGTCGTACTCATTGACCTTCAGAAGTGTATTTAAGAAACGCATTCGGGTAACGTTCTCGGGATCAGCGGCGGCGCAACAACCAGTAAACAATCAGAAACGACGACACCAGATATACCGAAAGATAGTACATGAAGTAATTTGCAGGTGCAGTCAGGAACATCAGACCTACTCTTAACAGGATAAGCAGACCGACTGTCACCCAGAACCAGCGCCGGCGTACAAGTGCTACAAACGTTCCTGCTGTATGTATCAGCAGATGGGGTATGAAACTGAAGAATACCGGTGTAAAAATTGTCGAACTGCCATCAAGAGGATTCACTCCGCGAAGAATATCAATAGTATCTTCACGCAGACTCATGTTTACAGGACTTGAAAATCGGTTGTTTTCCACAAAACCGTCGACCCATTGTACGTCTCTGCCACGGTAATACTGTGTCAGCGTCCCTGGCGCGCTTGGATGCACAGCATCAAAACCATTTGTAGATAGAAGTGTCTTAATCCGGGCATCAAGAAACAGTCCCGGGTTTTCTGCCACCAGCAGCAGATACTGTCGCCTGAACTCGGGCAGATGATCCTCAAAATCCGGTCGCAGTCCGTTGCCCACCCACAGTGCCGGCACTTCGTTATAACTCGGGTACTGTTGAAGTGACTCCAGTGATACAACCCGGTCTATTGCAGCCAATCTCGTCTCAAGATCCTCCGAGCGCAACTCAGACTGCAGCATCACCGACAGAGGGTTAACGAATGCAGTAACGGAATATCGCGCCTGCTCTTCTCTGTCCTCCGGGGTGGATCTGACCGAAATATACAGGTAGGTGACAGCAAACGTTGTTACAAAGATAAGCAGTGAGCGCAGCAGGAACGCCCGGCTTCGTTTGCCCATAGCCAGTATAAGCGCCAGCGGTCCAAGAATAAGATAGTAGATGCCTTCTGTCCGCCAGAGTGCTAGCAGTGTAATCCCTACTGACAAGACGGCTATGTGCCGGTAGCGTACCCGGAGCCTGCCTGTATATGCAAGCAGAAGCGTGAATACAAACAGTACTTCGAGATATGCATACATCGTCATCCTCATCGGATTGAGGTTGTAAAGCAGGACTGCAGGCAGCAGAAATGGAATATACCCGAACAGGTAGCGCCGTCCGTCCGGGAATACCGTTTTCAGACGCGCAAGGATGTAACCGACCGCAAATGACTGCATGATTATCTGCCACAATGTGATCAGAACCCCGGACGGAAACAGCATCAGTGAGAACGTGTAATACAACATTGTGATGTATGACTGCCAGCTGCTGTACTTAAGCTCTCGCACATACTCAAATGTGTAGAACTCATCTACGCGCCAGTAACCGGGCCAGGTAAACAGCAGCAGGAACGCCATGATCAGCAGGTATACAGCGCCATGCCTCAGCCAGCTCAGGTAAAACCTGTCATGTTCCAGAACACGGATTATGAAGTGAGTAAGGAATGTGGCAGCTGCAAAGATGACAGCTGCATACCCGAGCTTGAAGTAAAGATAAACCGCCGGACGCAGACTGACGTCAGGGAACGCTATCCTGTCTGCCCACGAAACACTGATCAGAAGCAATGCAAGTGTTATCAGTGTTCCGACACCAATAACCTTTCTCATATGCCTGTCTCTCAGGACACTCTGCAGAACCGAAACAGAGTTGTTTGTAGGTTCTGTCTTGGGGCTCATGCAGGTTCGGGTTTGTCATTTATCCATGCTTCAAGCTCCTGAGGCGTACCTAGAACATGCACGTGCTCAGAAGGAATATCTGCAATTGTCACTTCGTATCCTTCGGCAAGCAGATACTGGTATAGCGGAGCTACGTAGCGTTCGCCTGCCTCAAGCCGGTCACTTTCTATGTAATAGCGGTTATACGCTTCGTTGTAGAGTGCAGCTGACTTGAAGTAGTACAACCCGACTGACGCATTATCAGAAATACGTTTTTTTTCTGTGACTTCGACGACCCTGCCTTTTTGATCGGTTCGCGCAAAACTCCAGTGCTCGCCTGGCGCCTTAAACGTATACAGGCACCCATCACCTTTTATGGCACTGCGTTTTACATAGTCGGGGTTAATGTATGTGTCGATATTGTAGATCAGAACCTCATCTTCTGAAGGAAGTGTCTCGGTCACAAGGTATGCCGTTTCGGCCTGACCCGAGGTAAGCCTGTCGACAGCCGTCACCGTAAAGTACCCAATTCCCTGTTTTTCGCACTGTTCTTCAATGAAATCCCTTGTCTCATCGGACTCACGGATGACAAAGTGCCATGCAGTATCCTGCCCGATGAAATCGGAAAGGCTGATCACAGACCATTCAAACAGAGTCCTGCCTTTTGCCGGGATCATAAACTTGGGCTGCGTATAACCGGCTTTTTTAAAACGGCTACCCTCACCTGCCATTGTGATTATAATATTGAGCATGATTATTCTGTATCAGGTAATCTGTCACTGTCGCATTGGGCCTCAAGCTCTTCCAGCGACTTCTCCAGGAACTCCCTCGGGCGCACTGCATTATCATCGACGTACAACCCGTTTTCAGCCCAGGGCTTGCCATAGATTATTTCATCATACGGTATTTCCCACTTATCCAGCCAGGCGAGTAGAACTTTGGCGGTGTTTGCGTTGATCAGGCCAAGGTTGCCACCATATGTTCTCATGTTCCTGGCAGTAAAGAGAACGATGCGGAAGTTCTGCTGTTTCAGCTCACGGAGACGTTCCACCATTTTTTTGTAGGGAACGAGATCCGCATATTCCTGCCCGTCTTTTTTTAAGCGGACACAGCGTTCCGTCAATATCAATTACAAACGTTCTGTTCATTGCTCAAGATCGTCAAGGATAGAAATTGCGTTATAAATAAACGCTATCACGCGTCTTGGGTGATCGATGTGAAGTGGCAGCATCGACAGAAACAGTGATGCCTCAAACAGTCTCACCAGCATGTAGTCATAACCTGCCTGCTCAAGCCGCTGTCTGAACATTGCAGAATAGTCGGCAGTATCTTTCTTAAGTATCCTGAGTGTCAGCCGGCAATCCTCAGTCATCATCAGATCAAACAGATCACTGGTGATAAAGTCATAATTACCGTTTACAGAATGTGACATCTTAGCGAGATCGTAGTAGGGATCCGTCCACATATCTTCTTCTGTGAGAGCGCCTTTGACATCGATAAACTTCATAAGTCCGGTCTCTTTATAGTAGAGGATGTTGGCAAAAAACAGATCTCCGTGGCCGATGACACTGACCTGCTCCTGATCACTACGCTTAAGTGCCCGGGTAAGCATACGCTCGTACCTTGCGATAACAGCATCAATATCAGGGTACCCGGAAAGTGCAACGGCAGCTGCAACCTCAGGATATGCCGGCAGCTGCTTCAGCTCCTGTGTCCTCTTAAGTACCTTACCGAGATAGAGTGACTGCCTGCGGTCTGCGAATTCCTGAGCCGAAGCCTTCTTTTGTGGCCGACCGGTCAGGTAGGCAAACAGTTTACGCAGGAACACTTCAAAATCCTTAACGCTGACCGAGTCATGCACCCATTGCAGCCCCATGTCCGGTGTGAGAATACGCTCCATCGAATACCAGCCTGATGTATCATCTTCGTTGTATCCGAACGGCTGTACAAACCAGATCCTCTGATCCTCGGGAAGATACTGATAATAGGTATACTCTGCCTTCATCTTGTTCCTGTCTGCAGAACGTTTTTGTCACCGTGTAGTCGTCGATGTCAAAACTGTTGAAGTGCCTGGCATCAAATGCTCCCGAAAAAAACTGGAGAAAGTTTTCATAGCGCGAAATACTGACCAGGCAATCGTGTGGTTCAATCTCAGGTGTGTCAGCAAACTCGTCCTTGAGCTTTTTTGGTTCGGAATGCGAGCGAGCCGCCAGAAACAAACGGTAGTCGGCGACAGACGACAACACAACCATTCGCGGTTCGCGACGGTCAGCAATCATTGTTTCGTTGACAAACGCGCACTTGGCAAGCAGCGTGGTAAAGGACTTTTCGTCGGATATTACCGTTGACGAGTAGAAGTGGACAACCGCACGATCCTCATGTTCCTCAAGCAGTTTGAGCAAATCATCTGTCTGGTCATCACTGTCCAGCCGGAACAGTACGACTCCATTGACACGTGCGGCCACTTCAAGAGCGCGCTCCGCTACTGAGTGGCGTCTGTATACTATATCTCCGTAGTTACTCAGGCCAACAATAGTTTTTACAGCACCTTCAAGCGGTGCCCTGTTGTCATAGACAAATACCAGCTGTTTAGCCATGCTTGCGTCTCAGATAAGATAAACCAAGTCCCGCAACAAGAATGATGAGCAGTATAAACAGAAGCAGTATACTAAAATCGATCACCAGGCCAAAAGACAGGGTGTCAGCGGTCACACTTGTAAATGCGTTGTCGAGATACCGGACAAAGCTGTCATAGTCAAAACGCTGGCCGATGAGACGCGCGACAAGTACAAGCATTCCATACTCAAACACCCACGCTAACGAAGACAGGACAAGCAGAATCATGCTACGCCCCTTGATCAGCTGCAGAACAAACTGGTAAATCTCCTGCGCGGAGTCAAGCGCACGCAGATAGATTACACCCCGTCTCGACCTGCTCAACGTCAGCACGGTACGGTTAAAATAGAGAAATGTATTGCTAAACGAGACGAAAATCAGTACTGACAACGTCACAAACAGCAAAGTGATGAATGTTATCTGCAGATTAATTCCGTTAAGCAGTGCGGGTACGATAACGATTAGGAGAATGCATGTGTCGAAGAAGCGATCGATCCAGACCAGTACCAGACCTTTTCTAAGATCATTAAGAATATTTCCATAGGCAAGCACCTTATACACCTCTCCCAGTTTAAACGGGAGGATATTATTCATCAGAGTTGCTCTGGTATAAAGCTCACCCAGTTTGAGAACGTTCTCTCTGCGTTCGAGCAGCAGCACATAAAGTCGTGCAAAGCGCATGAGATGTGAGAGGGAGAACAAAACAATAATTAATACGATACTTGCAAGTTCCGATGCTTTTGCTAAAGCTGCCCAGTTAAGTGTGAGAATTGCCAGGGGAACGGCCAGCAGTGGTGCAAGCACAAGTACAGCCTTTACCAGATTTTCTCCCCGGTATGAGTGTGTCATCAGGTAGTGGTGGCAACAATAGTGCTTGTATAAGCAAAATCCTTGTCCAGCCGATGATCGGCATTAATAAAAGTTTTTGGTCTCAGGACAAAGCGAACCACCATCAAGAGCATATCACGTGCCTGAGAAAACAGTTTGACATTAGACACCTGGTCTTCTTCACGCCACGAGATCGGAAAGAATTTCGCCTGGAAACCGTAATAGGCATTGGCAAAAATCATAAAATAGTTAAACGTCAGTCTGTCAGAGAAGTTAACGTAGAAACGGCTCTGTAGCATTGCAGTGTTGTACATGTTAAGGCCCGAACCCAGATCCTTTACTCTACGTCTGGTAGCCGCAGAGAACAGCACGTTGTAAACCAGGTTACCCAGAGTCCGCAATGCAGAATACCCTTTCAGCCTTGATCCTTTCATGAATCGTGACCCGAGCAGGCAGTCATACTTTTCATATGTTTTATCCTGCAGGTAGGGCAGCAGATCATGGATATCAGCCTGATCGTCGCCGTGCAGGACAATAACGTAGTCAAAACCGTTCTTGATTGCATAGTCAAAAGCAACTTTGTGAGAACCTCCCAGATTGTAGTTCTGATCGTTGCGTAACAGAGTTCCCTTTACCGGCAGCTTCCCTGCAGCAAACAGGTCTTTTACGGTCTGCTCACTGTTGTCCGTACTGCGGTTATTAACTACAATCACTTCCGCAACAAATGGCGCTACACGTTCATCTATCTGAGCGAGAACGCGCGGAATCTGCTTTTCGCAGTTGTACATGGGGATAAATACAAGGATTTTCGGTTTAGTCATTGGATAGCACTGGCTGATGGGTAATTATAGCAGAAGTTGACGACCGGTCTTTGCTGACTTGGGGACCTACGGGGTCGAGAAACGTTCAAAATTATACTTCTGATATACACTTCTCGTGAACCTCTTGCAGGACATAACCTTAGAATATCTATTCCCATGCAATTCACAGCGGATGCACATCGGACACCCCTGGAAGTGCCTACTGTATGAAGTGTGAGAAACAAAGAACTGCATGAGAAGTGTCAGTGAGACCTGTGTTTCTGAAGCGTTCTCGGATTGCGCTCAGTTTACGACCCGCGTGTAATCACGCACAACCCAGCCGACCTGCCCGTCGCCCAGCTCCAGCTTGACCCAGCCGGTGTTATTACGTTCCAGCACAAAGTAGCGGTCTCCAGGTGTAACGCGACGTAACACAGGCGAAAAACCGGATGGCTCAGTACGCACGTTAAGCTGCCCTGTTTCTGTATCTGTGATCTCGACCACTTCCCGGTCAGGTGCGTTGACGGTCAGAGCTACCGTGAACTGCGTATTCGGGTAGGGCTCACCCAGCGAGTTTGCCAGCTGGAAGGTCTCGGTCTGGAGACCGAAATACAGTGGTACGCCAAGTCGGACCTGGTATGTGCCTGATTCGCCCGGACGCAGGACCGCATTATCCATCGCTATCGGAGCCTGTGACGTACTCAGCCAGATATCATTTACAAAAAACCTGCTGGCACCGGTCGTGACCTTTGTTATGATCGGATCGGCATCAGATCCCTGGTAAAAGGTGCGGTCCCCGGTGTTTTTCAAAGTCAGATTAAGCACGACACTGTCGCCGTAGTTAACCGGCTCCGAGGGTGCCTCCACTGAGGCTACACTGAAACCGTATCTGATCGGTTGAGGTCTGTATTGAGGTTCAATTGCTTTGGTAAGCGCTGTGGCAGAGCGTTCCCAGCGTGCCGATAGCGGCCGTGTTCGTATCAGGACCGGCTCATTAGGCCGCGCCAGAAACTCAATCTCACGCGACTGGATCCGGCTGGGCGGTATGGCATTGCGGTTCGCGATTCCAAGCACAAGTTCTTCAAGCGCGCGTTTGGCCTGCTCGGAATAATCCAGATCTCCTGTATCAGCAAGGTAGGCAATGATGACCGGTGCGTTGTCATCTTCCGCCATTGTAAACCGGTGCTCTTCACCGCGCTGGTGACCCTCATAAACCACTCCTTCACTGTTGAGAATGTAGTGGAACAGAAAATCACTCTGGTTGAGACGGAAGGACAGATAGTAGTACAACCCCTCGTACCATTTTTCATCAGAGATGAATGTGCTCACATCCATATGGATCGGGACGATGTAGATACTGTCGGCAGGACCGAACGAATCGTTTATAGGTGTTTCGCTTGCTTCCAGCCGGAACTCGGTCTTGGGGACAAGTGTAAGTGAATATGCAGGCTGCGGGAGCGTTCCTGCAAACAGCAGCAGTGTCAGAGATACCGAAACCAGACCACGAAGAAGTCTCATATACTTGCGAGCAGCAGATTAATACCAAGTTCCGGTTCCATTGTACCCTGCTTTATGCCCAGGTCCAACCCTGCAAGTTTGTCGTAAAGGACGATGATGCGCTCGCGCGGAAAGCTGCGTACATACTGACGTGCTTTGCGCAATGTGTAGGGTTTCAGTCCCAGCTGTGACAGCTCATCCTGGGACAGATCACTGCGAGAGGCAAGATAGAGAGCCCGCAGCTGTGATCTGAGCAGACCGATGACCAGCTGGTCGCCACCGGGCTGTTTCATCAGCTCGTTGGCCACAGCCAGCGCCTTTTTTTTATTACGCGCGGCCATCGCATCCATCAGCTCCCAGGGGATGGTGTCGACATGCGAACGGGAGACAAACCCGAGGTCATCCTGCGTGAGTTCTATTCTGCCCTCGCTTTTCAGAAGCAGAACCAGCTTGTGCGCCTGCTGTTCGAGTGCATGCAGATCAAGCCCTGCAATTTCAACAAACTTAAACAGAGTCTGGTTGGGAACGTTCAATCCATGCTTTTTGAAAACAGCAGACACAAAGCTCATGGCAGAACGCTCATCAACCTCCGGGCTCTCGTGCACCTCAGCATTCTTCTGCAGATATTTGAACAGCTTTGTGCGTTTGTCAGCTGTACCCTCCTCCCAGAGGACAATTGCCGGCGGCTGATCGCGACGTTCCAGCTCTTCCACAAACAGATTGTGCAGCGTTTTTTTTCGGTTCTTAAAGAAGCGTTTGAGCAGGACTGTCGCAGGTTCAGAGGCAAACATACTGATCGAGTCACCGTGTCGGAAGATGTCATCAAGTGATTCCAGATCGTCGCCATCCACAACAACACAGTCGCTGCCGGCTGCTTTTCTGGCAACCTTTAAACTGTGGTAGGGGTTTTCTCCGTGAGCAAGGTGAAGCATGGTAGATGGTAGTATATCACGGCGTCAGGTTTGTATTTCTGGCAGAGTTACGGATCAGAACCCGGTCGGCATAACCTCTTCAAACTCAAGCACAATCATGTTCTCTTCAAAGTGTGCGTCCGTGATCTTTACCACCTTGGACATCCTGGTACTGTCGACGACAAATTCCATAAACCGGTTGGGCGAGTTGCCAGCAATCTGCTGCTGAGTCAGGTCCAGCAGGCTGAAGATCCGGTCACCTACAAAGGAGTTGATACCACCTGGCATGCCATGACGGACAAAACCGACGTTGGCGATGGAGACACCGCCTGTCTCAGGGTTTTGCGCGATATCGATCACAAACCAGAGCGGATGGTCAGTCTGTTCAACGTTCATCATAACTCGCAGCAGGTCTTTTTCGACCTCCACATGCACATCAGTCTCCTTCGGCACCTGCTGTTTAAAGATGGCGGTCAGCTCTTCCTCATCAAGCTCGGTCATACCGATCTGTTCAGCTTCAAAGTTGATCTCGTCATAGACCTGCTCGAGTGCAAGGTAATCCTGATTTACAGCAATATCTTCGTTAAGGTACGCCTTGAGAGGATTCCACAGAAACACAGGCCGGAAGATCAGGAACAGTACAGCCAGCACAATAAGTGCCACTATCAGAAAACATCCTGTTGAGACGATGCGCTGGAACGTACCGACCGCCTTAAACGGCAGCATGACAAGCTTAAACGGAAACAGGATGATCGAAAGCGGGTTGAATCTTTTTCCTTTGGGAGCACGCTCGACCTCAACAACACGTTCCACTACAGGCTGCTGCTGGTTGTAGTAGTTGTACTGGTTAAACTGATGACTGTTTTCAGCGGGTTGCTGCTGTGCACCGGGATACTGCGGAGTTTCGCTCTGGCTCCGCTGATCTGATGCCCGTAACTGACCGTAGGTCTGCATCTGGCTGTCAGCTGGACTGCCACCGTTACCGAACTGGGAGCCGGCATTGCCCATATGAGTATTGCCCGGCTGATAATCGACGATGTCATGCCCGCGTGTCGGGTCAAAGCTCCTGTTATACGGAGGCTGCTGCGGATTATCATTTTGCCCCGTCTGAGAACCGGGCAGGTTTTTGTCGTTCATACTGATTTATTGTACCACTGCCTGACTGCTCCGTGGCCGTTTCAGCCGCCTCAGCAACCGTGCGATGTAATTAACAAACAGCTCCACCTCCGGGACGCCCAGCACAAAACTGATCCAGAGATACAGCATAAATGAGGAGGCAATTGTAGTTGTAGTCAGTACAGTCAGTTGCAGTGTTCGTGCCGTATTAAGGATCTCGTCCCACAGCTTAAGCATGGCGTATGAAAGGATCAGCATCACAAGTCCGGCCAGAAACTTTTTACCCGTCTGGATAACAAACGGCCGCAGCGGACGGAGCGTTCCTTTCATTACAAGGACAATAACCAGAAAGAAGAATTCAAGAGTGAATACCAGACTGGAGCTTAGCGCCAGTCCCCCCACTCCTGCAGCACCATCACCTTTTGTCAGAAACAGTTCGGGATCCCAGTAAAGCATGCGCAGCGTAAACTGGTCGAAATGGCTGAAATAGTTGGTAAACAGTACGCCTGTGACGATGCCGACGGTGACAACCAGAACACTCGATATCAGAGGAATAATTGAGTTATGCATTGCATAGTACGCACGGAACAGCGCACTGCGCATTGTTTCAAACGCCAGTCCCAGCGAGAAGAACAGAACAACCCAGGCCACCTGCAGTGTATCCTCCCAGGTAAAGTTACCCCCGAGGATACCATAGACAAGACGGACAATCGGGATGCGAAGAACGAACAGCAGCACGGTTACCGGGATGGTCAGGAAGAACAGCTGCTGCAAAATTTTATTCATCAGCAGGCCGAATTCCTCATGCTTCCCCTGCGCGTACAGTTTGGAAAGCGTGGGGAATGCGGCCACCGAGTATGTGGTACCGAAGAGGGTCAGCGGGATTGAGATCAGCCTCACCCCAAGCTGGTACACAGTCAGCGATCCTCTGACGAGACCGATTGCGATCACACTGTCAATCACACTCGCGATCTGCTCCACGCTGAGGCTGACAACACGCGGGGCGCCAAGTTTAAGAGCCTCGCGAAAATGTCTGTCTTTGAAGTTAACCAGAAAAATGTGAAAACGCAGCCTTAGATGCCAGACCAGCGGCAGCTGGACAAGCAGGTGCAGCACCGAACCGAGCAGTGATCCCCAGATCAGTCCCCAGACACTGCCATCCATCAGCGGCACGATCAGAAGAACACCGGCAATCTTACCGAGGTTAAAAAACAGCGGTGCGAGCTGTGGAATAATAAAGCGCTGATAGATGTTGAGGCTCGTTGAGATGAACGCACTGATGCCGAGGATTATCTGGGGTATCAACATCACTCGCATCATCCAGACGACCTCGTTGATCGTCTCTGGATCATCAAGCGCACCACCTCCAGAGAGGTTTATCGCAAACGGCACAAGTTCACGGGAGAACAGTGCAGCAGCAATGGACAGAACGACAAAAGCCAGCATGGCGGTGTTCATCGTGGAGCTGAAGCTCTTGAGAAACTCGGCGTCGCCTTTGTCCTCGCGAAGTTTTACAAAAATCGGAATGATGGCACCGGAGATGGCGCCCAGCAGGATGATATTGGTAATCATCTCGGGCACGACGGAAGCCAGATAGAACTTGTCTGTTTCCGTCGATGCTCCGAACTGCCGTGCTACCAGCGTCAGGAAGACCATCCCGGTGATCTTGGTCACTAGGGACAGCACCATCAGCATCGACACAGCCGAGATGATCTCGTTCTGTTCCTTAAGGAGCAGATTTTTTATGGAACCTAACGTTGATCGGACCATTATTCATTGTTGGCAGGGGCAGCAGCCTCTGCAGGTTTGTTCTGGGCAACACCCTTCATGGAGAAACTCAGGCGTCCGTTTTCAATCTTGATAAGTTTGACATTGACGCGGTCTCCCTCGTTGACGATACTGCGCGGATCTTTGACAAATCCGTCAGACATTGCTGAGATATGCAGCAGTCCTGAAATGTTTGCATTGACGTCTACAAAGGCACCGTAGTCTGTGACCTTGTCGACGACTCCTGTATAGATTTTGTTCAGTTCAGGTTCTTCTGTAATACCGTTTACCCACTCGATACCCTGGTCAATCTTTGACTGGTCAGCGGATGCGATATCGACACGACCGTCATCATGGATATTGATATCGATGTCACCACCGATCTTTTCCAGGATCGCCTTGATGTTTTTACCACCCGGGCCGATCAGTTCACCGATTTTATCAACCTTGATCCGGACAGTAGTCACCTTTGGTGCATACTGGCTCAGGTTTGGCCGTGGTGCCGGAAGGACACTGGTCATCTCCTCAAGCAGGCTCAGGCGTGCTGTGCGGGACTGCATAAAGGCCTCTTTAAGGATTGCAACAGGTACACCCATCAGCTTGTTATCCAGCTGGATTGCTGTTACCCCCTTGTCAGTACCAGTGACTTTAAAGTCCATATCACCGTAAAAGTCCTCAACATCCTCAATATCAGTCAGAAGTTTATACTCGCTGATATCATCATCGTTAGTAACAAGTCCTACAGAGATACCTGCGACAGGCTTTTTGATAGGTACACCTGCATCCATAAGTGCCATTGTTGTACCGCATGCAGCAGCCATCGAGCTTGACCCGCGCTGTGCAAGGATCTCAGACACGACACGGATTGTGTACGGGAAATCCTCCTCTGCAGGAAGAAGTTTGCGGAATGCATTTTCGGAGATATGCCCGTGACCGACTTCACGTCTGCCGGCATAGTAATTGACACGACCTGCTTCTCCAAGAGAGTAGCTTGGTCCATGGTAATGATGGATAAATGTCTTCTCATGCTCTCCTTCAAAACTTTCAGAAAGCTGCGCCAGTCTTAGCGACCCCAGTGTAGCAATGGACATACACTGTGTCTCACCGCGCTGGAACAGGGCTGATCCGTGTACACGGGGCAGAACACCTGCCTCAATGTACAGCGGTCGGATCTCTTCAAGCTTGCGGCCGCTTGTGCGTTTTTCGTCACTCAGTACACCCTCGCGCATCAGTTTGCGGGCGACATATTCGACCGCCTCCATCGCCTGACCTTTACTTACGCCTTCACTGTCACCGTCGGGATTGTGCTTTGTGTAGAGCTCGGCTGCAACTTCTGCGAACAGTTCGTTGCGGCGGTCGCGGTCGTAGAGTCCATCCTTAACACGGTCAGCAAAATCTGCCTTGACGTCATCAATCAGCTCGGCAGGCACCGGAAGTTCTGCATATTCAAGTTTCTGTTTGCCGATCTCTTTGGCAACCTCTGACTGGAACGCGTTCAGCTTCTCACAGTTTTCAACTGCGAGATCAAGCAGTTTGCCCATCTCTTCTTCTGGCACTTCATCGCCAAAACCTTCGATGTTAAGAACGCGACCCTCACGGACTGACACGATAAAGCTTGAATCCAGATCATCCTGCACAGCCATGGAAGGATTGACGGTCATCTGACCATCCTTGATACCGATCTTGACGCTTGAGCTGGGTCCGTTAAAGGGAATTGACGAGATCATGAGGGCAAGCGAAGCTGAGAATACAGCCATCGCTTCGGGATCGTTTTCGTTGTCATAGGCCATTACGTTAATAATGACATTGACATCTTTTTTAAAGCCTTTCGGGAACAGCGACCGGATACTGTGATCGACCTGGCGTGCGACAAGTGTCGCATCGTCTGACGGTCTGCCTTCGCGTTTCTGGAAGCGTGATCCAGAAATCACTCCTCCGGCGTAGAACTTTTCCATGTACTCAACAGACAGGGGGAAGTAATCAAGTCCGCTGTCCTGCATACTCATGGATACGACGGTGAAGACGACTGTCTCACCGATCTGCATGCGTACTGATGATTCAGCCCTCGGAGCGAGAAGTCCGGTGGCTATCGAAATACTGCCCCCGTTAAACTCGAGGGTCTTTGTGAACTCATTTTTCATGTGGTTCTCCTTGTGGTGCGATCCGGGAGCAATCCGTGAAGAAATTCGGAAGAATGCTTAGACTCCGTTTAGGGGAAATAAACACTCTTTGAAATTCCTTGCACGCAAGCAGCCGTCCGCGTGAATTAATATCGTGTTGATTATAGCATCTTTTTGGCCTTTAGGACGGTGGCTGTTACAATTAGTCCAATGAAATATCTTGGTATTGATTACGGAGACAGTAAAACAGGCGTTGCCGTTTCGGACGACGGCGGCAGTTTTGCAGCCCCTCTGACAGTGATCCGCACAAAAAACCGCAGTGTTCTGCTTAAAAGACTTCAGGAGCTTGCGGAGGAACATTCTGCAGTTGCCTTTGTTCTGGGGTTACCTGGAGGTTATGGCGGAGACTCGCCGCAGACAAAGATCGTCAGGCAGTTTGGAGAAGAGCTCTCCAGCCTGGGACAGGTACACTACTGGGACGAGACCTACTCTACACTGAGAGCAGAAACCGGAGCACGCGGCCGCAAACGGAAGAATGCGGACAGCGAAGCCGCCCGCATTATCCTGCAGGAGTTCCTGGACGCTACTGAAACCTGATCAGCGTTGCGGGATCAACCGGCTGACCGTTGCGCTCAACCGTGAAGTGCAGATGAGTGTCTGTACAGAACCCTGTGCAGCCCATCACCATCAGATCATCCCCCGAGCTCACCCTGTCACCGACTTTTACACTGAACTCACCACTGCCATGAAGGTAGCGGGTTAAATACCCGTCCGTATGTCTGATGATCACCTGATATCCTTCTCCTTCGTTTCCCCAGCCTGCAACTAGCACCTCACCGGCAGCGGCTGCCCTGACAACACAGCTTTCATCCCCTTTCAGATCGCCCCCCCTATGCCACTCCTGGAAACCACGCATATACTGATAGCCACTGCAGTGAGAGGCCGGGTTTATCCAGCCGGTTTCAGTTTCGACGGGTGCTGTGGATGGTTCGGGATCAGCAAACGGAGTCAGTACAATCTCATCGCTGCCTTCGGTGATCAGCAGATCACTGGAGAAGACTGTTCCCTCCTGCGAAATAAGACTTACCTGGTAATATCCGGGAACAAGTCCAAACATCAACCCGTCAGTTTTCTCTTCTACATCCAGCTGCAGCTGTCCGGCTTCGGGGCGCTCTTTATCCTCGACAATCAGCGCAAACTCATTCAGATCACCATACATCTGAACAGATACAGGTTCTGCACTGACTGACGCCGTACGTGCAGACAGAACCATAAAACCTGCAGCGAACAACATACAATTGAAAGCTGCAACAATCGCAAACCATCTGTTAAATCGAATACCCATGAGATCCGCTTAAAACATAAATACAGAACTCTGCGGCGAGACAACGATCGTTCCGGCAGCAACAGTGAGCTCGTTTCTGTTAACCACCAGAAGATATGTCCCTGCAGAGACAGAAAATGCAAGTTGTGAGTCAGACCCGGCCTCAAGGTTGATGACCCTGTTGTTGTTTTTCAGATCAACAAGCGTGTACGAAGAATCATCACCCAAGGACCCGTCACTGAGTGCAACGGTAACGGGTATGGCTGCCGGAGCTTTGCTTACCGGGGCTGCCGGCAACATTACGAACACCGCCGAGAACAGGATCAGCTGCAGAGCAGCAGACCACACAATCGCCTGCCATAGTGATGGCCGCGTATTTACATACTGCCCCGCCTGGACCTGTTCATAGCCCTTACGCGGCGTAAAGTCCGGCAGTCGCGAAAAGATTGTCATCAGTGTCTCTTCGTTCATTTCATTAACAACCGTAACTGTTTAACAGCACGTTCATGCAGCTTTCTGAGAGCCGGCCGGGATTTACCGGTGATCTCAGATATCTCAGGATAATCCAGCTGAAACTTGTACCTGAGAATCATAACCTCTCGCTGCTCGGCACTATCAAGATCCATGAGCAACTCCATTGCCCTGGCTGCATCAACAGAATGATCGTTCCCCGGCTCTGCAGCAAGCAGTGATACATCATACTCGACAAATTTTTTATCGCGCCGGTACTGATCAATGAACGCATGTTTTGCCGCCCTGAACAGCCATAGCCGAATATTACTGAAGTACTCCGGCGTCTCGAGATATATTCTGAGTGCTTTTTCAAAAACTGCCGAACATATATCCTCCGCGATATGCTGCCTGCCGGATAAATACATGCAGTAGTTGTACAGTTCTCTGAAGTGGTTCTGATATATGTCTGAAAATCCACTGTCTTGTAATTGCTTCACTAAAGAGCTGACATAAGTAGTAATACAACGTACAGATTGTCTCATGTGTGACTCAAATTCCGGATATACTGGGACAGAACATAATTGACCATCTGATATGCAATACTCTAAAATGAAGAGCCTTTATTCAATCACAACATTCATGAAAATACTTCTTACTCTCGTTGTCGCACTTGCCGTTATCGGACTCGGAGGCTATCTTACCTTCAGCAGCTGGTACAACGGTGCACTCGAATCCCGCGGCAGTAATTCCGACACACAGGTATTTGAGATCAGCCAGGGCGAAAGTGTCGAGACAATCGTACAAAATCTTGAATCGGCCGGGCTTATCACCAATGCCCAGGCTATGCAGCTGTATCTGCGTTTCAACCCTGATCTGGCCACCGGCTTTCAGGTCGGTCTGTTTGACCTGTCTGCTGACATGACCATACCCGAGATCGCTGAAGCACTGCAGAAAGCCCGAAATGCTGATGAGATCAAGGTCACCATACCCGAGGGGCTCAGATATGAACGTATCGCTGACATTCTTGCAGAAGGTTTTGCCGGATCCGACGAGGCAACATTCTCAAGAGCAGAGTTTATCAGCATTGCCTCCAACCCCGACAGTGTTGAGTTTTCAGCGGATGTTGCCGCATTTCTGTCCGAGTACAAACCTGACGGTGAGCCGCTGGAAGGGTTTCTCTACCCCGAGACTTACTTTTTTGCCATGGATACGGATGCACAGGGAGTCATTGAACGCATGATCGGCACGCTCATTGATGAACTGCCTGAGGACCTTGACGGTCTTGTCGCCGCTTCAGACCTGACATTCTACGAAAGCCTGACGCTGGCATCTATTGTCGAGCGTGAGGGTATTGATAATCAGGACAGACTTAACGTCGCGAGCGTGTTTCTGAACAGACTTGATATCGGCATGGCGCTGCAGTCTGATGCCACTGTAAATTATGCAACCGGTAAATCAGAACGCCGGCCGACATTTGCGACCTGGAGACAGACAGTCCGTACAATACTTATAAGTATGCCGGTCTCCCGCCGACACCGATCACCAATCCGCGCGCTCAGTCAATCGTTGCCGTCCTTGACCCGATCGAAACAGACTATCTGTTTTTCATCCATGAGGAGGACGGGACACCGCACTACGGAAAGAACCTGCAGGAGCACAATACCAACGTGTGCAGGTACCTTGACAAGACCTGTTAGGCTCCGGCGAAGCATACGCAATCCTGCTATACTGTGCTAATGAAGAAGCGTATCTATCTGAGCAACAGTCTCTATCTGGACTTTGAACTGACATTTGTTCAGTTTCTTGTCATCGTATTCATGTTCATGGGAATGTTCGTACTACCCGTTTATGTCTACGAACGGCTTAACGCTGAACCCTCAGTTGCTGGAGAACAGGCACAGGCTACACCCGTGCCGGGCAGCGAAACGTATACCGAAGGCGCACTTGAACAGGGACAGGTTGCCGGCATCAGCACGCAGACACTGCCCGAAGGCTACATCCTCATTCCTGTCCTTGATGTGCAGTTTGATACAACGCTTAACGACCCGGACAGCATTCCGATCCTGGCCGGAGGAGTCCTTGTGCTTATCAGCACCGGACTATTTGTGTACCTTTTTACCGATACACTTTTTCGCCGCTGATGAACACAGGAGACACAGCACCGCTTGATATCAGGGTTGAAGGTCCCGACGGACCGGTTTCACTTCGCGACACGCTCGGAAGCTGGACAGTATTATACTTCTACCCCGCCGACGATACTCCCACCTGCACCAAAGAGGCGTGTTCGTTTCGTGACAGTGCAGAACTTAAGAATCTTGGTGCACAGATTATCGGCGTCAGTGCTGATGATATGACCTCCCATAAAAAGTTTGCTGACAAGTACTCACTCCCCTTTCCGCTCTGGTCGGATACTGATCATAAGCTGATGGAGGCAATGGATGTGTGGCAGGAAAAGACACTGTTCGGCAGAAAGTATATGGGAATAAAACGCACAACATTTCTGCTTGATCCGCAGGGCAGAATTGCACATATCTGGGAAAACGTCAGGGCAAAGGGTCACGCTGAAGCGGTTGCTGCAAAGCTCCGCGAGCTGGACTCGAACCAGCAACCGATCGGTTAACAGCCGATTGCTCTACCATTGAGCTATCGCGGAGCTTTGCATTTGAAGCGCTTTGCCGGCTTCAAACGCGGTACTATGGATTGTAGCAAATGGCCTTACCATTTTCCAACCGCAAGGATTCAG
>JYNZ01000005.1 GCA_001567355.1 candidate division WS6 bacterium OLB20 | reverse complement strand
TGTTCAAACAACGATTTGTGTGCACTCTTAAATGCAGTATCAACGATCAGCTGGGCATCCGACCTGGTGAGCAGGCTATCTTCAGAAGAGCTGATGATATACTCCTGCAATGATTCTGCTGAATGCTGTGAGTCTGTATATGTGTCAATCTCAAGAAAGCCGTAGTAGGAGTCATTGTATCCGTAGATCGAAATCAGAGGTGTGTTTTTCAGATGTTCCTGAACCCTATCATACTTTGCCTGTCCAAGCGGAGTCTCAGGATAAAATGCACGCTCGTAATGATAGTCCGTGCCTCTAACAGAGTCATAAAGACCGCTACCTGTCGCACCCCATAGCTGGATGTCATCATCTGCAGGAAGCAGAAGCGTTACCTGCATCTGCTCCAGTTTATCGGCAACCGCAGTTGCGACAGCATCGCCATCCCAGACATAGCCCCGGTAGTCCAGCGTGCGGACAGGAGCCCTGGAAAAGCCGAACTGTGCTGCGACATCATCGTGGGTCACTGTGCGGGTTTCTGTTGTGACCAGTTCTGTAAACAGAAGGTTGTCGGCACGAACCTGGTCAAGGTAGATCGAGCGTTCAACAATCTGGAAGCTGTCCGCATCAACTTTAAACCTGGTAATAAACTCATGACGACCATACTCAGAACTGTCGCAGTATGATGAGTATGACGACTCTACAATAAAGTAGGTTTTATCTCCGGTGACGATGCGGTCAATAACATCGGCGTTGTATCCGAAATAATCCCATACGGTATAGGAATCAGGATATGATGCCGGACCGCTGTAGCTATCAGGTCCCGAATCAGGGGCCGAATCAGGATATACAGGTTCATAGGCGATTGAAAACCCTGGATCAATGTCATACTGGTAGCGCACTCCGAACTGTCCATCCTCATATACGTATACTTCATTGACATCATTGCCGTAGAGACCCAGGTGATACTGGTCGAGTTCGCCCTCGACAGTGTCAATATTCAGATAGTAGGCATGTGTCGGATCAAAATACTCGTAGTACTCACTTCTGCGGGGTGCATCATATCCGTAATAGTTGCATACATCCAATGCAGCACCCGGAACAACCGTTGTTGAAGAGTAACGGTAGTTATACAGACTCAGATCAGGAGCGACGATATCACCGTCATCAACCGGGTCAATTTCCCCTGTGCTGTACTCGTCGGGTGCCGGGATTTTTGTTTTGCTGATCGGCGACGTGGTGTCTTCTGCGATACGGTTAATACCGCTTACCACACGACCCGGTGTTCTTGTCTCTTCTTCAGTAATCTCTTCGGTTATCGACTGCGCACTGCTGCCGGCGACGGTTATGATACCCTCGGGATTGTTGCGGATGATTTCAGTCAGAATCTGTTCTTTTTCTTCGTCACTGACGACCGGGCTTTTTGCAGGAGGCTTTGCAGTCAGCATAATAACAACAAGTGCTACCAGCAGGGTCGCAATGACGCCGCCGCTGAACGCAAACATTAAATAGACATTCTTTCTCTCTCTGAAAAATGCGATCAGTTTCTCCTTCATCTCTGACTTAATAACGAGTAATTACATATTTGTCCGCTACTGTTACAGTGTAGAACAACTATAATAGCCCGTATAGTGTAAGTTTGCGTTTAGACAGCCGTTGTATATGCTGTAGCCTGCCAGGGCGGCGGGTATGGTAGTATGCTTTCATTATGATTTTGACAGATGTGCGGAATCGCAGGTTTTACAAAGCAGGATAAGCCTCTCATTACACGGTTGCTGGACACTATTGAGCACCGTGGTCCTGACGGCCAGGGAGTATTTGTCGACGGGCATGTTTCGCTCGGAATGCGCCGGCTGGCAATTATTGATCCCGAAGGCGGAAAGCAGCCTATCTGGAACGCGGATAAAACCCGGTGTATCTTTTTCAACGGAGAGATATACAACTACCAGGAGCTGTGGAAGGATCTACAGGCAAAGGGATACAGGTTTTCGACAGATCACAGTGACACCGAGACCATACTGCTCGGGTTTGAAGCGTGGGGCAAAGATGTTCTGCTGCGTCTAAGGGGAATGTTTGCCTTTGTTATCTATGATACCCGCACAAATCAGCTGTTCATAGCACGTGACAGACTGGGGATCAAACCGCTGTACTATACGCATCACGAGGGTGTGTTTTACTTTGCTTCAGAGTTGAAGCAGCTCAGTTCACTGCAGGGTTTTAAGCGTACGCTCGATCCTGCTGCTGCATCTGCGTATCTTCACTACCGCGTCCATGATGCCACAGAACACACGTTTTTTTTGATGGTATCAAACGTGTGAAGGCCGGGCATTACATGAACGTAGCCTCTGACGGAACAGTCACTGAGTATGCAAAATACTGGGAGCCGCAGGTTTCGACAGAGTTTAACAGCACAAAGTCTGACGAGGATTATGCGCAGGAACTGCGGGAATTGTACATAGATACACTCAGACTGCATCTGATTTCTGATGTCCCGGTGGGCATCTCCCTGTCCGGTGGGCTTGATTCGACCGGAGTGGCTGCCATAACAAGGCAGCTGATCGCCGAGAAACACGCAAATCTGCATACACAGAAGATGCATACATTTTCTGTTGTCTATCCGGGGGCCTCGATGAACGAGGAGGATTACATTGATATCGCTGCTGAATTTGTCGCATCCGAGAAACACATCATCAGACCTACCGTTGATGCCTTCTGGAGCGAGATTGACGACTGGCTGTACACACAGGAGGAGCCGACAATCTCAAGTGGTCCGTATGCAAACTATAATGTCATGCGTGAAGCTTCAAAGTACGTCAAGGTAATGCTCTCGGGTCAGGGGGGCGATGAACTGTTTGCCGGGTATATTCCATACATCACCAGCTATCTGCAGGGTGCAATAAAAGCAGGACGGTTTGACGCCGCCGCACGCGAACTGTTCAAGGGACGCGATCTGTATCTGCCGTATTTCACGAAGCTCCTGAAAAACCGTTTGCGCCAGAAACCACAGCTACGTATGGGTTCGCTGCTCAAAAAGGATGCACTCAGAGGACATGAATTTGACTACAACCGCTCTGACAACCTTAATGTGCGTTTGTGGGAGGATGTATCCCGTTACAGCGTACCTAACCTGCTGCGCTACGAGGATAAAAACTCAATGGCGTTTTCTGTCGAGGGGAGAGTACCGTTTCTTGATCATATTCTTGTTGAGTATATACTCGGATTGCCTGCGGACCAGAAGATCAAACACGGATGGAACCGCTACGTATACCGGAATGCATTGAAGGGCTACCTGCCGGAGCAGATCGAAAAGCGACGCAAGAAAGTCGGGTTTACCACACCCGAAGCAGACTGGATCAAAGCAAAAGGTGAGCATATACTTGGGTTGTTCCGGTCTGACGAGTTTGCGGCTGTTGATCTGTTTGATCATACGACTGTTGCTGACAGTTTTGCCGGATGGCTTGCCGGTAGTCTGGCGGCAGATGCAATGACCTTCTGGAGAGTGCTAAATCTGTACCTGTGGGCACGCAGGTATGATGTTTCTATTTCAGCCTGATACACCATGGATCTGCCACAACCAAACAAAGGTAAGGCCCTGTCGCTTACCATCAGCGGAAAAAAAGTCTACCGCTATCCTGTTAAAACACAGCTGATCATGTCGACAGACGACCTGTACGCGATTGTCAGAGAAGCAGTAGGACAATACATCCCTCACTTTAAAGGGCGCAAACTGTTTATCGGGGTTACCGAAAAAGCTGTAGCGTCTTCTCAGGGCAGGGGGTTTCCGATCAAAGATATCAAACCGTCATCGCTGGCAAACTTTCTGGTCAGATTTGTGCACAAGTCTGACTATGGAATAGGACTTGGCAGCCCTGAGACTATGGAGATTGCCATCCGTGAGGCCGGTGTACCCAGGATTATACTTGCTGCTTTTATCGCAGCTGTGACAAAGCCGCTGGGCATGAAAGGAATGTTCTACCGCGTAGCCGGAAAACGGGTGCGTTCAATAGACGGTCCTGTAAAGTATGCGTTGCCACCGTTTAATCAGTACGCGGTACTAGGCGCAAAGGAACCGGATACAGTTGCAAAAAAGCTGCACAAATTGCTCGACGTTCCGGTATTTATCATGGACAGCAATGACATCGGTGCCAATATCATCGGCAGCAGCGGTATCGCAGAAGACGAAAAATCTCTTATCCGCCAGGCCTATCAGGATAATTTCTGGGGGAATACTGATGAGCAGACTCCCGTAGCAATGATCGTCTGGGACTGATGCTAACCGGAGTGCAGACAGCAGACTTTAACAGAAGGTACTGAAGGCTAATTATTAACCTGAAGAAAATGGCTACAGAAACAGCAACATTTGCGATGGGGTGCTTCTGGTGCACTGAGGCGGTTTTTAAAGAGCTGAAGGGGGTTGTTTCTGTCATCCCCGGGTATTCCGGCGGTGAAGTCGAGAACCCTACCTATGAAGCAGTCTGTGAGGGAACAACAGGACACGCCGAGGTCGCGCAGATAGAGTTTGATCCCGATGTCATCACCTACAGTCAGCTGCTTGATGTCTTCTGGCATGTCCATGATCCGACAACACCCGACCGGCAGGGGAATGATCGCGGTCCCCAGTACAGATCAGAGATCTTTTATCATTCTGATGAACAGAAGCAGACAGCTCAAGGATCCAGACAAAAGCTGGAAGCGGATCAGGTCTATCCGGATCCGGTTGTGACAAAGATTACTCCCTTTACAACGTTTTTATGAAGCCGAGGATTATCACAAGAACTACCTGGAGAATAATCCCGGCAATCCCTACTGCAGTGTAGTAATTGTCCCCAAAGTTCAGAAATTCAGGCAGAAATACCGTGATCTGCTGAAGCAGCAGGCAGAATAAAGCGGCCGCTTGACGGGTCGACTGCTGTCGCAGTATACTGCGAGCAGTTACTCAGGTTGTATGAAACGTATTCCCAAACGAAGCAATTCACGGGCAAAGGTTGACTCAATTGCCGCTGCAGCAGCTCACCTGTTTGCCGAGCAGGGTTATCATGCCGTCAGCACCAATCATATTGCGGACGCCGCTGGCGTTCCTATAGGGTCGATCTACGACTATTTCAAAGACAAAGGTGACATCGCGCTGTATCTGATTGCCGAAATCGTTCACGACTGCGCGGGTATTCATAAAAAAAGTGCGTGAGCAGCATCCGTCAGACTGGGAAAAATTCTCCATGCTTGTGCTTGACGAGATGTCAGAATATGCTGAGCAGGGATTTACGCTTCAGGCATTACAGTTTGCAGCACTGCTTGACTATCCTGCCGAGCTGACGACTGGTTGTGCTGCGCTTCGGGCAGGCTGGAAAAGTTTTTTTGAATCGATACAGATTGAAGGTCAGCGTATTGACCCTGTGTTTGCAGATGATCTGTTTGCAGTCACTGTCTCACTTCTCGCAATTAATACACGTTCTCCCCAGACGAAAGATCAGTCGTCACTTCTGGCTTCAGCCATTGTGCATGCCATACGACAGGTCCAGTCGCCACCGCCCGTGCAGGGAGGCTGGGTCCAGGCAGAACAGGTCTGAATCTTTTCTCTGATTCCCATACTCCACCAGTGACAGGCTTTCCTGTATAATTGTCGTTTGTCAGAAACGATATTATGGGTAAATACCTGCCAATCTTTCTGCTTACATTTGTGAACGTGATCGGCTTTTCGCTGCTGATCCCGGTCATGCCTGTAGTGGCAGAAAAATATGTGGATCCATCACTTGTGGGTGTGGTATATGGCGGGCTGATCTCATCGTATGCGCTGTTTCAGTTCCTGTTTGCACCGATCCTTGGATCACTGAGCGATAAGTATGGCCGTAAACCTGTGCTGATGCTAAGCCAGGCCGGTACAACGCTGAGCTGGGTAATCTTTGGAATTGGTGTTCTGCTGCCGGATGTCCCGGTTGCCGGTCTGTCCCTGCCCCTGATAGTTGTGGCACTGTCCCGGGTAGTCGATGGCATCACCGGGGGTAATATTTCTGCTGCACAGGCGTGGGTATCGGATATGACAGAGCCCAAGGACCGCACCAGGGTTTACGGTCTGCTTGGGGCAACGTTTGGCATCGGATTTCTGTTCGGTCCTGCAATCGGAGGAATATCTTCATCAACACCGATCGGTTTTTTGGGAACAGCTATCGTGGCATTTCTCATTTCTGCTGTGACTCTGATTGTGATGGCACGAAAGCTGCCCGAGAGTCTGCCCGAGCAAAAGCGCGACCGTGAGCTGCACATTCACTTTGCCAGAGAGTTGAACATTCTTCACAAGATATCCGGATTCAGCCACAACAAATTTGTCACCAGGCTCTTACTGATCAGGGTTTTCTTTGCACTGGTGTTTTCGTCCTACACGACCATCATTATTCTGTATCTCAACAGCGGATTTGGCCTCGGACAGCTTGGTCTTGGCTTGATGATGAGCATTATCGGCATCTACTCGATATTCAACCAGGCATACCTGATCAACAGATTTGTACGTGCCAGAGGAGAGCTGTTCAGTGTCTACCTTGGTATTGTGCTCACGTTCAGCGGCCTGCTGATACTGCCGCTGATACCGACCGGTCTGATTGTTCCGGGCACAGCAGTTAATATGAGCCTGGTGCTGGTGATGATCAATGCCTACTTCCTCAATCTCGGTATAACTCTGTCAATGCCTACGTTCAAAACGCTCCTGACCAGTCAGGTTGCTCCAACGAAGCAGGGTGTAATCACCGGCATTGACGAGTCCCTCCTTGCGCTTGGACAGGGTGTAACGCCGATTCTTGCGGGGGGCTTGTACTCTGCGTTCGGTCTGCTTACGTTTGTTGTGTTTGCAGCAATGCTGCTGATCCCGAATATTATTATCTGGCTGCAGACCGGTCATCCGGTCTTGAGACTGCCAGAAGACAGCACGTCAGTAAGGTAGACGGATTCTGCAGTTTTGCGGACATTCGGGCATTACCACTAATAATTGCCGGATACTAATTGTTGCAGCCCGTAATCGCTGCCTGTATAGTTTAGTATGGCATTACAGGGTACACCACAAAATCAGTTGCCTGGTGGGCTGCCTCCAGCTCCTGCCGGTACGACCTTCGGGGACACGAAACCCCCGGAGTACAAGATAGAACAGCCCAGAAAGGGTATTCCACTCAACTTTATCCTGCTTTTGCTGGTATTGATACCCGTGGTACTGATCGGTTACTTCTACGTGACAACGCCAAATGCACAGATCTTTCAGGATGTTAAACGGATGCTTGGTGTATATCAGCCACAGTCCTATCCTGATGACGGTCTTTATAATCCGCCGCCCTATGTAACCCTGGCGGTCACAGACCCTGCAGAGCAGAACAACTTCGAAAAGTTCATCTATAAACTGACTGAAGGCGGATACGAGGTCGCCGGTGAGGGACAATACGATATGGAGCCGGTCGGCGGTCAGAAACAGCTGTATGGCTCAAATGTCTACTACTTCCAGAATGCCAGGCTGGTTGCAATCGAAGCACCGTCTCTTGATCTGTATGCGATTGTCGAAGATGATGATCAGAAATACACTCTGGTGGACAGAAATAAAGAAACAGCACGCGCAGGACTGACAATGGACGAGCTTAAAACAGAGGGCATTGTTCTGCAGGATCCGCTGATTGCTACATTCCGGCTCTACCTCAGCGGCAATGTTGAATTCCGGGACAACTCAGACAGCGAGTCACAGGCACTTGTAAACTTCAATATCGACCTTGGATTTCCCGGTTCTGAACTGCAGGCTGTATACAAATACAGTCCGGATTCAACACTGCAGTCAATCGAACTTATCGATCCTTCAACTCAGGACTCACTCGGTACGGTTACCTACTCAATATCCCAGTCACAGAAGGCAACAGAGCTGACTACTGTCCCCGAGAATTATCAGACTCAATAGATGAACATTCAACCCGAGGTACTTATAACTCTGGTCATCGGTGCAGCACTGCTGCTTTTTTTTTGCCGTGGGTGTGATTGCCGGAAGGAGCAAACCCGGCTGGAAAGCATCGCTTCAGGCTGAGATAGTTGCAGCAGGCAGAGTAAAATCATCTTCCCGACCTGAAGCCGTTGCTAAGCTTGTTCTCATGGACGCGCTGTTTGATAAGCTGCTCAAAAATATCAGTACAGGCGACACGATGGGTATGAGACTTAAGAATGCAAAGGGACGTTTCTCGCGGGAGGATTACAATCGTATCTGGGAATCACATAAGCTTAGAAACGTTGTCGTCCATGAACCCGGCAACACAGTGGGTGCCCCGGAGATCAATTCGGCTGCCGAAACTCTTGCAGCAATAGCCGTGTCCTACTTGAAGCACTAAACTGATGCTAAAAGCTTTACTAAAAGCCCTTGAAACAAGGCAGGGAAGAATTCTGCTTATCCTGATAGCAGAGGGGATAATTCTGCGTTTTCTTGCTGCTACACAGGGAATGACCGTTGATTTTGATTCCTATCGGATTGTCGCAGAAATTATTAACAGTGGAGGATCACTGTACACTGAAACAACAAGGTACAACTACGGCCCTGTCTGGGGATATGTAGTGGCTGGTATGGATCTGCTGGCTTCTTCACCGGCAGTATTCCGGGTCATGCTGGTCACACTGTTCAATGCAGCAGATCTGGTCATAGCGGAGTGGTTGCGGCGCAGATATGGATTAAGAGTATTTGCTCTGTTCTGGTTCAACCCCCTGACGATACTTGGTGCAGGCTTTTTCATGCAATTTGATCTGCTTGTCATAGCAGTTACACTTCTGCTGTTTCAATTCAAGGACAGGAATGAGCTTTTGTTCGGACTTGCTCTTGGTGTCAGCTTCATGCTGAAGCATGTGTTCATTTTTCTGCCGGTGTGGCTCGTGTTTGCCGGAAAAATGTCCCTGAGAAGCGCACTCCTTTCCTATGCTGTATTTGCGGCAGGCTTTATTCCGTTTGCGCAGCAGTACGAAGGTATTCTCCGCAATGTGTTCGGGTATTCAGCTAACTCTTCCGGAGCACAGGCTCTGTTTGTGCCGCATGTCATCAGCTGGTTTGTTCCTCCTCTGATAATAATGGTTCTGATCATGACAGGAGCAGGCTGGCTGCTGCGAAAGCGCAGCACTGAAGAGCTGCTGATCTGGTACCCGGTACTGCTGGTACTTGCCAGCCCCTCGGTACTGCATACGTATCTGATCCTGCCTGCGCTGGCAATCGCTGTGTATCCCGGAATTCTCTCAGCAGCCTACACTGCGATTACAGCCTGGCTGTTTACACTGGATGGCCTGGGTGTCGGCTGGAGCTTTTTTATTAACACGGCACCTGATTTTATGCGTGCAACAAAAGCTCATGGTGGTGAATACACACTGCCGCTGATCCTGCTGGCAGCAATGACTGCAGCGTGGCTGTGGGGTGTAAGGATAAGAACGTATCTCGCGCAGGCTGCAAAATATGTGAGGAACGAGACGCGTCTGCAATGGAAACAGTTACATGATTACAGTGACACGAGATGAAGCAGACAGCATTTCTGATCTTTCTGTACCTGATGCTGCCGTATGCGGTATTTCTTCTGTATCTCAACTCTCCGGCAGCGATTGCCGGGTTGATCTTTCTGACAGGTCTGGCGTACAGCTTCCGCAGCAGCATACGTATCCCTGACTTCAGACGGATTAATACCGCGAGGCGCGAATTACTCCTGGTGGTTGTTTTCTCTCTGCTGATCTTTATCCTGCTTGGCGGACTCCCGCAATTTATCGGGTATGAACCGTTTGACTGGGAGAAACACAATACAGTCCTATCGGATCTGGTCAGAAACAGCTGGCCGGTTGTATACGAGTCCGGGAAATCGCTTAACTACTATCTCGGTTTTTATCTGATACCCGCGCTGGCAGGCAAAGCTGCAGGCTCTTACGAGGTAGCAAAACTTGCGCTGAGCCTGTGGAGCATGGCAGGGTTTGTCCTGATGACCGGTGCTGTCTGGCTTCTGCAGCGCCGGAAGCTGACCGGAGGTCAAAGTATGCTGGGGATGGCCTTCCTGCTGCTGTATTCGGGCATCGACTGGCTGGTCTGGCTTGTTTCGCGCGGCAGTCTGCCTCCTCTTCGCCGCCATATCGAGTGGTCGTATACTAATCTGATTGACGGGGTCTGGACCGGCTTTTTTCAGTACGGCGCAAGCATTACGTTGCTTGTTTATGTACCGCAACATGTTTATCCGGCATTAATGGGCGTGTTTATCCTTTCTGTCTATCCTCGACTGACTGCTCTGCTGCTGCCGGCGGTAGTGCTCTGGTCTCCGTTTGCTGCTGCAGGTCTTGTCATTATTGTCGCGGTAAGATACCTGGCAAAAGCACGGCAGGGGGCTGACCTCAGATTTTTGTTGCTGGCTGGAGCAGGTATCCTGCCTGTTGGCTATATGCTTCTGCACCACGCGACTGTTGATCGAACTATCCTGGTATCAAGCGAACTGCTCCTGTATATAGTCTTTATCGCCGCAGAGCTGCTTCTGCTGCTGGTTGTTGCGGGTACTGCGCTGAAACACCTCAGTAAAACCGACAGGTATGTGCTGATTGCTCTGTGTCTACTGCTTGCTGTCGTCCCGCTGTTCAGGATAGGAACGGGCGGGGCCAATGATATTCTGATCAGAACAGTACTGCCTGTATACTGCTACGTTCTGCTTATGTCTCTTCCGTATCTTAAAAACGCCTCAAAACCTGTACTTGCAGCTGTTGTGCTTTTGTGGCTGGCCGGTCTGGTTACACCGCTTTACGAGCTGCTGCGGATTCATCCTGGCCGTGAGCTGCGTGAACCGGCACCGTCAATAACAGAGATCACAGGTGATGAGACTATCCACGATCAGTACCTCGGGAGGCCCTGGGACTAATCGGCAAGCACTCCAATAATAAATGAATCCCGGATGCTGACCGCATTTGCAGAGTGACTGCCCTGGCCGCCCTGGGTTGCAAACAGCTGTGTGGCATCCTGCCCGCAACCTCTGGTAATCTGTTCGGCGCCGCCAGGATGTCGCACGACGTAGGAAGTAACGTCATAGACTCTGCCGTCAATTGCAAGCCAGCAGTCATCTGCAGTGTTGTGCAGAGCAAGCTCAGAGCGGCTGATCTGTCTGTCTGCTGACGGGCTGTTCTGAGGAGCGGGTGTGCATGCTGTAAGAGCGATCACGAGGGTCATGGTGATGAGAATGTACTTCATCTACTATGCTTGTAACAGTTTACGGTTACAGCTTACTCACTGGATGGCAGCAGGTCAACAGTGAGTGATGTTATTTGAGCAACAACAGGGATATCACCAGGCTGCCCATCCTCAAGCAGAATGATAGACGCGCTGTTGCGGTCAAACATGATGGTATACCCTTGTGAATCAGTGCTGCTCAGGTTGATGAGGTAGTCAGTACCGGTTACGGATGTCGCTGTAATAATTGCATCGCTGGTGAGATATTCAGCGAGCAGTCCGGTGAGAGGAACATACCCCGGCTGATCCGTCCCGCTCATCCCGGTAAGTTCCGAATAGGTAATCGTATCTGTTTCATATCCGGTGACTGAAAGCGTAAACAGTGCTTGAGGAGGCTTTTGAATCTGCGCACCCAGTATGTCCTGATTGACAGGGATCCGTGTCTGGGGAACATTGAATGCTGCGATCATAACCATCAGTAAGACCGCGGCACTTCCGCTAAACGCTAAAAAAACCGACCTGGCAGTATTCATCTTTACGGGATAATCATTACTTACGATAGGTCATCCGCATGATTATTGCAAGTTTCAGCGCTTTATCTAAATCGTACAAGGATCTATACTTGTAACCATGAACCGACTGCTGAAAAACTTCACTGATATCTTTAAGCCCCGGGCATCAACAGAAGAGGAGACGACCCGCGTGCGCTTTCTGATCGTATTCGGTAGTATCGGCTTTGTCGTATTCATTGCCTACACTCTTATCAACCTTTCGATCGCCGACTACCCAATTGCTGCACTCGAGCTTCTCCTCGCTGCGATTATCCTGTTTTCAATGCTGACAGGCTTAAGCACCAAGCGGATGCAACCTGCGGCGACGATCGGCGTGCTTCCGTTATTTGTAATCTGTCTGCATAACTTCATCTCAGGCGGGTTTTACGAAACAGGACTCCTGTGGTGTTATGTTCTGCCGCCTATCACAGTGTTTCTGGTCGGCAGGCATCTCGGGTTTTATCTCCATGCGTTCTTTGTCCTGACCACATTTGTTTTCTTTCTGCTGGCCAGGACAACTGCATCATTTACTTTCCTGTACAGTGAGTTTGAGTACTTCATGTTTGTTCTGACACTGTCATTTGTGTTTGTAATGATATGGCTGTTTCAGTCTGCCGCAGACGCCAGCCGTTCTGTGATAGGGAAGCACCTGGCAGAGATCGATGCTAAAAAACGCACAGCTGCGCTCGCAGCTTGAAGAACTGACATCGACTAAAAAAGCGTCTGAGTGAGTCAGTCTACAAGCTTGAAGATGTAAACAAGGATCTGGAGTCGATGAATAAGACGCTGATCGGTCGTGAACTTAAAATGATCCAGCTGAAGAAACAGCTACAGCAGCAGAATGGTAGCAGTAAAAATGATGAGCAGGGTAAAACTACTTCCTGATCTCGCGATCCAGTTCTGCGTTGGGCGCCGTGACGACGATGTCATCGCCTGAGCGGCAGAGGGCATAACCGCTGTCGTTGGCAGAACCTGTGCGCGGGTCTGTCGGTATCTCACTCAGATACTGCGGGATAAGATTATCAAGACTGATAAGTCCTTTGATCGTACCGATACCGGTAACACCGTCATCGCAGGAGGGAATCAGTTCTGCTTCCTGCAGCTGCCCGCCTTTCGAGGTAAACTCGTTTACCGCCTCCGCGATCTGCTGTGCCTCGTTGTCACGTTCCTGGTTTCGTTCTTCCGCCTGCTGGCGTTCCTCTTCGGTCAGGGGTTCTGCGGTCGGGGTACCGGTCTGTCCGCTGCCGTTTTCGGTGCTGAACGGATCAGAATTGGTATCCTCAGGCAGAGCAGGTGTACAGGCTGTTACGAATATAGTCACGAACAGGAGCAGAGAGACTATTTTGAGTCGCATAGGGAGATGTGTAAATACAAGAGCAGTATGGCAAAACACCAGGCAATTTTCAAGAGCGCTAATCGCATCAGACTCGAATCACTAATCGTAACAAGCCCGGAGGCGATATAGTTTTTTCAGCGGAACTGCTATACTGTGCCGGAATGAAGCACTCCCTCAGCGCCCATCTGGCAGACAATGAGAAGATTCTGATGCTGCTTACCGTCAGTATCAGGACAAGGTCATTTGGTGTTGCTGCCGGCGGAGTGTTCTGCTTCATTATCTGGCTTGGAATGTCCTACTATGCTCTGGGGATACTCTATCAGCCGGTTATTGCGATATCCGGCACGCTCGCGGTCGCAGTACTCTACACATACATCCTCCTGTACAATTTTGCCTATCTTCCGCGCGCCTACAACTATGCAATCACGAACCGGCGTGTCATATCACAGCGCGGAATACTCGGGAACGTGTTCATCTCTGTATCATACGAACAGATTACGGACATTGTTCTTGAGCAGACATTTGCCGAACGGTTTCTGTTCAACTCCGGAACACTGCATCTCAATACATCGGGTTCCGCTTCTGTAGAGTTAAGCATGACCGGAATCGATGATCCTGTTGAGGTCAAGCGCTTCATCAGCAACCTGATGTCCCAAGCCGCCTAGCACCTGCTAGAATATGTCCATGAGCAGAACTTTCTTGCAGCGGATACAGTTTCTCCTGTCAGTAATGACAGTGTCGATCGCGCTGTATGTGATAATTCTGCCCCTCATCCCTGAGCTGACATACCGGGAACTTGCACCAGAACTGCAGGAGGGGCTGCTTGATCAGGCACGCGCACTAGCTGTGCCGGTTCCTTCCGAACCGGAGACGGGAAATCGACTGATAATACCGCGCATAGGTGTGTCAGGACGCATCTGGGAAGGCACTGCATTTGCAACGCTGGACAACGGCATCTGGCGCAGACCTGGTACATCAGACCCTGAAGCGGGAGGCAATACAGTGCTTGTTGCCCACCGTTACCTGTATGGACAGGAGCAGCGTTCGTTCTATCATCTACCCAGACTGAAGGAGGGGGATACGATTTTCGTCCTCTGGAACGAGACAGAGTACGAGTACCGCGTGAGTGTGACCGAGGAGGTGGCTGCCGATGCAAAGTACATTGAAGAGCCATCAGAGCGCAATATTCTTACACTTTATACCTGTGTTCCGCTATGGACATCAGACCGGAGATTCGTCGTGAAGGCAGAGCCGGTGAGCGTGCGACCGCTGCAGACTGGCTGAAGACACTTGTACTGCTGGGATTGTTTGCTGCTGCGATCGTGCTGCTTGTCTGGGTGCAGAACAATTATCGCGATAACTTTCTGACAGAGCTGTCAGCGCCTGAATCGTATCCGATCAGCTACCCCTGAGTGTTTTCTGAGGTGTATAAATCCATGCAGGGTTATACCCCTCTGCTGCTGAATATTGACTGCAATAACTGCAGCTATAATCAATGTTGCAAGTAACGCCGGTACTGTCAGGACGGCGCCTGTTGCAGCCAGCTCCGGACGCTCCCAGATGGTCGGGTCACCGGCTTCTGTCGTATCGGGGTCATTTGACATACCTGCGGTCTGCCCTGCGAGAATATCATCATCTACGTTTCCATCCATATTGTCATCCCAGTAAACCATTGCCTGGTTTTCAAGCATCTCGATCTCGGCGGGTACACTTGTCTTAAAGGTCAGCACCACCTCATTGTCGCTGTCGTCTTCTGTTGTGCCTCCCGTGTCCGGACCGATTGAACCCTCCCAGACGACCTGATTGTTAAGGGAATCATATTCGCATAGTGTTGTGGCAGATACACCCCGCGGCTCGCAGACAAAGCTTCCTGGAATGTATGTTGTTCCGGCCGGCACCGGATCCACAATCCTGACGTTTAGAGCAACCGTGTTGCCGTCATTGATCCAGACCATGACCCATTCCATCTCCGGCAGCTCGTCGTCATTGAATGTCTTCTGCGCGGACGGCGGGTCAAACACATTGGTGTACAAGACAGGAACTGTCGCAGTACTTGTATTATCAGATGGATTGCTGTCCGGCCCGTACGTGCCGTCGTCAGCAATAGACGCGGTGTTTTCTATCTCGCTGTAAACTCCAAGTGCATAGTCTCCGGTTGTGACCGCAAACTCAACACTGCCTGAGGTATTCTCGGCGACTGTCCCGAGCGCCAGTGTACAGGTGCTGCCTGCCAGGTTATCTGGCGTGCATGACCAGCCGGGAGCGCTGAGGGTCGGATTGAATTCGCTGTCAGTCGGCACTGTTTCTGTGATTTCCACATTCTCCGCGTCAACAGTTCCCACGTTTTCATATTCCAGAGTGAAGACCAGGTCGGTATTGAATGTTGTCTCAGTGTCTGCTGCTGTCTTGACAATAATCAGGTCAACCACGTTCCCCATAGCATTTGTATCTGTATCTGTATTATCACCGGGTGTCGGATCTACGCCGCTTGCGCCATCATCCTCAACAGATGCCGTATTTGCGATGCTGACTGTGCCCGGTGCGACGGGGTTATCAACCGTGAGGGCAAAATAGATGTCGGTTGTGCCGCCGTTACCAGCCAGTGCTGATCCAAGATGGGTGCTCAGGTCAAACGTACATGCAGCACCCGGTGCACTGTCCGGGGTACAGGTCCAGCCCACAGTGCTGTTAGAAGCGTCAAACTGTGTGTTAGCCGGCACGGTTTCGGTTACAGTGATACCTGTCGCATCAGCAAGACCGTTGTTGGTGACAGACAGGGTATAGATTGCTGTATCACCCGGATCAACCTCAGTATCGCTGTCATCTTTTACAATCTCGAGATCCACAACGGCAACCGTAATAGTGTCAGATGCTGTTACAGGACCCTGGCTTCGTTGCTCTGCCGGAGACGAAGGATGGTTATCAAATGACGTTACAGCAGTCTCGTTAGTGACTGTCGGATAGGTGCCCTGGTCAATAGTACCGTCCAGCTCAACACTGAAGGTTACCGTGCATGACTCGCCTGCGGGCAGCCTGCCAAGCTGACCGGTCAGGAGAGGATCGGCTGTATCATCGACAGTCATAGTAACAGGTACGCCGCCAGTACAGACCACTCCGAGATCGTTCTGATAGTTAAACACTCCTGCCTGTATGCTCTCCAGATCGTCCTCCCACGTAATATCGTAGGCATCGGTACTGCCGTCATTGCCGATTACTATAGTAACCGTGGCAATATCGTATGGTGATGCCTGATCTGGATCAGTCCCTGTGTCAAACTCCTTAGTGATAGTTACATCCGGCTCCACAACGGTCATGTCGACTGTGCCTGCATCGATCACGGGTCCGGTCGGCACATTTGCCTGCACCGTTGCGCTGTTGCTGAAATCAGTCGTACCCGACGGAAGACCGTCGTTGATCGGGTTGTCTGTAAGTCTGGCAACGATCTGCAGACCGAAGAAATCATTAAGTCCGTTGCCGTCAACCGTATTTACGATATTGCTGAAGTCAAATGTCAGGTCAGCTCCGTCAGATCCGGGGGTACAGCCGGTGCAGGATGGAGCGGGGATTGTACCGCTGAAATTCTGGGCCATATTGCCATAGCTTGCCGCAGCATTTGTCACTACAGCGTGTGAGACATACTCAATATTCGGGGCCAGATCGTCAAGCACCTGCAGTGATGTGGTCGTACCTTCACCGATTCCGATCAGAATGAAAAACGTAACCTCTTCTCCCGGCGTAAGCTCAACCGGATCGGACGCATCCGAGGTTGTTGCCAGGCTGGTCTGAGCTATAGATTTGACTGCCGTAGGGTCAGATGTCGTGACCAGCATGTCGTCGTCACTTGTCTCGTAGTCGTTAAGTCCTGTCGCGCCTGACTCGGCAAGGTCATACTCACCACTGCCGTCAGTGCGCGCATTGGTGTTTGGTAGATCTGTTGAAGCCCATGTCGTATCGGCAATGTTTGTAATCGTCTCGCTTGCTCCTGCACTGACGGTCGCTGTCACTGTTACCGTTACGATTGTTCCATCATCTGGCAGGTCAAAGCTTCCGCTTGCCGGAACACGAACCGTATTGCCGGTAAAGGTGGAACTTGGTGTACTGATTGACCCGGTTACATTGACCGATACACCTGTGATCGTCAGATTGCTTTGTGCAGGGTCATTGATGACTACATCATGTGCTGTACTGTTGCTGTTTGCGTGATGCTGCACCTCGATCTCATACTCGACCGTTGTTCCTGCCTCCACCTCAGCCGGGACTGAAGAAGCAGTCTTTGTCAGCTGCAGAATCGGCTCAAGTACGGTGATATTTTCCGGGACAAGATCGTTTTCGGCCAATGTGCCAGGGCCGTTCGGATTATCAAATACAAGTCCCG
Organism: candidate division WS6 bacterium OLB20; assembly: GCA_001567355.1. Classification (GTDB taxonomy): domain Bacteria; phylum Patescibacteriota; class Dojkabacteria; order B142; family OLB20; genus OLB20. Next base: position 121,253 of record JYNZ01000005.1, on the reverse strand, counting down.
CGGTATTACCAAGTGTATCGCCTCGCTGTGTTGTCAGTTCGTTAAGTATGACAAGTGTGACCCGCACCAGAAAACTGTTGTTGCCGGTATCATTATCGGCCGTTGTTGAGATACTTGAGAATGTAAATGATACATCCGAGCCGCTTCCCGTACCCCCGGATACTGACGGTGCAGGAACACTGCCTGCAAATGTCTGGGGCAGATTTGTACCCGAGGTAGTGATGACCTGGTACCCGGTGTAATCCATTCCGGCAGGGACAAAATCGGTTACAACGACATTGCTGACAGTTCCTTCGGGCAGGGTCACCCGGATATCGTAGTCAACTGATGAACCGATCGGATAGCTCGTCGGAGAAGGTGACAGTTTATCGATTATTACCGAGCCGACTGATGTGTTTGCAGTACTCGAAGCAGTGTAGTCATTAAGCAGGCCGACACCATCCTGTCCTGTGCGTTCACCAGTCGCTGTGCCTGCAGAACCGCTGTTTGCCGACCCTGTGGGGTTGCCGGTCGTACCGTTTGTTCCCGGCAGGCTGGTCCAGACTGCAGACGCTGAATTACTGATAATCTCTTCGGGTTGAACTACGGATGAGACAAATGTATTAATTGTGATGGTTGCCGCCTGACCCTTGCCGAGAGTATCCAGCACGACACTGACGTTCTGCCCTGAAGAATTATCTGTATACCCGTTTGGCGTGCTGACAGATACCGATTGGACAGCTGCCTCAGCAGGGACTGTGTCGGTTACAGTGAAGTCAAAGGCTGATGCGCCGTTGACACTGGTATCCGTATTGGTGACCGTAATAGTGTACTGAAGCGCGTCACCGGCATCCGTTGGCGCAACAGTCACCGCTTTGGCAACAGAAACAACAGGTTCTGCAATCCGTACTCTGCTCGAGTTGCCTGTTGTTGATACTGCAACACTCGAGCCGTTTTCAAATACGTTAAATGTGTTGTCCCTGTTTGTCGCGCTGACATTACTCGCTTCGTTTCTGACGAGTGCGTTGAATTCGACAACGATCAGCTCGTCATCGCCGTCGCGGTCATCATTGACGACATTGCCAAGCTTGAAGTAAATATCAGTGCCGGAGGCGTATGTATCAACATCGGAACCGGCTGAGTTACTGACTGCACTGTCAGGCAGCGGACATTCCGGAGTTATCCCCGATACAGTTGTCTGATTACCAGTGAACGCTATATCGGGATTGCTGCCCCCGTCGCAGCCGATGCTGCCGGGTATCAGTGTTGATGAAGTTATTCCGGCATCGTTGCTGACAAATGCCACCATGGCTGTACCATCATCGATAAACTGCATGCCTGTGGACAGGTTGTCACGTAACTGCAGGTTTGTCGCAGTTGACTCTGCTACTCGTATGACCATCCGGTAACGGACAATCTCTCCGACCGTTACGCGTTCGATCCCGCTCAGGGCGGTCGTGGATGCCTCAGACGTTGCAGCTATGGTCTTGACCGGGTTAACGGACAGAATGGAAACCGGACCGTTTGCAGAGGTGGTGTAGTCATTTTCGGAGCCTCCGGGGTTGCCCGTATCGCCGGTACGCTCTGTTGAGGGTGATGCATAGGTAGACTGATCGGCTGTTATATCTCCTGGCAGACTTGTCCACTCGATCCCTGCAGTATTGGTGACTGTTCCGCCCAGAGGCACGGTACTGTCAATGGTAACATCAAAACTGATCGTGCTCGTGGATCCGTCATCCGGAAATGTGTTCCAGGTTGCACTGATTGTACCGCCTGACTCGGAAGGACCGTTATCAGGAGCAAGGCCTGCATCATGGCTGACGCTTGCCGCAACATAGGTCATACCCGTCGGGATGATATCTTCCAGCTGAACATCGTAGGCATTGGCATCGCTGGCCCCGGTATGGCTGATCACCAGAGTAAACGTGACCGTATCGCCTGCATCTGCACTTGTCGGAGAAGGTGTTTTGGTAATCTGGAGTGTCGGCTCGGCAACATTGACATTGCTGGCGCTGTCGGAAACGGTACCGTTCTGATAGGTGAATACTGCGCTGTTATTGCGTGCCCGATCACGATAGATCTGGTTGTTGTTGAGCACAACCACTGTATAGGTCACGGTGATAGTCTCGGTCACTCCGTCATCGGTATTTACATTAGTGATCGTATCAAACGGAAACTCGATTGTTCTGCCGCTGTTTGTTACAACTATGTCAGCAGCAACACCTGCAAAACCGCCGGCATGGCTTGTCGTCACGTCGCCACTGGATGCAACAATTGAGTCGATACCGAGCAGGGCAAGACCGCTGTCGAGTGTATCGGTAAGGTCTGTGCCAGTCATTTCGCCCTCAGGGATATCGAGAACGACCTCATAGGTGATCTGCTCGCCAACGACCACATCCGGATCGGTCGAGCCGGCATGGTTTGTGGTGGTATATGATTTTGAGATGTCAGGTGCTTTTGTGCCACTGACTTCGGCAGCATCCGTCTGGTTGATTGAGACAAAGTCGGGGCCGCCTTCGGTACTTGCATACTGAAACAGAGTGGCAGTGTTTTCGATCAGGCTTTCCGGTTCAACATCATTAACAATCTGCAGATCGTAGGTGATAAGCGCTATATTGCCGCCGGATGAGGTGTCATATGCATCAAGCGCGCCAGTCACACCGTCATCAAGAATAATCCCGTCTTCAAACAGCGGGACAGTATCAGTACCATCAGCGGCAGTCCATGAGAGGGGATTGCCGGCACCATCGGTTACTCTCAGATTCAGACCGTTACCGGCTACAGGGATGACAAAATCAGCCGGCAGTGTGTCTGAGATGCCGACGTCAAATGCGCCGTTGACACCCTGACCGGTGTTTTCAACAACGATAACAAAACTGACCAGATCATCCGAGTCAACATCACTCAGATTACTGTCCATAGGATTTGCATCAAGATCTGATGAGCTTACCGTCCCTCCGAACCGGAATCCCGCAGTATCAGGTGCTGTGACCGATTCCGGAGCAGGGGGGGCAGGGTCAAATACTCCTGCCGGACCGTCCGTGGCGATAATTCCCTTTGTGATTTGCAGATTCGGCAGTGTCAGCTCCACCTGGACAATCTGCGTGGCAGTCTCGGTTGTACTGTTGGTTGTTCCCTGCGTTGACTGAGCCTGGTTGGTCAGAAACAGGCCATCTGCAAACGGTTCATCTGAGGCCGTGACGGTTACGTAGAGTTCGATAACCGAGCTTACCTCTGTCACCTCCTGATTGCTGCCGTAATCCAGTGTGAATGTATTTGAGGTGCCGTCATTTGTCAGTATCGGGGTGATTCCTGTCAGGGCAAAGAATGTGTCATTAGCTCCGAATTTAACGGTACCTGCGGGTGGCACGGTTGCATTAACCGTCGGATCAAAGGTTGTGATTTCTGTCGCCTCAAAAACCGGAAGTGGCAGATAGTCGGTAATCACAAGATCCTCGACATCGGATGTAGGCATCTCAAAACGGATACGATATGTGACTGTATCACCCGGACCAATTGCCGGTGTGGAGTAGGATCCTGTGATTCCATTGATCGCATAGATGTCTTTGACTGCAAGCGCGCCATTGAGGATGCTGAATGTTGCTCCGCTGCCTTCGCTCACGTAATTGCCCGTACCTGCAAGGGTCGAATTAACAAGAATCTGACCGCTTATCTCGACTGAGTTGGTAAGAATGTCTCCCTGATCAACATTATCGTTCTGCGGTGCATATTCGTCTGTAAAGAGTTCCTGGATCTCTGCCCTGAAGACAAGCGTTCCTGTCGTTGCACTTGACCCTGTGCAGTCGATTGCACCTCCGCCAAACGGAACGCATCCTCCTATCAGGTCACTGCCCGAAATATAGCTGCGTGTCGACAGTTCTCCCGAGATGTCAAAACTTACCTCCTGTGTACCTTCAATCGGCGGGACAGCAGGCGCTCCACCAGTAAAGTGATCGGTTACAGTGAAGCTTGACGGATCCATCGCTCCTGAAGTGCTGACACCATGTGAGGTAAAGCTGAGTGTCGGAGTGAAGCCTGTATCAAACCGCTGACCGTCTGACATGAGATCGTTGATGATGACATCACTCAGCGCAAAGTAGTCAGAGACCTGGAAATTAAGTGTGTACTGCACGATGTCGCCCGGCGTGTAACCGGCAGGTCCGGTATCGCTTGCCATGGCTACTGACTTCTGAATTACCATGCTGCATGCTTCAAACGTTTCATCTGTAGGTGTCACATCAGAGCTGACGGGTGTGATGCTGTCTCTCGGATCATCAGGATCCCAGTCCGCTGTGGCGGAAATATCGTTTGGAATGTTTACACAACCGCCCGCAGTTGGATTGATTACGCTGGCGGCATTAGCATCCAGCCGGTCAACATAAAAGTCAAATGAGGCACTTGCATCTGTGCCCGACGTAGTACCGGTAAGTGACGCCCATTCAAGTGTGAGATTGTTAGCTGGCGGGTTCTGGGCACCGGGCGTACCAGGAGTGTCAGTTATTGTGGCGGAGGGACTGCTGCTGCCGAATCCATCGTAGACAACCCGGTTATCAAGATTATCGTTCATCACAAAATCAGTCAGTGTGAGGCTGTCAGCAATGTCAACAAAGAGGTTGAACTCGCGCGGGAAGTTCTGTCCCGAAGCTGTCTCATCCTCAGGCCCGACATAATTTTTGCGAATGCTGAATACGGTCGGTGTCGTGTCGTAATCTGAAAATGTGTTTAGTACTGAGGGATCGGTAGTAAAGTCATTTGCCGGTGTTGCACCAAATTGAAAACCGCCACGCGCCTGCACTGTCAGATCAGTTCCGGCATCTGCCCAGTTGTGAAGGGTGGCATTAACGCTGACATCGACATCAGGCTGTCCCGGCACAAATGAGCCGAACGGAAGCTGAAGCACAACCAGTTTGTCACCAGGTGTGCCGCAGATGGAGATGGGCTGACCGCTTGTGTCTACTGCATAGGGATGGTCTACGCAGGGCTCGGTGTCGGTAAACTGAAACACTGAGGTCGTCAGCGGCGTACTTAAAAATGAAGCTGATACAAAATCAAGGCCGTCTTCCTCCAGACCTGGGCTGAACGGGTAGATACCGTCCGCACCGGTGAAGGGAAAAATCAGGTCAATAAATGGTCCGTAACCTTCATTTGTCCCGGTATTCTGAAACGAGATACTGAATGATACATCCTCCCCGATAAGTGTCTCTGCAGGCAGTGATACAACAAGTGATGGAACCGGCGCAGCACTGACTAAAAGAGGGAGAAATACAGGTGCAAGCAGAAAAAGTATGAGACTGAAAACCGAAACTGCCCGGAAGGCAGGACGTCTGAATACAGCTCGTGCCTTGTGTGGCAACCGGGCAAATCTATTCCGCATATGAGGAATATCCTTACCTGAATAGGCAACTCGTACCATCAGTAAAACCAGTTTAGTGTTAGATGGTATTAATCTAGCATGTACTGATTATGACCACAAGAAGGTGTTATGGCTCCTGAGAAGACTTTGAGATCTTGTATACACCGCTTGTCTCAAGCTCACTGTGGGCCGCTGCAAAGAGATCTGCAAAGCGGCTCCGGGTGTCATAATAGATCGCAGCTCCTCCCCGGACGTATTGCTGCACCAGGATCGGGTCTGTACCCGTTTCGATATGCTCTCCGGTAATCAGATCGGTATAGCTTCCGTCTGGCGGCAGGCAGACTTTGTACCGTTTGCTGAACGGGCGGTCCCTGCTCGGTATGGCAAGCAGAATGTCATTTTCCGCTCCTATGTAAAACTGGTTTCGGGTTGACTTTGCAGTGATGCCGGGTGTTCCGTGGTGTCGCGGATAGAACTTTTTCCAGATCGGCTGACCCGTTTTGTTCCAATGTCGTGTCTGCTCATCAAAAAACGGCTTGAGTGTTCCAAACCGCACGCGGCTCCAGACAGCAAAGAGGTCAATAACATTCTCCGAATAGACATGCGTGTTCAGCGGCCAGCGGTGGTCTGCTCCGACATGAGATCTGACAAACAGATTAAACATTCCAGCCTCGATACATGCCCGCATAAATACCGGATTATTATAGAGCCAGCCGAAATTATAAAACCCACCGATCTCAAAGTAACCCGGCAGACCGATGGATTGAGCATCAACACTGCGCAAAATCCCCGCTGTCCAGGAGTCATTGCGGAAATTCGCTGTATAATCGCCGCCCCAGATCAGAAACGGGTCCTGACCATATGTGGCAGAGACATTTGCACCGGTTGCCGTCCGTGAGTAAAAGAAACCCCTCCCGGCCGTCTGCTCCGAGATGTACTTCTGAATATCATGACCAAAGCGGACAAGCTCTGCGGCATATCGCTGGTGCAAGGACTTATCCGGATGACCCTCGCCAAAGTCCAGTTTGAAACTGCTGATACCAAGCTGTGCGAATGCATCACCGTAACGTTCCATCAGTGCTCTTCTGGCAGCAGGATTGAAGAGATCTACTATGCAGACCCTGTTCTCGTTAATCAGTGACGTATCAAATCGTCTGCCTTCGTGGCTGACAAAGTATCCCTCGCGATCAAATTCCGCAAACAGGTTGGCTTCCTCCTCCATGTACGGATTGATGTATCCGATCACTTCTATCCCCTGTGCCTGCAGATCCCGTATCAGCTCTTTGTAGCCGTGTTTGATCTTCGTACTCCCCCAGACAACACGATCAGAGACGGCGAGTCTGTGGGACACGCTGCCGAAAATATTTTCAAGCTGGACGTATCCGAGAGCACAGCCTGCTTCAAGCAGCCTGCCGATATTTTCTCTGATTTCGTCCGCATCGCCTCGCATCACCACTGCGACACCATTATCGGTGCCTTCGGGTATGCGGACAAACTCGTTCTGCAGCCGGGGCGGGCTGAAGCTGTCAACACGCGAAGCCCTGATTTCTTCAGGCAGCCCAAAGCAGTCGATAACGGTAGCATCATCGTTGTAGCTTATGACCACAGGTTTTTCGGAGTATACCTCAAGCCTGTATCCCTTGCTGGATGTAAACTGCGGATGCATGGCATAGGCAATATTCCTGCCGGCGTAAAGGCCCATGCGTTTTGACAGAAAGGTCTCCAGACTCGGCTGATACACTCCTCCATGTTCACGGTTGTAGTAGCATACCGGCTCATCCTCAAGTCGGGCATATCCCTCAATATGCTCATCCGGCTCACGGGGCACAGTGATCCTGAGTGTATTGTAGTCTGAAGAATCCTTGCGGATCAGGCGCACTGTATTCTCGTCCGTCACAGCCTCGAAGATACCTGTGCCGTCTGCCTCCGGCACCAGCGTCTGGGTCATACCATCAATATGAAAGACACCGATCTTTGCGCCCTGCCTGATAGTGATGTCGCCCGTACCAAGCTGGATGTGCCTAAGGCAGTTGCTTAGCACCGTACTGTGACGGTCAGCCGGAGAGGCTGATTCGATATTTTTGCGGATACTTTCCATAGCGATCTGTATTGTATCACTGCTGCATATCTTTTCGTGCGCGCTTATCATAAGATGGCAGTGACGATACAATATTGCGAAGTGGTAAACAGCATAACAGGGGACAGTAAACGCATAATATGGATTGATGCGGCTAAAGGGCTTGGAATTGTGCTCGTGATTCTTGGTCATGCAGGTGCTCCCCCGCACAGTGACTGCTGACAGGGTTGTGTTGTTTACCGGAAGGCATTCACTTCTGTTCTTTGGATTACATCTGTTGCTTCTGCCTGCTGCTGTTGAGATCTCACTGCTGGTTGTCGGGCCTGTTCAGAAGTATCTGCCATTATGGGGAACTCAGCTGGCAGAGTCAGTTATTGTGACAGGCGCAAGTATGCTCCTGTTAAGCGGAGTCGTGTTATCCTGGCTAAGGATTCGGGCTAAGACGAACAATCACGTCGGCACCTGAGCCTTCGCGACGATCCGTCAGGAGATACAGATTACCGTCCGGACCCTGCTGCACTGTCCGGATTCTGCCGTATGCTCCTTTGAGGATGACTGTTTCATCTGCCAGTGTCATATCCTGATTAACCTTGAGGATGAGAACGTGCTGGTCTTTCTGAACTCCGACTGCCACAGACTGGTTCCAGCTTTTCCACTGCTCTCCATTGATAACGGTCCCTCCTGATGTGGCGATGGTCGGGTTGCCGCTGGACCAGATTGCCTCAACAGCATCAGGAAACTTTTCGAGGTCGGTCATAGGGACACCGGCCTCACGGTAACCGGGGTTGGGGTCCCAGCCGAAGTTGCCGGGAACAAGAGGATTAACCTCGTCATCGAGGGTTGACCCATGTTCGATATTTATTCCCGGAGCGTCAAAACGGTACGCAGGATTAAAAAAGCCAAGCCCCTGTACATTGCGGTGTCCGTAACTGTATACACGAAGATCGGCACCACCCTGCAGGTTGTCATACGCCGGGTTGCCATCGCGGTCAATGCGCAGGATCTTGCCGCCAAGGCTCTGCAGATCTTGTGGATTCTCTGCTGTGGCTGCATCACCTGTTCCAACCCACAAAAATCCATCAGGACCGAATTCAAGCTGGCAGCCTGAGTGTCTTCCTCCCGCGATAGACGGGATGCCCTCGACCAGGATTTTCTTTTCGGTCAGAGAACGCTGTTCAGGCTCAAAACGGAAGCGAACAACGCGTACATCATTACTTGCGGAGTTATAACAGGTGTAAAGCAGTCTGTTAGTTGTATACTCGGGATCCAGAGCAAGCCCGGTAAGGCCGCCTTCGCCTATGGACATGACATCATCGGGACCGGTAAACCTGGTCATGCTGCCATCCTTGATCAGAACCATGGTGCCGTCTTTTTCGCTGACCAGCCAGGTCGACTCATCGAGAAAAAGAATGTCCCACGGAGCTGTAAGATCTTCCTGTACCACCTCATCCGTAAAACCGGGCTCTTCAGTGCTGATGGTTGGGACCGGACCTGTTGGGGTCGGTGACATTGCAACGCCTGTTCCGGCTGGTAGATCCGGCAGGATGGTCGGAGTCGTATCCTCAGTATTTCTGGCGCGATCATAGGTGAGTACAGCGACTCCGCCAAGCAGAACAGCTATGATCAGGCCGGCGATAATAACCGGCGGAGAGGGCTTACGAAGTAACTGTGTCAGTTTCATACTCACAGTTTAGCAGAAGCTTATTTTGCTGTCCTATAAAAAAGCCCTCCAGGTGGAGGGCTTTAACTGAAGATGTTCTCGGGCAGTTACTTTTTCCCTTTTAAGAAGAGCACAAGGTTGAGTGAACTGAAAAGAAGCGCAACCGTACTCATCAGTCCGACGCAGGCAACTGCTGCCCAGATTGTGCTTATAGCCGCAGCGCTCGTATCATATGCCGGTGCACTGATCGGCATCACTTCCTCATTGTCGTAGAGAGTCGGGTCTACCCCTGGTTCATCGACAGCCGGTCTGTCCGGAGCGCCCGGTTCCTGTCCCTGCGTGTAGAAAAACGCCATACCCGGACCCATCTCTGCTCGAAGTGTTTCGAGGTTTGCTTCAGTAGCATCCTGTGTACCGCTGCACAGTCCGGTTGACAGCATTCCGCTTTCGTCCCTGCTGGCAATGATAATGTACTCGGCTCCCTGGGTCAGGTTGATACCGCATGCAGCACTGCTGCCGGATGTCGTGATCGTATTGACACCTTCTGCCAGCTCTCCCCAGAACTCGTATGCCTCAACCTCATACGACACCTCGTCAGAACCGGGCGCACCATCTACGGTACCCTTTGTGCTGACTACGTTGCCGTAAATAATTACATCTGACATCTCTGCTGCCTGGGTAAATGACTCAAACGGCAGACAGCTGCAGGCATGTACAGGTGCCGCAGCAAAAGTCAGCGGTGCCAGAACCATTCCGGCAAGCATGACCAGACTCAGTAACTGTTTTTTCATAAACATGATGGACAGAATTAAACTGATTAAATAATACCTGTTAGACGATCAAGGTTACAATCTCTCATTCCTCCTGCCTTGTGTTCGTCTGCAGGATTTCCTACACTGCATCATATACTTGTCAGTCTTTGATCATGAGAAAAATTGCAGTCAAGGGTGTATTTACTCTGCTTGCTGTATTTGCCCTCTTGCATGCCGGAGTTTTTCCGGTGGCAGCACAGGAAAGCGTTCTTCCTGATGAGCTCGCCCGGATAATTGAACGGTTCCCTGGAGGAGCAGGGCTTGTTGATTTTGTTACCGACAATATCCGACTGCTGATAACAGTTATGTGGATTGCACTGGTGCTTGCGTCTGTCATTTATGCTGGTATAGCTGCGTTCAAGTACGTAACGTCACAGGGTGATGCCGGTAAGATCGAAGAAGCACAGAAGGCTGTAAAAGCAATCTGGATGGGTGTAGCAGCGTTTTTTGTCAGCATCATCGGTATGGTGGTTATTGTTGCCATCGCGGGAGGTTCGCTGGCAACTACAGTGTATGAGACATGTATTCTTGCCTCAGGAAGTGAGGGCTGCGATGTTTGTAATGAGCAGGGCATTGTTGAAGGCAATCTGTGTGAATACTGTGAAGATGAGTACGACATTAAAGCAATCAGATCCGAGTATCAGGTTGATGCCCGTTGCAGCAATTAGAAGAGTTAAGAAAAAGCCCGCCTTCCGGCGGGCTTTTTTTTTATGTTCTCATAGACTCAGCGTATGCCTTCATTCCCTTGCGCACATATGCGGCAAGGCCGTCGACATGTTTATCGTAGTATTCAGTGAAGCGCGGATCCTGCACATACAGGTCGCCCAGACCGCTGATGATCTCCGGTGTCGGTGTATAAAACCTGTTGATTGTATCAACATGTCTGCCGATCCATTTCAGCGTCTCTTCAGAGTCTGCAGCGGCCCCGCGCCTGAATGCCGCAATAAGACCGTTGAGGATGTCACTGCTCTCAATCTTGAAAGCCTCGATCTCTTTTTTGGTCATGACCTTTGCACGTTTCCGTGATTCGGCAACAATAGCGGGGTCATATGTAAGATCCACCTCAGCGTTGATCTCCTCGATCTGTTCTTTGCTGAATCCATCGTAGAGCAACTCTTCGTTAGTCCTGTCTGACATGGTTTCCTGGTTAACAGTATGTAAAGTGGTATCGATGGTCGCTATCAGCTTCTGCAGACGGCTGATCTCCGCACCGATGCGTTTTCTGTGCCGCTCTAGCGCCTCCGTGAGACTGAAGTCCGGATCGTCTACGATCTCAGCGATCTCGCTGAGCGGTACATCAAGTTCCCGGTAGAACATGATCTGCTGCAACCTGAGCAGGTCGCTGCGGCTGTATAAACGATGCCCGCTGGAATTACGCTCCCGGGCAGGAAGCAGTCCCAGATCGTCATAATGCCGCAATGTCCTGACTGTCAGGCCGGAAAACGCAGACAGCTGCTGGATTGTGTACACATTTCTATCCTGCATGGATGCAGTGTAACAGCTTACGTTACGTAAGCCGCAAGGGGTTGTGCCGGAAAAAGTTCAGACGACAATATTGAGTACGCTGCCCCGGATAAGGATGGTGCGCTTGATTTCCTTCCCCTCGATGTAGCGCCTGACGTTATCCTGTTTTAGAGCAAGTGCAACAATGTCATCCTCGGTCGCATCAGCTTTGACAGTGATTCGGTCACGGACCTTTCCGTTAATCTGAATGGCAATCTCTGTCGTATGCTCGCTGATCATTGATTCGTCATACTCAGGCCAGTCAGCTGTGCTGATAAATCCTTCAAAGCCGGCGCGCGACCACAGCTCTTCAGCTATATGCGGAGCAAATACAGATAGCAGGCGTAGCAGTGTTCCGGCTGTATCAGCCGGGAAACTTTTGTCTGCATGCATCTTGTTTGTCAGGATCATCAGGGCTGAGATTGCGGTGTTAAATTTTTCCTCCTGTATGTCTTCACTGACCTTTTTGATGGTTTTGTGGACGAGGCGGTTCAATTCGTCAGTTGTATCAGAGGGCTTGCCGGCATCGATCCATGTATTGATCGTGTACCAGACTTTTTCGAGAAATCTTCTTGAACCGTTAATTCCTGTGGTAGACCATGGTTTGGGATCCTGCAGAGGCCCCATGAACATTTCATAAAGGCGGAACGTATCGGCGCCGTATTCTTCTACAACATCATCGGGGTTGATAACATTGCCTTTCGATTTGCTCATCTTCTGACCGTCGGGACCAAGGATCATACCTTGCGTGCGCAAAGCGGAGAAGGGTTCATCCACCTTCAGGTATCCCATATCCCTCAGCGCCTTGGTGAAGAAGCGGGCATACAGAAGGTGCAGCACAGCATGTTCTGCGCCTCCAATGTAGATATCAACGGGCATCCAGTAATCGGTTTTATCTGTTGCAAAGGCTGCGTCATCATTCTGCGTATCTGCATAACGCAGGAAGTACCAGGATGAACAGACAAAGGTATCAAGCGTATCAACTTCTCTGAATGCGTCGTCTCCGTTTGCGCCGCAAACCGGACAGCTGACGTCTTTGAATGACTGCGAACTGGCCAGTGGAGCCTCGCCTGTCGGTTTAAAATCAACATCCTCCGGAAGCAATACCGGGAGATCATTATCGTCAACCAGGTGCACTGCATGAGCTACACCGTCGATTTCGACTGTATGCTCGGCAGAGTCTGCACATTTCCTGCAATAAATTACAGGAATAGGCGCACCCCAGTAACGCTGTCTTGAGACGAGCCAGTCTCTGATCTTGTAGGTTGTAACTCGCTCGCCCCAGCCTTTTTCTTCCAGATGGTCCATCATACGTTCGGTGGCTGCAGCTATCTCCATTCCGTCCAGGAATTCACTGTTAATCATTGTGCCGGATTCCTCCTGCACCTGAGCGGGTTTTGTGATTTCTGATGTATCGCCATCCGGTCCGACGACAACACGCTTTATCTCAAGGCCCATTGCGTTTGCAAACTCGAAATCCCGCAGATCGTGACCGGGGACGCCGACGACAACACCCGTTCCGAATCCGGCCAGTACAAAATCTGATATGTACACCGGAATCCTTGCACCGTTCAGATTATTAACCGCATGCATTCCGGTGAAGACACCGGTCTTCATTCGGCCTTCCTGCATACGCTCAAGTTCGGTTTTCTGCTGCGTGGCTTCGATATACTGTTGCGCCTCCTCTTTGTTGGGGAACATTTCCAGATGCTCTTTGACCCACGCGCTGTCCGGGGCTGCCACAATAAATGTAGCACCGAAATTTGTGTCCGGCCTCGTAGTGAAGCAGGTAACAGTGGCGTCGGTGCCATCGATTGAGTAGGTAATGTTGATACCTGACTTCCGGCCGATCCAGTTACGCTGCATGGCAATGATGTGCTCGGGCCAGTCGATCTTCTCAAGATCATCAAGCAGTTCATCCAGGTAGTGCGTGATTTTGAAAAACCACTGACTCAGGTTTTTCTGCACGACCTCATGCCCGCAGCGTTCACAATGGCCGTCAACAACCTGTTCATTGGCAAGCACAGTCTGGCAGCTTGGGCACCAGTTAACCGGCGCCTCTTTTTTGTACGCCAGTCCGTGCTTGAACAGTTCTTTAAACATCCACTGGGTCCATTTGTAGTAAGACGGGTCGGACGTGTTGACCTCGCGGTCCCAGTCAATTGAAAAACCGAAGTAGTTTACCTGGCGTTTAAAGTTGGCAATGTTCTCGACTGCTACTTCCTGCGGAGGGCGGCCGACTTTGATAGCGTAGTTTTCTGTCGGCAGACCGAACGCATCCCAGCCGAACGGGTACATCACATTATGACCGGTCATGCGTTTATAGCGGGCGATAATGTCCACAGCAGTGTAACTTTCGGGATGACCGACATGCAGACCGGCTCCGGACGGGTACGGAAACATGCTGAGGGCATAGTATTTGGGTTTTTCGGAGTGGTCGGCTGCTTTGAACAGCTTCCGGTCAGCCCACTCTTTCTGCCACCTGGGCTCAATTACTGCCGGATCGTAGGTATGCTTTGCCATGGTTGTGCATTCGTATAGATTGATACTACCATATCATGCAAGACAGAGGGTGTCAGGTTTTACAGTCAACATGATATACTCAGATATGGAAATTTTACGAATGCCCGATGTCAGCAGGTGGATTCCTTTCAGGGACTACTTGCTGCAGCTGGTGTCGCGGCAGCTGAACGGCGCCGATCTGAGCATCCCGGACCCCGGTGTTGTTCTTGATCAACCTGCAGCAAAGCCGGAACAGCCGCTATACGACAGGGCACCGGAACCGCCGGCACCGTTTGTTCCGCAGTTTTAAGAACATCAGATGAACTACCAGGTACTTCTGTACTACAAATATACGCCCATTGAAGATCCCGAAGCAGAGAAACGCCGCCAGGAGGAGCTGTTTGCACGCTTTGGTCTGACCGGAAGAGTACTGATCGCCCCGGAGGGTATTAACGGGACGCTTGAAGGAACAGTAGAGAACACCGAGCACTACATTGCCGAAATGGTCTCAGATAAGCGGTTTGCAGATATTCACTGGAAACGCAGTGAAGGAAACGGCAAGGCCTTCCCCAAGGTTAAGATCAAGGTGCGTGATGAGATTGTCAGCCTGCATCTTGGAGAGGACGATGTCGATCCTAACGTAACGACAGGCAAGTATATTACTGCAGACGAACTGCACGAGCTTTACGAGTCAGGCAAAGAGTTCTATGTGGTAGATATGCGTAATGACTACGAGCAGAAGGTCGGCCATTTTGAGAATGCAATCCTGATGCCGATGAAGAACTTCCGTGAACTGCCAGAGACACTCAAAGAAATTGAACATCTGAAAGATAAGCTTGTCGTGACGACTTGCACCGGAGGCATACGCTGCGAAAAAGCGAGCGGATTTCTGGTAAAGCACGGCTTTACCAATGTCTACCAGCTGTATGGTGGCATGCACACCTATATCGAAAAGTATCCCAATTCACACTTTCTTGGAAAACTTTATGTGTTTGATGGTCGCGTCGTCTGGGGAATCAATACGGATGATGAGGATCACGAGGTGATCAGTCACTGCGACAAATGCGGTGAGCAAAGTGATAACTATGTTGATTGTGCATATCTGCACTGTAAAGGTCACAGACATCTGATCCTGTGTGAGAAGCACGCTGACGAAGATGGAAACTATTTCTGCTGTGACGACTGCAGGCAGCTTGCGTATGCCGAGCAGAAGATGTTTGTGCGCTAACTGTATTCAGATTCAGAATTTCTTCAGGACTGTAAACGTAGCTCTGGGCTACAATTAAACATGGGGCGGGGACGGAACGTCCCCGGACAATTCTGGTCGGGTAAGTCGGGTTTGCATGCAATCTGAGCAGAATTCAGTAAGGTGTAACGCAAATACAGCTGTCCTGAAACCAGCGAGCGTTCTGCACTATGATCGCTCAAGACGAATAAGGCTCACCATCTTTGTTATTACCATGACAGCAAGTGCCAGCGGCAGCCAGATGTTCATCTCGTGCTGCAGCAGCTGCACAATGTTTCCGACAGCCAGAACCACAGTCCCGGCTATAAACGAATATTTGCCGGCAATAAGCCTGTTGCGTGTATCCCGTTCATCGTAGTCCTGCTCCTTCCATACGAGTACAACAAACAACACCAGTACCGACGCGATCGCACCGGAGAGAATGATCAGTATCATGTCCGGCATAAGCAGCTGAAGCGGGTTATACGCCACCAGCAGCAGAACAAGCAGTGTCAGCGCAAGTGCAATATCAGTAAGCGGATTTTCGCGGAGTTTATTCATAATAAAAAAGTTCCTCGACAGATGTATTAAAGTAGCCGGCAAGTTTAAGGGCCAGCAGCACTGATGGGGTATAGCTGCCTTTTTCGATTGCGATGACCGTCTGGCGCGTGATGCCGAGCGCATCTGCCAGATCGGACTGTGTGAGGTTTCGTGCAGTCCTCAGTTCACGAACTCTATTGTTGACGGTCTCAGAAAATGCTGTGTTCATGTAAGGTTGACTTTACACCGTATTGTACCATGCCTCTGCTGGAGCTATAGTAACATTAACAATTTGATACGTTTGCCTCATGGCACTTGACAGATTTTTTGGGAGGTTCCGTTCTAAAGAACAGGAAGGTCTTGGAACACAACACAGACGTGAACTGTTTGGTGATACAAAACGCGATGCAAAAAGAGGAAGTTACTTTGGCGAAAATCTGACCGGCCGCTCAGGAGGCGAGGCTGAGATCCTGATGAGGACATCAGAGGCGCACCTCCCGCAGGACGCTGCATCGGTTGAACTGTTTACTGTCTGGGTTGACGGTGAGCAGATAGATATCCCGCTGTTCGCAATTGCTGACGGTGTCAGCATGATGGATTACAAAACAGTAGCTGTTGATTCAGGAACTGCCTCCAGAGTCGCAGTATACTCAGCGATCGAGTCCTTCAGGTATTCTCTCCAGCAAAGTCAGAACATTCTGCCTATGCTTTTTCCTGGCAGACAGATTCAAGTAGAGGATGAAGAAGGAGTTCGAAAAGAGCTTGCCATATACTCTGAAGACGAAAGTGAAGACCCGACATACGAGGCGGGTGGTCAACTTGCTCTGGACGCTGCGGAATATGCTGCATTGCGACTTGATGTGGTTGCGAACAACCACAAGGAAAAAACCGGACATGATTTTCTGGGGCAGACTACACTGCAGATGGGGCTCGTAATCCCCCATCCGGATGCGAGAGGTAGCTCAAGGATTATGGTTTATACAATTGGTTCTGCAAACGATACCGGGCTTTTGTACCTGGGGCAGACAAACGGATCAGAAGTGTCATCAGTAATTCCTCCAGGAGAGCAGGGAGGTGTATTTCTTATGCATGGAATGGGGAACCATTCCATGGCTGATTACCTGAGAGAAAATGTTTTGACCGTAACCGGCACTGTTTGTGCAGTAACTTCTGACGGAATAAAAGGTGACCGGAATGGTGAGACGGACGCGCAAGAACGTGTGCAGCTGGGTAGCGATGTGGGCTCTGCGGCGCGAGCCTTGAGGCGCAAGGCACAACTAGGTGGGAATAAAGATGACATTACAGCTGTGATTTTGAAAGCCCCCAGACTGAAATAACGACCCCATGTCAAGTTGACTTGACATGGCGATACTGCGCGGGTACTATAACGACAGATATTACATATGAACAGTCCCCGTAATGGATCACCAGGCGCAGCAACAATCGTCAAACACAGTGATGTACATCGTGCTTGCCGTTGTAGTTCTTATCATTCTCTCAATCGGAGGAATACTGCTGGTAAATGCCGGTAACAACAGCACAAACCCGGACCAGGGTTCAAACGGTACAGCCGATAAGATGATGGATGGTGAATCGATGGAGAAGAATGACGACAGGATGGAAGGCGATGACAAGATGGATGGTGATGACAAGATGAAGGATGATAGCGCTCAGTCAGGCTCGTACGTGGACTACGATGAACGTCTGCTTGCAAACGCCAGCAATGGTGATGTTGTTCTCTTCTTCCTTGCCAGCTGGTGCCCGACCTGCAAAATACTCAATGACAGTATTAACGGTTCCCTCGACGAAATTCCCTCAGATCTTACTATCCTTAAAACCGATTACGATACCTACACCCAGCTGAAACAGAAATACGGCGTTACCTACCAGCACACTCTTGTCCAGGTCGATGCCCAGGGAAACCTGATTAAAAAATGGTCAGGCGGATTTTCACTTGATGACATTGTCGCGCAACTTACTTAAGTCAGGGCAAAACAGATGGAATATCTCTTCATCTCCCTTCTGGCTGGGTTTCTGACCATACTTTCACCCTGTGTCATCGTGGTACTGCCGGTTATCCTGGGCAGCTCACTGACCAGCGGCAGCAGAAGGCGGGCCTTGATCATCATTGCATCGCTGTCGGTCTCAATCATACTGTTTACACTGCTTCTCAAAGCGTCAACGTTACTGATCATGGTACCTCCACAGGTATGGACGGCGATTGCCGGATTTCTGATCCTGGGGTTTGGAATTGTCACGCTGTTCCCGCGTCTGTGGGACTGGATTAACGTAAAGCTGGGATTAAGCTCACGATCTGACAATCTTCTGCATAAGGCAGGTACACGTGATGGAGTTATCGGCTCTGTGCTGATCGGCATGTCACTTGGACCGGTATTTTCAAGCTGCAGTCCGACGTACACAGTGATTCTGGCGACCATACTTCCGCAAAGCTTTGCAGTCGGTCTGATCAATCTGCTTGTTTACACGTTGGGAATGGCTGTAACCTTGCTGGCGATTGCATGGCTGGGGCAGGATGCGGTTAAGCGTCTGCGCTGGCTTGCCAACCCTGATGGCACATTCAAAAAAAGTGCTGGGTGTGATACTTATTGTTGTCGGGTTGCTTATCCTGACGGGTGCAGATAAGAGAATAGAAACATGGCTGCTCGAGCAGGGGCTCAACCCGACCAATCTTGAACTTCGGCTGCTGTCGGATGATGAACAGAATTAAAGAAAATGCATATACTGGCACTCTTTATCATGGGAAGCAGCATTGCACGGCAGGACAGAGGCGGGCTTAGATGAATATTGACAGCCCTTATCCTGCAGCTGAGATCACCGGGATATCGTAATGGTTCAACAAATGATTACGAACTATACAGGCTGATCAGTCTGCCTGATTTCGGTGAGCATACTCTGACTCTTGAGTTTCCAGCCGGTGTGCAAATCAATGCCTTTACATTTGGAAGTTGAATCAGGTTCCTCTGGTGCGGAGGAAATCGTAGGTGTACCTCGATGCCCGTGGAAGAATATCAGCAGCTGCATCAATTCCGCTGCCGTTTAGTGACAGCAGACCGTTAAGTGTTGCCGCCAGAAACACATCTCCTGCATTAGTATTATCTCCCCGGTAGATCTCTGTGTCAGGCAACTGATATTCGAACGTAAGCACTCCTCCCGTATGCGCTAGATGCAGCTGCGCACCCTGCTGACCGTTTGTCTCCAGAATAAACCGGGTTCCAAGTCTGTCGAAGATCCCGGTGACACTGTCAGTCCCAAGTGTCTCCTGCAGAAGCACGATCTCCTCCCGGTTGCCGCTGATCGCAAGGTTATTTGCAGCATCGGCAAAACGCAGGATGTGTTCAGTTGCCTGCGGAATGACGCGTGTCGAACCGAGGCCGACCACAGTCAGTGTGTCCGGCTGCTGTCTGAGGGTCTGCATGATGGCTTCTCCGTATGGAGAATCTGGTCGCATCAGTTCATAGCTGTCCACGATCTGTGCAGCACCTTCGGGGACAGCAATCTCGCCGGGATTGACACCATCCTGCTTGCATCCTTCGAGCAGAACCATCTTACGTTCCTTTCCCGGCAGTGTGAACGTGAAAATTACAGGCGAGAGCCTGCCTTCATGAAGAGTGGGTACGATTGTCAGTTTATCCACACCGCTGCTGAGTCGTCTGTAATGACTGTTAACGGCATCGACAAGCGGCTGCGTGTGACCGTTTGCAGACCCGATCGGTGCATAACAGCGAACATCATTGATTTCAGGGTTCATTTTCCCAAGATGGGTCACCGTCATGAAGGACGTTCCACCCAGTCGCATATCAAGGCTGTCCGGCAGACATGTCATTGTGTCCATTAGTGATCTTCCGGTGGCGTTCTGGTAGCGGGTCATAAATGCGGGGACTGCCTCGTCAGGGTAGGGATCCCAGCCGATGTCTGACAGGTCAAGTATAGCCGCCTGTTCTTCGGTAATTGTTTCTGCAATGTCCAGGGTTACAAGTGTGGGGGTGGCAAGTGTACTGACGCGCGGCAGAGTGAATGCTTCTTGTGGAAGTCTGCTCTCTGCAGGCAGAATGCGGTTTACGGTCTCGTCAGGCATGCATACTCATTATGTATGCAGGTCATACTAGCACAGGAAATTTTGCTATACAACAATAATCATCCAGTTTTCAAAAAAAAAGCGTTTATGCTACTATCAGAACATGAATTCGAAAATTACAGCTACAGCCCGCCGCCGCATCGCATCTTCCTGAAGGAGGCTGTCGCTGCTGTAACTTTTTACCCGCTTCCTTACCAGGAAGCTTTTTTTGTTTTAAATACCGTCACATGAACAACTCAATGCGTCGCCGTTACAAACAGGAGCCGTAGGCAGTCATGCTGCTTAAGGCTCCGCTGCGCGGAGCCTTTTTTAGTTTTACCATCCATCGGATTATGATCGAAACATCTACAGAAACATTTGTGCCGCTGGCTAAGCTCCTTAAAGAGTTTGCCTCGGATGTGGAAGCTGCTGCAGATAATCCCCAGCCCACATATGATGCAATCCAAAAAATCAATCCGCTGTTTGTCCCGGATACTTACTCTGACGACAATCAGGCAAACCTGCTGGCAAATGTTGTTGCAGGTATTTACGCCCCGGTGATCCACGGTTTTACGGCTCATGTACTGGATAACATTGCAGCCGGAATACTGCCAGATGAAGTGCTGCTTCCGCCCAGGGATACGATTCCAATGGTGTACTCGCTGTACAGGCAGTCACAGCTGAGAGGTATTCCTGTTACCATCCATACGCCTGCAGTAAACAGGATTACAGCAGGGATAGCTAACAATCAGGCTGATTACAATCCGGTACAGGACCCTTTGTTTGACGAATTGCTGGTGCAGCACTTCGGACAGCTGGAGAAACCGCTGCTTGAACTTGAAACCGGTATCTACGGTACAACCACGCTTGCGCTTGCAGAAGGCTTGCACAGAAACGGGATCAGACAGCCTGTCATCCCTTATAAGCTCTACGGACTTGGCCCTAATCTCAGCTTTATCCACGGTGCACTGTCTTCCGGAGCAGTATTCAAAGCAGACTGTGCACAGGATCATCTCAATTCCGCAGTATTGAAACGGATGGTGTTCGTAGATTCGATTGAAGAATATGGTATGCAAAACAGATACTACTCAGTTCCTGCTCTTTACAGATCCCCGGATGGATCTGTGCAGCCGGTGATAGAGGAACAGAATGGGCTCGCTGCCGAGATCGCGGCAGCAACCAACTCGGCGGTTGCGCTTACGGCCGACCTGTATCAGGATGGCATGGCAATCCGAACAGCAGCCCACATTCTAATTTCGTTTCAGCATGCTGTGACCGCAGCCAGGGCAGGGATGCCGCTGTGCTTGCGGGCTGCAGTTCCTCCGATGGATAATAAGGCGGAACATTATGCAAAGCTGGAGCATGCCATCAGCGCAGGCCTGATATTGCAACCAGATCTTATCTATTAGGTCTCAATACATGAAGATCTTCACAGATCCATATCCGGTAATTGGCATGATACATCTTGATGCTCAGGAAGGTACTCCTGGCTTTGCCGGGTATAAAACTATGACTGAGCATACACAGCAGGATATCGGGGCACTTCAGGAAGGCGGTATCAGTGCAATCATGCTTGAGAACGATAACGATAAGCCCTACAGCGAGTTTATCAGTGACCGGCAGTATGAGAGCATGTCCAGACTGTCAGATTCTGTAAGGAATCTCATCACAGTTCCACTCGGGTACACCATTCTGCTGAACGACTGGAAAGCGGCACTCAGGCTGGCTGCCGGGTTCGGCGCAGCCTTCATCAGACTTGATACATTTGTGGATACAGTTAAGCGGGTGGATGACGGAATTGTGATTGACCCTGATCCCGAAGAGATAATCGACTTCAGAGATAGAATATGTCCTGATGTACTGGTGTTTACCGATGTTCACGTCAAGCATACGACAATGGTGGATACAGCGCGGACACTTGAGCAGTCAGTCGCTGATGCAATAGCTGCCGGGTCTGACGGGATAGTTGTGACTGGTTCATGGACAGGTAGCCAGCCTGATCTGGACGAGCTCAACCGTGTCAGAAGGGCTGTAAACGGGAAGGTTCCTGTCCTGATCGGCAGTGGTATGAATGCCGGAAATGCAGCACTGCTTAAAACTTATTCTGATGGAGCAATTGTCGGGTCGTCATTAAAATCAGGGGACCGGATTGATCCTGACAACGTCCGCGCGCTGATGTCGGCTCTTGCGTGAGGGTTTGCGCCGGTTGCGACCGACCAGCACCTGCAGCTTGCCCCACTGGCAGATATCAATCTGTTCAAAGCCTTCGTTAAGCATCTCGCGGGTGAGCTGGTCGCACTCCTCATAGTGCTCAGCAGGCAACTGCATATATGATCTGCGATA
This sequence comes from candidate division WS6 bacterium OLB20, assembly GCA_001567355.1. Lineage (GTDB taxonomy): Bacteria > Patescibacteriota > Dojkabacteria > B142 > OLB20 > OLB20. The sequence continues at coordinate 99,184 of JYNZ01000005.1, read as the reverse complement.
CTCGGTTGCATATCCGGTCAGTATGACAGTTTCGATTGACCGTTCAGCGAGAACAGTCTCAAGAGCACTGATAGTGGGGCTGTTATCCATGTTATCGTCTGGATTATATGATGGGCCAAGACTGATAAATGCGGTATCCGGAAGTGTACCGGTGCGGATATGTGTCCTCCACGGCTGTTGCAGTCCGCCAGGTGATGTCAGACGTCTGTCGCGGACATCCATCTCAATCAGGGCCGCCTTGTATGGTAACGCATTATTGCCGGACAGATCCTGGGCAAAACGTTCTGCCGGACGTGATAGTGTGCCTGGCAGCTCAAAACCAAGCAGCTCTGTCGCTCCCAACACAGCGGCCTCCGTCAGCTTCGCACCTGCGCCTGAGCCAAATTCAACAATCCGCCTGCCCTTCATTCCGATCTCCTGCATAACCAGGGACAGCATCAGCGAATGCTCAGCCTCGGGACTGCTGCCGTAGTAGCTCTCAAGCAGTGATATCCCAAGCACATCAGGTCTGTCTGCAGACGGGAGCGCCCGTTTCAGTTCCCAGGGCAGAAAAAAGCAGCGACCTGCAGCGATAATTCCCGGGATATGTGTTTTGCGTGCCAGGTACCCCTGTTCAAAGTCTGCGGGATCATCATTGCCGCCTGTATCTATTGTAACGGGCACCATATGAGTCTGCGAGGCAATGCTTCTGCCGCCTGCGAAGGGCTGCACAGTCCAGCCCGCTGTAAATACAGGCTGACCGTGAGCTTTGACTAACGACCTGCCTGTATCGAATGATGTATGGATAATTCCATCGATGCTGATAGAGTGCGAAGTGTTCACATATGCCTGCATATCACTGTGCAGGCGCGCAAAAAGGTTATTGTCAGAGACTGTTTCGGGACTTAGCATGCATATGGCTGATACGTCTAATTATAGCGTACCTGTGCCGGTTTTCAGTCATTCTGACCAGACGGTATGGAATGTGCCCTCACGGTCACTGCGTTCGTATGTATGCGCTCCGAAGTAGTCACGCAACCCCTGGATCATATTTGCAGACAGTCTGCCCGAAGACACACCATCAAGGTAGAGCAGGCTGCTTGTCAGAACGGGAACATGAATGCCTGCTGAAAGTGCAAGCACAGCTACTGCTCTAAGTGCGGGAGTGTGTTCGATTATTGTGGTGCGCAACGCATCAATATCAAGAAGCATTGTATTGCTGTTTGTTTTGAATGCGTCAGTCAGAGTCTCAAGAAGCCGCGCTCTGATAATGCAGCCTCCCTGCCAGATCCTCGAGATTTCCGAAAGGTCGATCTGCCAGTTGTGTTCTGCTGCTGCTGTCCTTATCAGTTCATATCCCTGGGTGTAGCTTACATACATCGCATTGATCAAGGCTGATTCTGCCATAGCGGTAAACGTCTCGAAGTCCGGCAGATCGGGCGCAGTAACATCAATAAAACCATCAAGCGACATGCGCAGGTCTTTTTGTGCCGACAGCGTTCTTGCAAAAACAGCCTCTGCGATAACGGTCAGTGTCGTGCCACGTTCCAGCGCATCTATGACGGTCCAGGCGCCGGTACCTTTCTGTCCTGCCTTATCAAGAATGCTGTCTATCAGATAGCCGCCCGTAAGATCATCTTTTTTACGCAGTACTTCCGCCGTTATCTCGATCAGATAAGAAGCGAGCGATCCCTCGTTGTATGCTGCAAATACATCAGCGATCCCGGCAGCGGACTTGTTGTACAGTGTATGCATCAGCCAGTAGATCTCTGCAATAGCCTGCATGACTGCATACTCAATCCCGTTATGTACCATTTTGACATAGTGTCCTGCGCCGTCGGGTCCTATATGTGTTACGCAGGCGCCTCCGGAGAAATCTTTTGCCGCAATTCTGGTGAAGACGGGTGACAGCATCTCCCATGTCTCGGCTGTGCCACCGGGCATGATACTGGGTCCGTTCAGTGCTCCTTCCTCGCCGCCGGATACACCAGTTCCGCTAAACAGAATGCCATGTTCAGCAAGTTCAAGGGTACGTCTGATTGTATCCCGGTAATTTGAATTACCGCAATCCACAATCAGATCACCTGCCTCAAGCAGAGGAACAAGCTGCGCAATCACGTCGTCAACAGGCTCTCCCGCTTTCACCATAAGCAGAATTTTTCGCGGACGTTCGATTGCTGCCACAAACTCCTCAAGCGTTCCGGCTGCAGTAAGCAGCTCAGTACCATACTTAGTGATAAAGTCAGCTGTAACAGTCGCGGTGCGGTTATGCACAACAATGCTGAAGCCCTTTGAGGCGATATTGCGTGCCAGGTTCTGACCCATGACAGCAAGACCTGTTAGGCCGATCGAGGATTGTTTCATGGCGGGAATGTGTCTGTAATTAACTCACAGACTAGTGCATTCAATGCCGGAATGTCAATCAGGACTGCCTGAGCTGTTTATCCGGTCTTCAAACTCCGCCTTGCGTTCTGGTCGTGTTTTATAAAGAAAACCGAAGGAGTTATGCAGTCCCAGCAGGTAGAAGGTCATGCCTGCGATGATAAGTACCAGGCCGATAAGGGCGCGATCAGTTTCGTCGCTGAACAGCGCTGTCGGTGGCAGCGTGCCGGATGGTGATGCTGTCGGCGTCGGTGTAGGGGTTTCAACAATGGTGGTCGTAACAGATGGTGTTGGCGATGGCGTGTTTGTTATGGTTGCTGTCGGCGTACTGCTTGGTGTGCTTGATGGTGTCTGTGACGGAGTGTTTGTTGGTGTCGGCGAATTTGTTGGCGTTGGCGAATTTGTCGGAGTGTTTGTAACCGGCGTTGTAGGTGATGGTGTATATGTTGGTGTATTGGTTACCGTAATGTTGCAGCTGCAGGTAAACTTCTGCTGACAACCTGCACAGATCGCAGTGTACTCATGATAGCCAGGTTGTCCGGCATATTGATTTCTGCAGCTTTGTTCACAGGCAGCGATATCGCAGCCGCAGGGCTGCCAGCCGCTTGAACAGCTGAGATAACACTGACTGCCGCCGGAGTTGGTTGTTTCTGCAAAGCAACCGTAGGAACCGTTGTGCAGCCAGCAGGAGAACATTGTGCCAGCCGGTGGGTTTCCGTAGCCATTGCATTCGGCTCCGCTGTTGCAGTTTCCGGAACAGCTGCCATATCTGGTGCTGTAATCAACGAGGGCGTCAGTCTTTTGCGGCGCGACACTTGGTTCCTGGCTCAGAAATATTCCAATGAAGATTGCAGCTGCTACCACGACCAGCAGCACAACTATCAATCCGACTGTCGCATAATTTCGTCGTTTCAAATCAGTGCGTTAGTATCATGAGATACCGATAAAGCGATAATGCCTCATATCGCAGTATGCCATGTCTCTTGAACAAGCGCAATCAGTCCTGCTCCGCATTTAGTCTGAAAACATGTGCGATGAGCTCTTCCAGAACAGACATGTTGATGTCATCGGGCGACTTGAAGCTGATTGAACTCTTTCCTGTCTTTGCCTTGCCAAGTCTGTCTTTGTACGTTTCGGTCAGGTACTTTTTATCTTCGACGACGTTCACAAACACGGTTATGTAATTTTTCTGGCTGGCAAGTCCCAGTAAAAACCAGTTGACAGTCTGCCTGTCGGAACGCTGGTAACTCATTTCGCCGTAGCCGATAATTGACTGCTCGCTGCCTCCCCAGAACACTCCCTCCCACATAACACGTTCTGTCTCCGCTGGTGCATGCTTCATGATGAGCGTATCCAGCATTGCCATATCCTTTTTGCGTTCCTCATCAAGGCTGCTGATGTAATCATCAGGACTGCGGTCGGTTTTTTGCATAGTATCAATGGTGAATGAACATAAGTTTATCATGCTATAGCTTTCTTCTCATCTGAAGCAACTTGGGTTAAAATGTCCGCATTACAGGAAATTCTTTTGAAAAGGTTTCTGCATATCTTCATAGTTATTGCCCTGCTTGCAGCACCATCACTGGCAGCAGACGTTCGCGCACAGGAGGAGCAGACCATTGTCAGGGTAGCGCTCTCGGAAAATCCCCCGAAAATATACACAGATGACGCCGGACAGGTTGTCGGCTTCTGGCCTGAGCTTCTTGATTACATTGCCGGGCAGGAGGGCTGGATAATTGAATATGTTCCCGGAACATTTGATGAAGGGCTGACGCGTCTCGAAAATGGCGAGGTGGATATTATAACTGATATCGCCTTCTCTGCAGAGCGCTCCCTGCGTTTTGAGTTTACCTCTGAGACAGCCTTTATTAATTGGGCAGCTGTTTACGTCCGCCCTGGTTCCAGAGTTGAGTCATTTGGTGACTTTGCCGACAAAAGAATAGCTGTACTTGATGAGGATATCCACTTCACCGGTCCGTTGGGTATCAGCAGTCTTATGGAGGCGTTTGAACTGGAAGCCGAGTATTTACGGCTGCAGTCATATGAGGACGTAATAGAGTCAGTGGAACGTGGAGATGCAGATATTGCAGTCGTTAACAGGCTGTTCGGAGACTTCATCGGGTCAAATTATAACGTCGAGCAGACAAGTCTTGTTTTTAACCCCGTTGAACTGAAGTTTGCCCTCAATAAAGACGACCAGGATACACCGGTGATGATCGAGACGATAGACAAGCATATTCGTTCGCTAAAGAGCGATCCGGAAAGTGTTTATTACGAGTCAATTATCGATGAATTACGCCTCAATATTCAACAGGTTGAGGTCGAGCCGGACTGGATCCGCCCGCTGGCGATCGCCTCAGTTATTCTGATCGTGATTGCGCTGATCTATATTATGGTCGCACGCAGGTATGGATTATCCATGCAGGCTCAGGCAGAGAAGACAAGTTCCAAGCTAAAGGAATCAGAGACACGGTATCAGGAACTTTCAGACCTTCTCCCGCAGACTATCTTTGAGGCGGATAATGAATGTTATCTGACCTACGTAAATGATTACATAGAACCATTGTTCGGGTACACAAAAGAGGAGCTGCTGGATGGTCATAAACTGTGTGATCTGTTTGCCGATGAGGCGAGTAAAGAAGTGGCCAGGCAGACTCCGGCAAGCGCACGCATTGAAAACCGTCAGTTGACCGCACGTAAAAAAGACGGAACAGAGTTTCCGGTAATCCTGTTTTCTGCACCGATTGAGGTAAATGGCGTGATTGTCGGAGCTCGAGGAATAATCGCCGATATTTCTGCACAAAAGAAAGTTGAAAAAGAGCTGGCGGATAAGGTCGGAGAGCTGGAGGAGTTGACCCAGACAATGATCGGTCGCGAACTGAAAATGAAGGAACTAAAGATGCAACTCGAAAAAGAACAGGAAAAGGATGAAGACAATCAGTCCGCTACAGATGCTGATTCTCAAACTCCGCAGGATACAAAATCCTGACTGCTGTTTATTTTACAGTAACTAACAACATGACTGAGCTACAACCGCAGCATGAGAAGCCACAACAGGAAGGTAGATTATCGGCAATGATTAGTGTGGCAGGTCAGGTACTGAAAAGAGGATTTCATGCAGTAACAGAAAATATTGCGCATTCATCATACTATGCCGCCGCACAAGTGAGAACGTATCCCGAGCAGGCTGGTCAGATTGTTGAAAACTGGCTTGATTCAGTAAATCAGGCAGTCTAGGTCGTTATCCGCGGATTTTCTGCTTTCAGCCATGAGGTAAGACGCGCAATCTTTTCAGCTGTCATCGGCTGCAACTGCAGGACGCTGCCGTTCATCAGAACAAGATTATTTCTGAACCGTCTGACTTCATAATCATAGTTGGCCTGACGCGGATCGCAATGCGCGGCAAATGGTCCACGCAGGTTGGGGAGATTCTGTTCTGTCCCTTTTATTCTCTTGAAGTCATAAAACGCCTCCATTCCATAATTGCCGTCAAAGTCATATTGCTGTATCCAGTATTCCTCACCATCAGGTGTGTCGCTGGTATGTCTGAGCGTAAAGTTTCTGCCGATGATGTAATCCGTCTGCTGCAGCCCGTACCCGCGCGATGCTGTCCATTTTCCTGCTGAGCCTCCATTAATGCCGCCAAAGACAGCAGTCATGGTCTTGCGTAACTGCCTCAATCTGAACTGACGCATAAGCTGTTCGGGACTCAACCGGTGCGGTAGCTCGTCAGGATGCACAGGCAGTGCAATCTCTTCGAGCTCTGGTAATGCATTATGTAACTCCATGAGATGAGTATACGCCGTAGCGGAAAAACGTAACAGCAGCCAGCTGACTGTTTTTGTCAACTTGTATTCGGACGGATGCAGGTATAATATTGGTTGTGAATAATTATTCATAACTATGGCCCGACCGAAAAAACAGCGGAATTTATGCTGTCAACCGGATGCGACTCATTATGACCCGCGAGGTGTAGAGCTGGACCAGCTTGAGGAAGTCCTGCTTGACCACGAGGAATACGTAGCGATGCTGCATGTATATGAGCACGGTCACAGTCAGACCGAAGCTGCCGGTTTGATGCATATATCCCAGCCGACACTCAGCAGAATTCTGTCCCGCGGCTTAAAAAAGACAGTACATGCACTAGCCAGCGGGAAAGCACTGGTAATCGAAAAGACCTAGCGTTTAGTTGTTAGTTCACTGATATGACCGTATTTAAAATTGGCGCCGTATGGTGCAACTCCTGCAACGTAATGCGTCCCCGCTGGAAGGAAATAGAAGCGGAAAATCCATGGCTTGAAACAAAGTATTTTGAGTATGATGATCATCCTGAACTGATCGATAAATATGGAATAGAGGAGGATGTGATGCCGGTGTTTATCTTCATCGGCAGTGACGGTACTGAACTTGCACGCCTGACAGGTGAGCCGTCCAAGAACGAGATCCTTGCTCTGATCGCATCATATAGGGATAAATAGTATGAAACCAGTAAGAATACTCCTGCTGCTGCTTACTGCAGCTGTTTTTCTGGTCTCTGCCGGTTTCGTCAGTGCATCTGATCAGGTAACACTTGAGCTCTACTGGGGAGAAGGCTGTCCGCATTGCGCGAAAGCCAAACCATTTCTTGAGCAGCTTGCAGAATCTGACGAGCGTATAGACCTTGTCATGTTTGAGGTATATCGCAATCCAGACAACTACGGCAGGATGCTTGAGCGGGTAAACGAGAGCGGCATTACTGATTTTGGTGTCCCCCTGGTCTTCATCGGTGATGAGTATGTGATCGGATATAACAGTGACGAAACTACCGGTGCGTATATCAGATCGATCGCGCTTGGACAGCTTGACAGTGAGCCCGGAAGTTATCCGGATGACGAAGAGACCGTAAACGTGCCGCTGCTTAACGAGGTTGATCCCAGGTCAGTATCGCTTCCGCTGCTTGCAGTCGTCCTTGGCATTGTTGACGGCTTTAATCCCTGTGCTCTCTGGGCGCTGCTATTTTTAATCAGTCTGCTTATCGGAACAGAAGACCGTAAAAAGCTGATCCTGCTGGGTTCGCTTTTTATCCTTACCTCAGGAGTCGTGTACTTTCTGTTTATGACAGCATGGTTCAATCTGTTTGTGATCCTCGGGTTTATCCCTCTGATACGGTATCTTGTTGGTGCAGCTGCACTTGGTGCAGCATACTACAATCTGCGCGAATGGTGGAACAAGCGAAAAGGTGGATGTGAAAAGGGGGATAAAGCAAAACGTTCACGCGTGTTTGAACGTGCTAAACGGGCAGTGCACTCGTCAAATCTTTTACTAGCTGCAGCGGGCATCATTCTTCTTGCTTTATCAGTCAATCTTATCGAGTTGATGTGTTCTGCGGGACTGCCTGCAATATTTACACACGTGCTCAGTCTCAATCAGCTGCAGGTCTGGGAATACTATGGCCTGATGATGATCTACATCCTCTTCTTTATGATCGATGACCTGGTCATCTTTCTGATGGCAGTATTTACATTCAGGATAGTGGGCATTGACAGCAAATACGGCAGGCTGTCGAGGCTTATCGGTGGTGTGCTTATGGCACTGATCGGTCTCCTGCTGATATTCAGGCCGGAGTGGCTGCAGTTCGGATAACCCTTAGCCAAGGAATGTTCCTGTCTGGTATAATTACTAACGCTTGTGGTGGCTGTAGCTCAGTTGGTTAGAGCACCGGTTTGTGGCACCGGGGGCCGTGGGTTCAAGTCCCACCTGCCACCCCATCTTCATAATCAGCACGAACCTACAAACTAGTCAGATCGATCTCATCTGCATCACCAATCTGCTCAATGAACTCAGGGATATGACTGATGAGGATCAGTGCGCCCTTAAACTCCGAAACAGCTTTTGCGATAACCGGCAGGTGGCGGAAATTGATGTGATTTGTAGGTTCGTCCATGATCAGCAGACCGGGTTTTTGAGCAACAAAGCGTGCATAGCAGAGCAGACCTTTCTGACCTTCTGAAAGTGAACGCACTTTATTTTGCAGCAGTTCACCCGGTAGCAGAAAACTGCCGGCGATAGAGAAGAGCTCCTGGCGATCGGTGTCGTGTGCCACACTCTGCAGTGATTCAATGCCTGTCTGGTCAAAATCCAGCTCCGAAAAATCCTGGCTGTAGTAGCCAATCCGCAGATCCTCTTGAAATTCTACTCCTTTCCCGTCCAGGAATGACTTCAGCAGTGTGCTTTTTCCTATACCGTTGGGACCGGAGATGATCATTCTGCTTCCACGTCCCATTACCTTGTCTACGTTGCGGGATTGCACTTTGCCATCGCGCAAAAACGTCACCTCTTTGATTGTTACAAGCGGGTTACTCAAATGCTGATAGGGGATTACAAACTCAGGAATCGTTCTGTCGTCGCGGCGAATCTCCACCATATTCTCGCGATCCTCTTCGATATCCTTGCGGACCTTGTTTGCCAGGCGGCGCATTGCAACACTTTTACCACCAAGTTTATTGACCTTTTCAAATCTGTCCTTGATCGATTTTGTGATCCGGGCGTTCTGTAACCTCTGCCGCTCGATGTGCGCGCTGATCTGGTCGATCACATCAAAGTAATTTCCTACAAACTGTTCAACCTTCTTGGTGTATACGTCCACATTTAAAACACCATCGGTAAATGCATTGAGGAAATCAGCGTCGTGCGAGATAACAATACAGGTGTTCCAGTAGTAAGTCAGGAAATTAGTCAGATGCTCGATACCTTCTTTATCAAGATTATTGGTGGGCTCATCAAGCAGCAGGATATCCGGCTCCTGGATCAGTGCGTAAGCAAGCAGGAGCCTGGCTTTCTGTCCTCCGGATAGGTCCCGTACGTTTTTATCCAGTGGCAGATCCAGATTCACTATCTCAAAGACATTCGCGATGTCTTTTTCAATCTTGTAGTTTTCTTCAGCAAATGCGGTTTTGAAGTACTCAAGCAGGGTGAGGTCCATCATCTCTTCGGGAACAACCTGCTCTGCAATAGCCACGGTAGCAGACTGATCAATATGGATTTTGCCGGATTGCGGCTTCAGTTTGCCCATAAGAAGTTTAAAAATGGTACTTTTTCCCGCACCATTCTGACCCATGATTGTAATTTTTGAATGCCTGCGTACGTTAAAGTTCACTTCGTTCAGGATGACTTTCTCTTCACCATATTTGAATGAAACATTTTCAAAACGGACGACAGTATCTTGTTTGGACATCTCTCTGATTAGCTTGATTAATCAATATATCGGCCATCATGATACCAAGAATCTGGTTTACATACTAATGGTAAGGAAATCAACCTATAATCTTCAGAGCCTGAAAGAATCGGAAGCAAATGCTTCGGGCTAGTTTGGACCAACCGTCCTGGTAGATCCGATCATCTTGTCAGGTTAACCTTTTACACCGATATCAAAATAATACGATCGGTCCGCAGCAACGAATGTGGGGACATCAATAGGGGGATAGTCCTGCGAGTCTTCATCCGGTATAACCCCGGCCGCTAGTATTTGATTCTCATGCTTGTAACCCCGACCTCTCTCCGAAGTAATTGAAATTCGAAATTCATGATATTGTTGTATTAGATTCTCCTTAATACCGCAAGAGAGGGCTTTACGAGATCTACCATGATCCTCTAGCCACCTTACAGCTTCGAGCATAGTGAAAACTATTCTGGAGGGTCGGACACACGCAGAGGTGTCATAATCCTTCTAATGCAAGCAGTAATAATGTATATTTAAACTGATCGGGCAAGTCCCGGTTGTACTTTTGACTTTACTGCGCAGGCAGTGATCCGGCGTAGGTTAGCTAACAAGTCCGTCATGAACCGACGAGAGCGAACTGCCATAATACTGCTGATATTTGTTGTCGCATTGTTTTTTGGTGCAAGCCGAAGTCAGGCAGCAAATCTCAATGTCCCTTCGGGCACAACAGTGCTTGATACAGATGCTAATCCTTCCGGGTTTTATTATGACAACATCACCGTTGCCTCTGGTGCTACCCTGACCGCTACAGGTTCTAATCCACTTATTCTCAATGTTACTGGCACAGTAACAATTGATGGAACGCTCTCTCTAAATGGCAGCAATGGTTCAAATTCCGCATCATGCTCGGGAAATGCCGGTGGATTGGGTATTGCTGGCGGCGGAAACGGAGGGAATGGTGCTACCACGCATGGCGAAGGTGGAATTGGACAGGGAACAGGCGGAGGTTATGGCGGGAGAATTGCGGAATGGGGCTCAATAGGTGATATCTCATCGGGAGGAGGAGGTGGTGGATATGCGACGACTGGAGGAGGAGGACGAGCAAATTCCAGAACCGATGGAAATGGGGGGGACGCGGTATGGAGATGTCGGACTGGACACGTTAGTCGGCGGATCTGGTGGTGGTGGCGGTGGTGCGGATAGCGATTCTGGTGTCTGCCCGGGAGCAGGGGGTGGAGCAGGCGGTGGAGCAGTCCAAATTAATGCCAATACAATCGTAGTAGATGGTCAGATCACCGTAAACGGCGGCAATGGCGGGAATTATTCTATTGCAAGCGGAAACGAGTCCGGAGCCGGAGGTGGCGGCAGCGGCGGGAGTATTCATCTGGATGCCTCGAGTATATCTGGTTCGGGCAGTCTGTCGGCACTGGGTGGTACGGGTGGAACAAGCAATTCATTTGGTACTCATGGGGGAAACGGAGCACAAGGCAGGATCCGCATTAGCTTTTCAGGTAGCAATTCTTTTGCCGGAACGGCATCTCCGGATCCGGCAGTATACCTGACAGCCAATAAAACAAATTTCACTGTGGAAAATGGACAAACTATTTATTTTGATACAAACAGACTGAATACCTACACATTTACTAATCTGACGGTGGAGAGTGGAGGTGTGGTAAGTGGAACGGGAGAATATCCTCTCACATTCAACGTCACAGGAACAATGACTGTAGCCGGCGAAATAAATGTTGATGGCATGACCACTCCTGGCGCTACCAACTACCGTGTGACCAGCCAGCCAGCATACGGCAGGCTGGCTGGAAGTGATGGGGGGTATGCCTTTAACACAACTGATACTGTGGGAGTGGATGGGGAAGGTGATGGAGGTGGTCAGGGAGGCCAGCGCTGTGTCTCAAACGGTGGTGATGTCTATAGTGGTGGCGGCGGGGGCGGTTACGCAACGGCAGGTGAAAAAGGTCAGATGAACTATCAGTCATGTACAACAGCCGGCTACGGTGCGTCAGGTGGTGGCACCTATGGTGATGCAGAGCTCACTGTGCTGATTGGAGGGTCAGGTGGCGGAGGAGGCGGGACGGATGGTCCCCCGCCTGACGGAGGGTTAGGATTAGGGCAGAATGGAGGTGCAGGAGGAGGTGCATTGAGGATAAATGCAAATGTTATAGATATAACCGGTACTGTTAGTGCGCGAGGTGGTAACGGCACAGATCTTATTCCCGTCAGTGATGAAGAATCCGGCGCCGGAGGTGGCGGTTCTGGCGGTGCGATATGGATTAACGCTGAAACGCTTGAGAATAACGGTTCGATTATAGCGACAGGTGGTACAGGTGGCGTAAGCTCTGTCGATGGCACACACGGCGGGGATGGAGGAGATGGAAGAATCAAAATAACGACCTCGTCTTTGACCGGCAGCGGGACTGTCTTACCGGCCCCTGGTGCAACCGGAGACTTTGAACCTTTCGGGGCGACAGTGATTATGAATCAGACATGTACTGGATCCACTCAAGCACGATTTCAGATCGGTCTGACAGGTTTACACAAGAATGGCTCTTTTGCAGTTTCAACAGTTGATTCGGGTGCTCCCTTTCAATGGTCAGCTGTAATGAACGGTGATGTGAATCAGATATTTGGCGGAGAGGTTACACTCAAGCTGCCTGATAACTCAACCGTAACGCTCACAAGCGCAAATGGGGAGAATGTGCCCGAGCCTTTTCAGACAGGGGTATATTCGATCGAGGCTCGAGCCTTGAACGGTGCTCTCTGTGACAAGGCTGAGATCACAGTGCTTCCTGACCCGGGTAGTGGAGAAATGCTTTGCGGAGACTTTACAGTTACTACTGTCGATGATGACACGAACGTATGTGAAAATACGGTTACCGGAATAGAAGAGGTATATGTCCGTGATGAGTCAAACGGGTATATTGTTGGAAAGTTGACAGTCGATCTGGACACAGGAAGGGACTGGGGTGTTATGAATGTGTTCTCTCGTGATAAATCGGATTTCGGTGCAGGCAACGCATCTCTGCTGCATTACCCGGGTGGGGCAGTTAATATCCCGGGTATCGTTGGCTCAAGTTATTCTCTGTATATTCCGCGGGATGATGATGATGTGATGGTACACATCTGCCCGGGAGCTGAAAGAACAGGGCGAATCAGTCAAGTATGTAGCAATGGTATACCACTGACTGTCGGTATCACCGGTCAGTATGAGGTTTCTCTGGTCACACTCGAAGGTAAGGATTATTTTGAGGTGGCAGGAGTTACCGGAACAGGAGGGATAACAATCCCTAATGGGGTCTCGGATACACTAACCAGGCTTCAGGTATCAGAGGCAAGTGATCATCTGATTAAGTACGCAACTGTAAACGGAATTAATTCATCCGGTGATACCACAGAAGTCCGGTTTGATACCGGGTGGGATCTGTCGGCAATATCAATCTCGGATATAGATATCGAGGATGATGGGACAGATAAGACTCTCGCTGCGGCACCTGGGGTTGATACCTGGGGTGTCACAATCGACACTGTGACAGACACAATAACGTTTACTGCGCCAACATCTGGCACTGATTACATTGATTCAGGGAGTATGATTGTTGTAAAGATCGGCACAAATGCCGATGGCGGCGTGAGCCAGATAGTAAATCCTGTGGCAGTCGACTCCTACGAATTGCAAATAAAGAATGAAAACTCCAGCGGGACAGAAACAGCAGAGGTGGAGATCCCGATAATTGACGATGATACTGTAAATATCACTGGCTATATCGATACATTCATTACGTTTGATATTGACACTGCAGCAACTGATGAGGATTGTGATGCACAGGGCGGGGCTGATCCGTGTGAAAGCCATGGGGGCGCAAATGATGACGCAGGGTATACAGTTGATCTGGGAGAGCTGTCACCTGCATATGTGTCGAGTTCCGGTGACAGTGCTTTGCATGCTGACGGACTTACTGGTGATATTAATTCAATTCTCTTTGATCTGTCGACCAATGCAAACGGCGGAGCTGTTGTTCAGGTGCGCTCGCAGTTTGGCTATCTTAATGGATCTCCGGGTGGCTCCATCCCCAGTGTCTCGTCTGGCAGTGAAGTGCAGATTACCGCGGGATCGGGTTTGTACGGGCTTGTATCTCACTCCGGAATGATCAACAGTGCTTTGACGGGTGGGGTGTTTATTCATGATGACTGTGATGGGGATAACGGGTCTGATTATTTCTGCAGTGTGAGTACCACTTCAACCGAACTCTATAATACTGCCGGAGGACCGATCGATCAGCTCAGACTGGAATTTGGAATAGGTGTATCACCTGATAATCTCGATGGTACAGGTACGTACACAGATCAGCTGACATTTATTGCAAGCGCAACATTCTAATAATAGTGGCTTTCTTTTCTCTTCGTACACCTGCGTCCTGATAGGGATAACCATTTCTGTTGCTAACAGGCATCAAAAAAAGGAGCACCTGAGTGCTCCTTTTTGTTTGAATCAGAGAAGAAATTATTCTTCAATCAGTTCGATGTTTGCTGCGTTGAGGCCTCTTTCGTTCTCCTGGATATCGAAAGAAACTTTATCACCGACGCGGAGTTTTCTTGTCTGAAGGTCTCCTGTAAGGGATTTTTCATGGAAGAAAATGTCTTTTTGCGACTCATCAGTTGAGATGAATCCAAAGCCACGATCGGTTACAGTCTTTACTGTTCCCTGTGCCATTTTACTTGCTTGCTAAATTTATCAGTGGAAATTTTATATTCGAAGTGTTGTGACAACTCTGCGCTAAATTCCTAAGCTATGTTTTATTATACAGTAAATCCTGCAAATATTTTAGTCCGCCGGCATATTGTCGTATTGTGCTGCCGACAGACGCATATCCCCGGTTCTGAAGTGTGCTAAAACGCAATTGTCTCCTGTGCCTCCTTAAGTGCAGTTATCAGTTCTTCAATATCCTCTGAGGTATGCAGTGCTGAAAGCTGGATCCTGATCTCGTCCTTGCCTTTGGCAACAACCGGGTAGTTGATGCTGGTAACAAGTATGTTTTTGTCCATCAACAGTGCCACGAGCTGTTTTGTCCGCTCCGGGTCACCGATCAGCAGCGGCTGAATCGGATGCCAGGAGTCAGCTGCCATTGTAAAACCGTTTTCAGCAGCCATTTTCTTAAACAGAGCGATATTGTCGTTAAGTTTTTTGAGCAGCTTCTGACCATCATTGCCGCGAAGCAGCTCAATCGCAGCGATTCCGGCACCGGCTGTGCCCGGAGAAATCGAGTTGGAGTATATATACGTGGCAGCGGATTCGCGCAGATAGTCAATTATCACCTGATCTGCGGTTACGTAGCCCCCGTCAGAACCGAGAGCCTTGCCGAGTGTTCCGATGAGAATATCTGACTTTGTATTCTCAATATCCTCAGTACCGTGGCCCTTGCCGAGTGCTCCGATTCCATGCGCGTCATCAACAAGCAGCAGTATGCCCTGAGGATAGCTGCAGTCGTATCTGTCGGCAATTTCCCTGATCCTCTGCAGATGCTGGATTTCGCCAAGCATACTGAATACGCCGTCGGTAATTATTAGTGCGCGGCTGAACTTCCCGGTGTTTTCTTTCAGAACGCGTTCCAGATCATCGACATCCATGTGTGCAAAGATCGCCCGTTGCTCCTTTGGCAGGTTGGCCAGCCGGATGCCGTCGATGATGCTGCGGTGGTTCAGCTCATCTGAGATCACGAGTACATCATTCGATACGAGAGAATCCTTGCTCTGACCTGCAATCAGCGAGAAGATGACTGCATTGTTTGCGGCAAATGCGGATGAAAATACTATCGCATCATCCCTGCCATGAAATGCGGCGAGTTTCTCTTCAAGCTCACGATGGACTGCTAATGTTCCTGAAATAAATCGGACTGCTCCCGGTCCTGTGCCGAACTTGCTGCTTGCCTCATGTTCCGCCTCTTTCAGGGCAGGATGAAAGCGAAGTCCAAGGTAGTCATTGGAGTTAAATACCAGCACAGGCTTTCCGTTAATAATCGCACGCGGTGACGGATCATCAGTAAAGCCGGTGATCAGTTTTTCGTTACGTTTGGAGGTTTTTGCAGAATCTATACGGTCAATTTCAGACTGAAGTACAGAGAAAAATTTGGATTTGCTCATTTTGCGAGTTTAACAGTTAGATTTTCGAGCATAACATCGCACATACGTGAAAGATCAAATGAATGCTTCCAGCCCCAGTCTGTTCGGGCGACAGAATCATCAATCGACTGCGGCCATGAATCTGCGATCTTCTGTCTGGAATCCGGCTTGTACGTTACGGTCACAGGAATGCGTTTGTGTATCTCTGCGGCGAGTTCTTCCGCTGTAAAACTGATTGCCGCCATGTTGTAGCTGGTGTGCACTGTCAGTTTATCCCAGTCTGCATCCATGAGCTGGATCGTTCCCTCAATTGCATCATCCATGTACATCATCGGGAGCATGGTATCTTTAGAGACAAAACATTCGTACGCGCCTGTTTTGATGGCTTCGTAGAATATTGCAACCGCATAATCTGTTGTGCCGCCTCCAGGCTCAGCCTGATGACTGATGAGTCCCGGATAGCGCAGAGATCTGATATCCAGCCCGTACTTGAGTGTGTAGTACTGACAGAGCAGCTCGCCGGCCAGCTTGGTGACCCCGTACATTGTTGTCGGTTCAAGCACAGTGTGCTGTGGAGTGTTCTGGCGGGGAGTCGTAGGTCCAAATACGGCAATTGAGCTTGGCCAGAAGACACGCAGCTCGTGTTTAACTGCAAGATCAAGAATCAGTTTCAGTCCGTTCATATTTACATCCCACGCAAGCTGCGGGTCTTTTTCGCCAGTCGCCGAAAGCAGAGACGCAAGATGGTAAACGGTATCGATATTATGCTTTTTTATTATGGCCTCAATTGCATCTGCATCAGTAACATCCCCGGTCTCGATGATACCGTCAAACGCATCGTGCCGGGTACGGTGGGCGAGGGCGACGACATTATCCTCACCAAATCTTTTCTGCAGTGCCGGTACAAGCTCCGAACCGATCTGACCGAATGCTCCTGTTATAAGTATCTTTTTCATTAAGAAAGAGAAGGATGAAATAGATCACTCCCTATAACGCAGCAAGAACTGCGCGTTACGTTTTTGCAGTATAGATTGTCAATATCTTTGTTGTACAGCCTCGCGTTACTGCGGATTCATGCTGTGTGATCGTCAGCCGGTCTTATGCTGCTCGTGACCGCTGCTGATGACAAAGTAAAGAAGCAGATTAACACTCATCATCTCAGCCGTTTCCTCAGTGATCATGATCAGTTCATAGACAGAGGTCATCCAGATACCGGTCTTTGTTCCAATGAACTCAAGTGCGAATGTCGCGCCAAACAGTCCGGCAGCAGCGAGCAGCAAAATTACTCTCTTACGACCGAAGCTGGGATAGAGTTTTCTGGCAAAATAAACGATAGAGACAAGCACGGCGATCAGAAGAGGCAGATAGAAGAGCAGCCAGTTTGAAGATGTAAATCCGCCAGCGGTGAAGATTTCAGTGTAAGTTTGTGTCCCCTCGGATCCGATAATGCCTGACAGCAGAGCCCCTGCGTTTTCGTGGATGGTGAGTGCTTCGTCCAGTCCCAGAAACAGTGCACCGGCTGCAAACATACCCCAGAATGTTCTTTCAAGAGTTCCTGTATTTCTGTCGCGGATCAGTCTGTATAAATGCAGAGCGGCAAGACCGGCAAGCAGCATCAGTTTGAACGACTGGTAGAAGGTGGGGATATTCTGCTCGCTATCCAGATCAAAAAGCTGCGATCCGGATAATAAGTGTGTGCACACAAGCACGATATCCAGAAGCAGAAACATCGCTACAATCCTGAGCTCGCTTGGCCAGTCTTTTTGCATGGTTTATCCTGGATCTATACAGGCTAGAAACTGATTATACTATAATGTGCCTGTCGCGGTCGTTGCTGTGCCGGTCACAGTAACAGATTCTTAGATATTAATCGGTTGATCATGGATCCTCAGACGCAGACCATGTTAGCAAGTATCGAAAAAATCACCGGCAAACCTGCCAGTTACTGGGTACAGCTGGTTGCAGCTCAGAAGCTTGAAAAACACGGTCAGATGGTCAGTTTTCTGAAGGATGAACACGGCTTCAGTCACGGCTTTGCCAACCTGATCGCTCATCTCGCAAAATCAGGCGGAACACTGGAGAAAAGCACAGAAGCTGACGCATTTAAAGGTAAGGAACACTTTAAGCCGCTCTATGACGAGATTCTCAGCAGGGTTAAACAGTTCGGCAGTGATATTGAGATTGCTCCAAAAAAGTCATATGTCAGCCTCAGAAGAAAGAAGCAGTTTGCCATACTGAATCCTGCCACAAAGGAACGATTTGAGATCGGATTGAACCTTAAGGATGTAAAACCTGCTGGAAAGCTGGAGGAGAAAGGAAAAACGGGTGCTATGTGTTCGCACAGGATAAATCTGCCGGACGGCGACAGAGTAGATCAGGAGGTCGTTGACTGGCTGAAGAAGGCATATGATCAAGCAGGCTGAACTGTATATCCCGGCTGAAAAATTTCGTGGTGGTTTATACGTGCCAGATACAAGTGATTCCGCTACTATTTGTTTATGAAGACCTTTGCCGTTATTTTTCTTCTCAGCGCTTTCCTTGCCGGTATCGTAACGGGCACTCTCCTCAGAACTTCCCGTCAGAATACAACGGGTGAAGCTCCGGACTCATTCCCGGTTACATCCTTTCCTGAAACCGGATCAGAAGATCCTGGTACCTCTGTGATACCTTCTGTTACAGTAACTCCTTCGGGCAGTCCAGAAGTGTCTCCGGATGTCAGCCAGACACCGGCACCCACAGCTACACCCTCAACTGCTGCACCTGTGACACAGGAGCCTGCTGCAACCGCCCCCGCAACTCCTACGAATACTGCAACGCCAACACCGAGTCCGACACAGGGAATCGATCAGAGTATCAGCATAACCGCGTTTCATTACGGATACTCCGTACCGGTGATAACAGCATCGCCGGGTGAGGTGATCAGGGTGACGGTAAGCAGTACCGGAGGCATGCATGACTGGGGTGTGGATGAGATCCCTGGCTCACGTACACCACTGATTCCCGGCGGTCAGCAGCGGACGGTGACATTTACCGTTCCAGCGCTGGCATCTGGTGATTACTCTTTTTACTGCTCAGTCGGAACCCATCGTGCTCAGGGGATGGAGGGAATATTCCGGATCGAGTAACGCTCAGATTAGGATTATTCTTATAAACATGTTATAGTGATAACAAGAAATTGAATTTCTCACGTCCGACATATCTCCCCTCGCAGAGTAAACAGACCGAACGAAACAAAGTTTCCCGTTAATTTTAGATTCATATAACATGAACGATCAACGAATTATCGTTGCTGATCTTTCATGGTCAACGTCCGCTCAGGACATCCGCGAGCTGTTTGAAACAGCCGGCAGGGTTTCCGGAGTAAGACTAGTCACAACAGATTCAGGAGAATCAATTGGAGTGGCAATCATTACCATGAACAAATCCGATGCAGACAGGGCAGTTGCTCTGTTTGACGGTACAGTCATCAACGACAAAAAAATCGCTGTACGAGCTGAGCAGCCTGATGAACAGGTTGTAAACAGAATGTTTCTGTCAGTAGCGTAAATTAAGCGAAATCAAAGAAAGAGAAGGCTATGCCTTCTCTTTTTTATTCCTCAGGAGTCATTTATACAGTCCTAATGCTTTCATAACGTATTCCTGATACGTTAGTATGTTCTGGTCACGTTTATCAGACTATGCTGTTCAACTCACCTGAATATCTGTTATTTCTCCCTGCGGTTGCCATCCTCTATTATTTAGTGCCGCACAGGCTGCGATGGGTACTGCTGCTGATTGCCAGTTATGTTTTCTATATCTCCTGGAATCCGCGGTTTCTTGTCCTGATCATTTTTTCCACGCTGTTTAACTATGCGGCTGCGATTCTGATTTATCACCAGAACACTCTCAAAAACCGCAAACTGCTGCTTGCGGCAGCAATACTGATCAATTTCGGACTGCTGGGATACTTCAAATATACCAACTTTATTCTGCACAGTCTGAATGTGGCAGCAGGTGCGGTTAATGCAGGAGCACCGTTTTCGACTCTCGACATCATTCTTCCAGTGGGAATATCGTTCTACACCTTTCAGACTGTCAGTTATGTCATTGATGTTTACCGCGGTAAGCTTGAGCCTGAGCGTCATGCCGGTGTATTCGCAGTTTATGTTGCGTTCTTTCCGCAGCTGGTCGCAGGTCCCATTGAACGTGCCCGCAATCTGCTTCCGCAGTTTAAGAGACGGCATCCGTTTCTGCTGGCAAACCTGACAGAAGGTCTTAAGCTGATTATTATCGGAATGTTCAAAAAGGTGGTTCTTGCTGACAGGCTGGCGATCTACGTGAACACTGTCTATGCGGACACTGCTGCAGCAACAGATCTGCAACTGATTATCGCAACATGGATGTTTGCGTTTCAGATTCTGATGGATTTTTCAGGCTACTCTGATATCGCAATCGGGAGTGCGCGCATTCTTGGTATCGATCTGATGAAAAACTTTGACTTCCCGTATCTGGCAACATCGGTTACTGATTTCTGGCGCAGATGGCATATTTCTCTAACAACCTGGTTTACTGACTACATTTATATCCCCCTCGGCGGAAATCGCAAAGGACAGATACGCAAGTACTTCAACATTCTGATTGTATTCTTTATCAGCGGTGTCTGGCATGGTGCCGGATGGAGCTTTGTTGTCTGGGGACTCCTCAATGGAATCTACCTTGTGATTGAGGATCTGACAGGATTGCGTAAGGCGGCGGCTGGCAGATTTGCTGCGGTTGTCCGCGGCATAGTTACATTTAACCTGATTGCTGTCACCTGGGTATTTTTCAGGTCAGACAGCCTTGCCGGGGCTGTCCGCATCTTTATGGACCTGATCCAGTTTGAATTTGTACCCGGAACTCTATTTGTGCCGTTTGGTGCATTCGGGTTCTTCCAGACTGTTCTGGTTCTTGTGATGGGAATAATACTGGGAGGAGTATTGTATCTGCGGCATACCGGCAGGCTGACCCGCTGGTACCCTGCTGCTGTTGTTTACATGGCGCTTGTCTTTCTGATCGTAATCTTTGGCAGTTTCGGCAACCGTGAATTTATTTATTTCCAGTTCTGATGACGCAGTCGGTATTTGAAAAAATCTCAATCATACTGGTCACACTGTTAGCACTGCATATGCTCGTGTATGGAATATTTCAGGGGCTCGCCGGTCGTGGTGATCTGTACAGGCTGCTTGACCGTGTGCAATCCTCGGCCGGTGTCGAGGTGGATTATCTGATGCTTGGTGACTCACACGGCCAGCAGATAAAAGAACGGTTTCAGTCTCAGGATGTGCGCATGATGAATCTGTCTGTTAACGGCTCCAACTACGTTCACCACTACTATACACTCAAAAAGGCGTATGAAGAGGGCATCAGGGCTGAAACGGTCATTCTGCCGGTTGACCCTAACTCGTTTGCTGACTATAAGGTACGTTTTTTTGCCAATAGCGATTACTTCTGGATCAACATTCTTGATTACGATGCTCTGCAGGATGAGGAAATAGAAGGCTACAACTTTGAACGGAAATATCTGCAGGGGCGTTATCTGCCGTATGCGTTTGATTCTTCAACCTGGCTGCTGTTCGCGCGCAATCTCTTTCCGCATGTCGCGCCTGATCAGGACGACTCATCACCCGGTTTTCGCAACGAACGTCAGTATTACAATAACGTTCTGTTTAAAGACTATTTTTACCGGACGATGGATCTTGCCCGTGATAATGGCAGCAGAATAATTCTCGTCGCATTTCCGGCATCTGACGACTATTTTGCGGCCCATGCAGGTCTGGATGGTCATTATGAGCAGCTATGGCACGATATCCGGTACGGCGGGTACAACCCCCCTCTGATGGACCTGCGCAGACTCTACAAGGACGATCAGGGGATCTTTAAGGACGGACATCATGTCAGAAACGATCAGCAGCAGCGGATAACAGAAGACTTTACAGACGCTCTGCTCAGGCTTGATCAGAATCGTGAAGCCGTCAGGTTAAGTAATCTTGATGACTGATCACGGCTCACGCCGGCCTCTGTTCCTGTCCGTCCGGTCTGGTTCCCTTCTGCCCATCATGCCAGAAAAGGGCTGTGTACCTTTTTTCTCAAGATCGATCAGCTCCTGGATGATCTTTGCATACTTTTCAGGATCACGGATATAGGGCAAACGCACGTCCCGTGTCTGAGAAAGCTCTTTTACCTGTTCCATTATGACAGTGCCGTAATTGAGGAACCGGCCGAGCAGAGGCTGAGCGACAGAGACACGATCAAACTCGCTCACTCCATAATGCCGAATATTCATTGAGACAAAAAAGCGGGTAACAATGACCTTGCCCTGTATGTTTTCAAGCACTTCATTATTAAATGTGACGATCTTTCCCGACTTGAGTGTATACCCGATCATCGTGCGGGAAAGGTGGGTGATTATCAATGTCGCAGAAGACAGGAGAGCAGCTATAAAGATGACTCCGATCAGCAGGACTGCGATCTCGCCGGCAAACGTCAGTGCAGCGGCTGCTGAGGCTACGGAAATGATGATGATGACAGCAAGGTTGATAGTGACTACCATCCTCGCACCGGAGAGGTTTACCGGCACCTGACGTTCATCCCAGTCCTGTCGGCTGATGAGCTTTTTCTGATGTGCGGGTTTTTTCTGAAAATCCATACCAGAGTCGATATTGTTTATTATACCAGTCCTACTCTCCAGCAACCGGGTTGCCGTGGAGCCTGTGTCGAGGCTGATGTGATTGCCTATGTCAGAGGGCTTTGCAGCCGTGATGTCTACCATCATCTACAACTTTAATGTTGAGTTTATTTATTATGTTTTTCCCATGGAAAACAAAAACACAATAGTGGGCGCAGTAATCGCTGTTACCCTCGTTGTACTTGGCATTGTCGCATTTGTCGTTGTCTCAGGCGGTAATCAGACTGAGCAGTCGGACAATTCAGCTGACAGTACTCAGCCTTCGGCAACTGTGACCAGTACAGTTACGGTTACTCCGACGATGATGGAGATGAATATTGTTGAGACTGCTGTCGCAACGCCAGACCTGTCAACGCTGGTAGCAGCCGTGCAAGCTGGTGGATTAGTCGAGGCACTTTCGAATGAATCAGCAATGCTTACTGTTTTTGCACCAACCAATGCCGCATTTGCTGAAATCCAGTCAACCGTAGACACGCTGCTTCTGCCCGAAAACAAAGCAGATCTGCAGAACGTTCTGCAGTATCATGTAGTCAGCGGGGAGGTTATGTCATCTAATCTTGAGGATGGTATGACGGTTGAGGCATTAAATGGTGATACGCTCACGATCACAATCCGTGACGGAAAGGTGATGATTAACAATGCAGAAGTCGTGATCGCTGATATTGAGACGAGCAATGGAGTTGTTCATGTGATCAATAAGGTACTTGTACCCTAAGGCAACTGATGGCAGGCAGTACCTGTCCTGGAAATGCCAAGAGGCACCCGCACGGGTGCCTCTTGGCATTATGAGAAACGTTCAAAAGTACAGTTTAAAAATACACTTCTCGCAAAGATGTTGTGGTGCAAACTTATTCGAGGGTGGTTAGCTATGACTTTCCTTCGGAATAGTTTCGGTCTCCTGGCTGCTTTTGTGTCAGGTTGCCTTGAAGCCCTCTCGCAGAAGACTTTCATAATTGTGTTGCGGAACTGTCATTCTGAAGCGGTCTCGGGTAGGAGAAAAACCCAATCAATGCTACAATTGCCGGTCTTAAGAACGTATTTTGAATAAAGAGAACATTCGCAACATTGCCATCATCGCCCATGTCGACCACGGGAAGACGACCCTCGTAGACGCATTTCTGAAGCAGTCAAATATCTTCCGCGACAACCAGGAGGAGATGAATATGGAAATGATACTTGATACCGGTGAGCTTGAACGTGAGAAGGGGATTACCATCAAGGCAAAAAATATTTCGATTGAATACAACGGCCATCGTATTAATGTTATTGATACACCAGGTCATGCGGATTTTGGAGGTGAAGTTGAACGGACTTTGAATATGGCGGAAGGGTGTCTGCTGATCGTTGACGGTGCTGAGGGGCCAATGCCGCAGACCAGGTTTGTTCTTAAAAAGGCATTGGAGCTAAACCTGAAGCCGATTGTTGTCATCAACAAGATTGATAAACCAGCTACAGACATCGCCAGAACACTCGATAAGCTGCAGGATCTGTTTCTGAATCTGGCTACGACAGAAGACCAGCTTGAGTTTCCGGTGTTCTATGCGATTGGACGCGATGGAAAGGTATGGCAGGAGATGCCTGCTGATATCTCTGCGGAAGCAGATATCAGACCGCTTCTTGATAAGATCCTGTCTTACGTGCCGGGCCCTGAGGGTGACGAAAACGGACCGTTGCAGATGCAGGTGACAACACTTGAATTTGATGCTCATACCGGACGCGCATTAGTCGGAAAAATCAGACGTGGTACCGTTAAGGCGGGTGACGATATAGTCGTCGCACTGCCTGCAGAGAACGGACATGACATTGACGCAAAGGGAACCGTCAAGCAGGTGCTTGTAAAGCAAGGGCTTCAGTTCGTACCCTCTGACTCGGCATCTGTTGGAGAAATAGTTGCGCTTGTGGGAGTGGATTCCAAAGCGATCGGTGCCACCGTCTGCGCTCGTGACAACATAGAACCGCTACCCGTTATAAAAATCTCTGACCCGTCTGTACGTATTAAGATTGAAGCGAATACTTCACCGTTTCTTGGAAGAGAAGGTGAGTTTGTCACAGTCAAGCAATTGCAGGCGCGCCTCGAGCGCGAAGCAGACACTAATATTTCTCTGCAGATCGAAAAGAATGATGACGGGTCATTTTACGTTGCCGGCCGTGGCGATCTTCAGCTGGCTATTCTGCTTGAGGAGCTGAGGCGTGAAGGGTTTGAGTTTCAGGTACGCAGACCGGAGGTCATTCTTAAAACTATTGACGGTGTCAAACACGAGCCGCTTGAAGAGCTATACGTTGAAGTCCCCGAGGAGTATTCAGGAGCGGTCCTTAACGAGGTGAGTGTTCGCAAGGGACAGCTGCAGAATATGGATACAGAAAACGGACAGGCCAAAATGGAGTTTACTATCCTGACGTCCCGTCTGCTGGGACTCAGGCATAAACTTTTGACCGATACAAAGGGCAATCTTGTGATGAACAATTATCTGCTTGAGTATGTTCCTCAGGAGAAGCATGAGGACTTCTTCCGCAGAGGTGCGTTAATCAGTTCTGACACAGGGCCGGCAAGTGCCTATGCGCTTAATACTATCCAGGAGCGTGGTGAGCTGTTTATCTTTCCGGCTACTGATGTTTACGAGGGAATGATTATCGGTATTAATAAATATGAACAGGACCTTGAGGTCAATCCGACAAAAGAGCGTCAGAAGAGCGGAGTGCGACGCAATCAGGCTGAAATCACACAGGTCCAGCTGAAGGGCGTTAAAGAGCTGACCTTTGAGTTTGCACTTGTTTTCCTCGGAAAAGATGAGCTGCTGGAGGTTACACCAAAGAGTCTGCGTCTGCGAAAGCGCTATCTTAAAAAGCACGAACGTGACTGGTCGCAGCGAAAAAACCTGACAGACATGGCTAAGCAGCAGCTTGGGCTCTCCTGAGCGACTTGTAATTTTATTCCTGCCCGATAATCTCCTGGACCCTTTCTATCAGGTCTTTGATACCTATCTCTGACTTTGCATAATAGTAGTCAGCGCCTTTTGCAAGTGCTTCTGCTTTGTCTTCTTCCTGCCTCAGTTCTGACAGAACAACTATCGGCAGCTCTTCTGGTGACTTGTCTTTGCGGATTGCTTCTATCAGATCAAATCCCGTTCTTCCCTGATTATCAGCAAGGATAAGCTCTGTCACGAGAATACTTGCACCTGTGGCAGTAACGGCCTGCAGAGCCTCATCGTAATTAGCAGTGATCTTTACATCCCATCCGGCTTCTGTCTTTAACTTAACCCGTGCGACACGGGCGAGAACCGGATCAGAGTCGTTAAACAGAACTATTACCTGTTTCATTGTCGGAACTGATAATGGTTGAAAAGGGAGAGTCCTCCTGTGTCATTGTGTCCCGGGTCAGGTCGAGCGCACGCATCCAGGTCGGTTTGATCGCAAACACAATATAAGAATCGCCTTTGATCCGGAACAGGGGTGGCCAGAACGAAGCCCCCTTTGCGGTCGATTCCGCAAGCCGGTCAATTATCTCTATCGCCTTGTTTGTATCAGTGATTTCTGCAGCCACTCCATCAGCCTGGATCAGCATTTTATTATGCTCCCAGACAGAGAGGCTAACGTTGCTGTTGCTCAGAAGTGCTCTGGACTTGATTGAGTCACGGTGTGTGGCAAAGTAGAAATTACATTCGTCGTCGATATGAAAAAGCAGCACCGACGAGACGGGTAAGCCGTTATAGACACAGGCGATATTCATGATGAACTGGCTTTGCAGGAATGCAAGTGCATCCTGCTTTGAGATTTCGGTGTGTTCCATAGCTGAGTATATAACTCGGACTCAAAGGCTACAACAGAGAAAAAAGAGCAAAGAGTCTAGGGTAATTGTCTGACAAATGCTATAATTACTATACACTACTACGTCCAAACTAGATTCGAGAGCACTTCTGCATTCCCGCACGAAATGAATCCCAGGTTTCTAATTTGTACGTCCGAAAGAAATCGGGATTTATTTTTTTGAGAACATTCAGTGGATAGAAAAAATTACGGCAGGTCACGCCGCAGGGTGAGCAACAGGCGTCCATTCGGGCGCAGAACTTCTGGTTCAAGAAGCCAGTCGGGTGACAGCATTGCCCGTCATATGTATATTGCAAAGGCAGAGGAAGGTTATCAGCCACCCTCGATCTATGTTGAGGATAAGCTGTACTCAGACTTTAACCTGCATACAGTAATCAAGCAGAATCTTGCCAGAAAAGGGTATAAATACCCCACAGTTATCCAGGATCGAACGATCCCTGTGATCAGCGAAGGACACGATGTGCTCGGGCTGGCAAGTACCGGCTCCGGCAAAACAAATGCGTTTTTAATTCCTATGCTTGATAAGACAATCCGCAGACAGTCGGACCGGTGTCTTATTATTGTTCCGACACGCGAACTGGCAGTGCAGATTCAGGATGAATTCCGCACGCTTGCAGCCGGTAGCAGAGTCCACTCGACTGTCGTCATCGGCGGTGCGAGCATGGGTGCTCAGATCGGCAACCTGCGTCGTAATCCCCAGTTTGTAATCGGCACACCCGGAAGACTGAAAGATCTGTTTGAACGCAAAGTGCTTGATCTGTCCCAGTTCAATAATATCGTTCTTGATGAGGTGGACAGAATGCTTGATATGGGCTTTGTACCAGTTATCACATTCCTGATCTCCAAACTTCCTCAGGACAGGCAGTCACTGTTTTTCTCGGCAACTATGTCCCGTGATGCAGAACGCATTGCACACACACTCCTGCGGGATCCTGTGACTATCCAGATCGAAAAAGAGGCCGCGCACAAAAATGTACATCAGGACATCGTCCCGGTCAGCTCGAATGATGAAAAGGTTACGGTCCTCAGCAAGCTTCTGAGTCAGGATGACTTCAGCAAAGTCCTTGTGTTTTCAAGAACGAAGCATGGAGCGGACAGGCTCTCACGAAGGTTGAGCCAGAACGGTCACAAGGTTGACTCGATCCATGGCGGTAAAACGCAAAACAGACGCTTACGTGTTCTGTCAGAGTTCCGCTCAAACAGGATCAATGTTCTGATTGCAACCGATGTTGCAGCACGGGGACTTGATATTGAGAACGTCTCGCACGTAATCAATTATGATGAGCCCGAGAACTACAAGGATTACATTCACCGCATTGGCCGTACAGGTCGAGCCGGTAAAGCAGGAATAGCTCTGACCTTTGTTGTCGGCACTGCTTCCTGAGTAATTTACATGGCAGCAGTTGCATGATACTGTAGATTATCTACGTATTAGCAACTGCTCATGGCCTCCGCAACTCCAAACGGATCATCTGATTCCGGTCTGATTAAAATCCTGGTGATTGGATGTCTTGTGTCCGTATTCGGCATCCTCTGCTGTGCGGTATGTTCCGTGTCCAGTCTGGTCATCTTCAGCGGTTCACCGCAACCGGTATACAACAGTCCGGTTGATGTTTACGAACCTGGTGTTAATGATCCTGACAGCAGATATGTTCCTCCCGTCACGAGACGACCCGCCGGCGCCGGCAATGAAGCACCTCAGCCGGGCGACGGATCCGGTAGCGGGCAGCAGCCAGGTGGGACTGACAGCGATACACAGCTTTCTGTCGAGTTTGACATCACCGATCTTAGTCTCAGCAGCGACACGGTTCTTCAGTTTAAACTCTATACGGATAATGACCGCAAGCTGGCTGAAAGTAATCAGTTTGTGTTTAATCCCAACACTGTCGCGGTTTCATCTGACGGTACAGCGACACTGAGCTGGTATCACGGACCGGTAACATACTCAGAGGCGGATGAACCCCTGTATGTGGTTCTTTATGAGGTTATCCCTGATTCTACAGGCAACCCCGGTCTCTACGAACTGAGCAAACAGACACTCTAACAGTGAACCCGGACTTTTTCTGAGTGACACCGGTTACTTATCAGGTCCGGGTCTCATCAGGCTGTTCAACGAGTCTCATCAGATGGTCCAGGTGGTTTGACAGCAGGGCACGTTCGTAAATGAGTAGATTAAGTTGCCGTCTTGTGTCATACAGCATATCCAGGTCTTCTGATGTGGGTGAGTCAATTGCCTCAAGAGACCTGATATGTGAGTCAAGTCTGTTGATTTCGTAGTTGTCGCCACGTGACCGGCTGCGGTAGATGCTCTGCCTGATCCTTTTGATTGTATTGATATCCATCTGGCCAGGATTTGCCTCTGCTGCTGCGATAAACTGCTTAAGAAACCAGGGGTTGTGATTGTATGTCTTACCTCCCTGCGTTTCAATAAGCTGATGAGAGCATCGGTTCCTCTGTCCTCTGTAAAGTCCAGCGCAGAGATTTCTGCAGGACCGCCCTCGTCTGTTTCAGCATGGTACGGATCGATTAGGCTTGTATGAAGCGTTCCATCAGAATCTGCTGTTACGAGAGCAATATGAGCATGCCAGATTGTGCCTGTAACATCGTGGTTGATGTAATTCGCTGGAGTCAGCAGCAACCGGTATTTTTGAGGAACGTCCTCGCGACCCATTTTGCGGCTGAGCAGGTCGAACATATGGATATAGGCGCTGTTAAAGATATTGCACTTGGTCGGTGGCGGGCTGTCCAGATTCAGGGTGTCCTTTGCAGCGGGTGTCGGCAGGTCGTCTACATGCTCACCAGATGCAAACGAGATGAGCTCATAGGTCATCTTGAATATTTCCTCTGTTGACACATCCATGGTTGACGGGTCGACCCCCTTTTTCTGCAGATATGCTTCGAGCACTGCCTCATAAGTCTGAATGCCTTCTGCATCAAGCTCAAAGATTACATCAGGATTAATGCTAAGTGGCACGGGAACCAGCTCATCCTCATGTGCAAGCTGCTCCTCCAGTGAGCGGCTCAATGGGGATCTGATATCGCGTGGTGCTTCAAATCGTGCTACCGGAATTGCATCCGGATGGATAAGTCCATTCTCACTTCCTGAGAATGCTCGTGCTGGAAATAAAGGTGGAAGAGCGTTATCTGCCATCAGGTGAAAATCTGCTTCAGTTCGGAGAGAGAGTTAAGCTGCTCATAATTGGTATTGAACGGCTCTGACTTAAACTGATGCCAGGAGCCGCGCGGAATATAGATTGATCTGATGCCCAGCTCGAGTGCCGGATTTATATCGCTGCGCAGCGAGTTGCCTATCATCACCAGATTCTCCGTCCCGTGCTTATCCGAGAGCTGCTTCAGCTCCATTGATTTATCATATGACACATGCACATCTGCAAAATACTTGATCAGATGACTTACCTTGAGTTTACGCATCTGGATCGGCTGCAGTCCAGCCGTGATGATCTCCATCCGGTAGCCACGTTCCTGCAGAGTTACTAGTGTTTCAACTACATCGGGGATGACGAAATAGGGAGGATCATAGTTAGTCATTACCTGTGCCCAGATCAGCCGCTTGATATGAGGTTTGACCGGTATGTTCTGCTGTACAGCCAGCTTCTCGTATGTCTCGGTCCATGATTCGGCGATACGTTTGGGGAAGTACTTTTCGGTCTTCGGCCAGGTCTCCCACTTGTGGTTGTCGAGTTCACGGGCTGTCTGGAGTATTTCATCAATCTGTGGAGAACGTGTCTCAAGCGCAAGGATGATGGTACGGATACAGTCGCAGAACGTGAGTTCGAACTTGTAGTTATCGTCGATCAGTGTGTCATCCAGATCGAAACAGAGGATTGGTTTGTTCATAGGTGTATTGAGTAGGGTAGACGCTGATACTATAGCAGGTGGACGGTGACTGTGGGTACTGCTACAGCCACAGTCGCTATGTCTATCTAGGCACCCGGGGCTTGCCAGCCCGCTCCGTACTCTGATTATACGTTATTGCACTTAACAACTTCTTAATTGTTAACACCATGATTGCGTCGTCCGGCAGAGGAATGGATTCAGCAGTTCGTACAGGTTGTCCCGCCGCCACGCGCCCATGCCTGTATTCCGCCCGAGAGTTCTGTCACATCGGTAAAGCCGAGCTCTTTCATCAGTTCAACTGCCATAGCGCTACGGTTGCCTGAGTTGCAGTAAATTTTATAGGGAACGTTCCTGTCCAGCCTGCTAATCAATTCTGTAAAACTTTCCGCGTAAAAATCCACATTCTGAGCGCCGGCAATATGACCGTCTGAATATTCTTCAGGCGTGCGGATATCAAGAATTACGGAACCTGGTTCGTTGAGGCTCATCATAAAGTCGCCTGTTGCAACGGTGGCAAACTCAGGCGATTTAGAAACAGAGGTGCTACGTGACATACCCATAGCTGCGATGATAAATGCAGTGAGAACAATGAGCAAAGCTGCAAATGCAGGTGCAGCATACCTGGAGACCATGATATTCATACTGTCACTGTACCATGCATTACCGGATCAGGAGTAGTGAGGCTGTAAATACAGTCTGTGTACAGAGAGGTAGGATCACGTGAACGGTTTTGAAGTGCGTATCTGAATGCAGATCTTATCTGTATGACAGAAACTCCGATTCAAGAAACTATTTGCGATAATAGCCCTCCATCTGAGCGAGTTAGTAAGGCAGAGAGAGCAAGTGAATACTTTTCTGATATAAGAAAATTTTACTATTTAGTAATGGTTTAAGAAGTTTCTGCACAAATCTAATGTTGCCCCCTTCGAGAGGCCTTGGTGTAGAGAGTGTTTGCTGGAAGGGAAATTAGAACTGTACTTTTGAACGTTTCTCGGTTCTATCGCTCGGACTTAAGCGGCGCTTCTGCGCAAAATACCATCAGGCCCACAAGCGAAGCCACAACAAGTGTAATTCCGACTCCGATGACTGCAAATCCTGATATTCCTCCCTGTGCAGGGGTTGTGGTCTGTGGTTGCGGGGTCCTGCCTGCGGACTCACGCAGACGCAAGACATCATCAGCAGAATTACTGCCCTGGGCGACAGGATCATTTGAAGCTGACTGAGTCGGCTGCGGTGCCGATGTCTGTGTGGCCTGTGCCGGGGTTGTCGCTGTAACTGTAACCTGGCCGGTCGGCTGATTTTCGGATTGTGTTGCACCTGGTTGTTGAGTTGCTGTCACCTGTGGCTGGTTTTGCGCTGGTTCAACAACTGTCTGCTGGGCTATGTTTTCCAGTGGATTGCTGGTTGGAACAACTGTCGGCGCAGGTTCTGGAGTGCCGGCCGTTGAACAGAAGGCGTCGGCACGGGAGGTGCGGGGTTATCAAACGGGAGAGTCGCAGACTCAAATGCAGAAACCTTAAGCGGAGCTGCCAGAGTACTGATGAACAGGAAAACAAGAATAAGTGCTTTTACCATGATCAACTGTAGCACCGACGGTTACAGCTGGCAAATCACTGTGGATGGTCTGGACAGAAGAAACAGTCTAAGACTCAGGCCTGTTCGGGTCAGCATGGTACAATTTCTGCATGGACTATCTATCACTTACAGGACAGGAAAAGGCTGACACCATCAACCGGTACCTCAAAGAAGACTATCCCGTTGTAAGGTCGCCGCTGTTTCACCGCAACGCGTTTGAGTTTCTGATTGCTGTCATGCTCTCACCCCAGACCAATGACGAGACAACAAACCTGGTCACTCCTGTTCTGTTTGAACGTTACAGCAGCCCCGAAGCGCTTGCTGCGGCAGATCCTGAAGAAGTATTGAACATCATCCGCCGTATCAATTACAACAAAACAAAGACCGCACGCATCATTCAGGCAGCACGTATGCTTTTGGAACGGTTTGACGGCAAAGTGCCGGCAAGTATGGATGACATGCTTAAGCTGCCAGGTGTGGGACGCAAGGTGGCCAATGTTATCCTGAACGACTGGTATGCTACACCTGCGTCGGAGAATCCGCCCTATGAAGGAGAGAGCGAACCGGACCGCTACAATGCACTACCACGGGGCAGTGTCACACCTTCCGGATTTGTTGTTGATACGCATGTTAACCGTGTCACGCGAGCTCTTCTGCTGACTGATGCCTCAGCGCCTGAAAAGATCGAACAGGATATGATGCGGCTGCTCCCAAAGTCCGACTGGATGGGGACCAGTCTGCGTATGGTCTTTCACGGTCGCGAAGTGTTTCAGGCAAAAAACCCGCTCTTTCACGAGTATCCGAAGTGGGACGTCATCTATTCGCAGCTTGGATATTAGACACCTGTCAGCGGGCAGGCTACAATATCTCAGTTAGACATTTCACAATGGACTACAACAGTAAACAGATGCTTAAGCTCGGGCTGGCGATCGTCATCGGTATCGCAGTTGTCGGTGCTATGCTGATGTTCATCCTCTCGCGCTGATAATCCCTGTATTTGGTAAATCCCGGATTCTGCGGATAGAGGGTTAAGAACCAGCAGGAAGGTTAAGTATTGGACCATTGTATTCCAACGACAACGCTATTCCCTTACCCCTTTATCCGCTACTTCTTTGCTGCCGTCTCTTTAGCTTTTGCCTTCTGATAGGTGACGAATCCAAATGCCGCTATCGCAAGCATGATTATCAGCAGGATGACCCACCAGTAGTTAAGCAGGAACACTGTCAGCAGAACGATAAATCCTGCAAGTATGGCGCTGATCAGCGTTGCCAGACTGCGTGCTGCTGTACCTGCAACAGGGATCAGGTCGGTAAACACCAGGATCGGACTGAGCATGGAGGTGAACCCGAAGGTGAGCAGTGCAAAAGCGATAAAGCGCATTACCCAGCGGGATGTCGTCTCTTCGCCCCCGAGCTGGCCGATCAGCTGTGTGTCAGATTTATCCGAGACTATAAACGGATCGCCTGAGCTTAGGCCATCGCTGCGCATCTCGCCAACAACAGTGTACTCGCGGTCATCCTGATCAAGATAGGTGATCAGCGCGCGTGTTGTGCCAAATGCCGGCTCATCTTCTTCTGGTGTTCTGCCGAATGTCTCAATCTGCGTCAGACCTTCGATATATACGTTCTCGACCTCTTCGCGCTCCATGTCAATGATTGTTCTGGCGCGGTCGATATTAACATCGATTCCGTCCAGCGCCACGTCGGCCCACTGGCTTGTATCGCTTTTTGTCACCCATTTGTTCGTATAATTAACCGTTTCGCTGACTCTGTCTCCTGTCTTCTCTGATTCCTCAACCTCGCGTTCCACTTCAAAACGCTGCAGCTCAACGCGGGCGTATAGCATTCCATCACGTTCAAATGCTGTCTCGGGATTAATGCAGACTGCTTCATTACAGCGCAGAACCTGGACATCTACTGGTTCGTCTGTCGACAGCTGTCCGTACACTTTTACCAGACCTCGCTGATCACGGGCCTCTTCGGCTGCAAGCAGAGGGAGACCGGCAACTTCAACGGATGTCTCACGTACTCCGTTGACACTGTTCCATGTCAGAAACAAGGCCAGCAGAATACAGACGATACCGACAGCAATCCCCTTGATAATCTTGTTCGCATTGCCGGCGACAAGTACGCCGCCCAGGATGCCTCCACCGAGAAGAGCTTTCTCCTTTGTGTTCATAATAAGAGAGTAATGAATAAAAGAATTGTACGGGAATGCCGTCAAAAGTTAAAGTGCTGCACATGCAGCCGGATGTTCCTGATACAATTGATCTGTTGTCCAGATTTTTCTCATGGGTACATTTTATGCGGTAGCGTTTAATACGCTGCTTTCGAGTGTCATCACGTTTCTTGTCTGGTTTGGTGTCAGTATCTGGGTATACCTGGAAACAGGTTCTGTGCTTGCCACGTCAATCATGAGTGCATTCTATGCACTCTCAATGGTGCTGACGGGATTCATCTACGGCCCCATCGTCGACCGCAGCAGTAAGCGCAGTGTCATGCTCTGGGGCGACATCATTTCGCTTATCTTCCTGGTGATCGGATTTGTAATCTATCAGCAGACACCTGTCGAGCAGTTCAGGAGTGACGGCAGTGTCGTGCTCTGGGGGATGGTGCTGATGATATTTCTGGGAGTTATCATCTCCGGTGTCCGGAATGTTGCACTGCCTGCACTGATCACCATTCTTGTAAAAAAAGAGGAACGTGACCGCGCCAACGGTCTGGTCGGAACGATTACCGGTGTCGGTTTTATTATTGCTCCCATGCTTGGCGGCATACTGCTTGCACTGGCAGGGATGTTCTGGATTCTGCTGCTGGCGATAGTCATCAGAATAGTAACCGTTTTACATCTGTTGATCGTCAGGATTCCGCAGGATACAATCCACCTCGAAACTGACGAAACAAGCGATCGCAGCTTCAGTGTGAGGACTACCCTCAAAGCGATCGGGACAGTACCTGGGCTCTGGGGGCTGTTTCTGTTTAACAGCTTCAACAATATGCTTGGTGGAGTGTTTATGCCGTTGATCGATCCGTACGCGCTCTCGCTTATGCGGCAGGAACAGTGGGGTATTTTATCGGGGGTGCTCAGTATCGGTTTTATTCTCGGCGGACTAATTATTACGCGGCGCGGCGTCGGCAGCACGCCTGTGAAAAATCTGTTCAAGGTCAATCTTGTCATGTGGGGAATTACCGTTCTGTTCGCTCTGCAGCCGAGTATCGTGCTGTTTGCTGCCGGTGTGTTCGGTTACTTTCTGTTTGTTCCGTTTATTGAAGCGATCGAACACACTATTGTCCAGAACGTTGTCCCGGTAAACATTCAGGGCAGGGTATTTGGTCTGGCGGTCAGTATTGAGCAGATTGCAACGCCTGTCGTCACATTGCTGATCGGTCCTGTTGCACAGTTTGTCTTTGTACCGTTTATGACTGATGGTGCCGGTGTTGATCTCATCGGCGCATGGTTCGGGGTCGGGACGGGCAGGGGGATTGCGCTTTTATTTACGGCGACCGGTTTTCTCGGCTTTGTGCTGACGCTGCTTGCTATGCGCCTGCGTTCATACAAGGTGTTAGCGGCGCAGTATGCGCAGAAGGTGAAAGAGTAATCAGACCGTCTCCTGACCGAAATTGCGCAACTGCTCCCATATCTGCCGGATAACTTCTTTCAGCTCGATCATTCTTTTTTCTCTTGTGATGGCTGCATCCATCAGTGTGTCAAGTTTCTGAAGGCTGTCGTCCAGCTTCTCCCGCAGTTTAACCTGTTCTGAAATATCAAGTGAAAGTATCAGGATGCCTTCGTCACACGGATGAATGAACAGTTGAAACCAGCCGCTGCTGCCATCCGGAAAACTGAACTCATTCTCCATACGCTCACTTGAACGAGTCTGCATTACGCGCTCCATTGTGGCAAACAGTTCTGTTTTTAAAGCTTCAGGATAAAGCTCGGTAAATTTTTTGCCTGTCAGTTCCTCTTTTGTCGTATGAGCCTGCTGTGCAACGGTCTCGTTGACGTATAGATATGTCCAGTCAGGGGAGAGTATCTGCAGTCCTTCGAGCATCTGATCAAGTACGGAATCCAGGAGTTGTGCAGGTGAATGTTCAGACATGTATTACGTAGTACAGGTACATTTTGTCTGAACGATACTGTCACGTCAATAGTTTTTCTGGACGCGCTGAGATAGTCTTTGTACACTGAGGCAATAGTTACACATTCCCATGAAAAGAAAGCTGTTGCGCTGGACAATTGTCACCACCGTTCTCATTGTTATCGGGCTGTTTCTTGCAGCAGCGCTGATTATGTCGCTTCAGACCCGCGACCATGTACGTTTTCTGGAGCAGCGTATAGCGGAGCTTGAAAATGACAGCTGGAACGCAATTGTACCTGAAGATGAGCCTGATCCGGAAGCCGTTCTCCCCGATGATACGCCAGCGGAGGCAGGTGACAAGCTTGTTGCGGATGTGTCAAAGTACCTGTTTACTAACTACGCAAACGAGCTGCAAGGCGAACAGGGTGTAAAAGGAGACAAGGGTGACACAGGTGAGACGGGACCATCTGCAATCTCGCCCGAAGTTTACTACAACTCTGACAGCGGATCAGGCAAGATCTCGGTAACCGCTGTCTGTCCGGCAGAACGACCCCGGCCACTTGGAGGCGGATGCCGCGGCAACAATACTGATCCCTCACGTGTGATGATTACTCAAAGTTATCCGACCGGTAACCTCTGGAACTGCGCAGCCAGGCATCTCGATAATGCCAGTTTTGAACTGCAGGTGGCAGTTATCTGCAGCACCTAGATCGGTTAAATCATTAGTGTCCGTATCTGCAGCACACAGATCAGAATGCCCACGATAAACATAAGCCTGCGAGGTTTCGCTCGTTTTACCAGCAAAGCGGCAAACGGGGCTGCGATTACACCGCCAATTATCAGACCCGCGACTGCATGAAAAGGAACGCTGCCGATCAGCAGAAAGAATGCTGCAGACTGTACAAGCGTAACAAAAAATTCAGAAGCACTTACCGAGCCAATGGTCTCAGCCGGAGCATTACCTCCTGCAAGCAGTGTTGATGTCACAACGGGTCCCCAGCCGCCGCCCCCTGTCGCATCAAGCATACCTCCTGCAAAGCCGAGCGGTGCGACGTGCCTGATCCGGTGTATGCGGGTGTTGCGTTCCCGGTAATGCAATGCACGCCAGACTATGTACAGCCCCATACAGAACAGATACATAGCTATGACGGGCTTTATTGTCTCGGCTGGTACGGACGTCAGCACCAATGCTCCAAGGACGCCACCAATCGATCCGGGGATTGCAAGTCTCACAAGCAGCTCCCTGTTTACATTACCTAGTTTAAAGTGCGACGTACCCGAAACAAAAGTCGTGAAGACCTCGGCAGCATGCACACTTGCACTGGCAGTAACAGGAGGCACTCCTGTTGCAAGCATGAAACTTGTGGAGCTTACTCCGTAAGCCATGCCCAGTGCTCCGTCTATCATCTGTGCAATAAAACCAACAATGACAAAAATGAGTATTGAATCGTCCATAGTCCACTAAGTACATAAACTAAGTAGACTTTATCACCACACCTGAAATTGGGCAAGACGTTTTGTAAAGGCTGGCTGTTTACTGCTGCAAAGGAGCTGCAAGCAGGTAGGTTTCGATCGCTGATACTGTTCTGCTGATCTGCTCCGTTACACTTACAGAAGGGGGGCTGTCGCCGGCCTGTGCACCGTAGGAGCCAAACTGAGCATGGTTGCCGCCTTCGATCACGATAATTTCATTTTCAGCAGGCAGGTTTGATTTGGACACAGCGTCACGGTTGAGAACAGTATCGCTGCTTCCGTAGATACTGACTGCAGGATATGGCTCGTCTCTCAGATCTGTGCTGTCTGGAGGATAGGCTGCCAGCAGAAACAGTCCGTCAACCTCTGTATTGTTATCAGCAAACTGGGCTGCCATTGCGCCACCAAGAGAATGTCCGCCTACGATCCATGTGTCGAACTGAGGATTGGCAGCAATCACCTGATCCGCCTTACCTGGATCCAGTACTGCCAGGTTAAACGGCATACGCACGATAAATGTGGTATAGCCATCCAGTGCCAGTTCGTAGGCAAGCGGCGCGTAACTCTCAGCTTCTACAAGTCCTCCAGGATAAATGATAATGCCTGTCAGATCTTTGGTTTCAGCCGGTGCAAAGCGGATAAAACCGGCAAAATCGTTGACGACAACCTTGCCATCTCCTGCCAGCGCAGAGCGTGCACCGTCATCCGCACGATACGGGCGTGCAATGATGAAAACGATTACTGCAATCAATCCAATCATCAGGAACGCAGAAACTGTCAGAATTGTTTTTCTGCGGTTGCGCATTGTGAAATCATTCGTTGTGGCTGCGACGGAACGATCGGAAGTGATCTGTGTAATTCAGCTTCACTTCCTCAAGAAAGATTCTCGGGTTTGTGTAGCTGACCAGGCGCAGGTCTTTGTTGGTCATTATATAGCCTCCGATAGACTGACCAAAGTAGGCTCCCGGAAAGTCGGTCCGGTAGGTCATCACAATCTTGAGCTTGAAGTCATTCATGTTTGGCAGGCTGCTGATTGCAGGATTAACGGTGAACGAATAGTCCTGACCACCTCCGGAGCTGATTTTGATTACCGTGTATCCGTAGCCTCTGTTGCTGTGTTCGTAGGACTTGTACCATGTTCCGTGTGGAGCTCTGTCACGTCCGCTGAAGACAAACAGATCAATACCGAATTTTTTGCGAAATTCTGTATTTGCGTAATCCATCATCTGACCGAGAGCGCTTGTGCTCCAGCACAGACCCGACCCGTAATAGTAGCCGTTGGTCGGTCGGACATATCCGCTTTTCGGGCTGAGAGTAAGGTAGCCATCCCTGATAACGCTTATTCTGTCGCCCGGCCTGAGAACCGGCATTTTATTCAGCTCTTTTGCACCAGCGGCTCCGTTCAGGTATTTACCCCAGTAGTAATCCTGTTTGTAAAGCGGGAGATTGACCTCTGCAAACTTCAGGATCAGGTCCTTGTCATCTGCAGCACCTGCAACGACTCCGCTTCGCGGCTCATCCTGCGGCATCAGGTCAAAGGCAAAAATGCTGCCGTCGGGGCTGTATGTCGCAAAGTTGTCATTGTCCGCACCGGTTCCAGTCGCGAATACCGAGCCGGTAGTAACACCGGTCCGGAAAACAGCATGCTCAGGGCTCATGTCAAAACTGATTGCAGCAGATGTGCTGAGAGGAGCAGACAACAGCAGAACTGTGACTGTCAGAAGAACAGGAATCTTTCTCATGGTTATGTTCTGATACACCTCCAGCGTAAGTGTTGCGACGCACCATGTCAACATAAACGGAGATAATGCAGATACCGGAAGATCTGCGCTGAGAAGGACTCGAACCTTCAACCTACTGCTTAGAAGGCAGTTGCTCTATCCATTGAGCTATCAGCGCATAAAAATCTGCTGCCGGAGACGTTCTGGCAGAAGCCAATTATAGCAACAGGACACGATTTATTCCATATTTGTATTCCGGCACAATGCGCAGAATTGAGAGACACGCTATTCTCAGTGTACTGCCTGAATAGCAGTTATTACATAAACCATGAAACAGACCAAAGACCCTGAGCTCAGCCTTAAGGACGAGTTTAAAGGTTTTCTGCATGATATCACAAGTCCTCTGACTGTGATTCAGTACCAGCTCGATCGCGCATCCTCGACACTGACTGAAGACCAGCAGCAGTACATTGCAGACATTCTTAACTCGGCAGCGCTAAATCTCAACAATCTTAACAGAATGGTCATCGCAACGCGCAGGATGCTGAACGGAAATTCTGATGAGACCGTCTTTTCTGTCGCAGCAGAGCTGCACGCAATTGCCGAGATGTACGGGCCCTTTGCCGGAGCACGTGGCGTGAGGCTGCTTGAAGAATATGATGACGACAGGATGATTGCGGGCGAGGTTACGCTGTTCAGAAGAATAATCGGTAACCTTATTCAGAATGCCCTCGAGGCGCTTGAGACCGTCAGTGATCCGGGATATGTCCTGTTGCGCACACGCAGAACCAGAGAATGGTTTCAGATAGAAATCACGGATAACGGGCCGGGTATACCCGAAAAAATCCAAAGCAGGTTGTTCCGGAAAGGAATCAGCAGCAAAGGGATGGACAGGGGGATGGGGTTGTCGCTGGCAAAGGATTTGCTGCGTGACCGTTTCGGTGCCAGGATAACGTCTGTCAGCAGAGGAAAGGGGGCGTGTTTTCTGATACGGTTCTACAAGGTCAGATCGGAGAATCCTTCAGTTTAAGCAGATATCCGGCTACTGTAGAGATCGGGTGCAGAATAAACCAGATCACAAACAGGAGCATATACTCAAGGATACTGAGCTGCACGTACGGCAGTGTCATCAGAATGCCGCCGATAATATAATCGGTCTGATCAAATGGAAACCATGCTCTGCCAGGTTCAATTCCACTTCTGCGCTTAAAGAAACTCTCGACAGCATCGCCAACGAGTGCTCCGGCAGCGAGAAGTGTTCCAAGGATTACAGGACTGAGCGAGCTGTAGTCAAGCCGGATAACTGATCTGACAGCCTCATTACCTATCCAGATCTGCTGCTGAATCCAGACTATCAGGATACCGACAATAATCCCGCATACGAGCCCGCGGATAGTCTTGTTTTTGCCCAGCAGCCTTGTTCCGCCAACCGTTATACCAAAGTCGAGCGGCGCATTGAAGTTTTTGAGTACAGGGATTTTAACCGCAAATACCGGGACTGTATTGGCAATACCGGCTGGCAGAAAAAACCAGATAGCAAGAAGAAGAGCTTCAGACATGATCAAGTAGATGCTGTAAATAGAATTTGGAGAGCCGGATAATCTGGCCCGGGATTATTCCGCCACGCTTGACCCAGTTGTCACGCATATCCCAGAACCAGCGTGTATCAATAAACGTGACCCGCTTCTTTGAGACTATGATATTGTCTGTCTTCATAACCCAGTCACTTGCCTCTTTAACAGGGTAGCGCGGTCTGGTGTCAGGAAGCAGATGTTCATGGATGCGCATGAGAAGTATCAGGTAGATCATGATGATGAGCTGATAGATCACATCCTCTGAAAAATCGTCATCTTCAAGATCGTGCAGCAGTCGTCCCTTGATAAAGTCCTGCACTATAAAGTAAGTCATTCTGCCTTTGTTTTCAGGCGAGATCGACGGACCGTAGAGCAGATATTCTTTGGGAAGAAAATTATGATATTTGAGCCTGGATGTCAGGATCTCCTCAATTTTATCCGGAAACTTCAGATCATAATATTTTTCTATCTCAGGTCGGTACAGGAGCAGCGAGTCCCGGATTGTACGTTGTGAGGAGAAGATCAGGTCACGGTTGGGGTGATAGTAATAATCGTCTTTGCGGAAGTATCCGAAGTAGCGGACAAAGTTCATATACATACGGTACTGATGCTGTATTTCCTTCAGATCGGGCAGAAACTGAAACTGAAAGATCCGCATTATCTTTTGTGTCATCAGGGCAGGCATAGGGATGTTCGACTGACCGAACAGGAATGACAGATCAAGATCCCAGCGCCCCTCCTTGACCACCCATTCTGTTCCGAGCATGCGAAAGGCTCGAGCCTGCAGACCCTGGCTGAGCGGTTTAAACTCGTGGCCTGCAAAGATGTCTTCAATGGGTGCCTCTTCTATCCGCTCGGGAGAGTAGACAGCATACTTGCGCAGTTTTTTTTCAAATTCCGAAACCGGCATATAGCTGGTATTATACAGCTCTTTTATTTTCTGTCACACTTTTCGTGAATGTACCTGGTAGCCAAGGCCATGCGCTGTCGTAATCATGTCAGTGCCGAAGGTTGAACGAAGCTGCTTGCGGATGTTGCTGATATGAACATCGATCGTTCCTGCATATGGCTCGCTGTAGCTGTCCCACACATTACTGATCAGCTGCTGTCTCGTAACAATAGTGCCCTGATGACGTGCAAGGTAACTGAGAATCTCAAACTCCCGTTTGCGCAGATTTACAGTCTGCCTTCCGCGCCGCACCTGACAGTTATTACAGTCAAGAACAAGATCGTGAACCGCAATGATATCTTTGCGTGTGAGTGGAGGCCGGTTAAGAAGTGCATCAATTCGAGCCTTAAGCTCGCGCATGCTGAATGGTTTCGTCATATATCCATCCGCACCAAGCTGCATGGCAGTGCATACTGTGTCTGTTGTCTCATCAGATGTCAGGATGAGTACAGGTGTCTCAATGAGATCAGACCTGAGATGTTTGAGCAGCGACAGTCCGTTTTCAGTCCCGAGCTGAAGATCGAGCAGGACAGCATCGACCTGGCGGTTACGGGCAACCCGGATACCACCTTTGACAGTCGATTCTGTAAATACCTGATATCCGTGCAGGTACTCAGAGATACATGCAGACAATCGCGCATCATCCTCGACGATAAGTAGTGAATACATAACAACTTCTGCTAAACTAAGCAGGCAGTTTCGTGTGAGTTACGGTAGCATTCTAGTCCGCCCCTGCGATTTAATCATTGTGATGTAGTACAAATATTATGAAAGAACGGCTTTCTTCGTTATCTTCGTTTCAGAAAACAGTTGCAGCGCTGGTGCTGCTGATAGTTGCAGCAGTAAGTGTAAATCTTGGCCAGGTAAGAAAGATTAATCAGTCTGATGAGATTCAGCAGCAGGAGCAGGGTGTAGAAGTGCCTGACGAGCTTCCGGCAGAGGGACAGACATCTGACGACCAGCAGGATGCTCCTGCTGCAGTCATGGGTGCAACAGACCGGACAGCGGTTGTCTTTTATGACAAAAACAGCGACGGTGTAAAGGATGATGCTGAAGAGGGTTGTAACACCTGCGTTGCAAAGGTTCTTGTAACAGCACAGAAGTCCGGCAGTTTCCCGTCGCTGGCAGGCCTGTCTACGGCAGGGATAGGATCGCAGGGTACAGTTTCTGAAGAGGAACTGCTCAGGGCCAATACGGTCTGGGCCTTTTACCCTGACCGTAAGATATATATCAGACCGCAGCTCGTAAGTGTAGGGGATGGTGCTGGCGACATTACTATTGCCGCCCAGGATGTATCGATATCCGTATCAGCAGAAAACGCCAGTCTTGTCAGCACAGAAGAGTCAGGGTCATCTACCGTATTCGCCTTTTCGCAGCTTATCCCCTCGATGCAGAGCGCAGCTGCAGAAAACCGGCCTGTTTTTGCACAGGTGATCCCGGATCCCTCACAGCCTGATCTGTATTATGTCGGATCAGGCACACTGAAGAAGGATCCAGAACGTGCCGGAAGCCCTGACGGTTATACCCTTACCGTAAACTTTGACACATCCGAGACGCTATCAGAGCTTTCGCCGGAGCAGGTTCACTTCTTCTTGTTATAAACAAATTCAAAAGCTACAATTGTCCATGGACACATTACCCGTAATTGATCCAGGTTTTAAGGAACTCCCCGTCGATGTGATGAACGAACTGGCGCATGATTTTGCGTCCCAGGCGCGTGATGGTGCAGCCGGCAGAGACAGTACGTTACCTATGTTCCCTGCCTTTGTCAGACAGTCAGAACTGTCAGGTGATCCCCTGTCGGTCCTGTGCCTTGATGTCGGCGGCAGCACCATGCGAGCCACGATGTTCAGGTTTGATCAGGATCTGCACGAAACAGTTTCGCCCCAAGAAGCTGAGTTTACCGGAGGATTTATGACTGTCGCGGACTACACGGCAAGATTTGCAGACGTGGCTCGCATGGCAGTAGAGGGACATGATCCCGATGTCATTGCACTCGTATACTCATTTCCGGCAAGGATTGTCCAGACAGGTGATAATATCGACGCAGACCGCAGCGACCTTGGACCGGAATGGGGTAAAGGGTTTGTCATTGCAGACTCGGATATCAATATCACTGCCTATATGCGTGAAGCATTTTCAAAGATCGGGATCTCGGCACGGCGCTGGGTAACACTCAATGATGTCAGTGCGCTGATGCTTGCCCGCCCTGGAGTCCACGCATCATTTATCGCGGGAACAGGTTACAATATTGGCGT
Source organism: candidate division WS6 bacterium OLB20 (assembly GCA_001567355.1). GTDB lineage: Bacteria > Patescibacteriota > Dojkabacteria > B142 > OLB20 > OLB20. The sequence goes on along the minus strand of JYNZ01000005.1, from coordinate 55,479 downwards.
TACCGATGCAGAAGGTGATCTCTATAATACTGAAGCCGGTTTTTACAGTTCACCGCTTCTCAGCGAGCATAATCCTGCACTTTTGACTGCTTTTACCAACGATATCGAACGCAGACTGCTGAAGCTTGATGTCGATCCCAAAACAAATATCCAGCTGCGCAAGCCGTCAGAACTTCAGGTAGGCGGCAAATATCTGTATCAGCTTCTGATCATGGGTTTGTGTATGATCGGAGACTGTGACCATGAGACAATTAATGCGATCAGCACGCTTCAGACAGGCGCGCTGACAAGCGCTCTGAACAGGGACTGGGGAGCGTTTGAATCCGAGAAACTGACCTTGCCAGAACACCGGCGCAACCATATGCATGAACTGTCGGTATTTCTGCGCGACCGGGCAGCTGATGTTGTGGCATTTCAGCTCGCCGGCGCGGCATTATTCAAAGGATTCTCAGAGCCGCTGCAGGTTACTGCTGACGGTTCTGTTGCGCATAATCTTCCCGGATTCACAGACAGAATCAGCGCGCGGTCAACACATATTTATAAACCCGGAGTAAAGATCACCACCATTGAGCGTTCGGGACTTTCGGGAGCGGCACGTGCGGCTGTCTTAACCGCTAGCGGCCGTTAATCAGCAGCAGCAGTATAAAGTAATACAGCAGCGAAAGCGTAATCAGCCGTTCCGACTTGCCACGCAGCAGTCGCATCAGCAGCGCACGCAGATAGAGCGTCTGCCAGAGCGTTAATACAAGTATGGTCAGGTCAGAGACAAGCCTGATTGTCGACAGATGGATGTCGGTGTCCTGCAGGAGAACGAGCACAAGGAACATAATCCTGTCCAAAGTGAGTGCAGCCAGGGAGATGACAATCATAACCGAAAAGAACCTGCGAAACGAAAGCTTCTCGCGCAACAGGCGCAATCCCCCATAGAGAACCAGAAGTGTAAGAGCTACGAGCCTGTGTTTACGACTGCGACTGTCGCCCCGTACAGGGCTGCAACCGGCACGCCGATTGACTCTGCTGCAACGTTCAGTTCAGACAGTGCGTAAATTACTGTAATAACTGCGATCATAACTGCTGAAGCAGTTATCAGTGTTCGGGACCGTCTGCCTGTAAGGGCACAGACACCGCGTTCGGGCTCAAATGCGAGTACTGAAAGATTGCGTGCTGACTTGCGTATTCTGTGCATGGTATGAGTTGACGTTACTGTCTTCAGGACATAAGCTGTATCTAACTATACTTTAGTGGTTACAGAATCCGCAATGAAAACAGTACGTAAACTTCTGATAACCCTGACTTTGATGGTACTGCTGCCAGTTACGGTGTCTGCAGAGTCTGCGGATCCGACTGTACGCCCGACCCGCGAGCAGACACGGCAGGAACGCCAGGAACAGCGGCAGGATAATCGTAACGAACGTGCTGATGTCAGACTGGAACGTGCCCAGGAACGACAGAGTACCCGGCAGGAGCTGCTTGAGCAGCGTATCAGCGAACGTGAAGCACGGCGTGAAGGAAGACAGAATGCACGCTGTGAACGGATCAGCACCAGAATTGAGCGTCTGCTGGAGATATTCGTTACAAATGGAAACAGGATTGAAAGCCGTCTGGCGGTTGTTGAACAGCGCGTGCAGAACACAATCAACCAGCTGTCAGCACAGGGTGTAAATACATCACAACTGCAGACAGCACTCGAAACATACAGTGATCATGTCCGGACTGCTTCCGAAGAGATTGACCTAGGAATTGCAGATCTGCAGAGTGCTCTTGATCAGGTATGTGAAGATGAAGGATTCAATCAGGGACAGGTAATCATGTCAGCAAACGAACATTTCAGGGTCGCGCGCAATGCCGTGGCTGATGCTGTCGAGGTCGTTGATACTGAGATCATACCGATAATCAGACAGCTTATTTCTGAAGAGGGTCAGCAATGAAGAATATCAAGCCGCTTGTAATTGCCGTCGCGTTGCTTGCGGGTGCCAGCCTGAGCGCATGCAGACCGGTAACTACTGCTACTGACATACAGGAGGTAGATCAGGGGACAGCACTTACAGAAGAGGCAACCGGTCCGATTCTTGAGCAGGGCGACCTTGATACCATCGACAGTGAGCTTGACAGTCTGGTCGAGGATCTCGACAGCACGCTCCCTGCTGTATCTGAGGAGGACTTCGACTGATGGGACAGATCATACTTATCGGTGTCATCAGTGCGGCAGTAGCATTCCTGACCACATTTGTTGTCAAAGTAAACCGTGATGCAAAAAAGATCACACCCGAAGAGCGTGAACGCATGAAGAAAAACTTTGATGTCACTATTGATATCTGACGGATGAGGATTGACAAAGTAAGCAGAAAACTTATCAGTGTTGCACTGTATCTGGACAGTATTGATCCGGGTGCGGTGTCTGAGCTGTGGATCAGCCCCGCACTGAAAAAAGAACTCAAGGCTGACGTTCCCAAAGAGATAGATCTCGACAAACTCTCGTTTGAGCTAAACTCCGAGATCACACTTCTCCTTGATAAAGAACGCAAGGCCTATCTGAGCGCAGTGGCAAAATCGATTATCTTTCAGATAACAGAGGTTCTGGAAAACAGGCAAAGCAGTTTTGCAGACTTTAACAAGCACTGCTTCGGAATCATGGTCAGACGCGCGTCGGATGTTGACATCAAACGTCTGGATGATCGCATCATTGATCTTGAAAACAGGCTGCGCATGACACGGTATGAGGTAATCGAGAAGAATCTGGCAGACAGACGTTCTCTGACACGGATTTTTTCAGACAACCTGGCAACTGCATCGGAAAAACTGCCACCATTTCTCCAACTTCCTGATGAAGCAAAGTTCTCTGTATCCACAACTTCGCGTAAGCCCTGGAGTGCGTTCAATAAGCATACGGCACCATTTACATCCGAGCTGATTCTCAATAAAGACGTCTCATTTACCAATCTGGACCTGTTGCAGCTTGCTGCACATGAGGGATTCGGCGGGCATCATACAGAGCTGTCTCTAAAAGACAATCTGCTGATGCGTGAAGAACGGGGCGAGCATGGGATCGTTATCACATTCAGTCCGCAGACCTTTATCAGTGAAGCTATTGCAGAAAGCGCGTATCAGATATTTGAGGTCAACCCGGCCACACGGGAGGCAATGCTTTTGTGGTACTACAACAGACTGCTCATGGCAGTGCAGAACATCGCGACATACCTGCATTTTGATGACGGCAGAGATAAAAAAGAGGTTCGCACCGAGCTTGAAGGAATGGATATCCGCGAAGAAGATCTTGATCAGGCAATCGGGTTTGCAACAGACAAACGCTACGGACGCTATGCGCATGTGTATTTTGCCGCATTCAACTTTATGACGGATCTGTATCGCAAGACAGAAGATAAAGAGGCTCTCTTACGACGGGTCTATACCCGGCCGGTTACTCCCAATATGCTGCTCAGCTCGCATCTGGCCTGATCTTTGAGGGATTATCCAGATACTGACTGTACTCCTCATCACTGTCTATCAGATTGCGAAGTGCCGTGCGGATCAGATGTGTTCTGCTGAGGCCCTTTGTGTAGTGCGCCCAGTCTATGTACTTACGCTCAACTTCACCAAGCACAAGATTAAACCGGTGACGTTCGCTTGCGTTCTCGTATTTATTAAGAAAGCGGCGGATGATTGACGCATAAGTATCAGCATTGTAGACCGCGATCTCAAGGTTGTCGGCTTCGACTCCATGCAGAAATGTACGTTCAAACGGATGGTATTTTTCTTCCAGCCAGAGTACAAGTACCGGTTTATTCTGCTGCAGGGCAAATGTTATCTCATATCCGGTGCTGAAATTTGAGACCGTATCCTCGATAATCACCGCTTCTGCATCAATCAGTGCCTGCTTCACTGCCCGAAACATCTGTCTGGGTTCAAAGTTGCGCAGCTCTCCCTGCTTCTGGTAGCGCTCCCATGCATGCGGAAGCCAGTCACGAGTAAGAATATGGCCCTCACTGATAAGGCAGTCCCGTATACCAAGATAATAATCCTTGTAATCCTGAATCTGGGCAGCTGTGCACCCGAAGAATACTTTCATCTGTATTAAATGTGTAATATGCACATAGTATCATAGATGCTGTTTTGTTAGAGTCGGATATACCTTTTAGACAACGGCTGATGAAAATATTTGTTGCTACAGGAAACAGGGATAAGTTCGACAGAGTGGCCCGCTGGTTCGGGGACAACAAGCCGGATCTCGTTGCGCCCTTCATGCTGGACAGTTCACTTGCTGCAGCTACCGCTATCACGGATCAGGAGGAACGTACCTATACAACAATGCAGGAGCGAGCCAGAGCTAAAGCAGCCAAAGCACAGCAAGGACTTGCAGGTCTCGGTTTTGATGTTATTCTCGCCATGGATGACACCTGCTACCTGCCCTGGATAGATACGTATGTAATTGATCTGCGGATGCCGCAGGACCTTTACGATGGCAATAAGCTTGTCCTGAAAGGGCCGGGGCAGCGCCTTTCTGGCATTGATCTGGCCAATCACTATGCCCGCCTGGCACAACTGACTGCCACCAGTGAGCGGATGACTCACGAACTGTTAAAGCTGGGATTAGAAGACAGCATGCCCGGTCACCGGTTTATGCCAATCATGTGGAAGTTTGCTCTTGCTGCCTGCAGGGATTCAGGTCAGCCCGAAGTGATCGCCGAATGGGACTGGACCCAATATGTTCACGACACATTTCTGACAGAAACAGAGGATACGGGATATGTAATCGGCAAGATCAGTTCGGACACTCCACTTGGAAAGGCTGGAGAGCATACGGATGTTGGCAGGTCAGAGCCTGTTCCGTCCGCTGCGGTTAAGAATCTCTTAATGTAATTGCAAATCGTTTGCAAAAAAGGCCGTAACCTGTTACCATCCGGATATTGTTTATTGATAGATACATGAAAAAACTATTCCCAGTTGTTGTCGCATTCATTCTCATAGCAGCCGGTGTTGCTGTCCTTCTTACGGGGTCACCGGTACATGTATCAAAGGAGACTGTGGCTGCGTCAATCCCTCCTGTTGCAAGTCTTACCCGTCAGATTGCCGGAGATCATATAGAAGTTGTACAAATACTGCCTGCAGGTGCGAGTCCGCACACATATTCGCTGAAGGTATCGGACAGGGAAAACCTTGAGCAGTCCGCTCTGGTCTTTGTCATCGGTCATGGCATTGATGACTGGGTCAGTGGAGAATTTGTTGAACAGGAGAGAATAGTCACGCTTGATCGTACTATCGAGCTGCTTGATTATGATGATGAACACGGACACGAAGGTGAAGAGCACGAGGAAGAGGCTAGTCACACCGAAGGTGAAGAGCATGAGGAAGAGACCGGTGAAGAGCATGAAGAACACACCGGCACAGATCCGCACTACTGGATGTCAGCAGGCAATGCAGTGCTGATGGCAGAAACAATCACCGAAGAACTGAAAAAGCTGGCTCCGGAGCACAGTGAGGTATTTGATGCAAACCTGGACAGACTGCGTACTGAGTTGCTGGCGCTGCGAGATGATGCAGCAACACGGTTTTCGCAGGTATCTGATCCGGAGATCATCACGTTTCATGATGCCTTCTCCTACTTTGCCGATGAAACAGGAATTGAGATAGTCGCATCAATTGAGGAATTTCCTGGTAGAGAGCCGTCAGCAGCCTATCTGCAGTCGGTTGGTGAACAGATAACGGAGAATAATGTCACTGTTCTGTTTAAGGAACCACAGCTCTCGGATGCGGTTATTCAGCCGCTTGCAGATGATTATGGTGCATCTGTCTATACGCTGGACCCATTAGGCGGGACAAGCGAACGGATGGCGTATCAGGATATGTACCGCTACAACGTAGAGACTCTGCTGCAGGCGTTTGCCGGGAGATAGTCAGTCTGCGCAGGCTGCAAACAGGTTCTGTACCTTATCTTGTAGTCTGTTGATCTGCTTACCCATAAACGTGATGCGGGTCGGACCGGAATAGTGTGGGATGTCCTCCCAGGTGATTCGTTCAAAAACGACGTTCAGCAGCCTGGGTCCCTTCTCTGTATTAATAATGCCTTTAATACGAACAAAACCCCAGTGTTCGATGGTTTTCAGCATCTCATCAATGTTCTTCTGTGAATAGGTGCGGTTTTTATCGATAAACCCGAATGCTTCAACCGTGTCAGCGTGATCGCCATGGTGGTCGTGATGTTCATGGGGGTCATCGTGATCCTCCGGATGATAGACAAGTCTTGCATCAAGACCGATCAGAGCATCTTTATGAATCTTTCCGTCAGCAGTTTTGAGCTTAGGTACACCTGGATACTGATCGTGGACAAAGTCGAGGGCTTTCTCCAGCTGCTTTTCGTTTACGAGTCCGGTTTTGTTCAGTATAACCAGATCTACAAACCGTGCCTGCTGTTTGGCCATCATACTGTTGTCTCTGAATGCTTCATAATTTACTGCGTCTACGACTGCAATCAGCCCGTCCAGCTCAAGTCCCCCGGTGCGCTGGATCTGCTGAATAACAGGGTACGGGTATGCTGTTCCGGCAGTCTCGATGATCAGCCGGTCAGGTTTGAGGGTACGCATGATTTCCTCAAGTGCATCATGGAGCTTGCCCACAAGTACGCAGCACAGACAGCCATTGAGTATCTCTTTGGTCTGAATGTTACTGGCCGCTGCCAGTTCGGAATCAATATTGACATCACCGTATTCGTTTTTCAGCCATACAGTGGAGTAGTCAGCGGGCAGCTGCCTGATCAGATTTATAATGATTGTTGTTTTACCTGCACCGAGCGTACCGGTGACTACTGTGGTCGGAACATTTTGCATCTGCACTACAGTATAACCGAGCATTAAAAAAGAAAAGACGGCCGAAACCGTCTTTTCTAACCCATGCAAACGCAAGTAGCGTCTACAGCTAAATTTGTAACAGAAAGCAGAAGGAGATGCAAACGAATACTCCACAGGGTCTGTAAGACCATCGTACTGGACCACTACTCAATCCTGAGCGCTGCACCGTTTGCAGTATACTCTCTGCTGACATCCTCTTGTATGAGAGCATAGCGCCAGATCTTCACCTCATCAATCGTTGCATTAATGTTATCAGTCAGAGCACACGGGTACCTTCTTCCGACCCAGTTCTCTGTTGAAGCATTTGTTATTGTTGTGAGGGTGTTATCCACCAGATCTTCAACTAGATTGCCATTTACATACAGCCGGAGAGAATCTGTCTCCTTATCCCGCGTGCCAACGATATGATTCCAGCTTCCTGTTTGAATCAGGCTGTTGTCCGATATCGCAAATGTCTGGTTACTGGAAGTGTCTTGCACTCTGAATATCGCTGCACCAAGCGAGGTGATATAGAGCTGTATGGCACCCCCGTTACATCTCTGCTGACTGAATATGTAATCATCACCGAGTACTGTAGGTTTTACCCAGGCGGAAACGGTAACCTCATCATTGAATCCGAAGTTCAGTATAGAGTTTTCCGGCAGGTCGACACCATCATTTGAGCCATCGAAATCAAGAGCTCCGTTTATTTTACCGTTTATCCAGTCTGTGGATGGACTCATATTAGAGAGTGTGCCGTGCAGTTGGTTTCCGGAGTGGTCATATGCAGTGTTGCCTTCGATCTCATCAAATTTATACCATGCAACAGGCTTGCCACCGTCGAATTCTATTGCTGCCTCTCGCGGACTCAGTTCTCGTTCCCAGTACCTGACCTGATCGACGCTGCCGTTAAAGTACTGACCTGCAGCACTGTCAAACCTGCCGATCTCAAGCGGATTGCTGCTTGCAACCGGCGTCTGCGTAGTGGTTGTCGTCGCTTCAAGAACTCCGTCAACGTAGATACGCAGGCGATTGTTTGTGTCACTGAATGTGCCCAGGATGTGATGCCACTCACCGTCATTTACTGTAGATGTACTTTGAGCTGTGTTTACTGAGGTACCGTAGAAACTGACATCGGCACGCCCTGCAACTGATACGTTGGTGCCGAGTGAATAACGCTGCTGACCGTTTGTGTTGCCTTCCTTGGTCAGCACTCTGGAGACACCTGAGCTGGTGGTCCTGATCCAGGCGGAAACAGAGAAATCAGTTGAATTCAGTGCTGTTGAGTTAGCAACGCTGATAAATTCATCTGTACCATTAAGGTTTACAGCACTTCCGAAACGGCCGCGTACCCAGTTGCTGTCATCCATATTGGTAAGCGTGCCGTTTGTTCCGAGCGTTCCACTGTCTGTTGCAGTTGTTCCGGACTTGCTGTCGAGATTGAGCATCAGAGACGGGGATGACGTCTGCTCTGCAGTAACGTTGACAGAGGAGAGGGCAATCCCTTCTGCCTGAACGGTTGTTGTCAGTGGCTCAACTGAGGCGGAAAACTTTCTGATCCGGATGTCATCAATACGGGCGACGTGGTTGTTAAAGTCCTGTGCATTACCATAGTTTTGCCGGTAGATATTAAAGCGCGAGTAGCCCCCGGCATCAGAGGTAATCGTACGGGGAGAATTGATGACCTGAGATCCGTTCTGCCAGGCTGTCATCTCAGCATCGGTGCCGTCAATTCCGCTTGAAACCTGATAGGTCGTAGTATTTGAGCTGATACCGGATCCGCCGGCAATTCCATTATACGCGCCTCTGAAGAATGCGTTTGGTGCACTATCGGTATCGTTGATGTAATTGTATCCCATGATTGTCCCGGGTACTGTGACTTTTGATATACCAATGAAACCGAATGCGTCGCCAAACTGATTTAGCTGCTGCGACGTTCTGCGCCAGCGGAAATCAATTGCAATGTTTGTGGGATCGGTAGTCATACCCAGATCGAAATAGCGGTTAACCAGTGATGAGGTATCACGTCTGAAGTAATAGACAATATCATCATTTGCCGAATCGTAATTTGCGTATCCGTTGGCACTGTTAGTACCGGTAAGACCCGGATCACTGGAGAGGTCAGTGAAAAAGATAAACGTTGCTGCGCCGTCAGATCCCGCTACTGCAGAGGCATCACCATACTGCATTGACAGTGCGTTGGTCCCTGCATAGGGTACCTCGACCCAGATCACTGATGTTCCGGAAGTGTTCCATGTCTCGATCCAGTAATCCAGTTGATTACCTCCCGCGTAGAATCGGATGTCCTCGCCGTTTGCCTGTACCTTGTTGTAGTCAAAGCCTGTCAGGGCAATACGCACCTGATAGTTGTCGAGCGGGGTTGCTGATGAAAGCGTAACTGTTCGTTCATATAATCCTGACTGTGAGCTGCTTTGTGAATCGCCCTGAAAGACCTTGTAGACCTCTGAATCTGTCAGCTGGTAGTTCCAGATCCTGACATCGTCAATTGTACCGTTAAAGTAGTGTGACTGGTCAGCAATATCATTTCCGATCAGCAGCGGATTTGCAGGAGTAATGGTGGACACTGTTCCGTTACTCACAACACTGCTGCTTTCAACTCCGTTGAGATACGTTTTCACAGTGCTTCCGTTCCAGATGGCAGTAACATGGTTCCAGCCTGCAGACAGGACAGCTGTATCAGAGTAGGTGTTATTGCTGCCGTTCGTAAGCACAATAAATCGCACTCTGTTTGCTGAGGTTACCCGCATATGCCAGCCGGCCTCATCCCAGGCATTGCCGATGATCACGTCATCGGACGAATCAAGCGCGGGGTTTATCCATGCTGAAACGCTGAAGGATGAACTCAGCGGAAAGGCAAACGCCTGTTGAGTACCGACCGATACAAAATCGTTTGTCCCGTCAAACTCCAGTGCTCCTCCGACCCGGCCGTTTATCCAGCCCGGACTCTGCATGTTTGTAAGTGTGCCGTTTCTGGCATTGATCGTACTGTCGTATGCGGTTGTCCCTGACTTCTCGTCAAATTTCCAGTGGGCAAGCATCTCGGGACGGTAACCATACAACTCCTGTACCTCAACCTCGCTGAGTTCGCGGTCGTAGAGCCTGACATCATCAAGTCTGCCGTTGAGGTCATCAAGTATCCCGGCCTGCCAGGCACCCATATTAATACCTGTTGCATCAACCGTGGAGATCAACTGACCGCCAAGCGTATGCGTGGTATCAAGCTCACCGTTGATGTAGATCTTCATCGTCAGGTCACCATCGTAGGTGCCAACGAGATGATACCAGACACCGGTTGAGAGAGCAGTGGATGATGTCGCGCCGTCAGCCCATGAAGTAAACTCCGGAACATTTGCAGCGCTGATATTCAAAAGCAGCGTATTGCGGGTGACCCCGATCGGTCCGTATTGAAAGATAGCCTGTTTTGTGCCAAGAGCATTAAGATGTACCCAGGCTGAAACGGTGCGCGGGCTCGCGCCTGTCGGAATATTTGACGGTGATGTCCTGCGCATGTAATCATCCGTGCCGTCAAACAGCATTGCATTACCGTATTTGCCGCCGCTTGCTGAAGTATTACCAGCCCAGGCCATATCGTTGCCGCTGCCCGAAGAATCGCAGCTGTCATTGACACCACCGCTGCACTGGTTTGCCGCAGTCTCGTCCATCTTCCACCAGCCGACAAGGCCGTTGCTCAAAGCACTGCCACCAGTCGAGACACCCAGGACAGATGAACCCTCGTTATACTGCTGCCGTATCTCAGTCTCTGTCAGAACGCGCGGATACAGTCTGAATTCATCGAGGAAACCTTTAAACGTACCGTAATTGCTCTGTGTGTCACCAAGATAGTTGCTGGGATGTATTGCGGTACGGTCGCTGGTGATGCCGGTATGAACAAGGTATCCGTTTACATAGATGCGTGGCTGCTTGTTTTCATAGACAACAACAATATGGTTCCAGCCGCTTAATGCCATATCGTGCACGAGCGGAGTGGAGAAGTATGAGGATCCATGCTCAATCACACTGACACCGTTAGTCCCGACGGACAATCCTGCGCTAACCCTGCCGCTGCCATATAAAAGGGTGCCCTGACTTGCCGCAATTGCCTGCCGGTGCTGGTGACCTGCGCTGAAGTTGTTACCATTTGCCTCTGCAGTTGTAACGCGTGTTGCAGTCGGATGTGCCCAGATTGACATGGAAAAAGTATTTGAGACAGACGCAAACTGTCCATCAGTGATGGGACCGGCAAAATCATTTGCACCGTCAAACAGAAGACAGCTGTCTTTAATGCACTGATCTGACCAGACAGGATCAGCACTGTCTGATTGATTTGTCGATCCAAGTGTCAGTTTATGCTGTCGTGTATTGAAGTACTCATCAGCGATCTGACTGTTTGTTTGATTTCTGTTCAGAGGATAGTAAACTGCCGGACGATCAGAACGCTGTTCTGAACCGACAACCTGTGAGTCAGGCGGATCATCATGGTAGTTCGCAACTGCAACCCAGTCGACCTGGAATAAAACCGACGTTGAGTTGTTATCGAACCTGATATAAGATGGTTCATTTGGTACGTTTGTACTCAGGGTGCCGTCTGACGTGTTATCTATCCTGAAGTCAATCGCACCGGAACGCCAGCCGATCTCAAAATCGTGGAATTGTGTATCTTCCAGCAGAGAGCCTGTTCCAGAAGTGGAAACGGATTCGTTGACCACAGTGCGTTCAAAATTACCTCCACTGGAGCTGTCAAACAGTCTGACTGCCGCGTCATCAGCGGTTGCCGCAGCAGAGAGTTCGCTGTTGCTGAAACCTGCTGTCGCACTGTTGAGAGTAACATCTGTCTGTCTTGCGCGAAAGATGAGCCTTGAGTTTACCGCGAATGTTTCTTCAGATCTGAACCGGTCAACTCCCGATACGTCTTGCAGTACAACCGTTCCATCAAGCGTATCCGGGGTGCCGTTGTACACCCAGACAGGATCTGCACTTGCAGGATCGGGCGGATACGACTGAACTGATGAATCATTAACCTGAGAAACCGATTCACTGACAGTAAAAAAAACGTCTCGGGTGATGAATGGTTCTCGTACTCGGTCGATATCCAGTTGGGTGTGACTGCAGAATTGATGACACGGAATTCATCAACAAGTCCGTCGAATTTACCGAATGCTCCGATTGCCAGAGACGCACCCGGGTGCACCGTTTTGGTACTTGCGAGACCTGTCTTAACGAATTTTCCGTTAACGTACAGAACTGGTGTCCCTGCACTGTATACAACCACGACATGGGTCCAGCCGGTATACGGGTGATTGTGGACGAGCAGAGATGGCAGATAGGATCCGGAATGTTCAAACACAGATATTCCGTTTGTCCCGAATGAGACGCCTGCACCTGCACGTGCATTTGAGCCGAAAGCCACGCCCCCGTGTTCGGGGTAGACAACAAACCGCTGGCCGCTTGTTCCGGTAATACCGCTGTTGGCCTGCACTGTCTCGGTCCGTGTGGATTCGGGATACGCCCAGAAGGAGTAACTGAAGTTGTTAGTGACCGATGCAAACGGGATGCCACTGTTCACCTCGTTATCGTTCCCGTCAAAGTTAAGTCCGCTATCGATTACAGTATCTACGAGATCTCCCGAAACAAACCCGCTCGTAGTTCCATTATTGTTGCTCCCCGAACTGTCGGTTATCTGAGGAGCGCTGCCTGTAGGAGATTCTTCAAGATGCTGAACCAGTCCGTGACCGCTCCAGGTGGCAGTATCATCGGTCTCGGTGGCAGCAGGATTTCCGTAGTAAAGGTAGAAGTCGGTATCTTCTTCATTTGTTACAACCGGTGCTTTAAACCAGAGTGTCCCTGTTTCTGTCCCGGTGTTTATCGTAACCAGTTCACGGGCTAGTTTTGTAGTTCCGTCAGCTGCTGTAATCACCAGATCGTCTCCCTGCGGATCAACGTTCTGCCAGAATGCCGATCCGAGAATCGAGAGATCGAGTGCTACCGGAAAATTGGGAATAGTACCCCTCACTTTCTCGCGATTTATACTGATCTTGAGTCTGTTCTGCCAGGCACTGTTATACCAGGGTACTCTGAACGAGGAAAACTGACTGAAAAAGTCGAAGGTACGCTCGGGACTAAGGTATGCCGGTGCCTGGGGATTACCGTAGTACATGAATATAGTTGTACCTTCAGCTTCAGCGCGCGGCAGTCGTATCCAGAAGTCGGTCGAGGTATCAACCCCGCATGACGAACTGTCATCTTCGATCCAGAAATGCAGCAGAGCACCATACGCATTAGTGAATCGGACATCCTGACAGTCAAACTGCAGTTTCCCCTCATTGTACAAAGTCTGAGTATCGATTCCTGTAAGCTGGTACTGAATATCTGTAAGGTCACTGCCGTTACCGCTGATCGTGATCTCACGCCTGTATTCCCACTGTTCACCAAGCCAGCCCGTTGCTGCTGCCGGAGCAGGAAAAACAGTCATACTCAAAAGCGGTGTTGCAATAACCATGAGCACCATCACAACAGTGGCAGTTTTACTGTGGATCCGTCTGTTCAGCTGTCGGAAGTGTCTATTCATAGCGCAGCGCGGCACCGTTAGATGTATATTCCCTGTTAATGTCTTCCTGTGTCAGTTCGTAATTCCATATTTTCATCTCATCCATTCTGCCATTATGGCCCAGGTTTCCGGAACCGCCTGTCCGGCCCCCGACATACGCCGGGGCATTCTGCAGCATAGTGCCTGACAGCGTGTTTGTAGTGCTTGTCGGCGTCAGCAGCTGTCCGTCACGATAGACTTTGACGCCGGCATTCGTGACGCTGCCGTCATATGTGAGGCAGAGATGGTACCAGCGGTTTGCACTCAGAGCATTGTCGTAGATATTAGTAATCCTGTTGGATGGCCATGTACTGATCAGGTAAACCAGCAGTCCGTCCGATCCCGTCGCACCATCGTACGCGGTAAACTCCCAGCCCCTGTTTGTGCCATCCAGTTTGCCAGCCAGAGTGTGCGACGTATCAGTAATGTTATTGAACCGTGCCCAGGTGCAGACACTGAACTGTGAGGTGCGTTCAAAGTCAAACAGTGACTCGTTCGTAAGACCAATGTAATCGTTTCCTCCTGAAAAGCTGAGACAGCCGTTGTTCTGACAGTTCGCTTCATCCTGCCAGTCAGATGCGGGGCTCATGTTGGATAATGTACCGTGTGCAGCGTTACCTGAGTGATCATAGGCTGTGTTACCTTCGTTCTCATCAAACTTATACCAGGCGATCGTTGAACCACCGGAATATTCCATCACTGCCTCACGCGGTGTCAGCTCACGGTTCCAGTATCTGATCTGATCGATCGTACCATTAAAATAATGTCCAAAGGATCCGTCAAATCTGCCGATGTCAACGGGATTGCTACTTGCTTCAGGAGTTAGCGCTGTTGTAGTAGTCGTCTCCAGCCTGCCATCAATGTAAAGTCTCAATCGATTATTGGAGTCACTGAACGTGCCCAAAATGTGATGCCAGTTACCGTCGTTGATGGTGGATGTACTCTGAGCTATTACTGGAGTCCCACTATCAAACCGGACTTCAGCGCGTCCGGTCAGTGCTACGTTTACTCCGAGCGAATATCGCTGACGTCCATTGGTGTTTGACTCTTTTGTCAGTATTCTGCCCTGTGATGTGCTGGTCGTTTTAAACCAGGCTGATACACTGAAGTCTGTTGAGTTAAGCAGTGTCTGGTTGGCAATTGTTCCGTATTCGTTTGAGCCGTTAAACAGCAGGGCATTCCCGCTTTTACCCTTCACCCAGTTGGTACTGTCCATGTTGAACAGCGTCGCATTGAAGCTGTTACCGGATGAGTCAAGCGCAGATGTACCTGACTTCTGATCAAAGTTATGCTTGAGTACAGGCGAACGGTCATTCTCTGAACCGGCTATTAGATTCTGGCGCAGGTACTCTCCGCTTACGTCTTCTGCGGACAGTGCCTTCTTCCATACCTTGATTTCGTCTATCTGACCGCTGAAGTATCGTGCAGAACTAAGGTTGCTTATTCTGCCGATTGTTGCAGTTAATGTGTCATTAAAGGTGCCTGTCGGTGTGGTTGAAGTCAATAATGCTCCGTCAATGTATAACTCCATCTGTGAGGTACTTGACTGGACGGCAGCAAAAAAAATGCCAAGTGCTGTCATTTACGGCTCGATTAGATTGCAGGTTCTGTCCACCGCTTATTCCGACTGGCTTTCGGTGAAGAAAGCGCAGACTGTGTGGTGGTGAAGCCACGCTGGATGACTTCTCAATCAGGATTCCGTGGTTGCCCCCTGATGTGAGTGCGATCACATCACCGTCTGCGGCCATTGAGGTCTTAAACCATCCGGTCACGCTGTAATCACCGGTAACATTAAAACTGGCACCGCTGAGATAGTGACTGCTGCCGTTGAAGCTGCCGGCTCTGCCAAAGACAGCGTCGCCGGTTGTTGTAACGCCGTTAAATGCTGTCAGGTGGTTGCTGTTGCCTGATGAGTCATGTACTTCTGATGATATACCGGTCCATGTGCTCTCATCAAACTTCCAGTAGGCGTAGAGGTCTGCGGAATCATCAGCGGCATGTATTCCAGCTTCATGTTGCCAAAGGGCTACTAGTTCTGTCTGTGTGAGTGCATAGCCATAAATCCGCATATCATCAATGTATCCGTCATAGTCTGTCGCACCTCGTGACGGCAGCGATCCGCCGATGCGGAACTCTCCTGCGGCTACTGTATTGAGCGATACGGTATGGGATGAGTCAAGCTTCCCGTTAAGATAGAATCGCAGGTTAGTCCCGTTAAGGACTATACCAACATGAGTCCAGGTGGAAAGGGGTACAGATGCAGTACTTATGTAGTTATTCGTATGTCCCACCACCGATATTCTGTTGCTGACATTAGAGACAACATCAAACGAATTGCCGACTGCCCAGTTCCCCATAGAAAAATACCTGTCGCCACTTGCGAGGGTTCTCGGTCGTGCCCAGAAACTCAACGATCTGCTTTGATTTCCTGCTGGCAAAATACTGTCACTTGGGAATGACACATAATCCACGGTACCATCAAAATCAAGTGCATTGCCTGAACGTCCCTGTATCCGCTTGCTGTCGTCCATGTTCACCAGGCTGCCGTTTAAGGTGTTGAGTGTATCATCGAAAACAGTCGTTCCGGACTGCTCGTCAAACTTCCAATGGGCGAGCGGACCGGGTTGGTAGGTATAGACTTCGTAAAGCTCCTCCTCACTGAGCCCTCTGTTGTAGACCCGTACGTCGTCGATCCTTCCGTTAAATACAAATCCGCCACCAAGCGAGCCGATTCTGCTTATTCCTGCTGCGTTCGTGTTGATCGGGGTGGAGAATGCGACTTCTGCCTCCAGTTCTCCGTTAACGTATATACGCTTGAATGATCCGTCATAGGTACAGGCAATATGGTGCCATGAGCTGGCTGTAATCGGAGTCGATGAAATATCGACATGCAGATCGTAGGACGTCGCGCCATTGACCGTTCTCCAGATCAGTCGTGGTGTGTTGTAGGGGGTACCCTGCAGAAAGCAGAGATACTGGGTGTTATCGGATCCGTTCGTGGTTTTTGTAAAGATATTGCCATTCTGATCCAGTGCATTTGGATAAATCCACGCAGTAATCGAGAGGCGCTGCAAATCAAGTGCCGATGAAGCAGGCAGGTCAATCCGGTCATTTGTTGCATCAAAAGAGGCTGCTCTGTGTGTTATCCCTGAGGTTAAACCTGTTCCGTTGACGGTCGTACCGTTCAGGTTAAGTCCTGAGCTGTCACGGACCTCTCCTGCAGTACCGTTCCAGTTGGCATCATCCATCTTCCACCAGCCCGCAAGACCATCAAGTGTACTGTTAGCAGAACTGCCAAGCACGGACGCGTTCTCGTTGTATTGCTCACGTATCTCTGACAGAGAAAGAGCTCTGGGCCAGACTTTGATCTCATCCATCAGTCCGTAGAAATTCTGTGTTGTTGTGGAGGTATGGTTAGAGCCGAATCGGAGCGGGGCGGTATTTGTAATATTGAGCGAAGAGATGTTAAGCGTGCTGTCCAGAACCCCATTGATATATATCTGCAGCTGATTGCTGCTGCGAATGTAAGTAAAGTGACGCCAGGTATTATTGTCCATGCCGGATGCATTTGAGGTCAGTTCGCTAGCATTGCTTACCCTGAATGTAGTCCTTCCGGCAGGAGTTGCGATTGGAGTATCAAAGAATGCCGTCATCCCTTCATACGGTGGTGAAGGATTGGATGCCTTGATGAACACAGCGGAATAGTTTGTGTTCCCTCCAGCCTGGTCACCGGGTTTCATCCAGAGTGACAGTGTAAAGTCTCCGGTGCCGAAGTCGAGCAGATTATGATCATTGACCTGAAACATGTCGGTTGTACCATCAAGGCTGAGACAGTTGCCTGATATACAGTCACTGATCCTGCGAGGGTCTGCGGTTGATGCTGCAGCTGTGTTGCCAAGATAACCGTTTAAGGCAGAGCCACCTGATCCTCTGTTGACGAGTTCCTGTCCGGATGTTTCATCCAGTGGTAAGTAGAGTACCGGACCGCTCCCCAGTTCTTCGCTGCCGACCACCTGGCTGTCTGGAGGATCAGCGTTGTAACCGGCAACGGCGATCCAGTCTAGTGTAATGGTGTCAGCTGTGTTATCCGACTCAAACCGTACATAACTGCTCTCATTGGGAACGTTTGTAGTGATTGCACCATTGCTGATATTGTTGATCCGGAAGTCGACACCGCCTGTCCGCCAGCCAACCTCAAACTCGCTTAATGCTGTCGTCTCCGCAATTGATCCTGCTGCTGTTGTAGCAGAACCCTCGTTGCTGTTTTCGCCATGCCAGTTTGTTCCGCTGTTAAGCAATATCATTGCTGCATCGTCACTGGTAAAACCTGTCGGGAACGCACTGTTGCTGAAACCCAGTCTGCCGGTTTGCAATGCTGTGGTTGATTGCGACGCTCTGAAGATGGCCTTGCTGTTGATACCAAACTGTGCATCGGATTGAATACCTTCGACAGTTGACGCATCAGACAGTGAGACCGTGCCATTGCTGAACTGGGGAGAACCTGAAAGCTGAAAATTATCCATTGATGTTCCGGATGCATTCGAACTTTGAACCGAGTAGATAGTGAGAAAATCTTCGGGAGACGACTGGTTGTTGTACTCTGTGGCAAACCAGCCTGCAGTTCTCGGTGTGGTGTGAAACCGTACCTCGTCAATCCTTCCATCGGTACTTCTGGCCGGGTAGCTGAACGAGTCGCTGCCGATCTGGGTCGAGGTGTTCGTAACATTGGATATGTTTGCTGTCGCTGACGAACTGGACACCGAACGGCCATTGATAAAGAGCTCTGATCCTGTTCCCGAACTTCGCTTTGACATAGCCAGGTGTACCCACCCCGTACTCGAGGTTGAGCTGATAATATTGTTCCCAGAGGTAAATGAATTTGACTGGAATAATCCGTCGGTCTCCTGAATTACCCAGCGCCCTCCGTATGTTCCGAAAACATGCTGAGCACCGGTGGATAACGTGTTCAGATTTACCCATGCAGAAACTGAAAAATTGTTTGTATACGCATGCAGTGCATTGGTGCCGATTGAGATATAGTCGTTTACACCGTCAAATTCGATTGAGTTACCGATAATGCCGCTGACAAGATCTCCGGAATTCATTGTGCCGCCTGACGTACCATTGAGTCCTGCTGCTGAGCTGTCTGTAAACTGAGGCGCACTGCCAGAGGGGTCACTTTCCAGGTGGTGTACACTGGCATAATTTGTCCATGTACCGGTATCATTAGTTTCGGCAGCAGAGTTGTAGCCAAAGTATAAGTAATAGAGCGTATCTTCTGTGCCCGACAGTTGAGGTGCTTTAAACCATAGCTGACCAGTTTGTGTACCGGTGTTTAGGGAAACGAGCTCACGGGAAAGTTTTGTTGTTCCGTTTGCTGCGGTGATTACGATATCGTCTCCCTGAGGATCCACATTGTTCCAGAAGTCGTCTCCCAGCAACGAAAGATCAAAGTAAACGGGAAAATCTGTCAGGGAAGATGATTCGACTTTTGAATGATTAACCTTGAAGCTGACTCTCGATGGCCAGTTCAGGTCGTACCAGGGTGCATTGTAACTGTTGAGATCATCAAAAAAATGAAACGTATTGCTACCCGAGCTGTACGGTTCGGCAGCAGGGTTGCCGTAGTACATGTACACTGTGGTTCCTTCGGTCTCTGCCCGTGGCAGTCTGATCCAGAAGTCTGTGCTGGTATCCTCACCGCAGGCGGTGTCATCATCCTCGATCCAGTAGTAAAGAAGGGCACCGTTTGCATTTGTAAACCTGACATCCTCACAGTTGAACTGGAGCTTACCGGTTGTGTACAGCGCTTGGGTATCAATACCTGTCAGCTGGTACTGAATATCAGTCAGGTCGGATCCATTGCCGGTAATTGTGATCTCACGCCTGTAGCCCCAGCTGTCGCCAAGCCACTGAGCTGCTGATACATCAGCAGGAAACACGGTAATACCTGCAACTGGCATGATCAGAACAACCGCAACAAGCAATATCCGGACTGCCGGGCTGTAGATTTTCTGCTTCAGTTTATGAATGTTATTCATATCGCAGTGCGGCTCCGTTAGCGTAATATTCACGGTTAATGTCATCCTGGGTGAGGGCATAGTTCCAGATCTTGACTTCATCGATGCGTCCGCTGACGTGCCCGTATCCTCCCGCCTGGAAGTTACCTATGGATATAGCATTTGTAATGCTTCGCAGATTACCGGCCGGGGCAGCAGAACCGACACGTCTGCCGTCATAGTAAACTGCCGTACTTCCAGGTGTATAGGTCACCACAAAATGATGCCACTCGTTTACAGATACCAGTCCCGCTGGAGAGCTAACTGACGTCCACCCGCTGCCTGTATCGTAGAACAGCCGCAACATGCCGTTGGTTTCTATTACGAGTGCATATTTTCCTGCAGAGCCGCTAATACCTTTTGTAACCACGTGCGGTCTCGTTGCCAGGGTAGTGAAGCGCGCCCAGAGAGAGATTGAGACTGAGTTCTGGTTCTGAACGTTGTTGTGAGGGACACTGATGTAGTCATTGCTGCCATCAAAACTAAGGCATCCGTTGTATTTGCAGTTTGCGTCTTCCTGCCATACAGACGGCACAGACATATTGGTCAGTGTTCCATGAACCCCGTTTCCGGAGTGGTCATATGCAGTGTTGCCTTCGATCTCATCAAATTTATACCATGCAACAGGCTTGCCACCGTCGAATTCTATTGCTGCCTCTCGTGGACTCAGTTCACGCTCCCAGTACCTGACCTGATCAATGCTTCCGTTAAAGTACTGGCCTGCAGCACTGTCAAACCTGCCGATCTCAAGCGGATTGCTGCTTGCCACCGGGGACTGGGTCGTGGTGGTTGTCGCTTGAAGAACTCCGTCAACGTAGATACGCAGGCGATTGTTTGTGTCACTGAATGTGCCCAGGATGTGATGCCACTCGCCATCATTTACTGAAGAGGTACTTTGCGCTGTATTGACAGAAGTGCCGTAAAAACTGACGTCAGCCCGGCCGGCAACTGACACATTCGCTCCGAGAGAATAACGCTGCTGACCGTTTGTGTTGCCTTCCTTGGTCAGCACTCTGGAGACACCTGAGCTGGTGGTCCTGATCCAGGCCGAAACAGAGAAATCAGTTGAATTCAGTTGTGTCTGGTTTGCAATCGATGCATATTCATTTGATCCGTTAAACTGGAGAGCATTTCCATACCTGCCGTCCACCCAGTTGGTGCTGTCCATGTTGAACAGTGTTGCGTTAAAACTGTTGCCTGAAGAGTCGTTTGCTGTTGTCCCCGATTTCTGGTCAAAGTTGTGTTGTAAAACGGGTCTTGCACCAGTCTCAAATTCAGATCCGCCATATACAGTATTGAATCTGTTGTATATGGTTTCTATATCCATCTCTTCAAGCTGGACGCCGTAAAGCCTCACATCATCGATCTGCCCGTCAAATGCTTCGTTCACAAAACTGCTGCTGAACCAGCCGATACGCAGAGCCTGGGTCGAGTCAACGGTACGGTTGATTACGGCAGTGCCGTCCGGTTCTCCGTCAATATAAATCTTTGCGGTTACTCCATCATATGTCGCGGTAACCTGTGTCCAGGTTCCAGCTGTTGCAGTTTTAGTGCTGCTGACGGACGCTGAGTTGCCTGCTCTGCCGATAGTAAGCCAGAATTTGTTGTCAGACCGTAATCGTATACCAAAGCCGTTCTGGGTCGGGGTTGAGTTCGGCTCAGTTGTAATAATGGTTCTATTCTGGCCGAGGACGTCAGGTTTGATCCAGGCTGACACAGTAAACGTTGACGTCGTGAAAGCACTGCTGTAGGGGACATTGACATAATCACCGTTGCCGTCAAAAGTTCCCGCCCGGCCAAATTTTGCGTCTGCTGATGTCGTAGCGTTGCCTACACGGGTACCGTCATGGTCACCACCGGCAATATCAATAACCTCATCGGTTGTACCGTTCCAGGAGGTCTCGTCCATTTTCCAGTAGGCGATCAGCTCACTGTTAAATGTATCACCCAGCTCAAGACTGTTAGCAGCAGTACCGTAAGCGTAAATATTTTCCATCTCCTGGGCGGTCAACGCATGTCCCCAGATAACAAAATCATCAATGTAACCGTCGTAATCAGTTGCACCCCTAGACGGCAGTACTCCCCCGATGCGGAACTCCCCTGAGGCTACTGTGTTGAGTGATACGGTATGAGACGAGTCAAGCTTCCCGTTCAGATAGAATCTGAGGTTTGTGCCGTTAAGCACAATCCCCACATGTGTCCAGGTTGATAGTGGAATCGCTGCTGTACTGAGGTAGTTGTTGGTATGTCCTACAACCGATATTCTGTTGCTGGTATTTGACACAATGTCGAAAGAATTTCCTACAGCCCAGTTACCCATAGAGAAATATCTGTCACCGCTTACCAGTGTTCTTGGACTGACCCACAGGCTGAACGACCTGTTTTGACTGGACAGCGGGAGTAGCGCATCACTGGAAAACGAGACATAATCTCCGCTGCCGTCAAAATCCAGCGCATTCCCTGATAGACCGGGCACCCGTTTTGCATCATTCATGTTCACGAGACTTCCGTCGATTGCGTTGAGTGTGTCATCTTTAACAGTTGTGCCTGATTGTTCGTCAAATCTCCATTGTGCAAGCGGCCCGGGACTGTAATTGTAGATTGAGCTGATCTCAGGCTCTGACAGTAACCTGTTATAGACTCTGACGTCATCCAGTCTGCCGTCCCAGTGAAAGTCGTTCGTAGAGACGGGTCGACCGATCAGCAGGCTGCTGTCTGCTCCAACAGAAACCGGTCCCGGCGAGGCAGTTGCTGCAAGGGTGCCATTACGGTAGAGGCGGATACTATCCGCATTGCTGCTGCCGTCCCATACACCGCACAGATGGGTCCAACCGGTTGTGGCACCGGACAGGCTGGCAGTCCCTCCGACTCCTGATGACTTCTTCATCGTCAATGCATAACTGCCCGACGTCAAAAGTGAGAGAGAAAAGCCGTTTGAACTGCCTGTCTCGCCACCGTTGGTGATGATGTATTTATTTTCGGATGGCGCTGCAACATCTGCCTGCGTCCAGGCGCATATACTGTAGGGTGGTTCATCTACAGTGCGGGCACCGGTTGAAATATAGTCGTTTGTTCCATCAAAAGAACCTGCACGCCCGAAGTAGCCGGGTGTCGTCACTGTACCGCTTACGGCTGTACCGTGGTAGCTGCTGCCTGAAGAATCCTTTACTTCGCCGGAGGTTCCGTTCCATGTCAGCTCGTTCATCTGCCACCATGCTGCGAGGCCTTCTTCGATTCTGCTCGTACCTGCACCCAGTACGGCAGAGTATGAGTTATACTCTCTCAGTACTTCATCAGCAGAAATTCCTCTCGGCCAGAGCCTAACCTCGTCAATAGCGCCACGTGTGTTCTCGTTGTCTGCCCAGCTTTCGCCAATTTTTAGCGGTCGGGTACTTGTTGTCGCTGACCCGCTGTTGCCAGGGTTGGTTACTGTTCCGGCAGCCTCTATCCCGTTAAAGTAAATCCGCGGAGTTGTTCCATCATATGTCCCTGTAATATGTGTCCAGGTGGCAACGGGCAGACTGGCTGAGGTCGTAACGTAGATATTACCTGAGGCAGTCACGATCAGAAACCTGACAGTCCCGTCACTCTGCTGACGCACCCACCAGCCTGCACTGGGTGACAGATGCTTATTGATCAGACCGTACTGCGTCGACGTGCTTGCAGGCTTGTACCACATACTGAAGGAAAACTGCGTTGTGTTAAGCAGGGCATGGTGATCAACTGTGACAGAATCGTTACTGCCGTCAAAACTGAGACACCTGCCGGTCGGACACCCTTGTGTTCTGTACGGATCATCACTGGCAGCAAATATTGAGTCACCGGTGTACGATACTGCTGCAGAACCGATGCTGCCGGTATTGAGCAAGGTCTGTCCGCCGGACTCTTCAAAACTCAGGGAAAGCAGTGGCGCCTGACTTTTTTCTTCGCTCCCGACGACCTGACTGTCGGGCGGATCAGCGTTGTATGTGGCAACGGCAACCCAGTCAAGCGTAATGGTGTCAGCTGTGTTATCCGATTCCAACCGGATATAACTGCTTTCGTTGGGAACGTTCGTGGTGAGTGATCCGTTGCTGGCATTATTGACTCGAAAATCGACACCGCCTGTGCGCCAGCCGACTTCAAACTCGCTGAGTGCTGTCGTCTCAGCAATGCTTCCTGTGCCATTGGTGGCAGTGCCGTCATTGCGGACGGATCTGTCCCAGTTGGTTACAGCGGAATTCAGTACAACGTATGCCGCATCATCTGCAAACATCGTTCCGCCTGCAAATGATGTATTAGAAAATCCGAGGCGACCTGCATTAAGTGCAGTTGAAGACTGTGAGACCCGGAAGACAGCTTTGCTGTTGATGGCATATTGCGTCTGTGACTGCAGACCCTCAATGCCTGATGGATCTGACAGCTCTATCGTTCCCTCATCTGTCTGTACGGGTGAACCCGCAGTGAGCAGTCGGTCGTATGAGCCGGAGGTTGCCTCCTGACCGGACGCGGTAATAAATCCATCCGGGTCTGACTGGTTACTGATCTCGGTTCTGATCCATCCGTCTGACCGGGCAACATTTGACAGTTTACTCTCGTCTAGGACACCGTTGATAGCGTGAGTGGCTGACAGACCAATACGTGTTCTGGGGAGATTAATCCGTGTAGCCGAGGAAAAGACCTGAACACCATCAACAAGAATACGCATCTGGGAGCCTGTATCTATGTATGTAACATGTTTCCACGCTGATGTTTCGAGGCGGTAGCCTGCGTTGTAATCAGCGGCAGAGTATCGTGTATAACCAAGATTGTTTGTACCTGATTGTTCAAGCCGGATTGAGTATGTTGCAGAGTCAAACAGAATTGCGAATGTATTTGCCGTGTCACGATTATAAATCCACATGGAGAGCGTCCAGGGTCCCGCAATGTCCGAAGTCGTGCCAGTGAAGTCAACCCGGTCATCATTACCGTCGAAATCAAGTCCGTTGCCAACCTTTGCTGCTACCTCGTCGCCACTGGTCATGCTACCTGCTGATGTGCCGCTCACTCCCCCTTTGCTGTCGGTAACTGATACGGTCGGATTATCATCAAAGTGAAACACATTGGTAAACGCTGAATTCCATGTGTCTGTATCATTTGTCTCGGTTGCAGATCCGTTGCCATAGTAGATGTAAAAGTACGAATCCTCAGTGCTTGAAAGTGATGGTGCATTAAACCAGAGCTCACCCGACTTTGTACCTGCATCAATGGTAACCAGTTCACGTGGCAGTTTTGTTGTGCCATCTGCTGCGGTAACCACGACGTCATCACCCTGCGCATCGACGCCAGTCCAGAAATCATCACCCAGTAATGACATGTCTATATAGACAGGAAAACTGCTAACGGTGCTGTCAAAGACCCTGGTATGATTGACCGTCAGACGCTTACGGTAACTCCATGAAGAGTTGTACCATGCTGCAGGTGAGTATCCCAGTCCGTCAAAGAATGTAAATGTGTTACTGCCTGATGAGTAAGGCGCAGCATCGGGATTACCGTAGTACATATAGATTGTGGTGCCTTCAGACTCTGCCCGCGGTAATCGTATCCAGAAGTCGGTTCCGGTGTCAGTGGCACAGGGTGTATCGTCATCCTCAATCCAGTAGTGCAGCAGTGCACCGTTTGCATTGGTAAAACGGACATCCTGACAGTTAAACTGCAGTTTACCTTCGTTGTAGAGGGTCTGGGTGTCAATCCCGGTGAGCTGGTACTGGATATCAGTCAGGTCGGATCCGTTGCCGGTAATTGTGATCTCACGGCGGTATCCCCAGTTGTCAGCGAGCCAGTTTGCAGCAGCGACACGGTCAGGCAGGATGAACGACCCGGCCAGAGGGGTAGCCAGAATCAGTGCTGCAAAGAACATGGGCAGTGTTTTGTGTAGCAATCGTCTAATGCTGTGCAGCAAGACAGTATTGAGTAACGGTTAGTGCATGCATACTAAGTACACCCGAAGCTACGGGTTTACTACTCAGTCTACTTCAGATAACGTTGCATGACAAGGTTTTAACCCTTTTCAGGAGCATTAAAAAGTAGTACAATATAATATAATAAATATATACCTGTGGAATGGTTCTACGGCAAGTTTGATGAGCAGAGCGGACGTCCCGGCAGTACCTTCATTGAAGGATCGTTTGATGAACAAAGCCGGACGGCAACCCTGAAAACTATCAGGGTTGAAAGCGCCTTGCGCGGCAGCGGTCTTGCAGATTCTCTGCTGGAGATGTTTGTCACTGCTGCCCGCATGCGCGGAATGCAGCGGATCAGGGGAGTGTTTTCTCCAGATGAAGGTTGTGAGGATCGAGCAAGAAGGTTTTATGAACGCAACGGCTTTCGCATCGGCTCTGATGAGAGGCCTTTTGGACTGGGTGGAACGTACACATTTGAGACAGTCGAATACGATTTAACTGATCCACAGCAGGGTCAAACTCCCACTTCATAGCCATCATGGAACATCTCCGGGTATTCAATCCTGAACTGGTTGCGGTCGACCGGATCCTTGATCCCTCAGAGACCGGTCTGTCACGTCCGATCCGTTATCAGATCGAGGTGGATAACGGGCAGATCCTTCGTATCAGGTATGCAGATGCCCAGTATGAGAGAAGGTTTGTAACACAGGCATATATCGACCCCGCTAACAGGTTTTTATCATTCTCGTATAAGACCCGTCTCATGGGAGATGAAGACGATGTGTATGGATTCCTTACTCCCGAAGGTTATCATCCGGATCTGCGTGCAGGACAGTTTGTGACTGACATCCTTGCTGCTGCTGATGCAGGAGTGTTTGGTGAAGTCCGTGGTGTTCGTGGTAAATGGTATAACATTCCCGGTAAAAGCCAGAACTGGCAGGAGTATATGCAGGCGCGACAGGTCCCGTGTGACAACAGCGCGGCATGCCTTACCTGGACTGGCAGAAAGCTTTGCTCAAGCGGCTATGTGATCCATCATGTTGATGAGAAGACTGATCTT
This sequence comes from candidate division WS6 bacterium OLB20, assembly GCA_001567355.1. GTDB lineage: Bacteria > Patescibacteriota > Dojkabacteria > B142 > OLB20 > OLB20. The sequence continues at coordinate 29,014 of JYNZ01000005.1, read as the reverse complement.
ATAGACGGATCAATCAGTGAGGTCCATGCCTGGTTTGTGAAGCCCTCATCAGGGTAGTGATTCGCAGGCCAGTCCGTTGCCTGTGCCTTTCGCATTATCCAGGCGCATAGGGTCATTGGCTGCGCTGAATCCGCAGCAGTTAAAAAATTCCTGAGCATCCTTCTGACCGCCAAAATCACCACAGTCCAGATCGGGGCCGTTGCAGTCGTATGCACATGATGGCACAGCTGTGGCAGAAGGTATACGCGTGACGCATGCCGCTCCCCACAGTCCGCGCTTTTGCTCCCGGGCAGAACGCTGGGCGTCCATAAATCTGCCCTGATATCGGTACGGAAGGTTGTATGTATACTCAAATGCGTACCCTTCGCTGACCATCAGCTCGTTGATCATTGTGTCACCAAGCCACAGATAGGCAAGCAGTCTGCTGTAGCGGTCATAAATTCCCTGGGATTCGTCGAGTTCGATGGTTACGTTCTGATCTGACAGCAGGGTTGTCAGAAACGCTGCGGCCTGCGGTCCAAAACACTCCACACCTTTTTGCGGGTGTTTTGTCTCGGGTGTGTCGATGCCGATCAGCCGTACAGTTACAGGCTTGTCTTCGTATTCGATCCTGACAGTGTCCCCGTCAATGACCTCGAGCACCGCATGTGAGCTGGAATCTCTGGCAGGCATTGTTGTATCAGGTGATTCAGTCTTTGCGCTCTCACCGGCAACCTGAGGTACCGGATCGGGGGCATCAGGTATGGTTTTTTCTGCAGGTGTGCAGGCAGTGAGCAGCAGAAGGCAAAGGGTAACGACTGATGGTTTCATACCAGCAGTGTAGAGTACGCACAGCAAGAAATTCAAATTGCGGTCAGGTGAGTTTTGGGGGAGGGATGTGATCAACCACACTGCGGGGCCGACGAGGCTCGAACTCGCAGCCTCCCGCGTGACAGGCGGGTGCTCTAACCAGGTTGAGCTACGGCCCCGCAGTGTGGTTGTTTCAGGAACAGCCTGCTATGGCAAGCGAACTGATTATACCAGACAGCAATAATTGCGGTAAAACTATTGCTGATAAAACTGGTGCAGACGAGAGGACTTGAACCTCCACAGGATTGCTCCCACTACCACCTCAAGGTAGCGCGTCTACCATTCCGCCACGTCTGCATCGTGTGGCAATTATACCAGACTTCATCCAGGCCAGGTAAGAGGACAGCCGGCTACTTTTTCTTGGTCAGGTAGTACTCGAGGTAGCGGCCAAACAGCAGCCGGGTATGTGCTTCGAGACCCGGAAGTGCAACCAGGATAAAGCCGACGACCGGCTGCACGATCCACTCCACGAGTCCGAAAATCCGTTTGACCGGCGACTGTCGTCCGGGACGCTCTGGCTTCAGATACTGGTCCAGCAGAATTGAAATCAGCAGAAACCAGATTGTCAGCTGAATCATAAATGACGATACGCGCGGGAGATTGATACCTGTCGTCGTTGCAGCAAATTGAGGGTTGACGAGCAGAGGTATGTTTCCCCCGAACAGAATAATGATCGAAGACACGGGGCCGATGATGTGGTCCATAACGACATGCAGCCCGCGGTACAGGACAGCAATGCTGATTTTACCTTTGAGTATCATCTTCAGCAGATTCTTCAGTACCCAGCCGTCATCCGAAATCCCCCATGACCAGCGGCGTTCCTGAAAATAGTTGTTTTTAATCGTCTCCAGATGTGTCTCTCCTTCTGCGGCATCAGCCATGACTTTTTGAAAAACCGGAACGGTTGAGACAACACCGCCAAACCTGAACGATGACTTGAAGAAAATATGAAAGTCCTCAGGAGTGATATCAGGTGTCCAGTATCCGATCTGATCGATCAGCCAGTAAGAAGTCGTATAGGTCGAAAAGGGTACCAGTTTATCAGTTCTGACGAGGCGACCGACATTGTAGATCGTCGACATGGAGTTTTTGACCCTGGCATAAAACGGCAATCTCCAGATATTGGCATACAGGATCATCGCCCCGTTAAAGAATTTATACTCCGAATCCTTTCTGTTGACGTACTCGTACGTAACATTTGCAAAGTAATCAGGCGGCAGCTGGGAATCGGCGTCGCAACTTGTGACGGTAACGTGCTTAAGGTCCCAGCCGAGACGGGCAATCTCCTGTGCAGCTGTTTTGCCTGCAGAGGCCATGTTGGATGATTTTCCGACAATCTCTGTCTCAGTAAGTACATGGCTGTTAATCCAGATATGCTCAAATCTGTCTTTAAACTGTTCGCGCAGCTGCTCTGAAACTGATACCCCGGTCGGGTCACGTTCCTCAGCACCGAGCATAATCGAAATCTTTTTGCTGGGGTAATTACCCTTGCTGATTCGTTCCAGCGTTGTTTCGAGAACATGGTACGGCTCCTTCCAGTGAGGAATGATAATGACATGATGAAGACTGTTCCAGTCAGTGTGAGGTGGGGTATTTTTGAGGTCTCTCAGCCGCCGCAGCTCGCCTCGCAGAAAGCCTGCGATCTTCTGTTTCTCGTACCAGAAGATAAGCCTTCGCACCGGGCCAGGCAGTTTGGTGCTGATAATCCTGTTCAGAGGATCATTTGCATCAACCTTCTTCTTTGACTGGTATTTGTGCGAGCGCAAGGCATCAAGCTGTTCCTGCCGGGTGCTGATTGCAAGGTCGATGTCATCCAGCTCCCTGAGCCTGCCAAGCCAGTCGATCTGTTCACTGTGCCGTATCCTGATCAGGCTGATGGCAAAGAACACCGCAAACGACATCGATTTATAAAGGAAGTAGACGTTGAAAAGGATCACAAAGTAGGCAGTGATCTCGGGAATAATAAAGCCACCCCAGAACGGGAGCAGGATAAGAATAAACGTCAGCAGCGGCGGAATTTTTTCGAAGATCAGATCAGCTCTGCTCCTGAGTCGTTTTCCCTCGGCCATCAGCGGGTTATCAGCTTAATGTAATCAGCGTATTCGTCAGCAATCTTGTCCCAGGTGAAGTCTCGAGCCTTCTTTTTGTTTTCATCCTGCATTGACCGTCTCAGATCACGTTCGTCAAGCAGTTTCTGCAGGTGACTTCGAAGTTCCCGCTGATCACCGTAATCATACAGAAGTCCGTTGACGCCGTCTTTGATCAAAAACTCTCCACCCTCGGTACGCGTTGAAATTATAGCATTTTCCTGTGCCATTGCCTCGAGCATGCTGATGCCGAATGCCTCCCATCTGCTTGGCATGACAAAGACTTCAGAGCGTGCAAGTGCCGCAAGTTTTGTCGTGTCATCGCTGCCGACCAGCAGTTTTACATGGTCCTGCAGCTTCATCTCCTTGACCAGGTTCTGCAGCTCGGACAGGTAGTCACCGCTGCGTCCAATCGCAACAATCACAATATCCTTGCGTTTCTCGATCAGGTCGCCTGTTACATGGATCAGATCTTCAAGTCCTTTGTATTTCTCGTAGCGCCCGATGCAGGTGATGACAAACCTGCCCTTTGTGTCGTATTCACTGTCAAAATCATCTGTGTTGATCTCGCCGAAGCATTCTTCACTGATGCCGTTGGGGAGGTATCCGATTTTGTGTTCGGGAATGCGGTAGCGCATGATCCAGTCCTTCTGGCTCGGATTTACCTCGATAACGCCGCGGTAAAGCCACCGAAGGTAGAGTGATTGCATGAATGTAAAAACAGACCGGAACAGCTTTTGCCTGAACGAGTAGTCACCGTGGGCCATAAACGGTCCGTGTGGTGTATTGATCATGACCGTCCTGCTGAGCAGCCGTTTAAAGAGGAGGCAGAAATCGTGCCAGATAAACCCGAAGCCGTGAACATGCAATAGATCCAGATGAGTTCGAAGCAGACGCATGAACAGTGCCGGGTAAAAACTCAGATAGTATGCGGAGTTTTTTCTGGGCAGACGGTGAATCCTGATACCCGCATATTCATCTTCTAGCGGCAGATCCTCCTCGCCGGGGATCGTACCTGTAAATACCTCAACACTGTGCCCGATATCAACCATCCGGCGGGCAAGTTCAAGCCCGTTGGTCTCCGCACCACCTTTAAAGGGATGAAAGTATGGCAGCAGCATTCCAATCCTGAGCGGACTGACCGTCCCTGCAAGGTCAAGCAGCTTGTCCTTTGTTGCAGCAGCCGTCTGCTCCCAGTTGAAATTCTGTGCAGCCTGGATTCCGGCTTTTATCATTCGCGCTGATGATTTTTCATCGCTGAGAGTTTCGAGTATGGCGTCAGTTACGGTCTGCGGTTCCTCCGGATTGACAAACAGCGGGGCCTCTCCCAAAAGCTCCGGATAACTGGATCTGCGCGGTATGATAACGGGAATGCCTGCACTGGCAGCCTCAAGAACTGAGAAACCGAAGCCTTCGTATGTTGACAGGTGGACAAATGCTTTTGCATTCTGCAGAACAATCGGCATATGTCCAAAGTCAACCTCGCCGGTAATCAGTACTTTGTGCCTGAGCTTGAGTTCTTCAATAAGTTCAAGAATTGCACGTGCCTCAGGAGTCTGAGGTACAGGTTTGTTGTCCCATCCTACTTTGTAGTCCTTGCCGACAAGTACAAGCTTGAGATCGGGGTAGCGCGTTGTTGTGCCTTTGAATGCGTGAATAAGCGCAGATACATTTTTGTTTGTCTCCAGACCCCCGTAGTAGAGAATGTATGGCTGGCTGATCTTGTACATCATCAGAACACGTCTGATATCACGGTCATCTCCGGAAATATTGCCCTTGCGGAACTGCTCGTTAACACCAAGATAGATACGCTCAACTTTTTCGGGGGAAAACCCGCCTTTCTGGATCAGTTCGCGTTCCGAAAAGTCGGAGTTCGTAATTACAAGATCCGCCTTTCTGGCCTGAGCCAGATTACGCCGGTAAAAAATCCCTTTAATGGTATTTGCAAGTCCTCCTTTGCGCGAGTAGACCCCGGTGACAAACGGAATCACGTCATGCATCATGACCGCTGTCTTCACGGAACCGACCGGAAGGCCGCGTTCAAAATGAGGCGCAAAAAATACATCAAGTTTGGCTCGGCGTATCTTGGGTAATACCGAGAACCTGAACCGTAACAGATTGAGCGGGTTGGAACTGCGGGGTTTGCCAAGACTTACAAAGCTCAGTTGCTTGTGCTTTGTCACACCAAGTTCGTCGAGGTTCTCGCGCATCGACTTGAAGCCGAAGAGTATCCATGTGTGAGAGCTGTCTGTGATCAGGCGCGAAACTACTGCCTTGCCGTATGTTCCGATACCGCGGCTTGAGTACTGATCAAAGAGAAATGTGATGTCTATTCCGATACGCATTGTCACCAATTGTACTATGCGCTAATCAGGCCGTACAACTTAATTGCAGGCCAGCTTGTTGATACTGTAGAGATATTCTGTCGGCGTAATGCCCAGTTCGCGGATGCGGGAAGCGTGATCGATCCCCAGATAGCGCCAGTGCCAGGGTTCATATTTGTAGCCGGTGATTGCCTCTTTGCCTTTCGGGTACGACATGACAAATCCGTATTTATGTGCGTTCTCCTGCAGCCAGCGGCCAAGGCGTGTGTTTTCATATGCCTCTGAGATAGTGTAGCCGTTTTCGGACGTCAGCAGATCAACGGTAGTGCCGAGATGGTGTTCGCTGTGACCGGGCAGGGCGGCGAAGTAGTTGGCGGCACCGCCACCGACCAGTCCGGTCCAGTAGTTATGGGCACGTCCCTGGGCGGCGTAGCTTCTGAATCCGCTGCTCACGTAGACTGATATCCCCGCGGCTCTAGCATCGCTGAGCATCTGCTTGAGCGGCTGCACTACCGGAACTCGCACGTAGGCACTGCCACCGTGGTAGACGGGGATACCGCTATATGCCCCGTTTACAAGGTCTGCCGGGTAATAGCTGCTGTCCAGTTTGTAGTATTTGTCAACAACCGTATCGATGGCGTGCGGAAACACAGCCGAAGCAATGGTTCGGGGTCTTCCATCCCAGCATTCGGGTACGGCAAGTCTGTCTATGCTGAGCTGGTGCTGGTTTACGTTGCCTGTGTAGTCACTGAGGCTGATTGCCATTCTGTTCTGTCCCGGAGCAAGGTTGTCCAGCTTGACAAGGTAGGTGTACTGTCCAGAGTCCTCTTCGATAAGTTCCAGTGAATAGCCGTCACTGTCTGCAGGTGAAAGTTCTTCATCAGTTGCTATCTTAAATGAGGCTGAGGTGCTTACAACGGGTTGTACCTCGTCGATGCCAAGGATTCTGGGGGGCTGGTTGTCACCAGTCTGCACGGGGAGTGCGGAAACAGCGTCAGACGTCTGTGCGGATGTCGACCTGCTGCTGATTACAAGAGTCTGATAGAGATAACCGATACTGAGAGACAGTATCCAGACCATCGCAATCATCAGTACGGTTGCGATATCATCGCGTCGCATGCAAAAGGCAGATAACAGATATGTTTATAGTAAACGATGCCAGGCAGTGCGTCCAGAAAAATCAGCTGTCCTGTTCTATATCGGAGTGGTATACTTCAGTGTTATTTCGTTCTGATTTACCATGTCCAACTCCAAAAAAGTAGTTATTGCCTTTCTCGTGCTGCTGCTCATCAGCATGGTGCTTGTGTTCTGTGCGTTTCTTCTGTTTGCTGTCGCTGCGGTGAGCGGAAACGGATTTATCAGCGGGGTCGATGCCACGGTATTGTCCGATGGGGCATATGATCAGACAATTGCAGTGATTGATGTGGATGAGGTGATCAGTTCAACTTCGGTTGTCGACCTGTTCGGAGCCGAGACAACAGATATGACTACACGCACGGTAAGAAAGATCCAGCAGGCGATTGATGATGACTCTGTGCAGGGGGTCGTTCTGCGGGTTAATACTCCCGGAGGTGAGGTGTATGCGACGCGTGTTATATACAACAAGCTTCTGGAGCTTAAGGAGGAGGGTAAAACACTTACTGTCCTCATGCAGGACATGGCTGCATCAGGTGGCTACTACATTTCAGCTCCGGCCGATCATATCGTAGCCTCGGAGATGACCCTGACCGGCAGTATCGGCGTCGTGTTTCAGACACAGGATCTGAGTGGACTGTATGACAAAATCGGCATCAAAAACATCACAATCGCCAATTCCGAGGGTGAATTGAAAGTGCTTGAGAACCTGGATGATCCTGAGAGTCAGAGTTACAAGGTGTTGCAGGGTGTGGCAGACGATGTGCAGGATAACTTCGTGCAGGTTGTGGTCGATGGTCGTGGGATGACTGAGGAGAAGGTGCTGTCGTTTTCTGATGCCCGTGTATTCAGTGGAAAACAGGCGTTGGATATCGGTCTTGTTGATTCACTTGGGGAGCAGCAGGAAGCATTTGCTGTCGCTGCCGATATTACAGATCTGGATGATCCGCGCTTTGTTCATTACAATGATCAGGAGAACAGCTTTAACAGTTTTGTGATCCAGATCGCTTCGTACATTCTTCCGGAGAGTCGCATTTCAGTGCAGCCCGGTGTGAAAGCATATTATCTTCTACGCTATTAGTAGAATAGTGTGATAGTATGCGTGTATGCTGATAACCGGTTTGCGTAAACTCAAAAAGGGCAGTAGAATCGGCGTCTATCTTGACGGAGAGTATGGTTTTAGTGTAGAACTAAATACTCTTGTGCGGGAGGGTCTTGCCAACAGGCAGTATCTGACCCAGGAAGAGGTCGACAGGATACGTCTTGCAGACAGGGTTGAATATCTGTACCTGAGGGTGCTGGCACTGCTCTCTCGCAGGGCACGCAGTGAGTTTGAGATGCGACGGTATCTGCGGGAAAAGTTGCGTAAACTTGAGTGGGATGGCTCTACTGACAGTGTAGTTGAGTCGGTTCTTGAAAAGCTCAGGCAACAGGGGTATAGTGATGATCTTGATTTCGCAAGGCAGTACAGGGATTCCCTGCTTGCAAAAGCCAGGTACAGCACGGCCGAATTGCGAAAGAAGCTTGCCAGCCGGGGCATCAGCCGGGACATCGTGGAACAGGTGCTGGATGAAGGTGGGGATGATCAGAAGCAGGTGGTTAAAGATCTGATCGCCAGACATTCTTCCCGCATCCGCTCAAAAAGTACGACGGACAAAGAGTACCGTCAGAAGATGATGCAGTATCTCAGACGGAAGGGTTTCGGCTGGGATGCAATCAGCAGTGCTTTATAACTTGTTATCTTCAGGTAGATGAAGACGTTTAGCGATCGCATTAAAGCAGCCCGCGAAGAGGCAAAGCTCTCCCAGCTTCAGGTCGGGGTTGCGCTCGGGGTTTCTGATAAAACTATTTCAGGCTACGAATCAGGCAGGATCAGCCCTCCGATCGACAAGCTTCAGAAGCTGGCAGATCTGTTTAAGAAGCCGATAACGTATTTTCTCGGCACAGATCCTAAAGATTATCGTATCTCGTCACGACTGCGCGCAGTCGAGATAATGCTACGGGATATCCGCCGTGAACTGCGTGAAATTAAAGCCCTGTCCCAGACAATAGATCTGGACAGGTGATATTGAGAAAAGCACTGACATCTGATACAATCAGTGGACTTTTCCGTCCTTGTTTATTTTGAACATACGAGTTATGGATACCGTGCTTACAAAAATTGAAAAACCTTTTCTGAAGAAGGCTCCCCGCTTTGAAGTTGGCGATACTGTTGCAGTTCACGCAATCGTGCGTGAAGGTGATAAACAGAGGGTTCAGATTTTCAAGGGTATTGTTCTTGCTATCAAGGGCGAAGGTCTTGGTCGTACATTCACTGTCCGAAAGATCAGTTCAGGGATCGGAGTGGAGAAGATTTTTCCTCTGCACAGCCCGAATGTTGACAAGATCGAAGTACTGAAGAGCGGACATGTAACAAGCTCAAAGATTTACTACATGCGCGGACGCGTAGGTAAACGTGCCCTTAAAGTAGCTGAGGGCCAGATGTATTCAGATGAAGAACTTAATGTCTATGAGGACGGTTCAGAAGAGCCTGCAGACAGCGAACAGCCAGAGGCAGCGCCAGAGCCTGAAACAGCAGAATCCTCAGAGACAAAAGACGAAACCAAGGCGGCGTAAAACCGCTTCGGCTACACTCGAACGTTCACTTGTCTCCGAAGGCTTTTCACGAATAGTTGGAATCGACGAAGTCGGTCGCGGAGCCTGGGCGGGTCCGGTTGCTGTAGGAGCATACGTTTTTTCTCCCGTTAACTCCCGTATTTCCGGCGTTGCCGACTCTAAACTCCTTTCTCCGGAACGCAGGTCCGTTCTGTCGCATCGGCTCTCCGGTCATGAGAGTATTGTCTCGTTCGGATCAGTAGATGTGATAAACCGTCTCGGTATCGGTAAGACTATCGAGCGGCTGATTTCTTCGATTATCAATCGGTTTGATGACGGAGCGACCTATTTTCTGATAGATGGCAGATTTGCGCCATCCTTTCATCGTCTTTCCCGTCAGATTATCGGTGGTGATCTACAGCACTATAGTATTGCTGCTGCATCAATACTTGCCAAACATGCGCGTGACCTTGTTATGCAAAAAATGGCAGTTCGCTATGACAGTTATGGATTTGTCACCAACGTCGGTTATCCGTCGCCGGAGCATCTGGATGCGCTCGACCGGTTCGGTATCTGTCCTGTACATCGTATGAGTTTCAGGCCGATCGCGGAGATCGCCGAGCAGAAAAGATTATGGGAGTAACCAGCAGAACAAAGGGAAATCGTGCAGAGCATGCAGCGGCAGGGTATCTGCGTTCACGCGGATTTGAAATTGTCGGGCGTAACTATACCATCCGCGGTGGAGAAATTGATATAATTGCACGCGACGGTGAGCAGGTCGTGTTTTTTGAAGTCAAAAGCTCGTCCGGCGCTATGAGTGCTGTCGAGATGGTATCTGAACGTAAGCGTGCTGTGCTGATCAGGACGTGCCGCTACTGGTTGCAGAAGCACAATGCGTCAGATGCTGACTGGAGAATTGATTTTGTCGGTGTTGAGATGCAAAAGGGCAGAATCGAGCGTCTGGTACACCTGGAGAACGCAATTTTCTAGGTTTTGCGGTATAATTAACAACTCTTCCGGGTCGGTAGCTCAATGGTAGAGCAGTGGCCTTTTAAGCCATTGGTTGAGGGTTCGAGTCCCTCCCGACTCACCACTCTTCTATTCTGAGGCGTTCCCAAATAATCTTAACAGCCTATCTCAAGTGCAAGCAGGTCTAGATAGTCAAGTTGAAGTTCCTATTACTCTATTATCCTTAACAAATCAAAAAAGTTTGTAATTTCGTAAGTTGGCTTTTCTTCTTCATTAATGATTGAGACATTGAAACTTCGATTTCTTCTTAGCAACACGGTAACAAACCCAGCTTGGTTACCGCCAACTATATCTCTATCAACCCTGTCGCCTATATATAATGTCTCAGCGGGATTTAAATTCATCTTTTCGATTATTTTATCAAACATAAGCTTTGACGGTTTTTTCTCCCCGACATCTTCTGAGAAGACAAGGTTTTCACTGTTAAAGAAACTTTCCAGACCGAGGAAATCTAGTTTTTTTAGTTGTTTATTTCTTGATCCGTCGCTTAGTATTCCAAGCTCAAACTTACCAGAGACAGCGTTTAAGAAAACCAGCGCGTCAGGATACAGTTTAATATTTGAAAGTGATTTCCAATATATTGATTCTGCGTTCTCAGCATGCTCTTTTATTTCAGAATCCTTGTTGGTGAAATTACTAAGAAAGTTTATGAACCAATCAAATACCAATTCCTTGTCACTATCTTTATATAATTGATAGTGTTCAGTGAGACTTATGCCATCAATGTTATCTGAAAAATAGGACAATACATCGACATCAGCTTGTGCCTTTACGTCTTGATCGTTATATAAAGTCTCATCAAGGTCAAAAAGAATATTTCTAATCATCAAAACCTACTAATTTGTTAAATTATAACAAAAGAAGGAACTAATCATCTTTCTGAATCCGATGATTAATCGAACCGCTTAAGCTTAACATCAATACCCTCAATCACATACTCAAACCTCGCCTGCGGCTTAAGAGAGTTCTGGGTAAGTACAATCTTCTCACCAATTGTTTTCTTCCTCAGGTTTGCGAACTCATGTGCGAACTCATATATGTCTCACTGTGTGGCATGAAGTGAATTGTAATACGACCAGGTATTGCCTGGTTGTGAGCTAATGAGTATCTGCTTCGTGAGGATAGTGCTGTATTCAGTCCAGATCGTTGATAAACTCCCCCTGCTGAATGTTCCAGAGACGTTTGTAGATACCATTGCGTTCAAGGAGTTGTGCATGTGTACCCTGTTCTGCTATTGATCCGTTGTCAAGGACTATGATCCGGTCAGCCCGGAGAATGGTTGATAGCCGGTGGGCGATGATGATGGTTGTGCGCCCGGCGCTGACCTTCCAGAATGCATTCTGTATCAGCTTTTCTGACTCGGAATCAAGCTGGCTTGTCGCCTCGTCAAAGATGATGATTTCAGGATCCTCAATAAACATCCTGGCTATCGCAAGCCGTTGCTTCTGTCCGCCGGACAGCTTGATTCCGCGTTCTCCAACCTCTGTTTCGTAACCCTCAGGCAGCTGCATAATAAACTCATCAAGATGGGCGATCTCTGCTGCTGCACGTACCTGCTCAAGCGATGCATCATCCCGCGCATACGCAATGTTGTAAGCAATGCTTTCGTTAAACAGGACCGGTTCCTGCGGAACAATGCCGATCAGTGATCTCAGGTCGTGTTTCTTCATATCACGGATATCTATGCCATCAATCGTAATTGAGCCGCTAATGACATCGTAAAAGCGCATCAGCAGTTTTGTCAGAGTGGATTTTCCTGCTCCGGAACTCCCAACGAGTGCAACAGTTTCACCAGGTTTAATCTGCAGATCAATATCATGTATAACCCGGTCACGGCCTTTGTACGCAAAGCTGACACTGTTGAATGAAACGGCACCGGTAACGTTTCGGAGCACCGCGGGTTTGTCTGTTTCTGTGATTTCAACCGGAACATCAAGGATGCCGAGGTAGCGTTCCAGGTCACTGTAGTGTTTTGCAATCTCTCGAAATCGCCAGACAACATCCTCGAGGTTGGGGAAGAACGTTGTCACAAAGCCGGTTACAACAACAAACTCTCCAATCGAGAGTCCGCCGGCTGCCGTCTCCTGCAAAGCGATGAGAAGAACCAGTCCGGCTCCGGTAATTGATAGTGCACCAGTCACAATATCAATCATCCGGAATGTATTTGCATAGCCCCACACTGCCTTGTGCCACTTTTTATACTGTTTTTTTACCCTGTTAACCTCCTGCTCCTCCTTGGCAAAATACTTGACTGTCTCATAGTTGATCATGTTGTCGACGATTATTCCTGACAGAGTATCTTCTTCTGCATTAAGCACGGACCGTCTGCTGATATTTCTGCGCACAAGCCACATGGTTGTAAGCAGGTTTACAAAAACAATAACAACCACCACAGCAAGCATCTTCGGATTCAGTGTCCAGAAAATCGCAGACACGATAATAAAGTTGATGAACAGTCTGACAAGGTTGCGGTTGATCTCGATATTCATGCTGAAGAACGCACTGTCGCCGCGCTTCATAGCTGAGATCAGGCTGCCGCTCCTCTTTGTCGCGTGGTATGCGTAGTCGAGTTTGTGGAGGTGCGCAAATATGTCTGTTCGAACGTCCCTTGCCGAGTTGATGAAGTAAATGTCATTAACCGTGTCGGCAATAGTTTCGAGTATCACATTTGCAACCCGTATAGCTATGTAGACACCAAGTGCCTGCACAAGCAGGTCAATGCTGAACGGCTGCAGACTGTCAACCAGAAACCTGAACTGGTATGTGGCAGCATTAGCCGCAACACGCGACAGAACCAGAATAATTGCACCCGCAACAAATGCATACGGGTAGCGCAGATTGTAGCGGTAGAATATCCGCAGAATCTTAAGCATCACAGGTCTTGTAAAGGGGAACAACCATTATTCCATTATTATCCTGTAAGGTCAAGCTTTTCGGGGGATTTGGCACTTTTCCCGCCAATCGCTATGGTATATAATGGATCATCATGATAGAGCAGCAGCATCCGCAGGACAGACAGTATTACACCGGTTTACCAATTAACCGTACGTTTGATTTGGTTTTTCAGGGAGGATCGGCATTTACGACTGAAACTGACCTGGATTTCAGCGAGGTCCGAGCAGTGACATTTGACGGTCGCCCGATTGAGCCCGAAGAGCTGCCCGAGGGGTACGAGTTTCCAGAAGAGTCTGAAGAGATGGAGGACCCGTCATTGACTGCGATGCTGTATCAGGCTGGTGTGGAATGGATCAGGGCAAACGCGTCGCCTGAGGATAAAAAGCTGGTCAATGCAATGTTCAGTTATGTAAACTACCATCTTCAGCTTCAGTCCGGCGCTCCGGCCCCTGGCAGCGCAGGGTATGAGCTGCTGTATGTGTTGCATGATACATCGATCGGCAGACGACGTATCCTTCACAGTATGGTGGATATTACGGCTTCGACAGCTGGCTCAATCATCGAGACTATCCCGTTTATTGCAGTGCATCATACCATCAGTGACAGAGCCCGGCGTGACCCGGTCAGGACTGTGGCTGATATTGCACAGACTTTGTATCTTGGTCTTCATGCCACCAATATGATGTCTTCACAGCTTCCGAATGAGGTGATCGGTTCAAGCGCCGAATGGATGCGCAACATGGTAATCGATAAAGCTGTCAGTCAGGGGGTACGTATCGACTTAACACCCAGGGAGCAGCAGCTGTACAGGTACTACAAAGAGGGAGCACTGCAGCGTCCGCAGATCCCTCTGTTCTTTGATGATGCACCATTTAACAACGACTCCTGAGCAGTTGTGCTGTCAGTTTCTCTATGCCCGATTGACGCCGGAATGCATTGCATGGTATAAACATTCCATGCTTACAGCAGTTCTGAATAACAATAATCAAAATCACACCTCCTAGCGGGGCGGTTTTGTTATTGCAATCAGAAAACAAAATCAGATCCCCGAAAGGGGATTTTTTCGTACTATTGGGCGGTAGCATAAAGGTAATGCGCTCGGCTGTTAACCGAAGGATTGGTGGTTCGAATCCACCCCGCCCAGCCAAATATGCTAGTATCGGACTATGAATGTAACACCAGCAGAACTGAAGAAGATCGCAGACCTCGCTCGTATCGAATTGAACGATGCCGAGCTGGAACGTTTTTCCGCTGAACTGTCGCCAATTATCGACTATGCTGCACAGCTGAGAGAGGTTGATACAAGTGATATAAGTTACGCTTCGCATGTGGATGACTTTAACGATACAGTTTTGCAGGAGGACGTGCCGGTTGATCCCATGCTTCCTGAAGATACCTTTAAAAACAGTCACAACCGGAAAAAGGGCAGTACGTTTATTACAGGCAATATCCAGTAATGACTATCAGTGAAACGGCAGCCAAAATCCGCTCAGGTGAATTGAAAGCAGTCGATCTTGCTGCTGAACACCTTAAGGCAGCTCACACGACAGGTAAGGAACTCAATGCGTTTATCACTGTCATTGACCAGGCCATTGAGCGTGCAAAACAGATTGACGAAATGGTGGCGCGAGGTGAAGATCCTGGAGTGCTGGCTGGGATACCATGCACGGTCAAGGACGTGATTATGACAAAGGATATCAGGACAACAGCATCGTCGCGGCTGCTCGAGAATTTTATTGCTCCCTATTCGGCAACAGCAGTAGAGCGTATTGAAGCTGCCGGTGCTGTGATAATCGGCAAAACCAACTCTGACCCGTTTGCCTTCGGTGGCAGCGGCGAAAACTCCGGCTTCGGACCTGCACTCAATCCCCTTGACCGCGAACGTGTCCCCGGCGGATCAAGTTCGGGTGCTGCAGCCGCACAGGCAGCAGGAATTGGAATGTTTGCACTCGGGACTGACACCGGTGGAAGCGTTCGCCAGCCCTCTGCATTTGTTGGGGTGACCGGTTTCAAACCCACCTACGGCCGCAATTCACGCTACGGTCTGATAGCCATGGCATCATCGTTTGATACGGTCGGTGTTCTTGGTAACTCTGTTGAAGATGTCGCACTTGTAGAAGAAGTGCTTGCAGGAAAGGACAGTAATGATGCTACAACGTACGATATGCCTGTACCGGCATATTCACGGGATCTCAAAGAAAGTGTCAGCGGGTTGAGGATTGCAGTTCCTGAGGAGTATTTTTCCGAAGGAATCGAACCCCTTGTTGAGCAGCGAGTTGAAGAAGCACTGGAGAAATACAGAAAAGCAGGAGCAACGGTGGAACGGGTTTCACTGCCGATCCTTAAATATGCCATCGCAATGTACTACGTTCTGGTTCCGTCTGAGATTTCTTCAAACATGGCCCGGTACGATGGCGTGCGATTTGGACATAAGGATTTTGCCGACTATGATGAGAACCTGAGAAAAACAAGAGGCGCATACATGGAAGACGAGGTCAAACGCCGTGTAATGATAGGGACCTATGCGCTCAGTGCCGGGTATGCTGACCAGTTTTACAATACTGCACTAAAAGTACGTGTCAAACTGACAAAAGAGATCGAAACTGTTTTCAAGTCCTATGATCTGATCGCAGGACCGACTGCTCCCTCGGTGGCATTTAAACTGGGTGAACTGGTCAATAATCTCCTGCAGATGTATCTCAGTGACATCTATACGGTAACAGCAAACCTTACCGGCTGTCCTGCAATCAGTATCCCGTGCGGAATGGGGGCAGGTGATATGCCCGTAGGACTGCAGCTTATGGCTAAACGGTTTGATGAGCAGACACTGTTTAACGCAGCGCACTTTTATCAGACTTCACGATGACATACGAACCTGTAATCGGCCTGGAGATTCATCTGCAGGTAAAAACTAAAACAAAAATGTTCAGCAGAGTGCGTGCTGATTACTTCAATCATGAACCCAACACATTCGTTGATCCTGTAACCCTCGGTTTGCCCGGTGCGTTACCGGTGCCAAACAGGCTTGCGGTCAGAAAATGTATCCGGCTGGCCCTGACTCTCGATTGCAGTATAAATATGCACAGCAAGTTTGACCGTAAAAACTACTTTTATCCTGATCTGCCCAAGGGTTATCAGATCTCACAGTACGATTTGCCGATAGGCTATGAAGGATTTATGGAGGTTGATGTGGACGGAGACGATCGCAGGATAAGGATCAGACGTATTCATCTTGAGGAGGATACCGGTAAGTCGATGCATGACGGCGATCTCACGCTGCTTGACTTCAACAAGGCAGGAGTTCCGCTGATTGAGGTAGTGACTGAACCTGACTTTGTATCGGTTGATGAGGTCCTGCAGTTTGCCAAACGCCTGCGGCAGACTGTTCGCTATCTGGATATCAGTGATGCTGATATGGAAAAAGGACAGATGAGATTTGAGCTGAACATGTCCCTGCGTGAGGCCGGTTCTGACGGGCTGCCCGACTATAAAGTGGAGGTAAAAAATATCGGCTCGATCTCCGTACTTGAAAAAGTGATCGCTTTTGAAACAAAACGTCAGGCGGCAATTCTTGCCGGGGGCAAAACGCCACTTCAGGAGACCAGGGGGCTCAGGGATATGACTGGAGAAACGGTAGCGCAGAGACTGAAGGAGGATGCTGACGATTATCGTTACTTCCCCGAGCCGGATATTCCACCGCTGCAGTTTGATGAACATTATATCGAGGAGATTCGTTCTGAGCTTACGGAGCTGCCGCAGCATAAAAAATCACGGTATTTCAACGACTTCGGTATCGAGCCTGACACTGCAGAAGTGATCATTGCCTCACGAAAGCGTGCAGAGTGGTTTGAGCAGGCAGTCACAGGTGTATCCGAAAAGAAAACAGCAAAGGAGATTGCAAAATGGATGATAGGAGACCTGTTCGGTCTGATGAAGGCAGACAGGATCGGTCTGTCCCAGGTTAAAGTCGCACCTGAGCAGTTACGGTCACTTGTCGTGATGCTGCAGAGCGGCAGGCTCTCAGGCACGCTTGCAAAACAGGTTCTGGAGAGAATGTACCGTGAAGGTGGCACTGCGGAAGAAATCGTCGAGCGGGAAGGGCTTGAAGTGGTATCTGACGAGTCGGCTCTTGAGTCGGTTGTTGATGCTGTTATTGCTGCTAATCCGAAGGTTGTTGCAGATGCCGCAAAAAATCCGAATGCCGTCAAGTTTCTGCTCGGGCAGGTTATGCGGGAGACAAAAGGCAGTGCTGATCCTAAATCTGTTGACCGCATCCTGCAAAAGCGCTTATCATAAAGGTCAGTAATCATGGTTCGTTGAACCTTCTGACCCATACCACAACCATAGCACCACGAATGTTTAAATTGCTTACAACTGCAACTGTACTTGTTCTTGCTCTGTCGCTTGTGACGATACAGCTGGTAATCGCCCAGGAGGATATCGAAGTTGATGAGTACGGTGTAGGTGAAACACAGGAGATCATTGACCCTGCCCTAAAACCTGCTCTTACGATTGACCCTGTTCAGCAGTGGCCTGATAAGCGAATCAGGGTAAATGTAACCATTGATTCGCAGATTACTTCGGACCGTGTCAGTCTGGACTGGGAGTATCCGTCCACACTGTTCCTGATTCAGGGACCGCTGCGGGATGTTGTATCGGTGCGGGAGGGGCAGGTGACCACATTTACCAAGGAATTTGTCCCCCGTGAGGGACTGCGTGTTATTAATTCTAACAACAAGCGGGTCGAAATCGGTGTCCGTGTAAATGCCTTTGTGCAGGATGTTAACTACCTCAGTGCTACCAATGTTGAAGGTACCTTTACACCTGATATGGAACTGATCCCTCAGAGTGCCGAGTATCAGCGTTCAAAGATCATCTCAACAGTTCTTAACTGGGCAGTTGTGATCTTTGCCGTCTCGGTAATCGTCATCCTTATAGTCATGGGGATTAAGCGCTTTCGCGCGTACCTCAATACTCCTGACCCCGAAACCTGATTTGCCCCTGCTTAAGATGCGGATGTTATAGTGGTCTATGCGTTGGGTAACTGCAGATAAAATCCCTTCAGAATATATTGCCGGATTCGGCGTCCATCCTCTGATTGCGCAAATCGTATGGAACCGTGGCATACGCACAGAAGCAGAACTTAAACGTTTTTCTGACTGCTGATCAGTCGTTACTGCTTGCTCCTGCAGGACTGGGTGAGGTCGAAAAAGCTGCAGATCTGATACTGGCTGCAGTAAAAGCAGGTACGAAGATTGCTGTGTTCGGCGACTACGATGTTGATGGTGTATGTGCAACCTCGATACTCTTTGATTTTCTCTACCGAAAGCTGGGAGCCGAGGTTGTTCCGTATATCCCGGACAGGTTTGATGAGGGGTATGGAATGAATGCGGATGCGCTGCAGGACCTTGCGGATAGCGGCACCGGGCTTGTGATAACAGTTGACTGCGGCATTCGGGATGAGGGACTTGTCAGCAAATTTGCGGGCAGACTGGAGTTTGTCATCACTGATCATCACACATTGCCTCCCGAGGGCGTCCCGGTCTCAGCTGCAGCTGTTGTGCATCCCGGGCACCCCGAAACACCATATCCCGACGCGACATCTGCGGAGCAGCAGTAGCATGGAAACTTGTACAACAGCTTGCCATAACGGCACGACATAGCAGACTCCTGAAGACAGAGCCCGATGAAGATGAATACCTGGATCTTGTGGCCCTGGCAACCGTCTGCGACGTGATGCCGCTGACAGGCGAAAACAGGCTGCTTGTATCGCTCGGTTTGAGAAGAATGAGAACAGAACCGAATCCAGGTCTCAGGGCTCTGTTTGAAATTGCAGGAGTATCACACCGTGAGGCAGAGGCGTATCATCTCGGCTTTACCATCGGTCCGCGCATTAATGCCGGTGGAAGGATCGCCCATGCGCTTGATGGTGTGAGGCTGTTTACCACCCGCAATGCTGATGCCATCAGGTCACTTGCGCAACGGCTTGACCGGCTTAATTCGGAGCGGCAGCAGCTGACGCAGACAATGCTTGCAGAGGCGGACCAGCAGCTGAAGGATGTTTCTTCTGATCTGCTGTTCGTGCATGCTGACGGCTGGTCAGAAGGTGTGGTCGGGCTTGTTGCAGGAAAGATCAGTGACCGGTATTACCGGCCAGCACTAGCAGCCAGCGTAAGTGGCACAACAGTAAAGGGATCAGCACGCAGTATTCCCGGTTTTGACATAACTGCCGCTATCGAGCGGGCCGCACATATCCTGATGCGTTATGGCGGTCACGCACAGGCAGCTGGTTTTACACTGCATCGTGATAATCTTGAGGAGTTCAAGTCCATCCTGCTTCAGTCCGCAACCGAGGCTCTGACAGATGAGTTACGTGAGCGGCTGCTCAAGGTCGATGCCCAGATCAGCCTGGCGGATGTCACATCTGATCTTGTCACCCAGCTGGCACGGCTTGAGCCGTTTGGAATGGCAAACCCCAAGCCTGTATTTCAGCTGTCGGGCCTGAGGCTTACCGACTGCCGGACGATCGGTCGAGACAGGGACCATCTTAAGTGCAGAGTGAGCGACGGGACTCATGAACTGGAACTGCTTGGTTTTGGTAAAGGTGATCTGTTTCAGGATGTCAGTGCATGTGATAGTATTGACGTTGTCGGCAGCCTCGCAGAAAACACCTGGCAGGGCAGAACCGCGTTGCAGTTACATATAAAGGATATCCGTAATGCTCAAGCGTCTTGACCTGTTTGTCAGTGCACATTTTTTCGATCTGTTTCTGGGCTTCCTCGTCGTTCTCAACGCAGCGCCATTTCTTGCTCCGGTATTTGCACATATCGGCTGGGAACTTCCCGCTGAAATTATTTACCGGGTGTACTCGTTTCTGTGTCATCAGTTTGACTGGCGCAGCATTCACATCTTTGATCATCAGGTCGCCTGGTGCACGAGGGATGTATTTATCTGGGGATCGTTTCTTCTCGTTGCTCTGATTGTAAGGTTTAAAGGTATCAAGCCCATGCCCTGGTACTGGATTATTCCGTTTACTGTCCCGATCGCTCTTGATGGAGTAATACAGACGGTTGCAACCATCTTCGGATATGTATCTGCTGACCCGCTGTATATGAGCACAAATCTGATGCGAATGCTTACGGGCACCCTGTGGGGAGTGGGACTTGGCATGGTCATGCTTCCACTGCTTTACAGTGTCAGCGGACTTACACCTGAAGCTGAAGAGAAGCAGAGCAGAGCAGGCAGGGTCCATCCTCTTACGGTTGCATTGGTTGCACCTGTTCTGATGGGAGTAATATATGTACTGCTTGTTGCTGTCTGGCAGGCGACATCACCAATGCACCCTCCGGCTAATGCGCTGGACTTTGCAGTGAAAACACCGGTCAAGGTGGAAGACTGGCTTGTCAGGACAGAAAACGGCCTCTGATCAGATTTCCAGCGGGTACTTTTTGCAAAGCGATCTGACTTCGTCAGCAATGCCTGCAAGCTCCTTATCTGATGCCGCTCGTTTGTCAAAGTCCTCAAATTCAAGCTCAGAGTCGTATCCTGCAACCTGTTCCATCACCCGGTTCATCCAGTCCGCGATCTGCCACATATGTTCTTCTTTCAGTCCGCGGGTGGTGATCCACGGGGTACCCACACGAAGGGCAGACGGATCCGCAGGTGGTCTTGTCTCCTGGGGCATGGTGTTCATGTTTGCAATAATACCCGCGTAATCAAGTGCGCGAGCGTATTTGCGTCCAAAGACACCCTTGCCTGTGAGGTCGATCAGAACAAGGTGCTTGTCTGTTCCGCCACTTACGATCGAAAAGTTATGCTCTGCCAGTGCTTTAGCAAGAGTCTGCGCATTGGTAACAACCTGCTGTGCGTACACTTTAAACTCCGGCTGCATTGCCTCATGCAGACCGACCGCGATACCGGCAATACTGTGATTGTGCGGACCGCCCTGCAGGCCCGGAAAGACAGCACGGTCAATCTGTTTCATCAGCTCAGATCGTCCGAGTATGATCGCTCCGCGTGATGCGCGCAATGTCTTGTGTGTCGTAAATGTAACTACGTCTGCAATGCCAACCGGTGAAGCATTTACCCCGGCTGAAACCAGACCGGCTTCGTGCGCGATGTCAGCAAGGTAGTATGCTCCGGCTTTTTCGGCAATAGCTTTCATGCGTCTGTAATCAATCTCACGGGGATAGGCAGTGCCTCCGGTCACGATCAGTTTGGGCTTTTCGTCCAGTGCGATTTTTTCGATTACGTCGTAATCCAGCAGTTGTGTTTCGGGGTCTGTTTTGTACTGAACACTCCTGTAAAACTGCGAGGTCACATTGACTTTACGGCTGCCTCCCTCATATTTCAGCTCGGCAGGATTCTGCTTCTCTTTTGGTTCGTATGACCATCCGTGTGAAAGGTGCCCTCCATCAGGAAGGTACATTCCCATAATTGTGTCACCGGGTTTCAAGAGACCCAGATAAACTGCCAGATTGGCAGGGCTTCCCGACAATGCCTGCACATTGACGCTCCAGTCATCGGGGATGCTGAACAGTTCTGCTGCCCGTGTCTTTGCGAGTTCCTCAAGGTCATCGATGTTATAGTTGCCCTCGTAGTAACGTTTGAACGGGTAACCCTCTGAGTATTTATGCATAAATACTGATCCAACCGCCTCACGGACAGCCTTTGAGGCAAAGTTCTCTGACGGGATCATTGACAGCTTGTTCTGCTGTTTTTTCTTCTTCTGATTTAAGAATGCCGAACAGCTCGGGGTCTGTGTGTTGTAGTGATGTTGTATCCATTGAGAATAATGAATCTGGAAAGTAAGAAAGGCTCGTGATAGTATAAGCCTACGACCAGTATAGAAGTGTTCCGTTCAGACTGAGTTTGAGCATGAACAAGGAGTATAACTGGTTGCACTATACCATGACCTGTTACTTCGTAAAAGCATGAGCGATACAGCTGCGTTTATCTACTGGTATGGAGCGATGATACTGATGAGTATCATCGGGCTTCCGCTTGCCCAGTACCTTTTTCATGACTGGCGTGACAAGGGATACATATTCGCCCGCTACATAGGTCTGTTTCTGGTGGCGATGCCGCTATGGCTGCTGTCATCTCTGCATATTGTTCAATTCAACCAGCTGTCTGTAATCATCTTTGTCGTCGCCGGTGTTTCGGTGGCAGGCTATCTGATCGGCAAACGTAAAATCAAGCTGACCCGCGGAATGATCGCTCAGGAGCTGATGTTCTTCATATTTTTTGCGGTCTGGTGCGTAATACGTTCCTACAACTCAGATATCTTCGGGACAGAGAAGATGATGAACCTGGCATTTATGAACTCAATCAACCTGACTGAGTATATGCCGCCTGCAGATCCCTGGTACACAGGTGGAACGATAAACTACTACTACCTCGGACACTATATGTATGTGTTTATTGCCAAGTTGCTGGGCATTTCGACAGGACTCGTCTATAACCTTGCACTGACTTCGATTATTGCCCAGTTTACTGTTTCTGTGTATGCGATTATCCGACGGCTGACGGTAAAACGGGAATCTTTTATCGCAGACAACGCCGCCCTGCTTGGAGCGGTCTGGATCAGTTTTGGCGGCAACCTGCATTACCCGTATAAATTTATTGAAAGTGTATTTTCGGGTGAAGTCTTTAAATACTTTTTCCCGGACCCCACACGAATCATTCCTTTTGCAATAGATGAGTTTCCGGCCTACAGTATCGTTCTTGGTGACGTGCACGGACATTATATCTCGCTGCCGTTTTTTGTTCTGGGTCTGGCACTGTTAATTGCATCATCCAGAGTGGCTTTTGACGATGCTAGAAAACTGAAACTTACTGCGATCATCTCTGTGTTTATCATCAGCATGTACGGCGTCAACAGCTGGGATATCATCACAATGCTGTTCCTGTTTACAGCAATGCATGCTGTGCAGGCGTATCAGACAGGACGCCACTGGAAAAAACTTGCTTCGGATTTTGTCAGACTTCAGCTGGCGCTGGTAGTTCCTGGTCTGCTGCTTATGCTCCCGTACATCTTCAACTTTACACCTGCTGTAGGAGGAGTGGGACTTGTCCAGTTTGATCAGCGAAGCCCGATAGTCCCGTGGGTGCAGATGTGGGGATTCTTTATCATCGGTTCGCTTGCGTATGCCTCGTTTGTGGTGTTGAGAAAGCGCGAACGTTCTCAGCTCGGCCTTCTTGCAGCGGTTGTCGTGGTGATACTGGCTATGTTTGCAGTTGAGTCTGCGAATGCTGAAGCACTAAAGGGGAACGCCATGTGGCTGATCGGATGGAGTATCGTACGCATCACAGCAATGGCGGGATTTGCCGTACTCCTCTGGAACAGATTTGCTGATAAAAAGACTCTGTTTGTTGCACCTCTTTTTGCCGTCGCGGCATTCTGTCTGATCGAGGGGGTTGAGATATTCTTCTTCAAGGATATTTTCTACACCTCAAATCCTGACTATTTCCGGACAAACACGGTATTCAAATTTTACTACCATGCATGGGTGCTCTGGGGCATTGCGGTCAGCTGGTTCTTCTTCCGGATACTGACTGCTGTCAAGGGGCGGCCGCGGCTTCTGTCTGCCGTTGCCCTGACAGGTTTTATTCTCTTCTGCATGTCCACGTCGTACATATTCAAGGCTGTGAACGACTTCTATCCGGTTAATGCAAATATTCCGATAGAACGGACGCTGGACGGAACTGCATGGATTACCACTGACCATCCGGCAGATGATGCTTTGATAGACTGGATGAACGCCAATATCGAAGGACAGCCGGTAATACTTGAGGCTGTGGGTGAGGCATATACTTATGCAGCAAGGATCTCTACCCATACCGGATTCAGAACGGTGATGGGCTGGCCGACACATGAGTGGCAGTGGCGGGGTGAGGCACGTCTGGCATTTGACCGTGCGGATGACGTACGGGTGATGTACACAACCCAGTCGGCTACTGAGCTGCATCAGCTGCTTGACCAGTATGGGGTGGAATACATTGTGATCGGGCAGGAGGAGTACACAAAATATCAGGATATTAATCTGCCGCTGCTGCAGTCACAGTTTGAGCCGCTTTACAGCCAGTCAGGAACGATGCTGCTCAAGGTGCGCTAATGCAGCCTTCAGAGTGTTATTCATCAGCATTGCAACTCCAAGCGGTCCGATTCCGCCCGGAACCGGTGACAGCCATGACGCTTTAGCTCTTACGCTTTCAGGATCCACATCACCGAAGATTCTGCCATCTTCTTTTGCAAAGCCGGCATCAATTACTACAGCGTTCTGCCTGATATGATCACCGGTAATCAGACCGTGCTGACCTGTTGCACTGATGAGGATATCAGCTTGAGATGATACTTCCGCAAGATCCCGTGTGCGGGAATGTGCGACTGTTACCGTAGCGTTCTTCTCAAGGAGCAGAGCAGCAAGCGGTTTCCCGAAAAGTATTGACCGGTTGATTATCAGTGCATGTCTGCCTTCGAGATACTCTGTTGCTGACTGGCCTTCGGATTCTGCGATAAACCTCAGTGCCTCCATAACTGCCAGCGGTGTCGCGGATACGAGTGTCTCGCTACCGTTGTAGAGTCTGCCGAGACTGAGAGGGTTCAGCCCGTCAACATCCTTGTCTGCTGGAATCGCTGCAAGAACAGATGTCGCATCAAGTCCCGGTACCGGCAGTTGCACGATAATGCCGTCTGTGGCGGCATCGTTTCCTGCAGCCCTGACAGCCTCAAGCAGTGCGGATTCGCTGACTTCAGTCCGGATCAGATGTGTAGTAATTCCAACAGTTGCAGCGGTTTCCTGCTTTCTGGCCACGTAGACTTCGCTTGCAGGATTTTCTCCGCTGATAATAATTGTCAGGTGAGGGGGGCGGGACAGATCTCTTGTCTGAAGACTGATCCTGTCGAGAATATTCTGAGCCAGCTCTTTACCGTTGATGGTTTGCATATCGTTTTGCGTGTTGCTACACTACTACATAACTAATAGATTATATCCTACTCAGACATGATCAGAAAGTACATGATCCGGCTGACCCCGAGGCTGGCACTTTCCCTTTACCTCCCTGCAAAACTGCCGATAGGCTCAGAAGGGTTGCTGCTGTTTCTCAGTTACCTGCAGCCCAGATTGTGGAAGCTGTTCCTGCTGCTGTTATTCCCTGCGTTTTTTATCATTCACGGTTCTGACCCGGGCAGTAGTCATCTGCTCTGGATGTATGGCTTTGTTGTAACACTCCTGTTTTTGCAGATTGTGCTGCGTCTTCTCGGCAAAGCGGATTATCTTCCGACAGTATCGTATGATCTTCTGCTTTTAACATACACCAGTGTGATTGCAGTTTCACTGCTCCTTTCGATTGTTTCTCAGCGTGACTCGTTTCCGCTCTGGGGCGGTAGCTCTTACAGAATAATTTCGGGTCTAAGTCTGATTGCCTACTGGTTTGTCTACTATCTGACCAATGTGTTCGGCCGGCAGGAGGGAATGCTGCGCAGATCAATCGAGATGATCGCATACTCGGGACTGGTCGCTGTTGTCTGGACCGCTTTTCTGAGCCTGATTGACAGCAGTCTCATGCTTGGTTACGGCATTGCTGATGCTATGGTTGTACTGCTGCCGTTCTGGAGCTGGATGTTCTTAAGTGCGCCAAGACGGCGGCTGATCTATGGATTCAATATGCTGGTTGCAGTGATTGTTCTGCTTCAGAGTGCATCAGTTGCGATCATCATCGCGCTGATGGCATCTTCACTCGTGCTGCTCGCGATTCTGGCCGCTACTCAGCGTGGTACGTTCCGCAAGCAGCTTGCCTCAATTGGTAAAGACTTTGATGACTACAGTGATCAGAAGATCAGCCTGGGCAGGATCCTGAACAGAAACAGTAAACTTATCATGACAGGATGGCTTCTGCTTATTGCTGTAGCCGGTGTTGTATGGCTCCTGGCTAACAGACTTCTGCTTAATTTTGACCTGCTGGAACGTGGTGTACAGGGGCTTCAGAAGATTGAGGGGGTTCTGCAGATTCTCTTTGGAACAGGCTTATCAGGGAATGGAGGAACAATCATCACCGAGCTTGTCAGGTCATACGGGCTGCTCAGTTTTCTTGTATTTGCAATTCTGCTTCTGATAATCATGCGTGACATTGTCAGGGTCATGATTACTTCAAAAAATGATTTCGTCTTTGCTCTGGCTGGAGGTGTTGCAGCCTTTATCGCAGGGTCTGTTGCATACTTTACGGTCAGCTGGACAAGTGAACTGCATCTTATTGTATTCTGGGTTTTCGCAGGTCTGGCCGGTGTTATGCGTTCCCTGTTTATTGCTGATGAAAAACTCGAATTGAAGCCGGTTCTCAATGACTTTGACAGGATCAGGCCCGAAAGTACCCAGCGTGTTTTCCGGATTATCCGACTGTTGTTGGCATTGTTCCTGATACTGGGTATACTTTATTTCAGTAATCTGCTGTTTACCATCCAGGTATTCATAACAGGTTAAGCTGTTATCTGACTGAAACATATATAAAATGAAGCCCGGACGACGAGTCGTTGTTATTCTGCTTTCTGTTATGACCCTTGTGGTAGCCGGTGCTGCGGTCTATATCGGCTCGCAGTTGCAGAACCAGGCTGATGTAACACCAGACGATACAGCAGCAGCGGGACCAGGTCAGGGCTACACAAATATTTGCGGTTGTGGAACAGCAGCAAACTGTCAGGCTTGTGCCGGATGCAATACCGGCAGTTTTAGTTGTAGTGGAGGTGCGTGGGCTGTTCGCTTTACATGTAATGGCAGACAGACTGAGTGCAGAAGCAACGAGGAGCAGAATGTGCGTAATATTGACACAAGCAGATGTGGTGTGACCCAGCAGGTTGATGTGTTTAGCAAGAACTGCAGGGCTGGAGGAGGATGGAGCTGTGGTGATACTGATCTGGTTTCTTACCTTGTGTACTACACAGGGGATTGTACTGGCCCTGCTCCGGCACCTGCTCCTGCACCGGCCGCCATCCGGGGGTAACTGGCTCGGGTACATGGAATACACAGTTCGAGCATGGAGATATCACCAGCTGGATGAGCGGAAGTGATCTGACAAGATACTTCAGAAATATCGGACGGGGTGCACCTGTAAATGTTCATATCCAGTGTTTCCGTAATGCCGGCGCTCCTCCAAGCGGAACAAGCATCCGGATAAGCGGTCCCGGCGCAAATGGCAACCAGAACGGTGGCACCTGGAATAATGCTCCATTCCCGCAGAATGGCAACTTCACTGTCAGCTGTTATCATAACGGTCAGCTCTGCGACTCAGACTCGTTTACGCTGTCGCAGCAGGTCACGCCGACACCGTCGTATACACCGACACCGACGAATACGCCGACACCGTCAAATACACCGACACCGACAAACACACCAAGTCCGACACCGACATTTACAGGTACAAGCTGCGGCGAGCCATGCTCTCCGTCCGCAGGTTCGTCAGCTTGTCCTCAGGATCACATCTGTGTTGACGGAAATAATGACAATCTCGGCGTGTGTACGCTAAATGTCTGCGCCGGAAACCCCAACCTCTGCTACTCGGATGGCTGTACTCCGATCCCTGACTGTGGCGAGCCGTGTGATCCGTCAGAGGGAGCAAATGCATGCAGTGTTGACCATGTATGTCAGGACCCCGAAAATGACGGCACAGGTGTCTGCGTGCTTGAACAGTGTGCTGATAATCCCGCACTCTGTCAGGCTGACCAGTGCACACCGCTCAACGAGATTGATGTTACCAAGACTGCAGTGCCAAGCTGTTCATCTACCGGTGCTCAGGTGACGGCTGTTTATACGGTACGGATAACAAACGGCGACCCCGTCGAACGTACTATCGATGTTGTTGATAATCTTGAGAATGTAGACGGGACTGTATCGAATATTTCAAACGGAGGAGTGCTAAACGGTGCAGAAATCAACTGGGCTGA
Organism: candidate division WS6 bacterium OLB20; assembly: GCA_001567355.1. Classification (GTDB taxonomy): domain Bacteria; phylum Patescibacteriota; class Dojkabacteria; order B142; family OLB20; genus OLB20. Next base: position 1,163 of record JYNZ01000005.1, on the reverse strand, counting down.
TCTCACACTTCCTGCAAGCGGGACAGTAACGCTCACCTACACAGTAACGTACAGCTCTGACTTCTATAACGTACCGCAGCAGAATACAGTTGTTGTGTACGAAGAAAACATCGAGCGCGGCAGAGCAGTCTATACAATGACACCGTTCTGCACCACAGGAACCGCACTTATCAGTGACGAGGCGGACCGCATCCTGATTGCGATGGGTCTTATCCTTACCGGAATGGTCATGTACCGTCTTGGACTGCACAATAAAATCGGTGATGTACTATGGAACGCAGGTCTTGGAAAAGTCGCTGGTGAAGGGGTCGGAAACATTGTCAAGAAAGACCGCAAAGAAGACTTTGAGTCCCGCGCCCTCGACAGTATGTCCGATGATAAGTAAGATATACTATTGATAGTTTAACGGATGGATCCTCGACGCAGATTACTCATAGGTGGCATGTTTCTCCTGACACTCGTTGTCGGTATCGCCGCTGTCGTCGTCGGGACCCAGCTTCAATCCCAGCCGGACATCTCCCCCGCAGAAATCCATGCAGCCAACTGTCCCGGCAACAATGTCGGTACCTGCACACAGTCGTGCAGAGAGGGATGTGCAATAAACCCCGGTAGCGGGCACCCATGGTATCAGGCTTGCGTCGATGGCTGCCCTGCAGCATGTGAAAACAACTGCTCTGGAGGGTGCGGTAATGGTTCATGTTCAGGTGGAGAGACCTGCAGCAACTGTCCGCAGGACTGCGGTCAGTGCGGTGCACCGGCACCAGCCCCGGCACCGGCTCCAGCACCAGGAGGCGGAAACTGTAACTGCGGTCAGGCCGGTCAGACCTGCTGTGCGCCGCAGAATAACTGTGCAATCAACATCTGTGCCGGAAGCATGGCATGTATCAACGGCACCTGCCAGAATGCAGGTCCGCCGGAATGCGGCGCAGGCTTCCGCTGCAGGGTGCATATCTGTCCCGGAGGATGCTCAAACTACGGTGGAGAACTGTATGAATGCAGAGATGGAGGCACAATTGTCGACTGCTCACAGGCAAGCCTTGGAGGTCAGTGCGGTCAGATCGACTTTGTAACAGCAGGCGGTGCGTACTGCGGTGTGCAGACACAGAACTGCTCAGGCTCACTGTCAGGGCGGACCACCACCTGCCCCAGCTCCAGCACCTGCG
>JYNZ01000004.1 GCA_001567355.1 candidate division WS6 bacterium OLB20 | reverse complement strand
GCCCGCTCCAAAAAATTATCCTCACCCAACAAAGCAAATCACCATACTGTTAATTGTCAGCACGAACTTAATATTGAGTCTAGGTTATAATTGGCTATGGATATATTAATCAAAGGTAAGACAATCCGAATTGAATATTCAAAGGATGGTAACACTCATGTTCTTGGCATAAATGATAGACCATTTAATGCAATTAGTAACAAATCTAAGAAAGTTGAATACAGAACAAATACACCCCATTCCCCATTTGATTTCAATGAAATAAAAGTGGTGATCTGATTGAATTTGTTAATGAGACTACTGGAGAAAGTGTAGATACAAAAGTTACAAGAGTTGCACATTATATCTCTGCAAGAAAGTTATTTGAGTCAGAGGGATTGTCTAATTCCTCTTCAAATCCAAAGGATATAGAGCAAGCCATCACTAATTTAGAATCTCTAACTGGATATAAAAAGAATATTAATAAGAATGGAATCTGGGCGATAGAGTTTGTAATTCTTGGTCAAGCATAGTTCGAACTTCGGACAGTAACACGCTCCATTCTTTCCCTTGCCTCAAAAAGACGTTTCCTGATATACGGTTTTCAGGTAGTATGAGAATGCATGACAGACAACGACTGGCGTAAACAACGTATGGAACAGATCCGGCGACTGATCAAAAAAGCCGATCCGGATGTTGTTGAGGAGCAAAAGTACAAGATGCCGTCAAACCCGGACGGAATCCCGGTCTGGTATCACGACGGCATGATCTGCACCGGCGAGACATACAAACAGCATCTGCGTCTCACGTTCTCAAAGGCAAATGATCTTAAGGAACAGGGACATTCCGGTATCTTTAACAGACACAGTGCAATCGTGATTGAAGAGAACGACAGGATTGATGAAGCAGCATTCACGGATCTGATCAAAACCGCAGTCAAGATCAACGCGGAACGAAAGAAGACCAGAAAATGATGACCGATGCAGACGAGTACCTGTCCGGACTTACTGATCAACAACGGGCCAGCCTTGAACATATACGTCAGCTGGTGCAGAATGCAGTCCCCGAAGCTGAAGAAAAAATCAGCACCAGAGTCCCCGCGTTCTACTACAAAGACAGGTATCTGCTGAGTTACAGTGCCTCCAGAAGACACCTGAGTCTGTTCGTTATGCAGGGCGATATTATCAGACACTTTGCAGAACGACTCAAAGGATTCGATACCGGCCGCAGGGTTATCCGGTTTGATTCAGAGCGCCCTTTGCCTGACGCTTTAATCAGGGATATTGCCTGTTTCCGCAAACAGCAGATTGATTTGCAACAATGATCCTACATTCAACACCACTCCCAAAAACCGGCGCCCCTGCTACACGTGCACTGAACGAATTCGGTATCACCAGTCTTGAGCAGCTTACCGGGTATTCCGAAGAAGAGATTCTCTCGTTGCACGGCATGGGACCAAAGGCATTTGGCATACTTAAAGCAGCACTTGAGGAACGGGGATTAGCATTCAAACGCTACTGAAGCGTGATAAAATATCTCAGTTTTCCTGACCGTGTGACCGCTTATGAACCATAAAAACCACCGCATCTACAGAATGACCTTTGCAAGTGTCTATCCGTACTACGTTGCAAAGGCAGAAAAGAAAGACCGCACAAAGTCTGAGGTCGATGAGATCATCCGCTGGCTGACAGGGTACAGTCAGAAACAGCTGGACGACCAGATCAGTTCAGAGAATACGTTTGAACAGTTTTTCGATCAGGCACCCGAGATGAATCCTTACCGCAAACTTATCACCGGCCTTATCTGCGGAGTACGTGTTGAAGAGATCACCGAACCGCTCATGCAGGAGATCCGTTACCTTGACAAGCTGATTGATGAGCTGGCTAAGGGGAGGGCAATGGAAACGATCATGCGGAAGCCGGATGCAGCTTCATAACTTCTAATTATTCGCAGATATCCAGTTATGAAAATAGTATCTATTGTCTCGCAAATGCAGTACTGTCCTGATCTGCTGGTAAAACTTCAGGCTTTTGGCGAGCTGGTCCAGGCAAATGAACACAAGGCAGATGAAGACAGGATAATCAGTCTGCTTAAAGACGCTGACGGAGCGATTATCGGGGCATCCGGCGTGAGCAGGATCGGTCCTGATGTATTTGCAGCATGCAGGAAGCTCAAAGTAATCTCACTGCTGGGTGCAGGCTATGATTTTATTGATATCCAGGCGGCAACCGCTGCCGGTGTCAAGGTACTCAACGCACGCGGAGCTAACTCACAGTCTGTGGCAGAACATACCTGGGGAATGATACTGGGACTGTCCAAACGCATCACTGAGTCACATATCGCGACTGCAGCCGGCAATAAAAGTTTTGAGCCGTTTCTTGGTATTGAGATGATGGGAAAGACAATCGGCATCATCGGACCTGGCGAGATCGGCCGCAGAGTAGCAAAGATCGCAGCGGGGTTTGATATGAACATACTTGCTCACTCGCGCTCAGAAACACCGGTTGATGATCTGACGATGGTCAGTAAACAGGAGCTGCTGAAACAATCTGATGTTGTAGTTGTAACGGTTCCGCTTAATGACAGCACAAGAAACATGATCTCGGGTGAAGATCTCGCACTGATGAAACCCACAGCCATACTGATCAACCCCGCCCGTGAAGGACTTATCGACAAAGAAGCAGTACTGGCAGCATTAGCCAGGAAAAGATTGTTCGGATTCGGGATGGAGCTGGATATTAACAGCGCAGCTGATCAGCGGTTCTATGATTTCCCCAATGTAATCCTCACACCCCATACCGCCTTTTTTACCGGTGAGTCTGAGGAACGGGTTGACAGTCTGGCTGTTGAAAACATTCTCAGCTTCTTTATGGGCAGTATTCAAAATCCGGTGAACTGATCATACTCCTGTTGCCAACTCTAATTAATCAGAATTGGCAATTTCTATACGCAGTATTATCGTCGTATCTTGACACGCCGCACAGGCAGGTAAATAATGTTGTAATTACTGCACCTAACTATGAACGTCTCTGCCTTTCGTCTGTTTATCCGCACAGCTACGCGATTTGCATTTTGTTTTGCCGTGTCTTTCGTATTCCTCTCTGCTGCCGCACACGCAGCTGAAGCTGCAACACAACCCTATTTCTGGTGGGCTCGCAATATCACGACTGATTCATACTCAGAGATGTATGATGTAGCGACAGCACCAGACGGCAGTGTTTATATGATTGGATGGTGGGACTCATCTGGTGCTGTAGATTTTGACGGGACAGCAGGGACTGATAACCGAACTGATCTTAATGACTTTGATGGCTTTCTAACAAAATACAATCAGGATGGTACCTACGAGTGGACAGTGACACCGACATCTTCCTCATTTATTGAATTTAAACAGCTGACAACGGACAGCTCTGGTTATGCCTATGTGATTGGTGATTACGATGGTACGGTTGATTTTAATCCGAACGGATCAGCTGTAAACCGCACAAGCAGCTCTGATGGTCAGGCATTCCTTGCGAAGTATGACCCGTCAGACGGATCGCTTGTCTGGATAAGAACGTTTGGTTCAACCACAGGCAGTAACCCGATCAACTACAACATGCGAGTCGACTACGATGGTACCAACATTGTCCTGGTATCGAGAGCAGATGGTAATCAGTCTACAGGAACGACATATGACCTTGATGGAACTGCGGGGACAGACAATCAGCTGTTAACCGGACATTCAGTTATCATTGTTTCCTACAGTACCAGTGGTGACTATAACTGGGGACGATCAATTACACGTGCGAGCGGATCCACCTATTCCTCCGCAGAACCTGCGGATATATCAATTTACGATGGGAGCATATATATCCTTGGCAGAGTGGCTGATCTAGAACTAGGATCAACAATAGATTTTGATGCAGGCGCGGGGACGGATATATATAATCCTACCGGTAGCAGCTTTGATACATTCATCCTAAAGTACTCCACTTCTGGTGTGTATGAATCCAAGGTAATCTTCCCGTTTAATTTGAGCAATGCTGCAGTCGATCCTAAACATATAAACGTAAATGATACGGGGATCTACTTTGCCGGCAATGCATCTGCATCTATTGACCTTGACCCGGGAGCGGGAACCGCGACCTTTTCTCCAACCAGCGGAAGTATAGACTCATTTATTCTGCTTTTGAATAACAGTTTTGTCTATCAGTGGTCAAATAAGTATGGAGGAACTTCAAATGACTACATTAACGCGCTTGCAGATAATTCAGCGGGCGATATTTATTATGCAATAGAGTCACAATCAGCAACGATCGACATGGATCCCGGGGCAGGTACTGCCAATACAGGTAGCGGCCTGATTCTATCTGCAATCGATTCTGATGGGACTTATGGGGGATGGACTTACAACAGCAGTGCGACAGGATACGCTTACAGGATCCACCTTAGTAGCGATGATCATCTATACATTGCGGGTGTATTTTATGATGGAGACGATGTGGACTTCAGTCCTGAATCAGTGGTAACTCCAGCGACCGGTGGTGGTGATGCGTTTGTCGCAGCATATTCCGCTACCCCATTTACATCAGTAAGCGGACTGCCTGGAGGCTTGACGCTTACAGACACAGCATCCTTACTTGATGCCACTTCAACCAGCAATATCTTCAGCACATCAGGACGCACACTGCGGCTGGAAACATCAGGAGGTCTGGTTGTCGCTGATATCCCGACCGACCTGACAAGTGAACGCGACTGGTCAACTGCAAGCATCTCTGCGGATAGCGATGATACTCTGGGTAAAGCATATGCTCATAATATTACCTCCGCTGCAGGAGTCGGATCGAACTATACACTCTACATTCCAATTCCAGTTATACAGTCCAGTCCTGCGCTTGTAATCTGTCCTAATGCAACAAACCTATCGGAAGTTACAGCCGGCTGTGGCGGAGCTGTTACGTTTGCAGATGGTCAGACGCAAAATGTTGGTGCAGATTCAGTTACAGTAAACATTGTATCAATTGGAGGACAGAGCTACTGGCAGGCTGCCGGTGTAAGCGGAACTGGAGGAATCAGTATCAGCTCAGGATTTTCACTGAGTGATTTAATGACAAGGCTTCAGGTCTCTGCAGCAAGTGATCATACGTTGAGTTTTGGCAACATCAATAATACAGATGCATCAGGTGATACCATTGTTGTATACATAGACCCGGACACACAGGCATTCGACCTCAGCTCTATCACTGTTGCAGATATTGACCTGGAAGATGATGGAGTGGATAAAACACTGGCTGCGGCTGCTGGTGCCGACACGTGGGGCGTAAGTATCAATACATCTCTGGATACAATAACCTTCACTGCTCCTACTTCAGGAACAGATTATATCTCTGCTGGGAGCGTCCTTGTTGTAAAGATCGGATCCACCGCTGACAGTGGCAGCAACCAGATTGTTAACCCCGCTTCGGTTAACAGCTATGAACTTTACATAGTTATTACTAACAGCAGCGGCACGGAGACAGGCGAGGTTGAGGTCCCGATTATCGATGACGACACAGTCAATGTAAGCGGCTATATTGATACATTTATTACGTTTGATATCGATACTTCAGACGTTGATGAAGACTGCGACGCAGCAGGCGGAGCATCCCCCTGTGACAGTCATGGAGGAGCTTCAGATGAAACCGGTTACGTTGTGGACCTTGGAGAAATGAACACAAGCAGCGTCAACGACTCAGGTGACTCTGTTGTGCATGCCGATGGTCTGAGTGGAACAATCAACTCAATCTTCTTTGATTTGAGTACCAATGCAGATGGAGGAGCAGTTGTCACAGCAAGAAGTCTCAACGGGTTTATGAGTGGTCCCGGCAGCAACCAGATCCCTTCTGTTGCAGATGGATCAGAGGTGCAAATCACAGCCGGAAGCAGCCTTTACGGCATTAACAGCTTCGGTGGTCTGGTCAACAGTGCGACAACTGGTAGCTCAACAATTCATAGTGACTGTGACGGTACCTCAGGCAATGATTACTACTGTGACATATCAACGAGTGCCTCGGAGATATTCAATACCTCCGGCAACCCGATCGATTCGCTTCGTATTCAATGGGAGGTCGCGGCATCACCTGGAAGTACAAATGCTACAGGTACATATACCGACGAGCTGACATTCATCGCGACAGCTACATTCTAGATAGTTCAATTAATGCGATGAAACGATTCACCAGTTCAATCAACATTGATGCCCCTGTTGAACATGTATGGGATACCATGCTCTCTGACGCTACATACCGTGACTGGACGTCTGTGTTTCATCCGGGATCACACTTTGAAGGAACCTGGGAAAAGGGATCTGAGATGCGCTTTATCGGTCCGGACGAAGACGGTCTGCCTTCAGGAGTTGTTAGCAGGGTGGTTGAAAACAGACCGTATGAATATGTCGGTCTTGAACATGTTGGCAGTTTTACCAGTGACAGATCGATGACTCCAGCAGCAGAAGGAGCTGGGAAGGCGCCAGGGAGAACTACATTTTCGAAAAACGGATAACGGGACCCGGCTCACTATTGAGACTGATGTGACAGGTGATGAAGCGGACACACTTATCGAAATGTGGCCAAAAGCACTTGATCGTCTTAAGACTATGTGCGAGCATTCTGAATCCTGAAACACATATCTACTGATGGACAAGCAGACACCTGAAACTATTGACGATTGCATCAGCGGGTATCCGGAAGAAACACAGTTAATCCTGCAGAACGTTCGCCACGTAATCAGCGCAGCGGTTCCAGAGGCTGTGGAAGCAATCTCATATGGAATTCCAACCTTCAAGCTGAACGGAAAGAACCTGGTCCATTTCTCCGCTACAAAAGAACACCTCGGGTTCTACCCCACCCCGGAAGGCATAGAAGCCTTTAGAGCAGAGCTGTCTGGATACGATACGTCTAAAGGTACGGTAAGGTTTCCGTTACACGAACCGATACCGTATGATCTGATAAAAGTAATCACAGAGTATCGCGCAAAGTCCATGTTACATGCATAGCGCGGTATCGGGATGGTTTCGTCTTAGAATGTGAGTTAGTTACTGCTCCCGGTCGAGTCATCGCGACTGGTTCGGGGAATCTGTGCGGTAAAGTCTTTCCCTGCCATACTCTCTACTCCAAATGTACTCAGCTCCTCATCTCCGATGATACCTACGACCGGAAAATACTTTCGTCCTGAGTCTGTCTCAATGAACTGTGTACCGTACTTCTGTCTATTCCCTTGCATCACCTGCAGCCGGTCATAGGTTGCAGCGTATAACCACCGCGTGACAGAGCTACCCATCCTGACTGCCTTGTCTGCGTATTCATGCGCCAGGCGAACATCCTCTTCGCTGTCGGAATGCTGCAGCAGTAGCGCTGCATAATGGCAGTTCCAGATTTCGCTGAAGTCGATGGTGTGCAGATTTTCTTTTACCCAGACAAGACGCTCTCTGTCACGTTCTGCAAGCTCCGCATCAGACATTCCCGATGTCCGATCCTCCTGATCAGCTGCATACAGTCGCTCAAGTTCGGTGTTAATCATATCCGATTGTATCTGTGCTACTATATAACATTCAAGTTTCAACCATGCGTACACTCACATTCCTCGGTACCGGCAACGCCATGCCAAAACGTTCTGCAACCACTTCGTTTCTGCTGAACGAAAACGGCAATAAACTGCTTATAGATTGCGCCGGCGGGCACGAGATCGTCGGAAGACTTGAACAGTCCGGAACCAGACTGATTGAGCTTACAGACATCTTTATCAGTCACTCCGACAGTGACCACATCCTCGGAATCGTACCGGTCATGCGCGTCATCAAGAAGATGGACCACCCCTGCAACCTTATCTGCAGCAAAGAGACATACGCAGCAGTTGAATCACTTTTTGCGATAGTCGGCAGAAAGCACTGGGAGCTTGCACAACCAAACCTCAACTGGATCGAGGTAGGAGATGGCACAGTGCTAGAGCATAACGGCTGGACACTGCGGTTTATTGAAACCGGGACAAAAGTACCAATGCATGGACTGCTTGTCACCTTTAACGACGGGTTCCGCATGTTTTATCCCGGCGATGAGCCTTTGCGTGAGCCCCACTTCAGCACTGCAGACGGGGTTGATCTTCTGCTTCACGAGGCGTTCTGTCTGAATGCTGACGAATCCAGGTATGAGGCACGAAAAAAGACACACAGCACGGTAGCTGATGCTGCGGGCATAGCTTCCAGTGTTCATGCCAAACACCTCGCACTGATACATATGGAAGACGATACGCTCGAGTCACGTAAACGTGAGTATGCTAAAGAGGCGTCTCGCTATTTTACCGGCACAATTACAGTTCCGGTCGATCTGGATATCCTTGAATTCTGATGAATATTGTTCGTGCACAGCAGAAACACACAGCCGAGGTATTATCACTGCTTGACGCTTTTAGAACGTACGTAAACCGGCAGCTTGAGGACCCTGATTTCGAAGAGTCTCGGACCGCACGGAATGATGGTGAACAGTTGCTGCGCGAACGGCTTGAGCATGACCAGACTGCGGTGTTTCTGGCTATGGATGCAGAGATCCCGGCAGGGATTGTCACCGTGCATCTTGTTCCTCTGCTGCGTAAAGGACGCTACAAGGCAGAGGTTGAAGAGTTTTTTGTAATTCCGGAATATCACGGCACCTCGGCAGCAAAGTCTCTGATGGATGCAGCCTCAGAGTGGGCAGTAAGCCACAACGCAGCCAGTATGACACTTGACTCTGCAAACGGTCTTGATCGGGCACACGCCTTTTACAGGAAATATGGCTTTGCAGAAGACGGTAAGGCCTTCTCACGGTCACTATAACCCCCAAAAAAGTAAAAAAACACCAAAATTTGCGTTGCAACACAATGTTTCTGTTTGCATTTTGTCCTAACATTCGTACCATGCAGCAGATTACAAACAGAATCCAGAAACTGATCGACAGACTGAGGCTCAGCGGTGTCGGCAGCCGTGCGACCCTGCACGGGACACACTCAAGCCTCAAAGTAACGCTGGACGCCTTCTGGCCCGGCAGCACCAGCAGACATGATCTGGTTCTGCACGTCTACGGCTGCGAGTACTGGCTGACTGGATCCAGGGAGATAACAGTCTAATCGAGGGTACAATCATCAGATCTGATTCGGACAGTGCTTCTCATGATATCGAGCAGGTTGTAAGCGCCATCGAGACGCATCTGCCCAACATCATCCACTACGAGACATTTGTCTCTTCAAGGGGAGCTTAACAACGTGAATAGAAGATAAACCAGTATCAGGGAACAGCTCCGATTAACGCCTGGGGTTGAGCATAAAAATATTGTTCTGCACGTCTTTTGAGCGTCTCAATATCTCTGCGTAGAACTCAGGCTTGGGAATATCCCGCAATATCAGATCGTTTCCGAGGGCCGAATTGAAAATTTTTACTGTCCCAAAGTTGAAGATTTTACCAAGCAGCGATCTGCTTGTTGAAATGCTTACGGCATTCTCTACACTGAATCTCTCCTCAGACGTGTTAAACAGCCCTTTTCTGAATACCACCTCTCCGGAGCGCAGAACATAATAGTTACTTGCCCACTTGAGATGCACACTGATAATGATAAAGATGTTGAAGATATTCATCAGGAATGTTGTCAGCACGACGAGCGCAATGTATACATTACCGTCCTGCGCAATAAACTCTTGCAACAACAGCTGTTCGAGTACAATCACAAACACCGTAAGGCCGACAAGAAGAAATTCTATCAGAAGCAGGCGCTCGAGAACCGTCACTATCGTCTGGCACACTTCGATCTCATAGATATAAACCGGTTTTGACTGATTATTTGTATCCATAGATCAATTTTATCAGAAGCCGGGCACATTAGTTGATTGAGTCGCCGATTCTGTGCTGGTCGCATATGCCATAGGTATTTGGTCCGGAAACAGTGCTTGTATGATTATCTAATGCTATGCATCAAAGGGATCGTATTCTGCTATACTTGCGTTATGGAGATTAAACGAATACCGATGCTTACTGTTGATGGCGAACGGCGGTTTTCGCTGGGTGCCGGTTGCGTCATAGTTATGCAGGGCAAGGTACTGCTGGTGCGGACTGCAGGTTCTGATCTGTACAAGTTCCCTGGAGGACATGCAGCTGACACGGAAAACCTGCGTGAAGCTGCATTGCGTGAGCTGACCGAAGAGACAGGCCTTAGTGGCGAAGTAACAGGTGATCCGTTTGTCTATCTGTTTGCTGCCGAACGTGATCTGGATATTCTGCTGTTTCACTACCCTGCCAGAATCATCTCCGGAAAACCTTCTCCCTCGACTGAGATTGAGGAGGTAATCTGGGCGGATGTGAAAAATCTGCCTCGCAACTGCTACGATAATGTAGACCCGACACTTGAGAAGATGCTCCTTCAGCCTGTATGATCTTCAGACGAGCGCCTGCAACTGCTCCCTGCACCATTCATGCAGATATCCGTCTTCTTCCCGGTAGGGAAAGAAAATGAACGCATAATAGAGAGAATAAACCTCAAATTGTCTGGCTTTATCCGGGTATGCAGCAGAAAATGCCCGGCTGCTCAGCCTCGTAAGATCAAATTGCAGATCTTCAGCACCCGAGCGAAGGAATACCGCAGCCGATACCGCGTCAACAAGCCAGTCACCGCGAAGTGTAAGCTCCATATTAAGGTCCAGTACTGCAGAGATCGAGCCATCCTGCGCAAAGAGAACATTCGGATACCAGAAATCACCATGCACAAATGACTTCTCTGCCTGTTGCAGATCCGACAGTTTTTCTGTAAAACTGGCCGTCAGGTCTGCAGTATTCGCGAAGACAGATCCGAACCGGTCGCTAAAGCGCTCTACTGTTCCCTTTACAACGCCAGCAAGAAACCCGCGCCAGTCATGTGCCTGAAAAGGAACGGGCGCATACTCCGGGAACAGATGCCCGTAATCCCCTGTCTCAAGATCTATTCTTCCGAGGTGTGCGGGAGCCTTGATCAGCTCGTGTACCGCTGTCTCAAGCAGCAGTTCGTCATCTGTCAGCAGCTGTTCGAACGTTTTGCCAGGCAGGAATTTTTCGATGGTGTAGAGAGTATCCTCCAGTCTGCCTGACTCGAGCACCTGAGGGACTTCAAACGGAAGATCGGCAGCAGCGAGAACAGAATAAAACGCCGCCTCTGCATCAACCCGTTCTTCAGAAGCATCGTTTCCGTAAACTTTGAGCACACGATTATCTTTGAGACGATAGGCAGAAGATTCTTTACCGGCACCGATCAGGTCAGCGTCTTCAATCCCGAAATGTTCAAGCAGCCTTTTGGGCGATTGCATCTTTAATAGCAGTCAGAACTTTGCCGTACTCCTCGACCTGCGGGACCAGTTCGTTGATATGCTCCTGTATCAGGACTTCAACATCTCTGAGTGGCATGAACTCCGCATGTTCGATTTCGTCAGACTTAAGCCTGAGATCTTCATCTGTGTAGTCACCACTGAGCAGGTACACCTCCTGTATCTCGCGATCTGACAGATCATCATGCTTATACTCCCAGTTGATGGTGAACAGATGCTGCAGCTGTGATTGTTGAGGCTTAATATCAAGCTCTTCAAAAAGTTCTTTCAGACAGGCACTCCCGGTATCCTCGCCCTTGCCGACATGGCCTGCGACATTGAGCTGAAACAGACCGGGAAACTGTTTTTTACCAAGACTGCGTTTCTGAACCAGTATGGTATTATCCTGCCCCAGAACCCAGACATGCACCGTTCTGTGCCAGTCACCATCCCGATGGATATCTTCTCTGCTCTTGAATATACCGGCAGGTGAACCGTCCTTGTTAAGGACTTCGTACTCCTCTGACTCCTGACCTTCAATGTTCTCGATAAAATGTGCCATTTGTGTAGTGACTTACTAAAAGGTATTATTACGTATATACGTTCTCAGAGCAATGACTGTTCCCTCATGATACCTCATCTCGTTATTATCGGATCTGGTTTCGGGGGGGATATACTCCTACAAGAGCGTCCTGCGCGCCTTTTCAGGCGCTGTAAGGGTCACAATGATCAGCAGGACACCGCACTTCCTGTTTACTCCCATGCTGCACGAAGCAGCAACGCTCGGCGTCACCGATACACATCTGGCTGAACCAGTTGAATCCCTTCTCCGAAAGACAGATCGATTTATCGAAGCGGAGGTGACAGAAGTTGACCCAGACAGTAAAACAGTAACCGCTGGAGGCAGGCAGATCGGATTTGACTATCTTCTGATTGCAGCCGGATCACGAACCAGTTATGCAGGTGTACCCGGAGCCAGAGAATTCAGTTTTCCGCTCAAGACCTACGAGGACGTTGTGCGGCTCAGGTCGCGAATCATCGGCTCATTCCGTGCCGGCCGGTCACAAAGCATTCAGGGGTCACTTTCATTTGTTGTCGTGGGCGGTGGCGGTACCGGTGTTGAGATGGCAGCAGAACTGGCAGAGCTGATCCAGTCGACTCTGCGCAGGCATTACGGGAACAGTGTAACAGATCAGGCGCGAATAACACTGGTCCACCGCGGACTGGAACTTGTCCCTGATTTTGAACCCGGACTGAGGGCACGCACTGCGGAGATACTCCGGCACAAGGGGATCACACTGATTACCGGAAAGTCTGTGCGCGAAGTCACACCACGTGGCGTGCTACTGCATGACAGCCGCTTCATCGCTGCTCGCACCACTATCTGGACTGCAGGTGTTGAGCCTGTTAACGTCGGACTTCCCTCAGAACTGCTTGATGACCGGGGCTTTGTTGTGACTGACGAGAACCAGTCACTGCCTCTGTATCCCGATATCTTTGCTGCGGGTGACATAGCCAGCAGACGTCGTGGCCGTCAGCTGCCTCTGCGGGCACAGGTTGCCAGCAAGCAGGGATCTGCGTTCGGTCAGATTCTCTATGCGTGGCATACCGGCCGTGAACAGGTTCCGTTTGAGTATCAGTCCAGCGGTGAACTGGTTTCGATCGGCCAGTGGTATGCAGTCGGCTCGATCCGCGGGCAGACTGTTGCAGGGTCGCTGGCATGGTATATCAGACGTACCGTCTATCTTCTCAAAATGATCTCATTCTGGAAGAAGCTGAAAGTGTCGCTCGACTGGACCGTACGACTGTTTTATCACCGCGAACTGCTGCCCGAAGAATAGCCTTGCATGTCAGGGCTGCATTTCCTACAATCTGTTATATCTCTTACGTGCTGATACATGGCTATGAGACAACCGGTTCAGGGCTGGATCTACCACCCGAGGTGGGACATCACCTTTCTGATTCTCAGCTTTATTGTTGCGTTTACACCGTACGCAGCCTATCTCGCCTTTGGGGGCAATCTGTTTGATAATGCTGAGACTGTCGGCACGTCAGCTTACAATGCAAGAGTCTTTACAAACACCCTTGTTGCTGTCTTCATAGGCGGACCTCACATGTACGCGACATTTACCCGTACGCTGATGGATCCGGTAGTGTTTGCTCGCAAGAAGTACCTCTACATATTTACCGCGATCGCTGTACCGATATTTGTCTTCAGCATGGCGATTATTTCCTATACAACCTATGTCTGGCTTCTGACCATATTCTTCGGTATGGCATCAGTGCATGCTTTGCATCAGATCATGTGGATCTCTGGTGCATATGATCTGAGCAGAAACAGGGCTGCAACCATGTTCTCCAAGTTTATTGACTATGGTGTCGTCTTTGCCAGTCTTTACCCTGTCCCGATCTGGAAGATGGTCAACGGAAACTTCAGGATCGGTCCGGTCTCTCTTGCGATTAACGATCTTGTCTACGGTTGGAACTGGCTTGCATATGCGGCCTGGGCATTTTTCGCTGTCATGGTGTTTCTTTTCATTGCAAAATCAGTAAGAGAATGGCGTCTCGGTACACTTCACCGCGGCAAGACACTGCTCATCTTTGTCACGGTTAACGTCATGTTCTGGATGATGTTCCTGCCAAATACTGATACAGCTGCGCAGGGTATTAATACATGGCACTCGTTCCAGTATCTTGCACTGACCTGGTATGCGCACAAGCTGATTGAAAAACGAGACGGCAAGGAACTCGGGTTTATGCATTTCTGGCGCAATCTCTACAACAAAGCAAAGGAACAATCCAGCTCACGCTTTGGAGTGCTGCGTAATTTTGTAAAGGAATTCAGCGCTGCAATGCGCAAAATTGACGGAGACACCGGCTGGTCATCATTTTACCTTCTGACAATTGCGATGCTGCCGGTCTCAAGCATTATTGTGATCGTAACCGGTGCTCTGCTCCCGAACCTGCATAATGGTGCGCCCGGTGCAGACGAAGCGTATACGTATATGGGATTGCTTTCGATCCTGCTGATCCACTATGTGCATGACGGTCTATTGTTTACTGATCCTGAGGACCTGATCCTTGAGGACAAGGAGACAGCGCAGCAGGAGAATGATCAGCCGCTTACCTCACCAGCCCCCGAACTTGCGACAGCCTGATACTGAATAGTTCCCGGGGCGGTAAGTATCCGTACGACCATGATAAGCATCGGTACGATAACCAGGTTACCTGCAAGCTGGTTGCGCAGAAACGGCACGGCGTTGATGTAGCTGCTTGCAAGTCCGTCAAATGTTGGCGGGTACAATCCCCCGACAAGTACAACCCCGAGATTGGTCCAGAGGTAGAACAGAATCGTGCCGGCCAGTGCGGTTGCCACTGAAGCATTCAATCCTGACTGCCTGGCTTTGACCGTGTTCGCGATGACAAACACAGCTGCAAACCCCGTCCAGGTGAACAGCAGAATAGGCGCACTTCCAAGCACCATGTCAGTAAAAGCAAGTGCTGTCATTACAGTACTAAGGGCTAAGAGCGAATATTTTCTGGGCAGATAGGCAGCTGCAGCAACAGACCCTGTTACAAACTCTATGTTTGGAGCAAGCGGAGCATACAGGCGTGTCAGTATGACAAGTGCAGCAAGAAAAACAGCGGCTGAAATGTATTTCAGGAGTTAAAAGCCGACTAATCTGAATGTAACTGTATCTCCGGTCTGCAGTTGGAGATCTGAAATTCCGGTGCCAGAAGGAGTGCCGTTAACAGACAGCTCCCAGAACTGCGAAGACGGATCGGCCTCAATGCCATTGATCCCTGTGATAAACCGTCCAAAATCGTAGTCAGTGTAAGAAAAGCTGACATCATCTGTTTTCTCATCCAGATCTGCAATCTCTGCCTCCAGAGGAGCTTCAGTCAGCTGCAGCTGCTGAGTTACAACCGTATCAGGGAGGACAATCTGCACTGTTGCCTGCCCTTCTGATTGCCGACCCGCGACGTCGGGCCCGGGCGGGGCTGCAACTGTTGAAAGGATAAACACACTGGCTGCTGCGATCAGCACGGAGATAATGACTCTGAATCTCATGGAGCGTGGATAAAAAGTAAACGCTCCGAGCCTGGAAGTATTCCTGCTCGGGATAAAACACCAGGGAGGGTCGGACTTACTGATGGAAGAACACTCAGTTTACCGTTGCGGCACAGTGCGGGGTTCTCACCCGCTTCACTCACACTGGATAATTCACTGTACAGAGTCTAAACATACACTGTCAAACTGTGGCAATAGAGAGGCTTTTGCACTACAATAGGCTAGCTATGAGAAGGATCAAACGGCTCTTCATCCCTAACGAAGACAACAACTTTCATCCGCTTCTGATCAGGCGTCCGTTTATGGTTGCGTACCTGCTGGTCGTACTGATGATTAATACCGTATTTGCAGGAATGCTGGCAACTCCGGTGTCTGCTGCAGTCGATGCTGCGACGCTGTACGAGCTTCACAATCAGGAGCGGGAGCGTCTTGGTCTGCAACCTCTGCGGATTAACACTGCACTGATAGACTCCGCAAACGCAAAAGCAGAGGTCATGCTTGAAAATGACTGCTGGTCTCACTATTGCCCCGAAGGCACATCGCCGTGGGTATTTTTTGACGGAGCAGGCTACAACTACATCTTTGCCGGAGAGAATCTTGCAGAAGGCTTTCGCGAAAACGGAACCGTGATGACTGCATGGATGAACAGTCCCACACACCGCGCAAATGTGGTCAAACCGGAATTCAACGAGATCGGTATCGGCTTTGCGACGGGCTATTTTCAGGGTGTTCCGAACAACACAGTTGTTGTCGTTCATTTCGGATCGCGATCTAACGTACAGGCGGTGCTTCCTGATACAGGTGACCAGTGGGGTAACGATCCAGTTTCAATCACATCTCCTGCAGATGGATCAGTAACCAGCAATCCCGAGTTTGATGTCAGCGGAACTGCTCCGGCCGGAAGCACAGTAGAGATAGAAAGCAATGACCGCTTTATCGGACGGGTAGATGCGGATGGACAGAATTTCACATTCCGTGCTCCCCAGGCATATCCTGAAGGACTCAACAGAATTCAGGCTGAGGCTTTCGACGGAGACGTTCTGCGAGGTGTATCCGGTACTGTACATGTAACTGTGGATACGATCGCTCCAGTGATACAGCAGTCAAGCGTCAGGATAAGCTCAATCTCCTATGGAGACAGCGAATATGCCATCATCTCTCTGCGTGCGGATGGCGATCCGACGGTAATAACCAGCAACCTTCCGGGACTCAACTTTGTACGTGCCGAGGATATCTGGGAAGGCGAAGTTCTGCGGGAAGCGTTCAATACAGTATCAAGCATGAAACTGGTTGCGACGGATCTGGCCGGCAACGAAAGCGCGCTGGAGCTTCCTGTTGCGCAGCTGCTGTCTGATGTCCTGGCACTCGAAACCGTCAACCCCAGACCCGAGCAAGACGGCAGCAGTGCATTTAATGCGTTTGCAGACAGCTTCAGTTCAGGCGGGACGAGGGTCCAGGTGAATATTCTGTTCATGACATTCCTCTTCTCGCTGTTCGGCATTGATTTCTATGTTCTGTCCAAGACCGGTATGACCGGCATCGACAGAGGCAGATCACACCTTAACCTGCCTGTGCTCGCCCTGCTGATTCTGATTGCAATCATAGGAGGTGCCGGAGGCACAATACTGACCGGAGCCGCATCATGAACATTCTGCACTGGAAAAAAACGTCCCATGATTTATGCAGCGGTGATCACTAACGGATTCTGGTTTCTGATCTCCCTGCTTGAAAACCTTCCTGACCATTTTTATGTCGGCGCATCAGTGATTCTTTATGCCGTGTTTCTGTTTGAGCTTTACTCAACCAAGTATTATGCGCAGCGGCTGCTTGATCAGTTTGCACTGCCGCAGGTGGATGAAAAGGACAGGACTGTACATCTGATTCATCACGTAATCCTTCCCAGTGTTACCTACTGGAGTTTTATAGTATTCACCTTTTTCAATCATCAGCGTTCTTTGCAGCTGCCACTGCTTGCGATTATTTTTGTCACGTTTGCAGTCCTGTTCACAAACATCCGGGCCTATTATGAAGACAAATTCAAACTGGAGCAGTACACACACAGCATTTACGATATGCTGATGCTGATTGTGCTGTTTATTGCAACTGACGCAAATATCAATCTGTTCGGTTTTCTGGGCAGCAGGGTCTGGATCAGCAGCTTTTTCATTATTGCTGCATTTCTTGTCATGGCAGCACTGACGCTGGTCAGGTACCATGTGCTTCTCAGGGATGCAGTCGCCATGCTTGTCACCTGGGGAGCACTTGCGATCTCAACACTTCTGATTCTGCAAGCGTTCTATTTTCAGCCGTTTGCGGTCTCATTTCTGTTTACTCTGCTGCTTTATTATTTCATCGCATTGCTGCACCACAGGCTTGATATGTCTTTATCATGGAAAGTAATAAGTGAATATGTTGTAGTATTTCTGATTTTCATCGTTTTACTGTTTGGAGTAGCTTAATTGTTAGGAGCATCTCATGACGGACATCGTCTTCACGGCCCGCAATTTTACCCTCTCACAAAAAGAGCAGGAGTACATAGCCCGCAAAATCAGCAAACATGAACGACTTCTCGAAGCGGCAACTTCCATCTCGGTTGTAGCAGAACGAAACGGATCTCACTCGCGCGAGGATAAACGCTTCAAACTGGAGTTTCTTATTTCGATGCCGCATGCATTTATCAAAGTTTCCGACCGGGGCAGCGAGCTTGATGCACTCGCAGACCAGCTCGAGGTCGTACTCAAACGCAGACTGACCCGTTACCATGACAGCAGTCAGCGCTGGGAAAATCAGACCCCCTGGAGAGCCGAAGAGATTGACAGGCAGCTTGAGCCGCATGTGGTCACAGAACCTGAACAGTACACCGATTACGTACCGGAAATTCGACGCAAGCAGTACGAGGATGAATCCCCTCTGCACCCGGCAGAAGCAGTTGAACGGATGGAGCTGCTCGGGTACAATTGCTTTCTGTTTAAGAATATGGAATCAGGTAAGTACGCCATGCTCTACAAGCGTGAGGCAGGCGGCTACGGACTGGTAGAACCGAAAAACGGCTGATTATGATTACCGCTACAACCCTGCACAGAGCATTTATTGCTATTCTGCCCGATGATAAGACGCGCGCATTTTTGCGTGACAGTATTCGCGTGTTCAACAAGGAGGCCAGAAACTTCCGCTTTGTAAATGTTGACCAGTTGCATATCACGCTTGAGTTCCTTGGTGACTCTGTCAGCAGTGAGAGTATTACTGCAATCACACAGGAACTGTCTTCACACAAGGGCAACTTTCCGAAGCCGTCAATCGGACTCACCGAGCTCCGTCTTGGCTTTCCGGGTCAGACAATGCCCAATGTACTCTTCTGGAATTTAAGCGGAGGTCAGAAGCTCAAAGACCTGACCAGGTATATCCATGAGGAGATTGTTGATCTGCAGCTGACGGACGTCAAGCGTCACAAGGACCACGCCAAACTGATTCATCACATTACGATTGGACGGGCAAAACGCAGCATCAGCAGAGCACATGCACGTTCTGTCAAAGAGATCATCAAGGGACACAGTTTCGGAGAGCTGCCGGTATTCACACCTGAGGTGTTTTCGATCATCGCAAGCGAACTGACGCCAAAAGGCCCGGTATACAAGACGCTGGAAGAAATCACACTTTAGGAACGTTCCGCAAACACCTGTCCGGGTTCGATCTGTTTTAAACCTTGGGGTACATCACCT
Organism: candidate division WS6 bacterium OLB20; assembly: GCA_001567355.1. GTDB lineage: Bacteria > Patescibacteriota > Dojkabacteria > B142 > OLB20 > OLB20. The sequence continues at coordinate 72,239 of JYNZ01000004.1, read as the reverse complement.
GCTCTCAGGCTGTCCATAATGGTCTTCTCGCGGATCTTGCGCGGTGTTACAAACTCTCCTTCACTCCAGTGCGAGAACTCGTTTTCTGTGAGATAGCGCAGCTCGAAAAAGGCAATACCGTCGGCGCGTTCATGGATAATGTTCTCAGGCCATGTAAGTACTTCATAATTATCCGTTTTGGCAAAATCAATTTCGGGTCTGTTGGCAAAAAGTCGAACCTCAGAGTTGTCATCATCCGTATCCTCGAAGTACTGATTGTCGGCTGTCTTATAGACGCAGCGTTGCGATATGGATATTACTCTGTCCGCCTGCTTCATACTGGTCTTCAGGCTCTCAAGCTGGGCTATCCAGGCACTGTTAAGGATCATATCCGCGTCCCATTTGGCTGCATAGCGGTAGCTGCACTGAGCCAGACTCCAGTTGTAAAAGTAGACGAGGCTGTATACAGACTGTGCGTCAGTTGAATTGTGCTCACTGCCGCAGCGTGCAATCCTGAATGGATACGAATACAGCAGCACCGTTGATCTTGCGTGTGCGGCAAAGTCCCTGACGATCGCAACCGTTTCATCGATGCTCGCATTGTCTACTACCACAATCTCCTGAAAGTGGCCGTCTATCGATACAAGCGCATCACGGATCTTGCTCTCCTCGTTGCGAACCCGAAGCATAGCACTGATTCCCTCAGGGCGCTTACCTGCATCGCGGGAGAAGAAGAAGTTGCGGAATCCTTCAGTATTCCTGTACTGCCTGGTCTGAGATTTATTCCGGAATATACCCTGCATGTTCGCAAAGTCGGTTATAAAGAGTCAGATACCTGCCCGAGATTTCCTGCTCGGGACTGCGGTTCAGAGAACGCTCATAAAAATCGGTATCGAACCGTGCATGAAGCACGTCCTCAATACGTTCGACCTCACCTGCCCTGATCTGGTCATAATGGACAAACAGGGTCAGGTCATCAGCATGTGCAAGACACCAGTAGTACATGCTGTACCAGATATCAAGCGCATGATCATACGCAAGCTTCATCTCCTGTGCAACCGGTTCACGCAACATGCTTTGTGCAGTCCTGGAAGGGTTCCTGAAAATAACCAGTGACACCACATCATCATCAGCCAGGATTCTCCACGCCGGCGCTGTAAAACAGAAGCGTGGGTCCTTGAACATGAAGTTTTTCTGACGTGTCAGTCTCCTGATTGAATCAGCATACGCAAAGGGAATATTCCAGACAGTATCTTCGGGCGCATTACTTAACCAGCCGCCATAGGGCTCAGTCCTGTCACTGCGCTTCCTGCCCGGCAGGGTGACGCCACTGGCCTCGATAATTCTGTCATTAAGATAGTTGATCTCATTATCCTCAAAAAAGCCTTTGGGATTTGAGTCGTTCTTCAGCATGATCGGATCTTCTCCAAGATAGGAGAACTGTGATGCGAGTGATCCGGCCAGCATGCTGGTGCCGCTCCTTCCCGAGCCATAGATGAGACAGGACGGCCGCTTTCGGGTGCCAAAAATCATAGCCTGGTGTGTCTAATACTCAAACTGGTGAATTATAAACAATACTGGTGGTAATTACTATCGCAGCGGCCTACAGGTCGGTTACAGGGGGTTTTTCGATGATACGGATGCAGGCTGTGTCGCTGAATCCTGCCGCGGATACAGAATTGCAGACATTCTGACCTGCTGCTGTGGCAATAAACTCCATTCTGAAACGTATCTGCTCGCCGGGCTCAAGGTCACTGAACAGAGGTGTCAGATCAGCTATCGTTACAGTACCTGTACTGTTGTTTACACTGAACGAACCGGTTATTTCCTCGTTTGATCCGTAGACAATGCGCTCAAGTGCGAGTCGGCTCGAAGGATACTCGTCTGTCATTGCAAGGCCGGTAAGCGTCTCATCACCATCGTTTCTGATTGTGATCGTATAATGCACACGGTTTCCGACCTCAAACGGGTCGCGCGGACTGTCTACTGTCTTTGTGACAGTCAGCTCTGTATCAGAATCCGCACCAAGCACTCTGCCTCCGCCCTGTCCGCCTGTGTCTGCATCTCCGCTATTTACCGTTATCACCGGAGCAGTGCAGCGGACTATTGCAGTATCAGTACATTGCGGGCTGTCGAGATCGGCACCCAGTGTGTATGCATGCAGAGTGTAGGTCGCAGCTGTCTCACTGTTTGCCTTCAGACGCAGACCGTTACTCGGGAAAGCAGGATCGCCGTCTTCGTCATACAACAGCGGTGCAGCATCTTCAGCCAGGACAGAGAAGTCATTGTTGTGGAATATTCCCACCTCAAAGTAGTCTCCGCAGGGGATTGTAAGCTCACTCTGCCACTGTCCCCCAGGATACGTACACGTGCCTGTGTTGACTGGTACGGGCAATGTGAGGGACTGCGGTCAGCTGCATCAGCCCGCCCTGCTGCTGTGAGTGCTGTAATCAGCATCACAACAGCAGTGAGCACTATCAGTGAGTATACAAACAGCGATTTTCGAAGTGTTGTAATGCTCATGGGCGGGCAGGTGCGTTAATTTACAAGTCGGTTGGTGGCGGCTGGTTTACTGAAACACAGGCCTCATCATCCATCCAGTCTCCGCCATTAGGCTGAATAGACACATCGTTACACGTCTGGCTTGTAGCAGTCAGAGCGCGGAAATCAAACCGCAGTCTGAATGTCTGACCGGGACCGAGATCTCCCATAAAGGATGTCAGGTCATTTGCTGTAATCCGTCCGAGTGTCCTGTTTACCGTAAAGTTACCGGTCACGTCCTGGTTATTGTTCAGATTGACAATCCTGATCAGGTCAAGACGGGCCGTGTTGTACGTGTCAACAAAGTTAATTGCTGTGTATGTAGTCTGCCCGGTGTTGGTAATGACAATCCGGAACGGAATGGTCTGACCGATGTTGTAGGGTCCGCTTCCGTTAACAGCTACCTTCTCAAGCGTGATACCAGGTACAGCCTCGCACGTCTCGCTGTTCGGATACTGCGGGTTTACACAGCGGTCATTCTGACATTCAAGTCCGTCTGCGCAAGAGTTACCCTGGATGCTACAGCCGGTCTCCCAGCATTCAAGCTCCACATCAGGTTTACAGTCCGAGTTGTTCGGGTAGTCAGGGTTGACACATCGATTGTTCTGACAGACAAGTCCGCTGCCTGGTGCGCACTGCTTACCCGCATCGTTACAGCCGGTCTCCCAGCACTGCAGATTGGTGATTTGAATATTACGCAGCTGAACCTGGGCACTGTCACACAGCTCGCCGTTAAATCGGGCTTCAAGCCTGTATGTACCTGCCTGATAAGGGGTCGGTACATCACGGGTGTTTCCGTTATTGTGCTCACGTGAACCAAACGGACCGGTAAGACGGACGTTACCCTGGAACTTCTGGTTGACATCTCCATTGATCAGTACCGAGTATTGAAACGGTGGCACTTCGTCGATATTAAATGAACCGCTCTGGACAAGACCGCTGTCTCCGACAAGAAACCGTGCCTGTGTGCTCGGGCATCCCTGTGGCGGTGTTGACACCGGAGGAGTCACTGTTGGTGTGATTGTACATCCGCAGGTAAAGTTCTGGCCGCAACCGCTGCAGGTACCAGGGTGTGTGTAGGTTCCCGGCTGGCCGGCATGTGCAGCACGGCATGCGTCCTCACATGCAGATACATTACATCCGCAACTTGCATGCCAGTTACCGCTGGTATCCATGTAACAACCTGGCAGACCTGGTTTTACATACTCGACCGGAACCTCGTAGCATTTAAAACCGCTGCCGAAGTTATAACAGCCGAACATGTGGTTGACATTCTGGGGATGTCCAAGAACATTACAGGAGGCACCACTGCCACCTGCTCCAGAACAGGTTATTCCCCTGTCAACGATTGCAGCGTCAGCTGACCCTGCAAACAGCAGAGACGCGACTGCCACAAAAAGACCTCCCAGCAATACAATACTGTATGCCATCAGTCCTTTGCGAAGTTTCGCATCCCTACCTGAATGAAAAACCGCTGTTTTCATGAGGTATACTGTTATAAGTAATAAAGATATACTATTATACCATATTATAGGCTACGATCTTCAAGGCATTCATAAGAAATGCTGGTATAGTTGTCTCACTCATTTATGTTATAATATAAACAATCCATAACTACTATAAGTCAGAATGGAAGATTCAAACAGATCAACAACAATACTGATATTTGTCATGATAGGAGCCTTGCTTGTGGCACTTATCGGTATCGGATCAATTTTTGTGAACCTGCTGAATGGCGGGTCGATCAATGCTATCCTGGGCGGGTCTTCTCCAGTGCAGGCACAAACTGTCACTGTCACGCCGGATACCAAAGATCCCATGCTTAATGAGCCGAAAAACACTCCGGTATCAGATCCTGTTGACTATGCATTTGCACTTGCTCCTAAGACTTACAATGCCGACAGTCTCATGCGTGAAGTAAAGCAGGCAGATAATCCAGCCCCGCAGAAAACACCGGCCGGGGTCGTCGCTGGCGTGCAGATAACCCCTGTTGCAAACCAGGGTCAGGCTCAGGTTCAGGTTCAGGCAGGCGTAAAGGACAATCTCGTCACCGCAGAAGTTAAGCAGCAGGCACAGGCTGCCCCGAAGCCGCTTGAAGCTCAGGGCGCAAATATCGTCAGAATTATGATTCCGTCTGTAAAGATTGACTCGCCTGTCATCCAGGGTGGTGACGGCGACGCTGCACTGGATCAGGGCATGTGGCTGTATCCGACATCGTATGCCAAAGGTGAAAAAGTTCTGCTCTGTCACAGACGCTTCTTTGGTCCGAGTGATCCCCGTTCATGCTGGTATATGGACCGTGTGAAAACCGGTGACATCATTACACTCCAGGGTAAGGCCGGCAACACATTCCGTTATGAAGTCATCACACAGGGTGTGCGTGACGGAGATGACCTGGCGATCTTCAGAGCGGGAGACGATGACATTGTCAAGATTATCACCTGCACTCCACTGGGCAGCAGCTCTCACCGGCTGATCACAATAGCCCGCCGTATCCCCTGAGGTTATATCCAGACCGACATGTGCTGTGCTATTATAGAGCCGTAGCATTCCCGCACGGGTTTGCCTGCCCCGCTAATACTTTTGGAATGATTTCACATGCTCGGGTTTCTAAAAAAAAATGTTTGATCCTACTCAGGCCGCCATCCGCGAAGCGACTCCAGTAGTAGACCGTATCTTTGAACTTGAAGATGAGATGAAGTCCGCATCTCTTGAAGAGCTTCGCCAGCGGGTTGATCGCATGCGTGAAGACGTGAAGCCTGTACTCGATGAGGTACCAGAAGATGCAAAGACAGCATTAAATCTTGATACCAAAACAAAGCATGCTGCAGCAGAACAGAAGGTCATCGATAAACTGAACGAGTTCATCCCGGAGTTCTATGCCATTATGCGCGAGCTGAACAGACGCAAGTTCGGTAAACCCCACTACCGGGTGCAGCTGATCGCTTCAACTATTCTTGCCGGCGGCAACAAACTGGGAGAGCTTAAGACAGGAGAAGGTAAAACACAGGTGTTTCACCTGCCTGCAGCTCTGTACGGACTGACCGGCAGGGGTTCTCATGTTATTACTGTAAACGATTATCTGGCAAGACGTGACGGCGAGTATGCCGGTCATGCCATGGCAGATATTGGCATCAGCGTCGGAATCATTACACCTCAGGCATCATACAGATTTGTGCCCGATGACCAGCTTGAAGAAACCAAAGGTGCAGAGGCAGCTGCAGAACGAAAAGACCTTAATGTTGCAGAGCTCGCTGACATGAAGGGCACCAACCTGATCGAATGTACAAAAAAAGAAGCCTATTCGTGTGATGTCGTCTACGGTACCAACAACGAGTTCGGATTTGACTACCTGCGCGACAACATGGCGTACAACCTGAAAAACCGTGTTCAGCCCGAGCTTTACTTTGTCATCGTTGACGAGGCTGACTCGATCCTGATTGATGAGGCCCGGACACCGCTCATCATTTCAGCTCCGGCAGAGCAATCCAACGAGCTTTATGAACGCTTTGCCTCCATGGTCAAGAAGCTCACACGAGACAAGCACTTCGAGGTTGACGAAAAATCACGCTCAGTATCACTTACCGAGGCTGGCGTAGAGTACGCAGAAAAGCTTCTGGGTGTTGACAATCTTTGGGAGGACTACAAATATGCGCACCATCTTGATAACGCACTGAAAGCAGAAGTGCTTTACCGCAATGATGATGAATACATCATCAAAGAGGGCGAAGTTCTTATCGTTGATGAGTTTACAGGTCGTGTCCTGCCTGGAAGGCGCTATTCTGAGGGTCTGCATCAGGCTATCGAAGCCAAGGAGGGTGTCGAGATCAAACGCGCATCGCGCACTATGGCCACAATCACATTCCAGAACTTTTTCAAACTCTACAAGGTGCTCGCGGGAGGTTCGGGAACAATTATCACTGAAGCTGAAGAGTTCGGCAAGATTTTCAATCTCGAGTCATATGCTATTCCCACAAACAAACCTGTCATCCGTGATGATAAAAACGACAAGATTTACAAAGACCGGACTGCAAAATTTGCAGCGGTAGTGACCGAGATCAAACTCATCAACGAGACAGGCCGCCCTATTCTGGTCGGTACAGCTTCAATCGAAGACTCCGAATTTCTGTCCGGCCTGCTTGATAAAGCAGGCGTTAAACATGAGGTACTCAATGCCAAATTCCACGAACGAGAGGCCCAGATCGTAGCCAAGGCCGGTCGCAAAGGGGCTGTCACTGTTGCCACCAACATGGCCGGACGTGGTACTGATATTCCGCTTGGTCCCGGTGTCGAAGAGCTTGGCGGTCTGTACATTATCGGTACACAGCGGCACGAGGCCAGACGTATCGATAACCAGCTTCGCGGTCGTGGCGGTCGACAGGGACAGCCCGGTACCACCCAGTTTTTTGTCGGTCTGGATGACGAGATCATGCGCATCCAGGGCGGAGAACTGATCTCACGTGTCATGGATATGACAAACCTTCCGACAGACGTTCCGATCCAGAATCCTCTGATCTCGCGCTCGATTGAGTCTGCGCAGAAGAAGATGGAGGGTGCTAACTTTGACATCCGCAAACGGCTGGTCGATTATGACAACGTGATGAACCAGCAGCGCGAAATCTTCTATACCAGGCGCTACAACATCCTGCGCAGAGCGGAGCGTGCGGCAAACGCTGAAGATGAGTCAGTAAAACAGAAAAACCATGCTGAGATCGTGGCTGATATCGAAGATATCCTGCTGTCCGAGACTGATGCACTGACAGCAAAGCACTTTCTGATCGAACGTGAGGATGATATTGACCGAACCAAGGTTGCCAAGGATTACCTGGACCTTGCTCAGGACGAGCTGATTGCACAGGCGGTTCATGCTTTGTTTCCCGAGATTAAAACGTCAGGTGCCGAGGCCATGGTAAACGAACTGATCAACGATCTGCCGCTTGAGGATATCCAGGACCGGCTCGGACAGGTGACTAAAAAACTCGTTGAACTGAAAGTAGAAGAATTTAAGACGTCACTGCCTGAGATATACAAGATCACCACGCTGCAGAGCATGGACGAGTTGTGGACAGAGCACCTGAATGCCATGGGAGATCTGCGCGAGGGTATCAGTCTGCGCAGTTATGCACAGAAAGACCCGCTTGTGGAATACAAAAACGAGGGCTTCATGCTGTTTGAAAAGTTTATCGCCAGTATCAACTCACAGATCGGACGACGTATCCTTAAGATACAGCGGGTCGCCCGTCAGCAGCAGGAACGCCTGGTAACCAACGAAGCTCAGGTCAGTGATATCCTTACGGGATCAAGAGAGATGACTGCAGGCCTGGATGATCTGGTAAACAAAGGTCGGCAGCTTGAGCAGCGCAGACAGAATCTGGGCAAAGGGCCGCAGCAGACCGTCAAAAAGCAGGGACGTGCATTCGGTCGCAACGACAAGGTATCAGTTCGCTACAGTGACGGCACAGTCAAAAAGGATGTTAAATTCAAAAAAGTGGAGCTTGATGTCGAAAGCGGCAGGGCCACAGTGATCAGCTGACACCTAAGGCGGTGCGGTAATATTCAACGCCCTGCTTCTGCAGAAACCTCTCGACTGGACCGTAGTCGTCAGATAAGCACAGGAGTGCTCCGCTTGCCCTGCCCTGCAGAGCTCCGGCTCCCGTGATCTTAACAGCAGCCCCAAGCTTTGCAAGTTTTCGGATCAGTTCCTGGGCTTCAGGTCTGACAATTCCAAGTTTGATCAGCAGTTCACCTGCTTCGGCAACATGTGATTGCATACTGTCAGTGTGTTTCTGTTGCAGGTCCGAAATCATTTCATCTGTAATCTGTCCAAGCCTCGTAAAGATCTCTGTCGTCTCGTGCGGGCGTTCCTGCAGCCGTTTACCCACCCATGCCACCACAGTGCCGGTTGCATCCTCAGGTCTGCCGGTATTAATCACAATTACATCCTGCAGCAGTGTGGCAGCACTAACAGGTGTGAACACCGGACCGCTGTCTTTGTTCTGATAGCGGATCATGCCTCCCCGGATGATCAGCGCCTGATCAGCACCGCTGACCCTGCCGTGAAATGCAGTCTCAGCACGTGTCAGCAGATCAATCCGCTCCTGATCCGACAGTTCCTTTGCAAACTCCTCCGAAAGAGCCGAAAGTACTGCAGCTGCATACGCAGTTGAGGAGCCAAAACCTCCAATGGGTATATCCGAAACCGCCGTTATCTTTAAACCACGATCAGCAAGACCACAGTACCGGAAGAATTCACGTACAAGCATGAGCGGGAGCGCATATTCATGCTGTTCCAGGAGCACCTCATCTCCTGCCTTCAGTATGCCTGGCTGAAAGCTTTTTATCCCGAATGTATGATCGGAGAATACGATATTATCCCCGGCGATCCTGGCTTCTGCAGTGACAGTTTTTCCGAATGTGGCCAGTAATGCAGGATGCCCGTGCACGACAGCATGCTCACCGTTAACGATAATTTTTCCCGGGAATGCTTTACCCATGTGACGTAATTCGTACGCCATCTGCTGGATGGTTTTCAAGAACAAACTGTACCTCGCTGTGCTTTTCAAGCAGCTTCCTAACCGATTCAGCCTCTGCAGCAGTAGTTATCACATGCGGGTTTGGACCTGCATCAAATGTATAGAATACATTAAGCCCCTGATCCTCACGCCAGCTGATTACATTCTTCATGATATCGATTGAGGCGGGAGAGAGATAAAATGCTGGAGGACGTGACGTCATCATCACTGCATGCATGTTGATGGTATCAATCTCGCTAAGTAGTGCCAGAGATGCAAAATCCTTATCCAGAATCGCCTGTCGTGCCAGCTCCGGTTTACCGTTGAGATAATCAAGTCTGGCCTGCATAAACGGGCTACTGTCGGCCAATGAGTGGCCGAGTGCGCTTGAGATCTTTTTTTCCTCCGGCGACAGAACAGCAACAAGATCAACAAGATCCCAGTGCTCAGCTGGCGCGATCTGGACTGTATATGCTTTTTCGTGCGTCTCGCCGTAGAGGTGCTCGGTAAAGCCATCATGCGAGCTTCGCGCCGCCGACACAGATCCGCTCAGCCGGATCTCTCGTGACAGCTCTTCTCGATCGTTTACAGTGTCCATATCTCCCGCTGCGGCATATGCAGCGGCTACAAAGGCAGCCATTCCTGCGGCTGAAGAGGCTATGCCGGCGCCCATCGGGAACGACAGTTTTGAGGTAACCTGTGCATAATCACTGACACCTGTACGTTGACGCACCCGGTCAAGCGTTGTATACAGCATACCGTCCTTCTCGCCGGGAACATTATTGATCTCTTTACTATTGCCTGTGTTGTCAGTGATGGTAATCGTATCCCCTCCAGAAACACCAAACTCGATGACTGTCTCAGCTGTGCAGGCCGACAGGTTCATCGAGTTTGTGGTAGTCAGCGGCAGAAAGAGCTTGTGGTCCTTTCTGCCCCAGTATTTAATAAATGCGATATTTGCAGGGGCGGTGGCAGTTGCTTTCATCGTTTAAGCAAAAGCATATTCTCCGCTTGCATCATCCTGCTGCGGGTAGCGGGCCGGGTTGATGTATGCCTGCGGGTTCTGCAGCATAGTCTCAATGACCCCCGGCAGTCTTTCGTTCATGTAATCATTGAAATAATCCGGCGCCTGGCCGCCGAACTGATCGGCAAACTCACGGGCTACACACGACTGTGCAGCCTGCACGATCATGTGCAGTTCCTGCTCACACAGACCGTTTGCCATGCTTGTCGGGATCTCTACTGATGTCACTCTTCCTGTTTGCTCCATTACTCGTTTCCTTACAAATAAAGTGGCGCAATTGCGCCAGATATGGAAGGAGTATACATCCGGATGCGCCATTGCGCAACCCCGTGGAGTACTATTTTTTCGCTATGAAGGTGGAATGCAAAAGGTCACGAAGATACTGAGACTTGGACTTACCCTCACGGTCAGCGCCCTGCTCGATAAACTTAACGATCTCTTCTGTGGCGATAAAGTTGAACTTACGCAGGCTGTCAAGGCTGATACCGGCAAGGTAGTCACGGATGATCTCGTCAATTTTTTCGGGACTGTACTGTCTGACAGTCACCAGAGACGATGTACTTCCTTTGACGATCTCGCTGATGCGCTGTTCGGGGACATCGTGCGGGTAGAGACAAAGAACCGGACGATGATTTGCGAGTGCCTGACCGAAGATATAACCTGCTCCGAATGACCGTTCGGAAAGATCTATCACGACCAGGTCCGATTCCTGCACCAGCTGTGTGTTTTTCAGGACAAGCTCCTGTGAAGTCGCTGTCTGTTTACTGCCGGCAAGGGTCTCAACCACCCACGATTCGAGCACGGTGTGGCCTGCATCCTTAAACGCAGCTATCACTGCCAGAAAATTGTCCCGGTTTTTCTCGAGCTGGTTGGTTGAGGCGGCAAAGTAAATATTCATATATGTCAGTTGGATGCCGGCGCGCTATCCGGAGCGCTTTCGGGCTGCTGTGATTTAGCAAGATCAACGCGCTCCTGCAGCAGCTCCCGCAGCCGTGCTGCCGGATCCGAGGTCCCGAAGTTAACGCGTTTTCCATCGATAAAGAACGTCGGCGTAGCATTTACATTGCGCTGATTACCCTCGGCTATATCAGCATCAACACGGGCAACTACGACAGGGTTTTGCAGATCCGACTGAAACTGTTCAACATTCAGTCCGATCTCTTCTGCAATACTGACATAAAGCTCCTGGGAAAGGTTTTTCTGCTCTTCAAACAGCCGGTCATAAAACTCCTCAAATTTGCCCTGCTCGCGTGCTGCTTCTGATGCGACAGCCGCGCTGTATGCATTAGGATGAATTGTTGTCAGAGGAAAATGCTTGTACTCAAAGGCGACATCATCGCCAAACTCATCACGGATCTGCTCCACCAGCGGATAAAACGAAGCGCAGGCCGGGCATTCAAAATCACTGAACTCTTCAAACGAAATCGGCAGTGTAGCTGTTTCGGCTGACTTTTCGGCATTGCGGGCTGCAAAAACCAGTACACCGAGCAAAACGACACCAACAAGTACCGAGATTATGAGAACCGCACTGCTGGAAAGATTCTTCATCAGAATTACTACTTAAGTAAGACAAGTATGGGGTATTGTACCTGATACCTGCAGCCTTTGTGAAGCTTGAAATCTACCAGAACAACTCTGCTATAATCTAACGATATCTGTTAGTAACCAAGACATGTTTGTACCGTTTCTTGATCCGCTCTATGTGATTCTGATCATGCCCGCAGTTGGACTTGGCATTGTTGCCATGTTTCTGTTGCGGATCTGGACCGATGAAAACCGCCGGCGTATAGCCAGCAGTAATATGAGCGGTGCCGAGGTAGCGCAAAAAATTGCACAGGGAGAAGGGTTTTCAATCCGGATGGCAATTACACCTCATGAGCTGGGTGATAATTACAACCCGACAGACAAGACACTGACACTGTCGAGTGCAATAGCACAGGAACGTTCGATCACGAGTGTTGCCATCACCGCCCACGAGCTGGGGCATGTGCAGCAGCACCAGGGTGGCGCACTGCTGATGGCAATCCGCAGCACCATGGTACCTGTTGTAAATATCGGCAGCAATCTGGGCATCCTGCTTCTGATGGCAGGTATTATCATCGGGATTTCGCAGCTGGCCTGGCTTGGTGTGATCTTTTTCGGCCTGACAACATTGTTTACTCTCGTTACGCTTCCGATTGAGATTGATGCCAGCCGCAGAGCAATGCGACTGATTAACAAGTACCGCCTGCTCGATCCGACCGAACTGGGAGGAGCACGAAAGGTACTCATGGCTGCCGCCCTCACCTATATTGCTTCAACACTGCAATCGCTTGGTCAGCTTGCATATTTTGCCATGCAGGCTTCAGGTGCAGGCCGTCGGGATTCATAAAAAAGAGGAGCACATGCTCCTCTTTTTATAACCAGTCCGTAAGCCGGATTCTGTATCCTTCCGCTTTTGCGGAATTGAGACAGCTATTTCTCTACCTTTCTGACACTACTAAGCTTAGGTACTGTCAAAACGGTTCCTCGCGGATGCCCTGTTCTTCAGGTTGCTCCAGGCAGGGGTTACCTTGACGCCTGCATATTGCTATGCAGACCGGTGCGCTCTTACCGCACCTTTTCACTATCACCTTATTGCTTGCGCAAAAAAGGCTACTTGTTTCTGTGGCCCGATCCGTAAGCTTACACCTACCCGTGTCTCCACGGTGCCATGACCACCTCGGTATACCTCAGTGGGGAGTCCGGACTTTCCTCTGCCCTTCGCATAAAGCTACGGACAGCAGCCGTCTGGACTGGTAACTTATTATACTACAAACAGGGGGACAAACCTCAGGGGACGCTGAAGGGCTGATTGAAGGTATAACTGCGACCTTCGTATACAATTACCGCGCGTGCTGTGTAACTGCCGGCCTGCAGTGACTCTGAAAATCCGCTTCTGTCAGCGCGGGTCTTGCCGTATTCAAACTTGTCGATCCGCACCGGACCGGTAATGTTCCAGAGAATGTCAAACTCGCCACTGTCGCCATAGTAGGGGATGCCGTTAACATACGGTATGGCTTCAAACGAGACGATACTCATACCGCCATTGGTGCTGACAGTAGAGGTCTTGATCTCTGCCGTCACTGTGCGAGATGCCTGAATCTGAAAATCAGGCTGACTTGAAAAGCTGTAACTGAAGTATGTGATTGTTCCTGCGACAGCGACCAGCACCAGAGCATACAAGGGCTTACCCAGGAATCCGTACTTTGGAGTCTGCAGTGTCCGGATCTTATGAATCAGCCTCAGAATCAGCATAAATACCGAGATGAGACTTACTATGCCAAGCAGGATGATCCCAACCAGAGCTGCTCCGCTGACGGTGAATGTAAATTGTTGCTGCAGAAATTCCATCTTATTCTACTGGATTAAGTCCGGAATCTATCACCGGCTGTCCGGTAGGCGGTTGCTGAGCCGGACCTGCCGGTGCAGCTGCATTCTGAACTCCGTCTACTGGATTCATCGTATCAATTTCGGCTCTGTTTGTCACTCTGCGGCCCTGACCGCGGTTGACGGCAAGGGAATCCTCCTCTTTTCGCAGCATCTCGCGCGGGTTGGTTGTAATCAGGTTATGCTCATTTTCTGAGGCAATAACCTGCATGGCCACATGGTTGTTACCGGCAAAAAACAGTCCCTCGCCTACTCCCGAACTCAGCAGAAAGTCTCGTTCTCCATCAGACAGATAAAACACGTTCTGAATATGATCAACTGCAGCAGGACTCTGCTTCAGCAGAATCTGGATTGACGAGTTGGTGACAACCGCCTTACCGTAATCGGATCCGAGAAAGTCCTCGACATCCTGACTGATCGTAGTCAACCCCAGGGCATACTTTCGAGCACGCTTGGCGACTGAATAGACAAACCGTGCAGCATCCGGATACTGCATCATCCACCACGCCTCATCAATAATCAGCAGACGCTGCCTGCGATCCTTTTTTACGCGTGTCCAGATGTAATCAAGCATCATGTACATCGCAATCGGCCGCATTTCGTCGGTCAGATCGCGGATACTGAATACGGTGAATGTATTGGTAATCTCAACAGTTGATCTGCGGTCAAAAATGCCTGCAGCTGATCCACGCAGGTAACGCTCAAGACGCTGTGCAAGACTGTGCGCCTCGGTCTCAGCCATGGCATTCAGAACCTTGTACAGATCCTCAAGCAGCGGCGGCTCGCGCCTCTGCGTAGCAGGATCAGGTGTTATTCCTTTTTCCTTATAGGTCAGGATAAGTGCACGATCAAGGATGGCGCTTTCAATTGGTGACAGATTGCCGCCGACCATAATACGGATCAGTCCGTGCAGATAGAGGATCTTAAAGCGAAGCTCGTCCTCATCCTTATCAAACATACCCGAAAGTTCAAATGGATTAAGTTTCTGGTCGCCGTCCTGACTGAACGAGATATACTCACCACCGATGGTCCCGGTCAGTTTCTCGTATTCTTTTTCGGGGTCGATGATAATGACGTCAGTTCCAAACATCAGACTGCGCATCGCCTCAAGCTTAACGAAGTATGATTTACCGGCTCCGGATGTAGCAAAGACAACCATGTTTGCATTAGGCATCTGAAAGCGGTCAAACACAATCAGAGATTTATTATGCTTGTTGACCCCGTACATAATGCCATCGTCCATTGACAGCTCGCTGGATACAAACGGAAAGGTTGTCGCAAGCGATGTTGTGTCCATGTTCCTTGTGAGGTGAATACGATCCTCAGCAAGGGGCATGGATGTGGTAAAGCCCTGCTCCTGCTGTAGTGAAGCGATTTTAACGATGACACCGATTGCAGACAGGGTTGATTCAACATTTCTGGATATTTTTTCCAGCTCTTTCAGGTTTTTTGCCCGTGCTGTCACATACAGACCGAAGTGGAAGAACTTTTCATTTCCGCTGGCGATCTGATCCTGCAGATCCTCAGCATCCTTGAGCGCGACCTTGACACTGGGGTCAGGGATTTTTCCGGCTTCAATATCCAGATTCAGGGTCGCCTGCATTTCTGCGATTTTGCGTTTGAGACGCTGCATAATCAGCGCAGAATCAACAGGGTAGTAGAACGTTGATATTGTCAGCGGTTTTTCGAAGTTGATCAGCGGTGACAGCCAGTTTGCACCAACCCAGCGCGGAAAGCCTGTCGCAAAAAATGTCCGGAAGTAAGTACCGCCCACAAGCATGTGGTTGAAGTCGATTTCGATAGCAGGAGGTGCAATGATGTCCTTTACATCAAGTACGCCTTGCGAGAACATCTGGACAGCCTTAGTTTCCTGATTAGCGGCCTGTGTGACCGTCGTCTTTACCTGTGTCTGCTGAGGCACATTTGCCTGCATCCGCTGCTGCTGGATCTGTTGCTGCTGAGCAGGCGATGCACCCGGAAGCTGACCCGGTTGGACTGGCTGTGGCTGTTGTGGTTTTTTCTTCCCGAAAAACGGCAGTATTCCCATTATTGTTTTACAGCTGCTAATTCCTGATTTACCTCGTCCTCTGTCAATGCTCCCACCATTCCGCTGGTAAGTTCGGATGGCTGCAGCTCAAGCTTTGACGTACCTGCTTTGTCAGGGTCGTACATTGAATAATACAGTCTGATCAGTTCTTCATTGGTAAGCTGGCGTGCAGTAATACCCATTTTTTTTAAACTGCTTGGTCAGATGATCTCGTTTCGGATACACCTTGACCTTTGCCTTTTCGATAATGCTCCGCAGATTTGTTATCTTCGCAGGCTTTCCAAACATCTGCTTTACCATGCTTGTACGCTGCACCTCGGCAACAACCTCGGGGATAACAACAAAGAATCGTTTATCAAGTACTTCAGTGTTGAAGGTCAGATTGTTAATAAATTTGATGTATATATCAATCTGCCTGCGCAATGCATTACTGATCTGCTGTTCACGGTAAGATCGCAACCGGTCGATGTAGACCGACATATCTGTACGTTCTGTCATGATAACAATCTGCATCTGAAACTGCAGTGAATTGAGGAGTCCGGCAAATGTCAGTATTTTTGCATCCTGCTCACGTTCGGACAGCAGTTCAAAGTTTAACGCTGTAGTCTCCATCACCAGTGAGACATTACCGTTCTTCATGATGACAAGGTCATCCCGGATGTCTTCGATCGGCAGATGCTGCTGGGTTGTGATTTTTGACGGTGAGAACAGACCCATTACTTTGCGCGGAATTTATAATTAGGAAGTGCCGTTCCCGACAGTATAAGCTCAAAGCGTCCAAACTTAAAGCCATCAGCAACAACATCGATGTGGTACGTTCCGTTATCGAGCGGCGTATTCAGACTGAATGTGCCGTTGGCTGTTGTTGTCTGCTTGCGCAACAGGTGTTCACGCTGATCTTTTATCTCAATTGTTGCATGCGGGATCGGCTTGTCACTCTTATCAACAACAACCCCTGCAATTATGTTCGGTTTACGGTTTGGAGGTATCATCGGCTGCTTCAGACGTTCATCTGCCTGGTTCATGGCCGTTTCCTGCTGCTGAACAGGCTGGGTCCGGGTTACTGCTGAAGGCTGAGATTGCATTTCACCCGAAGAGGTCTGACCGCTCTGATCTGTTGCAGACTGAGCCGGTCTGTCTGACTGTGCAGAAGGCTCTGATGTAACAGCTGCGGGTTGTTTTTTTTTGCGGTTCTGCAGACACTTCCCCGACAGAAGGAGATGTCTGTTGCGCCTGTGCCTGCTGTTGCGAAGTCTTTGGCTCGGCTGTTTTTTGGACCTGCTGCGGGCTTGAGATCGGCCTGTTTGGCTGGCTCTGCATCTGCTTGAACATGGTGGCGTACTTGTTCGTGCGGATGATCGGTTCCCCTTCCAGCTCCTTGCTGGCAATTGAGCCGGCCAGGTTATCCTCTTCGGGATCAAAATGTACAAGAGCCGGCTGTTCGACTGTCACATCAACCGGTGCTTTTGCCTGCGGTGGCGCTGCAGGTCGTTTAATCTCGTCAACACGCGCAGTCTCTCGTTTCAGATCTTCGACGGCAAAGTCAAAATGTTTTTCGATTTCAGACAGGCGTGCATCCTCAACCTGGTCAAGTTCGTTATCCTCTGTCTCATCGACAAGATTTTCAAGAGGCTTAAGCTTAGCCGCCCGTGTTACCGATCTGTTCATAGAAACAATTTTGTCAGCATCCTCTGGATTAACAATCGCCTTGCTTTCCTGCAGGATATCAGGAGTTTTAGCTTCCTTACTCCAGATGCGTGTCTGTGTGGAGAATAATGCCACAATAAAGTTGGCAACAAATGTTGTGGACGGCTGACCGTTTATCCGCACAAGGCCCAGAAAAATACCCGTAAGTGCAGACATCGGAACAAGGATCAGCTTGAGAAGCGACGGCAGCGGTGTAAAGAAGATCAGCAATGCAACGACGATACCTGCTGCCAGGTAGGCAAACTGTTTAATGGTGAACGAGCCGAACAACTTGAACTCCACGTCCATGATGTTCTGCGGGACAGAGTGCCGTTCCATCAGTTCTTACTGGGTCAGTTAACTAAGCTAGCCGATTTTAACGATCCTGAATTCGACCTCCCCTACAGGCAGGTCTACGGTCACGGTATCACCTTCTTTTTTACCTTTCAAGGCTGCACCGATCGGTGAGTCCAGCGAAATCTTGCGTGCTGCAGGATCTGCTTCACTCTGTCCGACAATCTGGAATTCCTGTTTTACTCCTGTCTCTGTGTTTTCCACCGTGACAGTTTTACCGACAGAAACACCACCGCCTTTGGTAGTCTTTGATATTTCGGCATTCTTGATCATTTCTTCCAGCTTACTGATCCGGTTCTCGTTAAAACTCCTTGGACTCCATCGCGCTTTTTATACGCAGCGTTCTCGGACAGATCACCCTGCTGTCGTGCGTTTTTCGATGTCATCGGCAATCTTCTTGCGCGTTTCGGTAAGTCGCATTTCAAGTTCAGCCTCTAGATCAGCGAGTCCCTCTTTTGTCAGAACAATCTTATCGTCTGGCATTATTTAGATATTTCAAATATAAATCGCTTGTCACCAGTAATGACTCCGGAATAAATGAAGGCATCCCCTTGAGCTATGAAGGATTCGTCAACAGGTAGCACGCTCAGGGAAGGGTCAAAACTAAATTCTATATCGTAGTTTGCTCCAATGCCCGGATTTTTTTCCAGACTCAAAACATAATTATAACCTGTGCCATTACTATTTTCAAAAGGAATCGTCTCAAAGCCAACGCCGTAGCGCAGATCCTCGTCCTCAAGAAAGATATTGCAGAACGTGTCTGCTGTGAATGTACTTGAAACAAGATCATCAGTTACTCCGGTAAAATTGAATCCGGTTGATCCACTTGGGGTGCAGACATAGCTGTTCTGCAAAGCTTCCACCCCGCTTGCTGCGATTTCAACTGTTTTCTTAGTACTGAAATCAGCATCAATCTCCACAACAGCATTTATCGTAACTATCGGATACTTGTTGATTACCACGGATTCCTGATCATAATTGAGTCCGAAGGACAAGATGTCTTTACCGGTGACAGTTTCCGGCGAAGACACGAGGATGTAGTTTTTGACTTCTATGCTGTCAGAGTAAAGGGCAATGTCCCCCAGTTCCCGTGACTGGGCAAGAATGCTGAACAGATCCATAAATCTGCCCTCAAACGAATTGAACTCCCGTTCTATAAGCCGCGCGTAAAGATTCATGATTATCTCGCTTCTGAACTCGCTGCTGCGCTGATCACCAAGCAGAATATTTATTCCACTGAGCAGTGTGTCATCAGTAAATTCAACCTGCTGATACGACAATGGCCCACCTGCACGCAGGAAACGTTCCATCACGTTGAGGTTCAACATTATCACACCTGCGAGAGGCTTACCTGATCTTGCGGTATACAGCTCTCCAACAGTCTTAAGGCGCAGATCAGGATCGCTGATCAAAGCAAGATCACTCAGAGTTATGTTTTCTGCTGTAACGTCTTTGTTTGCAAGAAGATTGATATCAGCAAGCACAAGCTGGTCCGCGCGAAACCCGTCGAGTGAAAGCTCTGACGGCTTTAGTACAGTAACTGCCTGTGGCACTCCATCCGCAAGTGAGACTGAGATAAAACCCGCTATCTCACCACCTCCCGCTGTGTATCGGGCATTGTCCTGAACGACAATCAGATATTCCTGCGGATTTCCCGAACCAAGCAGAACAGGAATGTATTCATATGTATCTGCAAGCGAGGTAAATGCCGGAAACTGCGTATCGATACCGGTTATGTCATCACGCATCAGATCTGACAGCCAGGCTGGTGATTCAGCAAGTCCGGCAAGAATGTCTGCGCGTGCTTTTTCCATTCTGTCGACACCGATTTTCAGCAGCGATCTGTTCTCCTCCATTCTTTCCAGCGTCAGCCCGCTGCCTGTCGCAGGGGAGGCCGAAAGTGTATTGCCGTCACTGAAGCGGTAGACTATGTTGGGTTTATACTCTGCGGTGTAATCCTGTAGCGGTCTGAGGGCCGAGAACACATCAAGAAAACCCGACATGAACTCGTTGCTGTCATCAAGCAGGCTCTGAACCTGCAGGTAGGCTGCATGGTTCTGGGTGAGATCAAACAGAAAACGCAACTCTTCGGTTCGCTGCTGTGCCTCAACCAGATTCGACTTGATCGTTGCAGCACGTGACTCACCCGCAGCAAGATCAAATACCTGGACAGCATTGTTAAGACCCGTAAGATTGGTATGAATAACATAGACATTTCTGGCCAGACTGAAGGCTGGGGATACCACAAGGAAGTAGATCACACCCAGTGCGGCTGTCCCGCCCAGCATGAGAAAAAAATCAGTCAGGGTGATATTTCGCAGAAAATAGAAGCGCCGCTTGAATCTGAAAAACCATTCATTTGCAGCATCACTGAACCGTTCAAAACCGGTCTTCTGAGGCTTTGGTTTAAGCCGTTTACGCAGGTTGGTATTGGCCATGACAATACTGCCCT
Organism: candidate division WS6 bacterium OLB20; assembly: GCA_001567355.1. Lineage (GTDB taxonomy): Bacteria > Patescibacteriota > Dojkabacteria > B142 > OLB20 > OLB20. Next base: position 52,236 of record JYNZ01000004.1, on the reverse strand, counting down.
TGCGTGCCCGTTCCTGCGCCTTTCGTTCCTGGACAAGTCGCTGCAGGGCGCCATCTACCGTCTGTTCAACAGGATCCTGCCCAGGCTGTTCGGTGATAAAAAAAAGTCGCGTAGCATGCCTAAAAAGCCTCCGCGTCTGGGCTGCACCTGTTCACTGTCCTCATCAGGACCTGCAAGCCCGGGGTCATCACCACTTCGATCCAGCTCACTGCGGAGATAGTCAACAGACTGCGCAAGCGAACGTTCCAGACTAACACGCGGTCGCCAGCCGATAGTATTGAGGTTTGGTGCCGGCTTGTACAGTTTTATCGGAGGCAACTCGTTATCCTGTTGATCAAACACGATATCCTGTGCAGCAGGCTCGATCTCAAGGAGTTTATACGCAATCGTCAGGAGTGTAACCTCTTCGTCATTGGCAAGAGTAAACGTCTTGCCGCGGGTGTTCATGGAAAATTGTGCCTTAAGCAGACCGTAGGCAGCGTCAAGGTAATGTATGTAATAATCCGCATCAAGACCGTCACCGGGCAGATGCAGATTCTCGCCACGGATGGCCTCATGTATCAGCTCTACCAGTTTGGAGTTGGCAGCAACATTCATACCCTTGCCAAGCAATTCACCCAGCCTGACTATGCGGGAATCAATACCGACCTTCTCCTGATATTCCGAAACCAGTCCTTCTGAGTAGCGTTGTATCTCAACATCTGTATAGATGGAATGTGGCGTATCGAATCCTGAGCTGATATCAGCATCTTCTCCGCTCATTGTAAGCTGATGCGCCCGTATCGACGTAGTCAGCAGAAACTTGGCCTCAAACTTTGTTGTCAGGTCAAGAATACTGTCCAGATAGTTTGATGCCTGCAGAAACTCCTGCGAGCTGATCCGTTCGCGCAGATCATGCGACTTGTGCTGCAGGTAGAATACGTAGTCAAGTCTGCGCAGGTCGTCCTCAAGTGTTGTTAGCGATGTGAAGTCTATAAGTGTGAAGAGCTTGTATTCAGACAGCAGATCAACCAGCTCCTGTGTTACTGACCGCTCATAATCAACCATGATCACATAACCACCCTGTTCAAGAAGCGATCTGGCCAGCTCGACACCGAGCTGGTCTGCACCGCGGACTATCAGAGATGTGGGATATTTACTTGTACTGTGCAGTTTTACCGGCATTTATTGTTCAACTATTCGAACTGGCTGTGCAAACAGGTTGATTTCAAGGGTCAGGATCATATTCTTCAGCTTGTCACGATCGGCCTGGTTTTCAGGCAGAATTTCGATCTCTAGCGGGTCATAACCAGGCTTTGAGAAGGCAAGCGTGTGCTTGCGGTCCGTTGTCAGTGCAATATCCTTAAGAGGCGTCTGACCGATATCCTGACCGTCCAGCTGCACATTGACCTTTTCAGGTGACGAATATACTTCGACACCCGGGTCTCCCTGTGCAGTAAAGCTGCGTCGTGCATAGAGGATATGCCCCTCCGAGAATTGTTCATTGGGACCTATCTCATAACCGATGATTACGTCGACTGCGGGCTCGAAATTGATTTTTCTTACAATCTCAGTATAGTCTGCATCAGCCTTGCGGACAAGACGTACAGTGTGTTCACCGGGCTCAACCGGAAACACTTCCAGAAAATCCTCGTCTGCAGACGTCTCGCCGAAACTCTGACCGTCAACAAAGACTTCAAGCGTGCCCCCCAGTGACTTGACCTTGAGAGCCGAGAACTCATCCTTGGATTCAATTCCAAGGATTGATGTAATGCTGAAGTCCCACTGCTGCCAGGGAGACCAGAATGCAAGAATAGCGAGGCCTATGATTATGACCGTTGCGATGAGCAGCTTCCTAAACATTGGCGTTCACGTTAAGTTTCACCCTTGAAAACGGGTGTGAGGAAATTATAACAGGAGCACTCCTGTAGTGGAATAAGGCTTAACGCTTTGAGAACTGTTCTGATTTACGTGCCTTGCGCAGACCGGTTTTCTTACGTTCAACCATTCTCGGGTCACGTGTAAGCAGACCTTCTTTTTTAAGGTCACCGCGGTAGGTCTGATCATAGTCAACAAGGGCTCGTGTCAGAGCATGGCGAACAGCTCCTGCCTGACCGGTTGTTCCACCGCCTGTTGTGCGTGCGGTAAAGTGAAAGTCTTTCAGTTTGCCAAGCACCTGCAGCGGTTTCATTACGCGACGCTGATCGAGTTTTACCGGGAAGAACTCTTCCAGAGGTTTCTCGTTAACTGTGTTCTGACCTGTTCCGGCGAACAGTCTTACTGTCGCACTTGCAGTTTTTCTGCGACCTTTTGCGTATGAATATTTGTCTGTTTTCTTGTCTGCCATGTTAGCTGATTTCAACTGAAATAGGTTGCTGGGCCTCGTGCTTGTGCTCTGCGCCTTCGTAGACATAGAGGTTGCCGTACATTGCACGCCCGAGCTTTGTCTTGGGAAGCATTCCTTTGACTGCCCGTTCGATTACACGCTCCGGATGCTTTGCAAGCACCTGCTCCAGTGTTTCGACACGCATTCCTCCGATATACCCTGAGTGATTGTAATATTTTTTCTGCAGGTATTTTTTCGGATGCACATCGACTTCCTTGGCATTGATAATGATGACCGAATCACCGCTTACCATGTTGTCTGCCTTGGTTACCTTGTGCTTACCGATCAGCAGTCGTGCTGCCTCTGTAGCGATCTTACCGAGCCGAACGCCTTTGGCGTCAATAATAAACCAGTTGCGTGTCAGCTCATCTTTTTTTATTGAACGTGTGTGCTTCATCTTTATATTCCTGAACGTGATCTAGTAGCCTGCGGAGCAGATCCTTTGACCTGACTTCCCTTTGTATCATCAGACCTGTCAGCTCGTGCCTTCACGGTCTTTGATTTAGAATCCTTTGTTTCTTCTTTTTGTCATCACCTGCTTTGGCTGCTGATGAATCCTTCTTACCGATCTCTTTGTACTGGTAACCCTTTACCATCATTTTAACCATCTCGGCATTGTCACCTTTGCGGCGGCCAAGCTTGAACAGTCTGACAAAACCTGATGTCTCATCCTTAAAGCGGTCAACGAGTACCTCGTTTACCTTGCGGATCGCATTCTCATCAAACAGCACCTGTTCCAGTTTACGCTTCGACAGATGGTCCTGGGACTTTGCATCTGTAATCAGACGGTCAAACAGCGGCATGACTGCCTTGGCACGTGCACGCGTTGTGGTTACGTGCTCGTAAAGAACAAGACTTGTCAGCAGGTTCTTTTTTAAGACTTTCGCGGTGTGACTTTTTGCGACCTAGTTTGTGAATGGTTCTCTTAGAATTCATACTTAGCTGGCAAAGCTCACGCTATGCTCCTCCATAACATCATCAAGTTCTGTAAGCGACTTCTTGCCCATACCGCGGAAGTTTGCAACCTCATCACGGCTGTGACCCGACAGGTCACGAAGATCTGTGATACCTGCATTCAACAGCGCATTCGTCAGGCGTGTTGAAAGATTAAGTTCACTGATGAGAATCTTCTCTTCCTCAACGTCCACCATCTGCTCCTGCTGCAGCTGCTCCTGTGCAAGCTGAGAGTCACCTCCAAGCAGGTCTACCAAGCGGTTGGCAAGTTCATCATAGATTTCACCGGCTGTAAGCAGTGCCTCTGAAGGTCTTACAACACCGTTGGTTGTGATTTCGAGATTGATCTGATCGAGGTTGGTGTACTGACCGACACGTGCCGGAACGACATCAACTCTAACCAGCTTAACCGGGCTGAAGATAGAATCTACAGGAATATTTCCGATCTCTTTGCGCTTGCCCTCATCTGCATATGCATAACCTTCGCCGCGCTCAACCATGACTTCCATGTTCAGGTTTACGTCCTTGGTCAGTGTTGCCACCTCAAGGTCACCATTGATCAGTTCGACGTCACTTGGCAGCTCAAAGTCTGATGCCTTGATGGTCAGGAGATCACCCTTCTTACCCTTTACAGAAAGCTTGATGATCTGCGGATCATCTGAGTGAACGCGAAGTGCAAGTTCCTTAAGTTTGAGCAGTACAGTGATTACATCCTCCTGCAGACCTTCGAGTGTTGAGTATTCGTGCTTTACACCATCAATCTTTACTGCGGTCACTGCTGCACCCGGGATGGATGAAAGCAGGATTCTGCGAAGTGAGTTTCCAAGTGTGTGACCGTAACCGCGTGGCAATGGCCCGATCTGGAACGTTCCTTCCGTCTCTGTCTCATTACTTGCTGTTACTTTGAACTGATCGAGTTTAATCATTGTACGACAGTAAAAAAATTATCTAGAGTAAAGCTCAATTATAAGCTGCTCCCTGATGGACTGATCCATCATATCACGGGTGGGAACGCTCTTTACCTGTCCGCCTAAGAGCCATTGCGGAATCTGCATCCCCTTATTTTCGGCCTTTATCAGTTTGGCAATATCTGACTTTGCCATCCGTGCCGAGTAGGAGATTTCATCACCTACTGAAACCTGTGCAGATGGAATATCAACCTTCTGACCGTTAACAGTAATGTGACCGTGTGTAACAAACTGGCGTGCCTGGTTACGTGTTTTTGCAAGTCCAAGCCTGTATACGACATTATCAAGTCTCATTTCGAGAAGCTGCAGAAGTGTTGTACCTGTGTTTCCTTTTCTGCGGATAGCTTCTTTGTACAGATTTCGGAACTGCTTTTCGAGCAGACCGTATGATCGTTTTACCTTCTGCTTTTCGCGGAACTGAACGGCATACTCGGATGGACGACCGCGTGATACCGGATGCTCACCGGGAGCTGTCGGTCTGCGTCTCCATTTTTCGCTTCCGTATACATCCGCATTCTCGCGTCTGCTGATTTTCCATTTTGGTCCTGTGTATCGTGCCATAGTTCCTGTTTATTAAGTTTATGATCCCCTGGGCTTCTTGCGTGGAACAGTTCCTCCGTGAGGGATGGGTGTGTGATCCGACAGAGAGATGATTCTCAGACCGGCGGATCGCAGTCCCTTGACTGCAGCCTGGCGTCCAAGACCTGCTCCCTTGATGATGACACGAACCTCTTTGATTCCGTATTTCTGTGCCTTTGCGACAGCATCCTCTGCTGCTTTTGTTGCAGCGTATGCTGTGCTTTTGCGTGAACCGCTGAAGCCGATCACCCCGGGACTGCTCCATGCAAGCACTGCGCCTGCAGGGTCAGCAATTGAAATAATAGTGTTGTTGTAGCTTGAATTGATGAATACGATACCTTTCTGTACCTGTACCTTTTTCTTCTTCTTGGGAGCTGCAGCAGCCTGCTTGCCCTTCATCGTGTTCTCTTTTTTAGCCTTTTTTTCCTTTTTAGCCATTATTCGTTAGAGTATTAAACTATGTCTTTTCAAGCTTACGTTTGAGTCCACCTACAGCCGTATTCTTACCTTTGCGTGTAACTGCATTGGTCCGAGTGCGCTGTCCGCGGACCGGAAGTCCGAGTTTGTGGCGCATACCACGGTAGCTGCGGATATCTTTCAGACGTTTGATATTTCTGAAGACGATCTCTTTCAGTTCTCCTTCCAGCGGTCTGTCTGACAGAGCTGCGGAGATTCGCTTGATCTGTGCGTCACTCAGGTCCTTAACCTTAAGGTCACCACTGACGTTTGTCTGAGTAAGGATCTTCTGTGATGATGTCAGTCCTACTCCATAGATGTAGGTAAGTGCAATCTCAATCCTCTTGTTGTCCGGTAGCTCTACGCCTGCAATTCTAACCACGCTTTGAACTCGTAATAAATAATTAACCCTGGCGCTGTTTATGGCGCGGATTGCGTTTACAGTAAATATAGGTTTTGCTCTGACCTGCTGCATTACGTCTTTTTACAACGTAGCAGTGCTCACAGCGTTTTTTTAACAGATGCTTTAACTTTCATTAGTAGCGATAAACAATTCGACCTTTATTTAAATCATACGGTGACATCACAACCTCCACCTCGTCACCAACCTGGAGCTTAATGTAGTGCATTCTCATTTTTCCTGAGATGTACCCCATGATCTCGTGCTCCTGCTCCTGCAGCTGAATCCCGATCCGGAACTTAGTCCCGGGTAGTGTTTCCAGTACCTTGCCCCTGACCTTGAAGGTCGTTTTGGAGTCAATGGCTTTCTGTTTGTTTTTAGCTGCAGACATTATTCTTGGTAACGCTCCAAGTTATTAAAAATCTTGTGAGACAATTGAAATAAGCGCTAGTAAAGCGCTCCGCAGATTATAACAAATGAACAGCTTTGATACAACTGCTACGCTAGCGAATTGTCAAAATTTCAGGTGATTTGTCGCCGACAAGGACCGTATGCTCAAATATTGCCGAACGCATTCCATCCTGTGTTACTGTCGTCCAGCCGTCAGACAGAAACTCAAGATCACCTGTACCCTCATTAATCATTGCCTCAATAGCAACCGTCATTCCCGCCACAAGTCTGAAACCCTTACCGCGCTCTCCGAAACACGGGATCGACGGTTCCTCATGCAGCTTTCTTCCGACACCGTGACCTGTCATGGCTGTGATAACAGACAGACCTGCAAGCAGAGCCACCTGCTCAATAGCGTATCCGATATCTCCGGTATGCTTGCCAGCGACTGCCTGCGCAATACCGGCCTTCATGGCCAGTTCTGTACTGTGCAGAAGCTTTTCTCCTTCTTCATCAATCGTTCCGACTCCAACAGTTACGGCATGGTCAAGGTACATATCCTTGAAGATGATACCCATGTCGATACTGATGGTCTGGCCTTCAATCAGGATCTCTTCGTCAGAAGGGATACCATGAATGGCCACATCATCTACGCCAACACACAGAATTGCGGGATAATCCTGATAGCCGAGGAAGGCGGGCTTAACGTCATGTTTTTTACAAAGAGCTGCTGCCATTCTGTCCAGTTCACCGGTTGTCATTCCGGGAGAGACAGATGCTGCAATTTCATGCAGAATCTCAGCCAGGATCTTACCGCCTTTGCGCATCCGGCTGATCTCATCGCTGGTTTTTACAAGATGCTTCACGCTTACTTGTACTGATCATAGCTGATTGACACGGTCAGTGACTTCATCTGTCTGATCGTATCAAGAATAACACCCACGATGATCAAAATACTGGTTCCTCCAACCGCTCCGATTATGGTCAGGTTAGCACCCTGCGGTGAGAGAATCACAATACTTGGAATGAGAGAGATTACAGCCAGGAAAATACTGCCTACGACCGTCAGTCTAACAAGAACATGTGTAATAAATTTCTGTGTAGCTTTACCCGGACGCAGCCCAGGAATAAACCCGCCGCTTTTCTTCAGATTATCCGCCGTCTCAGACGGTTTGTATGTCACAAATGTATAGAAGAACGTAAAGCCGATAATTAATAATGCATACGCAGCAAAATAAGACAACCTCTCTTCAGTCGTCTGAGTGGAGAGATCAGCACCGAGGAACGAATCATTAATGCCTGCCCCCAGCTTAAACAGGAACGACTCACTGTCTGCTGAACTGAGCAGGAACTGTGAAATGATCTGCGGGAATGTAAGCAGAGCCGAAGCAAAGATCACAGGAATAACTCCGGCCTGGTTTATCTTTAGCGGCAGATAGCTGCCCTGCATGCCGTCCCCTCTGAACCTGCGTGCATACTGAATTGTAATCTTACGGACTGCTTCGTTTATGTAGACAACGCCAAGCACCAGAAGAATCAGCCCGATAATCACAGCGTAAACAATCAGGAAGTTCTCATTGAGAAGCACGTTAAAGTTTCCGCCTGCCAGCAGCTGCAGGTCCTGTGCCATGAACGAGAAGTCACGAGCAATAAGTCCCGGAAGCGATGAAAGGATGCTTACTGTAATCAGGATCGAGATACCGTTTCCGATACCGCGCTCCGAGATAAGCTCTCCAAGCCACATTAAAAGAATGCTGCCTGCGGTTAGTGACACGATCATGGTTACGACCTGGAACGGTGTAATGCCATCCACAAGTCCTGCCAGCTCGGGTACAGTTGTTCCTACGTTTGAGAGAATTGTGTAAATGACAAATCCCTGAATAGCACTGAGAGGTACAGCAAGAATGCGTGTGTACTGGTTCAGCGTCTTGCGGCCGCGTTCCCCTTCTTTAGAAAGTTCTTCGAACTTGGGAATCACAGTCTGCAGCAGCTGGATAACAATGGATGCATTAATATATGCTCCCAGTCCGATAGAGACAAGAGAAGGATTATCCAGCCGTCCACCTGTAACCAGTGTAAAGATATTGGTCAGAGGGCTGTCACGGAATACCTCAATAAAAAGCCGGACATCAATCCCGGGAAGTGGAACTGCGTTAAGGATTCTGTAAACGACAAGAATGCCGATTGTAAAAATCAGCTTCTTGCGAATATCAACATTACGGAGACTCTCGAGAAACGACACCGAACCGGTGGCCTGTGAGATCTTTTTACTGATTACACCTCCCGGCCGCGAAAGAAGACCGATCGGCGCTTTAACGATGCTAGCTAAGCGCTTCTTCAACGTATCTGTCAGCTAAACTAATTACTTACGATACTGATCCGCCTTTGTCTTCTATCTGCTTCTTTGCAGATTCCGATACAGCAAGGTCCTGGACAGAGATTTTCTTGTCGAGGGAACCGTTGCCGAGTATCTTCACTTCAGCAGCTGTAGCCTTAGCCGGAACAAGATTAAGTTCCTGCAGTGTCTCAAGCGACACAGTATCTCCTGACTTGAACGAATTCAGGTCAGAAAGGGAAAGTTCATAACGATTGCTTCGTGCCTTGAAATATCCGCGTGTAAAGCCTTTCAGTTTTGGAAGTCTGCGTGAGAGTGGCATTGATCCTCCCTCAAATCCTTTTCGTGCTGGTTTGTATCCTGCACGAGACTTCTGTCCCTTCTGGCCACGGCCTGCAGTATGACCACCTTTTCCTGAGCCATATCCACGACCGACGCGCTTTGATTTTCCAGATGTGTGTTTTTTCAGTGAGTCCAACATGTTATTTTGTCTGCTTAGCAACTGGTTTAAGACTCTCTAATGCCTCAATCGCAGCATAAACATTAGAGATAGAATTCTGTGTTCCGATAACCTTGGTAAGAATATCCTTGACACCTGCAAGTTCAAGTACTGCACGCATTGCTCCACCCGCGATCACACCGGTACCGGGAGCAGCAGGCTTCATAAATACACGTGCTGCACCTTTTTTGTAAGTCAGTTCGTGCGGAATTGTACCCCCACGCAGATTAACCTTTTTCATGTTTTTCTTTGCCAGGTTGAGTGCTTTCTGCTCTGCAGTCCGCACATCCACTCCCTTGGCAAGTCCTGCTCCTACCCGTCCGTTCTTATCACCCGCAACAACGAGAACACTCAGGCGCATTCTCTTTCCTCCTGCGTATGTACGAGCAACTCTGCGTATTGAAACGATTCGCTTGTCTACACCATCGTTATTTTCACGCTTGCCACGACCTCCGCGACCTCCGCGTTTATCCTGGCGACCGCCACGGCGACCCTGCTGTCTGCTGCGCGAATCCTGTGCCTGCGTATCAGGTGTCTGCTTTTCGTCTGTTTTTGCTTTTGCTTTTGCTTTTGTTTCAGCCATTGTCTTTGTAATCTGTATTAAAACTTCAGGCCAGCCTCACGAGCTGCATCGGCAAGTGCTTTGACACGGCCATGATATTTATATCCGTTTCTGTCAAACACCACTTTTTCAATCTTTTTACCCATTGCAGCTTTTGCTACTTCCTGCCCGACCTTCTGTGCTCTCTCTGTTGCATTGCCTTTGTCAATTTTAGTATCAGAAGCAGATGCCAGAGTAACCTGTGCCACATCATCAATGATCTGAGCATAGATGTGACTGTTTGAGCGGTACACAGTCAGTCTTGGAACAGAAGCTGTACCACTGATTCTACCTCTGATGCTCCTTTTTCTGCGAATACGTTTTGTTCGTTTATCGTTTTTCATTTTTTTATCCTGCTACGCCGGCTTTACCAGCTTTGCGCTTAATATTTTCTCCCATGTATCGGATTCCTTTTCCTTTATAGGGCTCTGGCTTCCGCAGGTCACGAATCTCGGCAGCGACCTGTCCTACACGCTGTTTATCGATACCGGTTACAATAATGACTTCCTGTCCTTCCATTGTCACTGTGACATCTTCTGGTGCATGATATGTTACAGGATGACTGAACCCTAGGTTCATCTCAATCGCTGTCCCCTTCTGCGTTCCGCGAAAACCAACTCCATGAATCTCAAGACGCTTCTCGTATCCGTTGACTACACCATCCACCATATTTGCAATCAGAGAGCGATACAGACCATGAAGACTTCGATCTTCTGTCTCCTCAGACTCACGTGTGACAGTAACCGTACCATCTGCGACCTCGATCTTTACTCCTTCTGCGATGTCCTGCTTAAGGTCGCCCTTGGGACCCTTTACAGTAACCGTCAGATAGTCGAACTCTCCGCCTTTCTCGACAGTCACTGTTACCTTTGCAGCATCAAATTCAATTGGTTTTTCCCCGATCTTTGACATGATTACCAGATGTTACACAGATACTCTCCACCGACCTTTTCTGTCATTGCCTGCTTTGTCGACAGAATACCTTTTGGTGTTGAAAGGATACCGATTCCAAGGTTATTCAGAACCGGTTTGATGTCTTTGTACCCGGTGTAGATACGCAGGCCGGGCTTCGAAACACGTTTCAGTTCACGGATTGCTGGTGTGCCATCCTGTGCATACTTCAGTGTAATGACAAGCGTAGGCTGAGGAGCATCGGTCTTCTCGACCTTGTATGACTCGATGTACTGCTCTTCGGTCAGAATCTTGGCAATGTCTTCGATCATTCGTGTCCTGGGCATGCTGATTTCTTCCTTGCCGCGGAGCTGAGCGTTTCTTATTCTTGTTAGTAGGTCTGCAATCGGATCGTTTACCATAGTATGTTAATAATTTACCAAGATGACTTCTTAAGACCGGGGATTTCCCCTGCCATGGCACGCTCCCTCAGGCAGATCCTGCAGAGTTTGAACATGCGGTGATAACCGCGTGCACGTCCACAGATCTGACATCGGTTGAATACGCGTGTCGGATACTTAGATTTCCGTTTCAGTTCTCGTGCTTTTGCTTCCTGTGCGTGTGTTGACATAATTAACTCTTGTTTTTCTTCTTAGATTTTACAAATGGCATTCCAAGCTTTTCGAGCAGTTTGAATGCATGCTCATCGTTATCCGATGACGTACAGATCACAATCTGCAGTCCTCTGATTTTTGTCACCTGGGTTGTATCAACCTCAGGAAACACAGTGTGCTCATTCATTCCGAGTGCATAGTTGCCATTTCTGTCGAATGCCTTTGCAGGAATTCCACGAAAGTCTTTGATTCGCGGCAGCGAGATCGAGATGAGGCGGTCCATAAAGTACCACATCATATCACGTCGCAGTGTAACCTTCACTCCGATATCCATTCCTTCACGGATCTTAAAGTTTGAGATCGCCTTGCGAGAGCGTGTTGCCACCGGCTTCTGACCTGTGATCAATGCGATATCCCGCATCATATCATCAATAGCCGTGCGATCAACCTTTGCTTCTCCAAGACCCGAGTTAACAACAATCTTGGTCAGGTTTGGAACAGCCATGATATTATCGATCCCCAGCTCTTTCATGAGCTCTGGTCTGATCTCGTTTTCGTATTTTACTTGTAGTCTTGATTTCTCTTTTGCCATTTTTAGATCTTTGATCCGGAGCGTTTTGACACTCTGGTCTTTTCTCCTTTTTCAATTGTATAACCGATCCTGCTGGGTTTATTATCCTTCGGATCAACAATCATTACGTTTGATACATGTATCGGTCCCTCAAAGGATACGATACCCGACTGTTCGTTCTGGTTGGTCGCCTTTCTGTGGCGCTTCTGAATATTAACACCTTCGACGACCACCCGGTCGGTCAGCCTGAACACGCGCAGAACTTTTCCTGTCTTACCGCGGTCTTTGCCGGTGATTACCTGAACTGTGTCTCCCTTCTTTATCTTCATGGTTACAGTACCTCAGGGGCCAAACTAATAATCTTCATAAACCCCTTTTCGCGAAGTTCGCGGGCAACAGGACCAAAGATACGTGTTGCCTTGGGATCTTTTTTCTCTTTATCAATGATCACAGCAGCATTGTCGTCAAAGCGGATGTAGGATCCATCCTTGCGTTTGAACTCTTTATTTGTTCTGACAATCACAGCGTGTACTACGTCTCCAGGAACAACATTGCTGTTTGGAATCGCTTTCTTAACCGACGCACTGACAATATCGCCGACCTTCGCATAGCGCTGCTTGTTTCGTGCGTGTTTCGCACCAAGCACCTGAATTACCATCAACTCTTTGGCTCCGCTGTTGTCCGCTACTGTAAGGCGTGAAAGTGACTGTACCATGTCTTAATTTCCCCTGGTTTCAACCTTAGATACGAAGTAGAACGTCTTACGTGCGCTTACAGGTTTACCCTCTTCAATAATGACAGTGTCTCCATTGACTACTTTGTCATCTTCGCAATGTGCCAGGTACTTTTTATGTGTTTTAATGATCTTGCCGTAGAACGGGTGAGCATATTTCTGCTCTACGCGGACTACAATGGTATTCTGCATACCTGTACTGACTACAGTTCCCTGCAGCTGTTTAGGTGTTCTTTTGTTCTCGGTCTTCTTGTCTGCCATGATTTTTACGATTTCTTGCTGGACTTAGTGATTTTATCAGATTTGGCCTGCTTTTTTCCATCCTTTTCGGCGCTTTCCTTAGGTTTATCAGCACTTTCTGAAGCATAGTCACCTGTGTTCAGCAGTGTTTTTATCCGTGCGATCTCGGTCCTCATCTTTCCGATTACACTGTAGTTTGTTTCCTGACCGATACGTACATCAAAACGTGTCTCTGCCAGCTCTGTCTGCTTCTCGCTCAGACGCTTCTCGAGCTGTGCCTTAGTCTGTTTTCTTAGCTCTGCTGCTTTCATGATTACTGCTTCTCAATGATCTTTGTAAGTACTGGCAGTTTCTGTGCTGCCTTGCGGAGAGCCTCACGTGCGACATCGTTGGGTACTCCTCCGATCTCAAACATAATGCGTCCCGGTTTAACGACTGCTACATATCCTTCTACATCTCCTTTACCCTTACCCATTCGGACTTCTGCTGGTTTCTTTGAATATGGTTTATGCGGAAAGATTCTGATCCACAGTTTTCCCTTACGCTTCATCTCACGAACAATGACCTTACGTGCAGCCTCAATCTGACGACCATTGATCCAGCTGCGGGTGGTAGCCTGCAGACCGAAATCACCGACTGTTACTGAGTTACCTGTAGTTGCCATGCCGCGCATCTTGCCGCGGAATGCTTTTCTGTATTTTGTTTTCTTGGGCTGCAACATGATTGGTTATTACTCTGTCTCGCTAATTGAATTCTTTTCGCCAGTGTAAACCCAGACTTTAATTCCGTGTTTACCGGCATTCGGTACCAGTGCTTCTGTGAATGCATAGTCAATATCTGCACGCAGTGTCTGCAGCGGTACTGATCCCCACTGTGCTTTTTCTGTTCGGGCAATCTCAGCTCCACGAATACGTCCACTGACCCAGATCCGGATACCTTTAACAAGTCCTGTGTTTCGTGCGTTCTCAATCTCACGGCTCATAGCATACTTTGGCATGATACGGCGGGTTACCTGGTTTTTGATGTTCTCGGCAATCAAACGGGCCAGTGTCTCGGGCCTTTTAGCCTCAAAGATCTTAAGGTCCACATCACCTGACATCATTCTGCTTACCTGCTTTTTCAGCTCTTCAATACTTGCTCCTCCTCGCCCGATCACAACTCCCGGACGTGCGACTGTTACCTCGATCGTTACTTTGTTCATCGAGCGCTTAATGCGGACTGTGTCCACACCTGCACTCTGCAGTTTTTCAGAGATAAACTTGCGGATCTTGATATCTTCAAGCAACAGGTCGGCAAACTGGTTCTTCGGTGCATACCATGCAGAACTCCAGCCTTTGTTGACACCGAGTCTGAATCCGTGTGGGTTTACTTTCTGTCCCATTACTTAGTCGACTTTTTAGATGTAGAACTAGTTTTTTTGCCTGTTGATTTAGCCTTAGGTTTAGCAGCTGCCTTTGCGGGCTTCTTTTCAGTCTTTACTGCTGTTTTGTCTGTTTCTTTCTTTTTTGCAGTTGCCTTTGTTTCTTTTTTTGCCGCAGGAGCTGCCTTTGCTTTTACTGATTTTTTATCTTCTTTTTTTGCGCCAGGTTCGCTTACTCCGATAATAATATGACTGTTTCGCTTCAGGATCTTGTGGTAGCGTCCTTTTGACACGGCACGTCCACGTCTGAATGTTGGTGCCTCATTAATAAACACTTCAGAAACAACCAGTGTATCCTTATCCATATCATTGTTATGTACTGCATTTGCCATGGCAGATGCCAGGGTCTTTGTCACTTCATCAGCAGCGCCTTTGTTGACAAACTGAAGCATTGCAAGTGCCTCCTGTGCGTTTTTCCCCCTGATCATATCTGCAACCAGACGGATCTTGCGTGCTGATCTGCGGACATATTTTGTTTTAGCGTAAACGATCGTACTCATTGTTATTCAGATAAAACACGTCCGGCTGTACCGCTTGATTTTGCGATTTTACCCTTGCGGCTGTGTCCGCGGAATTTACGGGTTGGCGCAAATTCTCCAAGCTTGTGTCCAACCATGGACTCGGTAACAAAAACCTTAATGAATTCTTTGCCTGCATGTACGTCAAAGGTCAGACCAACCATCTCCGGAGAGATAGAAGATGAACGTGCCCATGTTCTAATGGCGTCATTCTTACCTGTAGCACGCTGCTTTGCGATCTTTTTCAGCAGCTTTTCATTCACATATGGTCCTTTTTTACTTGATCGTGACATACTGGTTCTCCTTAAATAATTGTCTTGTACTTCTTGCTCTTGCGACCGTTCTTGTTTGGTCTGCGTCGAACGATAAATTTGTTTGTACGTTTGTTGCGACGTGTGCGCTTCCCAACAGGGTTACCCCATTTATCCTTGGCAGGTCCTCCCGTACCGTGACGTCCGCTTTTACCCTGACCGTCTCCGTGCGGATGAGTTGCACCTGACTGGGCAACACCGCGAACCGTCGGTCGGACACCCATCTTCCGTTTTCTTCCTGCCTTGCCAAGTTTCTTGTTCTTATTGTCTGCGTTGCTGAGCGTTCCGATTGTAGCATAACATTCCTCCCGGACAAGCCTTATTTCGCCGCTGGGAAGTTTCAGCTGTACATAGCCTTTTGCTCCTCCCTGAATCTGAATTTCGGTTCCTGCAGAGCGACCCATTGTTCCGCCCTTGCCTGGAAGCAACTCTACATTATGGACGTAGGTTGCAGCCGGGATCTTCTTCAGAGGCAAACTGTTTCCTAGCTTGATCTCCGCCTTCTCACCTGCAGTTACTTCATCGCCAACTTTAAGTCCCTGTGGCGCAAGGATATAGCGGCGCTCACCATCTGCATACTTTAGAAGTGCAATAAATGCTGTTCTGTTAGGATCATACTCGATAGCCTCAACTGTAGCAGGCACATCGTGCTTATCCCGTGCAAAGTCGATAACACGGTATTTGCGTTTAACGCGTCCACCCTTGCCGCGCACTGTCTGTTTGCCACGGGTGTTTCTTCCGGCACTGTATTTAACGTTTTCTGTCAGTGCCTTTTCCGGTGATTTCTTGGTCAGCTTTCTGTAATCAATGAGTACAGTGTGCCTTCTTGTCGGAGTTGTCGGTTTGTACAGTTTAAGTGCCATCGCTTACTTGATTTCGAAAATGTTAATAGTGTCTCCCTTTTTAAGTGTTACAACCGCCTTTTTCTGTGTAGATCGCTGTCCCTGAATCCGGCTGCGGCCAAACCGCACAATCTTACCGAGTGTATTGATAACACGAACGCCTTCTACCGTTACATCAAACTTGTCTGCAATCGCCTTACCGATCTCGATCTTGCCCGCTGATGAATCAACCATAAATGTATACTGGTTTTTCTCGTTAGCAAGCGTAAGCGTTTTTTTCTGTTATTACTGGTCTGATCAGGATCTGTTTCATGATTATGCTTTCTTAGCCTTAGATGTAGACTTTTTCGGAGTTTTTGCCTTGGCTGCAGGTTTTGCTACTGTCTTCTCTTTTTTCTCTGTCTTCTCTGTCTTTGGTGTTTCGCTTTTGACTTCAAAACGATCTCCAACCGCTGCAACTGAATCCTTTGTAAAGATAACAACATCAGCGTTTAAAACCATATAGGTATTTACCTCGCCGAGATGCGTTACCGTGACATCATACAGATTGTTTGCTGCCATAAGCAGATTTGCATCAATTTCGCTCTGAACAATCAGTAGTTTACCTTCGAGTCCTGCTTTGACGAGAACTGACTCCAGAGTTGCAGTCTTTTTTTCTGCAGCCAGGTCAAACCCATCAAATACAACAACCTTACCGTCTGCTGCCTTTGTAGCGAGGGCGCTCACAAAAGCTGCCTTGCGCATCTTCTTGCTAAGAGACTTTTTAAAGTTTCGTGTATTGCGTGGACCAAAGGTTACCGAACCGCCAGTCCAGATAGGGCTACGTGTTGAACCATGGCGTGCACGTCCTGTACCTTTTTGTCTCCAGGCTTTTTGCCACCACCGCTGACCTCGCCGCGCTTCTTTGAATGTGCGTTTGCTTCGCGCTGGTTACTGAGGTAGATATATACCGTCTGAGACAGAAGGTCATTGTTGACCTCTGCTTCAAACACTGCCGGTAGTGTTACCTTTGTGCCTGCCTTTGCTCCTGTTTTTGTGAATGTATCAGCCTGCATAATTAGTTAACCGATGTAATCATTACAATAGAACCTTTTGCTCCAGGTACAGCGCCTTTTACAGCGATAAGACCGTTTGCCTCATCAACAGCCACAATAACAAGATTGCGCACTGTTCTTGTAACTCCTCCCATGCGTCCTGCCATCTTTTTACCCTTGTAGACACGACCTGGTGTTGTACCTGATCCGATAGAACCCGGTGCACGGTGTCTGTCTGACTGACCGTGGGTTTTTGGACCTCCGTGGAATCCCCATCTCTTTACTACTCCCTGAAAACCTTTTCCTTTGGTGATACCCGAGATATTGATCTTTTCATTAATCTCAAACATGGTCGGCTTGAGTGCTTCGCCGGACTGCACCTCAGGTGTAAACTCACGGGCTTCCATAGCTACCTGCGGTACAAAGCCGAGCGACTTGAACTTGCCGGTCTCAGCCTTTGTTGCTTTAGACTTTTTACCAAAACCGATTACAGCAGCGGTGTATCCATCACGCTCCACTGTTTTGGTTCCTGCAACGATTGCGCTGTTAACATCAATAATGGTAACAGGTATGACTGTGCCATCGTCACTGAAAAGCCTTGTCATTTGTTTTTTCTCGCCTAGTATCGCTTTCATGTTGATTCGCCTTATCTGTCTTAGCGGCAAAATGCCGTTTAAGTTTTGTATTAGACTCTGAAATAACGGTTACTTGATTTCAATCCATACTCCGGCAGCAAGCTGCAGGTGTGTAAGGGAGTCAATCGTTTTACTCGTCGGTTCCACAATGTCAATCAGCCTCTTGTGGGTATTCAGTTCAAAGTGCTCCTTCGATTTACTGTCCACATGTGGAGACTTATGTACAGTAAACCGCCTTCGTTTTGTCGGCAGTGGAATAGGGCCGAATGTACGAGCGCCACTCCGCACAGCTGTCTCGATGATCTGCTGTGATGCCTTGTCAACGACTTTGCTGTCGTACCCCTTGATTTTAATTCTGATTCTTTGCATCGTAGTTCTCTTCAGTGTACGGGGGATCCGATACCGGATCCCCCGTGTTCACACTTATTTAATGATCTTGGTGACTACACCTGCTCCTACTGTGCGTCCTCCTTCTCGGATGGCAATACGCATCTTTTCTTCGATAGCTGCAGGAGTGTGCAGTTTCACTGTAAATGTCGCATTGTCACCAGGCATAACCATTTCAGTTCCCTCAGGCAGTGTGGCCTCTCCGGTCACGTCTGCTGTTTTGATGTAGAACTGAGGCTTATATCCGGTAAAGAATGCTGTATGGCGTCCACCCTCATCCTTGGAGAGAATGTATGCCTCTACTTCAAACTCTGTATGCGGCTTGATTGAGCCCGGCTTGGCAAGAACCTGACCGCGCTTGATCTCGTCGCGCTTGATTCCGCGGATAAGCAGACCGACGTTGTCTCCTGCCTGTCCCTGGTCAAGCTGTTTGTTGAACATTTCAACTCCGGTGATGGTAAGTTTTTTAATGTCATCCATCAGACCGATCTGCTCAACATCCTCACCTACTTTAACAATACCGCGTTCGATACGACCTGTTGCGACTGTACCGCGTCCTTCGATTGAGAACACGTCCTCAACAGACATCAGGAACGGCTTGTCAATTTCGCGCTCCGGCTCCGGCACTTCTGAGTCGAGTGCATCCATAAGTTCCTTCATGGTTGCATCACCCTCGTCTCCGCCGTTAAGACCCTTAAGTGCGCTTCCCTTTACTACTTTGATCTTATCGCCAGGATACTCATACTTGCTGAGCAGGTCACGTACCTCTTCTTCAACGAGCATAAGCAGATCCTCGTCCATATTGTCATCAAAGACATTGATGAACACGACGATATGCTCTACGCCGACCTGGCGGGCGAGAATAATGTGCTCTTTAGTCTGAGGCATAGGACCGTCAGTTGCGGAAACAACAAGAATAGCACCGTCCATCTGAGCGGCACCTGTGATCATGTTCTTGATGTAGTCCTTATGTCCCGGACAGTCAATGTGAGCGTAGTGACGCTTCTCTGATTCATACTCAACGTGAGATGAAGCAACTGTAACAATTTTAGTCTTGTCGCGAACAACGCCACCCTTGGCAATTTCCTCGTATCCTTTTTCTGAGGAGACACGACCCATGCGCTTTGCATAAGCAATCAGCGCGGCAGTAAGAGTAGTCTTACCATGGTCGATGTGACCAAGTGTTCCCACATTAAGATGGGGCTTGGTTCTCTCGAACTTTTTATCTGCCATGATTAACTGGATCAGAATTAAAAATAATGCCTGAACTTATTGAGTAGTCACTTCTCTGCCAGAGGGAATGGGCAGAATACAAAAAAGTAAACACTCAATAAAGCAGCAGGCAGCAAAACACTACATATGAGTAGTCTTTATAGCAAATTTTTGTGTTTTGTGCAACGTTTTTGCGTTGCAGATTTCTACAAAAAGCGCCGTTTACTGCTTAATGCCTAGGACCTCATTTGTAATGTTCTCCGGCACCTTGGCGTAATGGCCAAATTCCATCACACTGTTTGCCTTACCCTTGGTCATTGACCGCAGGTCGTTTATCCATCCGAACATGTTCGATAGCGGAACGTATGCCGTAATTTCCTGCATCTTACCGCGCGGGTTCATTCCCTTGATCACTCCACGCTTGGATGACAGAGCACCCGTTACATCGCCTGCAAACTCGTCAGGTGTGGATACAACTACTTTCATAATAGGCTCGAGCAGAATCGGCTTTGCTCTGCGCATCGCCTCTTTAAATGCTTTTGAACCTACAATTCTGAATGTATCGGTGTTGGAGTCAACCTCGTGGTACGAACCATCTGTGAGGCGGACCTTGACGTCAACAACAGGGTAACCTCCAAGGATACCGCTCTTGAGCGATTCCTGGATACCTTTGTCGACAGAAGGAATAAACTCCATCGGAATGGCTCCTCCTTTAATCTCGTTTTCAAACACATATCCCTCTCCCTGGGGCTGCGGCGAGAGGACGATAGTAACATCTGCAAACTGTCCGGACCCTCCGGTCTGCTTTTTAAGTACTTCGTGATGTTCGATTTCACCCTCAACTGTTTCTTTGTATGCTACCTGCGGAGCTCCGGTAATAACATCAATGCCGTATGTTCTGCGCATGATATCCACCTTGATATCAAGGTGAAGTTCTCCCATTCCTGAGACAATGGTCTGTCCGGTGTCCTGATCGGACTCGGCCCTGAATGTAGGATCCTCCTGCATCAGTTTGCGCAGAGCTTCTCCCATTTTTTCCTGGTCAGACTTTGTCTTCGGTTCGATTGCAAGGCTGACGACCGGATCAGGGAAGTCGATACTTTCGACAAGGATCGGGTTGTTTTCGCTGCAGACGGTGTTTCCTGTGTACGAATCTTTAAGACCGACCATGGCTACAATGTCTCCGGCTGAAACCTTACTGATATCCTCACGGTCATTAGCATGCATCATCAGAAGACGACCAACGCGCTCGCGCTTGCCACGTGATGAGTTGTAGATGAATGATCCCGCCTCAAGAGAACCTGAGTAGACGCGGACAAATGCGATCTGTCCTACATGCGGGTCAACAGCAATCTTGAATACTAATCCTGCGAAGTTAGCGTCAGGGGACACATCCCAGATAAGCTTCTCATTTGTATTGGGATCCGTGCCGACGATCTGGCCTGTGTATTCCTCGAGCGTTTCGGTCTCTGTATTCTCGTAGGTGTATACCTTCTGATACGGACTCGGCAGATAACGTACAATATTATTAAGCAGCACTTTGGTGTCTGCCATACGCGAGTCTCCACCGGTAACGGGGAATACTTTTCTGGCAAGCGTGAGGATACGAAGTGCTGTATACATTTCTTCAACCTCGAGCACACCGTCGTTAAGGTATTTTTCCATCAGAACATCATCTGCTTCTGCGATCTTCTCAACCAGCTCTTCATGCATCTTCGTTACCTTGTCCTTAACTTCTGCCGGGATGTCGATCTCTTTGAAGTCCTGCTTTGTATCGTCAGCATAGGTGTATGCCTGCATTGTAACCAGGTCGACATAACCGTGCAGATCGTGTTCGATTCCAAGAGGATAGGTGATCGCAACTGCGTTCTCACTGAGTTCGTCCTTGATTGACTTGAGTGACATCTCAAAGTCACCGCCGACGAGATTAAGTTTATTAATAAAGCACAGCCGGGGTACATTATATTTGTCTGCCTGACCCCATACTTTGCTTGACTGCGGCTCAACACCCATCTTACCGTCAAAAATCACACATGCTCCGTCAAGCACACGCAGTGAACGTTCCACCTCAGCAGTAAAGTCCACGTGACCGGGAGTATCAATAATGTTAATACGATAGAGGACATCATTAAGAGACCAGAAGCAGGTTGTAGCTGCAGACTGAATAGTGATACCGCGCTCCTTCTCCTGATCCATGAAGTCCATTTCTGAAGCACCTTCATGTACCTCACCGATAGTATGCTTTTTTCCTGTATAGTAAAGGATACGTTCTGTTGTTGTGGTTTTACCTGCATCTACATGAGCAATGATTCCGATGTTGCGGTAGTGCTGCAGATCTTTTACAGAATTGTAGTCGACCTTGTTCGCCATGTGTATAGAGTCAGATCAAATGAGAAATACACGTTTATAATAACCTCATCAAATCGGAGGCAGTCAATTATAGCAGGGCGCACACTGCCTGTATAGTCTGACAATCCAAAATCTGCAGAAAATGATGCTTTCTGAATATATATGATACCGTCTGCAGAAATTTAAGGTGATTTGAGCCCGATTTCATACCTAAACCCTTGCAGGACTGCATGTCTACTGTAGATATACAATGTGTGCTATAATTAAGCCGCAATGTCTTCTCAACGCTGTCCCTATACATACTGAAAAATACACTGCAACTGTCCCCGTGAGTTGCCCTGCTTTTATTTGTTAAGCTGCATTCATGTTTAAGAAAGGTGACACAATTATGTACCCGGTTTACGGACCAGGCGTAATCACCGAGATCACACAGGAGTCTTTTGGTGAAGAAGATAAGCAATACTTTCATATCGACTTCGAGCACCGCAACCTGTCCATCTCCATCCCGGTCGAAACGGCCGATAATTTTGGCATGCGTGTGCCGCTTTCTAAAAAAGAGATCAGGGATGCCCTTTCTGAGCTTGAGCGCTCTGTCAGGATCACCGACAAACTCATCGAAACCCTCGACGAAGAACTTGACCAGAGAATCAAGTCCGGTGACATTGAAGATGCCATCTGGGTTGTCAGCACACTGAGAGCCTACGAACGCAAACGCCAGAAGGATGACAAACGCCTCGGCACAATTCACCAGGACTACCTGGAAAAAGCAATGAATTATCTTCACTCGGAGATCCTGCTGGTACTGGGTGAAAAGTTTGCCCGCCCGTTTGCGATAGAATAACCCCTGCTTCGTAATGACGCGACAGCCGGCACAGCCGGCTGTTTTTTTGTATCACAAATCAGTTCTTCAGAGCGCAAAAAAAGACCCGCATAAAGCGGGTCTTTCTAAGTGTTTTTGGTTGGGGTTAGCCAGCGAAGCTGAATCCGTCGTTTGAACGGTCATCTCGCGGACCACGTTCCTTCTTCGGCTCTGCAACAGAGACACGAATCGGGCGACCATCGAACTCTTTCTCGTTCAGCTCTTCAATCGCTTTCTGAGCCTCTTCGTCTGAGCTCATGGTTACAAATCCAAAACCTTTTGAGCGGTTCTTGAATCTGTCCATGATCACAACTGCCTCAACAACTGTACCTGCTACGCTGAAGATTTCAGCAAGCTGATCGTTGTCGATGTTCCAGCTGAGGTTACCAACAAATAGCTTGTTGTTCATGCTAGATATAACTAAATAAAATACGCTACGCCAAAAGTTTGGGAGATTTACTCAAGCAGACACTAGAGACTAATATCGCTTCGTTAGCTGATACATTATACACTATCCGGACTGTTTTCCAACAGTACCTGTCACTCAGTCAAGATCCTGTAAAGAATGCCACATCCAGTGTGCTGTTTCTGTG
Source organism: candidate division WS6 bacterium OLB20 (assembly GCA_001567355.1). Taxonomy (GTDB): domain Bacteria; phylum Patescibacteriota; class Dojkabacteria; order B142; family OLB20; genus OLB20. The sequence continues at coordinate 29,480 of JYNZ01000004.1, read as the reverse complement.
CCTGCAAGCAGATCCGTCAGCAGATTCTCTGTTCCGGGATCGATTTTCTGATCAATCTGTTCGCGCAGAAAACCGGCTATCCGGTGCAGTGACGCAACCACAAAATCAACACCTTCAGTTTCGTCCCTAAGAACCGGAGGCTCGTGAATAAGCGAGATCTTAAGGTACCCCGCAAGCGTGGACTCTGGCGTATCGCCAAGCTTGCGCACCCGTTCTGCCACAGAATCGATATGTTCCGCATTGGCCTTATACAGCTCATCAAGCTTTTCGTGCAGCACAAAGAATTTTGGCCCTCTCACATTCCAGTGAAAATTATGAACTCCCTGATTAAACACAACGAGGGTCCCAAGCAGCTCATTTAGCATTTTATGAGTTTTAACCATATTGCCTCTCTAACAAATAATCTATTTTCAGTGTACCGTCTTTCATGCGCTTCGTTCAAATTCTGGACTTGTTCAGGCCAGAGTGCTGTAATCAGATAAGAAAAATTTTCAACCATGATCATATTCCGGCCGCTTGTTTTTGGGCTCATTGAGTACGCACTTGCTGCGTATGTCTGTCACAACGGAAACTTTGAACGCAAGGCTGTCGCAGCATTTCTGTTTTTTCTGGGAACATATCAGATCGGGGAGGCAGTCATACTTCTGACTGAGTTTGACCTGGAGGGACTCAAGCTGGCGTATTTTGCGACTTCACTCCTGCCTCCCTTTGGCGTTTATTTTGTAGAGAAGATCACCGGGCGGAATCTGCAATCCAGAGTATTTGCGGCAGCAGGTGTTCTTTTTGCATGTCTGTTTCTGGTTCAGCCTGAGCCGCTCCGGTTTGTCGAGCACATGAACTGTCTGCTCAAAGTATTTTATGCCGGTAATTCTTCAGTATTCTTTTACAGCTGGGGAGCATACTATCTGGGGACACTCAGCTTTGCAATCGGTGCTATCATCCACTATATGCGCATCATGAAGGAACGCAGCAAACAGATCCTGCTCAAACTCTGTCTGCTCGCGTACCTTTCGTTTTTCCCTTCTTCCATTATTGTTGTAGCGCTGCTGGGGGAAAGCGGAGGATACATCGGTTCGGTCATGTGTGCGATGGCCATTGTTGCTGGTTTTGTGATTGCCTATGCCTCGCTTGAATTTCCGGACTTTAAACTTCACAGGGGAATCCCCCGGCTGACGCACTAGATCCTGCGCTGCATGACAGCCTGAGCGTCAGTTTTTCTTGTCGTCATTCTTTTTTGCGGTGAACCCGATCTCATACTCGCCACGAACAAACCCTGCGACAAACAGCCTCACAACCTCCTGGATAGAACCGAAACCATACTCCTTGGCACGATCATTGGCCTTATCCTTGATAGTCTTTCGCATTGGTATCTGCAAACGGATTATCTCATCGGCACTGGTATCTGCAGCCATTTCAAAGAGAGTAAATGTAATTGATAGGGATTCTATCACAGGTGCAAATTTGACACAAAAGGAGTATCTTTATACCATAATAGTATTAATTTTTACTCAAACTATTCATGTCAAGGTTTTCACTGAGTGATTTTCTGGTGGGTTTGATTAACTTTACCTTTGGCCTTGCAATGCTTGGTCTTGTCTTCAGATTCCTCTTCCGGCTGTTTGGAGCAAATCCGACTGCAGACATTGTTGAGTTTCTGTATACATCAACGGCCCCGCTCTTAAGCCCGTTCCGGGGTATCTTTGAACCCTATGTTGTCGATCCGGGTAACGTGCTTGAGTTTTCTACGCTGATTGCAATCGCCTTTTATGCGCTGGCCGCATGGTTACTGACCGAGCTTGTACTTGTACTGACCGACAGCTTTCGCTCTTACCGTGACAGGTCAGCACGCTAGTCATGCCGTACAAGCATAAATCAGAGCTACCCGAACAGATCAGGGACACACTGCCCGAGCATGCTCAGGCGATCTGGAAGGAGGCGTTTAACTCTTCCTGGGAAAGCCATAACGATGAGGACGAGGATTCGCGCGAGGAACGTTCAGTAAAAATCGCATGGGGAGCAGTTAAACGTTCCTATTACAAGAATGAAGACGGCAACTGGGTAAAAAATAAAGATTAACTTATACCAAATATCAATGACAGAACAACTGAAGCAACTGATTACCTCTGACAGCAACGACCGCAGGAGTGTCTACATCCCGATGGACCCTGCAGATCATGACAAGAATGCATTGCAGGTAAAAGAGGAGCTAAAAGGAAATGATGTTTCCGAAGGCCTTGTGCGCAAGATCGAGTCCATGCTTGCGAGTCCGCATCTGAACAGGTCCATTGCCCTCTTCTCCGAAGACGGCCGGCTTACAGCTGCTGAAGCGCTGTCGACCGAATACAGTTTTGACGGTACCGACTCGCGTTACTACCTGCTGCCGTTTTTTGACTACAGAGGTGTGGCACTCGAAAATCTGACACTGCTGATTTTCTCGAGGACCGGTACGACTGTCTTTAAGGTGGAACGTAACAGCCTGGCGGAATTGCATGTCGAAGGACTTGAAGACTTTGAGAAATTTACCGGAATGAGACAGGAGAGTAAATCCATCCAGATGCATGAAGCTGCTGACACAGTCTATCACGGTCAGGGAGCCGCCCAGGGAAAGGACAAGCAGAACGATCTGGTCCTGCAGTTTATCGGCTCACAGATGAAAACGCTCGGAAGTTTTCTTACCCGCGAGAAGTACCGGGTCATCCCTGCTTCACCGGCAGAATACCTGGATGCGATCAGAAGCACGCTGCCGGGTATGGCGGTATTCCCGGGTGACCTTGAGGGCAGTTTTGAATCCATGTCCGAGCACGAACTGCTAACCGAAGTCCGAAAACTGATTGAAGAACGTCACCACGAGCTGCTGATGTCTGAGGTGAGTGACGAAATCCTGCAGGAAAGCGCAACGCTGCACGAAAAGGGATTTGCCGAAATCATGGCAACCGTAAACGACAGCAGGGTCGAAAAGCTTATCGTCGGAGCGCTTGGCAAGGATGATGCTGATTACACAAATCCGATCGCACCAAATGGTGCAAACTATATTGCTCATGAGGTACTGCGCTACGGAGGCGAGGTTATATACTTCCCTGAAACCGCTTTTGAAATGAGCAGTAACAATATGCTGTTCAGGTTGCGGTATTAATTCTGTGAGGATGTAATTGACCGTGCTATCAGGTCGACCGGTCCATTCGGGGCGTTATTGATTGCCCACTCACCCACGTTTTTTCGAGCTGAATGCGATGATCAGATAACTGCCATCCGGAAGAGCAAGAAATCCGGCATCTGATACCACAATGTTATTGCCGGCGCCGTTACCCGGATAGGTCAGTCCATCCTTGCCGGTATAGCGCAGTCCGGTCTGCTCGCTGACGCGGTCAAGCGGACTTCTGAATGAGCCTGTACGCCTTGAGAGACGAGTTATTGCATCCCGTATCTGAGGATTATTGCGCATTGTAATCGCCGAGCTGTATACCCGTACCATGTCATTTACCGACAGCAGCGAGACAGCAGTATCCTCTTCAGCGGATGAACTGGTGTCTCCGTACGGCCACTCCATGATTCCGTGCGAGGGATCGGCTCCCATGATATGCAGAAACGCGTTGAATGCTGTGATCGGATTGCGCGGACGGCCCGGGGGAATCGCTGCATTCATCCATCCCGTATCAAAAGCGCTTTGCAGCACATCACCGGTCGAACCGTTATTTGAGTTCAGGATCATTTTATCCCGTGCTTCTGTGTCAGTAACCCCGGAAAGTGAAGCATAGAGTTCTATGAGCCCCTTGACCGAACTCGCCATCATCATCGACCTGTCTGCACCATAGCTTGCACACTGTGTCAGACCGTTTTGAGGATGAAAATGAGCGATAGAGAATGTAAACTGACGGTAAGCGTGCGGGCCGTTATCGTACTGTTCTGCAAAACGAATCAGGCTCTGCACGTAGGGACTCTCCTGATCACAGAGATCAGGTAATACTACTGATGCTTCAGATTCCGCCGGCGGCAATTCCTCTGTAGCAGTCACTACAGGTACATGAGTCTCAGCGGGTGTGACCGTATCAGTGATCGTCGGGGAAGGCGGCGGGCTTGCTGTTTCGGTCACCGTTGGCTCTGGTGTATGTGTAGCCGATGGTTCCACTGTAAATGTATTGGTCGGTGTTAACGTCAGCTCTGGCGTCGCTGAAGGCAGCGGACTAGCTGTCAGTGTCGGCAGCTGTGCAAGTGTCGGCATTACAATTGTATCCGGTCTCGTATCACACGCACTGACAAGCAGCACAACGGCACCTATACCAGCGATACGCAGCAGTGTCGATCTCATCCCCTTTTGTGGTCTGAACTGTAACCGCTCCATTTACGATATACTAGATATATTAGTATACCATGTTTATGCGCAACTACGAAGCCGGATTACCCTGCACCGTTTGGTTATCCCGCAAGACAGGAGTATAATTGACGCCATGTTCACGCATTTTTTTTGAACACAGGCCATCCTTTGAACGGCTTGAACTGGTAAAACCGGTTGCTGCTGACATGCTTGGCAAACGTATCGCCACACGCGCATGGCAGAACGACCGTGCTGAGCTGGAAGGTGTCATCAATACTACACTTGCATCGCTGTGCGCATTCAACACGACAATGGTAAACGGTCCTGATTTTGCAGGCATTCTCGATTACTACACCGGGCTGATGACTGCAGCAGGTGTCAGAGACATGTCGTTTGCCCGCGTCCCGTGCGAGTTTGCAGACCGGGAGGCAATGATCATCTATCCGGATACTTTCAAGTCAGAGGTTGATGCTGCAGTCGGAAACTACCATGCAAAAAATAATGAAACAGTCAGGATCAATCATCCTGTTGTACATTTTCATCTTGATGCATATCCCCTAAGCAGATCGGCGTCATCGTTAAGTACTCTGAGTACACATCATGACAGGAAGAAGGGACTTGTATACGCCCGTGGCGCAAATGACATGAAGGGTCAGGCCGGTCTTGGTCCGCTGCTGGCTCTACTTCTGCAGGATCAGGGCTACCTGCCGCCCGTTTTTATGGTAACTACTGACGAGGAGATAGGAGGCAGTTTCGGGGGCGACCGCCTCTACCGGTCGCTTTATTCAACCATGGCTAACATCGACTGGGAGCGACCGGAGGAATTGCCGGATGCTTTGTCAGCAGCATCCGCAGCAATCTTAATGTAAGCGTGCACCCTGCTCGAAAACCCGGTCTGCTTGATCTGTACCGTGTGCAGATGAAAGTTGCCGAGTCGGCAGGGCCTCACAGTCCGCTGATATCGCAGAATGGAGCATTCTCAGTCAATCTGGTACCAGACGAGATTCCAGCTGCAACAAACGATATCGGTCACCATGTAGCATCTGTAATGTACCGTAACGGTATTGCCTTTGAGAAGTCGACACCTGACAATGTCCTGCGTGAACAGTCGTTAGTCCCGGAACGCCGATCTGCCATCTCCGACCAGCTGCGCAGACTGGCAGGTCAGGCACTGAAACAACACTACCCCTGGCAGCAGTATGCAAGACCACTGACAGGCTTATCTGACACAAGCGCCCCACTGCTGACGCGGTTTAAAGATAGAGAGGCAACCTTTGTCGGAAATATTGCAACAATCGGAACCATCACAGACAACGTTCCCGACAACTACATCGTAATCGGTCCAGCCGAGGCTGGCGCCTGGCGCCACAGCCGTTATGAGGGTGTATACACCGATCATCTGGTGTCAGTTCTTTACACAACCGACATGATAGTAAAAGAGCTGCAGCGCGTATGAGAGTGTCACCGATGAAGTTGACATCAAAATAATACAAATGTAGTATTTTAATACCCGTTGTATATTATTTCTTAACACATACTCATGGATATGCAGCAGAAACTTGAGGATCTTAAGAATACTCTCGAGCAAAGCCTTTCACAGGCTGGCGAGGACGTGCAGGAACGTCTTTCGGATCTGCGCGACAGGATCAACAACATGGATACCGGTGATGGTAAAAACGTTTGAAGAACGCGCAGACGAACTGGGCGCAATGATTGAAGAACGCAGACAGCAGCTTGAAGAATCCGCAGAGGAAGGCTCGGACCGCGCAAAGTCAGCACTCGAGGACCTCAAAACGCGAATAGATGAAATGCGAAAGGAAATGAGTCAGTAGCTTTTCCGTGATAATACTAAAGACCCGCCTCAGCGGGTCATTTTTTTATACCGTGCTGATCCTTACCTTGTCAGCCAGAGATCGAAATCGGCAACAGACGGGCAACCATTGTTATAGACCAGCACATGAAAATGCCGCTGCTCATCTGTTGGTTCCGGCAGAGCAATGTACTGAAGCCTGTGAGTATACCGTGCAATGTTCACTCCGGTCTCCTCGGGATCTCGGCCGATTACCAGCGTCTCGTCAAACAGCTTACCCTGCGCAATGTCCAGTATCCCCCCGATATTCCAGATCAGGAATAAAACCGAGCAGCAGATTAGAATCCTCGGGAAGGTTATGATAAAAAAACAACGTGTCTGCCTGTCTGGCTATAACTGCTTTGCAGAATACGAACTCGCCTGATATGGCGGCTTCTCCAGGCGGAATCACAGCCAGGTTGTCACCGATGTTTACCTCCTGCACCGCATAGCCGGCAAGCTGCACTTTTGGAGGCAGATACCTGATGTAAAATGTATTATGATTTCGGCCGGCGGTTACCAGATCGGCAGGTAAACACCTGAATGATGTTTCCAATTCGTCAATTGCTATATATAACAATTATAGCACCTGACGTCCGCTTACGAGAGAGCAATCTGATGAATTAGGTTAATGAGGGGAGGCGGTTATTTTTTATGACCCTACCGGGAATCGAACCCGGATTAACAGATTGAGAATCTGTCGTCCTAACCGTTAGACGATAGGGCCATATAGCAGGTGCCCGCAGCCAACTGGCTGGAGTACCGTACGGTATTTGTGCAGGTAATTATACAGGCTGCAGCAGTTTTACTCAATCACTGTCCCCGCCGACATGCTGATCAACAAGGATTGCGTTTCCGTCGGGATCGGTAAGCGTAAAAATGTCCGGGGCCGCTTCCGTCCTCGTCTACCGTTTCTGTAAGCTCGATGCCCTTTTCTTTCAGTTGCTTCTGCAGTTCGCGCACATCGGTATAACTGTCGAGCTCCTTTGCAGAGCTGTCCCAGCCCGGTGTAAAGGTCAGAATATTCCCCTCAAACATATCCTGAAACAGTCCGATCAGACAGTCGCCGTTGCGCATCATAATCCAGTTCTGTCCGATGTGTCCGCCAGCCTCTGTAAAGCCGAGCTTTTCATAAAACTCCTTTGATTTGTGAATGTCTTTAACAGAAAGGCTGAGTGAGAATGCTCCGAGCTGCATGTGTTTGACGTAACAATTATTGCCTACTCTAACATAAACAGAGCAATAAGTTCTCAGCACTTGTAGACTGTTACGGAAAGAGTATACTTCAGACATATACTTCATCTGTTTTTCAAACATGAGTAAGTGTATATCCCTTGTGACCCTTGCCTTACTTCTGTCAGCCTGCAGTGCCGGCAATCCATCAGTGTCGCCTGGTAGTGATACAGGAACCACAACCATGGATACCGAAACCACTGTATCAGAGATACCGGAAACCACTCCGGTACGACGGGTGGAAAACTGCTTCATTACCGCGCAGGATCAACTGCCCTCAAACTGGCCGGATGATATTCCATTCTATTCCGGATCCACAGTCACAGAGGTAAAGTGCAGCCCTAATGACTCGGACAATTTCAGTGTACGTTCGACTTCACCCGATAATCCTGAACAAATCTTTACCTTTTTTAGCGAAGAAGTGGAACGTGAGACGTGGCGTATTTCTTCTGCCGCTGATGCAGGACCATACGAGACGTATAACTACTATAAAACGATATCAGCCGACAAAACAGGCAGGCAGCTTCTCCTTGATATCAGACGCCCGGTTGGAAGCAATCTTGTCGAGATCATATACAGAGAGAGGGTTTTCTAGGAGCTGATAGGGGGTTCATAATCCTCATTGGTGTACTCAACGAACCCCGCTCCGTCCAGCAGAGCTGTCATAACCTCCGCTCCGCCATCGATCAGGTCATCTCTGTCAGGCGTGGTCCAGATGCCTTCGCTGGCCTTTTCAGGCTCTGCTAATTCTGGTTCGCCTGTCCAGTCATGGGCTACAAAATAAAAATCAACATAGCGGTCACGGCGGTAGACAGTACCCAGAAGTTCAAGCTGCTCAGGCTCAACAACTATGCCTGTTTCTTCAGCCAGCTCACGCACAGCGGCATCGCTGGGATATTCACCTCTATCGACATGCCCTGACGGGAGCGTCAGCATTCCATCCTGCCAGCCGGTATTTTTACGGCGCAGAAAATAGAACGATCCATCCCTCTCCAGAGCAACATATACTGCGACTTTAATCTGCAGACGTTCTTCTTTACTCATGCGTGTGTTTTGAAAAGTAATCCATTATATCCTGGTAGTTGGGGATTTGTTTCAGCAGATCGCTGCTGCCCAGACGGGCATTTTCGGGTTGCATATACCGGTCAATAAACTCAGACGGTGGAAGCGATACACTGAGAAAGCTGCAGACATCAGTAACATTCTTATAGTTGAGCTCCCGATCCTCTGTGTAAAAATATTCGTAGACGAGGTGGAGATGATCATCGGGTCTGTACTTCTGCAGGAACGCAGAATAGTGATCTACCATCTCGGAGAGGTACTTTACAGTGCGCTCAAGTCGGGGAATGCTTAATGCCTCGAGTTTGTTCTGCCCGTCATCATCTTTTTTATCCCATGTCTGCCAGATGCCCGTCTGCTCGGCAATCTGGCCGGATATTGCCGACATCAGCAGATTGCGCCTTGTCAGAAGCAGTATCTTCACATCCGGACGCATCAGCATGCGCTCATAGATTGCAATACTCTTGCGGTACATCAGATCCTTGAGAGCATTGTACTCCAAAAAAAATATCATCCAGGACAGCGTCCACAGTCTCGGGTGAGCTGACCCTGGAAGCATAGTCAGGTTTGCCGGGATTATACTTTGTAAAGTTGTCCGAGAATGGCTCAAACACCAGATCAACGTCTTTTGAAGCATCAAGCAGCCAGGCAAGTGAACTGCTGCCGCTTCTGGCATGAGCAAACAGTATGAATTTTGCTGCACGTTTGTTCATGCGACTACTATATCACCTGTCTTCTGTTACTTTCAGGTATAATGTCGTAATTCAAGCAATCCCATGGTAGACAAAACAGTACCCTATTACGACGTTTTCATGCTGCATCACAATCTCAATGATGTGGAGGTCATGCCGCTTCCTGATGGATACAGTTTCAGGTATTTTGACGGATCTCAGACAGATATTGATCACTGGTGCGAGATTGAGGCAAGTTCGGGAGATGTTGAATCCGTGGAGAAAGCGCACAGTGAATTTGACCGGTACTACGGCAACAGCATAGGTTTGCTGAAAGAACGCTGCCTGTTTTTACTTAGCAGTGACAGTCTGCCCGTTGGTACTGCAACGGCCTACATGTTTCTTGAGGGACAGCCGGGCCTGCCTGAGCCGGCATCTGACGCAGAGGAGTTACCTGAAAACGTGACAGGGCATCTGCACTGGGTTGCCATGCGGGAGGATTACAAGGGACGCGGGCTCTCAAAGCCATTGATCACAAAAACTATGCAACGTATGGCAGAGCTCGGTCACAAAAAAGCCTTTCTGCATTCGCAGACACCATCATGGGTCGCATGCAAGATCTACCTTGACCTGGGCTGGGAGCCATTCAGATTTGTACAGAGCAGAGAGGATTTTACTGCAGGCTGGAATATTGTCTTTGACAAGGCTGGTGTCAGCCGGGAATTACCATCATCATGAGTTTTTCCAAAGACCCGATCGCTTACGTTCAAAACAAACTGGACAGTGACGCAAGATTTACCATTGTGTGTCTCGGTGACTCGATCACCTCTACCGAATGGGTACATCCCAACTGGCGTGAAGTTGTCGAATACGTTCTCAAGGAGGAACTGATGACTGATGAATCCTGGAAGCAGGCTTCATGGGGCATCAGATTTATCAACAGCGGTTATGACGGTGCAACCGTGCAGGACCTGCTCGACAGATTTGATACCGCAGTCGGGCAGCACAAGCCAGATCTCGTTATTTACGTTGCAAGCTCAAATGACCGGCATGACGGGATCACACCCGAAGAAAGCGGGAGACTGAATGACCTGCTCCTTAGTATGATTCAGGAGACAGGAGCCAGGACCATCTTCTGTACAAGCACGTCAAGTTACAACATTACCTACAACAGCAAGATAAAAGAATACAACCGGGAATACGAAGACCTGAAGGCAGACAGCAGGATTGACCTGTTTAGAAAGTTGCAGGCATTTGACCTGCAGGGCTTCTACACGTTCGCTTCATCGGGGAACGCTGTGGAGGGTATCAAACCTGGCGAGACAGACTACATGCATCCTAATGTCAAAGGGAACATCTATGTCGCGAAGATCATACTGGAGGAGGGCTTTGGTATCAGTTTTGATGCTGAGCGCTACCTGAACGACCTTGCTGCCGGGGTGATGATGCCGCGTTACTGAACGTCAGGATTTCTTAAGTCTGATCCAGCGCAGCTGATTGACAGACTGAGCCCGATCACCCTGTTTAATCCGTGTCAGCTTTGCACCGGCAATATTCAGCAGATCAACATCTGCAGAAGCATCAATATCCTCGGCCGACGTCATTCGTCCTTTTTCTGCCAGTGTGAAGCCGTGCTTTGCAAACGTTGCAGTTATGTACGCGTCATTCAGATCATGCATCAGTTCATTGCAGATAAGGACATAGCAGCGGTAAACATTCTCAACCGTGGCATGCTCAAAGCCAAGAATGCTTTCGATTCCTGCCTGCTCTACCTGATGCGTCATCAGTGCATCACCCAGGTGAACAAGCGCACCAATACAGCTGGCGGCACCCAGCGAGTAATCTGCCTCACGAACCTCATGCCGTGCAATTGTATGCAACAAAGCCCTCACATGTTCATTCTGCTGATACTGGTTGGCAAAAAGCTGCGCAAGATCTCTGTCCTGAAAGCGAAAACCGTCAGGGAGAATTCCATCCGCCTCAAGTCTGTCAGATACCAGTTCTGCTGATCCTGCCAGAAAACGCGAAACTGCAAACAGTGCCCTTCCAAGCCTGACAGAATCATCTTTCCCCTTAAGATGCCATTCAGCAGGCATTCCTGAATTATCTACCTTCATCTGACCGACCTGTTTATACAGGAGTTTGTTGTCAGCATACTTCCCTTGCAGCCCCCAACCCTCGCGCTGCAGTCCTGCTGCGTACGCACGTTTGAGTTCAGGCGAAGGCAGCAGTGACCACGCCTCACCAGGTCCGAGGTCCAACGCAAATACAACACTTCCATCCGGTTTAACAATACGTCCCGCCTCGGCTGCAGCTGCCTTAATTATATGTTCAGGAACAACATCCAGCGATCCGACAGACAGATATACATCTACACTCGCATCTTCCTGACCGGTATTTCGCATATCAACTCCTGATCTTGTACTGATATCACCTGTTTGGTGTACCTGTGAAAGCGACATCTGATTCTGAGTTGATTCTGTGATCAGTGCGTGGTGTCCACCCGCGACTACTGCAGGTACAATTGCATGCTGTGAGATATCACCAGCACCTGCTCCGACCTCAAGCAGCAGCCCGGGGTTATCAGGTAGAACATGGCTAACAATACTGCGAACTGACCTGTAGAGTGCAGTCACAAATGCTGATTTGTACTCATCAGGGACACTGTACCGGTCCCTTGATGCAAAGTGATGCAACCGTTCAGCTGCAAATCCGGTATTCTCCAGCTGTGAACTATCAACTTGCTGACCGTCAACGACAAGACCGAGATAGAGACGTTCAAGCATTGAATGTGTTACGTAAGAGGGTCTGTGGGGATTACGGATTAGCGATCCCGCCTCACGCAGAACAGCTTCAGGATTACTCCCGGGTGCCTGTGACAGCACTTCAGCTGCTAACGCAGCTGCCGACAGACCCGATGTTTGTACTGCTATAGGAAAGTATTTCTCCATAGTTCGTTATCCGGCTGTATTTATATCACAGCAATATACTTTAAACCAAGGGAATTCAGAGAAAATTCAGACGAGGACTAAGCTGCTGCCCCAGTCGCCTTTTCGAAATCCTGTTTGGAGACTTTAATCGTCACCCGTTCGCGCCCTTTGCGGAACTGTTTCTGCTCAATAGCCTCATTAAACTCGCTACGCAGACGGTCCTGATCCTCTGATGAAAGTGGGGACTCCAGCTTGAGAGCACGTTCAAATGCCTTTTTTTTGAATGCCAGATCGATGTGATCGGAAATCATGGCCATATTGGCACCTCTGCCGGATTTTTTACCGCTAAGGTCGACCTCTACACGTCCGTCAGGAAGACGGACAAAACGGATCATCTCCTGTTTGGGGAATTTTTTTGCCGCAGGCGATGCATGTCCGCACCGCCTGCTTTTTCTGTATGTTCTGCTGGCGTTTCGCCATTAGATTACAGGGCCTTCTTAATATCTTCCAGTGACTTCGGTCCGATACCGGCAATATCTTCACCGGCGTCCACCTTAGCCTTAAGATCTTCGACAGATGTGATACCTGCCTTATCGAGAGCTGTGACAATACGTGAGCTCAGTCCGAGGGATTCAATACTGCCCTCTTCTGCTGTGCTCCCGCTTGCGTCTGCATCAGAACCGTCTGTACCTGACTCTGCATCGCTGTCTTCCTCATCTTCTGATCCAACCTTGCCGTAGGCGTCATTGGATTCGACCTTAACGGTCTCGCCTTCGATATCGATGTTCCATCCGGTCAGCTTGGCTGCCAGGCGGACGTTCTGTCCCTCTTTGCCGATGGCAAGAGAAAGCTGATCGTCAGGAACGATGACTTTGACCTCGTGCTCATCCTCGTCCATGATCTCAACGCGCTCAACCTGTGCAGGACTTAGAGCGTTGGCAATAAACTCTTCGGTATCGTCATCCCAGAGGATGATATCAATCTTCTCTTCAACTGGTCCGAACTTTAGTTCGTTCATGATTGCATTGATGCGAACACCCTTCTGACCGACGCATGAGCCGATCGGATCTACCCCGTCAGAAGTCGACATGACAGCAACCTTGCTGCGTGATCCGGCTTCGCGAGCGATCGCCTTGATCTCGACAGAGCCCGACAGAATCTCGGGGACTTCGATCTTGAACAGTCCGACAAGAAAATCAGGGTCAGCACGGGATACGATCAACTGCTTGCCACGTGGACCGGTGCGGATATCCTTGATCAGTACTTTAAGCCGGGCACCGCTGCGGTAGAACTCTACCGGGATGCGGTCCTCTTTAGGCATGACTGCCATTGCGCGGCGGATCTCAAAGATGACATTGTCACCATCCATACGCTGTACGACTCCATAGTCGATCTCACCGATCTTATCCTTGAATTCAAGCATGACCGATTCTTTCTCGGCCTCACGGATCTTCTGCAGAATCACCTGCTTGGCAGCCTGTGCGGCTACACGGCCGAAGTCGCCGCTTGGTGTAATATCAACCTGGATATGGTCTCCTACCTCGATCTTGCTTTCGATCTCCTGGGCATCGTCAAGTGAAATCTGGGTCGCCTTGTTGGTAACCTTGTCTACTACCTTTTTGTCCGCATATACGCGGATTGATCCCATCTGTGAGTCGATTTCGACATCCAGTGACACTCCCTCATCCTCTTCGGGGTAGTCACGTCTGAAACCGGAGATGACAGCAGCCTTGATGGCTTCGAGCACCTCATCAGGATCGATATTCCTCTCTGCTGCAATCTGGTTGATCGCAGACAGAAAATCAGTCTGTGATGACATGTGAGTATGATAAAAACTAGACGGAATGACAGGTCTGTAATAATAAAACGGTGAGCCATCATGCCCACCTGTTTCCCTGTCCTCCGCTCAAATAATAGCAAATACGGGGGTAATTTACAATCACCATAAAATCTGGTGTTATAATCGGACATGGATTTTACGCAGGGCGGCAGTCCCGATGAAAATCAGCAGAGTCAGTTAGTACCGGTCGGCTCACCGGCAGATCAGGACCTGCATCCGGCCCCGCTGCGGCAGCGTCTTCCTGCGGCTGTGTCTCAGGATCAGGTCGGGATGGAGCTTAAGGGCAGCAGACTGGAGTGGATGTACAACCTCAAAAACCGTGTCAACCGGGTCAGTTCGGTTGCGCAGGTGTTTCCCTACTGGCGCAATCTTAACACCTCACTTGCCATCATAAGCTCTGTCATCCTTGTACTTGCTATGTTTCTTATGATTACCGGAGATGCATCTGCATCGGTTAACGAGCTTCCGCTGATCTACATCCAGGCCTCACAGAGCTGGGAACTGATCGACAAGGAGTTTCTGCTTGGAGTACCCTTTTTTACCGGCGCCATGCTTGTGATCCTGCTCAATCTGAGCAGTTCGATCTACAAGTTTGACCGTCGTCTGTCATTTATGATCAATACCGGGATGATTGTGTTTAATCTTCTCGGCCTGTTTGGTTTTTACCAGTTATCTTCTCTGATACTTCTGTACTGATGATCGATCCAGTATTGCAACCATATGTCGACATGCTGCCACTTGCGCTGCTGGCATTTTTTGCAGCACTGCTTCTGACACCGCTTGTCGGATTTATTGCCGAAAAATACCACTTTGTTGATCTGCCGGCGACAATGCGCAAGCGCACAGACAAGACACTGGAGCAGCGTCTGCACGATAACGTTAAGCCACGGCTTGGAGCGCTTGCGGTGCTGATACCCTTTATCCTGATCGCAACGACACAGATCCCTATGACGACACAGCTCTCGGGGTTGTTCCTCGGACTGATCATCCTGACTGTTGTAGGTGTGATTGATGACCGCTATGAGCTTTCGGGTGGCGTGCAGTTCGGTTTTCAGATACTGGCTGCTGTGATTGTAGTCGTAACTGGCACAACAATACCGGCGATAAGTGTTGCCGGACTTGACCTTGACTTTACCGGCTGGCAGACAGCGCTTAATCTGGGCAGCTTTGTCTACAACATGACCCTGCCGGCGGATATTATTACCATCCTTTGGATTGTAACGCTGGTCAATGCGCTGAACTGGGTGTGCGGTATTGATGCTCTGGGTGAAGGTATGACAATCATCGCAGCCGTCACAATGACCATCCTGAGCGTACGGTTTGGCGCCAATGAACTTGCACTGATACCGTTTCTGCTTGGTTTTGGCGTGCTTGGTTTTCTGCCTTACAACTACCCGCCGTCAAAAATCATCGGTGGCACTGCAGGACATGGCTACGGGTTTGTCCTTGCTGTACTTTCGATCCTGATCGCAGCGCAGTCTGGCTCCGGCGGTAACGGACCAAAACTTACGACAGCAATTATCATCCTCAGCATCCCGCTGATCGATATGATCTGGGTGCTGATCAACCGGATGCGAAATCACAAGACAGTAAATATCCTGAAGCTATTCAGCATCAGCGGGCGTGAGCACCTGCATCACCGCCTGATGGATGCAGGCTTCAGTGCAAAGCAGACACTCTATATTGAAACGTCAGCAATGGCGATAATAGCGCTGGTGGCGTTTCAGTTTGGCGGCTTCAATACAGGCCTCGTTGCCGGTATCGCTGTTATCACGGCACTGATTGTTGCATTTACCCTGATCTCGCTGCGTAACCGCCGCAACAGCAGGTCATCAAAGGCTATCGTTAAAAAGCCCGACGGACCGCAGCCCCCGATTGTTGATACCGGTCCGACACCGGAGGAAAGATTTGCGTATTAATCTCGAGCATACGCTCCAGTTGCAATACTCTTGTTGTGTTTATTGTTCATTTTCTTTGTCGCCAAAGAAAACGAACCAAAAGAAAGCGCCAGGGGAATTATAAATGGTTCCAGTAACTCTCCTTATCCCATTTCCAGCCCCACGAAAATTCCCCTGGAACCCCAAACCATGATCTCCTCCCATTCTTGCTTACAGGGATATTCCCCCGGACCCCGGGATTTCGTTTCTGTCTTTGTTTTCAAGTCCGGCATTTCACGGATGAACCGAGGATTCAGATGCTGACGCGAAGTGTAAAAACGCAGCATCCTGGCGCTAGCACATGCTGCGTAACGAGCGGCAGCAGTATCTGACCGGTGAAGGAGTGCATGCCGGAGAGTTTTCTTTCTGCCCTTTCTTTTGCGGTCAAAAGAAAGGGCTATGGATAAGACACGATGAAGATTACACGTAATAATGCGTCATCTGAAAATAGTGATGCCTTGCCAATTACCACGTTGTATCGTACTATATGCCCAGTAACTTTTTAGTCTCACTCGTATGCCAGCACAAGTTAATGCCAATGGTCAGCACTGGACCGCAACCAATCCCGGAAAAAGCAAGTACGTGGTAGAGGTTCTTCAGGATGTATGCATCGGTGCAGCGTCATGCGTTGCCATCGCGGCCGACACATTTCAGCTTGACGAAGAAAACAAGGTATACATCCTCGAGACAGACTGGGATCAGGACGACATCATCATGGCAGCCGCTCAGTCATGCCCGGTTTTTGCAATCATCATCAAGGATGCAGAGACGGGTCAGCAGATTTTCCCGGAGCCTGTTTGAGCTGTCTGTTCAATTCGGATCTGCATGACAGATTTATCACCTGGTGCTACACTGTAGGTACTTACTTCTTACCCGTCCATTCATGAAAAAAGTATTTTACGGCTCGGTCGTTATTTTGCTGCTTGCACTCTGTGTGACCAGTGCTGTCGGGCTTGGTCTGCTTGCCGAACTGTACAACCGGGTCAGCAGCATTGATGAACGGGTAGAGATGCTCGAGGACAATGAACCGTCAGCCACCCCGACACCGGATGTAACCGTTGATCCGACGCTGACACCAACCGGACAGATCACAGCGACCCCCACGCAGAACCCGGGCACAATGAGTGTCAAACTTTATGTGCTGACACAGAGCGATATCAACGATGATTGCGCTGCAGGCTCATATGTAACCAGACAGATCCCTTTAACATCAACTCCACTTAAAGATGCTATCAATGCACTGCTCAGTCTTAAACTGACAGCGGCAGAAACATCCCAGGGTTACATCACCAACCTCAAGCCTGAGGCACAACCAGGGTTTGCTGCATTCAGACTTGTATCAGCAAATGTCACAAACGGTACAGCAACGCTGCACTTTGATGATCCGCAGAGCTTTACTGTCGGTGGTTCTTGCAGGGTAAACGGAATGCGGACACAGATTGAAGAGACTGCAAAGCAGTTTAACTCGGTAAATACCGTGAAGATTGAGCCTGATACGCTGTTTCAGCCCTGATCAGTACCCTGATACAACCTGCTCGCGGTCAGCCTCTCTGGAGGAGAACATATCCCACATTGCTGTCTCCAGTTCAAGCACGTCAGGGTCTGTGATGATGCCTGCTCGCACCTTGGCAGGATTGATGTGGATCAGAGAAGTCATCGTGTGAATTCGAAGCGCCGTGCCCTTTTTATCAATCCCCGGAAGTCTCGTTACCTTTTCCTCATTGCGTGCAATAAACAGAAGGAGTTTTTCGCGCAGCATGGGCGGAAGGGTGTCAAAACTGCCCTGCTTGACGATGGCAACAATCTCGTGGTCGTTGAGTGAGGTTATCAGCTCGGTGATCTGACTCATTCCGGTCACATAGCGGACCGATTTCTGCCTGTGCTGCTCTTTAAAGCGTGACTCAGCCAGTGTGTACTGCTCCCAGAAATCACGATCCTCACGGGCCAGCCTGCTTGTGTATTCCTTGTAAATCTGTTTGAGACGCATGGGGTCACATGCCTCGATGCGCTTGTCTGCTGCAAGTTCGCGAACCAGTCGCTGCTTTATCAGATCAGGAAGGTAGTCATAGCAGCTGCTTCTGGGTACACCGCTTTTATCGGCAAGTTCTGATACAGTCAGGGGGCCAAATTCCAGCAGCGCGGCGTACAGCCTTGCGTGCTGCTCACTGAAACCGATAAACGTAAATACTGGTGTAAGATCCATAGTGCCCGAATGATACATGATCCGGGTGTTCAGAAGCAAGTTATCCACATTACTGAATTGCCTTAATAAATTTCCTATCGTGCAAGACGAATACGCAGACTATTAAGGACAACCGAGACAGAACTGAACGCCATTGCTGCACTTGCGATCATCGGCGACAGCAGCAGACTAAACGGCAGATACAGGAGCCCTGCAGCAACCGGTATAGCAACAACGTTGTAGCCAAACGCCCAGAAGAGATTCTGGCGGATAATACCGAGGGTCGTACGAGACATCTCTATCGTCTCGATAACTTTGTCAAGCGTTCCCTTAACAAGCACGATATCACCTGCCTCAATCGCGACATCAGTACCTGTCCCCATAGCAATACCGATATCAGCCTGCGCCAGGGCAGGCGCATCATTAATACCATCCCCAGCCATAGCGACTACACCATTTGTATTCTTTTGAAGCTCCCTGATAATCTCTGCCTTGTCTGCAGGTAGAACCTCTGCACGGATGGTATCTATTCCGAGCTGCGACCCTATCGCTTCTGCTGTCTGACGGTTATCACCGGTCAGCATCACCACCTGAACACCCAAACGATGCAGCCTTGAGACAGCCTCCTTTGCAGAGTCTTTGACAGTATCAGCAAGGGCGAACACAGCTACATGCTTGCGATCCACAGCCATAAGAATTACCGTCTTACCTTCTGCAGAAAGACTTTCTGCAGTCTTATCAAGAATGCTGTCAGTTTCGATACCCTCATCGGTAAACAGACGGCGGTTGCCGATTAGAACAGCAGTTCCTGCTACTGATCCTGTGACACCTTTGCCTTCTATTGCGCTGAATTTCTCAACCCTGCCCGCAGCGAACTCACTGATTTGTTCTGTTACATACGCTGCCACAGCATCTGACAGAGGATGTTCTGACAGATTCTCCACGGCGTATGCCAGCTTTAGCGTGACCTCTTTGTCTGTGCCGGCTGCAAATTCCACATCTGTTACAACGGGTCTGCCATTGGTCAGGGTTCCTGTTTTATCAAATACGATAGTGCGAATGTTCTGGGCCAGTTCAAGCGCATGCGCATCCTTAACAAGTATTCCCGCCCGGGCGGCCTTGCCGGTGCCGACCATTACTGCCGTTGGTGTTGCAAGCCCGAGAGCGCAGGGGCAGGCAATAATCAGGACCGAGGTTGCTATATAGACAGCAAGCTGCAGACTGGTGTCTACGGGAACAAGTCCAAGACCAGGCGCCAGCAGAAGCCAGAACAGAAATGATACGAGTGCAATACTAATGACAACCGGCACAAATACACCCGATATCCTGTCTGCCAGCTTCTGGATCGGTGCTGTTGTCCCCTGCGCTTCTTCCACCATACGGATAATCTGTGCCAGAAGTGTATCTGATCCTACTCCGGTTACCTCAAACCGGAAGGTCCCGGTCTTGTTGATGGTCGAACCGACGACACGGTCATCGACTGTTTTTGTGACAGGGAGTGACTCACCCGTAACCATCGATTCATCTATCGTTGATTCTCCCTCTGTTATTACTCCATCCACAGGTATTTTCTCTCCGGGACGCACCAGCACTGTATCTCCTTTCTGAACTTCAGACACCGGAATGCGTTCTTCCTTTCCGTTTCTGATAACAACAGCCTCCTTAGCCTGCAGTTCAAGCAGTTTTCTGATCGCAGAGTTTGCCTGTTTTTTTGCCCGGGCTTCAAGCAGCCTGCCGAGCAGAATGAAAAAGACGATAAATACTGCGGCTTCATAGAAGACGTCAACCATCACTTCACCAAACAGTCCCGGGATAAAGGTTACAGCCGACGAGAACAGCCATGCGGTTGTAGTGCCAAGAGCAATTAGCGTGTCCATATTTGCGGCACGTGCTTTAAGAGCACTCCAGGCACTTGAGTAGAACTGACTTCCGCCCCAAAACAGGACCGGTGTGGCAAGTATAAACTGTACCAACCAGAAAAGATTGACACGGTACCCGAATTGCTCAAACGAAAGATAGCCAAGCGGAGCATGTCCAAACTGCAGCAGACCTGCTGACTTGAATAACATAGCGATCATGACTGCCAGAAATGGCAGAGAGGCAAGACCGGTGAACAGTACTTTTTTTCTGAGCAGACTGTACTCCGCATCCTTTAGCATTGCTGCATGATCGTGTCCACCGGAATGACCGTTATGCGAATGTGTCTCCCTCTTTGCCGCCTCAGGAGGTGAGGCAAGCACCTGCATGCCGTTATCATCAACCAGCCGGTAGCTACGGCTTTAGCAACAGCTGACCTGATATCGTCAACCGAGACTAAACCACTGTCGTACTCCACTGTCATTTTTTCAGTTGCGTAGTTTACGTTTACACTGGTAACTCCGCTCAGTTTACCGACCATTTTCTCGATCAGCAGCTTGCATGATGCACAATGCATTCCGACAATCGGGTAGATCTGCTTAGTCTGCGACATGATATCCCTCGAGTGAATTTATTATTTCTCCAGCCCTTGCTGACTCATCTCTGGTCACACCTGTAAGATGTACATTCCCGATTTCGACAGTTGATATTCTGTCAGCGAATCCGTTCTCTTCAAGCTCCATCCTGATTAACGCCTTGCACGCTTCACAGTGCATTCCTTCAATTTTTATTGTTGTATCCAACTCAGTTTTCAGATAACAGTTATAGTTATGGGTCTGACCATGCCCATGGAGCAGGTCAGTTTGTAAGTACCTTTTACCGGCACGCCGAGGTCGATCTCATTGATGCCCGGCTTCAGAGCATAAAAGTTATCAATCAGTCCGTTTGCAGCCATGAATGCGCCACATCCCTGTATACCCTTATTGTTGACAACCAGTTTTGCGGGGACACCTGCTGTAAGCGTCGTCGTGCCCTCGGGGATATATTCAAACCCCTGTGCGGTAAAGTTCAGCACCTGAACTCCGTCTACCGGCTCAAGTGGGACCTCCTCAACAGTTGAAGTCACCTGAATATCGCTCAGACTCGGAAGCCCCAGAACATTAAGCTGTCCGTTGATGTTGTAGAGTGCAAAAAAGATCACGACCAGCCCGGCAACCATGTTGAACTTTGCGGTCAGCTGTGGCTTTCTATTTAATACAAGTCCCCCGAAGCTGATCCCAAGCAGTGTCGGGAATGTTCCCAGTGCAAACATGAGCATTATCAGCGCACCTTGCATAAAGGAACCGCTGGTCAAAGCGACCGTCTGTGCAATCAGGGTAAAACCGCAGGGGAGGAAGAACGTTCCGGCACCAACCGCAAACGGCATCCATCTGCCAGTAAAATTCGACTCATCTGCCGCAAACCGTGTCAGGGATTTTGGTGCCCTGAGTGTAAGTTTCTGCGCCCAGGTCACACCGAGCATCTGCAGCGCAAGGATAAACATGATGATCGAGACGACCACGGTCAGGACTGCAAAGAACGTAGCGTTATTTAACGAAACAGCCTCGCCTGCAAGCCCTAGCAGTCCCCCAAGCAGTGTAAACCCTATCAGCCTGCCAGCATGAAAAAGCCAGTGCGGGATCGCTCTCTCCGCAGTTGTCTCCGCATCAATGTACTGTTCATTCCACTGCTTGATCAGAGAAAGCAGCAGTCCCCCGATCAGTGCAGCGCAACTCGATAGACCGGCAACAAGTCCAAGCACGAAGAAGGCCGGTAGTGCTGACGAGCTGTCCACGCTGACGAACTGACCCAGCTGCAGGCGTTCAAACATCAGAAAGGCAATCAGCAGTGACACAACAATAGCAGCCAGCTGAAAAGCCTGACCGGTCTTCGCACTGTTGATAAGCACTCTGCCATTCTTGAGACGGATAAACGGGGCATCATAGGCAAACTTTTTTCTGCTGAACCGGTACCCGAGATCTGCAAACTGATCGGAAAGAAGCTCAGGGTCAGGCGCTCCTGAGCCAGCGTATGTAATCTCGACCGTTCTGCCCTGCAAAGATACATCTGCCGCCTTTACTCCCTCCTGCTTTAACAATTTGCGTTCAATAAGTACCTCACAGGACTGACAGTGCATTCCATCAACATAGAGAGTGCAGGTCTTTACTTTTGGGGTGTGTTTATCATTTCCGGCCATTATTTATATTCAAATAATTTAAGCAGTTCGTCAGTCGTGCGCTCCTCCTCGCCGTTTCTAATCTGATCGATGACGCATCCGTTGAGATGGTCTTCAATGATCAGCAGATCCAGCTTCTTAAGCGCACTCTGGACAGCACGCGACTGATGCACGACATCTATGCAGTATGCGTCATCCTTCAGCATCTCTTCAATTTTTTTTAAGATGCCCCTGAATAATCCTGATGCGGTGAACAGCACGCTTTTTTATGTGCGCCTCTGAACCATGGGTTTTTGTGTGAGAATGTTTGTGCATGAATAGTTTTAATCCCCCTATGGGGGATATATTAGATTATAATGAAATCCCTGTCAAGAATCTGTACCTACCTGCAACTGACTACTAATCTACAAAATGTTAGTATGAATGCATGAACAACCCGCAAACGGTTGCCTGCCCTGTCTGCAAAGGCTGGGGTCAGGAGCCGCTCCCGATAACAGGCAGCTCGCAACTGTGCCGCAATTGCGGTGGAGAGAGTCTGCAGGTGCAGACTGATGAGCTGGTAATCTTCTGGGATCTGCCGCATTTTTTTGACTATCGCGGCCGGAATCTCACCAGAGTTGCCCGCATTCTTGCCGGGACAGGGTCTGTGTTATTGCTGCTATTGATTGCATGTGTATTCTTTTATCTGATCAGTTCAACTGCTTCTGTGCTATGACGACTGCCGCACCGCAAATGCAACCACAGATTACACCGCGCAACGTCGTTCGCCCGCAGACACAGGTGCAGACAGAAACACATGCCACAAAGATGGCGGAGATTTTTATCTCAGAGTATCTCGGCAAAGAGGTGTACCGTTTTCTGCTTGATACAGGACAGACTCTCCACAATCAGAAAAAGACACAGCTGAGTGAGTTTGATATTTTTCTGGGCCTGCTTAAAATTGAAAGCTTCCGGGCAAAGCTGCAGGAGCTTACCCCTGACCGTCTCAGGGTCGAAGAGGCTCTGCTGCGGGCCGGGGTTGCGCAGGAGCAGACAGTCAGTGACCGCGGCCGCCTGTACTTTACACCGGGCGCCAAGCAGCTGCTGCTGAGCAGCTACCTTTACGCACAGGGCACTGCAGGTCAGATCATCACGCTGGAACATGTCTGGAACGCTGCAGTAAAAATGCCGGGAATATTCCAGGCCGTTTACGGAGACCAGGCCCCGGTGCCATCGGTTGAGGCTGATCCTGATCCGCGTTTGGACACAGCCAACGAAGGCAAGCCTGTGCAGCCGGGACTGCAGGAGACAGCACCGACTGTTGCCCGTCTGACAGAGAATCTGACAGCGCGCTTTATGGCAGATCCGGCACGGCCGATCATTGACCGCGAAAAAGAGATCAACCAGATATTCCGTGTTATCACGAGACAGGATAAAAACAGCTGTCTGCTGCTTGGCGAAAACGGTACAGGGAAAAGTGCTGTTGTGGAAGGCCTGGCGTACGAACTTGTCTACAACCAGGCGATCCCTGAGTATCTGAAGGACTATAAGGTGCTGATGCTTAACTTTTCGTCACTGATAGCCAGTGCGGAATACCCGGGCAGCAACCTGCCTGGATTTATGGATGAACTTAATACACTGGGCAAAGTGATCCTGTTTGTCGAAGGCATCAGGTTTAACGATGTCTCACAGGAAGGTTTTGTACTGAACACATTCCTTAATCTCGTCTTCAGAAACAAGAGCATCGTTGTCATTATTGCTACCGACCCTGCGTTCTACCGCTCTACGCTGGAAAAAAATGAACTGTTCCGCGAGCATTTTGATACCGTACTGATCGACGAACCGCCCTATGAAGCGCTGTTACAGATCCTGACAAAAGAGGCGGCCGAGATATCGCATCGGCAGCAGGTGCAGATCGATCCTGCCCTGTTTGACGAAGTGATAGAACTGAGCAAACGCTATCTGGCCAGCGCGCATTTTCCGCAAAAAGCAATCGCCCTGATTGAGGAGGCAGCAACGGCAGCACGGATTGACGGTCAGCAGGCGGTCACATCCGAAACGCTCAAGCGCATTCTGTCGGAAAAACTTGGCATTCCTCTGCAATCAATCTCTGTGTCTGACAGGCAGAAACTGCTTGCACTTGAGTCAAATCTTAATGCAAAAGTGATCGGTCAGCAGCACGCTGTGCGTGAAGTTGTCGAGGCGATTAAACGGTCGAGAGCCGGACTTAAAGACCAGAAAAAGCCGATCGGGTCGTTTCTGTTTCTGGGTCCGTCTGGAGTCGGTAAGACAGAACTTGCCAAACAGCTGGCTGAGCAGTACTACGATGATGAACGTGCATTTGTCCGTCTGGACATGAGCGAGTATGGTGAACAGCATACGTCGCAGAGACTGATCGGAGCGCCGCCGGGCTATGCCGGTTACGAGGAGGGCGGACAGTTTACCAACCCGATTCAACTCAAACCCTACTCTCTCATACTGCTTGATGAGATCGAAAAGGCGCATCCTAAGATCTTTGATATCTTTCTGCAGGTGCTGGATGAGGGACGCCTGACTGACAGTCGCGGCAAGCTTGCCGATTACCGCAACGCGATCCTGATCTTTACGAGCAACATCGCTGCGGATGTGATCTTTAACGACCTGGCAACGCCTGCTCCCCAGCTTCGTGCAGACCCGAAGTCGTTCTACGAACAGAAGATCATGCCTGAGCTTCTTAAAAATTTCAGGCCGGAATTTATCAACCGGTTTGACGAGGTTGTACCATTTAACCCGCTTGGTATCCCAGAGCTTGCACAGATTGCAAAACTCAAGGTCAGACGGATCCAGGACAACCTGGCTGA
The DNA here is from genome assembly GCA_001567355.1 of candidate division WS6 bacterium OLB20. GTDB lineage: Bacteria > Patescibacteriota > Dojkabacteria > B142 > OLB20 > OLB20. The sequence continues at coordinate 4,576 of JYNZ01000004.1, read as the reverse complement.
ACGTCAGATCCAGCTGATCACACCAGACGAAGAACTGACCAAGCTGGTTCAGGCGGCTTATGACCCCCGCTTCGGAGCCCGTCCGATCGAACGTCTGATAAAAGACGTTATTGAGACACCGATTGCACAGCAGATCATTGCTGGTGGACTGAAGCCCGGAACTGTAATTAACTGGAAATATCAGCCATGACAGAGTCACAATCACAACCTGTTCAGGTATCGCAGCAGCCGCAACAGCTGCAGCAGGAAGAAAAAAGCGGTGGTCTGCTGGGATTTATTCTGCGTCATCTGGCAGAACCTCGTGACTTTATCTGGTACGCCGAAAAAATGCTGCGCGAGCGGCTGAAGTGATCTGGTACAATTACTCACGTTTATAATCACAGTATGCTACGAATAGAAAACCTGCATGCCGGCGTGGACGGTTCGGAGATCCTCAAAGGTGTTGATCTGACCGTACAGTCCGGTGAGCTGCACATTCTGATGGGACCAAACGGGTCAGGCAAATCGACACTTGCAAAAGCACTGTCGGGCCATCCGTTTGTAGAGATTACACAGGGCACGATCAGCCTTGACGATGCTGACCTGACAGCTGCGGAGCCTGATGAGCGTTCGCGTGCCGGGATCTTCATGGCGTTTCAGTACCCGACTGAGGTACCAGGCGTCAACTTTTCCAACTTCCTGCGCCTTGCCTACAATGCCCGTCAGCCCGAAGGTGAGAAACTGCCGGTATTCAAGTTCAGAAAGCTACTGCGCGAAAAGGCTGCACTGCTGGACATTGACGATTCTTTCTTTGACCGCAACCTCAACGAGGGCTTATCAGGCGGAGAGAAAAAGAAATCCGAAATCCTGCAGCTGGCTGTACTCGAACCGAAGATAGCCATCCTCGACGAGACGGACTCGGGACTGGATGTTGATGCACTGAAAACGGTCTTTCAGGGGGTTACGAGACTGCGCGAGGCATACAAGGACATGTCGATACTCGTTATCACTCATTATCAGCGTATTTTTGACTATATCAACCCGGACAGGTGCATGTTATGCGAGAAGGCAGGATCAGCGAGTCGGGAGGGATGGAAATCGCAGAGCGCATTGAATCACACGGATACAAACAGTCATGAGCAAAAACCTGCAGCAGCAGAAAACCAATGCAGGCGATATCATCAAGGAGGAGGTTGATATCGTAAAAAACATCAATGCTGACTACGTCAGCAAATACGGATTTGCTGATACATACAAAAGCATGCTTGATATCGGCAAGGGCCTGAATGAAGATATCATCCGCAGGATCTCGGCGTTAAAGGGCGAAGATGAATGGATGCTGAAGCGCAGGCTCGAGGGATACAAATGGTTTCTGGAAAAACCGATGCCGACCTGGGGTGCGGATCTTTCAGGGATAGATTTTGACAACATTCACTACTTTGTCCGTGCGACCGACCGCGGAGCGCAGACATGGGATGACGTTCCTCCGGAGATCAAAGAGACGTTTGACAAGCTTGGCATCCCTGAGGCTGAACGAAAATTTCTGGCTGGCGTTGCCACACAATACGAATCCGAAGTCGTGTATCATAATCTCCACGAAAAATTCAATAAACTTGGTGTCGTCTTTCTTGATACCGATACCGCATACAAAGAATATCCTGACCTGTTCCATGAGCACTTCGGCAAAGTAATCCCGGCATCCGATAACAAATTTGCAGCACTCAACACTGCCACATGGAGTGGAGGCAGCTTTATTTACGTTCCCAAAGGTGTCAAGGTCGATATTCCGCTGCAGGCATACTTCAGGATCAACGCCCAGAACATGGGTCAGTTTGAACGCACACTGATCATCGCCGATGAGGGCAGTGACATTCATTACATTGAAGGCTGCACCGCACCGATCTACTCCAGCGATTCGCTGCACAGCGCCGTTGTTGAGATAGTAGTTAAACGGGCTGCCCGCGTACGCTATACAACGATTCAGAACTGGTCATCAAATGTATACAACCTTGTAACAAAGCGCGCGACCGTTAGAGGTCGAGGTGTGATGGAATGGATTGACTGCAATCTCGGCTCAAAAGTCACCATGAAGTATCCGTCAGTCTACCTGCTCGAACCGGAAGCGCATGGAGAGGTACTCTCCATCGCACTGGCACAGGAAGGGCAGCATCAGGATGCCGGTGCCAAGATTATTCATCGCGCGCCACGGACATCGAGTCTCATTCAATCCAAGTCAATCTGCAAAGACGGAGGGCGGACAAGTTATCGCGGCCTGCTCAAGATCGCAGACGGCGCAAAGGGATCAAAGTCAAAGGTCATCTGCGACGCACTGATACTTGATAATGAGTCACAGACAGATACCTACCCTTTTAATGTCATTGATGAAAAAAGACGTGACTCTGGGGCACGAAGCATCGGTTTCAAAAGTAAACGAAGAGCAGCTGTTTTACTTGATGAGTCGCGGTCTGTCAGAGGAGGAGGCGTCGTTTCTGATCGTGTCAGGATTTATCGAGCCGATCGTCAAAGAACTTCCGATGGAATACGCCATGGAACTGAACGCTTTACTTCAGATGAGCATGGCCGGCAGCGTCGGCTGATCAGTAAAACTTATTATTGCCTGAGATGAAGCAGATAATTCTGGACCTGTCACAACCTGAGCAGACTGTTGAGATAACCGAAAACAGCGAACTGATCGGACTGTTTGTCGGGCGTGACAGCGAAAAACTCAGCTCGCTCCTGAAGGTCGTACATAAAAAGCCCGAGCTGCAGTCACTGACTTCGATTAAAGCGGTTGTCTATGATGATGCCTACTTTGATATGGAAGGGATGCTCGTAATTGAGACCGGCGCCAGAAACACAGATGCATACCTGAGGATCGATGTCCTCTTAATGAGCGAACAAGCAGGTGCACGCGCTGTACCAAGCCTTGAGATTACAGAGGATAACGTTAAAGGCGGACACGGCGCGACTGTCGGCCAGATCGACCGCGAACAGCTGTTTTACCTCACCAGCCGTGGCCTGCCACGATCACAGGCGGAGACACTGCTTGTTGAAGGGTTTGTGCAGGAGCTGCTGGACCGGATTGAGGACGAGACGGTAAGAGAGCAGTTTGCACAGGTTGTCGGTGCAACCGCAAGCCGGACTTCAACAGAGGATTAAGGCGGTCAGGAGACAGATGCTCTCTCTGCTGACTCATGGATTATACATTGGGGACCTTGCGGTCCCGCCCCATAGCTGATTGTAGCCTACATGTCTTTAACAAATCTTTAAACAGCACCAGCCGCACACAAGCATTCGCTGAAATTATTCTCCACTGGTGCTACAATACGCCATGAACAAGTCCGATTTTCCGCTGCTGCAACGTAACCCTGAACTGGTCTACCTTGACTCCGCTGCGACATCGCAAAAACCGCAGGTTGTCATTGACCGTGTCAGCAGATACTACGAGGAAGAAAACGCGAACATTCACCGCGGGATCTACAAACTGGCAGAGACTGCAACAGCACAGTACGAGGAGGCTCGCGAGATACTTGCAACGTTTGCAGGGACAACGCCTGACCGGACGATCTTTACACCTGGCGCGACACATTCCCTTAATTATGTTGCGCTTGGATTACTGCATAAACTGCTGAAGCCCGGGACAAAAAATACAGTTCTTACCAGTGTGATGGAGCATCATGCCAACCTGATTCCATGGCAGCAGCATGCGGTGCGGCTTGGAATGCATCTTGAGTATGTCGAAATTGACGGGGATTATCAGCTGGATCTGCAGGAAATTGAGAAAAAGCTGAAGAACGGCGACGTCCGTGTGCTTGCACTGACACATATGAGTAATGTCCTCGGTACCATCACTCCGCTTGCCGGGATTACTGCAATGGTTAGAAAGTTTTCTCCCGATACAGTCATCGTTGTTGATGGATCGCAGTACGCACCGCACTATCCGCTTGATCTCTCGACTCTGGATGTGGATTTTTACGCACTGGCCGGACACAAGATGCTTGGTCCGACCGGTATCGGCGTGCTCTATGGTAAACAGGAGTATCTGCAACTGATGGATCCACCCTTGACAGGAGGCGGCATGATCAGCAAAGTCGAACGTCAAAAGACAAACTGGGCGGAGCTGCCGGCAAAGCTTGAACCGGGGACGCCAAACATCGCCGGTGCGATCGGTCTGGCAGAGGCTGCACGCTACCTGCAGAAAACCGGCTTTGACAGGATCGTCAAACACGAACAGGAACTTACAGAGTACATGCTTGCCAAGCTATCAGACGTTCCAGGTCTTACCGTATTCGGACCAGCAGATCCCAGCAAACGCGGGGGCGTTGTCAGCTTTGCTGTCAAAGGCATCCACCCGCATGATGTGGCCCAGCTGCTTGACGAACACAATATCGCTGTTCGTGCCGGACATCACTGCAACCAGGTGCTGATGCGCGAGGTGCTCAAGGTCAGCGCCACCACACGAGCGTCACTGTATCTCTACAATACCTACGAGGATGTGGATGCGTTTGATGTTGCGTTGCGGAAGGTAGTGAGGACCTTTTTCCTGATATATTTTCAACTTCATGTATCAATTACCCTTTCTTTTGACCGCAAAGAA
>JYNZ01000003.1 GCA_001567355.1 candidate division WS6 bacterium OLB20 | reverse complement strand
GCAGCTGCAGCATGCACGGCCCGGGTCCTTGTCTTCTCTGTGATTACTGTTCTGCTGTTTGCTCCACCGGTGGAACTGACGGCACGGCTTGCAGACGTCTGGGACGTCAGGTCTGATCTGCCAAGGCTGCTCGGCTATGTCCCGCTTGAGAATATGGTCTATGCGTTCTTCAATTTTTTTCTGGGGGACAACCATGATCGAACTGTTGCTGTTGCGTGAAGACAGGCCAGGTTTATCTCGACGTCTGTGGATGCTTGTTCTGCTTTATCTTGGCCTGTCTGCGACGGTATTTACCCTGTTTTTTGTTGACCGTTCCCTGATCACATTTAATTACTGGCAGGTTGCGCTTGTATATCTGGCTGTGCCATTTGCTGTTATCGTCTCGCGACGCCCCCGCTACCTTAACCGGAGACTCCTGATTCCTGTACTGTTCTTTGCCTGCGTGTTCTTCAGTCACGAAATTCTGTCTCTGCACATCGGCCACTGGTGGTGGCCATCAGACTATATTTTCAGACTCTCTGTCTTTGGTGTCGCGATACCTGTTGAGGATATTCTTATCTGGCATCTGCTTTCAACAGTATCGCTTGCTGCCGGGTACCGGTTTTTTGCTGTACCGGAGAAATGACAGTCTAATTCTGCTAGACTTACTTCATGCAAAAATCCAACAACGGATTAAAAGCAATCGCCTTTTCACTTGCAGTGCTCAATATGCTGCTCTTGAGTTTTGTGGTACTGCAGCTCAACAGCCGGGATACCAGGCAGGCCCCCGAGGTAGCAGCAGAGCAGACACAGGCCGTATCATCCGCGACAAGTCCGGTGCCAAGCGACACTCCGCGGGTAGAACGCACACGGCAGCCGAGAGCTCAGAAAAAAAGCATCCTTACGTCCGTATATACAGACAAGTCAGAACGTAATGCTCCCCGCATCAGCTTCTCGTATCCGGAAAATCTGAAGGAGATAGAGAACCTGCTGGTTGTTCTGATTGCTTCAGGCAGCGAAACAGAGTTTGATGCCGCCACGTTTTATCAGCCTCGCAGAGACGACCCCGCACTCGCAGATTTTGATGCTGATACCGATTTCAGCTACCTTGCCTACATATATTCGCCGGGTATCGGACAAACCGACACTGAAGCCGCTTCTGAAGGTTGCATATCTAACAGTTCAGAGCCTGCTCCTTTTGATCCTCTTGCAGCCTCGCTGTTTTCCGGCGAGATCTATGTTTGCCGTACGGGTGAGACAGCCGAAATCGAAGGTTTCACCGCGGATTACACATATACAGTATACCTGGGTGATGACCGCTACCTGACAGCAGGAGCGCATGAAAACCGTCACCCGGCATCACTTGATCTGTTTCGCAAAATTATTGCCTCTGTGAAGGTTGAATAAAAAAGGCGCCCGCAGGCGCCTTTCAGGTTTTCCGGACTTACTGACCGAGACCTTCTAACAGCTCCTGGAACGACTGAGCCTCTTTTGCCTCCTGCGGGATCTCAACAGCCGGTACGTTTGTATAACTTACAGCAACTGTTACCACCTCAATCTCGCCATCGGCATCCTCAATAGTCACGGTAAAACTGTAGGGCAGATTGTCCCCTGCTCCAAACAGTACTGTACCCTCACTGCCGTCCTCGGTCATCGTAAACTCCTGACACTGTCCTGACGGGCTCGCGCAGCTGGTAAGACCGACATACTCGTATTGTGTCGTATCATCGTCGCCGCGCAGTGACTGCAGCATCTCCGAACGCAGATCAGCACTGTCCGCAGCTCCGCTGTCTTCTGATGTATCATACTTGAACCACTGGAGTTCTCCATCCTGCTCTATACCCATATAGGTAAACATGTCATCCTTATAGATCTGGGCGTCTCCATCCTCAGCAGTAATCACATAGGAGAAATTTCCATCATTGAAGATGTAATCCAGAGTACCCGATCCGTAGTCACCCTGCATACGGAACTGATCAACGTTTTCATACGCGTCAGCAACCCTGGAAAGAAAACTGTCGATCTCCTGCTGACTGCCCAGCTGTGAAAAGCCACCCAGTCCGGGAATAGACGTACATGCTGCCAGGGCAAAAACGCCAAGGGCAGACACTATCGCTCGTTTGAACATAAATCTGTTGCTAATATATGGTTACAGTAAACCATATATTGCAGTTATTTTCACATCCTTAGATAGTAAGAGAGGGAGTAGTAGGCATTGTAATGACCACCTTTGTCCATTCCCCCTCTTTGCTGGTTACCTCAACTGTGCCCGCGTGTGCATCAATTACACCTTTAAGGATAGGAAGCCCCATACCTGTTCTGTCCGGATCAACAAGCACTGCATTACTCGCTCGAAAGAACGGTTCAAACAGATATTCGATTGCCTGCTCAGGAATACCGATACCGTCATCCTCGACACTCAAACGTGCGTAGGAACTGCTCTTTACAACCCGTATTTTTACGGTACTTTTGGTGTAGAGGAATGCGTTACCGATAAGATGCGCTATAGCTCTGGTAAGTTTATACAGGTCACCATCAACTTCAACGACCTCAGGTGCGTAGATCTCAAGTGAGACAGCCTTGTCTGCGTATTTATCCGAGAGTTCTGTGGCAATATCTGCAACGATCTTGGTGATATCGACTGTTTGTTTTTCTATATGTACCTCATCCTCAAGCAGTTCAAGCAGCAGGATAAAGTCATTGATGATGGTTTCCATAAAACGGACTGATTCTGCGATGGTGCCGGCAACAGACGAATCCAGAGTATAGACGCCATCCTTAAGATTGGCCTCCAGGAGCCAGTTAATTGCATTAAGTGGGGTCCTCATCTGATGCGATATCACAGTCATGAAGTTGGATTTAAGATCCCTGAGACGTCTCAGACTCTCGCGTTCGTTGTAGGCTTGTGTCACGTCACTGAGCAGCATTGCAAACCCCTCCATGCCGGTCGGGAAGAGCCTGGCGGTATAAACAATCATGTCGGTATCAAGGGGAACCTTAAGCTCAACTTCTTCGTGTTCGCTGCCTCTGGCAAGCCGTTCGACAGCATTTGATAATGTCTCGTCCCGGAAAATCTGCAGCAGGGATCTTCCAGTCAGGACCGGTCGAACACGCGACAGCATCTTCTGCGCAGCTGGATTTGCAGCGGTTACCTTTGATCCTCCTGATTTATTGCTGAAAAGAACAAGTCCCAGCGGTAGTCGTTCAGCAATTTCGGATAGTTGCTGCTGGGTTGAACGAATCTGGCGGTCCTTTTCTGATTGCTGCGCGCCATGTTCGAACTCTCGCTTCAGGGCATTCCGCATAAGCAGCAGAATTACCATGACACCAGCAATGTACACTGCCGTGTTTATTATTATCTCCAGAATACCTGTTGTCCTGGCAGTCTCGGCCACATTCCACTGGTCAGGATTGAGTGAATCAGCAGTGGCATGCAAGACGACAGCATAATGCTCACCAGCAATGATATCTGCGACTGATACTGCAACCAGTTGGTACTTGTCTGCACCTCTAAAGACTCCTGACTGTCTGTTTTCAAGAGCCGAACGTAATCTGCCGATGATGTCCTGCGGGATGCCAGCCTCAATTGACTGGATTGACATGCCGTGGTATGCCGGATTTGTGTGGTAAACAACAGTATGATCCCCATCAACAATCTGCGTTGAATGCACCTCATGAACATGCCTGTCAGGAGGTATTGAAAGGAAGTCACGGAACAGTTCGGGGAATACTACTGCAGTCAGAGCACCGATCTGATCTCCTTCGGTATCCAGGACAGGAACACTTACAAAAATCTGTGTGGTATCACTTTGATCTGACTGATATGCAATGCGCAGGATTGACTCTACATTCGCAGCTGCAAAGTCAAACGGCAAACCGGGAACAGAAACAGCAGTTGATTCGTCTGATGCACATACAACAGCACCCGTGATATCTGTTCTGAATAATGCTGCAGCAATTGTTCCCCCATCTACCAGTGCATCCCGTAAAAACAGGTCGCAATCATCACTAGCGGTCACGACCCGGTTCGTCAGCGTCATTACCCTAAGAAAGCTTTCCAGGTGGCCGAATTCCTGAGTTATCTCGTCTGTATATTCCACAGTAGAGTCAAGCAGTAACGACTGCTGCTCAATCTCCAGTAATCGCTCCAGCCGCCTAAAGCCCTCATACGAATTATACGCACGAAAGGCAAACACAAACGTAAAGACAACCAGTGTGAATGCGAAAAATACATAAATTGTGCGTCGGGAACTGTTCATTGGGCAGAATGTCTAGCACAAGTATAGTGTTAATCCCGTCTCGACGCTACTGTCAGATAGCGGCGAATGTCTTGTAATTGCGTTCACTGGCTTTGTCAGGAAGCAGGTTATTGTGAAAACAAAAAAAACAAGCAAGCCTATCAGGCCATAGTGCAACACCTTTCTGAAGATACTGTATATTTGATAAATACCTGCGTATGTTATGCCCGCACTCAGCCTTCTTCACGATCTGATCGTCAGTCAGATGAGTTCATAGCTGCACGGTGATCTTCTGATGCTCACACCCCCGTTGTGAAAAGTCCGCGCAGTGTGTTTTCTTACTAACACCCAACTCGAACAGGCGGTTTGTCCGGTCGGAAGGATAGACCTCACGCAGTCTGAGCTGCGTCGATTCAGCCTCCGCATCTTCCATGGTGGATTTATGGAACCAGCTGCAGTGAGATTTCCATTCATATCTGAAGGGATATGCTCCACGGGAACACTATTATCCAGACGTCCCTATACGAAAGAAGATAGTGTCCGTATTATAACGGACACTATATGGACACAGGTGTTTTCTTTTGATATTTCGGACAATTCTGCTATACTCACAGACATTGTTACATACCTAATATGGAAGACATCAGACAAAGACGGCTCCTTAGTTTAGCATTGCAGATAGCAAATGCTGCTCCCAAAATTGAGGGCATGTCATCTAAGCTTGTTTCGGGTATCGACCCGCTCGGCTACAACACATGGATGTACCGGACCGGTGACACCATGCGCATTCCGCTGTACACACCGAACGTGGATATAGCAAGAGCCGGCAAGAACTGGCTGTGTAATTTTGAACGCGGAACATCATTCCTGCAAATGGAGGACCAGCTGCGTATCCTGGCTACCGTGCATGCCGACAAGCAGCAGACCGGGGAGATCGCTCCCCAGACTGCAGCTGTATTGCGAGCCTTTTATCAGCAGACCGGATATGCCCCGGAACATATAGCCAACGGCTACGTTGTCGGAGGAGTTGAGAACAGATACATGGGTATGCTCCTTGGTGCGCTTGATGGTGATCTGCATGAGTTTTCAAGGGCAAAAAACCCTGGCGAGTTATCACCGTTTTATGATTTTCTGCAACGGCCATGGGATATGACTGATCGAGGGGCTGACGACGAACTCTACCCTGTCATAACGAGCGTTGCTGCGATCAATGACTCAATCAGCCGGATGCTTGGCGTACGTGCCTGAGCCTTTATGGTGTTATAATCCATTCGATTATCCATACCACCATGACAGCAGCAGAGCATGACAATACAGTATCGGCGGAGCTGATGCAGGCGATCTCGTCAGGCAGGTACGACAACCTTACAATCGTAAGGGATCAACCTGGCGCAATCATGATCAGCCACCATAATCCGGCTACACTCATCACCACAGATGTTACCTACACAGGTAACCCGTCAGAGGGGCGCTATACGATCGATATGCGGCAGCGGAGATTTGACTATACACTGCCTGATACCATTCACTCGCTGGATCTTAACGGCATTGGTATGCCCCTTAGTCCAGTAGACGGAGAGATTGACCGGAAGTATCGTATGAGCCCTGTGCAAAAGCAGATGCTGGGCGTAGCCGAGCGTGGAATGAGTCTGTTCAACATGGCATACCGACCCCTGCACCGGCAGACATTTGAAAAGGTCGTACCCGAACACAACGTCAGCATTCTCAACACCGTTCAGCCTGTGCAGGAGCGAAGCGCACCTGGCGAAACAATACGCCAGAGAGCAAATCTGCACATCGAGTTTTTTTGTGATGGCTGATGCGGTCAGACTGCATCTCGCGACATACGGTACAGGTATCGAAGACTGAGATAACAAAAAACCCCGCCTTCAGAAATCCGGTTAGGGATCCAAAGCGGGGTTTGCTATGCGCAATAGACGTTTACTTAAGTACGCCCTCGAGTGCAGGGATCATCTGCTTCTTACGGGATACAACACCAGGCAGACGCAAATAGTCTCCTTCAAATGTCCCTTCAAAGGCTTTTTCTGCAGCTGCACGGGCCTCATCTGACGAGGCAAGCAGAAAGGCCTCACTGTTAAGTATGTCAACGATAAAGAAGAACATATGATCAAGACCCTCATCAGCTGTCATCTTCTCCATGCCGGTCTTGAGATCATCAGTCATATCTTTTGCCACTTGAGGGTCAGTTGTCTCAAGGACAGAGACCCGTACCTTGCCACCGAGATCAAACACCTTGCTGTCCATCGTCAGGATTGCGGCAGTATCCATTCCCGAAAGGTCTGATTTTGCTGCGAACATTTTGTCTGCCAGACTGTTAATATCTTTTCCTGCAATTTCTGCAAGCTCAGCAGCAGCTTCCTTGTCATCCTCTGTAGTTGTCGGGCTGGTGAAGTTAAGCGTATCACTCAGTATGCCGGCAAGCATAAGTCCTGCCATGTCAGCAGGAACCTCAACCTCTTCGTACTCGTCAATCAGCTGCCAGACTATTGTTGATGTACTGCCAAGAGGACGCATTGTCACAGACAGCGGACTCTCTGTTGAGAGACCACCAACAAGCTTATGATGATCAATGATCTCGACGATATCTGCCTTATCGATCCCTTTCGGAAGCTCCTCAGGGTTGTTTGTATCAAGGATGACAACTTCATCACCTTCTTCAAGCTCGAGAATAGTATCCGGAACATCTACTCCAAAAATGCTCCAGCACAAAATGCTGTCTCTTTATTCAGATCTCCAGTCACAAAACGCTGCAGCAGGAATCTCAAGGAAATCATTAAGAAACCAGGCATATGCAATCGGCGCTACCGTTGAGTCTGTATCGGGGTTAAGATGGGCAAACACTTTTAAGTCTGACATAGAAACGGGTTAACAGCTAATCTGATACAGGCGTATTGTACACCAGAAAAACCGGTCAGAAAAGAACTCGCACGCTAGGGTTCAACGGCACTCCCGCTGGACTCATCGTTTACGGGTTTCGTATTCTTGTTCTGTCCGGGCTTCTCCGGTTCTGGCGACTTATCTGCCCTGGGCTTCTTCCCGGTGGAAGGGGTTTCTTCACTACGGGGATCGTCTTCCGAAGCCTTGCCTGCGTTCTGCTTAGTGTCATCTTGTTTTTTAGCAGGTCTGTCGTTCTGTTCGCGACCACCGTCCTGAATAAGGTTACCCTTACTGTTGTATCGCTGCAGTGACCATTTATTGAGTTTCTCCTCAATAACAGCACGTTCAGTGGCGTAGTTAGAACGTGATGCCTCTTTGATCTGCTCCTGAAAACCGAGCTCCAGATGAAACGGTGCAAGTGACTTTGCTGTAAACGGTACACTTTGCGTACCGTCAACCATAAGTTTTATCGACAGCGCGTGGCGTTCCAGATTAACCAGATCCTCGCTGTCAAGATACGGCTCAAACTCCTTTGCAAGCCTTGCAGCATCAGCCTGACCGACCACAAAATTGAGCATGGTGCCGACATTACCGAATATTGCAGATTGCAGCTCTTCTGAAATCTGATCAACATACTGGTGCGTCACTACAAGGTTAAGTGCGTACTTGCGTGCCTCTGACAGGATCTTTGCAAACGAATCAGTAGCAAAGTTCTGGAACTCATCAACATAGACGTAAAAGTCGCGCCGCTCTGACTCAGCCATACGTGCACGCTGCATCGCGTTTGTGTAAAGACGGGTCACCAGCATTCCTCCAAGGAGAGACGAGTTTTCCTCACCGATCTTACCCTGGGATAGATTGACCAGCAGCACCTTACCGCTGTTCATGATATCCTCCAGGTCAACCCGGGACTTGACCTGTCCGACCATGTTTCTGACCATGGGCGAGTTAAGAAAGCGTCCTACTTTATTCTGGATCGGAGCAATCGCCTCGGTCAGCATTCTGGGGTTTTTGGCCATGTCGGCAAACTCTTTCTCCCAGAACTGGACAAGAAACGGATCTTTAACCTGTTTCAGCAGAAACGTGCGGTAGTTTTCGTCAACCAGAATACGCTGGACAGCCAGCAGTGATACGTTCTGACAATGCAGCAGCGTGAGAATTGTGTTTGTAAGTATGTATTGCAGCCTCGGACCCCAGGAGTCAAAATACCGCTTAAAAACCGAAACAATTCCGTCAGACAGGAGCTCGATAGTTTCGGACTCCTTAAGATCAAGCATGTTGATACCAATCGGAAACATCATATCGGACGGATCCAGGTAGACAATGTCATTTGCGCGCTCGAGCGGTGTATATCTGAGGACGTCCTCCACAAGATCTCCATGAGGATCAATTACAGCCAGTCCCTTGCCTTCACGGATATCAGCGATAATCATGTTCTTAAGCAGGGTTGATTTACCGCTGCCTGTTTTTCCGAGAATATACATGTGGCGTCTGCGATCCATATCCCTAATGCCAAAGGGCACTTCAAGGTTTCTGTAGTCAGTTTTTGCAAAAATACGGCCCTGGTTAAATGGCAGATTTTTCGGAAATTCGAGTTTTCTGGACTTCGCCCAGACTATATTTGGGGTTTCCACTGTTTCGTTCGGCAGATGGTAGAGTGACGCAAGCTCCTCTGTATTAATCACATCGTCACTTCTCTCATCGAGAAACCGCAGCTTGTATTTGGACCGCAGATCAAGCCGTTCTGTTCGTCTGCGTCCGAATAATAGGCGCATGACCGGACGCAGCATCCCCTTTTTCTCCTTTTTTTTGACCAGAGAATTAAACTGACCGGTCTGAAACTGCTTATACGATGCCTCAATGTCCTCGAGGATCTGCTGAGCAATTAATTTATCAGGTCCAAGTACCATCAGCCGGACGACAAACTGAAATCCGACCTTGGAGTTTTTTGTTTCAACCTCGCGCAACTCAGCACTTTCTCCTGACTCGAGCTGGATTTTTTTACCCTCCGAGTCTGTTCTTGCCTTCATGTGGTTAACAAATTTTTTGCCGCGGTCCTGCCAGCTGTTACCGATAGGCGCGCAATCAATTGTATCCATGCTTCGTAACCAGGAGAGAGTTTTGAAACAGCACCGGTAATTGATGCAAGAGGATCAACGGTGAAGTTTGTAAATGTTTTGATCGGCAGATAGAACTCCCGGCCAAGTCCAAGCTCTGATGCGGCGTATGGCATGCTTGTATGTTTTTGTGCAGCGGCATAATCCTGAATCTGCCTGATCTGGGCCTGGGGATACTGCGAGTAAATCTGATTTTCTAAAAACTCGCGGTAACGCCTCGGGCACACTGCAATAAAAAAGATGCCCGACTGAGTGGCAATAATTTCAAACGAGTACTGACTTGATGCCTTGCCAGATTCGCGGAGGATACCGTGCAGCGACTGAAACAGCTGTTCAGCAGCCAGAGGAGTCTTGTCGTTTTTTGTCGGTACCGAGATCAGAAGCACTACCTGCTCAAGCAGCTCCTCGTTAATACTGCTGCGAAGATAAAAGTATCTGCCGGCTAAGACAGCGGCAGCACCTAGAATAAGGATTGTCGAACAAACGATCAGGATCAGAGGCATCGGATGATACAGTTTACAGCTTAAGCATATAGCATCAGGAGTTGTGAGGCAACACGATCAGCGTGCGTAGTGGCTGTCGAGACTTAAGACATCGCCCGGCCGGTACTGACGGGGGACGCTCACTTTTAGCGGTGCTGCGATGCCCCGGATTGCAAGGTGGCCCTTACTGTTATAGTAGACACCTTCAGGACGTTTAAATGCGGTGGCAGGAATTTTGTCTCCCATGCGCTGGACGTACTCCGAGACCCATGGCCTGGCAGACGTATAGCCTGTTGCACCATAGACCATACCCTTGTTTGTATTATTGCCGAGCCATCCGATTGCAACGATTTCAGGTGTATACGTCACAAAGAGTGTTTCGGTCTGTTTCTCTGATGTTCCGGTTTTTCCGGCAATATCGCGTCCGTCAAAGCTATATCCGACACCACCCTTTTTGCCGTTAAGAATATCGTTAACCAGGTAGATCCCGCGAGGGTCTGCTATCTGCTGTGGCTGGGGCTTGTATTCGTACAACACATTGCCATCAACATCTTCAATTCTGCTGATAACCTCATGCCGATTGTACATCCCGCCGCTGGCAAACACAGCATACGCCTGAGCATGTTCGATCAGCCTCACGTCACCGCCGCCAACCGAGATTGCAGGCCCAAAGCGGTTTGGATCATCAAATGTTGTGTAACCCCATTTCTGCAGTTCTGCAACAACATTTTGTGTTCCGATCTGGTCAGTCAGCATTATTGCCGGAATGTTGCGCGAGTTGATCAGCATCCAGCGGGCGCTTTTGAGTCCGTAAAACCTGCCCTCGTAATTTTGGGTTTATAGGAGCCGATCTGGATGGGCACATCGGGAATGACGCTGTCGGCCTCAATCAGCCCGTCCATAAATGCTTTATAGTAGATTATCGGTTTCAGAGTAGATCCGTATGACTGCAGGGTGCCCGGAACACTGACCTGTGGCTCAAAGGTGCATGTCTGCCCCAGACGGCACCCGGCCGGCTTTGCCTCACCGAAGTAGTTGTATGATCCGACATAGGCAAGCACTTCTCCGGTGTCCGGATCCAGTGATACCATTGCGGCGTTATCTGCTCCATAGCGTGTGCCGTATCTGTCGACGGCTTTACGCACCTGATCCTCAGCCACACGCTGATGCTCCATATCAAGTGTGGTGTAGATCCGCAGACCTTCTGTCTCAATCTCCGACAGATCAAAGGGCTTGCCATTATTGTATCCGCGCTCCTGCAGCAGCTGCTGAGCGTAAAAGACAAAATGTGGTGCATTGATCTCAAAGCGCGGCTGTTTAAAGACCAGTTTTTCACCTCTCGCCTCTTCGATCATCTCCGCAGTCACCAGCGGCTTATCAGAACCAGTATCCTGGTAGGCGGCACTGTTGATGCGATCCATGTTTTTTTCGATCTGATCAAGAACGTAGAGCTGCCTCTCACGCAGCAGGGCCTGCGCTTTCTCCGGAACAAGTGATTTTGTCGGGGACAGCCTGCTTGGATTCTGCGGGATTGAAGCAAGGATTGAGATCTCGGCAAGTGACAGCTCGTCCAGATCCTTGCCGAAGTAAAATTGAGATCCCCGGGTTATGCCATAAATATTGCTGCCTTCGGGCACAACTGTCAGATACATCTCGAGAATCTCATCTTTTGAACGGTCCTGCTCGATCTTAAGCGCCAGGATGATCTCTTTCAGCTTACGCTCCATATTTACCTCGTCTGTCAGTGCAGTCTTTTTGATCAGCTGCTGCGTAATGGTTGAACCACCGCAGATGTTGTCGTCTCCATCCAGCATCCTGAGCGCACAGCGAGCCATTGCTGCGGGGTCTATGCCGTGATGCTCATAAAATGTCGCATCTTCGGCCGCAATGAATGCCCACTTGACGAGCGGCGGGACCTCGTTTAACCGGACAGGATCTCTGTCCTCATCGTCAAAAACCCGATACAGGATATTGCCGTTTCGGTCGTAGATTTCGCTTGTTGTAGCTTTTTTTCCAAAAGGTTTTTCGGGCGTGGGCAGATCCTGGGACACGACCTGAAGAAACGACAGCAGAAACAGACCAGCCACAAGCGACATGCAAAAGCCGGCAACCGCAGTCACGCTGAAACCGGCAAAAACACTGTTTCTGACTTCACGTCTGCGCATTCTGCGCCGGACGCGCAGAGCACGGCCCGATCTGACTGATCTGCCTGATCCGCTGCTGATACGTCGTTTTTTTAGGCTTATTCTGGTCTGGTACATATTCTGGCGGGCAATTCGGACAAAACGATCCTGACGCTATAATAGCGATACAAGTCTGAGTCTGTTCGCAGGTCTATAAGGGAATATACTCTTGCGCAGAGTATAAATCGATGCTTGTTTTCTTGCAATTAATATAACAAAATTGCCTGTTCAAAGGGGATAGATTCGTATAGTTTCGCTTTAATTTCGGTAGACTTTCTTTGTTGCCCGGTTGCCGCTATTGGACTAGTATGAACTATGTCATCAAAAAAAGAAGAACAGAAAAAACAAACCCGGTGCCGATTCCTGGCTGACTCCAGGCAGAGTTGTCGCAATCTTACTTGCAGTGGGGTTTCTGGTCTACAGCGGTGTTCTTGGTGGAGCGTTTATCTTTGACGATGAGCTGCTCATCGAGCGCAACGAACTGATTCGGTCTCTTGGTAACATTCCGCAGTTTTTCTCCAGCAGTATCGATTCCGGAGCTTTTATTAACGACGGCAACTTCTTCCGTCCCCTGCAGATGGTCATCTACACAATCATATTCAGTATGTTTCAGCTGACAAGCACACTGCCGTACCATCTTGTCCCGATAGTACTGCACGGAATGAACAGTGTTCTCGTCTATGCA
Organism: candidate division WS6 bacterium OLB20; assembly: GCA_001567355.1. Classification (GTDB taxonomy): domain Bacteria; phylum Patescibacteriota; class Dojkabacteria; order B142; family OLB20; genus OLB20. Next base: position 732,164 of record JYNZ01000003.1, on the reverse strand, counting down.
CTGATAAGAAACACCGGTATCCGCCGCGAAGCGTCACTTGCCGGAGCGCTTCTGTTTCTGGTGCATCCGGTTCAGGTACAGGCGGTCGCATATATCTCGGGACTTGCTGATCCGCTTGGACTGTTTCTGCTGCTTTCGGGTATTCTGGTACTCTTCCATCAGCGTTTTGCGCATCATCGTCCCCTGCTTCGCTATGGTGGCGCATTGCTTCTGTTTCTGCTCGCAATGCTGGCCAAGGAGAGCTTTATCATTGCCGGACCGCTTGTTTTTGTCCTGGCAGCAATCTACTGGCGCGACCGTGATGACAGTGAGTTCCGCATGCGTATGGCTGCAGTTGCCGCCACAATACTGCTGAGCATCAGCTACCTTGTGCTGAAGTTTACCGTTTTCAACTTTGCCGGAACATTTGGACTTGCTCAGGAGGAATCGGCATATTCCACAAACATGCTGGTGCGCATTACCACATTTATCAGTTCTGTCTGGGACTACTTTGTACTGGTTATTTTCCCTCGTGATCTCTACTACGAGAAGCCTCTCAACACCGCATACTCGCTTGAATCAGTCAGAGGAATGTTCGGACTGCTTGCGATTGCACTCACAGGCATAGCGGCTACTGCAGCTGCCAGAGCAGGCAACAGAAAGCTGCTGACAGCGATTGCCTTTATTGTGATACCGATGCTTCCGTACACGGGAATTGTCCCGCTTAATGCCTACTACCTCGAGCACTGGCTGTACGTACCGATGACAGGCCTGGCCATTCTGGCTGCACTGGTACTTGACCGGCTCCATGCAAAGGAATGGGTCATGATCCTTTTTATTCTGCTGCTCGCTCTTCTCGGTCTGAGGACATATGTGCGGGCCGCACAGTGGGGAGATCCTGCAGAGTTTTACCGTAATGAGCTTGGTTACACCACAGACTCGGCGCGGATCTGGAACAATCTTGCCAACATTTATTCCAGAACCGGACAGCACGACAAAGCGATCGAAGCGTACGAACGCGCAATCGAATTAAGAGATGACTATCCGCAGACGAGGCACAATCTGGGGAATCTGTATGCTATGCAGGGGCGTTATCAGGAGGCCTTTGACCAGTTTTACCTGTCACTCACAAAAGACCCGAATTTTATCTACTCGCATGATAAGATGCAGCGCCTGTTCAGTCTGACCGAGGGTGAAGAGGAACGCGCCCGGGCTTTTGAACGTTTTATAGCCAGGATCAGAGCTGGCGGGAATGTAACACTGGAAGAGATTAATACGGTACTGGATATTACTCCTTCGCCTGAGCCTGAGCAGTAACGTTTTCGGTATAAAACAGATCACCACCTACCGTAATGCAGCTGTTGTCGTATCCAGGCCCGATCAGATTGAGCAGGGAGTGTTCGTAGGGGAAGAAATGCAGATGCAGATCAAACGTATAGCGGTAGGGACGCTGTCTGGGGACAACAATGATCAGACGTTGCGCCGCCACCCGTCTAAGCTCTGATATAGCCAGAAACAGATTCTGGACATGCTCGAGCGTATGCGTGCACACGACGGTATCAAATGCATTATCTTCAAACGGCAGGTCCTCAATAAACCCCTCGACAAAGGTTACTGCAGGATACAGCGAACGTATCTCGTCCGAAATAAGCATATCAAGACCGGTAACCTGGTGGGTGTTACTGATAACACCGGCAAGCAGTCCCCTTCCGCAACCGACATCAAGTACCGACTCTCCCGCGAGGCTCGATGTGATTGCCTCTATACACTCTGTGTTCAGATCTGTGGGGCGTTGGATCAGCACTTCATCTACCGCCCGGTAGACCTCACGGTAATCCTCTGCGCTGTACCGGGGATTTTTTTCCTTGAATTCTTTGAAGTACCGCGATCTGCTGCCAAAGAGCATTCTGAACGGCAGCGCGATAAACGCACCTGAGTCACGCACAACCGGCGGGCAGAACTGGTCCAGCAGGTAGTGGATTTTCAGCGTGGCGTTGCGTGAAAGTTTCATGCGTTTTTGATAGGGTGAATTTGAACCTAGCAGTATTGTACATGATTGACTGGTTACGCTCTAGCCTGAAACTTGTCCGCCGCTATCGCGCCGTCTTTACCGGTGTGCTTGTCTGCGTGCTGCCGGCAGCATATCTGATGCTCACGACGATGAGTTACAGCGACAACCATATCATCCTCAGCCAGACCATATGGAGCGATTTTACCGGTCACTACCCGCTGATTCGCTCGTTTTCAGAGGGGTACAACTGGTCGCTTGAATCGCCCACATTTACCGGCGAACTGATCCGTTACCACTTCGGATTTTACTTTCTTGCTGCCCTGCTTGAGATGACAGGTATCCGCATTGATATTGCGATCAACCTGCTCAGTATCATCGGTTTTGCAGGAATGCTGCTGCTCGCGTATTTTGCAGCACTCAGGCTTGGCAGACGTATCGCTGCAGGAGTGACCGCTGTGCTGCTGATACTGTTTAACCCATCCTGGTCATGGTACTACTACCTGCATCCCGATCATCTTGGACTGAAAACAGTGCAGGACATAGTTACAAATCAGAATTTCGGCTCGTTCGGTCCCTATGATAACCATGTCATCAGCGCATTCTGGAGCCTGAACGTGTTTCTGCATCAGCGGCATCTCGCATTCTCTTTTCTGCTTCTGGGTCTTGTGTTTCTGTTCATGAATCTGAAGCATTCCCGGACCAATAAGGCAGTTGCCATTGTTCTCACCCTGATGCTGTCGTGGATCAATCAGGCTGTTTTAATGGTTCTGTTTGTTCTGCTTGGAATTAATATCATTGAGCATATTCTTCATAAGAAGAACTGGGCGCAGCTGACATTTTTTGTCTGTACCGCTGTAGCCGTATCACTGACTGCAATAACATTTATTTCCAGCTCGGCGATCTCAGGAGGGTCAGCGTTTAAACTGCAACCCGGATTTATCTACTACGGAACTGAATGGGTGGAATTTCCCTTTGTACAGGGCGATTTTGCACGCTGGCTGGTTTACTGGATTCTGAATATCGGTATCCTGCCACTGCTGGCATTTGCAGGATTTATACTGATCAGGCGTTTTCATAGGCCTGCGGGCAAAACCATGCGGGCAAGACTTATTGATCTGTTACGACAGATACTTGTGCTTGAGCGGGTACCGTTTGTCAGTGCCGTTATCATGTTCATCATAGCCAATCTGTTTATCTTTGCCCGTGATCCGTCCACGAACCATAAATTTATCAATTACGTGATTGTCGTCTGGTCAGTCTATGCTGCAGTCTTCCTCGTAAGACTGCTGACCCTCAAAAGAGCACCGGCATTTATTGTGCTGCTTGTCTGTGTCACGCTCGGAGGATTTTTTGATCTCTGGCCGGTTGTTAATGCCAACAGGCATATGCTTGCTGACATCGAAGCCAGCGACACAGCTGTCTGGATCAAAGACAATACGCCAAGAGATGCCCGGTTTATGAATGTCACAGCGGACTTCAACCCTGTCATGTCGACCGGACGCAAGTTATTTTTTGGTCCGCAGTACATCAACTGGTCGCTCGGGTACGACACACTCGGCAGACTTGAGCTGATGCGCCAGATAACCAGGGGCACACAGCCGAAGGAGTTTGTGTGCCAGATCGCACAGCACTACAGTCTGAGTTACATCATCGTGACTAAGTTTCCTGACACATATCTCGAGACACCCGTGGATCTGCGCTATTTTGAAGATAACTTTGTAAAACTGTTTTCGGACAGCTCGGATTATTACAGGATCTATGATATTAATGCATCCTGCAGTACCAGCGATCCACCCTGAGTGGCCTTCAGAATGTGCGAAGAACGTCTGGATTCGTCTCTCAGCGGGAGTTTCGCTCCATCTGGGCCAGCATGTCCGCCTGCAGATGTATTGTATATGTTGTACCGACAGCAAATACAACCGGGGCAATGATGATTCCGATGCAGAGGAAGACCAGAAGAACAGAAACCATCATGGCCATTCCAAAAAGAAGCGCAATGCCGAGCATGACAAGTGAATAGATCAGGACGTTCATGTAGTTGTTCCGGACAAAGGAGACCATTTTCCTCACTCGCAGCGCATCCCTGATTGAACGTTCCTTTCTGAAGAAAATAAACATCACAGGGTATATCAGATACATCTGAACTATCTGCCAGAACCAGCCGATCAGAATAAAGACATAGAACATCAGCGTCGTTGACAGTAGCGTCAGCATAGCCAGACCACTCAATTCATCATTTGCTGCCGAGCCAATGCTGACTGCAAAAACGGGGGCAATAAGCATGACGTACCCGACCACATATAGAAGTATAAGGGGAATATTATAAATCAGGTTGGAGACACCCAGCTTAAATCCGGTAATAATGCGTTCCTGATAGTTGCCGCTGACCCTCACGCTGTCTGCTGTCTTTCCTGCAACAAGCGCATCTGTCAGTTCTGTTCTGTAACCATCCACATAAAAATTGACTGCCATGGAAACCAGCGGAAACATAACCAGAAAACAGCACGAGGCAATGATACCAATCAGCGGGATAAACATTGTGACGAGAAACAGCACATACAGAAGCATCAGGCCTACAAACAGTCCGCCGATGAACAGTGTGCGCTCCTGCCAGTCAGGCAGCTCGAAAAAGCTTTTAAGTGAACGACCCAGGTCAATATCCTTGTGTTTTTTAACAGGCATTGATTGTATCTGATCAGGTAAATTGCTCAGTAATCGCCTGGGCGTAGTACTGATCCCATGTCCGGGTATCATCTTTTATTCCTTCAAACGAACCGGCCGCCTCAAGAAGTGTGGACTCAAGATCGGCTGGGCTGACCTGTTCTTCAAACAGTTCATCCATACCATGCTCCAGCAGATATTTGGCATACCACGCCGGCCAGGATTCATCGCGTTTACCCTGAAGTTCGTTCTGTTCGAACTCATGATGGGCATCTCCGCATTCGCGCAGGATGCCTGCAATTTTTGAGGTCAGATCAGTTTCTTCCATGTATGCTTTTAGCGTATGGTAATCCGTGATTCCAGTCAAGCTGTATGCTACAGTAGAGAATATCAGCGGAACACATATGAAAAAGCTGCTTCTGTCTCTACTGATAGCAGCCTGTGCCCTGCAGGCATGTAAAGCACCTGTGCCAAAACTTGCTCCTGAGGATCCTTCGGTAATACCACCGGGCACCCGATCCTACCTGATCGGCATCAGCGGTTTTGCTCCGGCAGGGTTTCCGTCATATACATCTGATGCAGCTCAGGCGTTCTGGCCTGATATCGAATCCGCATCGGAGCTGTACGGTATCCACGTTGACTGGCAGGATACCGGTCTCATCAGAGATGCGGCAGCAAAAACAGATCTTGATATTGAACTGGTACTCGGATTTCAGTCGCCTGAAGACTGGCGGTCTCGCAGGAATGATTACCTGAAAACTGCTTCCACTCTTTTACAGGAGTATCCACAGATCACCCATCTTTCAGTCGGTAACGAGGTTAATCTGTTTGAGTTTTCACATCCCGACAACTATCTTGAATTCTTTGAGGCATACACAGAGATCTACACGGCCCTGAAAGAAGAATTCTCTGACAGGACCATATACACGACATTTCAGTACGACGCACTCACCGGTCGTGCGACGCTTATGGGCGAAAACGGCACAACGGAGCAAACAGAACTTCTAGGCCTTGTCAGTGGACACATTGATGCAGTAGGGCTTACAGTCTATCCGCATTTACAGTACAAAGATCCGCAAGATATTCCCGACGACTACTTTCTGACTGCGACTGCAACCGGCAAGCCGCTGGCTATCACAGAGACCGGCTGGCCCGCACGCGAGAGCTACGGAAAGGATCTGCAGTTTCTGAACGATCAGAACTATACCGGTTCTCCAGAGGAACAGGTTATCTATCTTAAACGGCTGCAGCAACTGCTCTCACCTACTGAGACCGTTTTCGTCAACTGGCTGATGCTGAACGATCCCTACCACTGGGAAAATGGCGTTTCTTCGGGATCAGGGTTTCAGATCTTTGACTCACTCGCTCTCAGAGAGAATGACGGAGTGCCCCGCGAGATCTGGCAGCACTGGCTTGGATGGCTTAATCAGACCTATAAAGCTCAATAACCCCGTGCGCGCCTGAGAACAATATCTGCACCGCCTGAGATATACAGCCACAGTCCCAGTCCCAGCAGCAGCAGTCCAGCCAGTATACCCTGCGGTCCGTCACCGATAGCGGTTGGCGGCAGCGTAACCGTAACAGAAGGAGTCGGCGTCGGTGTAAACGTCTCTACTGTTGTAGTGGTCACCGACGGTGTTGGAGTCGGCGTCGCTGTGTTTGTTGGTGTTGGCGTATTTGTCGGTGTCACCGTTGCCGATGGTGATGCGGTTGGTGTCAGCGTCGGGGAGGCGGTAGCACTTGGTGTTGCTGAGGGTGTACTTGTCGGCGTGCTGGTTGGAGTATTGGTCGGCGTACTGGTTGGGGTATTTGTGGGCGTGCTAGTAGGCGTATTTGTGGGCGTACTGGTTGGTGTATTTGTTACAGTAGGGGTCATCTCACGGGCATTACATGAATCGCTGTTGCGGTCCTCAAAACAGTTGACAGTTCCCACAGTGAACGGCTGTCGGACACTGACATTTTCCGGACAGAAGCAATTGTATCCCACCCCCGGCTGAATTGAATAGTCACATCCAACAAATGACCCGCGGTCTGGCTCACCGCTGCTCAACCTGATAATCCGCGTTGACACAGCGGGATAATCACCTGCACAGGCGGTAACGTCATCACTGACCTGAGGAGCACATGCGTCAAAATAGGTGCAGCCACCCCAGTTGACACCGTCACCGCATAGCTGACCCACCATCGCATCAATCGCTGGGTTTCCGTCACTGGGATGCAGTCCGGGACAGATGCCGGGGTTATCAGTCCTGCAGCGGACTTTACCGATCGGACACGCAGCAGCAGCCGGATCCGGTGTAGTGTTCTGATTCTGCTGAAGCTGAACTCCAAGAAAGATTGACAACGCGCCAAGAACTGCGGTTGCGAGAAACAAGGCAATTATGAGGGTTCGTCGGTTTTCCATACAGGCTAGTCGTCTTCAGGTTTCAGGCGCTCCGAGGCCTCCTGCTCATACTGCTTCTGGCCGTATGACGGTACGGCCTTTGCAAGCCCGGGCCGTAAAACATTCAACCAGACAGCATTGCCGACCGTCTGGTATGCACCGGCAATGTACCCCCAGATTGCTGCTATCAGCAGTATGGTACCAAGCAGAATACGGTCAGCAGTGTCACTGATCAGGGCGGTCGGCGGGATTGTTGTCACGACACCTGGCTTACATACAGGACTGTCAGGGTATTGCGGATTCACGCAGCGGTTGTTCTGACACACAAGCCCGATGACACATGGTGCACTGTCGCATCCTGTCTCATAACACTCGAGGAATCCGGGAGGAGTCGTCGGTGACGGCGTTGGTGTCGGGGTGACCGTCTCCACAATGGTTGTTGTAACAGATGGAGTCGGTGTCGGTGTGTACGTATTTGTCGGTGTGTTTGTAGGTGTAGGCGTTGCCGTTGGTGTACTGGTAGCCGTCGGTGTGTTGGTTGGCGTATTGGTCGGTGTATTTGTCGGCGTATTTGTCGGCGTGTTCGTCGGCGTAAATGTGGGTGACGGTGACGGCGGAATGGTTGTCGGTGGCGGTGCATTGATCGCGAAACCGTCGGTATCACCGCACGATGCGTCTGATCTGTCAATGCAGCGTGCAGAATAACTGCCGTAGTCAGTTATCAGATAATCACGGACGTTCCAGTCGTTGAATGTCCGCACCAGCTGACCGTTACGGCGCAGCTCTACGTAGGCGTTTGTGTATGCTCCGTCAATACGTCCGTTCTGCTCTGCAAAGCAGTTGATATCCAGATAGAACTGCGGTCTCGGGTTGCGTCTTGTCACATCACTTCCACTGATCCAGCCACTGAGTCCACCGCAGCCTGAGTATGGCTCACCACGGCATCCGACCCAGAACTGAGTGTTCGGATGTCTGGGACAGCTGTAAGATGGTGGAGTTGTGACCGGCGGCGTATAGGTCGGCGTGGGATTGTCGCACTGCATCGAACAGGTTCCGCCTGCAGTCCACCCGCTTGAATTACAGGTATACATTCTGCCGTCACGTCCGCAGACCTGGTACCCGCAGTAAGTCTGTCCCGGGGGGATTGCCACACCGCAGTAATTGTAACCCTGTGAACAGCTGCAGGTTCCCGGAGTCGGGGTTGGCGTTGAGCCGCCACTGGTGACGCGCGCTCCGCAGGAGTCAGCCCGACCCAGACCGTCAAGGATTTCGTCAAGGCAGGTGACGGTGATACCACTGTATCCGGTATTACCGCCCGGATTATTACCCTGGCGGGCGCAGCAGCTTACGTTACATGCTCCAGTCTGGGGTGTATAGTTGACATCGGTTCTGCGGCAGAAGCAGTTCTGCCCTGAGGTGTTACAGCCGACAAATTCTCCCCGGCCGTTTTCTCCGCAGCTGAACCGGACAAGATCAGCGCAGGAACGCCCGGTATAGAGGTCACGCCGTGCACACGCATCACGCTTGGTACAGGTGTTCCGGTCCCACTGTCCGTTACTTCCGCAGACAATACCCCAGTCGGATCCCCCCTGACCGCAGACAGTACCCAGACTGTCACCATTGCAGATCATTGTTCCGGGAACACAGGCAGCCGAAGTATCATCGGGGGTTGTGTCACCTGTCTGCTGCAACTGTACACCAATGAAAATAGCTGCAGCAGAGAGACCAAGCAGCATAAAAACAAGCAGCGTTGTGAAGATTCGGCGTCCTTTCATTGTACGTACTTCTGTATATAGTAGCCTATCTCAGGGCAAAGGGGAAACTGACACGCCGGATTCTGCATACCTAGTCCTGCGACTTTCTGTCACGGATAGTAAGAATCAGAAGCGCCCATCCGAAGCTGAGCATCATGGTAATACCAACGGCTATCATAACAAGATCAAAGTAAATACCCCCTGCACCGGCAACCAGACCTGCGACCCAGCTGAATGCGGCTATCGCCATACTCATGAATACTTCATACATACCGTACTCTTTGCCCTCGTTGTTCTTCTGCAGGTTTTTAGCAAACAGCTTGCGCCAGGTATTCAAATTCATTGCAGTACCAAGTCCAAACAGAAACTGCAGGAAGAAATACGAAATCGGCCTGTCAATGAGCGGATACATCACAAACGACATTCCCATGAGAATGCTCCCGATCGCAAGGATAAGGACCTCATCACGGTCTCGTTCCAGCCTGTCGGTAATAATACCTACCGGGATCTGAAACACAGCCCTGCATACGAAGTAGACTGCAGTACCGATCCCGATGATTTCGACAGCATTGACACCGAGCCTGCCCGCAAGATATATACCGGCAATGGTACTGATGATGTAGTAGCTTCCCCAGGTAAAAATGTCTGACAGTGTCAGCAGCCAGATAACTTTGTTTGATGTCAGCTGTCTGAGAAGTGTCTCATTCCTCGTCACACGCATATTGTCACACCAATAATAATTACATACTATACTAGTACAACTCTGCCCTATGAGTAAGTACATTCTGGCTACAATCATGACTTTTGCGGCGCTGTTTTCAGTGCCGTCCGCCGTTTCGGCTGAGGAGCAACTGTTACAGGTAACTGTGTCGACAGGTGATATATCTCAGCGCGCGGGTTCATTTTCACCTGATTCGTTTACCGTTGCAAAAGGTGACGAGGTTACTCTGGAACTTACCCGCGGGAGTTCCGAGGTCTGGTGCTGCGGTGTTGTTGTGGAAAGCGCAGACGGGACCATTCGTTCAGCAGAGATTGAAAATCAACCGGTCGCACTGTCATTTACCGCGGAGCAATCCCGGATACTTTACGCAGTCTGGCAGGAAAGCGGTCTGAAACGCAGCGCCCTGACCATAGCTGTAAGCGGCGAGGCTGCACCCGTGGCCCCCGCAGGTCTGACGCAGAGCTTTGTCGGTGAGGGTTTTACTGATCTGAACTGGCTGCCGCAGGATGGGGTGACCACTTACAGGGTTTACAGAGATAGTGAATTGGTTGCCGAGACACGGTTTCCATTTTTTACCGACACAGGTCGGGCAGCTGGCACTACGCCGACCTATGAAGTGAGCGCAGTAAATACCGCAGGAGAGTCAGGACGGTCCGTACCAGTGCAGGTTACAATCCAGGGATTATTGACAGGTGCAGCGCGTCAGGCATTTTATGAGTTTGTTGAGGTTGACGGACTGATCTATCCTCCGGCCTCAGTCCCGAAGACCGTGCCCGAGGTACTTATTTTAAGCGGTCGCAGCAGCGTAAGCAGTCTGCTCACCATCGCACTTGATACCGATGATGCTGTTGTATATACAACAGTACCGGACGCCGCGGGTTTCTGGATGATTGATGTTGACACCTCAACCCTGTCGGCACGTGACTACAATGTGACAATGACCTACTCCGGCGAGGACGGCGAAATATCAGAAGATCTGTTTACACTGCCTTTTGCGCCTGCCCTTGCTCCGCAGTCTGCTGCAGATGCCGATATCAGTGTAAACACAAATCAGCCGCTTGGATTCGGCCTGATGTTTGCCAGTCTGATTACCATGCTTGCAGCGCTCGTTCTTTATCTGATGCAGCGACCGTCAGCGCCACAGGTTATCAACCTGACCACAAACGCGAAGGGCGAGATTACAACCGGATAACGTACCAGAGCGACTGAAGAATCCCGGCGGCAACAGCGACATAGAGCAGGATCTGTAAGGGCAGAGCAAACTGGCGATACATTCTGCCGGTGATCAGTGCCAGCAGAATATACACCGGGAAAACGTACCAAGACAGCTTTGTCAGAATGAAACTCAGTCCTGCCAGCAGAGCCGCTGCAGAGACAGCTGCCAGCGACCCGGACTTTAGTGACCGCAGCCATGCAATCCCCGCAGGCAAGGCGGCAGGGTTGGTCAGCGGATGAGCAAGTATCAGGATATAAAACCACACAGGCTCTACGTGCATTTCTATCCCCGAGATTCTTGCGAGCTGATGGTAGAGTATGTATGAATCCCATATACCACCCGAAGTGTACTTGAACATCAGACAGAACCAGAGTCCGGCCAGCACCGCAGCCGGAAGTACCAACTCGGCGAAAGTCCTTAGCTCTGCCCTTCTGCGATACAGAGTAAATACACAGACACCGAGCAGCCCCAGAGCAAGCGGCCCCTTGACCAGATACGCGCAACCGATCAGGATTGATGTGAACGCAATTTTACGTTTGTGTTCGCTCCGAAACACAAACCAGGCTGCGCACAGCAGAAACAGCTGCAATGCGTCAAGGTCTGCGCTGCGGAATGTATGAGACGAGAACAGTCCGGCCACGGACGGGACAAACAGATGGACTACAGAGAGCAAAGTAAATCCCGAAGCCAGCCCCGAAGCAATATCATGTGTACGCTTCACAATCAGAACCAGCAGCAGGACACATCCGAGACCGGAAAATGCGCTGACCGAGCGATACCAGAACAGATGGTCACCGGTAAACGATGTCAGAGCAGATGTAAGCAGATACCAGAGCGGAGGTTTTTCGAGAAACGGTTTGCCGCCAAGCACAGGCAGCAGATGCCCGCCGGAGCGTGTTTCCTGAACGACGTTGATATTTGTCAGTTCATCCCAGCGTTCAAGAGGCGCTTCTTCCAGGTTCCAGAACAGCAGAAGTGAAGCAGTCAGTACAAGGAGCAGCAAAAGCACACCATGCGGCCGCTGCATCAGTAGACAACGACCGATGCTCTGCCGAAGTATGACCAGAGTGCGTCGAAGTAGCCTGTAGAGATCGTCCAGCGACCACGGTTGGGGTCATTAAGGATAATCTGTGAGGGATTGTCGATCGGTCCAACCCAGCCTACAACCACATAGGAATGCATTCCCTGGATCGCGTAAATATTTGTGCCGCCAGGCGTCGTCCACGACCTGTTTGCACCTGAGCCTGAGTAACCGTTATGTGCCCAGATGATCACGGGGTTACCCGCCTGCACAGCCTGCAGCATCTGCGTTCTGCTCCAGCCTACTCTGACAGCGTTGGATCTGTATCCAGACATCCAGCTGGACAGCGGTCCCCAGTAGACACCGTATCCCTCCTGGTTGCCATAGATATCGCCCACATAACCCGCATGCGGATTGCCCCATGTATTCGCATCCGGATTCCATGGTGTGTTGTCTTTTGCTATCTGCGAATGAGCACCAAGTGTCGAGACAGAAATCCCTCGATAAGCCAGAGCCATCCGCGCGGCAACCAGATTGCAGGAGAACCTCAGGCTCTGATAATACACCGGCACATTAAGACGGAACACCTGTGCCTCGGTTGTAAACGACCTGCTGAACTGCGTGCGCGAGTCGATGCCGTTAATGCTTTTTACACCTGCATCAACCCTGACAGTATAGACGGTTGAAAACGCAAGATCAGAGGATGGATTAAATGTCAGTGTGTTACCGTTCCAGGAGATTGAACCGGGTACCGACGGCGATATCGAAAACTTTGACTCGGCACTGGCCTTATCAACCGGCTGATTGAAATAGACAGAGATGTTGGCAGCCGTATCCACACTGCTGCCGCCCGGTGAAAATCCTGCTGTGACCGCCCCGATCGTTGTAAACTCATGCGTTACATCCTTGCCGGTAAAACCACCCTTAAGACTGCGAATCCCCTGTTTTAAGGTTACGGTATACTTTGTTTCCTTTGCGAGGTTCTGCCCGGGGTCATAAATCATCGTCCTGCTGTCTTCCCATGAAAACGTACCTGCAACCTCAGGCGCGATACGGAACGCCTCCTGTGCCGACTGCTGCTCCATCTCCTGATCAAAAACAACCTTGATCGAATCAGTAATGTAAACACCCTCACCGCTCGGGTGGATCGATTCAAGCAGCGGTTCCTTAACGGTTTTAAATGATCCTTCTGTGGCGACGGATGTTTCTCCACGGTCTATCACCTCTCCGCTATCCAGACGGTACCGGACCGGAGTTCTGCGTAGCTTGTAGGAGTACTCAGTATTCTGTGCCAGCAGTGACTCAAACCGCACGTTAATTGTCTTTGCATCAGACTGGTACAGCTGGGTTGATACATCGGGCGAAATTTCAAAGCTCCATTCGATAAAGTCGCCGGTCTCGTTATCCAGATAAAACTGCAGCTCGCGGTCAACACCGACATCTTCAGAACCCTTTTCAGGGGAGACACTGCTGACTGCCGGCACCGGAACACTGTAGGCATTGATACCGTATTCCCACTTCTCCTGAAGTTTCAGACTGTCAGTAACCTCTGCATAGTAGATAAACACCTTACCCGGAAACATCGACTCTTTCGGATAAAACGCCACCTTGCGCTTGATCCCCGGCATCCAGTCATATTCGGGCTCGGCCCGCCATTCACCATCAATCTCGGGGAAGATATAGGGCTGGAATTCAGTGGTATCAACCGCACGGTCAAACTCAATTGTGATCGGTTCTTCATAATTCTGCAGCTTTCCTTCAACTGCCGGATAGTGACCTCGTATGCCCGGCCCCTGAAACAGATCAAACAGGGCAACCATCAGAACAGCAGCAGCAAAACTGTTTATCACAACGACCGTACCGCGCAAAATTCCGCTTCTGCGCCTGCGGACGACTGCCGGCACTGCTCTGCGAAGGATGTTCTTGAACGCCTGCCTGACAGAACGGAGGAAAACGGGAGTCAGCGTTCTGCCCCTTGTGTGCAGATAGCGTCTCAGCAGAACAAGTACATTCAGAATAATGAGCAGCAGAATAAGTCCTCCTGCAAGCAGAATCATATACTCAAAGTCTATTCCGTTATCGATGAATAGTCTTGCTGTCATATCAGATTATGTCGGGAGTTCCCAGCCCCTGAGGGCCTGTTCGTGTGTAACATATAGTACGGGACCCTTGTCGTTCTTGAATGCAAAATTCTCGACATGATCCAGCAGTGCATACATTTTAGGATTATCGTAGATATTAAACCAGTGCGGGTGACTCATATACGATACAGTCTGTGCCTCGCGTAATGTTCCGCCCGTATAGTTTGCATTAAACCGGTCAATAAGGAAACTACCCGGGTTGTTGGTGGAATCAAGTCCGTTGTTAGGGAATTCCCAGATATCAATCTGAGGAGGTGTATCCGAGTTCTGGTCGCTAACTGACGGTTTAAACGGCCGGGTTGTGATCTCAAGATTCCAGACATGAGGGATCTCATTGGGACCGTAAATCAGAAACTCACGTCCCGATGTGTCAACTCTGAAACCGTTATCGGCAAGGACCTGCAGATTTTCCTCATCAATAAACCACCCGCCAGCTCTGAAGGTGATCGGTCTGGGAAGACCGTTTTTTGAGAACTGATCAAGACTCCATTTGATCAGCTGATCAAACTCCTGGTAATTATAGTTTGTTGTCAGAACATCATGACCGTTAACACGACCGCCCCACCGTGGCTCCTCATGGGGAGTCAGACCGGCAGCGCGGACCATGTCGGTGTGCATGTGAAGATGCAGTCCGATCTCATCTCCTTGCGTTTCGCGGTTAAGGACCCAGGCTACAAGTTCTGACGCACGAGCCCTGCTGACTTCACCGGCAATAAAGATACGTGGATTGAACAGGTGTGTAACCGGCATGTCGTACTTCTCCGATATAGCGATCATCGCATCAAGGTACTGCTTGCTGACATCAAAACCCTCATAGTCGATGCTCCAGGTCACATAGAGCGGATAGGAGACATTAAACTCTGTCGTTGCGCTCTCAAACGCACCATCAGGAGTGCTGGCCACAAGTGTATACCTGCCGGGCTGAAAATCACTGCCGTCAAGCATCACAGTGAAGAGATTGTCCCTTGTCCTGGAGGCAGTCAGCGATTTAATCTCTCGGCCCTGTACAGCAACCCTGACCTCATCACCGCTGATGTTGATGTCACCAAGATCAACGGTAAATGGCATCTGCGTGTGCTCTTCGGTAAGCCCCTGTCCCCGCAGCAGCCACTTTCGCGGGAGCGAGACAGTGATAGCTGCTACTTTTTCTTCACCGAGTACAGTCCCCACCTGTGCTGCCGCGTTCTGCGGAATCTCGCTAAACGCGCTCAATACACTGTCATTGCCGTAGTACAGGAAATAATAATCATCAGATGTCAGCGGCGGTACCTCAAGGACAAGCGGAAAACGGATAACGGCTTGAGAAGTATTAAGTCCTGAGGCAGCAGCAGAAAGTACGCGGTAGCCTTCACCCGTGAAGTAAATCAGTCGCAGATCGCTACCATCAGCAAGGCTTTTACCCTGCTCTACGAGTGCTGAGTGGTCAAAACTGAACTCTGCCTGCGTATCACGCTGTGCAGTGACATCGGCATTATTATTTTCGATCGTGAGCCGGCGGTGATACTTGTAGGTGCTGTCCCACCAGACAGGATTTGCAGTGCGTAAGAAGATACCTTCAACCTCCGGATCAGTTGGAGGGAATGCCTGTTCAAATCTGGGTGCTGTTGTCGCGATCGTATTAAAGGAAAAGACCAGTAAAAAGAACAGTGCTGCAGCAGCAACAAGCAGAACAGATTTTCTTCCCTTAAGCAGCTCGCTCATACGTGTATGTAGCTTATCAATATGCAGACGGTAGTGCAGGATACGGACAAGGTATATCAGGGCTGTGCAGAACGCTACAAGCAGGAGCCAGAGTGCGACTACTGCAAAAGGGTTTTCAATTCTTCTGTTGAACGCAAACCTGTAGAGGTACAGCAGAACAATGTGATAGAAATAAAACCCGAATGCGTTGGCTCCGATAAAAGTCAACGGACCTTGTACAACGCCTGCCCTGTCTATCGATCTGACTAATTGTACCACGAGCATCGCCAGAGAGGCGAAGGCAATCCCGATTATCAGAAACTGGATTGACGGCGGCCAGCGATAGTAGTAGATACCCGGCTCATAGACCACTGTGTCAGCCGACGTCGTGTAGGCATTAAAATTGAATGCGATAATGATAAACACCCACATGGCTGTCCAGATAAATGCCAGCCATGCCTTTCCTGCAGCAGTTGCTGATTTTGTACGAGCACTCCAGTACATGCCCGCTATCAGTACTGGCGTATACTGGAGAACAGGGAACCTGAACCAGTCAGAATATCCGGCAATGAACGATGTATAAAACCCTGCAGGCAGCTGCGTGACTGTCGCATGAATGATACTGCCGAGTGAGTATGCGATAACACTAACCAGAACAGCCATCCAGGTACTCTCTGCAGCTGCACGGTACAGACCGCGGAAGAACAGAAACAGTACCGCATAAAGAATAAACGGGATCAGGAATTCGCTGTATGAGGGAACCTGCGTAAACGTGAGTATCTCAAAGAGTATCCGGGGTAATGAGGTGACCGGCAGACCCTGCCAGTACTTGTAGCTGCCGATTATCCCGATAAGGTAGTATACAAGCAGCAGACGTCCTGCCCTGGCGAGCAGTCTGCCCCGCTTCTGCTTCCAGGTTGTTTCTGATACTGAAAGATAGGCGACATAAGAAACCGCACCCGAGATAAACAGAAATGTTGAAAATACAACGATATCCCCGAACTGACCGATGATCCGCAACAGCGGATTCTGATTGAAGTTGAAGAATACTACACTGTGGGCAAACAGCATAAGCAGCACAGCAATGCCGCGTGCCATATCTAAACCGGTGTCTCGTTCCTGGACAGTTTTTTTCGTTTTCACATAACCAGTATAGTAAAGAACAGCGCTTACAGGAACGCCGTACTCAGGACAAGTCACAAACTTGCTATCATACTTCTCACGGCAGTGACCGTACCGTGAAATAGTCTGGAAAGATCGCTGTAATTTTTACAGGGTGACATTGTAACCCTTTCCATCATTCTGATAGACTAGGATCAAATAACAAACACTATGGCTGCTAGTGCTCCGGTTACCGATCCCGTAATTCAGCAACAGATCCTGGGACCTTCTACAGGAGGGGGAATTACGCTTAAAAGCATTTTCAACGATCCGTCGTATCTGAAATCACTGCTGATCTTCAGTGCCATCGGTAACGTTCTTCTGCTGTGCGGTGTTATCGGCGCTCTTTCACAGCGCAGCACTCCTGCACCTGTTGTTCCGACTCCGACAGCCACAGCAACCGCGACAGCAACACCGATCGTAACCGAGTCTCCCGACGAGGAGCGTGCACGTCTACTGAAATGTTTTCAGGACTGCGAAGCACGCGATTTTCTGAATACACTTAAACAGGAATTACAGGCCGTAACCTATTACAAAGCGTCGGGCGACTACAGTGACCTGCGGTCCACAACCTGCTACGGGTACTATAACGAAGGCATCGCACCTGACAAAAAATACACGGCACGTTACTTTCCCCCCAACTGCCCGGAGCTGTATACCTTTAACGGCGCAAGCGCCACCATTACCATCGGCAACCGCCAGTACTTCAATTCATCACCCTCGGGGTCGCCAGTATGGGAGACAAGGACCGTCACACCCTCAGGTCAGACAGAGCTTCTGGATATTGTTGACCTGCTGCAGCAGCAGCAGACAATAACATCAGAGTACGAGCAGCGTGGTGTCTCGCAGGTACGCATCCTGACCGCACGCAGCGAAAAGGTTAATGAATTCAACCAGCTGGTTGAAACCATAGTTCAGATAAAAGTATCACCGGAGTACGAGATAGTTTACTTCCGCAATTTTGAGGATCAGGCGTTTAATCAGAATGCCCGCTTCTGGGACTACAACGTTCCTAATAAGATCAGTTCCCCTGTCCAGTCTGGTCAACAGTAATCGGCAGGATTGTATACTCACCCGATATCTCAACCGACGTCACATCAGGTCTCAGTGAGAAATACGTATGCAGAAACCTGGTGCGGAACAGCATCGGTTCACCCAGTTCGTCATAATATCGGTTAAGCCTGAGGTATGCTTTGTTGCCGCCGACCCCCCTGACCTCTATTCCGCTGTATGGTGGAATGAGTGCAGCTATCGTCGATGGCGGACTGCTTACAGGGTAATTGAACGTGACGATCAGATCCCCGTACGTCTGTCCTGTCTGTGCAAACCAGTCTGCAAAGGCGTCCTCTGTTGCCTCAGTGGCAGCTGCTACATCCGTCATATTTGCAAGACGTTCACCATCTGCTGCTGCGGTTAGTACAGGCATCTGGTTGTACAGTGTCGTTCCGGGACAGCTGGTACTGTTAAAATCGCGATGTCCGTAAACCGTGGAGGCCCATGCAAGCGGGAGATTATGTACCTCGGCCTTTTCGGCAAGCAGCCTGCGCAGGGATGCCCGCGCGGCATCGGTCGGCAGTCCGTCGGAATACGTACCTATCATAGAGATCCCGATGCTGCCGTAATTATGCAGATACGCGTGCGCTGCTGTCACACCGTCTCCTCCTTTTCGTCCTTCGTAAACGACTCCATTGGGATCAATCAGGTAGTTATAGCCGATATCACCCCAGTCCAGTGATACAGCGTGATACGTGAAAATCGACCGTACAACTGCCGCCCAGTCGGTAGCAGTATTAGATCCGGCAGTGTGATGTACAATCAGTCTGCTTACGGGACCGTAGCGTGGATTCCAGGGTGCAAGGTTTTCATCGGCACCCCAGTTTTCTCTCGAAATGATATTTTGCGTTGTAAACAGAGCTCCTGTGTAATTCTGTGTCGCGGCAGCTGTCTGTACTGAAGCTGCTTCAGGCTGGATCGTATGAACCTCAAGTCCCTGTACCTGATCAGCTCGTATAAACAGCTGTGACAGTGACCGGTCAGTAAAGATCAGATCACTCGCCTTTTTGTAGGTTCCCCCGTCAGGCCTGTGCTCATCGCTGAAAGATGGACTCTTAAAAACTACACCGTCAAGGGAATACTCAAACGAACCATCCGACCATGAAAAACCAAGAGCGGTAAACGGCTGTGAAAAGCTGAACTGATGAATCCTCCTGCCGCTGAGCGATCCGAGAGAATAGCTGGTGTCAGATCCGCTGCCTGTGTCAGTAGTCTGGACAGGTGGCGTGATTCTCTGCGGCGTCCGTTCTGCTCCCTGCGGGACTACGGGTCTCCGGGTTACCTCTGCAGCCTGTGAGACCTCGGGAGTTACACTTGCCGTTACAGTTACAGTAGCCGAAGTTCCGGCGATCTTACTGCTGTCAGCTGCAACGGGATCATCTGTGGTGACTGTTTCAGTCGTCCTGTCTGACACATCCGGCTCAGTGTGCCGCTGTCCTGCGAAGACCACCAGGGATATGACTGTGCAGATGGCACAGACAGCTGCTGTGATTGTCTGCTTTTGTGTCATATCCCCTCATCTAACTGTCTAAATAACCATCAGTGCCCACCAGACCAGATCCTCACTGAAGTGAACCTGATCATAGTTGCGCTCCTCTTCTACCGATACGTCAACCGATGTCTGCCCGACGTTTCTGATGTCACCCTGGATGGTCTGACCGCCGTTTTCGGAGTTTACCTCGTAAAAGATAACCGGCGCACTGCCAAAGGGTCCATACGCATCAGGGTCGTCGACCCGTCAAGGGTAACCCATCTGTTATTACCGATACCGGTGAGCTCAAGACTCACAAGCCCTGCATCACCGTTGAACGGTGTTTCGAACGCTGCCCATGCAATACGCTCAAAGGCATGATTGCCATCCCAGCCTGCAAACACATCCTCCTCGACCCTCACTTCAAAACCTGTCTGTGTAATATTACGTATGTCGACCTCTGCGGTATCACTGCCAAATTCAGTCTGGATTGTGGCAAAAATTTTCGGGACCGAAGAGAACGAGCTTTCAAAGGTGACTGGAACCCAGTTCTGATTGGCAGACGTAAATCCGAATTCGGTCCCGCTGTATATCTCCTGATTATCAGCGGTATCCATCAGCGGATAGGCCAGATATCCGACGGTCTCTGCTGTATGTCCGCCATCCCACAGTTTCGGGTCTTCTTCAATCCTGAGCGTAAACGCTCCACGCCAGACCTGATGGATATCGACCTCGGATGTGTCACCGCCGTTTTCGGTTTGAATGTCTGCAATGATGGCTGGTGTGACCGGGAACGGCTTATCGAACACAACAGTGTTTTTATTGTGCGTTACAGAAGTTGTCCCCAGCAGGTATGAAAGATCAGGTGTCTGTTCAATTGCAAACCATTTGATCTGCTCGTTCGCGTGAAAGGGATCATAATAAAGCGGATCCTCTTCGACCCTGATCTGGAATCCTGTACTGGACAGGTTACGGATATCAACCTGCGCGCTGTCACCGCCGTTCTCTGACTGGATTTCGGCAATGACCGCTGGAAGATATGTAAGTGCCGGAGAGAACGTAACTGTCTGCCAGTTGTGATTTACGGCAGAAAGGGTCCCCGAGCGATCAGCGCCTGAATAACTTTCCATGGCTACCCATCCGTATGTCTCAGGCCAGTGATTGCCGTCATAGCCGGGTGCCTCCTCCATACGGATCTGAAACCGTGTTGTGGAGACGTTACGGATGTCAGCGTATTCAAGATCCCCGCCAGCCTGCTCCTGGGCAGTAACGTACACATCAGGTGTTGTCGCAAATGCAACCGGAAAATCAACCCAGATCCAGCCGTCAGGATTGAAGCCCGAAAGGTTGCGTTCGATATCGACGGTGCCGACCTGGATCTCGTCTGTGGAGTTTTGAACAGCAAACCAGCTTACCTCCTCCGGTGTGTGCAGATTATTGTATCCCGTCCGTGTGTTCTCCCGGAGCAGCACCTCAAAACTGCCGGTCGTGACATTGCGGACTTCGACATAGACCATATCAGATCCGTATTCGTCTGAGACGTTTGCAATCACAACGGGTGGTGTTGAAAATGAAGTTGAAAAATTCACCGTCTTCCAGCCGTCAACTGTAGCCATGGTGATTCCGCTGTCAGATACATCAGAATTACCGACGGTCAGCGAACCGCTGTGGTCACAGCTTGTACTGAATGCGTCACGGATGCAGCCGAGCAGATAATACGTACCATTCGGAAAACCGGAAAGATTGGCAGTACATGTCTGCCCCGAACCTAATACGGTTGAAATATCGGCATCCTGACATCCCGGCAGGGGGGCGATATATGACACCATGCTTGTGTCGGAGTCGAGGAAGAAATTAAGGCGCATACTGCCTTCTGCTGTATCAGGATCGGTTCCGTCCCAGGTTACAGTGTAGGTTGTATCAGCGCTGTCATTATCACCAACCGGATCAGTGACTGTAATGGATGGAACGCCGTCACCCTGCAGGCCGTTAATATCCTCCATCACATCATTGAAATTAATGGCACCCTGTCCTGTCAGCACATCATCACCGGCAATTCCGACACTGTTGTCTGCGTTGTCCTCGATGTATGATCTCAGTTGAGCATTTGAAAAGCCAGGTTCAAACGAGAGTATCACGGCAGCAAGCGCCGCCACCTGGGGAGCTGCAAAGGATGTCCCGACACCGTGTCCCATCGAAAAGTTAAGAAAGTCCCCGCCAAGGCCGTCGCACGTATCGCTGAAGAAGCAGGGGAAACTGCCCTGCCAGACAGCCGTTCCTTTTCCAAATGTCCGTGAGGCGCTGTAGCAGCTGAACGTATCATCGCCATCCTCGACATAGGCGACAACATCCAGCTCGGCTCCATAGTTTGAGTAGCAGGAACGTGATTTGTTACTGTTGACGGCACCGACCGCAAATACTTCAGAGTAGCGGGCAGGATAACCTACTGCAGAATTATTGTTACCCGAAGCTGCCACCACCAGAATACCTGCGCTGTCGGCCTCCTGAATCTTTGCATGCAGAGCGCTGTCATCAATACCGCCTGACAGGCTCATGTTGATCACATCAGCATCCGCATAGATTGCGTAATCTATTGCCGCGATCAGACTGGATGTCGAGAACGAATTGCTCTGCGGAAAATTGGCCTTGATTGGAAGTATCGTCACATTGTGAGCAGGTGAGATACTGTTGTCGTAGTCGACAGGACTGTTGTTATTATCATCAATCAGTGTTGTTATGAGGCCAGTTACAAATGTGCCGTGCCCGACATCATCATTCGGGTGGCCCTCGTCTCCCCACTCCTGGTTTGTGCATGGCGGGTCATCAACCTCAACCGGATAACAGAAGTCATATACCCATGCATCCAGACCATTGTAGTCATCGCGATAGCCGTTGCTGTCATCATCAACCTTGTTGACATTTTTGTTTGGTGAAGGATCGGTCGGCTCCTCACCGATATTCTCATACAGGCTTATCCTCTTGGCACCGTCAAACATTCCGGGGAAGGGAGCATAAGAGTCTCCTCGCAGAAGAGCTGTGTAAGTTTCAAATGCCAGTCCCGTGTCGATCACGGCAACCGTCACATCCGGGTCACCACCGCAGTCGGGGTCACCCATTCCACACCCCTGCTCGTACCACATACCCCGGATTCCGCCGAGCTCGTAGTACCAGTGCTGTCCTGACAGCGGGCTGTTCCCGTCGGGACCCATTCCATAATCCCAGGGGTTGGCAACTTCATTTGCAAAGTCGACCTTCCAGGCTGCTGTTCTGTAAATGTAGTTCGGCTGAACAGAAGCAACATCGTCACGCCTGCGGTATTCGTCCATCTTGCGCTCCAGTCCCGACTCCATCGCTGCTGCAAAAAACCCCGGCGTCTCACTGGTACGCAGGGTATCCGGAACATCACCACTTAAGTGTACGGCTTTTGAACCGCGCTCATCCTTGAATGTAACGACAAAACTGTCCAGACTTTTCTCGGCGCCGGCCGGAGCAGACGAGATTGAAAACTCTGAACCGGAAGCCTCCTCACTCTGCGCCCTGACCTCTGTCACTGGTACAAAAGGTACGATCATCAGAAACGAAAGCAGCGCGTAGAGATACTTCATCAGGGAGAAAGAGTAATAGAATAAGTGTTACCGTTTGCAAACCAGACAACAGTTTCGGGGATGTGGGTCCCGTCATAGATATTCGGCTCCTCTTCGAGCCTGACCTGGAATCCGCCTACAGTCAGATTGCGGATGTCCGCCTGCACAGTATGACCACCATTCTCGGAATTGATCTCAACAAGAACATTCGGTACTGCAGAAAACGGTGACGGGAATGTGACATTATGCCAGACCTGGTTTTTTGCTACCGTCTGGTCTATCACGAGTCTTCCGGTCTGCCCTGTCAACGGAGTTGTACTGTCCAGCGCCATCCATGCCACCTGCTCTGATGCATGAAAACCATCCCAGCCTAAGAGCACATCCTCTTCAAGCCGGATCTCAAAGCCTGTTGTTGTGACATTACGGATATCAATCTCTGCTGTGTCTCCACCGAACTCTGTCTGTATCATCGCAAATACGTTGGGCGGCTGGGCGTACACACCACCAAAATTAACCGGAACCCATGTGTCATTATTTGCCAGGTTAACCGTTCCTGTGTCGTAGGGACTTACTACCGGGTCAACAGCAGTGATCGAGATAGTCTCGATCAGATTGTGCGTTCCATCCCAGCCGCCTCTTGTATCCTCTTCGATGCGGGCGCTGAACCCGACGGGAGAGACGCCCCGGATATCAACCTCGATTGTATCGCTGCCGCTCTCGGTTGATACATCTGCAAATACATACGGAGTGTTCTCAAAGACATCCATAAATGG
This sequence comes from candidate division WS6 bacterium OLB20, assembly GCA_001567355.1. Lineage (GTDB taxonomy): Bacteria > Patescibacteriota > Dojkabacteria > B142 > OLB20 > OLB20. Next base: position 708,555 of record JYNZ01000003.1, on the reverse strand, counting down.
AACATACGTCCACTCATGGTTTAACGAAATCTTCTCGAACACACTTGAAGGAGCTGTCCGGGTGACCGCCATCCAGCTGACTGTCTCATCAAAATGCGCGACATTATGGGTAAACGGATCCTCTTCGATTCTGAACTCAAAACCGGTTCCCGTGAGGTTACGGATATCAACTATCGCCTGGTCAGAACCGTTCTCAGTAACAATATCCGAGATAAGCACGGGCGGATCCGCAAATGCGACAGGAAAACTGACCGGAGTCCAGTTGCTGTCTCCGGTCGCCGTGCCGGACTGCACGGTACCCAGAGGGTGAGTTACAAACGCAATCCATCCGACTGTCTCGTTTGTGTGAGTGCCGTCATACGGCAGTGGCTCCTCGAGTCGCATCTCAAAACCGCTGACGGTACGGTTGCGGATATCAGCATACACCAGGTCAGCGCCGTTTTCTGACTGTACAAAGGCGAACACCTTTGGTACCGAACCGAACGCCGAATCAAATGTTATCTGCTTCCATTCAGTATTAAGAATTGTCGCGCCCACCTTTTCACTGGCGCTGATCGCTGACACTGCGTACCAGCTCACCTCTTCGAGAAAATGCAGACCGTTATATCCGCTCAGTGTGTTCTCCTGCAGGGCCACTGTAAATCCGGTATTGGTGATGTTTGTGACATTTACATAGACCATGTCACCGCCATATTCGGCTGTAACTGTCGCATGTACAATCGGAGGTCCGGTAAACGTCTGATTAAAATTGACTCTGACCGGTGTTGTCGAGACACCGAGTTTTCCGTAGTCACGGATGACTGTATGTGACACAGTTACAGGCCCGCTGCCGTAGTCGCAGACTGGGCATTGATCTGGTCACTGATGCATCCGTATATGTAATAGCTGCCCGCCGGCAGACCGCGGGTGTCAAAATTACAGCTGTCCGTTGCCGAATTTTCTGACATGTTGGAACATTCCTCTATCGGTACCCCGTCAAATCCGCTGTCGTTTGTATCCCTGTACAGTGTGATACGGGCATCATCATCAGGATCTGAATCTGTCCAGCTCAGGGTAAACGACATATCAGCATTGTCCGCCAGACCGTTCGGCTCTGATATCTGAAATGATGGAGCAACATTATTCAGAACACCGTTGTATGTTGCCTGAAAATCGATAGCACCGTACCCGGTCTCGTTGTCAAATCCCGGAGTGCCGATATCCATAGCATACTGTCTGATGCTTGCCCTGATCCCGTCCGGTGTAATCGCTGGCTTGGCCGAACGCAGCAGCGCGGCAAGAGCAGCAACCTGCGGAGACGCATATGAAGTACCGATGCCGTAACCGTTTGAGAATGAATTGTACTGGTTGCTGGTATAGCAGTTGGGACTCGCGAAGAAGCAGGTATAGGATCGCTGGTAGGCTGTATCGCCGACACCTGCACCATTACCCACATACGCGACAACATCCAGCTCCGGGCCGTAGTTGGAATAAAACGCACGTTCATCATTTGGTTTTGCAGCACCGACAGCGATAGCGCCGGCGGCTTTGGAGGGCCATTCAACAGCTGCCGCGGAGTTGCCTGTCGCAGCGACAACGGTGACCCCATTGTCATTTGCCCAGGCGATTTTTTCTGTCAGTCCGGGGTCTTCTGCAGGACCCGAGAAACTCATATTGATCACGTCTGCACCATGCGTGACAGCATAATCAACGGCATACCATATCTCAAGTGAACCGAGAGAACGCGAATGAAAAAACGAAGCCTTGATAGGCATCAGCGATACGTTCTGTGCAGGAGAAACACTGCCGAAGTTATTATCTACAATTGAAGCAATCAGCCCGCTGACAAATGTGCCGTGGCCGCCGTCATCGTTAGGATGACCGATGCTGCGCTCTTCTGCAGCACTGCAGCTTGCAATAAAGTTACAGTAAATATAATCAGCTGTGTTTACGCCAAAAACATCATCGATGTAGCCGTTATCATCGTCATCGAGCCCATTGTTCGGAATCTCAAGCTCGTTTTTATACATATTGATCATTGGCAGTGCTTCAGCATCATCTACAGGAGCACCGTATGTAAACATGTCACTGCCTGTTCCCAGAACGTCGATCGCATCATTATCAAAAGTCTCGCCTATCGGACTGCCGGAGGGGTACAGCTCGACTGTTGCTGATGAGGACGGATTGCCTCCTACAGCAGTGATCTCAGCATACGTGTCATCCGCACCGTTATAAATCAGCCTGCCGACCATCGAAGGGACAAATATCGCCGATGACGCAACAAGGTTATTTCCGGTTGATGCTGCTGTCGCAGTCGAACTTGCGAGGACCTGATTTACGCGGAAGTTATCACCCCAGGGGCTGTTGTAATTTTCAAATGCGAGACCTGTATCGATCACCGCAACAGTCACATTACTGCTGCCTCCGCAGGTTCCTCCACCCGTGGCACAGTTCTGGTCATCCCAGAGCTCGCGCAGTTTAGATTTGTCGTAATACCAGTGATTGAACGGAGATGTTGTGTCAAAATCATTTGGTGTATCCTGGGTCGGACCGTTTGTCCATGCCTCGATCTCGTAGATAAACTGGGGCTGGACATGTTCGACTTGGGGATCCTCAAGCAGACGGGCAATAGTGCGCTCCAGCTGACCCTTTTTCTCTTCTATCTGAGCTGCAGAATATATCTCTGCTTCAGCTGTCGAGAAACGTGCACGATCATTTGGATCAACACGCATCAGGCGCGGACGTTCGTCGTCACGGTACTTCACAAAAACGGCAGAAAGATCATACTCCTGATCTGTATCAAGCATCTGTCGCGCGCGCTCAACCGACTGGGCTTCTGCGGGCTGAACACCGGCAGCAGGAAGCAGAACTACACCTTGAAAAAGCACAATCAGAACGAGCAGATATATGATCTGTTGTCGCAAAAAATCCATTCCTTGTTGGCCTATGCAGTGATTATACAGAAAACGCATACCTATTTATATCAGAATCCGTAGTCGATCTCTTTCTTCTTTCTGCCGCGTTTCTTCTTTTTGTTACCTTGGTGATCTCAATACTGGAGACAAGCAGTCGTGACTGGTAGAGATCCTTCTGGGGGACGATAAATTCGGTCAGACCTTTTTCGACCATCAGCTGCAGAGTTTCCTTATCAATATCGTGCTTGCGGTTCATAAGAACAGGTCGGGACTTATTGGAGTTGATTGTGCGTACAGCCCAGCCCAGAAAGGTGGCAATATCCGTTGTCATCGTATAATCCGCATCGCCAAAGAGGTTATCCAGTATTCTATCGATATCCAGACCGACGGCATCAATCTCGTGGTCAACAATGGTCTTAAGCGAAAGCATTCCGAGCGGTCTTGTTATCAGGGCATACAGCTTGAATGTTGATGACCGCCTGAAGCCATATGAGGAGATGATCTTTTTTACCTCGGTGAGTTCATCTGCACTGTTTACATTCGGGACAGCAAGCCAGATGTTCCTGAGTGATTCGCGGTTGCGCAGAATCGCCAGAATCTCAAGTTCAAGTTCAAGCAGTTTGGGATTGGCAACAAACTTGCCTGCTCCGCTCAAGTGCCTTGTGTTAAAGTCAATGCTCTGATTACCCTGCAGCTTGCTGAGATGTTCATAATCAAGATCGTGCGCCTTGAGAAGAACGGTTTTGTTCTCAAGCAGTTCAAGCAGCGGTTTGAGATGAGCAACGACCTCTTTGATAAATGAACGCTTGTGTTCGGGTTCACCCAGCAGATACTCGGGATTGACTGATGCGTGGAGGTAAAAGTCGTTCATATCAACAACCACTCCCTCTGACTGCGATGCATCAACTGACGGTTTTGCCGGATCAAGTATCTGCCAGAAACTGCTGCCTGTCTGGACCGGATCACGCTCGTCTTTTTTCTTTTGTGATGATATCAGCCTCTGAGATTACCGGGAACGGATCGACCAGCGACGGCTGCTCCTCAGTCTGCTCGACCCCCTTAACCTCATCATCAGGCTTTTTACCTGCACCAAGCAGCACCTCACCGTGCTGTGCGTCGATAGTTACTACTTCATTTTCGCGCAATACGTCACGGGCATTTTTTTACAGCATGGATGACAGGCACCTTAATGAGCTGCAGCTGCTCCTCGCGCAGCGGCTCCTCAAGGACAACCGCACGCACACTGTTGATCTCCTTCAGCCGTTTTTCGTCGAGCTTTTTAATAACCAGGATCTCATCACCGGTCAGACCGAGCCAGTCAGTATCCTCCATAACAAAGTGGACAAGCCCGAACTGAACTGTACTGCCGAATCCGACACCACCGAGAATTTTTTCCAGGACTGTTAAGGGTTTGATATCAACAACAACCTCCTGTCCGTGCACCTCAACCCCCGGCTGGGACACTGGCTGCTGAACCGGACTGTGCGGGCGCGAGATCTGGACATCAACCGGTTTATCCTCTGGTGCTGCCTTGGTCCTGGTCAGCTCGACCTTCTGCTCTGCCTCGGAAGGTCCGACCGCAGGCCTTGCCAGCTCAGCCTTCTGCTGTTCAGGCGAGTCGTCGGGTCCGACGTTGGCTATCAGATTGAGTTTTTCCTCACGCTCCTCCTCATCAACAACGAGCGCCAGGTTACTGAGATCGCGCTGTTCCTCCTCTTCGACCTGGTGCCCCTCAATGCGTGCCAGGTTTGCATCATTCGGTCCTTTTTTAAGATCCGGACGTTCCGGATATAACTCCTGAATGGGTCGCGCCTCTTCTTTTACAATCTCCAGCGTAGCCCGCTGCGCAAGTGACTCCTCCTCGGTGATGATCGACATAATGTAAACACGCCCCGCCTCGTAGGCAAACTCGATGATCAGATCTGCCCCGTAGAGACTTTTCAAGGATGAGCCGATCCTGCCAAGATTGACAATAAAACGGTCATCAAGCTTCTGCTGCTCCTGCCAGTTCTTTGAGATCGGGACTTCTGCAAGTGCATTTGCGGTATCCGCTCTGCCTTTTCGGACCAGCATCTGACGCTGCGGGGCAAGTTTCTTATCGGTAATCTCTTCCTCTTTGGGGTTGTAAAAATAGCTTTCGGGTACAAGCTGCAGACGATCTACGCCCTCAAACAGTCCCAGGACAGCCTGAATTTCCATTTCGCCCTCACTGGCAGGACTTTTGGTATGCACCAGGCCTGAGACCTCTGCCTGTACAAGCTTCTGGATTGCAACGGCCATGGTGATTGACCCTTCATACGCAACTGATGCGCGAAAAATCAGTGCCTCCTCGGTAAACAGTTCTGCCCACGCCTGCTTGACGGCAGCAAACACATCATGTGTGCCTTTGATATTATCGAGCACAAAACGATCTCCGTAATTCACTTCGTTGAGTTCGGGACGCGGTGGCGAGGTTTTGATACTCACAAACGACTCAAACATTCCCCCCATACCTGAGTATGCCTTTTCGATAGGCTGGGCTATGATATCGGGCATCGGCGAGCGCATTATCGCCTCCCGGATCTCTCTTGCGTTCTGCTTGATCTGCCGCTGTTTTGTGTAATCTACGTTATTGATACGTTCGGAGATGTAACTGACGAGGTCTGCGGCCACTATAAAGTCATCAAACGCCTGCGATGTGATTACAAACGTCGTGGGTATCGGCACACCGAGTTTATCTACCTCATTAAGCAGCAGAATGCGATCGCCGACGAGTTCACCAGGCTGACCCTGGATCTGACTTAAACTGATTACATAGCGTTTCGGTTCGGACATTACGGGCAGTTAATACTGTTAGTAGTATATGGCATTGCATAAGCACTGTAAAACAAGCACTCACGTCTTGCGGCGGCGGCGCGGTACTTTGATTATTCCTTTGCGCAGACCGGTGGTCAGCGCAACTATCATAAGCAGTACAACCGTCAGGTTCAAGCCCAATGTGCGGTAATCGACAACCATTGCCACGGTCAGTTCAAGCGGGACGTCGAGGGTCTCTTCATCAGTGTAAATAATCGCCGTGCCGGCCAGCGTCTTTACGCCAGAAAAGAAGGGATCGTCAACTGCCAGATTCAGGACAGGAACTTCGATGACGGTGCCCGGCAGCAGAAGCTGCTGCTCGTACAGATCCCTTGGCAGCTCTGCGCCTTCTATCTCGATCGAACTGATCCGCACAGCATCGGTGCCCGTATTTACGACAAGCACGGTAAGTGGAAGCGGCCTGCCTGAGTATGCCTCTCCCTTAAGCTGCAGCTGAACCTCCGCTGCGAATGTGTGTTCAAAAGGCTGCAGATCATCCGAGAATTTTGCAACAGAAGCCGGGTCAATTGATGTCACACCAAGCGTCGCGGGGTCGGTCTCGCTGCCAAGGATAGTCCAGGGTATATGAAACGGACTCACCGAATTTCGATAGTCATACCCCAGCAGGTCCTGCATATACGGATCCTGACTGATCCACTCTCCGTCACGCCTGACCATCACCCAGACGTGCCAGACAAAATCCCCGGATTGTGGAAACCGCGTAAGGCCGTAGACTGTGTATGCCGGTATCCCGCGTGAACGGTAGGCAGCCGTATATACCTGCGCGTAATCAAGTGGTGTGTGGGCTCTGCTTTTGACAGTATCGGTAATGCTGAAGCGGTTTATCAGAAGGTACTTTGTGGCGGGAGTGAGACGACGCTGCAGATCATCATAAATTCTGTCCTCCGTGTAACCTTCGGGCAGTTCAAGAAAAGCAATATCAGCCTGGGTGGTCCCGAGATCTGTCTCTTCGGGGAGTGCAGGTTCTGATGAAGGTTTCCAGCTGCCTGCAATCGTTCCTTCTTTTCTTGTGCGTTCCGGAACTCTGACGACCAGAAACCTCTGTCCGCTCTCTTCGACAATACCCCGTTCAGCAAATGTAACCGTACCAAGATCAAACGATCCCAGGCGCGTGTCCGGCAGCGCTATTCTCAGCAGCTGTTCGGAATCTGCACCGTGCGTCAGAGCGTAAGCGGCATCAAAAGTCAGAGCACTGTAAGACCCGGTGACCAGATACAACGGTTGCGGCGACCTTACCATAACCCCTTTGTACCCGAACCTGCCGGTTGCATTCTCATACTCTGCCGCAGACCACGTGACCTCACCCCATGACTCCGGGTAATAAAGGCTGACTCTGAAATCATCAGTAGGAAAACCAAATTCAAATTGCGGCCAGGTGATCTCGTGCATGGGACCGCTTGCAACCACCAGATCAGAAACACGGTACTCAAGCCGGATTGTGCCGCGCTGATTAAGCCGGACAGACTTCTGCCCCAGTGTGACTGTCACCCTGTTTCCCTCCTGAACGGCTGAGAGCCTTGTGCCGTCCATAGTCACGGCAAGTGAATCAATGCTGAAAGGAAATGTCTGCGTGTAGGATGAGATCAGGTATTGTCCTGAGGTGTTGATCAGATCGATCTCCTGAGTGACTGCTGCTGTCCCGGCTTCCTGTATCCGCACGTCAAAGCGCACGCCACCGCGAAAGGATTGCTGTGCAGAAACATTTTGGGCTGTGCCGACCATCCCGATCAGGATCAGGAAGGCAGTGATCAGGACTCTCCTCATTAAAGATAGCGTTGAATTCGTTCCTGTATTGTATCCTTTTGCAGAATCTCCATCACCTCAAAAAGAGGTGGCGAAAACGGTGAACCGGTGACTGCGATCCTGAGTGCCATAAATGCCGAACCGGCTTTTACATCGTGCCTTTCAGCAATCGTTCGTACCGACTGCTCCCATGCTTCATGTCCCCACGAGCTTACCGACTCCTGGCGGGAAAGCTCCGCAAGAAAATCGCGATAGACACCGGCAACCTGCTCGTCTGTCAGATTTTTAAGCTGTTTTACCTCGGCAAAACTGACCGTGCCGGGCTCGTTAAAATAAAACTGCAGCGTGGCTGGTATTTCGGCAAGTGTTTTTACCCTTGTCTGTTCAAGCACAAGCATGTTCTGCACCTTTTCAGGTCCTGCCGCAACCAGCTGCTGTTTAAATGTCTCGTCATCGCCGTAGTGGTCAACCCAGTCTGTAAATGCGCGCACAAACAGGTCGGGCGACAGCTGCTGAAGATACTGCTGATTAAACCAGAGCAGCTTTTCGCGGTTAAACACCGGACTGCTCTTGTTAAGGTCGGAGATATCAAACTGCTCCACAAAATCCTGCATCGAAAAGAACTCACGCTCGGATTCACCATGCTCACGCTCCTGCGGCGAGGACCATCCAAGCAGCATCAGAAAGTTAAGCAGTGCCTGTGGCAGGTAACCTTCTTTGAGAAACTCATCTGCAGCAACGGCACCTTTGCGTTTTGACAGTTTTCCTCCTCCTGGGTCAAGTATCAGTGAAAGGTGAGCAAAAACCGGCATCTCCCAGCCAAATGCTTTATAGAGCAGCACATGCTTGGGGATACTTGGAATCCATTCCACACCTCTGAACACATGCGACACTTCCATCAGATGATCATCAACGACCACTGCCAGGTGATAGGTCGGGAAACCGTCCGATTTAAGCAGAATACCGTCATCGACATCATCCGTCGTAAACTTCATTGTCCCCTGCAGCGCATCTTCAAAGATGATCCCCTGACCTGCAGGCATTTTCTGTCTGATCACATACTCGTCTCCGGCTGCAATCCTCTTTTTTGCCTCTTCCAGCGGAAGATCGCGGTAGGGAGACCGGTAGGCAAAACGTTCTTTGTTTGCTTCTGCCACACGGCGGTGCTCTGCAAGCTCCTCCTTTGACTCAAAGCTGTAGAACGCGTCTCCCTGCTCAACAAGCTGCTCGGCGTATTTTTTATAGATATCCAGCCTGTCTGACTGGCGATATGGTCCTTTATCTCCACCATGGCGATCACTTTCGTCCGGTGTCAGGCCAAACTGGTCAAGGACACTGAAGATCACATCTTCCGCGCCTTCAACAAACCTTGTCTGGTCTGTGTCCTCGACCCGGAGAAGAAACTGGCCTCCGTGTCTCTTTGCAAGAGCGAATGCGTACATTGCTGTACGTACTCCTCCGATATGAAGAAAACCTGTAGGACTGGGTGCAAAACGGGTTCGAACGTGATTCATTGGTTGCGTGATTAACGTTTGTATTCTATCATCTCAGATACATATCCGCTACAGCAGCTATTCATGAGAGAACGTATCCTGAAACTGGCATCCCGCCCTGCAGCATGGCTTGCAGTTACAGCGGCAGTATTTGCGGGGCTTTTATTCAGCAACGGAGTACCGTTTGTGTATGCTGACGGCTACTGCTACTATCACATCGCCCGTTCACTGACCGACCATGGCAGTTTTACGTCTCCGGTCGAGCCCGAATACTTTGATTACAAAGGGCATGTGATCACCGAATTTAACGGACGCTACGCGACTGTCTGCTCCCCGGGAACATCCCTGTTTCTGCTTCCGGGAATTGCGATCGGCCAGATTCTGGCAGGCGACAGCGATGTCTACACTGACTACTTCATGGCATTTAACGGTCATCCGCTAACCGACGGAATCATGATCCTGCTTACTGCAGCTGTCACGGGTTTTGCAACCCTTGTACTCCTCTACAAGGCAATGCGTGAACTGGGCTACACAGAGAAGATCAGTGCGGCGGCAACAGCTATCGTATACAGCAGCTCATTTGCAATCTGGTATGTAATGCTGCTGCCAACATATACGCACACCTACGAACTGTTTGCAGTCTCACTTGGTCTCTATGCACTCGCACGATACCTCGCACGGCCGCGCATGCGCTTTGCTGCACTGATGGGGCTGGCAGGCAGTATTGCCTTTATTGTCCGGCCAACCAGCGTTATCCCGGCAGTGATACAGGGGCTGTATCTGTTATCAAAACGAAGGTTCAGGGATGCCTGCGCCATGATCGCAAGTACCGTTCCCGCTCTCATCGTCTGGATGCTATACAACCTCGAGTCGTATGGTTCACCCGTTGCGTCGGGTTACAGCACAATACGTGGAGAAACATTCAGCCTGGGAGCCTTTCATTTTTTTGACGTGCTGGCCAGCCCGCATCACGGGTGGCTCGTGTTTTCACCTGTGATGCTGTTTGCGCTGGCCGGACTTGTGCTGCTGCTGCGCCGCAAGAGGATCATTGCGGTGCTCGGCCTTGCCACTGTTTTCGGTACAGCTCTGATTTTCGGATTCTGGCCGTCCTGGGCAGGCGGGGCGTCATTCGGCAGCAGATTTATGATTGTTGCTGCCGCCTTCTGTGTTCCCGGCATGGCTGAAGTGCTGGTCAGGATCAGTTCACTGCGCCTGCGCAGCAGACGCACTGCACTTGCGCTGCTTATATTTCTGCTGAGCTGGACGCTGGTTCTGACAGGGATGTACCGGTTTACGCCTGTCGGCAGACTGACGACAAGCGGGTACTATACTGCCTTTGACATGTACCGCTTTCATTTTGACCTGCTACGCTCGAGCGAGTTTCCGCTTGGCTGGGTACGGGCAGTCTACGGCAACGCGTCAGGAGGCAACAGTCTGCTCGGACTGCTTGCGGGAGCAGGCGACTACGTCTACAGACTTGATACACGGGATGTAAATGACATTCACTTTAAAGTATTAAAACCACAGCAGCTTTCGCATGAGCCAGAGACAGCAATTGAGGTTTTTGTACTGAGCGGAGGTACCGTCTACCGCGGGGCTATGCCCGGTTCGGCTGAAAATGTCGGTTTCAGCTGCAAAGCTGACGGATGCACCGGTTCAGAGCTTCTGACACTGACGGCGGTAACCGACCACCCGCCCACGCTCTCCGAGCGCGAATACGAGGGCCTGCTGGTACCTGGCACCGACATCAGGCTGCTGATCAGACGTCAGCACAGCAGCGTGTTTAAAGGGAGAGAAATCTACCTCCCGCCGGGAGTCTATCATTATGATCTTCAGTAGCCGCGGCGATTACGCTCGTAGCGTTCGTAGAGATGTGTAATCCAGTAGCGCAGCCTGAGCGGCTTATCTTTCGCATGCATCCACACCTGCTCATATCCGCCAAAGCCTTTTTTAAAGAATGTCAGACCGTGCCAGGGGTGCGTCTCGTCATCCGTTCTGGCTATGCCAAAGAAGTTGTAAGTATCCATGCCGCGTCTTTTTGCCTCGCGGATTGACTCCCACTGCAGAAGATACGGGGCTGTGATCTTTCGATATTCTGTCAGGCTGCCCGAATGATGATAATAGACCTGGCCGTTGTAGTAGATAAAGATTGCACCAGCGATCCACCTGTCTTCGTATCGGGCAAGAAACAGCGCTGCAGAGCCGTCTTTAACAAACTGCTCAAACTCACTGCGGATGTACTCCTTGCTGTAGGCGCTCCATTTCTGGCGCCTGATCGTATCCTGATATATGGGCCAGAAGTCGTCAATCCGTTCCGGATCGGTCGTCACCTCTATGGTGACGCCATCACGCTCTGCTTTGCGGATGTAGTAGCGGGTGTTTTTCCGCATTTCTGCCAGTATTTTCTCCTCTGGCTGTCTCAGGTCAAGCATCCAGGTTATCTCAGCATCAACATCATGCATCTGACTGTCGACAAACCCGCTCATACGTACGAGACGCTCCTGCTGCCCTGCCGGTGGCACAAGCGGGCTGATGCGCAGGTAATCACAGCTGACAGATCGCGCAAACTGTTCGAGTTCTGCAAGTATGGCCTTTGCCATGGAAGCTTGTCGCCAGTCAAGCACGGGACCGTTGCGTACGTGCAGAAACCGGCCTCTGCGGGCATCAACCTCAGTAACAAGCGCCACAGCAAGCAGTGAATCCAGCTGATAAAATCCAAGGTAGTGGATTGTCTTGCCAAGTGAGCGTTCAAACTGCCCCCAGTTCCATGACTGAAAAAACGAATGTGCCAGGCCGGAGTCACCGAGAAAACCCTCCCAGACAGATTTTTCTGTTATTACTCCGACAGTTATGTTCATTGAGCCCGTTTGATGATTCCCCTCTCCACCTCTGGTGACAGACGCCCCTCGACAAGCACAACGTCACCTTCGTTTACCAGATCTATGTAATGATTAAGAAAGCCCTGATCTGTATCGGCAAAGCATACAATAAAGTCCTCCTGTGCATTTGTTACCGCAGCGGCCAGATGCTTATCGGATGTAATCATACCATCAACAGTCTCTGTAATCTTGCGGGCAAGCTCTTTGTACCTGGTATCCCGCACAGTTCCCAGTTCAATCAGTCCTTCCGTCATCAGCCAGCGTTTGCCTTTTGCGGCATAGTCTTTGGTGTACTGAAGCGCATCAAGAAATGCAGGCAGATTGGCATTGTATCCGTCATCAATAATCACACTGCCTGCAACTCCCTCGTGTGTATTAAGATACGGCACACTCAGGTCTTTTGTTGTATTTATCAGGCGGACAACCTCAGCCATACTCAGTCCGATCTCTGTCATTGAGATCATTACAGCAAGCAGATTTGAGATATCGTGCCTGGCCTTGAATGGAGTATTGACAGTGTACTCCTCTTTTCTGTAGCGGAGCTGAAAGTCGAGACCCTTACCTGTCTTTTGTATATCATAAGCATACACATGATGATCAGCAGGAAGCCTGTCCTGATCACGATGCTGTGGCGGGGTGACCTCTGCGGCAGTGACCGCATCACCCTGAACAGTAAAGTACAGTACCGTCCGGTGATCAGTCTGCTCAGCCATGCGCATGCAGTATTCGTTATCCCCGTTCAGCACAGCCAGCCCTCCCTCGCGAAGTCCTGCCACAATCTCGTACTTGGCATGAAAGATGTTTTCGACCGAACCGAACAGAGCCAGGTGCTGTTCTCCAACTGCAGTGACAATGCTGACATCAGGAGGCGCTACTTCTGTGGCATCTCTGATCTCTCCTTTACGGTAGGCTCCCATCTCGGCGATAAACACCTCTGTGTCCTCATGCAGGTCAGTCAGTACCGTCATTGCTACACCGACCGCTGTGTTTTTGTTTTCGGGGGTTTTAACCGTCTTGTACTTCTGCGACAGCAGCTGATACAGCAGTTCCTTGGTCGTCGTCTTGCCGTAACTGCCTGTTACTGCGATAACCTTCAGCTTCCCAGTCTGACGGATGCCGGCCAGTTTTGCAGCAGCCCGCATGCGCAGATACCTGCGCCTGAACTCGGCCAGGGGCGCTGTTAACAGTACCCAGATAATAATTATCAGGTGGGTAAGCAGATCGGTAGCCAGCACGACAAGCGCGGTGGACGCCACCGTAACGACTGCAAACGGCACAGTCACAACGCCTTCACCGGTCACATCAGGCAGCACGTCAGAAAAGTCGGCCGACTGGTAGCGCTCCATTGCAGACTGTGCAGCAGGAGTGAGCTGGGCGGAGAAATCAGCAAGCCACCAGAGAAACACGGCCAGCGGCAGCACTAGACTAACAAGCGCACCGGCAACAACGATTGCATTACGGACACTCTTGATTTTAGGACGCGCCAGCCGGTGACCGATGACTTCCTGCAGTGAGTTCTGAAACAGGATGATGTAAAGAATAAACGTAAGCACTGGCCCTGCAAGCAGGACTGAGTTTTCGGGATAAAGCAGAAACAGAGACGTAACCACCGCACAGCCGAACTTGAGAAAGGTCAGCAGTAGCTGCCCGCTGTGAGTATCTTCATAACGGTAATGCGCATAAACGCGGTCAACTCTGTACTCCTTGATCTGCCAGAGGTACACAAACCACAGCACCTGTTTGAAGATAAACACTCCTGCCGGCAGAGAAAAGAAAATAACCAGCGCATACAGCATTGCCATCAGCGTGCGTGTACAAATGTATAAATGATCTTTGCGACAAGCTCGGGCTGCTTAAGCGGCAGTCCGTGCGTGGCCTGTTCGACAACCTCAAGCCGGGCGGACGGGATACTGGCCTGCAGTTGTTCACCCATCCACAGCGGTGTCGATGTATCATTCTGTCCCCAGATAAGAAGCGTGTCTTCTTCAATAGTGCGGACCCTGTCATCGAGATGCTCTGACAGAACACGTTTCAATGTCTCCTGTAACGTTCCCGCCTGCAGATAATCACGCTCTCTGACAATCAGTTTATAGTACAGACTGCGAACCAGCGGTTTAACAAAACTGAGCGGAGGGACAGAAAACAGGGTTCCAAACACTTTTGAAACAACCAGAAAAAATCCCTTTCTGGCGGTATTCTTCGGATCAAGTCCCGAGGCGTTTATCAGCACCAGCTTGGATGCCACACGCGGATATTTGATGGCATGCGCCATGGTCAGCTGCCCCCCGAACGAATGTCCGATTATCACCGGCTTGTAGATATTCAGCTTGTCAATCAGAGAGTGAAGAAACTCGACATAGTCGTCCAGATCCATCACCGGCTTGGACATTTCGCTCTGTCCAAACCCCGGGAGGTCGACATTGAACACCTGAAACCCCATCCCGGCAAGTTCCTGCTGGAGCACCTCGAGACTGGCAGACGACCCGCCCCATCCGTGCAGCAGCATCATACTCGGCCCCTCTCCCTTTACGGTATAGTTGATCCTCATGACTGGTAAGTGTTCGAGGCGCCCGTGCCCCGTGGTAAATTGCGAATTTGCGCTGTTTGTGACATACTTATCGGGATAAGATTCATTATTACTAATATCAGATGAGCGTTGACGATTTTGCCAAACTGCTGCTCGTAATAGTTTTCAGTATAAGCATTTTAGGCTTAACCTACCAGTGTATGCGACTGCTTGGTGCATTTGCAGACAGTATCCGTGACCTGCGTCAGGTACTGCAGGCATTCGGCGACCTGAGCGACCGGCTGGTTAATGACTACGACTATATCAGCAGACGCCTGAAAGGTGTAGTCGACTCTGTTAGCGGCTTTACAACCGGAGTCGTCGAACCGCTTTCATCAATCTTCGGATTTGTAAAAAATTTCCGTAAATCCCGTGGCAAAACCGAAACTCAACCAGAAAACGACTTTGCCGACATAGTGGATGAAGAGACGGGAGTATAATATCTATACTTTACATCGTTTATCATGAGCAACAATAATAACTCAGGAGCAGGTATTGCAGGTTTTATTGCAGGAGCACTGCTTGGAGCGGCTGCCGGAGCTGCAGCCGGACTGCTGTTTGCACCTCAAAAAGGTGAGGCAACCCGCCGCAAAGTAAGACAGGCAAGCGACAGAATGTTTAAAAAGGGCCTCGAAGCTGTCGACAGCTTTCAGGAGGAACGCGTTGAGCCGTTTCTTAACCGTGTCAACGATCAGGCCTCCAGAGTTCGTGATGATATCACCGTTAAGATCAGCGATCTTAAAGGCAGCGTAAACGAACGCCTGAACAAAAAGCCAGGCGACGAAACAGCCAAGGAATAACCCGTATTTTAATTCTCAGCACCTTCCAGTAATGGGACAACCTATCACCGACCAGGACTTTCAAGCAGAAGTCCTCGAATTTGACGGTGTCACGATTGTAGACTTCTGGGCAGAATGGTGCGGTCCGTGCAGAGTGCAGGGTCCGATCATTGACGCAATCGCAGAACGATACAGCAACAATCCTAAAGTCAGAATTTTCAAGCTCAACGTCGACGAAAACCCTGAGACGCAAAGCCAGTATCATGTTATGAGCATTCCTACCCTGATCTTTTATAAGGGCGGTGATGCTGTCGAGACCATGGTAGGCTTAAGACCCGAAGAGGATATTGAGGACAAACTGAAAGAACTGCTCGAGGAGTAAACACCACCCGGACTTGATTTTTGAGGGCACAGAGTTTCTGTGCCCTTACTGTTTCATGCTATAATACGTTCATACTTTTACTTCGGCTGCTAGATCATACCTTCAGCTGAAGTTTACAGATATTTATTAGTTTCATGCTATGGCTCTCAGTAATGAGAAAAAGCAGGAGATTATCGCCAAGTTCCGCACGAGCGACAGCGATACAGGCTCTCCGCAGGTGCAGATTGCACTCCTGACGGCAAAGATCGACGATCTTGCTCCCACCTTAAGAAGCACAAAAAAGACAACCACTCACGCCGTGGTCTGCTTGGAATGGTTGGACAGCGCAGACGGCTGCTCACCTACCTTGAGCACAAAGAAGGCAAAGAGGCGGTTGAAGAGCTTAAAAAGGCACTTGGCCTTTCTTAAGCCTGACTGGTACTACTAAAACCCCGTCGTTCTGAGCATAATTCAGAACCTGGCGGGGTTTTTCTTTGCCCGGAAATGTCTACACAGCTGAGCTGCGCTATAATAAACTGCCATGAGGCCGCCTTTTGCACGTAAACCAAAACCTCAGGCCGGACCATCCTACCGCAACAAGACGTTTGAGTTCAGACGCACAAGCGAGCAGACGGTCAGGCGACGCAAGTCTACAAAACTTGCGGGAACAGTAGCATCCTTGCGCGAGAAACGTTCCATTATTTTCTCCGCCCTGGGGGCTGCTGCAGTTATTGTACTGCTTGCACTTGTCTCTTCTCTGCTGACGTCTGATACATTCCGCATTAAACAGATTGCGTTTATCGGCAACAGTACGCTGAGCGACAGTGA
Organism: candidate division WS6 bacterium OLB20; assembly: GCA_001567355.1. Taxonomy (GTDB): domain Bacteria; phylum Patescibacteriota; class Dojkabacteria; order B142; family OLB20; genus OLB20. Next base: position 692,156 of record JYNZ01000003.1, on the reverse strand, counting down.
GCTGTCAGCACGGTTTGAACCGTTCATGCAGCAGAACATTTTTCTGACACGTACCGATACTATCGAAACAGCCCTGATCAATTCCGATCTGTACTTTGAAGAGGTCTCGGTGCAGAAGTTTCTGCCCGACAGACTGCAGGTGATGCTGCGTGAACGTCAGCCAAACACCACACTTATAAACTTTAACGGTGTCTACCTCGTTGACGACGACGGTACAGTGATTGAGATAATCGCGGAAGGCAAGGTTAATCTTTCGCAGTCGGATATAGATATCATCAAAGGCCTGGGTAATCCCAATGCAGATTATGTAAAACAGCGCATGCGGCTGGATCTGAATCAGCCCCGGGAATCAGAGGATGATCCTGTGGATCAGGACAGCCCTGAGGGTGATACGCAGGACAGCTTTGATTTTACGGGCATACCTCTGAGCCGTAAGATAGCAACGCTTGAGCAGATCCGTTCGGAACTGCTGGCAAAGGCTTCCGAGATTCACAGCAATTTTGCCCGGCAGGCCTCGCAATCGCTGTATGCAGGGCTCCCGCGCGTGTACGTCTACTCAAACGACCCCTACGTGCAAAACGACAAGGTTGACCTGGCACGGCTCGAACTTACACACGAAGCTCGCGTGTTCTTTGCAGGTCTGAACGACTATATTATCGAACGTGTAACCTGGGAAAGCCCCTACATTGTGAGCCTTGCATTTACAAACGGAAAAACCGTAACCATGGGTACACAGCGTGATTACCGTGAGCAGCTTGAGGATTTTGCTGTCATCAGTGAACAGCTCCGGATCCGTGGCGAGGAATACGCTGAAATGGACTTGAGTTCCAGCAAAGTATCGGTAAAATAATCTGAAGTACATGCACGCAAGTCCGGGCATGATAGAATACCGTACCTGAACGTCAGGCTGTTGTAGGTGAGGGGCTTTTTAGTTAGAATGTAGTAACAATTTGTAATTGCACATGGCCAACAGGATTATTACTGCTCTTGATATCGGTTCTACGAAGATTTCGACGGTCATCTCCTCACTGGAAGAAGGACAGCCGCCATCAGTTATAGGCGTAGCAACATACCCGAGTCAGGGTCTCAAAAAAGGAGTGATTGTAAACATTGACGACGCGATCAATTCGATTGCCGCATCGCTCGAGGCAGCCGAACGCATGGCAGGTCTCACCGTCTCCTCTGTCTACATCTCAATAAACGGAAAACACATCACCAGCACTAACAATAAAGGCGTTGTTGCTGTTGCACAGGACGAGATCATCGCCGACGATGTATTCCGCGCAATCGAAAGCGCACGCACGGTATCGATCCCGCCTTCACGCGAGATTCTGCACGTTATCCCGCGCGAATTTATAGTTGACGCACAGGGCGGCATCAAAGACCCGATCGGAATGTCCGGAACGCGTCTCGAGGTTGATGCGCACATTATCTCTGCCACTTCCTCCGCTCTTCATAATCTGGTCAAATGCGTTCAGCAGCTTGGCCTGAGGGTTGACGATATCGTATTTACAGGCTGGGCGGCCTCAAACGCCGTTCTGACTCCGACCGAAAAAGAGCTTGGCGTCATGCTGCTTGATATCGGTGGCGGCACCACATCCATTACCTCGTTTGTCGAAGATGCGATCACCTACAGTGGAAGCCTGCCACTGGGAGGTGCCAATCTGACATCCGACCTGGCTATCGGTCTGCGTGTCTCTCTTGAGGACTCGGAACGTATCAAGCTGAATGCTGAAGAATTGATAAAAAACACAAAATCAGAAACTGCCGTAAGCGAAGCCACCCAGAAGCGTCAGAAACTCCTTGGACAGGATGACGAGGATGGAGAGAAGAAACCTGCTGCTGCAAAAAAGAAACGTGACATCATTGATGTAAGTAAACTGGAGATCGAAGGAGTGAATACTATATCGCGCAAACTGTTTGAAGAAATCATCGATGCCCGTCTCAGCGAAGTGTTTGATCTGATAATCAAACAGGTCGAAGAGGCAGGACACGAAACCCGCCTGCCCGCAGGCGTTGTAATCACCGGTGGAACCGCACTTGTTCCCGGTATCACATCTATTGCCAAAAAGGTTTTTGGTGTGCCGGCCCGTATCGGCTACCCGAAGGGACTGGAAGGGCTTGTCGATGAGATCTCAAGTCCGGCCTACTCTGTTGTTCAGGGGCTTGCACTCTACGGAGCAATGGACGAAGGTTACGGAGGTGCACGCAAGCAGGTATCACTGAAGAATACAGGCAGCGGAAGCGGTCTTGCAGGGCGCCTTGGCAGTTTTATACGTAACCTTTTGCCTTGATTATTGCGCAAATCACTGGTATCTTTTAGACTAGACTCTTGCCACTTTTAACTAGACCGAACTCCCGGCTGTAACTATTACATCGTAACCAGAACCATGCTCGTAAAACCTCAATCCTCAAATGTAGCAAGAATAAAAGTTGTCGGCGTAGGCGGCGCTGGTGGTAATGCGATTAACAACATGATCCAGAACTACGACATCGAAGGTGTCGAGTTTGTTGCTGTTAACACCGACTCGCAGGCGCTTGCCAATAACAGCGCCGAGGTCAAACTCAAGATCGGTGAAGAAATCACCAGAGGACTCGGCAGTGGTGGAAACCCCCAAATCGGACGCAAGGCAGCTGAAGAAAGCGTAGACCTGCTTCACGAAAACCTGGCAGGATCTGATATGGTCTTTATCACAGCAGGCATGGGTGGCGGCACAGGGACAGGTGCAAGCCCTGTTGTAGCAGGCATTTCCAAAAACCTTGGCGCTCTAACAGTGGGTATTGTCGAAAAACCGTTCAACTTTGAGGGCAAGCGACGCATGAGTGTCGCACTAGAGGGTATCACACAGATAAAAGAAAAGGTCGACACACTGATAGTTATCCCCAACCAGCGTCTGCTTGATGTTATCGATCGCAACATCTCGTTTTTCGATGCCATGCGAATGGTAGACGACGTGCTGGCACAGGCTGTCAAAAGCATTTCGCAGCTGATCACACAGCACGGGATCATCAACCTTGATTTTGCTGACGTCAGATCTGTCATGAGCAATGCAGGTACGGCACTTATGGGGATGGGTACCGCAAGCGGAGACGATCGCGCAACAGAAGCCATGAAGCAGGCAATGAACAGCCCGCTGCTCGAGATGACCATTAATGGTGCCACCGGCGTATTGTTTAATGTGATCGGCGGCAAGGACCTCGCCATGTACGAGATCGACGAGGCTGCAAAGCTGATCTCAGAGGCTGTTGATCCGGACGCCAATGTAATCTTTGGAGCGCATATCGACCCGGAGATGCAGGATGAGATCATGATCACCGTTCTGGCAACAGGATTTGACCTTGACGAAACAGGGACTCCAATCCCGATGCGGCAGTCGGCACGACCTCAGCAGACACAGGGTGCGTACAGCAACGACAACTATACTCCGACTCAGCAGTCGGTACCTGCACGACCTGTGCTGGATGATTCGATGGATGACAGCGATGACTCTTCTGAAGATGATCTGATGTCGCCCCCTCCGCTGGTTTCAAAGCCAAAGCGGACAAGCGCGTCTTTGGCCGATGAGGACGAGGATGACCTGGAGACTCCTTCGTTTCTGCGCAGAAAAAAGGACTACTGAGTTTCATTCTTCATTAAGGATTTAACAGGCACGTACGTGCTAGACTGTGCGTAAGGGGATACCGGGGTTGCTTCCCCCTAGCATACATCTCGTAATTAATCCTTAACACCTGATCGAAGATGCCACACATTCACGATCACATAGATTTTACTGTTGCCACGTTTGTTGTTTTCGACAGTACAGTACTGCTGCGTTATCATGACAAGTATGACTTCTGGGGCGTTCCATCCGGACATATTGAGCTTGACGAGGATCCTGCCCAGGCTGCACTGCGTGAATGCCTTGAGGAGTCAGGACTTACAGTGACCCTGTACAACCCCCGCCCCTCATTGCTCGGCAGCAATCAGTCTTCAGAGGTCATTCCACCACTCTATGTAAACAGACACCGGATCAGCGACACACACGAACATGTTGAGTTCATATATTTCGCATCGTCAGAGACAGACGCGGTTGATCCCCGGGAAGAAAGCGACAGGAGCGAGCAGTTTGTCTGGGTAGATGCACAGGCGCTCAAAGAGATGGATCTCAAGGATGATATCCGGTTTTATGCGCAGCAGGCTCTCTTTACACTTAAACCTCTGTAAAGGACTTTACACCACTCTATCGGCTATACTGAAATCAAGGGGGAACCAAGGGGTGTCCCCATCTATCATGCATGTGCTTTACATGTCCTTAACCGCCCAGAAATCTTAACGACCTGCGCATGTCAAAACAACACGATCTGAGTCTGCATCAGCAGGCTTTACAGGAGCTCTTTCCCAATATCAGCAAATGGGAGACGAATACCGAGGGCTTTGACCATGTCGTGTTTATCGCCAATGAAACGGTTGTCAGAATGCCCTGGTTTGCAAATTACAAAGGCAGTGCGATCCTTGAACGTGAATACGCTTTTCTGCAGAAGTTCGGCAGCACTTTCAGCATGCAGACTCCACGAATGCAAATACACCGCGGACTTGCTGGCGGACTTACAGCTGTCTCCTACCCTTACCTGAAGGGTTCACCACTATTACCAGCATCCATTAAAGAACTTTCAGACGATGCACAGACAGAGATTGCACGACAGCTGGGTGTATTTCTTACTGAACTGCATAGCCTATCCGTTGCAGAAGTTGCAGCTATCGGGTATGAAGTCATTGATCCATCTGACTATGCAGACTACATTTCAGACATGACAGACCGTTATAACCGCACCGGTATTTTTGAGAAAACGGGATATATGGAACAGATACTCTCACTGACGGCGGACTACATTCACTCTGTGAGAACGCACGGATTTGAGGTGGTTGTTAATCATTCCGACATGCAGCCGGAACACATACTCAGAGACGATTCGGGAATATTGTCTGTGATTGACTTCGGTGATATCCGCATCAATGATCCTGCGTATGACTTTACGTTTATTAACCACTATCCAGACATATTCCGGTCTGCTGTCTTACGTTCCTACACCAGGGTTATGGATTCACACTTCCAGCTGAGAATGCTCTATCACGGGGTGAGGCACATTGCAGGGAAGGCAGAACAGGGCCGGCTTTCGGCAAAGAACCAGCGGCGGCTTGAACAGCTTCTGCTCCGCTACGAAGCGCCGGGAGAATGATCACACAGGCCGGGCGATCGCCACAAAGCGGTTGGCGCTGTTACCATTAGGGAAACAGGTGAACAGCGTAAGCGTGCGCGTGTCTTTTTGCCCGGTGATGATTGAGATATCGTCAGGCTGAACAATCTTGCTCTTGTATACCCTGTAACGGTACATCTGCCCTTCCATCTCAACCTCTATCTCATCACCGATCTTGATCTTGTTCAGGAGAGAAAAGGCACCTGCGATATCGCCGGTACGTTCATAATAATCGCCTGAGCTGCTGTGACCGTATACTACAATATTATTCTCAATGTTGGATATCGGCAGTCCGGTGCCTTCAAAGTGAGCAAGTCCCGAATTGAGTACAGCATCATATGTCTCCTGAACACCGCTGTCAACATTTGCAGTTACAGGCAGATCATCAAGACCCAGGCTTGGAATGGAGAGTTTAAACCTTCCCTGATAGTTATTGCTTATCGGATCCGGAATCAGAACGTGTGCCTCCTCTGCCTCCTCCGACAGTTCTGCAAAGTAGCGCGAACCGGGGTTAGACAGAAATTCAGCACGCTCAACATAGTCACCGGCGACAAGTGGAACGGTTGTTACATCATAGTATCCAAGCGCGTACTTTACCTGCTGCTCTATCTCGGGCCAGACCTCACGGTAGATGATGTTTACGCCAAACAGGATCAGGATCACCGGCACAAGCAGTCCGGCAACACGCGAACGGATAAGCGCATCGGTAAATTCGGAGGCAAGCCCGGCCAGAATATCCCACAAGGTGACGCCTGACTTGTAACGCTTCAGCTGTTCGGGGGAGTATTCGAGTACAATCTCACGCTCCGGTGCGGGTTCTGAGGGCAGGACACGTTCCTCTCTCGGGATGTATCGAACCGGGGCTTTTTTATAGCTATAGATAGACACCTGCAGCAGGACAGTAAAAACTACTAGTATAATAGCAAATCCGCAATCAGTGCCTCAAGCCGGATAAAAGATGAATATGTATGATACAATTGCTACTGCTACGTTATTATACATACGCAGAATACGTTTAATATCTGAAACTCCACTATGGCCATCAGTCAAAAGAAAAAAAGAACTCGTCAAAGAGCTTGTTGATATCGGTAAAGGACAGGGTTACCTGACTCAGGACCAGGTGCTGGAACGTTTTCCACAGGTCGAGGAAGACATGAACCTGCTTGAATACATCATTAATACTCTGCAGGACGATGACATCGAGATAATCGAACCCGATGAAACCCCCGAAGAAGAAACTGAGGTGCGTTCAAACCCGTCAGGCAAAGGAATGACGTTTGAACAGAAGGTCCGTATTTTAAAAAAGATCCGCTCACATGTCTCAACTGATCCGATTCGTGCGTACCTGCATGAGATCGGTCGCATTCCCCTGCTTAATGCACAGGAAGAGGTTATGCTTGCCAAGCGGATAGAAAAAGGCGACCAGGAGGCCCGCGAGCTTCTGACAACCGCAAACCTGCGCCTGGTTGTATCAATCGCCAAAAAGTACGCCAAACGCGGTCTCGACCTTCTGGATCTGATCCAGGAAGGCAACATCGGTCTGATGCGCGCAGTTGAAAAGTTTGAATACCGCAAAGGCTTTAAGTTTTCAACATATGCAACCTGGTGGATCCGCCAGGCTATCACCCGCGCCATCGCTGACCAGGCACGTACAATCCGTGTACCGGTACATATGATTGAGACAATCAACAAACTGAGCAAGGTATCAAGCCAGCTGGCAGCCAAACTGGGCAGACGTCCCAAGATCAAGGAGATTGCAGACGCGATGGAGATGGATACCGAAAAGGTAAACGAAATCATCCGCATCGCTCAGCGTCCAGCCTCACTTGAAGCACCAATCGGCGAAGAAAAAGACAGTAAGCTGGGAGACATCATTCCTGACGAATTTTCAGCCAGCCCGTCCGAAATTGCCACGTGGGCATCACTCAAAAAGCAGATTACCGAAATTCTCGGCGGTCTTACCGACCGTGAGCGTAAAGTACTTGAGCTCAGATTCGGTCTTAAAGATGGCGTGTCCCGCACCCTTGAAGAGGTGGGTCATGAATTCAAGGTCACCCGCGAACGTATCCGCCAGATCGAGGCTAAAGCACTCAAACGCCTGAAAAGCGACGAGATCGCCCAGGCGCTTAAAGATTACCTCCGCTAGATGCAGGCAAAAACGCTGCTCCGCTACAAAATCCTTTCCAGGATCGATATGTCGACGGCCACGGAACGTTCGGGCATGATTATCAAGTCACTTGTACAGCGGCCTGAGTATATAAGTGCGCACACAGTTCTGCTGTATTATCCCGTCGGTCACGAGGTGGACACAAGACCCCTGTTTAACGACCCTGAGAGGCTCCTGCTGCTGCCGTTTGTAGACAGACCGGCAGTTGGAGAGGTACGGTCTGTAGAAGAGCTTGCAAGCGCAGGAACGTTTAAAATCCCGCCTGCCGAGGCAGATCCATCAGTACTTGAACGACTCGACCTGATAATACTCCCCGGCGTGGCCTTTTCGCGCGCCGGATACCGTGTCGGCCGTGGCGGCGGATGGTATGATAGATTTCTTGATGCCATCAATCCCCGCAGCACCCGAATAGGGCTCTGCTTCAGTGAGCAGATCGAGGATTTTGCACCGGACTCGCACGACCAGCCTGTGGATGTTATTATGACTGAAACTGAAGTCATAACCACTAATGCGAGAGATCGTAATCCGTCACGCGTCGCCTGAAGATGCAGCACAGATATTTGATGTCCGCACCACCACATGGCTTTCCACGTATCCCAACCAGCGACTGGGAATCACCATTGATCTGATCCGCGAACGCTTCAGGGACAGAAAGGTCGGCATAGCCAAGCAGCGCTCCTATCTTGAAAACCAGGATCATACACATACCTGGGTTGCAACCGACGACGGCGTTGTTGTCGGATTCATCGTTGCCTCGATTGCCGACGGAAAGCAGCAGATCCTTGCCGCATATGTCCTGCCGGAGTATCAGGGAGGCGGGATCGGCAGCCGGCTGATGGAGACGGCGCTGGAATGGATCGGTCCGGGCACTGTTGAAGTCCATGTCGCTGCCTACAACCAGCAGGCAATTGATTACTACGCAAAATTCAGGTTTGAACTGATAGGCGAACTGGAAGAGGATCTGATAGAGCTGCCGGGCGGCAAAGTTATCCCCGAAGTGCTCATGCGCCGGGAGCAACCTGTATAATAATCTCATGATCCGGATATTACCTGCTTTGTTATTACTGTTACTGCCTGCCGGCGTGCTGGCTCAGTCACCTGTGCCGTCTGAGGTGCCGCCACCAAAGGTACTCACAGCATCCCCACAGACTGCTGCTCTGTCAGGAAGCGAGGCAGGAGATGTCAGTCTGGTAGAGATCAACTTTGATGTGCTCGCCATTCCCGTCAGCGCACGGATCAGTTCAGCAACGCTACCTATGTTCAGGAGGGTACCAGCAACGGAATCCTCAGATTTGTGAACAAGGAGACCTCGGACATTCTTGATGCAAAGGCACTCAGTGTTGCCGGTCCCAAACAGCTGCAGGATATGACTGCAACCGTTCAGTCCTGGCTGCGCGGTGATGCAGCCGGCATCATGCTGCAGGCATCAGATCTCGAGACCGATGCAGATGTAACCCTCAGCGACATCACTATCGATCTTGTCTATACTGTTCCGGACAGTACCGACCCGGTACTTAATCAGCTGGAGATCTTTGAGATCGGCAGCAAGTCGGTAAAATTTTACTGGGAACTGAGCGAACCCGCGGAAGTGACTATCGATTACGGAAAAACCTCACGGTATGGCGAGACTGAAACAGTGGACATGCAGGGTCTGTTTCATGAACACCTGCTTGACGGCTTGAGTCCGGGACTGACGTACCATTACAAGGTAACGGTCACCGATGCGGCAGGCAACAAAACCACAACAAGAAACAGCACGTTTACAACATCCCTGGACAGTAATGTACTTGGGGCACAGCGCACCACCGTATCACGCAATGTTCTGCTGCCGCCGTCAATTCTGGCCCTTGAGATCAACCCCGAAGACGTAATCAGGACAGTACACATCACCTGGAAGAACCTGACAGATAAAAGCATTGACGGTTTTATCCTCTACCGCAGCTCTGATGAGGGCGCAAGCTACCGTGAAGTGAAGCGAGTTGGTGCCGAAACACTTAGTATGGAGGACGCCGGCATCAGCCCCAATACTACGTACTACTATGCAATCCGGTCTATCAGCTCGGACAGTCAGTCAGAGCTTTCAAGTCCGCTTGCTATCTATGTACCTGAAGTGATCGCGGATCCGGTCCGTATCAGCCAGAACGAAACAGTAGACGCAATCGGAAGAACAACTCTTGTAATCGTTGCTGCCGCAGGCTGATCATTGTGACATCATTTGCTGTTGTCAGAAAACTGGCAGGAGCGCGCAAGGCAGAAGGTACACTCACGAATAAGAGCTATACCCGTAATATTCTAAGAGATCCGGAATACTATTCGGAGGAGTTCTGAACGTCTTTAAGCATATCCTGCAGCTCACGGGCCTCTTGTGTATCCCAGATGGAAAGGGACTCATCAAGGTACTCCCGTGAATCATCGTAATCTCCCCGCTCGTAGGCAATCTGCGCTTTATTGTAAGCATTGCGTGCCTGAGTCATCGGTATTCCGACAAGAAACATGTAGGCAAGGACAAGCAGCGCGACCACAAGGCTTACCATTAGCATGGCTGCGACATTGCGGGATGGTTTAAGGCGTGAAAGGATACTCATGATGTCTGATAGCGCTTACGGTAGACCTCCATGATCGTCAGGAAAAACACAGCGATCAGCGGTCCGTAAATAAGGCCGGGCAGTCCGAACAGATTAAGCCCACCAAGGATGCTGAACAGAGCGATAACAGGATGCAGATTGGTATCGCGCTTGATCAGGCGCGGTCTGAAGGTGGTATCGACAACATTGATGATAACTGCCGAATAGACGATCAGGAACAGACCCTCGACCGGTCTGCCTGCGAGAATAAGCAACAGGCCGATAGGAAACCAGACAACACCCGATCCTACAGGGATGACACTGACAACCACCATGATCACCCACCAGAGCACTACCGGCTCAATACCCATAAGTGCCATCGGAATAGCAACTGATGTGGCCTGCAGCGCTGCGATGATAAATGTACCCTTGATCACTGCCCGCGTGGTTGAGCGGAACTTTTGTGCAAAAATGTCCTCAAGATCATCAGGAAGCGGACTGATCTTACGGATACCATCCCCTATCCTGTCATAATCGACAAACAGATAGATCATGGTAAAGATCATAAAGAAGGCTTTGATCAGAATATTGGCAAAATTATTGATAGCGACCGAAACAAGACCGTAGACAAGCTGTCCGGTCTGGGCACCGGCCTGGATGATAAGGTCACGGAGACTGATAGTTGTCACATCAATATCAAGTGCCTCAAAGATATAGGCAAACGGCAGCAGGCTTACCGCACCTGTCGAGTCAACAATCCCTGCGTCGCGCAGAAAATCAGCGATCCGGGCACTAAAGGTCACCGCCTCGGCAGCAGCAAGGATTAAAACAAATGCCAGCGGCAGCACAACCGTGGTAACAGCTATCAGCGTGGTCAGAATTGATGCCGGCCATGGTGAGACTGTCTCTTTGAGACGCCGGTAAACAGGCATAAAAAACTCGACCAGAATAAAGGCGGCTACAATAACGCTTAGAAACGGAGCAAACACCAGGATAACCGCAATCAGCAGGATCAGTATCAGAGCAAAGAAATACGCCTCTTTCAGGAACGCAGATTTAACTTTCATGGCTTTATTGTAGCAAAATCGTTCTCTTCAGGTCTTAATCAGGCCTAAATTTTGTATTTTGCGCATTTGCCCACTCGCGCAAACGCACTCCGGTATGGTAAAATTACAACGCTATGCCAAAAAGAGTATATCAACCTAAAAAGCTAAAAAGACTGCGCAAACACGGTTTCAGAGCACGCATGAGTTCCGTAGGCGGACGCCGCGTACTCAAGTCACGCCGTACCAAAAAGCGCGATGGTCTAAGTGTGTCTGACGAGGTACGTTCTGACAAGAACAAGCGCCTCTCAAGACGCCGGTAACATGCTGAGCAAGCCCCACAGGTTACGCACATCCAACGAGTACGACAAAGTTTATAAACACAGTCGGCGTATCAACACGCCATACTTCCGGATTTATTTCCGCGACCATGTTAAAGTCAGCCCTTCCGAGGGCATTCTTGCCCTGCCCCGCTTTGGTATTGTTGCCAGCAAAAAGGTAGGGAATGCTGTCGCCCGCAACCGTGGTAAACGGCTGATACGCGAGGTTATCAAAAGCTTTCTTCCTGATCTTGAACAGAACTTTGAGGCAGTGATCGTTTTGTTTAACACGGCATCAGAAGCCACGATCGATCAGCTCAGGGATGCATTTGCGGCGTCGGTTGCCCACCGTATCAAAGGTCAGGCGCCTGCAGGTAATCAAGTACAGTCTGATTAAACAGATCCGGCTCGATCAGATTGGCGTCATGCCCCGAATCCGGAAAGATCTTCTCTGTTACGGGACCAGGCAGACGCTGTTTAAGCAGTTCCCCCTGCCGCACAAATAATCCTGATTCTTTTGCACCGCGGAGGATCAGCACCGGTTTTGTGACCAGTTTTGCAGGCACATGCGTAAACCGGTACAGCATATCCACCAGCTGGACCAGGCCCTGTTTATTCATTTCTGAAACATACAGCGCAAGCGAATCCCGGCTGACCGAGCTGAACATGCGCGAGTCAGGACTGTGGATCTGTATCAGCCTGTGCAGTATTGTCAGCCAGAACGAGGGACTGGTGAACCTGAGAAGCAGCAGCATACTGATACGGGGTAATATCCGCTTGAGCAGAAACACATCACGATCTCCCCGCAGATCACATATCGTATCGGCAACAATGACCTTTCGGGGATTGATCCTGCCCTCAGCAACGGCCTGCAGAATGACAGCCCCACCAAGGGAAACGCCGCATATGTCATACTCTTTAATCTCCAGTGCCCTGACAAGCAGTGCAAGATCATGGGCAAGGTCACTGACTGAATACGCGCTGCGTGACGGATCCGTCTTACCGTGGCCACGCAAATCATATGTGACAACCTTGTACCCGCGAATAGCAAAAAATGCGATCTGGGGCAGCCACATATCCTCGCTGACAAATGCTCCGTGTACAAATATCAGCGGTCTGCCGTTACCATGTACGCTGTAGTTTGTCCTGATACCTCCAAGGGTTACAAATGCCATACCTATTTGTACCGCATGGCTGGGACAATTACCATCCAACCGAAATATAGCCGAAAGGTATACGCAGATGGTATACAAAAACAGACAAAATGGTATACTGGGTACACAGAAGTTTATTTATTACCCTGCCACCCATGCAAACGCTTCTGATCCCGCTTAATAAAACCATCATCAAGGACATTGTCCCCGACTCTGCCGGTGTCTTTTACCTGCACGGAGCTTCCATCTTTCCGATCATGAAGGTCGGGATGGCTCATGACGGCAACCTGCGTGAGCGCCTGCTTGAGGAGTACGATGAGTTTGAACGTTCCGAGGTCACGCACTTCAGCTTTATGATCTGCTCAAGCGATCGCGAGGCCATCCTGATTGCCGAACGCGAGATCGAACTCTACGAACCCAGATACAACAGCGAGCAGTCACCACGCAAAAAACGCCAGTCGCTTCTGACCATGCTGACCAGGGTCACCGAGACCAGGCCGCTGCAGGTCAGCGATATCTACTCATAAAAGCAGGCACAACACCTGTCTGCAACATGATGTCAGGTGCTGCAGATATGAGCGGGTATCCGGCAAAACGGCTCTTCCAAGGCAGGGCTGCAGGACTTTACACAAACGGCAGCGCACGCTACTGTGTAAACTATAATGCTCAGTCCTGAAGCCACAATTCAGAACGCTGACCTCACCGCAGAAAATCTGCCGGATATCTACTCTTCCGAGGCCGGATCAGTCAGCCTCATTGCCCGCGAATTTGAAGGCAGCACACTCTACTCGCTCAAACCCGAACTGCGCTCCACGGCAGATCTTGATGACTGTGTACTGCTGCTGCGTCAGGCAACAGACAGAATACGCAGCGAGATCGAGACGATCGGCGGCACACGGGATTATACTGATCCGGGATCACTTGCCGCATTTGCCTATCTGTTTCTGGATCTCGACCTTCACCTCGGCGAGCAGACGCGAGCAACGCAGGCACTGACACGTCTTGCAACAGAGACAGAAAACGACGGTAAAGAAAAAGAAGATGTTCCCGTGCTGCGCTGGATCTACTACAAAGGCAGCGGGCAGAGGGTTGCCAGACTGATGCAGACGATACTCACCGGAGACACAAAATCAGACAGGACCGTTCCTGCCAGAGGTAACGACGCAGACTCGGAGTTTGAGCACGAGGTGCGAAAAATGAACGAAGCTGTCGCGGACCTGCAGATCCGGATGGAATCAGCTGCCTGATTTGCACTAATCTCCGATTAGGTTTACCCTGTTAGTATATTATCTTCTCTAAAAATGGCTGAACAGGCTCAGACAAAGGGTGGCGGATCAAAGACCATCCTGATTATTTTAGTTGTCCTTGGACTGCTGTGTGCATGCTGCTGTATGTTTATCATCGGCTCAACATTCTTTGCATTCAGTGCAACTTCACAGCTTGTAGGCGGCGCGCTTAACGATGCTATCTGCAGTGACATCAATGTTGATGCTGCACAGGTGTACGAGACAAAGACAACAAACAACTTTAAACAGGATGTCACAGAGGCTGAGTTTGCAGCCATGATGGAGATCCTTGAAGATGACATCTGCCCCGGACTGACCGGTATGGACGTAGTCCAGTCACTGCAGAACGGTACCAATATCAGCTACAGCGATGACAACGGTCGCGTACTTGTAACAATCGACGGTACCTTTAACGGAAGAGTCGTGCATATGGTACTGCGCGGTCAGGGCGAGGACCTGAAGATTGATGAGCTGGAGATTGATTAACAGCCAGTAACTGGAAGAATGGAAAAGGCACCCGCAAGGGTGCCTTTTAGTTCTCTAACATAAACCTTACTTCGTTGGAAAAACTTACCTTCAAACCTTCTTCTGTCAGAAAATCTGCGAATTTCTCGTACAGCTGTTCATTTCTATCCGTGACGAAATGAACCCCTGTGTCATTACAGATTGTAAACTCACAATCTCTCCATCGTATAAAAAGGTCACAATAACCTGGTTTAAACGTTGCTTCATCTACTTTCCGTTTTACAAGACTGTAAAGATTCACCAATTGGATTTCTTTGGTCCTCCATAGATCATCGTCCTCTGCACCGATACCAAACATTATTGTTCCTACATCGCAACCTGATTCAAGCAGAAGTGATACTCCACCTGCAAATAATTCCATGATGAGGTCTGCTTCAATGTTGTGTGCTGTTATCATCATCGGTAGACGAGGATTCCTGTATCAGATGGTCGTACTCTCCTTTTTTTATCCTATCGACAATATGTCCTGGATAATCAATATTATCGAATGCATAGAAGAATTCGTACAATTTGTCTGTCAATTCAACTTTCTCTACTATAAATATTATTGAGATGTGTGTTTGAAAGGAATAAAGTGCCTTCAGGACCTCTTCAATTCGTGTCTCATTACTATCCTCCCTGATGATCCAGAGTAGATGTGAAACAAAGCTCTCGTAAAGTTTAAAGTGATGAATGTAGTTTTGGTTCATTCTTGCTAGCTAATCTATAGGGAGGTTGAAATGGCGCTTAACTACGAGCGGTATATCATTTAAGGTCTGACGTCTTTTTATGTACCCTAGAAGTTCAGCCTCTGTGTTGATCGAATTAAGTTGAGGCAACAACTTCTCCTTTATTAACTGACGTAATTCACTTAGCCTTTCTTTTTCAGGTATCCAAAGCTCCAAATCAAGTAGTTGATCTACCCTATCTGTTTCATTTTGATCCTTTGACCAGAATCTGTCATAAACGTGGCTAATTAATCTTCCTAGATCAAGTGCTTTAATTACAAATCCGTAGTTTAGATAGAATTTATTGCTGTAATTTGATTTCTGTAGATGGATCACCTTATTTAGAACATCGTCTTCAAACCACCAGAAGTTCCCCTTCTTTCTGTAACCACTCTCGGCAAGAATATCAGTTATGGCTTTTGTAATTGCTTGCATATAATTTTTCGTACAATAGATTATTTAGTATACATCCAATACTATCTTCCAACTCCCTCCGAGCTCTTGTTCATAAATCATCTTGTATTTTGCCAGTTGGTTCCAACCCTGTTTAATAGACCTTGGATTATTCGGTTTTAATTCAAATATTGTCCTTGTATTCATATCTACGAAATCGGGTCTTACACCCCGTACTCCATTGTACTCTTTGTGCATACCCCTAGCTGGGTTCGCTTCATCAAGCTTGTACAATTTATGAATCTCCCTACCGTTGCTTAGACTAGAAGTTGTATAACCTTTTGCAATATTGCTTGCTGCATCAGTACGTTTAAAGAACTTTCCGAAAATACCAACTACAGGTATCATTGCTGCAAGTGAGTACGCAGCCTCTTCTTGATTTCCTTCAAGTAAATAAATACCTGCATGTACTAAATCACACGCATCACAGACCAGACCAACTGAATCAAGCGTTCGATGCATCGTCAGATTCTGATCTGCGGTCGCAATCTTCTATCCAGTCTTTATGTATAATTATGTAGCTGAGCGATACTATGTGGCTCAGCAGGAGTTTGAGAGTCTTAAAAAACTTCGCGATAAACACTCAGCAAAGAAAGAGGGACAAAGTCAAAGCAACGGTAATGTAGATAAAGGTAATCCCCTTAAAAGACAATCAAAAAAACAACTACAAGATAGTAGGAGAAGCTTTCAAAAGCTGATTGAAGAACATAAGGATAAAATAAATAACCCAGACAAGTATATAGACCCAAGTAAGATAAAGGGAGACCCAGTAAAGTACCGTCAAGGGCTTATTGAGAAGTGGGAGAGGGACCTAGCTAGACAGCAGAGAGACTTGAGGTTGACCGAAGACTTACTCAAATTGATAGATTATCTACCTTAACTGTCAATATTTATTTCCATGAACCTTATCGAGATTGCAAACAAGCTAGATATAGACAAACTAGATGCATCGAGAATCAAGAGTACTGTGCGGTTACTTGACTCAATAAACGATAATATAGTTGCAGATGATATTGAAGTTACAGAGGAATTGGATTTATCTAGTGGGGACTACTTACAATATGTATATCCTCGAATACAAGGTATCTTGGAGCCCTATCTGTTCGAAAAAGCTGTTCCAATGAAGCAAAGGATAGAAATAACAAGCGACACGTCAAATATTATCTGCTTCTTGTTAAAAATTAAGGATATCGATGAGGCAACGGTTGCAAGGTACTATACGAATATTCTATATCGTTTTCACAGCATAGAATGGATGAGTTATGGGGAGGGTGCAGTGAGGCTCTTGAGTTTATAGTCGTATTCGTTTCGCAAGTGAAGGCATATTGACTAATGCTTTGGTAGAGAGGGTCAATTGGAGCTAAAAGAAATCTTTGACAACCATAAGGAGCTAGATTTCCCGGGTTTCCCTCAAACCACGGACTTTTCAGCGTGGGTAGAAGATTTTCTGCTCACTGATGCTCATTATGTTGGCATCGCTTCCCGCCTGATAGGTGGTGAAGATGTTAGTTTTGATCTCACCCTCTTCGATGACTTAAAGACAGGATTCGATAGACTAAGCATTGTGGATGCTGATGAAGATTACTATCGTATCTACAGAGAGCAGCTGAAGTCGTTGAGCCTGATGCTGGACGTAATGATTTCTTTAAGGGATGCGAGATAGTAATTTATTCTCATCAATTCTTGCAAAGGCGCCTATCTCGTTTGGATCGATATGCCCGTATCATAAATTTATGATCAAGCAATTAAAGAAACTAGATAGTAACCCCGAAGAAACAATCGGCATGATTCTATCTATCCCATTCTGGGTTGCGACTATCCCCATAGGAGTGGTCATTGCAATTGTACTTACTCCGCT
This sequence comes from candidate division WS6 bacterium OLB20, assembly GCA_001567355.1. Taxonomy (GTDB): domain Bacteria; phylum Patescibacteriota; class Dojkabacteria; order B142; family OLB20; genus OLB20. Next base: position 674,844 of record JYNZ01000003.1, on the reverse strand, counting down.
CATTCTGGTTAGTGAAATTGATGGAATTGTCTACAGGAGAAATGCTGCCCTAGTGGACAAGCTTGTTGACCAGGTATTGGATGGAAAGGAGATCCGGTCCGGCGTTCTGTATCACGCGCGTCTCGTAAGCGAGCATGGACAGAAAACGATACACATAATACCTTTTAGAATACTGCCGTATCATATCTCAGTCAGGATTCCATGATCCATAAGCTTGCGAATACATTGTTCAACATTCTGGGGTTCTGGGTTTTTGGATTGATTATCTCTACACTATTTCCATTACAGGTATTCAACATTCCCTCCTGGATTAGAGATGTTTCTAACAGAAAGAACAACAAGGACATTCACCGAATGCACTACAGCAGCTTAGTGCAGATAGAGCAGAAGTTGATCGAGATGGGTATACCGAAAGAATCGATCCTGCTCAAAGATCAAACGATTAAGGTGGAGACAGATCCGCGGACCTCTTTGGGTAGAACAGAAGGTTCGCTCTACGAGTTAAATGTGGAAGGATACGATACAGAGGGGTGGACTACAGAACATGCTGACCAGCATCTTATACTGAGCATTATTGATGCGGTTCACAAAGGTGATACATATGAAAAAGAGTCCCGATTTCTGGGAAAACAAAGATCTTTCCTGCGAGTCCGACTGGATAAAAATACAGGGTACGACTTCGTATTGATATAGAGTGTTGAAGAAAAATACTAGAAAGGTTTCAGACCAACAAAATAATGATACTGAAAAGTTCAGAGATAAAGAGACTTAAGGATTTGACCCAATTCGACTTGGGGGCTGAATTTCGCGATCTGCACAACGACTATGACTGTACCAGGATTCAACTTCACGAAGGCACTCTATCGTTATCATTCAGACACTGCAGGCACAATTCAGTATTCGAAATTGCGTTTTTAGCTGTTGATATCGTTGCTTTTAATGTAGGAGATACCCTAACTAGCAACGGACTAACTATCATGATCCTGAATCGTTCTGACGCAGAGGTTGATGGCGAGTACTTAGAATTCGATACGAAAGAAAGGGGATACTTTTATCTTGGTTTTATAGAGGATATCAACATTCAATTCTGGGCAGCTGGCCTTGAGTATAATTCCGAACCGAAAGAAAACAGATAAATTTGCCAAGCTGATGCTGAATCAAACAGCAAAATTGGGCAGTAGAACATTCCTGATAGATACAACTGATTTCATTGGTGCAACATTATATATTATTGATAGTAAGGTTCTTGGTGCGGCTGATGATTACTATCAGGATACTCTGGAAGATTGTAAAAAGTTCGCGCTGACCTACTTTCAGGTTCCACTTGATTCCTGGAGCCCTGTAGACGAAGACCATCAACTATTCTCTGACAAGACTGTTGTGTCTACCCATCAGCAACCGATAACATTCATCGAACATAGAATTATTCTTGAACTTGAGAATCGTGGAGTTGACTTCAATATTGATCGTTCACAAGGGTTCAGGATAAACATAGTAAAACCCACAGATGCCACTGTGTGGATTGATTCCGAGAATGCTCTCCAGGCTACTATTGCTGGAAAAGAATTCAGTGCAATAGATAACAATGAGAGGGTAACGGAATTTCTTAGCTGGCCTGATGAGATCCAGCAGTAAGCAATAACTACAAAAAGGCACCCTTCCAGGTGCCTTTTTAATCTCGTAAGAACGACTCTTACCAGGACAGATGGCTGAAAGCCTTGTTGGCCTCGGCCATTTTGACAGTGTCCTCGCGCTTCTTGTATGCAGTACCCTCTTTCTTGGTTGCTGCAATCAGCTCGTCCGCAAGGCGGTCTGCTGTCGGCTTGCCTCCGCGGCTGTCACGTACAGCTTTGGTGATCCAGCGCAGCGCCAGAGCAAGCTGGCGTTCTTCTGCGACAGGAACAGGTACCTGATAGTTGGCACCTCCAACGCGGCGTGAACGTACCTCGATACGAGGTTTGACGTTGCCGATCGCAAGTTCAAGAGCCTCAAGCGGCTTCATCTTGGTGACAGTTGCAAGCTTGTCCAGTGCTCCGTATACAACCTTCTCGGCTGCAACCTTTTTGCCGTCAAGCATGACGTAGTTGATCAGCTTGGTGACAAGGCGGCTGCTGTACATTGCATCAGGTCTGAGCTCGCGCTTTTTTGCCTGTTTACCTCTCATTGGTCTGTTTGTTAATAAAATAAAAAACCTGCACAGAGACTGTACAGGTTCTTATTATGAATCAGTACGTTCTTCTCTGTGGTTCCGCAATCTCTGCGGCAGATACTATCTGTCGTGGCTTACCTTCTGTTTGAAAAGAAGGAAGCGAAGACGGATTACGATGCTTTAACTTTTGGTTTCTTTACGCCATACTTGGACCTGGCCTGGCGGCGGCCTTCTACTCCAGCGGTATCATAGACACCACGAACAACCTCATAGCGGACACCCGGAAGGTCAGGAGTACGACCTGCCTTCAGAAGCACAACAGAGTGCTCCTGCAGGTTGTGACCCTCACCGGGGATGTATGCAGTGACCTCCTGCTTGTTTGAAAGACGCACCTTGGCGACTTTACGCAGAGCGGAGTTCGGTTTACGCGGTGTTCTGGTGAACACGGCGAGACATACACCTCGTTTAAACGGATTGGTCCGTCTGGTGAACTTGTTCTTTATGCTGTTGTAGTTGAACTGCAAGGATTTATACTTGGTCGTTGACGCAAAGGTCAGGCCCTTAAACCTTACAGTACCGCGCTTTGGCGAACGTCCCTTACGAACGAGCTGCGAAATACGTGCCATTTAATCGCGTTTACAACTTAGTTAAAATACTTATCGGACTTCACTACCCAGTGGAACAGTGCGTCCAATTATAACATTTTCCTTCAATCCTCTCAATTCATCGACCTTTCCGACCAGTGCTGCGTCTGAAAGAACGCGTACCTGCTCCTGGAACGATGCAGCTGACAGGAAGCTCTCGGTCTTGATTGAGCTTGTGGTAATACCAAGCAGCTGGCGCACTCCCTGTGCAGGTTTTTTGCCTGCATCCTTCAGTGCGGCGTTCTCACGGGCAAGGCGGATGTGATCGATATTGTCGCCCGGCAGGTACTCAGTATCACCTGAGTCGATTACCTTGCTGAAGCGGAACATCTGCCTGACAACGACCTCAACGTGCTTGTCGTCAAGTCCGATACCCTGGATTCCGTAGGTCTCTTGGATATTGTCAATCAGGTAGCGCTGTGTATCCTCGACACCGACAAACTCCATGATCTCCTTGGGATCCTTGGATCCAAGAGTGAGTGCGGTACCTTTGATCACATTGTCTCCATCCTCGACATCAATGATGTCGTTAGGACCCAGATCATACTCCACCTCGACCTCTTTGTCGACCGTGTAGGTGATGATATTGCCTTCTTTCTTGACCAGACCTTCCATCTCGGCTTTGACAGCCTCGCCGTCCTGCCGGGTAAGGATGATCTCGCCTTTTTTGATCTTTTTGGAACGCTTGATGCTGGTTACGTCGTTCTCACCAACTTCAAATGTCTTGTTCAGTTTTTTATGGTCAGACACCTTGATTCCGACAGTGTTATCAACGTCATCCTTGATAAAGCTGACTTTACCGTCGATCTCAGAGATAATCGCCTTGGCCTTTGGCGTGCGTGCTTCGAACAGCTCCTCAACACGGGGAAGACCCTGTGTGATGTCAGTTCCGGCACGTCCGGCAAGATGCTTGGTGTTCAGCGTAAGCTGAGTTGCAGCCTCTCCCATAGCCTGTGCAGCAATAACTCCTACTGCAAGTCCGGGCAGGGCAAGGGTGCGTGTACCAAGGTTGTAACCGTAACACTTCTGGCAGACGCCGTACTCTGTTTCGCAGGTCAGTACCGAGCGGACAGTTACCGCTTCGATCTCTGCACTGTCGATCCTGCGTGCCAGTTCAACGGTGATCTCTTCTCCGCCTTTGACAAGAACTTCACCTGTCTTTTCGTCAATCACATCAGTTGCGGCGAAGCGTCCGGCAATCCTGTCGCGCCAGTCGATTCTGCGGTTGGATGACTTAAGCAGCGTAAAGCCGTTCTCTGTATCGCAATCCATCTCTTTGGTGATCACGTCCTGAGCGACATCGACAAGACGGCGGGTCAGGTATCCTGATTCTGCAGTCTTAAGAGCGGTGTCAGCCAGACCTTTACGTGTACCACGGGCTGCAACAAAGTATTCAAGTGTCGACAGACCCTGTTTGTAGTTGGAACGCAACGGCAGCTCTACGATATTACCCAGCGGGTCAAGAATAAGTCCGCGGATACCGCTGATCTGACGAAGCGGGTTCTGTACAGGGACAGCTCCGGACTCCTGCAGCGTCACAAGATGATTGTTCTCCTGTGCGGTGTAGTTGTTCCATGTATCCTCTGCAACCTTTTCGATAAGTTCCATCCACATCTGCTCTGACAGGCGTTTGCGCTCTGCCTCGGTCAGAAGACCGCTGTAGAGGTCATTGGTCAGCTGGTCGTCCTTTTCCTCCACCTCATCAAGGAGCTTGTCCTTGTTAGGGCTGATTACAAAGTCGTCCATTCCAACCGTGATGCCTGACTGTGTTGCAAAGTGGAATCCGAATTCCTCAACCTTGTCCAGGAACTGGGTGGTCAGATCGTGTCCGAACTGCTCAAGCACTTCGGCAGAGATCTTGGCCATACCCTTTTTGTTAACCTGCTCGTTGATAAAGCGGAATCCGTCAGGAGAAATGCTGTTGAACAGAATACGTCCAACGCAGGTCTCCAGGATCTCGCCATTGTGCAGAACGCGAATGCGCTCGCGCAGGGTCACGTCATGCATCTCATACCGTCCGAGAACATCGGTGAAGGATGAGAAGTATCGTACCTGGCCATCTTTGGGTTCTTCGAGACCGGTCATGTAGTAGATACCAAGTGCCATGTCTTTGGCAACGTTCACAACCGGGCTGCCGTCCGACATCAGAAGCAGGTTTGATTTAGGGAACATCTTCTCTTTGGCTTCTGCAACTGCGCGGTCAGACAGCGGTACGTGTACAGCCATCTGGTCTCCGTCAAAGTCAGCATTAAAGCCGGTACATACCATCGGGTGCAGCTTGATCGCGTCACCTTCAACAAGTACCGGGAAGAATGCCTGAATACCCTGCTTGTGCAGCGTCGGTGCACGGTTAAGCAGAACAGGTCTGTCCTTGATCACTTCTTCCAGAATGTCCCACACCTCTGATGAGCGTGACTCAAAGAAGTGTTTGGCGCTTTTTACATTTGGTGCAAGTCCCTGCAGAATGATCTCGCGCATGACAAACGGCTTGAACAGCTCAAGTGCCATAGTCTTTGGAAGTCCGCACTGCTCGATTGACAGTTCGGGTCCGGCAACAATGACAGAACGTCCTGAATAGTCAACGCGTTTTCCAAGCAGGTTCTGACGGAAGCGACCCTGTTTTCCGCGCAGCATGTCTGACAGTGACTTGTATGGCTGGCCGCGTGTGTTCTGCACAGCGTTACCGGGCCTGTGGTCATTGTCAATCAGCGCGTCTACTGCTTCCTGCAGCATTCTCTTTTCGTTTCTGAGAATGATTTCGGGAGCGCCAAGGTCGATAAGCCTTTTAAGGCGGTTGTTTCTGTTGATGACTCTGCGGTACAGATCGTTCAGGTCAGAAGTCGCAAAGCGTCCTCCCGGCAGCTGAATGATCGGGCGCAGGTCTGGCGGGATAACCGGAAGCACGTCTAGTACCAGCCATGTCGGGTCAATCCCTGACTTGATCATACCTTCAAACATGCGCAGTCTCTGTACGATCTTGCGCAGCTTCAGGACTGAGCGGGTCTTTTCGCGTTCGTCCTGCAGTTTCTTCAGTTCAACTTCAGGATCGATGGTTGCGAGTACCTTTTTAACAGCTTCTGCACCCATTCCTGCTTTAAAGAAGTCGGTATCGTAGTCCAGCAGTGTAGAGTAATCATCCTCAGAAACTGTTGAACCCATCTCCATGTTCTCGACAAGTGTCAGGATCTGGTTGTACTTGGTCTTGGTTGCCTCCTCTTTTTTAGCGTAGATCGATTTGATCTTGGCCACCTGTTTCTTCTCGTCATTGGTCAGTTTTTCAAGCTTGAAGTCCAGCTTTTTCTTGTCCTTGCTGTCCTTGCGGGCTTCTGCTGCTTTGGTCTTGAACTCGTCCTTGACCTCGTCCAGCTTGACCTTGAGTTCGTCCTTGATGTCCTTGAGCTCACTATCCTTGCCTTCCTTGATGCTTGCAACGACCTCTTTTTTGCGGTCCTGGTCAACGTCAGTTACCAGGTAGCGCGCAAAGTAGATTACTGTCTCCAGTTTTTTCTGGGGGATGCCCAGAATCAGGGACAGCTTGTTGGGAACACCGTATGAGAACCATACATGTGTCACCGGCGAAGCCAGTTTGATATGTCCAAGCCGTTCGCGGCGAACGCGCTTGTGAGTAACTTCAACACCGCATTTATCACACACGATGCCTTTGTACCGGATCTTTTTGTATTTGCCGCAGTAGCACTCGAAGTTTTTGGTCGGGCCAAAAATCTTCTCGTCCATAAGACCGTCAACTTCTGCACGGTGTGTGCGGTAGTTGATCGTCTCGGCCTTCTTTACCTCACCAAACGACCAGCTAAGGACCTGCTGTGGTGAAGCTACTGCAATCTGGAGGGCTTTAAAGTCTCTGATCATTGTATTGCAAGCTTATGTAAAGTGAGCTTCAAGGTTAAATAAAATCTCAGGCTGCTGTTTTAGGCTCTTCCTCTTCTGTGGCCTCTTCAACAGCTTCAAGGTCCTCCTCGTCGGTAGCCTCATTGCTCTCGTCGGGTGAGTCCTTGATTTCGACTTCCTCTTCACCGCTCAGTTCTGCTTCTGTTTCAACAGGAGCGTTCTCTTCCATGTCCTCGACAACGCCTTCAACAAGTTCGGCGTCATCCTTGTCATCGGCATCCTTGCCGATAAGCTCCAGACTCATGCCCAGAGCGCGCATTTCAGAGATAAATACCTTGAACGATTCAGGAATGTTGGGTGCCTCAAACGGGATACCCTGGATAATCGATTTATATGCAGATGCACGGCCGACAACATCGTCAGACTTGATTGTCAGCATTTCCTGCAGGTTGTGAACAGCTCCGTGTGCTTCAAGTGCCCACACTTCCATTTCTCCAAAGCGCTGTCCTCCAAACTGGGCCTTACCTCCAAGCGGCTGCTGTGTAACCATTGTGTAGCTGCCGGTTGAACGTGCATGCAGTTTATCTGATGCAAGATGGTTCAGCTTCAGGTAGTAACGCGGTCCAACCAGAACCTTCTGGTCAAACGGCATTCCAGTGCGTCCGTCGTAAAGAGTAACCTTCGGCTCGTAATCAACACCCTGCTCTTTAGCAAGCTTGGTCAGTTTTTCCATGTCCAGCTTGGCAAACGGAGGAACAGTTACCTTGATGCCAAGTTTCTTGGCAAAGGCTGCTGTTTCCATTTCGCGGATCTGACCGAGGTTCATACGTTTTACAAACATCGGCGACAGAATGATGTCGATCGGTGTTCCGTCTTCCATGTACGGCATTTCCTCTTCAGGAAGGATCTTACTGATAACACCCTTGTCTCCGTGGATACCGGTCAGTTTGTCTCCAACCGAGATCTTTGAAGTGCGTGCCACCCACACCTTTACCTGTTTCAGAACGCCGGGGTTGAGTTTATCACCCTTTGACTTATCAAGTACCTGGACTGCAATAACAATACCTTTGTCTCCGTGGGGCATACGCAGCGAGTTGTCGCGCACATCACGGGCATATTCTCCAAAGATAGCGCGCAGCAGTTTTTCTTCTGCGGTCAGCTCGGTCTCTCCCTTGGGAGCAATGATACCGACAAGGATGTCCTGTGACTCGACTGCAGCGCCGACCCGGACGATACCCTCTTCATCAAGGTTGCGGAGTGCAAACTCGCCGACGTTAGGGATGTCACGGGTGATCTGCTCGTTACCGAGTTTAGTCTCACGGATGTCCTGAACGTATTCCTTTACATGTACCGACGTCAGAACGTCGTCCTTGACGAGGCGTTCCGAGATAATGATAGCGTCTTCGTAGTTGTAGCCCTCATACACCATGTAGGCGGCTGTCAGGTTGACTCCAAGGGCAAGTTCTCCCATTTCGGTCGAAGGACCGTCAATCAGGATCTCGCCTGCCTTGAAGTTCTGTCCCTTGACCACCCGAAGTGTCTGTGAGAATGATGTATTCTGGTTGGTTTTGTGGAACCTGACCAGGTCAAAGCGCTGCTTTGACTTGTCCTTGTATTGCACGGTTACAGCACCGGCATCTGATTCAAGGACTGTTCCGTCTTGTTCTGCATAGATGGTGCGCCCTGATGCCTTTGCCACAACCTCCTCAAAACCGGTACCGACAATCGGTGATCTCGGTTTGAGCAGCGGGACCGCCTGACGCTGCATGTTTGATGCCATAAGCGTACGGGTCGGGTCATCATTGAAACCAAACGGTACAAGTGACAGACCGAGACCTGCAATCTGGCCGGGGTTGATATCTACAAAATCAAGTTCAGAGACAGGCACCTTGCGGTAGCCGCCCTGCACACGTACAAACACTTTATCGTTCTTTTCAAATGCGATCTCGCCTTCAGAGTGAATGCTTGCAGGACCGATGCGGAAGCGCCGTTCTTCGTCTGCATTCAGGTAGACAACATCATCAGTGACCTGCGGGTCTACCTTGAACTGTGTCACTCCTGCCTTTTCAAGTTTGGAAAGATCTGCCTTGCTGAGTTTTGCACCTTTTTTAACTATGACCTTGCCGTCTGCATCCTTTGCATCCGCACGCATGACAGCTCCGATCAGAAGTTCCTGATTAAGCTTTTCATCATTCAGGTCAACATTGCTGAGAATGCGGTAGTAGGGAGCCTCCAGAAAACCGTACTCATTGATACGCGCATAGATCGCCATGTGCGAAACAATACCGATCGACGGTCCTTCCGGTGTGGCAACAGGGCAAAGCTTTGAGTAATGCGAGCTGTGTACGTCACGTACAGAGAATGTCGCGCGCTCCTTGGTAAGTCCGCGGGGACCACCTGCTGTGATGCGGCGCTTGGTCTCAAGCTCGGAAAGAATGTTCTCCTGATCCATGTAACGGGACACGGGACTGCTGCCGAAGAACTGATTAATGGCAGCGATCACCGGCTTGGTGTTAACCAGCAGTGACGGTGTCACAAGATCTTCAGGTCCGTATGTGCTCATTCGGTCACGGATGTTCTTTTCCATACGCAGCACACCCATGCGGATGCGCTCACCGATCAATTCTCCTACTCCGCGGATACGGCGGTTTGCCAGTGTATCGATGTCATCAACCTCCTTGAGTCCGGTATTGAGCTCGATTACAGCACGGACGATGTGAACCAGGTCTTCTTTATGCAGAACATAGTCTTCTGATGTGATCTTCTTTTTAATACCTAGTTTGGTATTCAGCTGGTAGCGTCCGATCTTTCCAAGATAGAACCGCCTCTTGTTAAAGAAGATGCTTTCCAGAAATTCCTTTGCGTTTTCGATGTTTACCGAATCCTCAGGGCGAAGCTTGCGGTAGATCTCAAGCAGAGCTTCGTCAGTATTGGTGGTAATGTCCTTTTTCAGCGTGTTCTCGAGGAAGTCGACATCTTTAATGTCGATCTTTCCGATTGCGCGGCGGATGTCGCTGTCGCTTGAGTATCCGAGTGCGCGAAGAAGCGTTGTCAGAAGGATACGGGGACGTTTGTCGACCAGTTTAACCGACATGACACCATGCTTGTTGACCTCAAAGTCAAACCAGCGGCCTCGCAGCGGCATCAGTTTTACGGCATAGAGCGGGGATTTTGCGCCTGTCTGTTTTGACTCAAAGAACAGAACACCTTCTGCACGGACAATCTGCATGACAACGACACGCTCATGTCCGTTAATAGCAAATGTTCCCAGGTGACTCATCATAGGAACATCTGATACGAACAGTTTCTGTTTTTTTATCTCGCCGGTCTTTTTGTTGATCAGCTTTGTATTTACGTAGAGAGGGCGGTCAAACGAAAGCCCGAGTTTAAGGGCTGTCATCATATCCATATTGTCTTCTCCCCACTCCAGGTCTTCAAACCTGAGCTCCCACGATTCACCGGTGTAGTCGGTGATCGGGTTTACCTCGTCAAAAATCTCAGTGATACCCTCCTCCATAAGTTCGTTGAACGATGCCATATGAGCTTCGATCAGGTTGGGGGAAAGCGTTGCCAGCTCTTCTGCCGCAAGATTGAGCCGGTTGTGTGATTGGTTCTTCATAAAAAGGACCCCGCTTCAAGGAATAAAATAATGCTTCTTAAAGTTACTCTTTAGGAAAGCGTTGCCTGCTATACGCGCTAATAAATGCAAAATACGCACAGGCGTGCGTTTTGTAAATCCGGACTATTTACTTGTTTGGAAAGCTGCTTCTCTTCAAAGGTTCCCACGTAGTTGCAAGGCAGATGTTCTATAACACAGATAAGCGGATGAAGTCAAGTAAACAACCAGATGACAGGTATTTAATACTACCGTTGAAGAGTTGCTATTGCAAGAAGATTTGCTACTAATCTACACAGAAAAACGTGTCTGTGTCAATTTTGTCACAGATACACTCGATCGAGCTTATTTTCTTGCTGTCAGCTGCTCCACGATCAGACGTACAAACTGGGCATCATCAGTGAGAAGCTGCCTGAACGAACCGGAATCAAGAAACGCAAAACACGTTGTCCCTGCGAGATTACCAAACGGCTCAACCAGATCAGCATGCGGACAGTAGCGTCCCTCCGCATCGGTGCGTGCAGCCCTGTTCTGATGCACAACACTCAGGTTTGCCTTAGCCTCCTGAGCAAATGCCCGGTAGAGAACGTCCTGACTGTGATCCGTGCGCATCCCTGCTTCGACACGCTCCATCCCGGTGCCAAATCCACCGACCAGCAGACCTGTGCCATCCAGTCCGTAGTTCTTGTAATCCGCAGTATCTGCAAGTATCTGGTATGCGGCGTGGGCTGCAGCTGCAAACCCGCGATCCTTCTCAAAAACATCATACTCCGAGAGCACCTCCCTGCGGGCGATCTTACCCGCCACAGCAGTAATATGCGTGTCATAAATACTCAGGAACAGATCAGTGGCCAGCTCCGGTACATCCGGCGACCATGTTGCCGGGTCACAGACAAGAACGGGACTGATAAGATCTACACCCTGTTCTCGCAGCTTGCGGTGAAACGGAGGGTATGTCACAGAGAAAAAACCGCCCAGTGTTACAGCTGCCTCATGCTGATGCAGCGAACCGTGTAATCTCTGATTAAATTCTCTTTCGTCCGTATCTGTTGATATCCCCTGTCTGTTGAGCTCTTCCACTAATCTGCTGTTAAATTCTGCAGTCAGCGGATGGTTACGGATAAACGCAAGCAGCTTCTGACCGCCGGTGCTGTCGCCGTAAGCACCGAAGTCTATCTGCTGTGCCTCACGCAACAGATTACGGGATGGAGCACGTACACCAGCCAGGCTTATCTTTTCCATAGCACATATAACTATATATGTATTGTATCAGACGAGATAGGTATCGCCACATGTATTATGATCCCACAGGAATCATTTCCAGTCCGGGCGGTAGTAGTCACGGTCCTTGAGGTTGTCAGGCAGATACTGCTGGTCAGGGCGCTCCCCCGACTCACGCTCCTGCATCCAGGGGTAACGGACATGACCTTTGCCATAGTCAAACTGCTTCATCAGCTTGTTTTTTTTCGTTGCGCAGATGCAGCGGAACAGGCTCGACACGCTGGGTATCAAGATCCTGCATCGCCTCAAACAGACCTGTCATAGACGCGATTGATTTGGGAGCGGATGCGAGGTACGTTGCTGTCTGCGCAAGGATCAGCTGTGCCTCAGGCATGCCGATCATGTGCACGGCCTGCATGCAGGTCGTAGCCAGCACCAGGGCGGTCGGTGCCGCATTTGAGATATCTTCCGAGGCAAAAATCACCATCCGGCGTGCGATAAACATCGGGTCTTCTCCTGCCTTAAGCATCCTGGCAAGATAATGCAGCGTTGCGCTGGCGTCACTGCCACGCATGCTTTTGATAAATGCAGAGATGGTGTCGTAATGTTCGTCGGCCTTTTTATCATAGTAGATTGATTTGCGCTGCAGCGCTTCTTCTGCGACCTTGAGTGTGACATGCCTGGTGAGGGATGCAGCCAGCTCAACCGCATTAAGCGCCGTACGCGCGTCACCATTGGCATGCAGAACCATGTGCTCAATGGCCTTTTTATCCCATTTGACAGCCGGATACTCTTTGACAGCCTTTTTGATTATGTCTCGCACGGCATCATCGGACAGCGGATCCAGCTTAAACACGCGGCTTCTGGAAATCAGCGGAGCGTTTACCTCAAAGCCTGGGTTCTCGGTTGTTGCACCTATCAGCGTGATTGTTCCATCCTCGACATACGGCAGCAGGGCATCCTGCTGAGCGCGGTTAAACCGGTGGATCTCATCAATAAACAGGATTGTCTCAAAGCCGTGATACTGTCCGCGTTCCTGCGCACGCTTGATCACTTCGCGCAGATCGGCAACGCCGCTTGTTACTGCCGACAGCTGTTCAAACTCCGCCTTTACGTACTCGGCTATGAGTTTAGCCAGTGTGGTCTTGCCGCTGCCCGGAGGTCCCCAGAGGATCATTGAGACTGCCTTGCCCTGCTCAAGCATCGTACGCAGCGGCTTATCCTTACCGATCAGGTGTTCCTGGCCGGCGTAGTCGTCAAGTGAGCGGGGTCTGAGTTTTTCTGCGAGGGGTTGGGACATAAGGATTTATTAATACCTGTCAGCTAGAATGAACGTAAGAGGGGTGGGGCCGCCCCTGCCGGATAGTGAAAAGAGACAAGCGACCGCTCAGACAAGCTGAGATCTTATAAGCGCAGGGCGACAAACACCCTTCTCAGTCAGCGCTGCCGTTCGTAAAAAACTCCTCTTCCTCCTCAAACGATGCCGGCTCAAACTGCAGCTGCTCTTCAGGAATGTTGAGTTCTTTAGCGTACTCCCAGACGGGCATTATGTCATCAGGAGTTTCGACCCGGTAGATCCTGTCTTTGAATACGATGGTCAGTTCACCTGACTCATTGTACATATGGTTATACCAGGGCCCCTGCTGCATCTGTTCCTGCAACGCGGCTGTAAAAGCATCAATTTCTGAGTCTTTTACCTCAACCCCCTGTACGATCCAGCCGCTGTCCGTCAGATGCTTAATGGCAAACGGAACATATTCTTCCAGAAAACTGTCAGGGTCTGTCAGGGAATTTTCGAGAATGATGGCGTGGTACATGATTTAATTATGGATTAATTAAACGTTCTGCCGGTACTATACCATAAACAGGTATACAGGGTATACGGTCACTGACCGCATCGAATATACAGCCATGGATTGTACCTGCCCTGTCCGCGGACAAGCAGTGAGTTGTCAATCTCAACTTTTGCATACTGATTGCTGGACAGCTCATTCCGGAGAGCATACTCGCGGTCGACAATCGTCGCATCTGTGGCAATGTCGCCGATAGAAGCAATCCGTGAGCGGTCCTGGAAGCGCCAGAACAGAAGCTCTGGAACAAAACTTGTCTCGATAGTCCCCGAAGTCAGGCAGGGCTGCAACTGCCGGCTGCTGTAGTATCCAAATGCGCTCGAGTAGATATCCGGCGAGTCAGGTGCCTGCCGCGGCAGCTCAATCACCAGCATAAGCAGCGAGATCACCAGCAGCACGGGCAGAAACGCGATCTGGCGCTTATGCAGATGTGCCGCCTGCAGTGACATAACAACGGCAATAAAAGCCAGAGGCAGAATAATCGTGTAATGCTGAAAATAGAAGTGGTAGGTAAATACCATCAGTCCGGCCAGCCCGATATAGAGTTTGACTGTCTCAAAGTTTTCTTTTCGGGCGACAAACAGCGAGACCAGTACCAGCACAAACAGCGGCAGTTCGTGACCAAACAGGAACAACGCATTTCCCAGTGTCCCCAGAATGTCGTGCTGTTCAAAAAACAGTACCCCTGGCACAAGCAGTGCCGCGCCAAGCAGCAGATGCAACAGATTGCTCCTGAAGCGGATAAACACAAACACCAGCAGCACCAGCCCCAGGATCAGCAGGAGCGGACTTAGCAGGATCCCCTCCTGAAGACGGGCGGTATGGTAATCGACATATCGTGTCGAGTCGGTGGTTGCAGCAAGAAACAGGAGATACGTGAGCACACCGGGCATCAGCAGCAGCAGTGTTTCTGAGGGGCGATACCGGTGCCGGACAGACGCAATCAGCAGCAGCAGAATTGCGATCTCCCAGCGGATAAACACAAGCGCACCAATGACAAGCCCAAGATAGCGACCGCGTCTGTTTATCTGCAGATCGGTCAGCAGCAGTCCGGCAGTGAAGACAGCAGCAGCCAGCATGTCGGCCACAATCATCTGAACCCAGAACAGCTGTGCAAATGAAAGCACAAATAATGACCAGACAAGCAGTACTTCGGAATGTTTTTTGGGATATTTTTTTAGAGCCCAGACAAGCAGTGCTGACCATGTTGCCAGAAACAATCCCATAGACAATGCCTTTGCCGATGTGATCAGTGATACACCGGTCACCGTGTGCACTGCCGCTATCACGATTGCCGCACCGTAGCGTGAAAACGGAGCAAGAGCCGTCCAGTAACCGTCGAGATGAATCACATCAATGGTGCCTGTTGTCACCAGCGCTTTTGCAGTCAGCAGGATATCGTAACTGTCAGGAGAGATAAGAAATGCATGCGAACTGCGCAGATAAACAAGTACAGCAAGGATCAGTACCGCGAACGGGTAAACAAGCCGTGTGTAATGTTTGAGTCTAGTTTTCATAAATTCCAAGGTAGACAGCTTTAAACAGGCTTGACCGGGCAGGTATCGACCGGAGCAGTTCCTCCGCATCCCTGTCACGGTCTCCCCAGTTCACTATACCAAGATTCCGGCCTAATTCCTTTCGCTGTTCGGGTGTAAGCTCTGTGCCCTCCTCAATAAACGGCTCAATCAGATCATTCATCGTTGCCAGCCCTTCAAGTTCGGGCAGCAGCAGCTTCTGCAGCTCGGCATCCCGAGCGCTCACAGGCTGGGAGCTGAAAACTTTGTACAGAACCGTGCTCGTTCCCGTCAGATCGACAGAGACAGAAAGATCCCCCTCAAGCACCAGCCGCTGGACAGCATTTACGAGCAGCCGGTCATAATAATCAACATCATCAATCGGATACAGAACGATGTTGCGTTCGATCAGGTCACGCTGCATTGTCAGGCGTAATTCAGCATCAGAGGCGAGACGTTCGGGCTGCACGCCGTTTCTGATCAGAAACGAGATCACGTTACCTGCAGAGGTACCGACTGCCATCTCAATCTGGTGCGTTCTGAAGTAACTGTTTGTAATCTGTGTTACACCAAAGTTGGTTGAGGCAGGAAAGATATTGCTGTAATCGACAGGAATCAGCGAGCCAACCGTTATCTCTGCCGGCATTGATTTTCGGTAGCGGTCAAAAACAATCTCCCCGTCATCCGACAGAAACTTCTCATCACGCAGAAACGCCAGAAAGTCACGCCTCACACCGCGGATCTCTTCAAGACGCGAAAAGTAGGAATGGAAATCGAGGTCATAATACACTGCGGCCAGCGCATCATTAAAGAGTACCGGTGTCTGTTTGTCCTCAGCAGCGATACAGTGACGTGCTCCGCTTTTATAGTCATAACAGGTCGTCTCGCTGCAGTCATCCTTGCGGCAGTCAAGATAGCGCAGTGTCACCTCCTGCTCGGTGATCGGATCGACCGTAACCAGACGTCTGCCCTCACGGTAATAGACAAGGTTTGAAAAACCGTCGTCGGTTGCATAGATGGTTGCCGCCAGTCCAACCCGTCGCGGGTCACAATGAAGTCTGTCCGCCGGATCGCATCCTGCTGTCGTTGTGTTGATCAGCGAATCATACCTGATCCAGTAATAGTACGCGTACGAAAAACGCTTGGCATTGTCTTCAAGCTCCTGGGTCTCGAGTGTGTTCGCTGTCACCGGTGCATAGTCGTTAAAGGGAGTGGCCGCAATCGATAGACCGAGTGTGTTTGTTCCCAGCATTTTTTCAAACGGCAGTCCCCATGATCTGCCCAGCAGGTTCTGCGGGCTTATGACATTCCTGAAATTAAAAAATGTCTGGGAAAAATAAATCTGACGCGAGGTGTCAGTCTCCTTAAGCAGCGGAAAACCAAACTGGAACTGCTGTGTATTGTAGCTGCCGGGGATCTCGTCATAGAGATAAATCTTGCCCTTCGGCTGACCGACAAGTCCCGTAAATCCGATCTGCAGCGTTGCACCGTCATGATGCATGGCGGCAGTCGATGTTATCTGGCCGGTATCTGCACGGTAGGTCGGGATATCGCTTTTGTCTTCCAGCTCGGGTGCGTTCCCTGCTTTTAACTCACCAAAGACCAGGTCACGGTCAAAATTTGTTGTCATGATGTAGCGTCCGGGTATCAGCTGCCGGATATCAACATAGTTCTGACTGCTGAGATCGACCTCTTTAACGTACGAGTTTGCACGGTAGCTTGGTATCAGCAGCATCTGCATGATCTGCTGACCGGACACACTGTCCGAGGAGCGTTCGTGTACAAAGAACCGTCCCGCAATCGTAAACGCTGTTGTATTGGAGATGCCGGTATTATATGTCGTGCCGTCCTTGGTAACAGATGCCGTCTGCTCTGCCGCGGGCAGCAGCCACAGATCGTAGAGACCCTCGTACCTGTCACTCGAAAGACTGAGTGCAGTGTCCTCAACATAAATGAAATTAGAATCCTCAAGCGGAATCAGGCTGAGATCAGCAAAATCGAGAACGCGGCCTGCCTCAAAGTTTTCAAACCGTACCTTGTAGGTCCTGCCTGCTTCGAGATCTGCTGTCATAACCGGGATCTGATCCTCACGCGGCTTAAAGCGCTGACTGAAGACAGACCGTGCCAGCTGCTCATCAGTGTCGGCGTCAAATATTTTGATGCTTGCGCGTGTGGTTCTGTCCCAGAACGGAAACCAGTCAAGCAACACCAGGTATCGACCCGTCTTTGCCGGTGTTATCTCCCATTGTGAGAGCGATTCACCGACCGAAACATAATTGGGCTGACCGTCGGGCGAGACACCGGGCTGCCATGATCCATACTGTACCGCATCTTCGTACAGAAGCTGGATCTCACCCGAGTTGACCGGTCGCACCGGGATAACCAGAACCTGCTTTGTACCATCAGCATCAGCCTGACTGGAAAAGTCAAAAAAGTTACGTTCAGTGTTAATCAGGACACGTTCTGCACGGTAGCTTTGCGGACCGGTTTCTGTCAGTTCAAGCCTGCTGTCGTTGAGCGAAAGACCGTTTGACACAAGGCCGGCATCCGAGAACACATAAATATCCGCGAGATAACTTCTGATTTTAGTGCTGGTAAAACCATGTCTCTGATTTATCGGACTGTTGAGTACGACGGGTTGCTGATGCAGGTTTGTCTTTTGCAGTATCAGTCCCTCAACCTGATGCCCCTCTGCAGGGGCACGCAGTTTCAGCTCCACCTTTTGAGAGTTACTGAGATAGAATGTGCCAAGCCGGTGCCGATCTGAATCAAGCGTTGAGATAAAACGGTAGCTGTGCTCGTTACCGTCCAGTTTAAGCGATGCATCGATTGCGCCGTTGCCGTGATTGATAAACCAGATATCATACGCGTCGGTAAATTCGGGCTGCAGCGTGATAGTCATTTCACATCCCGCTTCTGTTGCGACAAAGACTGACCCGCTGACCACATAGGGTTTTATCTCTGACTGTTCCCAGCAGCCCGATATGGCACGGTCATTAGCGTAAAACCCGTTGTACCCCTGATCATAAATCGGAAGCATCGCTGACACACTCTGCACACGGTTTCCCAGTTTTCCGTGCTGCTTCTCGCGGTCGGTATATCCGTTGATAAAATAGTCCCGCACCTGCTCTGTCATTGCGCTTGGCTCGTTTGTCTCTTCGCGTTTATCAAATCCGATGTTGTATGCCGCCCCTGTTTTTGCGATCAGCGTTCCTGTCTGTGTTCCGTCCACGAGATAATCAAATCTGACAATCAGGCGTATTCGTTCCTTCTCGTTTACAAGCTCTGCTTCACTGTAACTGCCGTATTCATCCTTTGTAACCGACATGAGCTTGTAGTCAGAAAAGAATGTGAGCGGATCAAGTTCGCTGAACCTGTTCAGGAAAAACTCCTCCACATCCCCGGGCATGGTGGCCAGAGACCCGACGACCGCGTTACCCGGTCCGAAGTTTCTGCCTTCGGTGATGTCGTATTTTTCGCTGATGTAGCGTTTGAGTTGAGCATATACACCGTAGTTCTCCCAGCCGCGGCCTGCCTCGTCAAAGGCACTGATGCCCGAGTCTACAGCCTGTCCGCCAAAATGCGGCGTGTCACTCGCGATCACGACCCTGATATCATCCTGTGCAAGTGTTATTGCGGCTGACGAACCTCCAAGTGTGCCCCCATAGACAAACACCTGCGTGTCAAGAATTATCACCCGCTCCTGCAGTGACAGTGCAATTGCTGCAAGCGGAATGCCAACCACTGCGGTAACCATTAAGACCAGGTTGCGCCTGTTCAGGCGTGAAAGACGGATCCTGCTGCCATGTGCGTACCCTGCCACGCCTCTTGCGGCATCAGTTATCCTGTTTTGAATAGATTTCAAGAATCTGGTCATTTGAGAGCGTAATCTTTTCGTCGAGTGTAAGGTTAAGACCTTCCCGGTAACTTCTGTCGGAGCAAAGAAGGTAATTGTACACCATTGCGTTTTCGTCCTTTTTCTCTACACCTATGGTGTAGCTGCCGGCTTCAAGTTCGGGCAGATCCAGCTTAGTAAATGATACATCATTGTCCTGCGGATGTTTTCTCTTCAGCTGCACTTCTGTCCGGGCAACAGGCTCGTCCTTACTGTTGTAAACGATAAACTCGACTGTATTGTCGGTGTTAATGCTGTTGAGATAGAGCGAACACGGCTCCTGGCTTTTAAGAGGAACAGTCACTGACATCCTGCCGCTGATGCCGGAGTAGAGGTTTGTTGTCTTGAGCAGCACAGACGGAAACGGAATACCGATCTTGTTAAACTGAGGGTTCTCTGACAGCAGGTTAAGCATTGAAATCACCGATGCCTGATATTGCGACGCAGGATAGACGTTTTTGCGGAAGGTCAGCTGTTCAAGCGGAATATAATGCGCCCGCTCAGGATGTTCGATCACCTCGACGTACTGCTTCACAAATTGCGGATCATCTGTCATTATCCTGCGCTGTCCCAGATCTTCACCGGTGACATTGAACTGGTAGGTGAATGTGTTGCGGTTCAGCCTGCTGTTCTCGTTCATCAGTTTGATGTAGTGCTGCCAGTTGAGTGAGACGATAATCTCGTCACCCGGCAGTGCTGGGTCGATTCTGTACAGACGGAAGCGGTCAAAGTCCGCAACCTGCTTGATCGTTGAGTTGCCCTTAACTGCAGTGTCGATACTGCGGTCAATATCAAACAGTTCACTCTCTGTGTCCTTGATAAACAGCAGATAATCAAAACCCTGATCTCGCAGGATCTTTACCCACCAGATATCTTCGTACAGTGCCGCCCTGAAGACAGAAATGAATTAAGCTTGTTAAGTGCATCGCCACCAAGACCATAATAACTGCCCGGTCTGTTGAGCAGATAAATCCAGAATTTATCAATAAACCGGTGCCTGTTACCGTCCTCATCTACGATGAAATTGTTATGCTCGAGGTACGGCGCCACAAACACACGTTCGTCATCCTGCACAATCTCTGCCAGGATCTCCTCACCGTCCACCGCAAACGGCGAAAATATTCCGTTCCAGTCGCCACTGACAATCACGGTCCGGGTCAGAGTTGTGTTAAAGAATGGAACAACAAGCAACGCGAACGACAGCATGTAGAGAAATGCGCGCTTACTGAAGACGGCTTTCAGTACTGTCACCGGCTGCCTCAGATTTAACATCACCTGTCTGTTGCGTACAGCCTTATAGAGCAGCAGCAGACCCAGCGAAGCATTCAACGACAGTGTCATCAGGTAGATCAGCTGAAACCTGTGTGGAAACCTGATCACACTTACAAACGTCTGAAACGCCTTTAAGACAAGCGAACCGAATGTTGTCTGAAAGAACGGACTGTCGATATTGTCGATCAGCAGCGAGTGAATACTGCCACTGAATGTCAGTCCCAGCGCCATGTAGATTGAAAACAGAGACAATGCCAGAACCGGCAGATACATCAGCCCCAGCCGGTCAGCCCGTTCCCAGCGTCTGATAACCCTTGACCCCAGCAGATACACGAGCGGCAGAAACGCAACGACCAGAAAGAGCGCGTTTACCACATTCGGCTCCGGCGGCAGATATGACTGAAAGTAGTAGTTGTCGACAGGGGAATACAGATTTAATGCAAGAACGTGATGCAGCGGTGTTGATGAGTTTTCAAGCAGAAAGTAATTGACGGGGGCGACATTATTGAGGTTGTCAGAGCTGTAGACCGAATCCGCACCAAACAGAAACAACGCATACACACCGATCGACACCGCACTGATCAGCACATACAGCAGCGTCGACATAATGAACCGCCTGAATGGTATTCGTCGTGTCAGAGCCCCTGCAAAAAAGAACAGCCAGATAAAGGCAGTAATGCCGTAATACAGCAGATGGTAGTGAACAGCCGGATTCAGAAGGACAAGCAGAAAAATGACAGCTGCCTTGCGTTTTACCCTGCCCTGCGCCAGAAAGAGCTCCAGCGTCAGCACAAAAGCAAGATACAGAAGAGCCAGACCCAGGATCAGGGTGTAGTAATGCGTGATCTTGGCATACAGAAGCAGAACGAACAGCGGCAGGTTGACCAGTGTTGCTGTCAGCAGTCGCGCTTTTTCGCCTGTGCGTTCACGCAGATGCGCAGAGACGCTCAAAAAACGGGTTGTAGCAAACACCATCAGTGTATAGGCAATAGCATTAACGATCAGCAGCGAAAAGTAGATGATCGGTGCGTACCTTGTCCAGGTAGTCAGTGCCGAATAGCGTATCCGGATCTCGTTGGTTGCCGTCAGGTCACTGTATCCGCTTGAGATCTGGTCAAAGTACTGCGACTGCAGATCAAAGATTGGTATCAGCTCATCAAACGCAATAAATTTACGTTCCGCTATCAGATACGGGAGTTCCGCAATTACATTCCTGAGAGAAAATGCCATAAAGACGAGACCGATCAGAAACACAATCTTGAAATCAAACATATCCGCCGCCCGTGCAAACATCCTCTGCGGAACTGACATGTGCGAGTAATCGGGCTTTACCCTTGGGACATCATCATCAGGGACAAACAGAAAGCTGTGCAGCATCCGGCCGGTACCAGCCACGACAGTCGAAAGACGGATAAACCGGAGCGTATGCATAATTCGCCTGAGCCCCGGACCGAGGTTGTTTCTGATACGTTGTAGCGGACTCATTTACACAGTGAGTGAATCAAAAGCCAGGCGGTTGCGGGCAGACAGGTCAGTCACAGCAGCAGTTATTCTAGCGTGCGCCTCGGCCCTCTTATTATACAGTGAGAGTAACTCATCACGAAGTGTTTTGTGGGCGGGCATATCTGTCAGTTCAAAGTTGTATCCTGCCATGCCGATATCATTCATAAATCCGGTCACTTTGGGATCATATGAGAGCGCCATCATCGGTGTGCCGGTAAGTGCTGCAATGATAAGCGAATGTAACCGTACGCCGACAACCAGTGTATGTTGTGCAAAGACAGTATATACATCAGTGTCACTGCTTATGGAAAGTATTGCTGACTCATCGAGGCCTTTGACACGGCTGATGATTGTCTTTGCCGCGACAAGATCGTTATGCTCGGTAAAGCTGCTCTGAAACGGCAGAAAGCGGATCGTGAAACCTTCTGCAAGAAGATACTCACACAGAGCTGCGTATGCGCCGGTCTGATACCCGGCAAGGTCTTCACTGCGTGTATGCAGATTGGGAACCATCAGCACACTCTTCTCTTCTCTGTGCACATTCTTTATCTGCTTGCGGACACTGTCCGCAGCAAAAAACAGCGCATCTGCACCGAGGTGAACTTTCTCAGACTTTGTAATCGAACGGATCAGCTCCAGACTGCCACTGTCCCGCAGGATGACAGCCGACGAGAGACGGATGATCACCCGTGTCAGCAGCCTGCTTGCCCGGCCATCCAGCGGACCTGCACCAACGCTGATGCAGTAGAATTTTTTGAATGTTATGCGACAGATACATGCAATCAGAAGCAGTGAGAACAGCACTCCGTTTTTGTTGCGACCAAACACGGCAGGAAGCTCCTTAAACTGACTCCCGCCACCGACGACAACCACAGATGACTGAAGCAGATGCTTAAGAAGCGTAAACTTTGATCCGTCAGTGGGGAACACCGGTATGTTAAACTTGTCTGCCGTTGCATCAGCAGAAGAACTGTTTGCTGTGATCCTGTAGTCCTGAAACAGATCAAGAAACGTTTTCAGCAGCAGCTCATCTCCCAGGTTGTCCTGACCGTATGCACCAAGCAGCAGAAGTTTTTTCATTGCGAAAGTATACCCGAGTAGAGAGCGTATTGTGAACGGGCACTTTTCTCCCAGCTGAACTCATCCTGCCAGCGCAGAATCTCGGAGCGTATCACAGACTGAGATTTCAATTTATCAAGGATCCTGTCAGCCAGCGCCTTCGCATCAAGTTCAAATATCAGTCCCTCAAACTGTCTGTTTGACTTGAAGCGGTCCGACACAATAAAGGGTAGCCCGAACGCGATACAGTCGGTCACAGCGCCACTTGCCGCCTGGCGTGTTTTATACGGAAACACTCCAAGGTCCGCAGCTGAAAATATTGCCGGGAGTTCCTCTTCTGTTGCGAAACCGTGCCAGACAACATTCTGCAGATCTCTTGCGCGTTTTTTTCAGCTCACCGTAGTAGGTGCGGTAGGATTTTTCTGAAGCGAGCTTGGGATGCTCTCCTCCGGCAACGATTGCCGAAATATCGTGACCACGCTTCTGCAGTATCTCAACTGCATCTAGCAGCAATTCCAATCCTTTGTGCCGCGATACATATCCGAAAAAGAGTACATACTGCTGTGCCTTGCCCCCCAGCTGCCTGCGCGCAGGTTCGGACGGCAGACTCTCGCGTTTGCCGACACCATGATGCACAACTGCAATACGGTCATCTATCGTCCGGAAGTAGCGCTTCCAGTTTTTTACCAGAATCTGTTTGTGTGAGTCTTCATGAACAATGATCTTGTGTGAGGCCATAAACAGGATGGCATACGTTACCCGCAGGACAAACTTGATAAACCAGACCGGGTAGCGGTAATTGTTGCTGGTAACAAGCTCGGTATCAACAGCATCAATATCGACAATATAATGAGCAGTTGTGATCCGTTTAGCGCCAGGTGCAAACATCAGTCCAAGAGAAAGGAGTACAGACCTGAGCGGTCCGCCGTAGATGAAGAACTCATGCTGCAGATGTACAACTTCGTACCTGTTACGGAGAAAATAGCGCCACAATGCAAAACCGATAAGGTGGTTTTTCCGGAAGGCACGGTGCACTGCAAAACCCTTGTCATCAGAGACTCTGCTGCTGTCGTTGGTCACGAGAGTGACATCAACATCATTACCAAGCAGTGGAGACATTCCTTCCATTGTGTGATGGAGATAGCGACCGATTGCGATATCAACGGATTTTGCATCAGGATCACCCGGGTCATGACTCACACTAATTAGTGCTACTTTCATTGGTTTCATACGTGTAATATCCTGCTCCGACCGGAAAAGTTTCACCGAAAATACAGAAAAGGAAGAGATAATTCCCGAACGTCTGCTGTCAGATCTAGCCCTCTTCAACCTCAGGGTCAAGATTGATTGTTTCAGAGACGATATAGAGCGGTCTGTTCTGCAGCTGCCAGTATACCCTGCTGACATATTCCAGCACGATTGAAGTCAGAAACAGCTGAACAGAACTGAAGAAGACGACGATGAACACCTGCGATGTCCAGCCGGGAACGTTGATACCCGTCAGGTGCAGAACAACAGCATATACAACAATGCCAACCGCTAGCAGCAGCGACAGAATCCATGCATAGTGCGCAAGCTTGCGCGGAAAGTCGGAAAATGAAAACACTCCGTTGAGTGCCAGATTTATCATCTTGCCCATAGTGTAGTTGGTCACACCTGCAGAGCGCTTATCGCGGTCAAACTCGACAAATGCCTGCTTAAATCCGATCCAGTTTGTCAGACCTCTGATGTAACGGTCGCGTTCTTTGAGTTTACGCATCACTGCCACAGGCCTCGCATCCATAAGTCTGAAGTCTCCTACATTCTCGGGGATTTTACTGGTCAGAATTCTGTTGAGGAGCTTATAAAACAGCGTTGCTGTCATTTTTTTAAAGAATGTATCCTGGCGGGTTTTACGAACAGCGTTAACAATGTCGTAACCCTCCTGCCACTTTGTGACAAGATCAGGGATGAGCTCGGGCGGATCCTGCAGATCGCTGTCCAGAATGACGACGGCGTCTCCATTTGCATAGTCCCAGCCGGCAGAGATTGCCATCTGGTGACCGAAGTTGCGGCTGAAGTTGATCAGCTTGATGCGCCTGTCCTCTTTTGCCATCTGAAGAATGATGAGAACGGAATCATCTTTGCTTCCATCATTGACAAGTATCAGTTCAAACCTGATTTTCGCCTTGTCCATTGCAGCAACGACCCGTTCGATAAACTTTCGGATATTGCCCTCTTCGTTGTATACGGGTGCAACCACACTCAGGAGAAAATCATCCGGTCGCGCTGTTCTTTTTAGAGTCGTCATCAGACCATCTGTTCGAAAAAATAAAGAGCGGCGCCCTTATTCACGGATTATAGCAAACGCCTTGTTGTTTCTACAATCACAAGCGGGAATCAGTCCACACCTGATATAATGCTCGCATGAAATTTATCCGCAATAAAACATTTGTCCGTTTAGCAGTGATCATCCCCGCACTGCTGTTTATCGCACTTGCTGTTGCCGCTATCTCAGCAGGAAGGCAGAGTATCGGTGACAACCCTGATTCATATTCGGACTCATATCCTGCCGGATCTGATGATCGCCCGGTTCAGGACAGTCAGGACCAGGTGCAGCCGACCGATAACCCCGAGACACCCGAAGACGAATCAGAACAGACACCAGTCCCCTCACAGCCAGGTCAGGACAATCCGACGGCGACTCCGACACAGAACCCGGAACCGACCGGGACACCGGCTGGAGGAGGTACCACTCAGCAAACTAAAACCTATCAGGGTCAAAAGTACTCTGTGACGATTCAGTATCCGCACAACTGGACTGGACAGTCATCATTTGTAGGTCCCAGTCAGCAGGTAGAGTCATTCCGTACGTTTCCTGATGACAATCTCAGTTTTAACGTGTCCTTCTATCCGCCGGGATCATTTGTCAGTATCCGTCAGGACTACGACAAGATTGCTGAAAAACAGATAACCATCAACGGCTCCACCTATACATCCGCCAGATACGAAGGTTATTACGATCCTGATGAGGGTGACGAACGTCCGGACGACCTTATAGTCATCACAGTGGACTCTGGTTCGTTCGTTGCAGAGATCCAGTCATATTTTGACCCGTCCTCCTATAGTAACGGCTGGGACATAATCAATTCTGTCGCCGCGGGAATGGAGTTCTGACCGGTGATTCACCGAAACCGCTGATCAGTCCTTGCCTGATAGGCATACTGGCTGTATAATCAGCTAGAAAACTGTGCTTTTAACATTACATACTATTAATACTTACTAATGACAAAGCTTTTTACACCAAAAACAGCAGCAATCCTTATGATTGCTGTGTTCACCATGTTCTCGTTCGCGCCGGTTACCACTGTATACGCACAGCAGTCCTCGTTGTTTCCTAATGAGCTGACTGACGATGGCGAGGTACTTGGTGAGGATACCGACACCACTCCTTCTCCGACACCGACAGCACGCACGTTCGGTTCTACAGCCGATGAGGATGACGGCAGCGTTGCCGGAGCAGCTGACGAGCAGCAACAGGGATCAGGCTCTACAGTCATGATCGGTCTGCTTGTACTTGTAGCGTTCGTTGTTCTCGGTCTGATTTTTATGGCAATGCGCCGCCGCAACGAGCAGCAGCAGTACCAGGTCTAAACCTTTCCTGCAGTTATGTTTTCCAGGGGAACGCTATCCCCAGCTTTACCGTGAGCAGCGTCAGCAGCCAGACGTCAGGAACGGTTCCACCAGCTAATGTGTACACGAGCCCTGTCGCTGTGAGTATGTAGCCGGTCTGCACAATTGCAAGGTCCAGAACAGACAGCTCTTTCTGCAGGCTCCGGGTAACAATATAGAGGCCCAGTGCTGTCAGATATGCAATTACCGAGTATGGCAGATGTGAACCTCCGAAGATAAACGGGATAATCAGTGCATAGGCAAAGTGCAGCAGCAGAAAGTCACGCTGCAGCTTTTTTCTTTCCGTGGTAGAACCTGCGTGTCTCCTCAGTAAAATTACTTGCAATACCTCCTCCCAGATCGGCAGCAGCAATGGCAAGCAGTACCAGTGCGACTGACGAGACAGTAAATGACTGCAGTAGCGCTACAGACAGAATCACTGTCAGAAGAGCCATCAGAACCGTACCCCAGAGCTGCAGCGGTGTTGGATGTTTGCCAAACAAATATTCCATTACCATGATAATAACTGCTTTATTCATTCCTGCAAAATTGCCTTCATTGCGGATCTGTAGGCAGCGTAGTATAGTACAGGCGTCATGAATATCACAGCATCGCACCTCGGCAAGAAATTCGGCAGTAAAACAGCTGTACATGACCTTAACCTAACCATTGAACAAGGTAAGGTGCTCGGTCTGCTTGGTCCAAATGGTGCTGGCAAATCAACGACAATCAAGATGCTTTCAGGACAAATGCACCCCGATAGTGGCGTAATTACTATCATGGTAAAGATTATGACAGGGTTCCTGACAATCTGCGTGGTAGTATCGGGGTCATGCCGCAGGAGGTAGTTATCTGGGATAATCTGACGATCATTGAGAACCTCATTTATTCGGCACGCCTGCAGAACATGCCGGCAGACAAAACACGATCGCGGACAGACTATCTGATCGAAGCTCTGAATCTTGAAAAAGAAACTCACACGCTTGCCCGCAACCTGTCCGGAGGATATAAACGCAGACTTAACCTGGCACTGTCCATCATTCACGACCCGACACTGCTCTTCCTTGATGAACCGACCCCAGGTATTGATGCACAAAGCAGACGCTTCCTGATGGATTACATCAGAGATCTGTCAGACAGTAACAACTATGCCATTGTTCTGACTGACCATTACCTGGACGAAGCCGAGAAGCTTTCTGATTATGTTGTTATCATTGATGATGGGACTGTTATAGCAGAGGGTACGGTACCCCAACTCAAGCGAATGTATGGTAAGGGGTCACTACTCAACATCGAACTTGAAGAGGCTACACCTGAACCATCAATCAGTGCACTTCAGCAGGAACTGACAAAACAGTTTCACAAGGAGTTAACACGCAGCGATCACACACTAACCTGTCTTACAGAGGATCCTGTCCAGTCAATCCAATTTGCATTGAACGCAATCAGACAAACAGACGTTCAGGCTGTCAATGTTTCTGTGAAAGAACCCACTTTAGAAGATATTTTTCTACTGCTCACAGGGAAAGAAATCCGCGAATGAAAACAGTTCTTGCAATCGCTGTTTACAACTATAAATCATTGTGGCGGAACATGAAGTCTGCGGGAATCATGTTCGTGCTTCCGGTACTATTTATCGGATTGTTCGGTCTGGCTTTTGGTGGAGGCGAGATTGAGGCCTTCAGTATCGGCATGGTCAGGCAGGAGCACGGGTCATACACCGCTTTTAAAGATACATTGACCGGTTTGCAGCAGAGCGAGGATAACGAAAAACCCCTGCTAGCGATCAGCGAATATGATACAGCTGATGCCGCCGCACAGGCGGTTAAATCAGGAACCATCACGTTGTACCTCACTGTCCCAGAGGATTTTTATCCCGGGGGAGAAGGAACACTTATTGTTTCAGGAGAACAGACTAACCCCTTCTTCAGTGCAGTTGCGGGGATCATTCAAAATGTAAGTGCCGGATATCTTAACAAGGACATAAGCTTTATTTCGACAGTCACTCTGGAATCAGCTTCGGGAGATAACCCCTCGGCCTTTGATACGCTTGTCCCAGGGCTCATTGTTTATTCAATGCTTATTCTGATGCCCGGAATCGCGCAGGACTTCACAGAGATTACGGAAAAGCAGTATATCTTCCGTTACTTCACCAGCCGTACACGTTCCTGGCAGATACTCGCAGGCACCGGCATGTACCAGTTTACACTTGTCTTCATACAACTGATTATTTCCTATAGTACTGCGCTCGCATTTGGTTTCCAGGCAAGTGGCAACCTCCTCAACGCCTTAGCGGTGGCGATACCTACCGGGATCTTTGTTGTTGCAGTTGGGCTGCTGATCGGCGCACTCACCAAAAAGATAGATGCCGCGACAAATATCGGAACGATGCTTTCAATCGTACTCGGGTTCTTCTCGGGATCATTCATCGCGGGGATCGGGAGGATATGGGAGTTTGAACTGTTTGACAGATCAGTTCAATTCAACGACCTGCTCCCTACCAAGTGGGCCACAGTTGCCATGGAAACTGTACTTCGGGACTCAGGCAGTATTTCGGATATTACCGGAGAGCTCACATTCATCAGCATCAGTGCGGTTGTGCTTCTGCTTGCTGCAACACTTCTCTACCGCCAACGACAACTTAAACGACTTGACTAAAAAAACACCCCGCGCAAGGCGGGGTGTTTAAACTTTATCTGTGTACTAGCGTGTCAGGAAGAAGAACACCTGATAAACGCCGTCATCTGCAGCACCGGGACCCTGTCCGTAGCTGTCAGTAAAGGTCAGACGGTAGGTCGCTGTCTGCAGGGAATCAGTCTTGAATGAGTGAATCCATTTGCAGTTCATACGGTCGTGCTGTCCACCAGGGCAGCGCGGGTTCTTTTTTAGCTGATAGTTGACACTTTCGAGATCAATTGCAACAGGTGTGCCACCAACATACTTGTGCATCACCATGTCGGTCTTGCTGGTTGTAAAGTAGTTGATCTTTGAATCACCATAGAGGTGGTTAAGGATCTGAATACTCATGATGTCATATGTCTGATCGGTGTGAAAACCGAGCTCAGGGGCTGACGGGTTCTCACCGCGTGAGCGGATGGTGAACTTTCCGATGCCGGGATAGTTGCTGGACAGCGGGCTCCAGTAGGAGATCCAGTTAAGCCTGATCATATGCTTAACAACCGTATCGCACTCCCATGTTCCGGGATATTTTGATGACGGCTCGCTGACCGGTACTCTGCCGAGATAGGTGTAGGCAGATGTATCTGAATAAAAGCCCTCAGGGTAGCTCCATGAACAGGTCGGTACAAAGATAACCTCACCTGCCTCTCCCTTAAGCTGAACGTTGGTAGATTCAACGGCCGAGACTTTGGCGGGAGAAAGGAATGTTCCTGCAAGCATAAAAACGGCTACAAGAGAAAGCAGTCGTTTAAGCATGCGAATTCTGTAAGAAATAAAATAGTGTGAAGAATTCTCCCGGATTATAGCATAGCGCCTGTCGGGGTGTCCCCGGACAGAAGTTGTGGCTTGTAATTGTCTATCCACGCATCTACAATGGTTTAGAGCAATATTCATCAGATGGCCGATACACAGGAGACGCTCACTCAGCAGCAGAAGGAGGAAATGCTTCGTCTGGATGCCGAGATCGAACGTGCGAAACAATACCGTAAAATTCTTGAAGAGGAAAGCAAAACCCTCGAAACAGTCTATACCTGGAAGGCACCGGAGCGACTGTTTTCTCCTAAGTCGCGGGAGTGGTACGTCAGTCTCTCGGGGTTTGCAGTGGTTGCCATCGCACTGTCCGCGCTGACAAACAATTTCGGACTGGTGATTGCAATTATTGCCATCGTTTTTCTGATATACGCATTAAACACGACTCCGCCAAAAATTGTCACCCACGAGATCACAAACAAGGGCCTGAAGCTGGACGGTAGTCTTTACCTCTGGCGCATGATTAATTCATTCTGGGTGGTCAAACGCGAAGGAAAATTTCTGATGCACATGGATATCATGGAATCGGAACGCGAGGACATTCCTAAACGCTTTATTCTGCTGCAGGGTGAGGGTGATATCGACTACATCGTCTCATATATCGTGCAGTACGTGGATTATCTGACATCGCGTGAGGCTTCAAACGGTTTTCTGAGCAGACTGATCATCGGTGAATACCAGCCGCTACTGCCGTTTCTTGAAGGACGGGATGATATCAGGACAAAAGATCCCAAGGACATGCCTGCCGCTCTAAAGTCAACACCCGAAGAAGAGCTGCAAAAACAGCCAAAAAAGCTGAAGCCCTCTACATAGAAAGGCCTTTTGCGGTATAATTACCTGCCAAATGCCCGTACACCTGTTATGCATATGCATAATTTAGGAGCAATGCAGCAGAGGTCTGTTAACACGTGCACTTGTAGCTCAGCTGGATAGAGCACGACTTTGCGGAAGTCGGGGTCAGAGGTTCGAATCCTCTCAAGTGCAGTTGTAAACAGATCACAGCGCCTATACGATGAAACAACACTTCTCTCTTCCCCTCTGGCGCCTGACCAACATCCGTATCTATTACCTGATGACCATTGTCCACAATTGCTGGTGGATCATGGGTAACTGGATATTTTTCTGGACGAGATACATGACATACGGGACGCTGGGACTCATAGATGCGCTTGCATTTGCGTTTGGTGTGCTGATGGAAGTGCCGACCGGAGCCGTCGCAGATCTGATCGGCAAGCGTAAAACGGTGATTGCCGGTATGGGATTTGCATCAGCAGGCATCGCAATGATGACATTCAGCATGAATCAGTACTGGATGCTGATCGGTTTTCTGATCGCGCAACTTGGCTGGGCGCTCTACTCAGGTGCTGCAGAGGCAATCGCTTACGACACCTTGCTTGATAACGAGCTTGAAGACAGCTTTGAGGACGTGATCTCCCGTTCGCACACACTGGGTATTGCAACAACTGTTACAACGGTATTGCTCGGTGGTGTTCTGTATAACCTGTACTTTCAGCTGCCGCATATCATGTGGTTTGTCTCATTCAGCATTGGAACAGTATTTGCCCTGTTTCTGACCGAGCCTGCAAGCGACAGCGAAACATTCTCTCTGAAAAACTACATCAGACAGATGCGTAACGGGATTCGACACCTTGTTACACCGAAACTCCGGGAGTACACAATGTTCTTTTTCTTTCTCTACGGAGGATTTGCGATCTACGACTGGGGCCTGGTCAAACCTGCACTGGCGGAGTTTTTCGGATTTGACGCGCTTGCGATGGCGGTGATGTACTCTGTATTCGGGCTGGCGGGCGCTATCATAGTGTCGTTTCTTCCGGCAATCCGCAAACGTGTCTCTGATCACAGCGGACTGTATCTGCTGACTGTTTTTGTTGCTGTACCATACATGCTGATGGCGCTACCGCTTGGCTACTACGCCGTAATCGCTTTTGCCATGATCGATATCGCAGGCAGACTTGTGTATCCCTGGCTGTCTGTCGTTCTCAACAGACAGGTTCCCTCAAAAGACCGGGCGACAACAATCTCTACTGCTGTTCTTCTCGGACGTCTGCCATATGTTATCGTGGCTATCGCTGCAGGTCAGGCTGCGGAGTCAGGTGGACTCGGAACATTCTCCCTGATGATCGGTGCTGTAATAGTCCTTTTGACAGCAGTTAATGTGCTGATCAATCACAGAACCCGTCCTGCTACAGGCTGAGCTTGTCCTTCGGGTTGCATTCTGCCACTATTAAGTATGTCACGGGCCAAGCTTATTGCACTCTCCTTCACCTTTGTCGACCTGTTTATCGGGTTTATCTTCGGCTCTATCGGGCACTTTTTCGGGATTATGATCTTTCCGCTGCTGGCGATCGTGCGCGGCTCTCTGACTGGTGTATACCTTGAAGATGACCGCTTCGGCAGCAAACTGAGCAGCTCGTCAGTAACAGGTGCGGTTGCCTATTTTATCGGCATGAATGCAGGGGTCTTTAATCTGATGTTTGTGCTGACACCACGCTACGATATTTTTCAGCAGACACTGAGTAATCTGTTCTCAACCGAGATCGGTGTGGCCGGCAGTATCGCAGGCAGTGTGCTATGCGGGACAGTCTACATGCTTGTATACTTCGCTATCAGTAACACCTCAGGGGTTCTGGCAAAACAGGTCGATCGCGGTTACCCTGCAAGCATCTCACGATAGCGCGAAAACGCATCCGGTCGCAGCCAGTAGAAGTTTTGTTCAGTATCATCTGACAGCAGTTCCAGCACTCTGAAATCACCCGCAAGCAGCTGACCAAGGGTAAATCTCAGCCAGTCCAGATGCGATGTGTATTCGGCAACCTCAATCAGCTGCCGGACCTGCCCTTCTGACGGGCCTTTGTTCCCGAAATAGCCTTCGACAAAAGGCTTGAGACGTTCTTTGCTAATCTCTTCAAGGTTGCCGTTTACGTTCCCGGTACCGCATATCAATCCTATTGTACGCTGCACCTCATACATCGGCGGTCGCAGTTTGAGCTTGTCCCAGTCAATCAGGTACATGCCCTGTCCGGTCGGTAGCAGATTCACCAGTGAAACGTCGCCGTGAGAGACAACGGGCTCTGTATTGGTAAAGGTATATGCGGAGAATCGTTCTGACAGAGAATCCCGCCAGGACTCTGTTCGTGTCAGAAACTCATCAATCACGGCCAGCTTTGTATCTACACCTGTGACTTTGCTTTTCATCCGCCACTGCCTGTAATCAGAGATCAGCGATTCTGCACCACTGCCGTTGTCGGAAAAGCTCACCGCTTCCAGATCCATAGTCGCCGGGTCCGTATCGTGGATTGTTTTTAACAGCCGTCCGACCTCTGTAAGCTCCTCTTCAGAAATATTGTAGTCCTGATAATTCAGATTCCTGTGGGGGACATACCGCGAGATATCGAAAACCTCACCATCAAGCTCAGATACCGTATCTCCGTCTTTGCCGGCAAGTACCTCAGGGATCAGAATTCCTCTTGCGCGCAGCCGTTTCTGGTTAGCATGTAAAGTACGCACCCCTTGTGCATCAAGTACTTTGTATTGCTTGATGATGTATGCCTCACCATTGTTCAGGGTATAGAGATACACTCGGTTCGCAAACGATTCAAGCGCAGTAACCGTTCCACCGCTTTCCAGTCCGTATGCTGCAATAAGTCTGTCAGGAATGTTCATAGCCAGAGTATAGCAACACATTGCTATATAGACTACAGTCCTGCACAATGCGGTATAATAACGCACACTGGAGAGGTGCCAGAGTGGTCGAATGGGTCTGTCTCGAAAACAGATGCCGCCTCACGGCGGCCGCAGGTTCGAATCCTGTCCTCTCCGTTTTATCTCCTGAAGGGCCGGACTCGAGAAACGTTCTAAACTACACTTCTCGATAGCACTTCTCAAACATAGTCCCAATGACATCACCCCCAAGAGCATATCCAGACGTTTGTCATCAGACAGAGATGATTTTTTTCTTTACTCGTCCGAGATAGTTAACTCCCCCGACAGCAATATCCCCCATGACACGCTCGACCCCTTAATGATGCATCATTGAGATCTGCGGTTGAGACATGTACGTCAGAAACGGTCTCGGATACAATCAGTGCATGGCCACCCCACTCAATACACTACTTAAGTCCGAGGAAGCATTTCTGTTTCTGCTCGGGATTCTGCTTTTTCATCTTGGCGGCTTTGCCTGGTGGCTGTTTCCTTTGCTACTACTTGTTCCAGATATGAGCATGCTCGGCTATCTGGCTGGCGACCGGAACGGGGCTGCTCTGTATAATACGTTCCACAACAGGTCAGCTGCAGTTTTGCTTTACATTACCGGGAAACTGAGCGGTCTTCAGCTACCTGAGTTGATGGGAATAATACTGTTCTCACACATCGCTATGGATCGTTTCTTCGGATTCGGTCTTAAGCGTATCAGTGGCTTTAAAGACACACATCTGGGTAAACTTAAATAATCAACAGACGTTCCATGGGATCCTTTATCGAGATTAACGACACACTTCGCATAAACAAAGAGCAGGGCTTTCCTGCCATGCTCGACCTGAGTACGCACCTCTCGTCTCCCTATCCGCTTTCAGCTGTTGAGAGAAAGATATTCAGGTTCAGCGCCAAACCAAAAATCCGGGTATACAAGATTCCGCCGGTTCGTAATTTTCTGGTGGAGGATATTGACGGCAAATGGGTCTACTGGGGCCTGTGCCACATTCTTTCAATACAGCATGATTATCTAAACGAGGTTACTGCCGGCACATTCAGCATTGTCCGGCTTAACACCCCTGAGGAGATGAAACAGGCGTTCACACTCATCGATCTTGTTCCGGAGAACAACTACTTTGCCTGAATCTCGTCAGCATCACGTGTTGTCATCATCAGATAGATTCCAAATCCACCGAGGACAACAAGGCACAATATCAGGACAAGCTGACCGCCAGCTCTGACCGGGTCCATATACGAGTCGGGCGCAGAGTCTGGAGACGACTCGGGGTCAAGATTCTTAAGCAGCCCCCGATCAATAATATGACCGCCTGCTGTAGCAAAATCTTCTGGACTCAATTCGCGGGTCAGGGTATCGATACCATTTGTTACACTGAGTGTGATGTTCTGCGGCTGATCAAACGGCAGCACAATCACGCCGTTTTCATCAGGATACCCGACAAAGTTATTTTCAAGAATCGTAACCGAATAGTTGTACTCCACTTCACCGTCTGATGAAAGAAGTGTATACGTATACGATCCGTAATTATCGTAATCTGCGCCGGTTAACGGCAGAACATCAAGCCCGAACTGCGGAAACCCCGCCTGTGCTGTGTTGCCACCGGCACCTAAGGCAATCGGTTTACTGCCAGCAAACCACGCTACCTCAGCAGGCAACCATGCAGCTGTACTGATGCGCGGCTGATACAGCTCTCCCAGAAGTGGTCGCTGTGTCGAGGGTGTGTTTGCAATTGTAAACTGTCCCGTTGTGATAATATCACCAGTGCGTTTTCCGCTGCCTGCATTTTTGCCATCAATATAGATTCTGACGGCACCGCTTTTAGCGTGTGATGGTGTAGCATCCAGTACAAGCGCGATATGTTGCCAGGTGTCGTTCCTGAGCGCTGTCCCCACCTCAAGAAAGCGTTCGGTTACTGTCCCGTTTTTTGCTGTCTCCTTCCAGGTGGCACGGGGTCTGCCGTTTTCCATCACCTCAAATCTGAAGTTACCGAATGAGTTGATTATGTTTCTGCGCTTATTGCCTCCGTTACCATCCAGCCTGATCCAGCTGTCAAATGAAAACTCCCATCCCGAAATATTGAGAACAGAGCTGCCGGCAAGGTACCCGATATCTGATCCGCTTTTTGCACTGATAGTCTTAACCGGAAAGGATGCCGTTCCTCTGCTTGATCGTGTAAACTGATACGGCACCTCAGCAAGAGCTGTTCTCGTGCCCCAGTAGCGCGTTTTCAGGGTTGTAAACTCAACCGGTCTGCTGTTTTTGAGATCGGTTTTTTCTCCAGGGTCTGTCGACAGATTAAACAGATACTCATTTCCTTTATTCCAGACATACTTCCACTCACCAGAGATAAATGCTCCGTTCAGAAGATCAAGTGTCTTGTTTTCGAAGAAGATATCTCGAGGCTGCTGTGCCTGCCCCCGCAGTGTAGGAACAATACTGCGCCCGTCACTGGCTGCACCCGTGACGCCGGCGATCTCTGAAAATGTTGGCGCAATGTCTGTTACATGACTGACCAGGGATGTCTCTGAGCCGGCTGCAACGGCTGCGGGCCAGCTGATAAGCATCGGTGAACGTACTCCTCCCTCAAATACTCCTGATTTGTTTCCCCGTAACCCGCCGTTGTTTGAAAATGTCAGCAGAGACGACGGAATACCATTGTCGCTCATAAACACAAGAACTGTGTTGTTCCACTGTCCGGTCTCTTTTAATGCTGTAACAATTTTACCTACCTGTTCGTCCAGGCCGGTTATTTCTGCTGCGTACTTTGTGTAGACGGAATTTTTATCCTGGTAGCCATTCAGCCATCGTGGCAGCGGCTGGTTAGGACCGTGCGGTGCAGTATCCCAGTAATTAATAAAAAAGGGTTTGCCGGTACCGGCATTCTGTCTGATGATATCTACAACCTTATTGCCATATATTTCAGTGGGGTGCCCCGAAAACTGCCGTTTGCTGTTGTTTTCGTGTAGCGTGGGGTTTCGCCGCTGCCAGGCAGTCTGTTCCTCAAAGGGGCCCAGGTAGTAATCAAAGCCGCGC
The DNA here is from genome assembly GCA_001567355.1 of candidate division WS6 bacterium OLB20. Taxonomy (GTDB): domain Bacteria; phylum Patescibacteriota; class Dojkabacteria; order B142; family OLB20; genus OLB20. Next base: position 638,372 of record JYNZ01000003.1, on the reverse strand, counting down.
TTTGTCGGATAATTTGTATCTGCGTCATAACCGAGATGCCACTTACCGACATGCCAGGTGCTATATCCCGCACTCCTCATGATGTTGCCGAGCGTACTCACCTCTGTCGGCATTCCCTTTGGTGAAGCGGTACTGACATCACAGTTTACCCGGAATCCGAACCGCTGAGAGTACAGCCCGGTCATTAACGACGAGCGCGTCGGTCCGCAGAGCGGATTTGAATAGAATCTGTTGAACTTCATGCCTTCTCTGCGAAGCTGTGCCAGGTTTGGAGTCTTTGCAAACGTTCCGCCGAACGGCTCAATCTCTGCATATCCAAGGTCATCCGCAAGTATTAGTATGACATTTGGCTTCTGACCTGAGTTTGCAGCAACGTTTCCCTGTGCAGCCGTGACAGATGGTGTGACCAACGGTGCAAACACAAGAATGCCGGCAATAAATACACGTAGCAGCATGAAGTAGCAGGTAAAGAATATTACTTCAGAATAACAGAGGTTGGTGTCATCTATCCAGATAGCAGTAATGCTGATGTGCGTGTATAATTCATCATTCAATCAAGTTCTATGCAGGCACTACTGGGAGCACTGATCAGTTCCACCGGATTCGGGACTGCGAATATTGTCATCAAAAAGTCTCTGGAAGATGTGACCATCGCGCGTACTCTGTTTATGTCGTTTATCTCCGGTACTGTTGTGCTGCTGATGTATACGATACTCACAGGGAGCCTTTCGGGAATAGATACTTCCAATCTGCTTATACCGGCCCTGCTCGCCTGCGGCGAGATCATGCTGTATCTGTTTCTCTACAAAGCATTTGCGTCCAGCAATGTCACTGTCGCAACTGCACTGATCAATCTGTACCCCATTCTTACAACCTTTGTTGCCATCTTTGCATTGGGAGCGGTTGTTCCGGCAGAAGACTGGATCTTTATTGTCATGATGATCTTCGGAGCAGGACTTGTCGGGATTGACTGGGCCGGTGTTCGCAGGGATGGATTTGATAAAAAAGATCTGACCAAGGGGCTGGCCTGGATAGTTCTGGCAATTATTGCCCATGCAATCTACTTCCCTGCTCTCGGATCGTACACAAGTTCGGGTGATCTGTTTACAAAACTGCTGCTGATCAAGTCATTTGCAACAGTGATCTTTTTTATCGGTTCTTCAGTACTGCAGCGTGTACCGCCGGTACCGGCGCGAGGTAAGGTTCTTCCCCTGTCGCTTCTGGGACTGCTTGAGGTGATCGGCTGGATCGGCTTCAGCTGGGCTGTCGGAGCTGATGTGACCAGGGTCGGGATAGTGACTGCAGCTCTCAACCTTGCAGCCATTGTCACCGCAGTCGAAGCATACTTCTTTCTTAAGGAACGGTTGCGGCTGCTGCAATATGCAGGAATCGTGGTTATCGTGATCGCTCTGACATTGCAAAGCATCTGATATGTGGATCCTATTCTCGCTTGTCTCTACAGCTGCACTCGCCGGACGCTCACTGGTCAGCAAGGCCGGGGTGGACAGACAGGATCCATATGTTGTTGCGTGGGCAACTGTGTTCTTCAGTTTTCCTGTTGCGATAGCCGGCGTTGCAGTCATGGGAATTACGGTAACAGACCAGACGTTCTGGCCGCTGATGCTGTTTCGCGTCTTTCTGGATACAGTGGCGCTACTGACACTTCTTACCGCGTTCCGCCTTAAGTCGGTATCCTACATCACACCGCTTCTTTCCCTGACGCCGATTTTTACTGCGATAATATCTTATTATATGCGCGGGGACAGGATATCCGCTGCCGGGATTGCCGGACTGGCATTTACTGCGGTCTCGTGTATTGCCATTTATTTTTCAGAACGTAAACTCACCCTGCCTGAGAACAGACATGACCTCAGGAAGGCGACTGCACTTGTTGCGCTGGTGGCACTGATATTTTCGTTCCTCGACCCTATCCATACGGTAATTATCGAACGTGCCGACGAGTATACATACTTCTTCATCAGCACCATCTGCTTCAGTATCGTGTTCACAACAATTGCACTTATCAAATCACGTAAGCAGATGCTGGAAAGTATCAGGAACAGGAGACTTCTCCGGCTGAATATTGCCACGGGGATGTTTCTGGGTGTCGAGGTGCTGTCGTTCTTTGTCGCTCTCTCAGCAGCGCCTGCTGTGGCGCTTGTCTCATCAATCAGATCAGCGAATATCGCCCTCACAACCGCGGGGGGTTATGTACTGTTCAGAGACAGGTTTAACCGCCTTAAGCTTGCAGGAATTGCAGGAGTGGTTATTGGCGTTATTGTAATTTCGCTCTCCTGATTTGCGCTTATTCCTGCGAGTGTCCATAATGGGGTATCTATCTGTTTATCACTGTCCATGGAAACACCCGAGCAACCATCTGTACCTAAAACATCCCGTGCGCGCGCTGCAGTCACACTGGCTGCTGCCTGTTCAAATGTGATTCTGCTTCTGATCGTTGTATTACTAGCTGCGGCCCTGCTCACACGTCCGGCGACAACCTGTGATGCCGAGCAGAATCAGAACACCGGTGCGACACCAACGTGCGTGCCTGCAGAAGACGACAGTGACGGACTTGATTCAGAACCTGATACGACTGGAGAATCTGTCAGCATAGATGACCTGCCGGAAGTGTTCTTTACACCAGGCGGAGGATTTGATGATGCATTGCGCGCAGAGCTCCTTGAAAGCATCGGTAATCCAATGGCAGCATGGGAAAAGGAACAGGGCAACACTCCACTTGTGATTGAATTCAGCGAGAACCCGTACGAGGAGACGGCAGCAACCTATCCGTATAGCGTTGCACTGTTCCAGCTTGACGGCTACTACACCGGTATTGCAATTGAACTGGAAGCAGATGGGTCTGTCCCCCTGTGGATCCCTGAGTGCTTTGAATCAATCTGCGAATTTTCCGACGAGTATCAGGCGGCATATCCTGATACTGTCGAAAAATATAACGAGGTCAACGGACTTTAAGATCCCTGTTTAAGCCAGCGGACACCGAGGTATACAAACGGTGTTTCAATAACTGACATAAAGCATTTCAGCAGCCAGTACGGAATAATGAGACTGAGCAGAAACGCTGCGTTCTCTCCTGCTGACAGGTCAAATGCGTAAAACGCCAGTGTCATAAAGATCACCGTGTCCAGGAATTGAGAGACAAAGTTTGAAAGGTTGTTGCGCAGCCACAGCCTCTTTTTCCCGAACCGCTCCCTGACCTTTGAAAACACGTAGACATCCATAAACTCTGCAGCTGCAAATGCAACAAGACTTGCTGCCGAAATACGTGCCGACTTGAAGAAAATTGTGTCATAGGCGGACTCTGCCTCGCTAAAGCGCGGCGATGGCTCAAGAAGCGTTGCAAATAGTGAGAACATCATGATGAAGAAAATCATCAGCAGTCCGGAACGGATGATGCTGCGTGTGCGCTCTTTACCATGCACCTCGGTGATAATGTCGTTGACTGAGAAAATCAGCGGAATCAGAAATATCGCCACACTTGCGTTCAACTGATACCCGAACAGGTTGATCAGGGGGAATGTCTTTGCCCCGGCAAGCTCGGCAAGGGCAAGACAGGTGATATACAGTGCGATCAGAAAATCCATCTTCGATACACCCGAAAATGGCTTTGTAAGTAATTTTTTCAATGGATTAGACCTAATAGATAAACGCGCGGAATCAGCAGTGCGTTTACTCAGGCAAAATAGATGAAGACAGAATTGTTTGCTGACGTCTGTTTCAACATGGCAGTCTTGAAGAAGGATTATCTGTTGTAAGCGGTTTCAGCATGGTTTAAGGATTATTAAGCACAATAACGGTTACAATTAAACCATGGGGAGGGGCTTCGCGAGAAGCCCCTCCGTATTGTTTTCTTTCGGTCTGCCTCAGGGTGTAAACTGCCCTCCCTGGCCATCCTTTACCCGCACAAAGTATCCGCGTGTGGTGATGATGTTAAAGTCCAGTCCGAACAGTGTCCCTGCGTCCTTAACCACATTTTCATACCGGCCTGCCTCGTAGCGGCTGACCGTGTCACAGCTCATATTTGCTGCTTCACATTTACTGATAAGGCTGCCGGCAGTATACTCTGCCGGTGACTGTACAGAGATCAGGTTCCAGCCGCGCTCAAGGTTTAACGGAACCGGCTCGGCGAACTTGCGACCAGTCAGATTAAACGCTCCGACCTGTTGGCTCTTAATGAATAACGCATGTCCAGGAACCAGATTATAGTCTTCTCCAAACTCTACGATCTCTCCGTCTCCGTTAACTCGTGCTGAGTAGATCTTCCATCCTGACGAGTCATACGATGCTATATGGGTAACACCGACTCCAGCCCGGTTGATGTGTCTAAGTAATTGGCTGGCTTTTGTCCAGTTCTCAGATACAATCGGAAAACCGATGAGATTCCAGCCTTCGTTCAGACTGTAGGTAATGACATCTTCTTGTTTCTCAAGAGAAATTTCAAAGATTGCAGAATCTACATATTCTTCAGTTTCCTGCTTAATGCCATCGCCATTTGCATCTAGGAAGAATGCCACCGATACGTTTTCTGCTGTAATGATTACGGACTGTGATTTAACACCGGAGATAACGACGTTGTATACACCTGGCTGTACAGGGCTTGTTGTGTTTGCTGCACCAAGAACATTCTGTACCGCTGTCACATCATCGCTACCGTTTCGACTCTCCCCATCCAGTGGCTGCTCCTCTGGAGCAACAGGAATCTCTACAACTGATGCGGTCTCCGGTTGTTGAGTATCATCAGAACTACCACAAAACAGCTCACGTATCTCGGGTATTCTTTCTTGAGACCCCTGGGACATGGACATAGTACAGTTACCGGTATTTATATTCCAAGAAACACCTCGCGGCGTGTCACCCTTCTGATAGACACAGTTCAGGAACGGTGAACCTGTACTCTGGACAACGTTACTTGATACAAGTATCTCTCCACAACCAACGACTAAAGGCATGCATGGCGCAAAACTGTTTACGTCACATGTTGCGGCAGGCTGAGGGGGTTGTTGCCACGGATCCGGACTGGTGTCGGTACCCGCACTGCAAAATGCCTGCTCTGCTTCTTTACCATCACCCAAAAGACTTAACGAACAGTTATTGTTTACCTTGTAGAGCAGTGCCCGTTCGGTTTTTGAACCTCCCAGTGTCTTGGCATATACACAATTCAATGTACGGATTCCGGTATTTGATTCTTCAAACTCCCGCTCCAGACGTGAATCGCAGTAGGATGTATCAGGACATTTAACAGTTGAAGTACATGCACTTCCGGTGTCACCTGTAGGTGCCGGAGTTGGTGTAACTCCAACTGCACAAGTAGAAGCACAGATACCGGGACCTGAGGGCGAACTTGCAGGAAGACCGTCACAGCAGATACCTGATCTGCATTCGATATTGTTATCCCTCGTTCTGCATGCGCTGCCATTTGGCAGATTGGCAGGATTAATCACACTACCGCCTCCGGAATCCTCCTGCGGAGGAGTTACCGGCGGAGCAGCAGGTGGTGTATTTACGGAACAGCCGTTCTGAGCACGTCTTGAGTCATTTGGTCCTAAAAGACTGCAGCAAGCCGAAGGATTGGGGGCTGCTTTTGTACATCCGTTATTGCAGATACGGCACATGCCGCTGCTTGAGCCGATCCAGACCTGCCCCTCAGCTCTGCTGCAGCCAGGTGCAAGGCAGGTGCTGTCTGCCTGTGGAGGGGGGGTCTGACCACCACTGCCACTTCCGCCACCAGGATTCCCTGGTTCTACACAAGCATCACAGTAAGACCCTGGTCCCCATGAACAATTGGAATCACCGGCGCTTGTCGGGCCCAGGCCACGTTTATGACATAACTTCTGTCCACCGTTTCCGCATGCTTCATAGTAATCTCCGCTGCAGGCAACAAGGCCCTGAGCTCCAACGGGACTGATGACACTCGCAAGTACCTCTGTTAATCCTGCTCTCTCATTATCTGATCGATCCCCGATAGCAGTATCAGCCTCAGTGCTGTCTCCCGAACCGTCAGGTGTGAAGCCGCTTGTAACGTACATCGGAGGGAGCGGCTTGTAGTCTTCAAGAGGAAACGAATACTGAGTAGCACCCAGATCCGACTTTACCTCAACCCACAGGGAAGCATCTTCCCGCTGCTTAAGATCCTGACCGTTTACGATGGTATCGTTATTTCCAAGGTCGCCTGTCCACGTTCCTGTTTCGCTTAATACTGAGGAGTAATCCTGTGTTGATACCTCATTCTGGCCATCTACCGCATATACTCGGTAGTAGACGATACCGTCTGCAGGCTGCTTCAGATCACCAAAAGAATATACAGCCCCGTATACCGGATCCGGTGTAGCAATCGCTTCTGAAACCGGACCTGTTGTAAAGCTACCCTGCTCGCCGGCAAATGTTCTCAGGTTTTCTCCGACACTGAAGTAGTAGGTGGTGTCGGGCTCCAGATTTCTGATTGTGACATGATGGGTTACACGTTCTTCGATACCATCCGGCTTGATTGCATATGCACCCTCGTGGTTCTGAACCACATCACGATCATCAACGGCCAGCGCCTTGCCTGCACGGTCAAGAAACGGCAGCGATCCCGGTGTTGCAGAATAAAAGACTTTTCCTGCAGCCGGACGCTGTGTTGTCCAGCTGATAGTGGCACCATTGGCAGTGACATTTGTGATCCGGATATTACCGACTGCGCCGGCATCATCAGTCAGATACAAACCAAGAAACGCAACAATACTGACGACCAGTACAGCGATACTGGCTCCAAGCAGAATCCTTCCGGCCTGCAACCTGGGTGTTATGTTCATAAACGAAGAATATGATATGCACTCATTATGGGAAAGCAGGCGGTACTTGTCAAAGTAACAGACAATTATCTGCTACTATTACGTAATGAAACTTACCAGCCGGCAGGGACTCTTTGTTCTCTCCTCTACCATTCTCGCTAGTGGAATGGCCTTTCTGATGGGCAGCGCCGTAAATCTCGCGATTCCCGACATTCAATCTGATCTTAATGCAACACTGATAGAGATCCAATGGATTCTTAACAGCTATGCACTGGTACTTGCCGTCTTTATCCTGATCAGCGGTTCACTGAGTGACCGTTTTGGAAGGCGTAACATTTTTGCTGCCAGTATTGTTCTCTTCACGCTTGGCTCGGTTCTGTCGGGCACAGCCGTTTCATCATTACAGCTTATAGTGTTCCGGCTGCTGCAGGGACTGGGCGGGGCGCTGATGATCCCCGGAAGCCTGGCGATAATCAGCTCCGCGTACCCCGCCAGCGAACGCGGCAAGGCAATCGGCTTGTGGTCGGGATTGTCGGGCGGTGTTGCTGCACTGGGTGGACCTGTTGTCGGGGGTGTCTTTGTAGAACAGTTCGGCTGGCGCTCCGTATTTCTGATGATCCTTCCGCTCGGACTGCTTGCTTTTGGTCTGTGCATGAGCAGTATTCCCCGTCAGGAGAAGATTGATCGCAAGCCTGTAAATATTCTGTCCGTTGTTCTGTCGCTGCTTGGACTGTCACTGCTGGTAACGGGTCTGATGTACGGTCCGGACCGCAACTGGGACCACTATATCTGGCTGATACTTCTGATCGGAATCACTGTAACTGTGCTGTTTCTTTTGTATGACGTACGCAGCAGAAATCCGCTGATCAGCCCTGAGCTGTACAAAAACCAGACTGTACTGGGAGCAAACCTTGCCACACTATTCTTATATACTGCCCTTAACGGATTTTTCTTCTTTCTTGTAATCAATCTGCAGCAGCTGCAGATGCTGTCACCTTCTCTGGCAGGATTTGCCCTGCTGCCGACTGTGTTGATTATCACACTGCTCTCAGGAGCAGGAGGTGCTCTGGCGGACAGGTATTCCAACCGCATGCTCATGACTGCCGGATCATTCATTGTAGCTATTGGGATGGCTCTTCTCGCAGTTGCAGGCTATCCGGCCGTATTCGTGCGTGACTTTCTGCCGGGTCAGGTACTGATCGGGCTGGGAATGGCCGTTGTGATTGCACCGCTCACCAAGTCAGCGCTTGAGGTACCAGAGGGGAAGGCGGGGATGGCATCAGGTCTTAATAATGCAGTCTCACGCATTGCAGCTGTCTTTGCCGTTGCACTTATGGGTGCTCTGCTCATTTCAGTTTTCACATCACAGCTTGAACAGCAGCTGAAGGAATCTGATCTGCTCTCGGTCAGCCAGACACAGATATTTGAGCAGGCCGACAGTCTGCTGGCGATTGAGATTCCGGACAATTACAGTAGCGCCGAAGCGGAAGAAACCCGAATGCTCATTGCCGACTCATTTGTACCCGCCTACCGCACAACCACCTTTGTAGCTGCCGGTTTTGCAGCTGCAGCGGCAGTAACCTCTTTCGTCTTTATCGACAGGGAGCGCAACCTGCTTCAGCAGATAAAAGCGGGCATCCTCAAGGAACGAAAAACCGAAAATTAATCGTAGTCCGGCTGCAAGGTGCTATAATTGCAATGCACTACTGCTGCCGCAACCACTCATTTTCATGCTGAATACCAGTTTTCAATTACGCACAATCGGGAACCTGCTCAAAGAGCGACGCAAGGAGCGTCAGCTCAAGATTGCACAGATTGCCGAGATCACCAAGATCCGCAAAGAATACCTGGAGGCTCTCGAAGAAGGTAACTACGATATTTTTCCGTCCGAGGTGTACCTTAAGGGTTTTCTGAAGAATTATGCCAAATTTCTCGGGGTAAATACCGAGCGGGCAATCGCAATGTACCGCCGTGAGCGCGATTACAAAAAAAGGCGAGCCAGTCATCAGTACAACAGAGCGGGTGCAGGACAGAACGATCAACCTCACCATCACACCGGGCAGGATTATCGGACTTGGACTTCTTGTGGCGCTTATTGTCGCTGTGGGCTATATCGGCTCGTATATCGGACGTGTACTTAAAGAGCCGGAGCTCAGAATTCTGGCCCCGGTGCCGGTGGAGGCAGGCGGAGAGGAAAGTCTGCGGGTCAGCGAGGACACCCTGCTGATAGAGGGTGAAGTCGAAGTAGGTTCGCAGTTGAGTGTTAACGGTCAGGAATACGAGACCAACAACTTCAAACGCTTCAGCGAGCGATTTGAGCTGCAGCCCGGTCTCAACACATTTATTCTTGTTGCAGAAAGCGAATTCGGCAGACAGAGCGAACTTACATTTAATGTATTCCGCGAGTCACCGGCAGCAGAGACACCTGGCAGCGGCCAGGTCGCCGGAGAAGGCGCAAGCCCCACTCCCTCCCCGACAGACACTCGGGACGAAACACTTGCACTAAGTGGTACAATCACCATCGTCAACCGCGAAGCATATCTTGAGATCACCGAAGACGAAGAGCTGACTGTCGCCCGGGTGTTGCAGGTTGGCGAAACTGTCGAGTTTGAAGACATCACATTCCTGAAAATAGTCACACCGAGACCTGACGCTGTAGAAATACAGATCAACGGCCAGACAGACACGATGTCCGGCACAACTACGAGCTGGGAGATCATTAACGGGGAACTGATAAAAAGTTAGTACTGTATACTGTTTTATATGTACCCGCCGCTTACAAAACGCCAGAGAGAGATTTTAGACTTTGTGAAGGTGTTTTCGCAGCTGAACGGCTACGCCCCATCGCTGATTGACATCAAAAACACTTCAACCTGTCTGCTATCTCAACGGTTCACGAACATATCGAAAACCTCAAGCAGAAAGGTTATATCCATAAGGAGATGAATCAGGCCCGCAGCGTCCGGGCAGTCGAGTCAAAAATGGGTGTGTCCGGAATCGCCGAGATCCCTGTCCTTGGTGCTATTGCAGAATACGGACAGGTAAAACGCAATGCAAGGACACGCATTGTTGTTCTGCATGAGTCTGTATTACCCTTCCAGGGAACATTCTTTGCACTCAATGTTCTCAGCGAGGTGCTTGACACCAGTATCGCCCGCAAAGGTGACATTCTGGTGTTTTCGGAGCAGGATGCCGCCTCGGACGGTGATCTGGTTGTGATCGAACGCTCTCCTGAAGAATCGTTCTTCGGCAGTCTCGGATATCAGAAGGATAAAATACGACTTTCGTTTGCCGCCCAAGGCAAAGAAGCAGAACTGTTCAATAATGTTCAGATCAGGGGCAAAGCTGTTACACTGATCAGGAGCATAACTTAACCACATCAGCAGGTACGTAACGATGTTTTCGTTTGACAGGGCAGCTGACGCATTCACCGCATTATCAGATCCATCCAGACTGAAGATTTACACTACTCTAGTCATAGAGTCCGGAAAGTGTGATCTTGACGAAACCCTTCCGGTAGCGATGAATACAGTCACAGGTCTCACAAAACTCTCCGGACTTGCCCAGTCAACTGTATCTCATCATGTCCGTAAACTGAAAGAAGCAGAACTGGTCGAGGAACACCCCAAAGGAGGTAAAAAGTATCTGTTTCCGGTAAAAAGCGGGATTGAATACAACCGGTATATCACCGACCTCTTCACCGAGGCGCTTCAGAATGATAAAACTTTGTATACAGATATTCTGCCCGGATACACATTTGAACAAAAAGATTTTACAGAAGCAGTTGAGTTTCTTGCTTTAAACGACTTTCTTCTCCAGGGGCCGACATCTCTGGATTCAAGTTACGGTGCCGTCAGATTTCATCTTTACAACCCCAAACGTAAAGATACTATCTCGATTGAGCTGACATACACTCCTGTTAACGGCGAGCTTCATATCGGCCACCTGAAACGATTTACCAGCCTGCTCGAAAGCGACATCAAACGCCTGAAAAATCTGATCTCCCGTTTTGTCTCTGCCAAGGCATAATCCAGACTACGGTTTGAACCCCGTATGACTGCTGTGGTAACGTAGGGTTACCCCGCTTTACTTATTACAAAGCTACAGATGGCAGATCAACCATACACATTACCCGCATTACCCTGGGACGCAGACGCAGTCAAGGATGTTCTCTCTGAAGAAGTAGTCAACTGGCATCACCAGAAACACCATAACGGTTACGTTGCCAAGGCCAACGAAATCGAAACCGGATCAAAAACTGCTGACAAGTCAGCAGCAAACATGAACTACAGTGAATACGGCGAGATGAAGCGCCGCCAGTCATTTAATCTGAGCGGTATCATTCTTCACAATATTTACTGGGGTGTTATGGGCGGAGACGGTTCGGCAGATGAGTCTCTGGCTGTAGTAAAAAAGCTGTCCGAAGACTTCGGATCATTTGAGGCATGGAAGGAAGACTTTGCCGCAGTTGCAAAGGCCTCTCTCGGCTGGGCAATACTTGCTGTCAATCCGCTCACGGGCAAGCTCGAAAACTTCCTGTGCGACTTTCATAATATGGGTGCAGTCTGGGGAGCAAAACCCGTCGCTGCAATTGACGTGTTTGAGCACGCTTACTACCGTGATTACGGTCCGGATCGCGCCGCATATATCGATGCATTTATCGGAAACCTTAACTGGAAGGCCATTAACGATCTCTACGAAGCGTAGACACTCTCCGGTCTTTGCAAACAAAAACTCCGCCCTCGTGGCGGAGTTTTTTTATTATCTGCCGGACCTACTCTGCCGGTTGTGCCTGGTCTGTCGACTGCGTATTGTCCTCAGCCTCACTGTTCTCTCCTTCAACTTCAAGAGGTTCCTCATTTACAAACAGAGTGTTTTCTCCCAGTGTTTCCAGTCTGCGCCGCACCTCCATGCCAAGTGCTGTCTCGTCTCCAACCGAGTCAAGTGCCAGTACCTGCTCGTAAAATACGCGTGCTTCCTCGAGGTTGTCTTTTTCCTCCAGCAGTGATCCGAGTGCAAGCACGGAGTTGGCATAATCAGGGCGCAGACGGTGTGCATTCCGGAATGATACCTCAGCTTCCTCCACCTGCTCGTTGCGGTAGAGAAACAGTCCCAGGTTAATAAAGTGATCAGGATTGTAAGGATCAACCGCAATGCTGTTTCTTAGAGCGGCAAGTGTTTCAGCTTTATAGAGTTTGCCTTCCGAGAGTGTAAACATGCTGGCATAGATGTTAGCTGCTGATTCATGCGATTCCACATCTGCTCTGTTCTGCACAACTGCGGTCTGGATACCAAACACCGCCTGCCGTACAAGGCTGTCTACAAAGGACATATTGCGTTCCAGCTCCTCCTGAGTCTGTGGTTGTGAACTTGCAAGTATCTGGGCAAACCGTGTGCTGATCAGTGCCAGGTTGCGCTGAATATACGGTTTATCCGGAGCCAGCGAAACCGCGTTCTGCGCCTCTGTGTATGCAGTCTGGATATCATTCAGCTGCAGTGACGTCAGAGAGTTGCGCAGCATCAGATCAGCTGCAAACTGTCGTCCGAGAATATATGTACCGGTAAGAAGCAGCACTGCTATCAAAGCAGCAGCAATCCTTGGCAGAATGCTGTTACCGTCAAGTTTTGATGTTCCCGACTGTGACGTCAGAACCACCTGAGCTGCCTTTTTCTGTTTGTCATCTCTGTCGTAGATGCTCACGGTCAGTAACGCCAGCAGCATAAACAGCATGATCCAGTTTATTGCAGTAAACGGACTGACAAACATGAGCACAAGGGATACAAGGATTGACGAAACGACTGGTACCAGCACAGTTGTCCCGGTTGCTGTTTTGCGTTCAAACAGTGCCAGCTCACGTCCGGCAACGCGTATTACCACATATACTAGAAACAGCAGTGCTGCCAGACCAAGTACGCCGGTACCCTGCAGAATGTCCAGTATCTCGGAACCCGCATTTGCATACCGCTGATGCCAGTTGACGGTGTTGTTGTATTCAACAGGAAGACTGGCGGTGTAATCATAAAAGAACGTGTCCGGGCCGGATCCGAGCAGCAGTCCCTTGGCACCATTACCGGTTATACTGCGGGACGCGACATCCCAGGAGGCACGGATACCGGCATGCATTTCAACCGGGATCGAGGGAAGCCCCAGACGCTCGTGCACGCCGGGCAGCAGGAAGATAAACGTGAATATCAGTGCAAAAACAATTACAACCGCGACGTGGAACACGTTGTTCCCGATCTTGCTGCGGAACCTGAGCAGCAACAGCCCGAACAGGACTCCGATTGTAAGAACCGGAACAAAAGAAAGACCCATGCGTGCAGCGGTTATTGCTGCTGCAAGTGTGATAAGTACAGCACCGATTACAACAAGTACCTTGAAAGGGTCATTTTTGCTGCGTTTACCAAAATACAGAAGGGCAACAGCCAGAGGCAGTGCAACCAGAAACACACCGAGGAGTGATGATGACGAACCGACCGGCGTAAATCTGCCCGAGTAACTGATAATACCGCCTGCTCTGTTTAAGCCTTCCCACAGCCATGTAAGAAGCCCGAAGTACTGAAGAATGATAAACACTGCCAGTACGCTGACTGACAGAACCCAGGACCTGACCACCGTCAGAACATCACGGATACTTTTCAGGTTATGTGTAACAACGTAATACAGGGCTGTAAATATCAGCAGTCCGACCAGACCTTCACTCAACCTGCTGTAGTATCCCCACGCCGACGTTGCGGTATGGATGGAAAACAGCGTTGCAAAGAGATAAACAGCAACAAACAGCAGTATCGCCCTGTCAAACGGTGTTCTCTGCAATGTGAGCTTTTTATCCTGCCAGAACTGTCGTGCGCACATGAGTGCGAGAGCGCCAACAAGAAATGCGCTCAGGTATACCTTTGCAGTCTCGTATGCCTCAAATGCCACAGGGAGAAAGAACCACGGCAACAAGAAGACAAAGACAGCGACCAGGATTGTTTTTGTCTTCTGCTGTGAAAGTATGGAGTCGGGTGACGAAGCTGTACGTGCCATAGGACAGTGGTTTCAAGTAAAGGATTATATATAAGAGTAACGGACTACCGCCTGCATGTAAATAAGCTGTATAATGGCAGAAGCGAATAGTAAGTCACACAAGCCATGCCGGTTAACAACAATCTCACTCATCCTCGAGTAACCGTCTTTGTCCCTGCCCACAACGAAGAAAAACTTATCGGTCTGACACTGGAACGTCTGCGCAATCAGGACTTTGATGAGGAATACGAGTTACTTGTAATTGATAACGCAAGCACTGACAAAACAGCTGCAATCGCACGTCTTCATGGGGCGCGGGTGGTGCGCGAGGATCAGAAGGGCAACCGTTTTGCCGTAGAACGGGGCTTCAGCGAAGCGCGCGGCGACATCGTCATCCAGACCGATGCTGATACACTGCCGGATGAACGCTTTGTGCGTGTGATTGCCGATGCCTACAGAGACCCCGAGGTTGTAGGAGCCGGTACCAGGATTACGTTTTACGACGCCGAACCGTGGTTTACACGTATCTACCACTTTTCAACCAACTTTAACTTCCGCGAAGCCATGTGGGGCGCATCTTTATCGGCGACAAAAGAGGCATGGCGAAAAGTCGGAGGATTCAATCACGGCTTTGATCTCAATTCCGACGCATACTTTACGCTGCAGCTGAAAAAGATCGGTAAGGTTGTGATAATCAAGGATTACTATCTGCCTATGTCGGGAAGACGTTACAGCGGAAGTTTTCCGACGGTTGCCTGGAACAGTAAAGATCTGCTGATAAATGGCGTATATATGATGTTTACCGGCAAGCCGATCAGCAGGAAGTCCTTCAAAGACATACGTTAGGGTTTCTGATAATTTGCCCGCAGTGTAAAGTGATCCGGTACCGGATCATATCCCCCCTGGGTGAATCCGTTACAGCGGGTAATCCGTGACCCACCCATCAGACTGCCGCGCACAACACCAAACCGGTCAATAGCCTCGTAGGTAAACTGCGAGCAGCTGGGGTAGTGGACACAGACTCTGAACTTCTCAGGCCTTGCCCAGAAGCTGTGATCAAACGAAAGCGTTTTCTGATACACACGGATGAGCAGCTTCGCGATATTTTTCGGGATTGATAGTATGAACGTCATCTCAAGATTATATCGCATTTTTCAGCAAAATCCTGTTTGACCCTTGCACAGTTATCCACATTTTTGTATGCTGGTAGCACCCAACTTCGAATTGCCCAATATCTGCTTATATCTAAGCCAGTCGACATATGGATCTTGCCGAACTCTGGAAGATTGCCCTTGCACAGATGGAAGTAAAACTGGATTCACCTGCCCAGTTTAAAACGTGGTTTAAAGACACCCGTCTGCTTGATGTTAAGGGTGCCACTGCTGTGATCGGTGTGAAAAACAGCTATACAAGCGACTGGCTGCAAAAAAAGCACATGCGCATGATCCGCGAAACACTTTCATATGTGTACGGTTCAGACCTGCAGGTCACATTTGAGATAGACAAATCACTGGTAAACAAACCAAGTCCCAAGATCACGGCCGAAGAGATAATCAAAGAGGCGCCGATGTTTACCGCAACCTACGGCCAGGAAAACCATCTCGAACAGACATTAAAAAATGCCGGCCTTAACAGTAATTACTCGTTTGCCAACTACATCGTCGGCCCGTCAAACAAACTTGGGCATGCAGCCGCTGTCGCGGTAGCAACCAAGCCTGGTGATTCATACAATCCCCTGTTTATTTACGGTAAGACAGGACTGGGTAAAACTCATCTTGCCCAGGCAATTGCACGTGACCTGCTCGAGACCGATCCGTACAAAAAAGTACTGTACGTCTCAAGCGAAGGTTTTCTGAACGACATGGTCAAGGCGATCCGCTCCGGTAAAAATATTCAGTTCAGACAGAAGTACCGTACACTTGATCTTCTGATCATTGACGACATCCAGTTTATTTCCAAATGGCAGGAGACACAGAACGAATTCTTCAATACCTTTAACGTTCTCTATAACGACAAAAAACAGATCGTACTGATCTCGGACCGTTCACCTGATGAGATCGACGGGATTGAGGACCGTCTGCGATCACGGTTCCAGGGGGGTATGACTGTGGATATCAGTAAACCTGATTTTGAGATGCGACTTGCAATCATAGAAAACAAGGCGCGGATGATGGGTATCTCTCTGCCGATGAACGTGTACGAATTTATTGCCAAACATGTCACCGAGAATGTGCGTGAGCTTGAGGGTTCGCTTCAGAAAATCTCACTGTACAGTTCCATGGTTGAGGAGGAACTGACGCTTGAAGAGGTCGCAAAAATACTTGGAAAAGATACGGTAACAAAGCGCGAAAAGGTTAAAGTCCCCTCAATCCTTAAGCATGTCTCTCGCGAATTCAACATCACCGTAAAGGATTTAAAAGGCCCGAGACGCACGGCCGATATTGCATTCGCGCGCCAGGTCTGTATGTATATTCTGCGTGAGGACTTCGGGTATAAACTGGAACAGGTTGCCATGTATATGAACAGAAAAGACCACACAACCGTTTTGCATGCCGTCGACAAGATCAAGAGTAAGCTGATGATAGATGACGGATTTAAGAACCAGGTGGATATGCTGAGAGAGGCGATTCAGACCAGCGATCTTTGAGTAAAAGTTATCCCTTGTCATACACGCCCCTTTCCACAGACAGGGATTTCTTAATATTAATGCGGGAGAATATGATCGGGATAATTACAGTAATAGTTATCCCAGAGATATTCACAGGTCAGAACAGCTCTTTTCTTGTGTCATTCAGCCATTCTGCCCTACAATGTTCACATATACACACGCCCTAATAATAATAAAACTAAGCTTTAATTAAATATATTATAAGTAACCACCTATCCACATGAGAGTATCCTTAATGCAGGAAAACCTGTCAAAAGCCTTGAACCACGTCATAAAAGCAGTCAGCAGCAGACCAAATATCCCCGTACTTGCAAATGTACTGATCGAGACCGAAAAGTCCCGATTAAAGCTCTCCGCAACCAATCTGGAGATCGGGATAAGTACGTGGATAGGTGCCGAGGTTGAAACAGAAGGAAAGATCACTGTGTCGGCAAAACTCCTGTTTGAGTTTGTAAACTCCTTGAAGGCAGGCAAGATTGAACTAGTCATGAACGATCAGAAGCTTGCGGTCAGTTCTGTGGACAACAATGCTGAGTTCTTTGTCATCCCTGCCGACGACTTCCCGACGGTACCTGGCGTTGAGGGTGAGAGTCTGCTCGAGGTGAATGCCTCAACCTTTGCAGATGCCGTGACCAGAACAGCGATTGCCGCAGCTACCGATGAATCCCGCCCTGTTCTGACCGGTCTGCTTATGAAAACGGAAGGAAAGCAGCTGACCATGGTAGGAGTTGACGGATTCAGGTTATCAAAGAAAGTGCTTAAGCTTAGTAAGACAGGAGAAGAACCGTTGACTGAGATTGTTCCTGCCAAGGCGCTCGCTGAGGTTGCGCGTCTGATAGGCGATGTCTCAGGAGATGACGATATTCTCAAGGTCTATCTGATGGCAAGTAAAAATCAGATGCTGTTTAAGATGGATGATGTAGAGCTCTCCACGCGCCTGATCGAGGGCAAGTTTCCAAATTACGAAGAGATTCTGCCCAGTGATCAGAACCTGAGGGTGAGCATCAACAAAAAGGATTTTACCGACATGCTTAAAGTGGTCAATATCTTTGCCCGAAATGCTGTGGGCAACAAGGCCCGTTTTGCGGTAAATGTTGCAGATGCCAAACTGACACTAAGCGCGACCGTTGCCGATGTCGGAAACAACGAAAGCTCGGTTGATATCCATGATGTCTCGGGAGATGATTTTGAAACCGGCTATAATGTCCGCTTTCTGGCAGACATGATCAATACTATCAAGTCTGATGATCTGGTATTTGAGACGCTTGGACCGACAAAACCAGGTGTGTTTCTGGACACCAAGGACAAGGATTTTGTCCACGTAGTTATGCCAATGCTGCTCAAATAGCTGTAACATGTGGGTACCCATAGCTGTTTGAGTTATACAACATGCGCAGACTGTTTTCACAACTGACAGGCAACAGACATGTGTTCACTACGGTGACTATTGTCACCGCTCTCTTCTTCTTTATCAATGTCTTCTGGATAACTGCAGATCAGCGGCTTCCATTTATCGGTGACGATGCCCGGTTTCTGCAGGGAACATTTGAGCTCTACGAACCACTGTCACGCGGTGATTTTGTTGGTGCATACAATACGTGGGAGAACATGTTTATTCATCCGGACCGTTTTCCAAGAACACCGTTATTTGCAGCACTATCTGTACCTGCATTTCTGATCTTTGGCGTATCCGAGAATACGGCACTGATGATGAATCTGCTGGTGCTAGCAGTTAACGGCATCCTGATTTTTCTGCTGGCACGCAAATTGTTTTTCGGGCTTCCGGCACGTCAGGCAAATGCAATCGGACTGCTGGCGCTTGTCCTCTACTCTGTCATGCCTGGTGCGTACGGGTTTGCAAGGTTATACATGAGTGAGACGCT
Organism: candidate division WS6 bacterium OLB20; assembly: GCA_001567355.1. Taxonomy (GTDB): domain Bacteria; phylum Patescibacteriota; class Dojkabacteria; order B142; family OLB20; genus OLB20. Next base: position 620,024 of record JYNZ01000003.1, on the reverse strand, counting down.
GCAGACCTTTTTTGTACTGCTGCTCACCTATCTGTTTGTACGTTACCGTTCGTCATCTTCGCGGACACTGTTCTTTGCAACTGGTGTTCTGCTTTCGCTTGCGTTTCTGTTGAGGTTTCTGATGCCGGTCTATCTGGTTGTTCCCCTGACCTACTTTATCTACTGGCAGTTGCGGCAGAAGAAAAGCTGGCACACATATGTTGAATACTTTGTCATTACACTGATCGGGTTTATTCCGTTTACACTTACCTGGTATGCATCCAATTTCGCAACATACCTTGAGTTTGCGAGATTTACGAGCAGTGGTGAGCTGGCGCAGTACTACTCTCTCGGGCCGGTGAGTTCACCGGTGACCGCAGTTCGCTTCTGGTACGTGATTGTCACCTGGACTATCGGCTGGCCGCTGACAGTCTTTATGCTGTTACAGGTTTTTGCAGGTGCAGCAGCAGCACGCAGTACTGTTATCAGGAGTGTCAGGCACAGGTTTTCCTCTCTTAACCGCTTCGTTGACGGACTTCTGGGAAGCAATCTTGCACTGATTATATTGACGCCGCTTCCAATGCTGATCTCTCTGACACTAAACGAGAGTAAAACAGCGCGCTACTTTGTACCGGTGATTGCATTCTGGATACTTGCTGCAGCATATGTGGCGGTTCGCACCGGTTCCCGTTCGCGCATCTGGATGACCGGTACCCTGATAACAGCTGCACTTTGCGTGTACCCGTTTCTGCAGAGTGTTGCCACGTTCATGCCCGCTCTTCCGCGAACAGGACTTAACGAGGCGACCGGTCCATATACCCGCAGTGAGGCGTTCCGTGAGCCGTACTCGTTTGTGCTCAGCTATTACATTCCTCTGGAGGATGAACAGCCGCGTGTTTACAACACCGCAGAGCAGCCGCTGTTTAACGATGCACAGCTGATCTGGTATGCATCCCAGCAGGGTGTAACTATTTCCTCGTCTGATGAGTTTTCGCGCTATACTGACCTCGTAACAGGCAAGGCCGAGGTTGACGAAGCTGATTTTGTAATAGTCACTGACAGTCCTGAGGCCGGCGAGATATGGGCGGATAAGTATGAACAGTTACGCGAGTATGTCGAGAATAATGACCGCTTCTTTCTGGCTGCACAAAAAGAGATGAGTGACGGATCTGTATACAGTATTTACGTAAGACTGGAGTATCTTGGCAACTGAACTGCGTGTCTACAACGATCCTGATCCCGAATGGAACAGGTTTATCGACAGTTCCCCGTGGGGTGACATTCTTAACTACTGGCAGTGGGGTGAGGTTAAACGCACTGAGGGCTGGACGCCGCACAGGCTTGCTCTGGTCGAGGATGGCAGAACGTTACTTACTGCGCAGATGCTCATTAAACCAGCCGGTCCGCTTGGAAACCTTGCGTATGTTCCGCACGGACCTGTTTTTGCATCAACTGAAAATCTGTTTGCCCACCTGAAAGAGTTTACTGCACATCTCCGCTCGGTCGCTTCTGATCTGGGCTGCTTTGCGATTGAGATTGAACCGAAGCTTGGCTCGTACGTCGAAGGAGATCTGAGCGAAAATCTGAAACCGTTTACGGACAAGGATGCTCTAAACGCATTTCTGCAGAACGGATATAAAAAGACAGGCCGTAACATGCAGCCGCGGTACAAACTGCTGTATGATCTTGCCCTGAGCGAAGAGCAGCTCCTGGGGATGATGAAAAAGAATACCCGTTACAATGTCGGTTACGCAGAGCGCAAGGGTGTCAGTGTTACCGAGTACCTGCCTGATGATCCTCAGATATCAGGAAAACTGCAGCTCTTCTACTCCCTGCTTGAGGATATGCAGGAGCGTGCCGGCGGTTATCCGATCAGGCCTTTCTCCTCGTTTGAGAAACTGCTGCAGGAGTTTAAAGGCACTGCTGCTGTCAGTCTGTTTGAGACAGCATTTGAAGGTGACACAATTGCGATAAATATTTCGGAGCGCACCGGTTACTGGTCGTCATCCTTTTATGCAGGGTCCAACCGCCTGCACCCGAATGTAAAGGCCATGTACCTGCTCAGGTGGAAGTCTGTACTTGCAGCAAAGGCAGCGGGATGCAAGGTGTATGATTTCTGGGGAATCATCCCCGGGAGTGATCAGCATAAAGGATACTCGGATACCAAGCTGTCATTTGGCGGAGTACGGATTGATCACGCCGGCATTCTTGCTTTGCCGCTTAAACCTGTACAATATATGGTCTGGGACAAAGTTCTGCCTTTGCGGTCCCGCCTGTTTTCGTTATTACGTTCCATCAGATGAGACCTGTATTTATCGCAGCTTCGCCGAACACTCAGTCCGATGATGTAAGAGAGGCGTTGCGTCAGCTTGTTACACCGTGGAGGTGGTATGATCCGGAGCCGGTCGCCGCATTTGAAAAGCAGGTGTCGGATTTTTTTTGATGGCGCTGACACCGTTGCTCTTGATTCTGCACGCTCTGCATTCTATCTCATCCTGCAAAGCTATGGTGTTGGTCCCGGTGATGAGGTCATTCTGCCGGCATTTACCTGTCTGGTAGTCGCTAATCCGGTGATCTGGCTTGGTGCGACACCGGTTTATGTGGATACGGATGATAATTTCAACATCAATCTGATTGATCTTAAAAGCAAAGTTTCAGAACGTACGCGCGCCATTCTTGTGCAGCACACATTCGGTATGCCGGCTGATGTTGAAGCCGTTAAAGAGATTACCGGTCCCGGCGTGAAAATCATCGAAGACCTTGCCCATACACTTGGTGGAACATTGCGCGGACGCAAACTTGGTCTGCTTGGTGATGCCGCGATTCTCACATTCGGGATCGAAAAAGCCATTTCCACCGTCCGTGGCGGAATGGTTCTGACCAGAGACACCAACCTGGTTGCTCAGGTACGGGCGTCTGTCGCATCTGCTCCCCGCTTCAGCAGGTTGCGGGTGCTTCTTTCTCTGACGAATCCGGTGTTCTGGAGTATCGTTACTCCAGTCTATTATCTTGGTATCGGCAAACTGACTGCCGGAAGAATTCTGACATGGATAGCGCACCGCTTCGGGATGCTTGGCAATATGATTGAGGACGAAGAATACAGGACGGTTAAACCATCGTGGTTTCCTGCACAGATGCCAGGAGCATTGGCCCGGCTAGGTATCCGGCAGTTTTCAAAGCTGAGAGATTTGAACGCTCACCGGCGTATCATAGCAGCGGTCTACAGCAGAGAGCTTGGGATAACCTACGAAACAGAAGGAGAACATAACTACCTCAGGTTTCCTGTGCTCGTTAATGATCAGCAGCTGGCGCTGCAGCAGGCTAAAAAGAATCATGTTGTCATCGGGGACTGGTATAAGACCATTCTCTATGCACCCGAGGGTACCTTGGAGCGTTTCCGCTATCAGACCGGCAGCGCACCAAAAGCAGAGCTATATGCCAAACACATTGTTAATCTGCCGACATCGGTTAATGTCACTCCTGACGATGCTGTCCGTATTGCCCGCTTCATTAAACCCAATTTATGGATCTCAAAATAACTGACAACCTTGAGGAATATGATGCAGCATGGAAGCTGACACAGGGCCATGTACTGCAGCACAGTGCGTGGGGTGAGGTTAAACGTCCCGGCTGGGAACCGCTGCGGTTTATCATCCGGCTGGATGATGAGATCATTGCTGTCCTGCAGGTGCTGATCAGGCAGACAGCAGGCGTGAGGATCGGTTATTCACCAAAGGCGTCGCTGCCGCTGCTTCATTTTGAAAGATAGTTCGCGAACTTAAGACCTGGCTCAGTGCAAACAGTGTATGTGATTTTGTACTGTTTGAGTTTGATCACGAAGAGGACAGTTACTTTGCCAAGTCCCTGCCTGCAACCGATTACCGCGTGCAGCCCGAGTGTACCAGTGTTGTTGAGACTGTCAGTGCAGATGCCGTCTGGTCAGGCATGAAAGGAAAGTACAGAAGAAACATTAAAAAAGCTGAACGTCATGGTGTGACCGTCAGTATTCATACGCATGATGCTTCCGCAGTCGATGCGTTCTATACCGTCATGCAGGAGATCTTTAAGGCCACGGATTACGTGATGCACGACAAGAATTATTTTCTCAAAGTATGGGAACAGTTATCGCAGAAGGACCTTGCTCGTATACTGCTTGCCGAACATCACGGGGCTGTTGTCGGTGCCTACCTTGTCGCGCTTGATGAGATATCGGTCTACGAGTTGTACGGAGGTGTCACATCAGAAGGCCGGGATCTTGAGGCGGGGTATATGCTTAAATGGGAGGCGATGAAGATGACTTCCGCTCTCGGCAGAAGGTATTACGACCACTGGGGTGTTGCCCCGCGCGATCTGAACGGCAATTATACGAAGGGTCATCCGCTCGAGAGCATCAGCTCGTTCAAGCACGGCTTTGGCGGTACCGACCACTGTTTTGCTAAAACACGCGTGCTGGTCTTAAACGGCACAAAATACCGCATGTTTGGCATACTTTCTCAACTGCAGAAACTGAAGATCAGACTGAAGAAGCTGGTGTAGTCCGAGAATAGTTACTGGGGGAAATTGTTACCTGCGCTGGAGCGCAGCAGGTTAACCGTTTCGGACTGGGGAATTTATTAGAGGAGGTAATCGTTAGTTCTCTGTCTCCTCCACATGTGTGAAGGTGATTGTAATTGCACCTTCAGGGCTGGTCAGTTTGTACATTACATTCCAGATTTCATATCCGGGATTATTCCTGATAATGGTTGTTGCCACACCAAGAAGCATTGGCGGAATAAGAGTTCCTTCCTGTGTAGGTTGGAAATCGTAATTTCCATGCCAGACCAGGCGGTCCATTTCGGGGCTTTCTGCAATCTCGATGAGAGGTATGGCAGTCTCTTCATGTATAGCATCGTCAAGAATCAACGTTGCTGTGCCAGAATCCTGTCGTAATGTAATCAGAAACTGGTCAGGTGCAAATTCATAACCAAACTGATTCAGCGCGACAGTCACATCGTAGCGGTCAACCAAAGTACAACTTTCACCGCCATTGGGCAAGCTCAGAGTTATGAGATATTTTTCAGCCTCGTGCAGTATTGGGCAAACCGGCCCATTTACTACGATAACACTTGGCAATGTCATGAATGGAGGCAGTTGCTGGTCGGGATAACTTTCGACCATACATGCCACATATTCTACCCCTGCGAGACCATAGCACGGCGGTGTGGTCTGTGCAGATACCGATGAGAAGGTTGCAAAGATTGAAACCAGAATTACGAGTACGAACAGTGTTTTTAGAGCTTTCATGATTCCTCCATATCCCCAGGGTCCACAAATTGCCCCAGGCGGTCTGAACACGGTATGTGCAGGCTGCCGGGAGCAATTGTCCAGTAACTATTCTCTTTTTAAGGAGCAAACCGGATCAAGGGATCATGGTATATTTTGCTTATATATCTGTCTGTGGGTGTTACAAAAAGAGGGGTATTTTCAGCTATTTATTGAGAGATTCTGTGAAGCGTTGTGCGACAATGTCAGTGTCGACCACTGACAGGTCAAACTGATAGTCGTGTGCCCGGTTCAGGCCGGAGAGAATATCGTGAAGTGCGCTATCCGATAATGGTTTTGCGTTAACAGAAGCAAGCAGTTCATCAGAACGTTTCTCGGCAGCTGTAATTTCTGCATCACTGGCTGCAGGGACTTCGACTTCAAGCAGAGTCCTGCCGGTTGTCAGATGGCGGATGATATCCCATGTGGCACCATCAGATTCAAAGGTTTCGCGTTTCTCGACTGTCATGATCCAGTAGATGAATCCCAGCATCTTCAGGTTGGTAAGCAGCTCAGTTAGTTGCGCTACTTCGAGTAAAACCTCACTTTCCAGTCTGGTTGTCGGATTGAACGCATTAACCTGTTTTACAGTAAATAACAGCTGCCCGTGCTCGTTATTACGCAATTTAAGGTCATAGGTGCCGGTAGTGGTGACCTCAAAATCGCTGCGATCGATCTGTACCAGCGTGCAGCGGGTAAACGAGCGAGTCTGCCTGCCCTCTTTTTTCAGGCGGCTGCCTATGGCAGCCGCCTGTTGTTCTGTAACTTCAGCGCGCTGTTCGACTTCGATCATACGGTCATTTTAGCACCCTGACCCGATGCACACCTCTCCGTTGTGGCCGATTTTCATGAGTATGTCTTTGACGTTGTAATCACTGTTCATGCTTTTAATCTGCAGCTGGCCGGAGCTGATGTCCGCCTGAAACTGCGCGGTTTGATCCTTGATGGTCAGGGCACTGCCGTTTCGCTCGTTTACAGTCAACACACTGGGCATATGGTTGACACCAAATCCTACGTTACCGCCACTACCAAGTACCATTGCGTTATCCAGAAATGAGCCTCCAGTCGATGTGGCTGCAAACACCAGGCGGTTTGCACCCCGATGATCAAAACCATCATCGGTTGTTTTGAGGATACGCCAGTCACCTGTGCCGTCCTTTTCCTGCAATATCATCCGTACGTCATCACCTTTTGTTCCAAACACATGCAGCTGCGATTGCGCGATATGTTCTCCAAGGGCAACGTAGCCGTTTGGCATGATACTCATAAAAGGATCGTTTGTAAGTTCTTTGTCGCTGCCGATTTTAAATGACTGATCTGCTGCAAGTCCGGAATAGTAGGCAGCCCCTGTTGCAGTATTGGCATAACCTGTCACACTGCCACCTGCACCATTCTGGTTTTCGATCAGCAGCAGCGCATTTGACTGTGTGTTTGCAAGAAACCGTGCCTGCCTGTCACCATGGTAGTTGAGATCCAGTTTATACTGCGGATCCCGTCTGCCAAGTCCTACGCGGTTGTACTGGTCAATTACCAGAGCAGGTGAAGAGTTTGCTGTCCCGTCTGACCTGCTTGTGTTTAAAATGCGCAGAGAGTTTGGCGGATAGTAGGTCGATGCATCATTTACCTTACTGATCTCCCAGCTGCCGTGTTTTCCGGCTTCGGCAAAGCTGAGTGTGGTATAGCTGCCTGATTTTGCTGTGAGGCCCAGCAGTCCATCTGGCTCATCGGATGAACCGATACTGAGCGCACCCTCCGAGTAATACCCTCCCCACTCCGGAAGAAAATCCCAGCCGCCAGTTGCGGCGGCGGGCGCTGCCACTGCAAATATACCTGCCAGAACAAGAGCAATCACCTGAAGTGTCTTTCGCATAGCTGAAATGTGCTGAAGTAATACTTCAGACTACCGGGGAATGGTCTGGACAGGCATTGTACTGCAATACAAACCGGGAGTGGAGTTTAGAGTTTTTTTAGCTTTGCGTATTCACGCGACAGCTCTTTCTGTCCTCCTTTGAAACCGATTACGATCAGTGAATCGTCATAGTCGACGACGACACCGACACCAAAGATGTCGTGCTCCACCCTGTCACCGCGCTCAAGTTCGATAAACGACTCCTGCTGGTAATCATCATCCTCGACGACTTCGCGCCAGCCATCGTCAAAGGTCACACCACCGAATGTCTCAAACCTGAGAAGCGAATCAGGGATATCAGAGACAAAGCGTGAAACCGGGTTGCTGCTTCTGCTTCCGAAGAATGTACGTGACTGCGTGTGCACAATATACAGCTGCTGCTTTGCCCGCGTAATTGCTACATACGCGAGCCGTCGTTCCTCTTCCATCTGTGTGGGCTCTATATAGGCATTAGAGTGCGGAAAAATGCCCTCTTCCATACCTACGATGAACAGGTTATCAAACTCCAGTCCCTTGGCCGAGTGAACTGTCATCAGTTTGACACTGGGTCCATCATCACGGTTGTTGTACCCCTCTATCAGGGACACTCCCTCAAGAAACTGCTCCATGCTTTCTGCCGGATCGAGCTCCTTATACTGGTCAGCAACGGTGATGAGCTCGCGGATGTTCTCAAGACGTGCCTCGTTTTCGGCAGTACCGTCATCCAGCGACTGCCGGTAGCCCGACAGCTCGATAAGATCGTTGATCAGAACACCCACGGGTTCCTGCTGCGAGATGGCAGTCAGTTTTTTCATCATGACAGTAAACTCGCTGACTGCTTTGCCCCAGCGGGCAAGCTCTTCCGGAGCAAGGCTGAGCAGGTACGGCATAATCGACTGCCTGTTAGCCAGGGCTTCACGTTCGACGTTGCCAATTGTTGTGGAGCCGATACCCCGTCTTGGAACATTGATCACACGTTTGAGACTGATATCGTCGGCCGGGTTGTACAGTACGCGCAGGTATGCCATCACATCCTTGATCTCCTTGCGCTTGTAAAACTCGACGCTGCCGATAACCTGGTAGCTGATCCCCCGTCTCAGAAGTGCCTCTTCAAGTGCGCGTGACTGTGCGTTTGTACGGTATAGGACTGCAGTATCAAAACTGTTCAGTTCCTTGATTTTTTTGCCACCCAGTCTGCCTCATCCTTTTCATCCAGCGCTTCATAGACAGTAATCGGTTCACCGCTGTGGTTTTCTGTCCAGAGCTGTTTCTTTTTCTGATTGGGGTTGAGCGCGATGACCAGATTTGATGCATCGAGAATAGTCTTGGTTGACCGGTAGTTCTGCTCGAGCTTGATCACTTTTGCGTCGGGATAGTCTTTTTCAAAGTTGAGAATGTTCTGTATCGTCGCCCCGCGGAAGCTGTAAATCGATTGTGCATCGTCTCCGACGACGCATATATTCTTGTGCCGTTCTGCAAGCATCTGGATCAGCCGGTACTGGGCATGGTTTGTATCCTGGTACTCATCAACCATAATATGAGTAAACAGTGTTCGGTACTTTTCAAGCAGATCACCTTCCTGCTCAAGCAGCCGTACCGCCTCCATGATGAGATCGTCAAAGTCAACAGCGCTGTTGGAACGCAGCAGTTTCTGGTACTCGGGATATACTTCAGCAACTCTGTCCTGAAAATAGCCGACTGCGTATTCAGGATATCTTGATGCCGGGATCAGTTCCGACTTGGCCGAGCTGATGTAGTTTAGAACGGCGTTGGGTTTTATGTTTTTAGTATCCATCTGTAGCTTTTTCATTACCTCTTTAACCGCATCAAGCTGGTCAGCCCGGTCATAGATGGTAAACTCGCGCGACAGACCGATATGTTCTGCGTTGGCCTTGAGCAGCCGCACACATATAGAGTGGAACGTCCCCACCCAGGGAAGGTTGTACATGGCAGAACCGCTTGACTGCAGCAGGCTGGCAATACGATCCTTCATCTCACCGGCAGCCTTGTTGGTAAAGGTTACAGCAAGAATGTTTTCGGGACGTGCAATGTTCTTTTTAAGCAGGTAGAACATGCGGTAGGTCAGTACCCTGGTTTTACCGCTGCCTGCGCCGGCAAGCACCAGAACAGGTCCTTCAGTGGTTGTAACCGCCTCACGCTGGGGCGGATTTAAAGTATCAAGCACGTGGGTGTACTTTCAATTAATTCTCTGCATTATAGTACCAGATCACAAAAGGCCTGGTCTTAACAGAATCTAAAGCATACCAAATCCGCCTCCGGACTGGTTGACCGGGGTAATGTGCAGTGGAAGCCGGAGCTTTCCGTCTGCTTCAATGGTTACTGTCAGCATCTTTCTTCCACCTGTCTCGGTCAGAGTCTGCGCCTGGTGCTGATTCTGGTCAAACGTGTATTCAGGAAGTGCGATTTCAAGCAGATAGATGCCGGGCGCAGCATGCAGCCTGTACCTGCTGAGTTTGTCGGTTACTGATGAGTCGATGACAGCTGATCCCTTGCTGTCAAACAGTCTGAGTACAATTCCTTTTGCCGGTTGTCCGTCTGCGCTGCGGACACTGCCGCTGTAACCGGTTGAAAACCTTGCTTTTAGAAGCAGCGCAGCCAGATACAGCCCTGTAAGAATCGCTGCGGCCGGTGTCTGCAACGTTAGAACCAGCAGAACTGAGATCCCGAGTCCTGCACCAAGAAGCAGGCCGGTATATGAACCAAGGAACGCACGGATCTTTGCACTAACAGCCTCGTGTTCTGTTTCCAGAGCGATATCAGTTACTCCACCCGTGTGGGTCTGCGGTGCCTCATGCAGATATCCTGGCATGGTCACCCCTGCTGAGCTGAATACCGTATCCGGAGCAACACGGTATCGGCCAAAACGGTCTGCCATCACACTCCCGACCGGGTTCTCGGCATCATCATACAGGCTGACTGGTGCAAATGCGACAGGTGCTGCGGCAAACGGATCATAAACGAGTCCTCTGATCTGACCGCCCCTTGACTGCCTGAAGAGGTACAGAATCACCCGCGGATAGCTGAGCAGCCATCCGGCAGCAAGCATCAGCAGTATCCCGGTCAGCAATCCGGGGATAATATCACGTCCCGCCCGCCTTAATAGCTCAATAATGTCAACACTCTCTGCGCCTGTATCAGGCAGCTGTGTAACAGCGGGTGTCGCGGTCGCAATCAGCGTTGGACGAGGATTATTTACTTTTGTAAGCGGGTCGCTCGGCTCAAACGAGCGTGAGCCGCATTCTGTCGTGTCTTCCTTGAAGAAGCAACCTCTGTACTCCTCGCCATCCAGGATTTTGTCATTGTCTGAGTCTCTCTCACCTGGGTCCGTTCCGAGTTGCTGCTCCAGCAGGTTATTGATGCCGTCATTGTCATAGTCCTGTTCGCCATCAGGTATTCCCTCCTGCGTCTGTGGCAGCAGTGGATTAAGTGGTGTATCGCTATCGTTGTAAAACGCTTCAAATCCGTCAGACAACCCGTCACCGTCCGTATCAGGATTGTTTGGATCTGTCCCGAGTTCGCGCTCCTCGGCATCTGTCAGGCCGTCACCGTCCGTATCTTCGACCGGAACAGGTGTCGGCAGTTTCGGGGTCGTTGTAATGTTCGGCGGAATATAGGTCGGTGCGTTACTTGGTGATGCAGTCGGTGTCGGAGTCGGTGTACCTGTAATACTTGGTGTGACAGAGATTGACGGGGTGCTGGACGGCGTCGGAGTCGGAGTTGGTGTCGGTGTATACGTTGGCGTCGGTGTATAGGTTGGTGTCGGCGGCAGCGTACAGCCATCCTGCGGAACCATTGCCTTCATTGGGTAATCCATGTTGTCATGCAGCAAAGCGACGGTCCCGTCTGTCTGCAGTGTGTACATATCGTAGTTCCAGTCGCTGAAGAAGAACTGGTCCGAACCATCGTCGTAGTAAAAACCCATCGGTGCTCCAAATACAACGTCACCAGTTAATGTGACGGGTGTTGCTGTATATGTATTTACATCTATCCGCTGAAAGATTGGAGCCTCAGCACTATCCGGAGCGCCTGTCAGATGATACAGATATCCGTCATCGGGATTATATGCGATGCTCTCGCCGTACAGCCCATTGCTCAGGTCTGCCCGCAGGGTCACTGCGTAGGTGCCAGTGTCAATTTCGTACAGTGATTCATTGTTGGCAAGTACCGATCCTGTATAACCGTTTGCCCCTCCTCCGCTGATGCCGAACAGCCGTCCATCGGGCAGAAATGCCAGATCAGAAAATGGCATAACATCGCTGGATACCGGTGTTACATCTCCGGTATCAAGATCAATTGTCGCCAGACGGAATGTTGACCAGCCATCAAGTGTCGCTACAGTGTATGGTGTGCAGGTGAGGGGCTGGTAGGTAAGTGAGGTGGCTCCCTCAATAGTTTCCGGACCGGTATAGGTCAGTTCGGTGTCTGCGAAAAATGTTGCAGTATCAATGTCAAACAGATAAAAGAAGGGATCCCAGTTGTCGATACCGTAATATACGTTACCGGAGGGGGGTGGCGGGATCAGGTATGAGATTGCCCCGATAGCACTATCTGTCAGGTTAGCAATCTTCCAGTAATCCTCACCCCCTATCGTCACCAGCGCAACCTCAGGATAGAATTCGTTGTAATCAGTCCCTCCTGCGCAGGTTGTTGAGACATCCCCAATACCGGTAGCCAATGGGCATACACGGACAGTAGTATCTGACGGGGCTTTTCTTACCAGCAGACTGTAGCTGGTGCCCGCCCCGGGTTGTGTCAGAAGATCGGCAACAAACGCCCTGTTTGGAGAGCTTCCATAAAGCGCCTGGTAACTGAACCAGTGTCTGTCTGAGGACATGTTGATATTCAACTCAGCCACAAATTCGTTGTTGTTTTCGATACGCACTAACTCGGAGGTGGATGTTGACCCGAGTGTATTAGGATTTGTATACGCATCCGAAAGCGGTAACCAGTGGTCTGCCCTGATGTTGTCACCATTCGTTTTTCGAAAGTTGGCAGCCCAGATTGAAAATATCTGATTGACAGAACCGTGCGATATCCGCGACGTATAGATATCTCCGTTTCCAGCCCGTGCATCCTGCCAGTAAACAATTGCAGATGTGCCCGAAGAACCGATTATCCGCGGATATGTCTGATTCGCAGTGGCATTAGAAAGACATGTCGCAGCTGAAAGTGGGTATAGATCCGGCAGCCGGTAGCGGTTCATGGTAATATCCCAGCCTCCCGAGGAGACATCGCAGTCTGAGTGAGCAACAGCATACAGGGAATCGTTTGAATCAATAAAATGAAACGCATGGTAGTTTCCATGTCCGGTTTGAGTACCAAGGATCGAGCCGTCAGGTCCGACACTGGCAATTTGACCTCCAAACTGGACTATTACACCGCCGGTGTCTGTGACCGGGGTTAGCGTATAAGCTGCACCTATTCCAAGTCCGTCCATCACCTCAATCCCGTTTCCGCTGAACTCCTGCACTCCTGCCGCACTGATTTTTTGCAGTTTGCGGTCGTTCAGAACATTGTCTCTGAATGAGACAAAATGATACCCGCCGCTATACGTAATGGTTGGATCGCTTCCGTTTGTTGTCAGCTGTATTCCGCTGGCGGTCCACTGGGCTGCTCCTGAGTTGTTTAAGTACTGTGTGAAGACACCGTTTGTAGTCCGCCACGACATGGCCATGCCAGCCGAAGAATCAGGTGCAACCGTTAGTGCCGTAGTGGTTATTGTTCCGGATACTGACTGTGCCGATCCGTTTGTACCAAATCCAAGAGCCCCGGCACTGCTGATGTACTGCGAGTAAATTGTTGATCCGCTGACTCCAGCAAGTACTACTCCTCCACCGGGCGCAGGGGCTGCCTGTATGCCGGAGTGTGTTCTGGTAGGGTTGGCACTGAAAAGATTGATACCGCTCACACCAAAGAGATGCGAGCAGGAGCTGTTATATTTAAAAATCCTGCGTCCACTGTCTCCGATAATAAAGAATGTCCCGCTTGAGCCTTCGACGATATAATCAAAATTGTACGATCCGCTGAATGTACATCCCAGAGAACCGCCGGATAGGACACGTCTTCCGGAGTAGCCTGTGCTGCCCTGCCAGGCCATGTACATACCCCCGAATCCATCGGGCACGGCATTTTTGCCTCTGCTGTTTGGGGCATTGCCGGCAATGTTTACAGAAAGCGCACTCGTCTCCACCCCAAGTCCGTTTGCAGTCCACGACGCTGTCAGAGAACTTAACACCTCCGGTTCTCTTGGTGTCGGACGATTGTATGCATAGGAGATCAACACTGCTGCCAGTGTAACCGGCACAGCGATTATAAGTGGAGAACGTAGAGCGGTCCTCAAGTTCATTACTAGTTGAATTGCACGTTACAGAATACAACCAGTGTATCAGAGGTGAACTATGATGTCTTGCACTATGCCAATGTTCAACTTTATGGCATCATGTCTGTATGCAGTCGTTTTCTGTCCGAACATTCATTGTCAGTGGTGCAGTTTTGTGCCTTACAGCTCTTGCCGCAGTTGTGATCTCGCAACTACTTCAGCTTCGTGACAACCAGCCGTCGGTAGCCGGGCAGACGCTCGTATTCTCAGGAACTCCTGCCGGATTTAACGCAGGACCCGTGACCCGCACCCGCTCTACAGACATCTCACCGACTGATGGTGGCGTGTTTCTGGGCAGCCCGCAGGTCTATGACCAGGTAGGATATGAAGGATTCTTTCTGAAGAAGTTTGACCGTCACGGAAATCTGCTCTGGAACACAAGTTACAACGCAGATGACTATGGAGTTGACTATGATCTGTACGTTCCTACTGAGGTCATCGGTAACGATATGGTCGTGCGCGAAGACGGAGCAGGTGGTGCATATGTCGTCTATGGTGACTGGAATTACCAGTACATTGCCTGGCACTTTGACAGCAACGGCAATGCCACGTGGGGACCAACGCTTGTTGGCGTTCATGATGACTTTCCTGACAACACCCGTTACAGCCTCGGTGTTGGCACAGACGGGAACCTCGTTATCTACTGGGGAAGTTACAGCACCTGTACATATGACATCGTCAAATATGAACGCACCTCAGGCAGTATTCTCGCCTCTCATACCGTATTTGATCTTAATGCTTATTTTTGCGGTGTTGAGGAATTTACCGTCCAGGACTTTGAGATAGTCGGTAATGACGTCTATATCATGATGATCAATATTGGAGGCATGGATCCGACAACAATCACGGTTGAAAACGAACAGTCGGGAACAATAACACCGGTGGTCGGAACGAACATCTATAAACTCAACGGCACCACGCTGGAGATGGAATGGATGGCAAATGTCAATCCGTTCATCAATTACTCTGAGGGCACGATCCGTTCTGATTTGAAGTATGATCCTGTTCTCTCAAGGTTTAACATACTTTCATTCTCTGTTGATGAGGATAACGACGGAAACCCTATCGCGCAGGAACTCTACTTTCAAAGGATGGATCTTAGCGGCAGCAAAGAGTTCCCGGGTAACGGACTGCTGGTTCATGGTGTCCCGGTAACCGACTGGATAAACCTGATGTCGTCATTTGAATTCTGGGAGGAGTTTAAGACCCGCGCCCTTGATGTGGATGATACGGGGACAGCGCATTTTGTCTATCAGGATTACAACCAGACTACTGATGAAGACCGGCTTATATACAACGGGGTCAGACCGGACGGCTCTTTTGTCTACCCTGCCCCGGGTCTGGTAATTGATACCAACTACGTGTTCGACTGGGACCACTGGGTAGTAATTGCCAGTGGAAACGGTTTCTACCTCCTGCGGACTGATAATCAGGTCAGTCCAGGTATGCCGGACGAGCCTGATACATTTATCATCGAGTATTACGAGTACAACGGCTTTGGTGTGACGGTCACCGACAGCTGGACATATGGCGGTCCCGGGGTACCATACGAAGTACCACTGTGGCTGACTTCAGACCGTGAGGTCAACCTGACGGGACTTGATGAAAATCATGGCTGGCTCTGGTTTGACTACGCTGTTAACAGAGATCCGACATGGGTATCAGGGGATCTCAACTGGGATGAGACCGAACGCTATTTTAACCGTGTCGCGTTCAGCTGCCCGTACAATCCCTACTTCCTGCTGCGCGTACAGGAGAACAATCAGCTGCCCCTGGCAGAGGAGATCACCATGGTCAGAGACGGTACTGCTGATGATGATGGAGATGGTCTTGCTGACTTCTATGGTGTTGTCCTCGAAGGTATTTCGGGACCGCTTGCGCCATATGTGGTTGAGGATGCGACAGTCCGTGTCGCCTATGTCGACGGAGCTGATATGGAGGTAGCCGATGCCTGGAACCAGACCATCACATCGGATCCACTCAGTCAGGGAGGAATGTATCTTGAGCCGCCGCATGCAGGCAGAATAAAACTGACGGCATCCTACCCTGGCTGTGATGATCAGGTGGCGTATGTAAATGTGGTTGATACCGGAACGCCTCCATCCTGCCCAGCACAGCCGGACTTCAGGCTGATGGTCAGACCGCAGGGGGTAAACTGGTTCGGGCAGGAGATCACGGTTGAACAGGGTACAATCGTGGAGACGCTGCTGACATCGGATGATTCTGACCCGGCAGCAAACCCGTATGCCGGAGAGACCATCTACTACTGGTATGATCCCGAGGGTGACGTTCTGCTTGAGTCTGCTGTAAATTCGCTGACATCAGCGGCGTTTCCGCTCAATGTTTCAACACCTGACACAGGTACACTGCTCCTGACGGTCAATAATGCACAGTGCGGGGTAAGCACGGCGCAGGTTACCGTCGTGACTGCCGGATCAACACCAACGCCTACGTTCAGTCCGACTCCGACTCCGACATCGACACCAAGCCCCTCTCCATCAGCGAGTGTTACGACGACAGCAGGTCCGACTGGTTCGTCCACAGCAACACCTACGGCTACAACAGCTGATATCACACCGACAGCTACGCCTACTCCTACTCCGTCAATAACCCCGGTTGATCCAAACGATGAAGACGGAGACGGACTGACAAACGAGGAGGAGATAGAGCTGGGAACTGATCCGAATGATCCGGATACCGATGACGACGGTCTCACCGACGGCTTTGAGGTTGAGTATGACAGTGACGGCAGTGACCTTGATCCACTGGATCCTGATACTGACGAGGACGGTACGGAGGACGGATTCGAGGATTTTGACGATGACGGTCTCAATAATATCGAAGAGCAGGTGTATGGAACAAACCCATTTATTCCAGATACGGACCGTGACGGCGCAGGGGATGGCGAAGAGATTGAAGGCTGCACCTATGCTCCTGGTACAACAACCTGTGAAGACAGCACCCGCGGTAAAACCGACCCGCTTGTGCCTGACAATGAGCTAACCCCGGACAGATACTGCCCGACCCCAAGTCGGTCTGCTACCAGATACAGGCGATCTGCAGTCATCTCAGCAGATTGGTGTATCAATTATTAATGCCGTGCCGGTGATTACAGCTGCGATGATGCTGATGATTCCTGCCATATACGGACCCCTTGCTGTAGCGGCTTCGGGCAACGGCTCAATCCTGACTGCGCTGCCGTTTATCATCTCGCGCAGAAACCGCCGGCCGTGGGGGCTCGTTTTTGATTCCAAACGCAAGCTGCCTGTAGCGTTTGCCGTCCTTCGTTTCCGTCAGGGAGAGACAATTGTTCAGGAGGTCGTGACAGACCTTGAGGGGCGCTATGCGGCCGCGCTTGAGGCGGGCCAGTACAGTGTCGAAGTGGCACACGACGAGTACCAGAACATTAACGATGTAATTACCCTGGAGGATAATGCGCAGGTGGAACGAAACTTTGCCATGTCTCCGTCCGGCGACAAGTCAACTGCCGGTATGCTTGACGACATCCGATCACGTGTTAATGCGATCACCAGACCTGTGTTTGCGGTTGGTTTTGCATTCTCTGCAACTGTTACTGTTCTCTTTCCGACACTGTTGAACTTCATTATTCTGGGTGTGTACATTCTTTCCGGTGCAGTATATCTCTACCGGCTCTGGATTGAGTCCAACTACTCCGGGGTGGTTGTCGATATGCGCGGAAACCCTGTACATGGTGCAATCCTGCGTTTTCTTGATAAGGATCTGGCAACGGTTGATGTGATCATGACAAACAAACAGGGCAGGTTCTCATACGCGACAATCCGCAACAGGTTTGCTTCGATCGGGGTGTTTGCTGACGGTCTTGAGGTGAAACGCCCGCACACGCATAATGAACGTATCGGCGATATCGTCGAGCATACATCGGATAAACACAACCGCTCGATCCGTATCACAATGAAGCCTGTCTCACAGCGGGCACCCAAAATTATCAGTGTCGATGTCAGTTAGAGCTCTATGAATAAACTTGCAGCTGTTCCTATCAGTTTTTGTATACTTGCGGCTGCTGCTGTTCTGTCCCCTGTTCTGGCTGGAGAGTTTGATGTCGTGATAGACCGGACCTATACGGTTGAGTCGGGCGGCGCTATTACTGTTGTTGAGACCCACAGGGTTACAAACAATTCCGAAAACCTGCTGATCTCAAGAACCAATGAGGAGACGTTTCAGATTCCTGTAGTTGGAGATAACGAACCGGCTCTGCAGCAGTCTGTGCAGACGGCAGTAATCACAGCTGAAGGTGCAACGCTTAATCCCAATATCGTCTACAAGGAGCGCTTTGCCGAGTTGCGTGTCCCCTATCCACGCGAGCTGCGCAGGGGACAGACACTTGAGTTCACTCTGCAGTACACAAACTTCGGACTTGTCGAAAAAAGCGGAGCCCTGTTTGATATTTATGCACCGGGGTTTGTTGAAGATTTCAAATTCTCCCAGGGGCTGACAGATGTCAGATACAACACGACATTCCGGCTTGCTTCCGGCCTGCCCGAAAACAACTTCATTATCCCCGATCCTGCCTCTAATCAGGTGTCCGGCGGCTACAGGGTTGTCACATTTACGCAGGAGTCGCTGATCGGCAGGACTGTCTGGATCCAGATGGGACGGACCCAGTTCTACAGTTTTAATATCACGCAGGTTGCACCGGCGACCGACAGCCGCAATTCGGGATACATGAACGAATACCGGATCGTACTGCCGCGCAGTATTGATGAAGTTGAGATTATGCAGAATGTCTACTTCACTTCGATCACCCCTGATCCGTTTCAGGTGCTTGAGGACAGTGAGGGTAACCTTATCGGCTACTTCAAGGTACCAAGCCACGAAAACACGAGGATTGTTGTTGAGGGGTACGCCGAAGTGGCTGCCAAAGAAGAAGAGATCCGGCCTGATATTGCCGGAACACTTGCAGAGATAACAGCTGATCAGGTGATGGAATATACCGGCCCCGCAGAGTTCTGGGAGGTCGGTGCTCCCCAGATACAATCGCTTGCAGCAGACCTTAGAGGCAGTGAGATGAATGTCTATGAGATAGTCGAAGATACCTACCGGCACGTTGTCGACACAATCGACTACAGCGAGATCAAGCGGTTCGGTATTAACGAGCGTCAGGGGGCGCTTAAGACGCTTAATGGCGGTGCTGCGGTCTGTATGGAATATTCTGACCTGTTCCTGACTCTGACGCGTGCACAGGGGATACCTGCACGGGCTGCATTCGGGTACGGTTACGATTCTCGTCTGCCAGACAATCAGCAGGAGGCGCATCAGTGGGTACAGGTATTCATGCCCGGTTCGGGAAAATGGGTTAGTGTTGATGTAACCTGGGGCGAATCAGGGCCTGCTTTGATCGGAGGAGACCTTAACCACTTCTTCACGCACACCGCTGGGCTGCATCCCAATCAGCCTGCCATGGTCGAACGTGTCAGCTACGGTGATAACCTGCAGCTGGATGCACCGGAGTTCCGTTTCAGTGCAGTCGAGAGCATCCCCCAGTCGATCTTCACGACGTCTCCGCAGGAGCTGCTCCAGCGCTATCCCGAGGTTGAATCATTTGATATCAATCAGTCACTGTCGTCATTTGTGACTGGTCTCAGGGGAGCATTCAGCGGCAGTAATCCGTCCGCAATGGGTCAGGTAATGGTGATCTGCGGTGGTGTACTTGCGTTTGCAGCAGTGCTGTTTCTGTTTTCACTCGTGATCCGGGGAGGAAAAAAGCAGCAGTTTCAGACACCCGAATTACATCCGTGAGACTGTTCTGATCCCCAGAAGATCAAGTACGTTGCCGATTACATTGGCGGTCGCCTGTGTCAGGACGAGGCGTGCCTTCCTGATTTCGGGATTCTCCTCGTTCAGGACAGAATGCTTCCGGTAAAACAGATTAAAGCGCTGCGCGAGTTCATGCACATACCCGGTAAGTGCATTGGGAGCAAGGTCGCGAACGGCATCATTCAGTGCCTCTTCAAACACTGCAAACATTCGCATCAGTGACTGCTCTTCCGGCTGTGTCAGCAGAGCGGCGATTGATTCTGCCGGCATTGCTTCGACCGTGCCCGCGTCGTCAAGCATCCGTCTCGCGCGTGCGTACGTGTACTGAATATACGGGCCTGAATTTCCTTCAAGCGAGACACTGCTCTGCAGATCAAATGCAAGGTACGTGCCGGGGTTCAGGTTTAAGAACGAGTATTTCACTGCTCCTGTTCCCACCGATCTGATTACTTCCTGTTTTTCGTCCTCATTCATCCCCTCACGGTTCTCCACAATTCCGCTGACTATCTGTTCAGCTTCATCAAGTATCGTCTCTGCAAACACAACCTGACCTGTTCTCGAGGACATTTTTCCTGACTTGAGCCCGACAAACTCATAGGCATTGTGATACTGCCGGCCTTTATACCATTCAGGCATCAGAAGTTCTTTTGCTTTAAATGTGACTTCAAAAAAACTGATCTGCTCGATCGCAACATTATGGATATGCAGGTCCACTGTACCGTACTCATCCTGCTTCAGCCGTGCGAGACCAAGTTCTTTACCCTCATAGGTCGGCAACCCTTCGCTGTTAAGGAACACTCTGGTATCAAGTCCGTATGGTTCTCCATCAAATACAACAGCTCCCTGGCTCTGTTTGAAAATATTCTTCTCCAGTCCCTCACTGATATATTCGTCTACAAACGGCAGGGTTTCTGATTCCATGTACTGACGCTCAAAGCTCATGTACAGACGTTCGTAGAGCTCGGCAAATTTATCAAGGCTCCACTGCTTGCCGGTTTCCCAGAGCCGGTTGATTGTCGCGTCCTCTTTCGAGTAGATCTTTTTGTTAATTGCGATGATCTCTTTCTCAGTTTCCGGATCGTCTTTAAAAGCGGTCGCTCCTTCGGCATAGGTTCTGCCAAGCAGTTCAGCGCGTTCGCTGATGTCTTCGGGGTATTCTGATTCGGGCACCTTAAGCAGTGCCCAGAGGTTTTTTGCGATATGCATACCCACGTCACCCTGGTAGTTAACCCGGATAATGTTTGCTCCGTAACTTTCGAGTATTCGGATCAGCGATTCGCCCAGGATCATGTTGCGCAGATGTCCGATGTGTACCACTTTAAACGGGTTGGGATGAGCGTATTCAAACATGATGGTCTTTCCGGCGAACAGATCAGCGTGAGCATAGCCGGCAGAAGAAAACGCCTCGGATACATATGATGCGTGCACCGAGGGTTTGAGCCGGATGTTGATAAAGCCGGGACCTGCCACCTCAAGACCTGCGACCATTGTCATAAACCCTTCAGACGCCTTGAGCTTTGCAACCATCTCCTCGGCCAGCTCGCGCGGGTTTTTCCCTTGCTCTTTTGCCTGCTTGAGTGCTTCGTTGAGTGCGTAGTCACCGTGTGTGTCGTCAGCAGGATGTTTGAGCTCAAGCAGCGCCGGATCGATTTCAAGAATTGTTGAGATCTGATCTGTAAGCTTGTGTGCGAGTGAGCGTGGTTTATCCCAGTCAAGACCTTTGACGAGGTCGACGTCAGGATGGTTCCAGAAGCTTTTTTTAGCGTTTGCCATGGTAAACAGTTGCAACTGCCAGATTATAAAGCATGGCAGGCGTTCTGTCAGCATGAGCAGGCACTGGTGTGTTAGAATGTCACAACAGAAATCCCTATGAGCAGAGACCAGATTGACGAGATAAAACGAAAGCTGGACATCGTATCCGTTGTCCGGGAGTATGTTCCCACCCTGAAAAAGAACGGGCGCAACCACTTCGGCCTCTGCCCTTTTCACAATGAGCGCAGTCCGAGTTTCTCGGTAAATGAGCAGCTTGGAATCTACAAATGCTTCGGCTGCGGCGAAGGTGGTGATGTGATCAGTTTTATCGAGAAGATCGAGGGAATAGATTTTGCCAAGCGCTGGAGCTTGCAGCAAAGCGTGCCGGTGTCGAGCTTAAACGCAGATCAGACCCCGGATCGCAGAAACGCCGTGCAGAAAAAGAACGTCTTCTCGAGGCAAATCATCTTGCTGCCGAGTATTTCCACTACCTGCTCAAAGAACATCAGATGGCCCGCCCGGCACGTTCGTACGTAAAGGGACGCGGGTTGTGTAAAGAGGTGCTGATCAGGTTTATGATCGGCTATGCTCCCGCAGGATTTCAAAACCTGAGTACATTCCTTAAAAAGAAGGGCTACACCGAAAGGGAGCTTGTTGACTGGGGGCTGCTGGCCGAAAAAAATGGTCGCAGTTATGACAAGTTCCGCGACAGGATAATGTTTCCGATTCTTAACCATGTCGGCGACACGGTCGGATTTTCGGGACGGGTCCTCAACAAGGATGACCAGCCCAAGTACCTCAATTCGCCTGAGACACCCGTGTATCACAAAAGTGAGACCGTGTTTGGCCTGTTTCAGGCCAAGGAGGAGATCAGAAAAGCGGGGTTTGCAATCATCGTTGAGGGGAATGTCGATATCCTGTCATCACACCAGGCTGGTATCGGCAATATCGTGGCTCCGCTTGGCACAGCCCTGACATCGTCTCAGCTTAAACTGATCAAACGTTATACCGATACCGTCTATTTTGCGTTTGACAGTGATGCCGCAGGCGAAAAAAGCTCTGATCAGAAGGACTGGAGCTTGCAGAAAAAAGAGGGCATGCATGTGCGCGCGATAGACATCGGTGACTTTCAGGATGTTGATGAACTGATACAAAAAGGAGGCAACTGGGAGCAGACCGTTGCAGACGCCGAGCCGGTCATTGACCAGATAATGAAGCGGCTCAAAAAACGAACTGATATGACCACGGCCGAAGGCAAGGACGATTACGTTAACGGTATTCTTACCTATATCTCACGGCTGGGCAGTGATGTACGTAAAGCGCACTACATCAGTCTGCTGAGTGAGCAGGTCGGAGTTGACCAGCAGACACTAAAAAAACTGCTGGACAGAAGCGGCACAGAACCGGCTCCGTTTGAGGAGCGGGTACCGGGACGTGAACCGGCGCGACAGGTAAAAACAACCAGGACTGACCTCCTGCTGGCCACCATAATTTCCCACCCCGAATATGCCGAAACCAGCAAAGCAGAGACCGGCACAGAGGTCTTTACCGCACAGCAGAACAGGATCATGCAGGAATTTTTTGCAGCAGGGGCAGACGCTGCAGCAGACAGGCTCGCCGGTGATGATCTGGAGTACTACCAGATGCTGGCACTTCTCCCTGTAGAGCATATCAGTGATAAGCATCTCTATACTCAGACTCTGCAATCGCTGGTGCGTACTGTTCACAAAGAGGTAATACGCGAGAAGATCCGCGAAGTGAGGTTTGCCAATCTTGACGAATCCGAAAAAGAGCATACACTGAATGAACTTATCACCAGACTCGCCTCCCTCGGGTAATCAGTTTTGTCTCCCGTGCCGGATGTGTTTATAATAGATTGATACGGGATATCCTGTGGCAAAAAAGAAACGGGGACGACCCCGAAAGAAAAAAGGAATACAGTATGACAGTCAGGAGACGCGTGCGGTAATCGGTCTCCTCTTCCTCTTCGCCGGACTGCTCGGCGTTCTCAGCTATTTTATGGATGGCGGGATCTTTACGTTCTTCCGCAGCCTGACCGGGGATGCAACAATTTTTCTGGCGATCCTGTGCTTCAACTCATCTCTGCATATGTTTGACAGCAAGTTTCCGCTGGCTGGCGGTCGCAGTCTTGCAGGACAGGCACTTTTTGTTGTCTTTTATGCAGCATTTGTACAGTCGATCTTCGGTGGCAGCGATCCGCTTGGCAGAAATGATCCGACGCGATATGGCGGGATTGTCGGCTCGTTCGTGTACACATTTCTGCTTGAAAACATCTTTCTCAACTTCACGCCGGTATTTATCATTGTCATGATAGTGCTCTCGATCCCGCTGGCACTTTCGATGACGATTCTGGAGTTTCTGGACCGTGTCGGCAGAGGGATTGAGTTTCTGTGGGCCAAATTCTCAGGTGCAAGAGCACAGGCTGCACAGGACGAAGAGACGGGCGAAAAAGACGAGAACATTGCCGACGTTCCAATCCTGTCACCCTCAACATTTGGTGATTTTCGCAGACAGCAGCAGGATACCGCTAAGTCCGATGATGACAAGGATGATGTGCAGGAGACACCATCCCCTGCGGTTGCGAAGATTAAACAGCCAAAGGTTGAGATAACCGAAGAATCAAAAGAGGGAGCATACATTAATGAAGAGCTGCAGTATCCGGACTGGAAGCTGCCCCCGATCAGCCTGCTCAATGACTTTGTCAAAAAGAAACCCGCAAAAGAAGATATCCGCAAAAATGCAGACATTATTGAGCAGACGCTAAACAGCTTTGGTGTCAAAGCTAAGGTGGTTGATGTACTGGTCGGTCCCTCGGTAACCCAGTACGCCCTTGATATAGCCCTGGGAACAAAGGTCTCAAAGATTGCAAACCTCAGCAACGACCTTGCCCTTGCTCTGGCCACGTCTGCCAGTGCTGTCCGTATTGAGGCCCCGATCCCCGGCACGTCATATGTCGGAATCGAGGTGCCCAATGCAGAGCGTGAAGCCGTGTTCATCAAAGAAATCATGAGCGACAGCCGCATGAAGGACAACAGTATGCATCTGCCGCTTGCTGTCGGAAAAAATATTGCCGGTGACCGTATGCTGTTTGACCTTCAGAAGATGCCTCATCTGCTGATAGCCGGTGCTACCGGATCGGGAAAATCTATCCTGACCAACGGATTTATCGTCAGTCTGCTGATGACAAAGACACCGGATGAGGTCAAATTTATCATGGTTGACCCGAAGCAGGTTGAGCTGTCCGATTACAACGGTATCCCGCATCTGCTGACGCCTGTTATCACCGAGATGGACAAGGTTCTCAATGCGCTCAAGTGGGCGATTGTCGAGATGGAACGCCGCTATACGATCTTTAAGGAGGCCAAGGTGCGAAATATCGAGGGGTACAACAATATGATGGGATTCTCCGCATTCCCCTATATTGTTGTTGTTATCGATGAGATGGCAGACATGATGATGTCCACAAACAAGGTTGAGACCGAGTCTGCAATTGTGCGTCTTGCGCAAAAGGCCCGTGCTACGGGTATTCACCTGGTGCTGGCCACACAGCGTCCGTCTGTTGATGTGATTACCGGTCTTATCAAGGCAAATATCCCGGGCAGAATCGGTATGAGTGTCACAACTCAGATTGACTCGCGCGTTATTCTGGACCACATCGGTGCAGAGTCACTGCTTGGACGTGGAGACATGCTGTTTAAGGACCCTTCTCAGTCCAAGGCTAAGCGTGTTCAGGGTATGTGGGTGGCACCCGAGGAGATCCAGAACATCGTCAAGTACATCAAGGACCAGGTGCCGGAGGTACGCTATACCAAGGAGGTTATCGAAAAACAGACTGATCCCAATGCCCCTGCACCTGCAGAGGGTGCGGAGTTCAGCGAGGATGATGAGTTTGCAAATGCGCTTCGTGTGATTGTCAGTGCTCAAAAGGGATCAGCATCACTGCTGCAGCGTAAGCTGAGTATCGGTTATAACCGTGCCGCACGCCTGCTTGACGAACTTGAGGAACACGGCGTTGTCGGTCCGCCCAACGGATCAAAACCACGCGATGTGCTGATTACGGATGCCGAGTCGTTTCTTGAGGCGGCTAACAGCCGGTCATAATCTTCTCAGCAGATCCCGCAGCTCCTCCGGTGTGTCGACCATATGGTCGGGCTTCAGCCGGGCAAGCAGTTCGGCTGTATTAAACCCCCAGGTTACAGAGATCACCGGAATTCCCGCATATCTGGCTGCGTCGATGTCGCGAACTTCGTCTCCTATGTAGACGGCGCTTGACCGGTCAGCTCCGTGTTTCTTTAACAGTCGTTTAAGGGGTCTGCCTTTGCCAAACAATTTCCCGTACCCTTCCACATCATCAAAACCTGGCATCCGGTGTTTCTGCAGAAACGAATCAATAATCTCCTGCGTGTTTGAGCTGAGAATGATCCGTTTCAGATCGCGGTTTTTCAGGTCTTCAAGCATCGGCGCGATACCATTGTATGGTGACGCCTCCCCTATCCGGTCATGCAGTCGGGCGCGGGTTTCTGTAAACAGATAGGGCAACCTCCGCAGCGGGACATTCAATGTCTTAAACATCTGGCGGATTGTCATTGAGCGCAACGACTCGATTGTCGCACTGTCAGGAAACGGCCACTGTTCCTCTGCTGCCATCTGGCGCAGTATCTCTATCGTTAGAGGATATGTATCAGCGAGTGTCCCGTCAAAATCAAAGATTGCAGCTTTAAGCATAGCAGTATCCTAGCATCAGATACTTGCGGGCGGTAGCGGTGTATTGGGGGCAAACGACGGATCCGGCTGTTGCTGCTGATTACGTTTGCCATCAAGATCCAGTGGTTCGGGCATTGATACAGCAGGTGCAAGCGGATCATCGCCGCTGATGGTCGGCGTGATCGGAGATGGTGAAAACTCATCCGGTGCGGCTTCGGCTGCGGGTGTACTTGCTGCCGGCGTAACCGGCTGACCGGATAAACCGGCATGTGTTTCCGGAGCGGCCCGTTCCGGAACGTACTTCTCATCCTTCTTAGCTGGAGGTTCGGCTTTGTATTCCTGCACCTCCCGCGGACTTTCGGGAGCAGAACCAGCGGGAGTCTCCGCTCGTCTGCTGCGCTGTTCTGTCACCGATGGCCGAGGCGAAGGACGTTTTGCGCGGGGTTTCTGTTTACTCATTTCATCAAGCCATTTGCGCGTCTTCTCAAAATCATGATCGGGTCCGCTCCTCTTCTCTTCTTCAGTCGGTGCGGGAAGTTTGGCCTCCTCTGGCGTCAGTACAGGTTGTTCCTTACGTTCACTGTTCAGCAGCGAGACAATGTCCTGTGCCAGCGCTTCTGCAGCTGTCTGGCTTGTGATCACAGCCCGGTTTCTGCTCAGGCTGCCCTTGTACTTGTCAACAACGGCTTCAAGATTGATCTCACCGCTGTTGGCTTTAATATAAACAGTATTTGCGCTGCTGCCGTGTACGACGGTAAACGCAGCTCTGCATCCGATCAGCCCAGCTACGGGGACATGATCTGTAAACAGCTCTTTTTCCCTGGTCTGGCGCTCCGGAACAATGGTGTAGAAGATGCCGTTGTCGCCTGCCACCACGTGACTGTAGATATCGGCAAAATAGCGGGTATCATGAAGACTCAATGTCCTGTTGGCGATGTTACGCGCAAGTTCCTGGTCGGCACCGGCCTGTGTAAGTTCTGCAGCTCTGCCAAAGGAGTCATCATTGAGATCGTAGCTGAAGTTCTCTGTCTTCCAGTACAGACCCGCCAGCAGCGTTGTGGCGATGTCTTCGTCCACGTGCATAGACTCACGCTGCATAAATTCAAACATTCCCTGAGAGAATGATGCTGTTCGGATCTCGTATCCTGTAACATTATCCGGTGATTTAACCCCGGTTGGAGTGAATATCGCAACACGCTCGGGCGCAAACTGCTGCCGGTGCATGCGGTAAAAATCACCCAGATCTTCGGGTGACGAAGCGTCAACCATGACGACAAGGTCGATCAGGTGTGTACTCTGGTTAATCCTGATCTTGTCTCCGGGTACATCACCGCCTTCTGTTGTGACGTAGATGTTTACGGTCCCCTTCTCCTCTTTCCACTTCACTTCCTTTACCGGAGCATCGACATTATCCAGACTGATGACTATGTTTCCAGGCTCGTTCTTTTTCATGAACGATATGTTCTGGGGAGGAAACTTTGCTTTAAGGACTTCGGTGTATACGTCCGGGTCGATGTACATGCTCAGCTTTTTACCGCTGACATGCATCGACCGCGCCAGTGCAAATGATGCCGCAAGGACATCAAGGTCCCCTTCCTGTTTGGGGACGATCAGAATACTGCGCGCGTCGTCAATTCGCTGCTTTATTGCTGCGCTCATCTGCCTTCTGGTTCTGAGATGACTGTGTGGCAGTCTGGTTCTGAGTAGCCGGTTTCATTCCTGGCTGGCTGCCCTGCTGACTTCCGGTCTGACCCTGCGCCGGCCTGCTCTGCTGGTCTGACGGCTTCTGTGCCGATTGCGCCTGTGACTTTGCCTTGTCTGCCGCATCTGATGCTGTGCGGGCAAGTGCTGTGCTTGCTGTCTCGTTTGTTGCTCCTATCTTGGTCAGACGTGCTGCCGTTTCATATGTCTGTGCGCTGGTAACGTTCTGCTTGAAGTTTTTGGTTGCATGGAAGATACCGGTCAGAACGCGGTTTGCGCGGTCTTCGCTGATCTTGATGCCGTTACTTTCGAGATACGCAAACACCTGCTCTGACAGTGATGTCGCTTTATCACCCTGTACGACCTTAACGTTCTGCTGGCGGATCTGAGGATTTGTGCCGAATGCGACCACCCTGGCCTCATCAAAGATACTCCTCGACTTGCTGTACAGTTCGCCCAGCTCGTCAAAACTGTTGACGCCGATAAGCATGATCAGGTCATGATTTGTTCCGGCAATCTGCACATTGAGGTTGCTCGCATTAAGGTCACCCTGCTGCATTGTCAGAAACAGTGTGAGTTTATCTTCTGCCTGGTTCCATTGAATATTCTGTACTTTGTTCTCCTGGTTCTTGAATTCAAGGACAAAGCTCTTGGGCGGCAGTTCCTTCATGCGTTTGATTTCGGGCATGGGGAATACAGCCTCGTACTGTTTGGGAAGCTCTGCCTCACAAGCAAGTTCGACGGGCTTGTTCAGGTCCTGTTTGATAACTTCTGCCAGTAGCTGTAAACTGATATAGGCGTCAAAATCGGGATTTTTGCGTGTTACTAGCAGGATCTTTTTGGCGTTCTTCACGTAAACTGGCGTAAAAAGTAAAAATGCCCTGACAAAGGGCAATCTTATAGTAATTGTAACAGATTCCCGACCAATTTGTAAGATGAAGCCTGTCAGAAAACTCTTACAATCGATCTTTGATCATCCCCAGCGTGTTGTGGTTCTGCTGGGTGTCATCGCAATCCTGGTTGCAGTCCCTATAGTACTTATAGTGTTCGGCTTTGACAGGACGCTGCTGCCGACATCCATTGATGGCCATGTCTATGATTCTGAAGGCAATGCGATCGAAGATGCGCGCATCAGCACGCAGGGTCGAGAGACATATTCAGATGACTCCGGATACTTCAATCTCACGGATATTGCCTACGGGTTATACGAGGTGAAGGTTGAGAAAAACGGATTCGCTACAATAACAGAAGATATCCGGCTCGAACGCTTCAGCAACACCGCCGAGTTCACGATGCAGCGTCTTGAGTTCGGGCAGTTGCGCTTTGAAATCAGCCTGCCTGACGATACCCCGTTCTACTCATCCGAGTTTGAGATGACACTGAACAACGAACCGCTATCCTATGACGAAAACTTTGTCGCAGAGACAGAACGGCTGCTTGTCGGTACGTATAACCTGCGTATACGTTCACCGTACTATAAGGATATTGAGACCGAGGTCGAAGTCGTATCCGGCCTGACAGAGCGCACTGTGGAGCTTGTCCCTGCAGCCGATCTTGTAGCCCAGGTTAAAAACTGGCTGACAGGTGAGGATCTCAGACCTGACAGCGTTGAGATCAGAAGAAGCGAAGTATTTGAGCAGCTTGATGCACGGTATATCAGTGATGACGGAACTGTATCTGTCAGTGATCTTGATATCACCGGTACTGTCGCTTTAAGGATTAAAGAGGACGGCTATCACACACTGGAGCGTTCCCAGGTGCTTAAGCAGGGTCAGAACTCGTTTGGCACCATACTGCTGGTACCTGAGGGCAGGATAGTTACCATCAAGGATGACGGCCTTAACAGGCAGGTGTTTGTGTCAGACTATAACGGACGCAGAGCACAGAACGTTGCAACCACAGCACTCAGCTGCAGTCGCGTGACACAAAACACAACTCAGGCCCTGGTATTATGCGGCTCGGGAACCTACACACGTATCAGTCTTAATGAAGGTACCTCAGAGACTCTGGCTTCAGTTGCCGCAGATGCTGTCGACATGCAGACGGGTGGCGGGGTCATTGTTGCCGCCCAGAACGATGAACCGGGTAAACTGTTTGCTATGACACCCGGCAGTGAAGACGCTGTTGTCCTCTATGACGGCGAGGAGGATGTTACTTCGGTGCAGGTATCTGCAGACAAAGTTGTGTTCTCGACTACTAATGGGGTATGGATGGTTTCCGCTGACGGTGAAAATCTCGAGCAGATTAGCACTGGCCAGTTCAGTGTTATGGATATCAACCCCTCCGGCACGCATGCGTTGCTTCTGCTGCCTTCGAGCAGCGGATCGCACATCTGGAGTATTGACCTGACCTCACACGAAAAAACACGGATGACACAGCTTCCCGCACGTCATTCGTATCTGCAGTTTGTCTCGGATTCCGAGTTTCTGTTTGTTTCCAACAAAAGTGAGGGTCTGGACAGTCTTTATGCACAGAATCTGAATTCGACACTGAGCCGTCTTGTCCGCAAAAACGTAACAGATGTTACGCTTGTACAGGGCACGCGCAACGTTACCCTCAATCAGGATGGTAAACGCTATGTCCTGAATATTGACGCCCGCAACCTGGCCGAGATCAGCCTGTAGAAATGTGGATAAGTGTGTGTATTATGCTATAATATAGCTATATATATCACCTGTCCCATGGTCCGGATCCTTATCACAATCGTGGTTATTGCCGTCACCGGGTTTACCTTCAGCGGCGTTTACGCGCTCGTGTCTCCGGAAAACGCGATACGAATCGGAGCAAGCAGCGTTCTTGCTGCCAGTACAGCTGATACAGACCCCAAAATCACCCAGCCCGCAGTATCGTTACACTTCAAAACGGATGTTGATGTCTGGGAGTATGCGATCGAAATCCCGCGCATTGGTGTCAGAAAGGATATTGTCGCCAATGTCGATCCGTCACGGCGCAGTGTGTACATGCCAGTGATTGACTCGTATGTTGCACATGGCAAATACACGCGCCTGCCCTTTGAAGCGGTGACCGAAGGCAACGTCTATCTGTTTGCTCACCGCGAAGGTCCGAGTGGTTTTTTCAACCGTCTGGGAGAACTGCGCTCAGGTGATGAACTCATTATCAGGTTTAACGGAGACCGTTACGTGTACAGGTTTAATCACAGCTTTGTGGTGGAGCCTACCCGGACGGAAGTGTATACCGGCACTTCAGAAACGCCAATGCTTACTCTGCAGACGTGTGAAAACGGAAACAGGCAGCGCCTGATCGTTAAAGCTGATCTGGTCTCGGTGCAGGAAGGTTAAGCAAACACTCTGTCCTTTACCCCGCGGATTGCATCGATAACAAACTGAATGTGTTCAGTAAGATCGACACCAAGCTCTTCAGCACCCTGATAGATATCATCACGGCTTACCTGTGCTGCAAATGCCTTGTCCTTGAGTTTTTTCTTTGCAGATTTGGGGGCAAGGTCATCGATGCCGCTTGGCCGGACCAGGCTGCAGGCAACGATAAATCCGCACAACTCGTCACAGGCAAACAGTGCCCTGTCGATCAGAGTTGAGCGCTCTGCAAAACGTTCGCCATACTGTTCGCTGTTGTTTCCGTGAGAAGCGATTGCATGTACAAGCTCTTCATCTACTCCTTCTGCTGACAGTTTCGCCACGATCTGTGCGGGATGTTCGTCGGGGTATTTTTCCCAGTCTGCATCGTGCAGCAGACCAGCGATGCCCCATTTATCAGCGTCTTCGCCGTACTTTTCTGCGTATGCCCTCATCGCGGCTTCTACACAGTACATATGTTTGCGAAGGTTGATGTTCTCAACCCAGTTTTCAAGGATGGAATGCGCCTGTTCTCGTGTTGGAATCATAAGACTGGTGTAATAAGGGAAGATACTTTTCGTATTAGACCACAGCGGAGACCGGTGCTGCAAATCTATATACATTCATGATATAATAAGGTTTTGTATCAGCTGATATGGAGCGTTTCGGGCGTGAACCGGAATCAATAATCTGGCAGCGGAATAGCCTGCTGAATCCTGTTGACTATCATGTCCAGAGGACGTTTCATGTCGGGTATGTCCAAACCGGCCAGCTTCCTTCATTCCATATCTCAGTCTCAGAAGACCCGTATGCGCAGTCCGTTGTCCTTGCTGAGCTGCAGCGTTACAGCGGGCTTCCACATTCGATTGATACCGAGCTTGATGCACAGATTACGCATAAAACTGTAGCAGAAGCGCTTCAGTCCTATACAATGCAGACTTACCGGCGTGTGGACGCAACAACATTTGCTCCGCTTAGTGATGAACGCAGGCTGGTAGAACGCTGTCTTGATGCGTACCGGAATCTTTCTGATCTGATACCCGTCGGGACGCTGCAGGCTATAGGGGAACAGCTCGTTTCAACAGGTCTGTACAGACCGGCAGCCCTTGACCGTGTCCTAGCAGGTGAATACCTGCCCCGCCATTCAAGCCGCCGCCGGGCAATGCTGACTGCTGCGGGAATGCTTGTAAACAGAGTTAACTTCAACGGCTGCTACGACTTCAGCGAGGTGACCCGGATGTCTGACCAGATCAGCAGCAGAGTAAACTCGGGACGGTTCTCAGCTGACGAGTACCAGAAAATGCGTGAGATTCTGACCGAGGGTATCGCATCAGTGGCTGCAGAGCATATGAGAAACGGTCAGCCGCACAAGGCAGGAGAAATACTTACACACATTCTCCATACTGCAGAATCATACCCCGGCACTGATGCAGACATGCTTCGTAAAGCAACTGCCACTAAGGCTGCACGGTTTATGCATACATACAGCGGTCCGGACGGCATGTATGTCGATATTCGTGCAGGCAGAACAGGTCGAATGCTCGACATGTTTGAGAGCGAGGAGGCTGAACTGACAGGTCATCCGGTTGTGACGACAGCTCAGACGGTCGGGTTCAGTGTACGCACCTATGCAGATGGGCTGACTGAAACCAATCTGCGACACAGAGTGGCAAATCTGCTGCGTACCGACGATCCCGACCTGCTGTCGGTATAGCTTGCCGCACACCCAGGGAACAGTTACTATGTGGGTAGAATATTACTTCTCTCTTTATGACTGTCAGATTTACCGCACATACCCCTGCCGGCAGGGAGGTGCTGCTTGCAGAGGGCGTGCTTGGCGAAACCGTTATCCGTGCTGACGGTAATTTCTATGCAGATCCGTCTGTCGTAAAGACGGATGTTCTTAAGCGGACCGAGAATACCTATACGTGTCCCTACAAGGGATTGTGTTACTACTACAGCATGATTGACAGCGAAGGCAATGCTGTCCTTGATCAGGTAACCTGGGTCTATGATGAACCGATGGAAGGCTGGGATCAGATAGCCGGCAAGTTCGGCTTTTACAGCCATGACATGAACGGTGTCACTGTCAGCCAGACCGAAGACTGACTTACTCGTTACCCTTTTTGATCGTACCGAGTCCGTTGATCTCCTGTGTCAGCTGAGGATCCCCAAGATACTCAATACTGCCGGTGCCATTGATAGTCGCATCCAGTGTCGAGGCGCAGTTGACCAGTGCGCTCCCTGCTCCATTGATTGTGACTGTGCACTCGCGGCTGCGCAGTACCGCAGAGCTGAAGCTGCCCGCCCCGTTAAGCGTAAGGTCCAGCTTATTTGTGTTGCCAAGCAGCTCAACTGATCCTGCGCCGTTAACAACAGCAGTCAGAGAATCGGCAAACAGATCCATAGTGACTGACGATGCGCCGTCAATCCGGAGAGTGACGTCACGCAGCTGCAGGCGGTCGGCATTAAAATCTGCGGCACCATTAAGATCAATCTCGGTGATATCCTCCAGGTACACAGTCACAATGACCGGTTTTGTCGGTATTACATCAAACAGACCTCTGCGCTCGGTACCGACTGTCAGTCTGCCATCAGCAACAGAGACGGTATAAGTGTCAAGAACGTTGTCCTCGCCCTGTATTGAGACGCTGGTGGAGTCACCCTGGATGAGACGTACTTCTGCCGCTCCGTTAAACTCAAAACTTGAGAAGTCATCAACATCTGTGTCCCTGGTCACGACATTACCTGATCCGACAAACATAGAGCGGAACAGAACTGCCGAAACAACCATACAGCAAAGTGAAAGAACGACTGCAACAGCACAGCCGCCGAAAATATAGACTTTCTGCTTTTGTGTTAAAGCCATGATAAAGGGGTCTGATATATGCACATCTTAATCCAAACAGCTGAAGACTCCAAGTTGTCTATAAGGTATAAACAGTTTCGAATGTCATGAATATGGGTTTACGAACGTCCCTGTCCTGTGTACACTCTTTTTTGCATTGGCCATTGTGGCCGTCTGGAAACCTGTATACAATACACATAAACCCGTCAGAAACATGTTTACTAAAGAGCTCACGGATCTCGGTCTGAACAAGGGAGAAGCTGAAGTGTATGCGTCACTGCTGCAGTTCGGCGAGGCTTCAGCCAGCGAGATTGCAAAAAAAACGAATATCGGTCGTACAAATGTATACGAATACGCAAACAGCCTGCTCAAGCGCGGGCTGGTGGGTCAGTTTGAAAAAAGCAACAAGATATTCTTCCGTGCCGAAGACCCGAGAATGCTGCGGGATCTGCTTGATCAGCGCAAACGCGAGATAAGAGAGCTGGAGACGACAATCGGCGATGTCCTCCCGAAGATGGATTCGTACTACAACCGCAACAGCAACAGGCCTCAGATGAACTTCTTCCATGGATCAGCCGGCTACCGGGAGATCATGACTCGCGTGTATGCCGAATCAGCGTCCAACGAACTTGTTATCATGGTACCGGACCTCGATCTGTACGAGCCGGCGGAACCGAAGCTGCGCAACGCACTTCTGCGCCGGCAGGCGTTTACAACACTTATAGCGAACAGGGGTGAGTCGATCGCGGAGTTCAACAAACGCGATCAGCGCGAGATGCGCAAAACAGCAATCGTACACAAGTCAAAACTCCTCATTACAGCAGACACAATCCTGTTTGATGACATGGTGCTGTACGGAAGCACCGGCAAGAAAAGCTTTGCTGTCAATGTTATCCGTACGCCAGAGCTCGTAAAACTTCTGAGAACTGCAGTCTCCTCTATTGCAGTGTAACCTTTCCGGTCTAATATACAGACGATGCAAGAGCTGATACATGCAGCACAAAAAGGCGACCCTCGTGCGCTGTCAGAACTGTACAAAGCCAATTTTGCGTGGCTGTACCGGTATGTGCGCTTCAGGGTTACAAATGATGCAAGTGCTGAGGATGTATGCTCAGAGATCTTTACCAAGGCATTTGAAAACATAGCCAGATTCCGGGCTCAGAGCAGTTTTAAAAACGTGGCTGTTCAGTATTACGAGGAATGAGCTTGCCAACTGGTACCGGCGCGAAAAACCGGTGCTGCCGCTCGAAACTGAGCCGGCTATGGAGGAGGATCGGGAGGATGACCCGGAGCGCTCCTATCCCGAGCTCACTTCCGTCCTGGCCCGGCTTACAGACCGCTACCGGCAGGTGCTTGAGTTGCGCTTTCTCTCGGGGCTTACACTGAAAGAAACAGCAGAGGCACTGGATATGAAGACAAATGCAGTTAAGGTTCTCCAGCATCGTGCACTCAAACGTGCACAGCAGTTAGCACACAACAATGAAACAGATTGAAGAACAACTAAAACAATTAAGCTCAACACTCGGACCATCTGCTGCAGCGGAAGACCGGGTTTTCGAAACTGTCATGGCGCGCCTTTTCGAGCATTCTACTTTTCAGGAAAAAACCATGACCACATCACTATTCAGGCTGCCCGGACCTGCAGTTCTTGCAGGACTGTTGAGTTTTGCACTGCTGGTGTTCTTCTCTCCCCTGCTTTTTGCTGGCGGAAATCAGTCACCGGTTCAGCCTGCCGAACTGAACGTATTTAACGGGAGTGACGTTGCTCTGATCGACAGTGAGGACGGCAAGGCTCAGAACCGGGACCTTAGCGGGACATCAATCCAGCAGACACAGCCCGAGGCGTATGCCGAGGATGCTCTTACCGCTGAAGCTGAGCGTGCCAAGGAGCTCTATGCTTCACTGACACTTGCCGCACCGGATGTTCGCAGCACGTACACCTGGCTGACGGGGCTGACATCAGAATTCGGCGGTTACATCCAGAGCTCCAGTCTGAGCGGTACCGGCACTCTCTCCGGTTATATTCAACTGCGTGTACCTGCCGACCGCTTCTACGATGTTCTGAGTGCAATCCGCAATCAGGATGTAGACGTGCTGGCTGAGCAGCTGACTGTCAGTGACCGTCAGAACGAGCTATCCGCACTTGAAGCGACTGTTGAAACAATCCGGGATGAAATCACTGCGTTGCAGGAGAAAATCTCCGCAGCACCCGCAGACGAGAGGCCAAAGCTTGAACAGCAGCTGATTCAGCTGCAGGCCAGACTTGCTACCCAGCAGGACGAAATCTCCACACTGTCACAGGAGACAGATCTGGCCAGCATTGAGCTGCGCATCTCACAGCGCCAGGCTAAAGGATTGATCGCAGACCTGTCGCGATCGTTTGAGACCGCTCTCCTCTTCTGGGCTTCGGCCGCAGGCTGGTTACTTGTTCCGCTGTGTGCTCTTGCGCCTGTTGCCGCAGTTGTCATCTATATCGCTGGACGCAGACGCAAACGTTCTGCAGTAAAGAAATCATAAGTACCAAACCATGCGCAGTCTTTGACTTTTCAGAGACTGCGCATATACTATTCCTGCATAGTTAAGTATCCGTTCACTTATGTCTGTACGCTGGAATCTTGATGACATTCTTCCCGAATCACAGTTTGACGAACTGTATGCCAGGGCTGAAAAAGACCTGGAAACATTTATCGCTAAAAAATCACTGCTCTCCCCTTCCATGTCAAAGAAGGATTTTGTTGATCTGCTAAAGCTTGAAGACAGTATCAGCGAAGATCTTTACAGACTCTACGATATGCCTGCTCTGCGCGAAAGTGCCAACAGCAGTGACACGCTTGCCCAGAAACTTAAGGGACGCGCCCTGCAGCTGCTGGTTCAGGCTGAAGACGCTGTTCGCTTTTTCTCGCACTGGATTAAAGGAAAAGATGTCGAAGGGGTTGATACACTTGATGACAACAATGCCCGCAGACTGTTTGCCGCTTCCAAACCGCACCGTCATATTCTTGAACGTGCACGTGAACTGGCGGCACATACGTTAACAGAGCCTGAAGAACGGCTGGCAACGCTGAAGGATGCCAATCTGCGGGAGACATTGCAGGACGTCCGCCGGCAGCTGGAAACGGCACAGACCTTCCGTTTTAAGCCCGTCTCGGCAAAACGATCAAAGACAATCGCAACGCAGTCCGAGCTGATGCAGTATGTTCATGATCCGCGCCCTGATTACCGCGAGGCAGCATACCGTTCGCTCTTTGATGTGTACAAAAACAATCTGCCGCTTTACTTTTTTGTCTTTCAGGGGATCCAGAAAGACTGGGATGCAATGGCAGGGCTGCGCGGTTACGAGTCCCCCATCGCAATGCGAAATGTCAGTAATGATCTGATGTCGGGATCTGTTGAGCTGCTGCTCGAGGTCTGCAGGCGCAATGCTCCCCTGTTTCAGCGGTTTTTCAGACTGAAAGCAAGACTCCTGAAGCAGAAAAAGCTCAGCAGGTTTGATCTGTATGCTCCCTATCCCGATACACCGGATGAACGGATCAGTTACGGTGATGCTGTCGATCTGGTTATGAATACGTTTACAGACTTTCATCAGCCCTTCGCTGACCGCGCGCGCCGCATTATTGACGAACAGCACATTGATTCTCATCCACGTAAAGAAAAATCATCGGGAGCGTTTTGCGCAACCGTTACTCCATCAATTACGCCGTATGTGCTGCTCAACTATACCGGCAGACTGCGTGATGTAAGTGTGATCGCGCACGAACTCGGTCACGGTGTCCATTCGCTGTATGCAAACGGCCAGACAATTGCCGGCCAGAACCCTACTCTTCCCCTTGCAGAAACAGCATCGACATTTGGTGAGCTGCTTGTGTTTGAACGTCTGCTTGCCAGCTATGATGAGCAGGCTGCTGCTGCCCTTCTTTTTGACAAGCTGTCGGATTCTTACGCAACGGTGATGCGGCAGGCATATTTTGCCCGGTTTGAGATTGAAGCACACAGCGCTGTAGCCGCCGGAGTCACAGCCGAAGAGCTCTCGGACATATACTTCTCCACTCTTACCGAACAGTTCGGAGACTCGGTTGATGTTGATGAGCTGTTCCGATACGAATGGTCGTACATCCCGCACATGGTCAAGACGCCCTTTTACGTGTACGCTTACGCGTTTGGAGAGCTACTCTCCCTTGCCCTGTTTGCCCGTTATAAAGCTGAGGGGGATTCGTTCATACCGAAAATTGAAGAAATACTGATTTCTGGACGCACGAGTTATCCACATACTATACTCAAAAAATGCGATATCGACATTTCTTCGGATTCCTTCTGGCAGGGGAGCTTTGACCTTGTCGAGGGGTGGCTGGAGAAACTGAGTAAAATTTTTTCACATGAAAAAATTTGATCAATATTTCGGTTTTGTTTAGGGAAATATTAAGGTCGGGAATGTGAGAATGCAAGCATTCGTTATTCACAGTCAGAATGCATGCATCAGTGTACACGGTAGCTCTGGAAGGACTGCAGGGCCATATCATCGAGGTCGAGGTGTTTATTGCTTCCGGACTTCCCAGAATCGAGATCGTTGGAATGGCGGGGAGGGCAGTGCAGGAGTCAAAAGAGCGGATCAATGCAGCAATCCGCAGCAGCGGTTTTGAGTTTCCACTTAAGCGAATAATTGTAAATCTTGCTCCGGCGGATCTTGTAAAGTCCGGCCCAGGGTATGATTTGCCGATCGCCGTTGCCATACTCAGCGCAACAGGACAGATACAGCCGCCCGATGATAACACCGTGTACTGGGGAGAACTGTCACTCGAAGGGCAGTTGCGTCCGGTTAACGGTGTACTGGCCATCGCTACTGCTGCAAAGAGGGCACAGTTTTCCCGCATTGTTGTACCCGATAAGAACGCACGAGATGCGGGAATAGTTGCGGGAATAACAGTAAGCTCCCTGGAGACCCTTGCAGGTGTTGAAGATCCGGTTGCGGTTAAAGCGAAGATTGTTACAACTGGTGCTGCGGTTAATACACCAGATTTTGCGGAAATACGAGGGCAGGGCACTGCAAAGCGTGCGCTGGAAATAGCAGCCGCAGGGATGCATAACATTCTTCTGAGCGGAACGCCTGGTGCAGGCAAGACGTTTATGGCGCATGCACTTGCAGGAATACTCCCTGCGATGGACTTTGAGGAACAGCTTGAGGTCACCACCATCCACAGTGTTGCGGGAATCAGCAGGGCAGGGGACGGGATAATGAATGTACGTCCGTTTCGCTCACCTCACCATACCTGTTCCCATGTCGCTCTGATCGGTGGTGGAAGTATCCCGAGGCCTGGCGAGGTCACCCTCGCACACCGGGGAGTACTGTTTCTGGACGAGTTTACCGAGTTTGACGGACGATCCCTTGAGAGCCTGAGACAGCCTCTGCAGGACAGAACCGTAACGATAGCAAGAGCTGCAGGCAGCATTACATACCCGGCCGATTTTCTGCTGGTTGCGGCAATGAACCCGTGCAAATGCGGTTATCTTGGAGATCCCGTCCGTGACTGTGTCTGCACACCATTTGATCTCGAACGTTATACCCGGCGCCTGAGCGGACCTCTGCTGGACCGGATTGATCTGCAGGTATTTGTGCCGCGTCTCACAGCAGGGGAGATGCGCAGCAGCAGCGATGCTGAAAAAACATCTGCAATACGAAAACGGGTGGAGCTGGCAAGACAGTTTTCGCGGGATCGTGCCATTCCGCTTGATGCTGCACTCGAAGCTGTACTTGGCGTTGAGGACAATGCACGGCGGTTTCTGGTCGATGCAGTCGACAAGCTGTCACTGTCACAGCGCAGTTATTTCTCAATGCTGCGTGTGGGAAGAACGATAGCAGATCTTGCAGCTTCTGTTTCTGTGAAACAGGAACATCTTGAAGAGGCACTGGCGTTTAGAAAAACTGCTACCTGACAGGAGGGTAGCTGTCGTGTTCGGTCAGATAGGCATCCAGTTCGCTGGACTTCCAGATATTGGCCGGGTTTGCTATATAGCTTAAAAACAGCTTGCCGTTAAGATGATCGATCTCATGCTGGAGCAGGTGAGAGAAGAATCCGTCACCTTCAAAATGCTGCTCTTTGCCATCGGGATCCAGAAATGACACTTCAACTTCTGCAGGTCGCAGAACAGGACCGTACAGCATGTTTTGCCCTTCGCCAATGCTGAGGCACGCCTCCCAGATCTCGGAAAGATCGTCTGATTCTCCGGTGACCTGCGGATTGATCAATACCTGCCAGAGAACATCGTCGCTGAGGTTTTTCATTCCCTGGTCTTCAAGATCTGAACGGCGGCATACGCAGATACTAAGATCCGAACCGATCTGCGGTGCAGCAAGGCCCGCTGTGATTGTGCGTGTTGCTCTGCAGGTGTCCAGCAGATCGCCTATCACCTGCCTCACTTCTGCGGCATCAATATCCGTGACAGGTTGTGTCTTTTGCGTTAAAATCGGATGTCCGATCTGTACGATTTTCTTTACCATACAGGCATTTTACCATAACGGTACTCAGGTACAGGTTGCGAAGAGCTGAATTGTAATTCTGGTTAAACGAGAATGAATATACTTTGCATAGGTGATATCTCGGGTCGTCCGGGCAGGCAGACAGTTGGTGCGCTTTTGCCTCAGATCAAGCGGGAAGAAAAAGTCGATTTTGTAATTGCCAACTGCGAAAACGCCGCGGGAGGTTATGGTGTGACCAGGGCAGTGCTTGATGAACTGATCGGCTACGGAGTTGATTACTTTACCAGCGGGGATCATGTCTGGAAGGTACGTGAGTTTGTCGAAGAGATGCATGACAGTAATCTTCCCATACTGAGACCGTATAACTATGAGGGGCAGGAGCAGCTGCCTGGAAGGGGATGGGCGGTAGTGGACATGGGTTCACGACGGCTTGCAATCGTCAATCTGCTCGGTCAGGTGTTTATGCATGAGCCGGTGCGCAGTCCGTTCTGGATGATTGATCGCATTCTTGAAGAACTGGCGGAGGCAGGAATCAAAGAGAATGATCCTGTGATTATTGATATTCATGCTGAA
Source organism: candidate division WS6 bacterium OLB20 (assembly GCA_001567355.1). Taxonomy (GTDB): domain Bacteria; phylum Patescibacteriota; class Dojkabacteria; order B142; family OLB20; genus OLB20. The sequence goes on along the minus strand of JYNZ01000003.1, from coordinate 579,275 downwards.
GCAACAGCCGAAAAAATCTCGCTTGCCTACTACGTAAAAGACAGGGTCTCGGGTGTTTTTGGAACACACACGCATGTACCCACAGCAGACCAGAGGATCATAGGAAGGGCTGCCTATGTCACCGACGCTGGCATGGTCGGTCCGCTGGACGCATCACTCTGGGCTGGTTTTGATGCTGTCATAAATAACTTCAAATTCCCTTTCAAGCAGGGTAAGGTGATGGAGATGGGAGGCCGCAGGGTGTTTAATTCTGTTCTGATTACCGTCGAAAATGGCAGGGCAACCGCCATAAAACGTGTCGATAGAACGCTTCAGGAGTAAAAAATTTTCCCTTCCGGTATCTCGTTTTAGTGACTATCCAGTATAGATCGCAAGAAACGTTGTCCTGCTTCACAATTGCAAGTCTAGCCTCGGATCTCTTGGTGTGCAGCGTCAATCGCCAATCCGGTTGTCGTTTCACGATTCCGGAAGACGCCTCTGTGGTAGAGTCGCTCTCTTGTCTGGGTGTATCTCTGAAAACCCTTATATAGTAAGCGAATACTTGACATTTGCGCTGTACATCACGCATACTGATCACATTCCAAACGCTTCTCAATTTTACTCTTGAAGCAAACCACTAAAGAAAGGGGGTGTACAAAATGAACAAAAGTACATTGGTAGATTACATTGCCAGCAAGACAGGTCTTACCAAGAAAGCCGCAGCTGATGCGCTCGAGGCTTTCATGGATGCTGTTATGAGCAATGTTTCAAAGGGTGACTCTGTTACTCTTACAGGTTTCGGAACGTTCCGCGCTTCCAAGCGTGCAGCTCGCACAGGCCGCAACCCGCAGACAGGTGATACTATTAAGATCCCTGCCCGCACAGTTCCTGTGTTCCGCCCTGGAAAAGAATTCAAGGACATGGTTAAATAACCGTTTCCTCTTGAACACTCAAAACCCTGTACTTTCTGGTACAGGGTTTTCTTTTCTGCCATAATTTCCTCATGGTCGTACGCAGCCCATACCGCAGAAAACTGATCTTTTTTCTGGTTCTGACATTCTTCTGGTTTACAGCGGATATTATCCTCACGTACCTGACACCGCTGCTCGCAGAAACGCGTGAACCCAATCTGGCACTCGTCGGTCTGATTATCAGTATGGGATCTGTTGCAGGAATTGCTGCCGACCTGTTTTCAAGCTGGAAGTTTTCGGACCGGCACTACACATTCTTCTACACGGCGGCGTTTATTATTGCCATGTTTGTACCGCTGCTCCTGCCGTTTGAGGGTGTGCTGCCGGTTATTATTCTTATCATGATCGGCGGTATTCAGTACGAACTGTTTGTGTTCGGGCAGGAGGATTTTCTCGGTCATCATATCCCCAAGGCAAATCATACGACGGTCAGCGGACTGATACTGATGGTGACTACAATGGCTGCGCTTCTGACGCCGCTTATTGTCAATCCTTCGCTGGAAAATCTCTCGTTCAGGTTTCCGTTTCTGCTCTATATTATTCTGCTGGCAGCAGGAGCGCTGTACTTTTTTGTCATGAGACCTGCTCACAAGCCCGAGAAAACGCAGCGTCAGAACAGAATCGGGTTTATTAACGAACTCAAGATCTGGACGATGCTGACCAAACGTACGTCAATTGTGTTTCTGGTCATGCTTGCCCTGATGTTTCTAGATGCGATCTTCTGGATGCTGGGCCCGCTTCTGAGCTTTGAATATGCCAGCCGCAATCCGGAGCTCTCGGGACTGTTTATCCCCCTCTATATGCTTCCGGGATTGTTTGCAGGTGTCTACGCGCCAAAGATTGCTTCGCGTGTCGGAGAGCTGCGGGCAGCAATCGGTACGCTGTTTCTGGCCGGAGTGTTTCTGATCGGTTTTCTCTTTACTGAGGATCTTGCTCTGCTGCTTATTCTCAACCTGGTCAGCAGTATATTCAGTTCCGCAACACTCCCGCTGATCGAAGGTGTCATGGCACATCTGATCGAACGCCTGGGGGATGACGGCGGTCATTTTATCGGGCTGCGCGGTTTTGCCACCGATATCGGCTACATCATCGGTCCGATCTTTGGCGGCATCATAGCCGAAACATTCAGTATCCGTGAGGGATTTGCGTTTCTGGGGATCGTTGTCGCGATCGCCGGAGCAGTTATGCTGGCGCTTAACCCGCGACCGATACGTCTGCCGCATAAAAAACTGCATGAGCTTGAAGAAGCCTGATTTTGCCAGAACAGCTGTATAGCTTATAATTACAGCATCTCCGATGGACAGTTTCACTGAAACACAACTGAACATGCTGCAGGAAGCCGCCCGGGTGCTGCGTGAGGGTGGGCTGGTGGTGTTTCCAACTGAAACAGCCTATGGCGCAGGCGTTGCAGCAGAGAATCCCGAAGCTGTGAGCAAGCTGCTTGAATTCAAACGCCGTCCCGAAGGCAAGGCAATTTCTGTTGCTGTCGCTGATCGGGATATGGCGGAACGGTACGTTGAGCTTAATGATGAGGCAAAAACGGTGTACCGCAGGTTTCTGCCGGGACCGCTCACCGTCATATCAAAAAGCAGAGGTCTGGCAGACAGCAGACTGGAGTCTGAGCACGGCACGCTCGGGATCCGCATACCCGACTTTTCCTTTACGCTCGAGTTGATCCGGTTGCTGGGGGAAGGGATCAGTGCTACTTCGGCAAACAGTGCCGGACGGGCGACACCATACTCCCCGCAGGCTGTGTATGACAATGTTTCATTGAAACAGAAACGCCTGATTGACTACATGATTGATTTTGGTGAACTGCCAAAACGACCGACATCAACTGTTATTGATACAACAACACATGATCTGCAGATTGTCCGTTCCGGCGCGATCCTGCCTGGACTGAGCAGATCAGAGCGGGATATCAACACTCCTGAGGATATGCAGAAACTCGGCTCGGAGACATTTTTAACTCTTGCGTCACGTCTTAATGATGGACCGCTGATCGTACTCTTCAACGCCGAGATGGGTGCAGGCAAAACACAGTTTGTCAAAGGAATCGCTGCCGCGATGGGCATCTCAGAGACTGTTACCTCGCCGACTTTCAATCTGATTCAGGAGTATGAACATGACGGACTCACGCTTGCGCATATTGATGCATGGCGCATGAACAGCAACGCCGAGCTGTCAGGACTGAACCTTGAACAGTACTTCAGACCGCATACCCTTATAGCAGTGGAGTGGGCCGGTGCACTGCAGGACCTGTTTGAACAGATGCGCGTTGAATCAGCAGGCGCAGGTGTCCCGCTTGCGTTTGCAGACGTCGAGATAGCCTATACCGGACAGAACACAAGACATGTGATCATCCACTCATGACAGAAGCAGACCAGAAGACAATACTCGGTATCGATACATCATGCGATGACACATCTGTCGCGATAACGCGTGGTGTGCGTGTGCTGGCCAATGTCATCAGTTCTCAGGACGAACTGCACGGCAAATGGGGGGGGGTGGTACCTGACATCGCCCGTCAGGCACATCGCGAGAGGATAGACGGTGTCATTAATGAGGCGTTTTTGCGGGCCGGACGGTTTGCACCTGGCATTGGCTGGGATGATATTGACGCCATTGCAGTCACCTATGGTCCAGGACTCGCCATATCCCTTGAAGTGGGCATACAAAAGGCAGAGGAACTTGCAAAACGGCACAGCAAGCCGCTTCTGGCCGTAAACCATATGGAAGGGCATCTGCTATCGGCTCTGGCTGCCAACTCTTCAGGAAGGGCTCCTGTAGCGATTCAGAAGCATGATTTTCCTGTTATGGGTCTGCTTATATCGGGTGGACATTCTGACATTGTACTTATGGATGGATTCGGCAAATACCGTTTGATTGCTGAAAAGATGGATGATGCAGTAGGTGAGGCGTACGATAAGGTTGCGCGTATGCTTGGATTCGGCTACCCCGGCGGACGCGTGCTTACAGAAATGGCAAAAGAGGGCAATCCGGACGGGTTTGATCTGCCGCGCCCGCTCTACCGTGACGAGCGTCTGGCATTCAGTTTTTCTGGCCTCAAAACTGCAGTTTTTTACACTCTTAAAACTCTGACAGAAGAACAGGGTGAACTGACCAGAAAGCAGATTGTTGATATGGCAGCCAGTTTTGAGCATGCCGCAATCCGTCATCTGCAGGATAAGCTTGATCAGGCACTTGACCGCCACCCGGTCACAAAAATTCTCCTGGGCGGTGGTGTTGCTGCAAGCCCCAGGGTGCGTGCAGGACTGCGCAGGACCGCGGCGGAACACGGGGCACAGATATTCTATCCAGATTCTAAAAAACTCTATATGGATAATGCCGCCATGATCTGTGTTGCCGGCTACTATAAACTGTTGCGCGGCGAAACGGTGAAAACACTTCCGGATCGTGCGCCACGACTTGCTCTGGGGGACAATGATGGAGAATGACTTCCCGGGAGAAAAGATGCTGTCTGATCTGGTTCGCGAAAACCGCAATCTGCGGCTGGGACTGTGTCTTATGTCTGCAGCGGCTGCTGCACTACTTGGTGCAGAGTCTCTATTACTGACAACAACAAAGCACCCTGAACTGTTTTACGCGGGACTGGCATATGCAGGAACAGCAACCGTTTCCGGTGTTGTGGATTATGTGACAAGTCTCGTCCCGGCAGTATACGAACGGCAAAAGGATGAGCTGAAAAGTTATGTCCAGACGTATGCGATGGATCCGCGTGGTGAGCTTACCGATAACCTGATAGTACGAAAGAACATTGCTAATCCGTTGCTGAAGCCGATGCTTAATTTTGCAGCACGGGTGATGGCTTAGTGCTGACTTGTTGCAGCAAACACGCTGCGTCCTCCGATCCGGATACGTTCCACAGGACTCCCGTCAACGATCTGGCCCGTCTTTCCATAAACGTTAAGATGGTCCGAAAATGCTCCATACTCACCGCTCCCGTCAAGGTAGGTTCTGTCGTTAAGTGTCGTCCCCCGCAGCCGGATCGCCTGTATAAGAATGCGCCTGGACTCTGATGCAATCGCTTCTGCCTCGGACTTTGTCACAAGCCGTGCCTCACGCAGGGGATGAACACCTGCAGCATAGAGCACCTCGTTGACATAGATATTGCCCAGTCCGGCTACCGTGCGCTGGTCCATCAGAGCAGAGTATACCGGTCGCTTTGATTGCTTGAGCTTGTCGATCAGATAGCTGCCCGAAAATGCATCGGAAAGCGCATCGGGCCCGAGCAGGTCAAATGCCGGATATGATCCGCCGGCTTCGACATAGTGAAACGTTGAAAATCTGCGGATCGAATGGAAGTTAAATACCCCTTTGTCCAGAAACAACCCGATCCGGTTGTGCTTTGTCTGTTCAAAGCTTTCTGAAACGCTCACCCTGCCGCTCATCCGCAGATGTGCAGCGATGAATGCACCTGACCTGAGCCTGAATTGCATAAATTTACCCGTTCGCTCCAGAGAGGTGATAGTATCACCGGTAAGGTTGTCTGCCAGCTGATCACGGCTTAAGGGAGCGATCATGCGCAGGCCTCCATCAGTTACGATGACAGATTGAACCGTCCTTCCGGTAACAGATGGACGGATCTGGCGCACAACTGTTTCCACTTCTGGTAGCTCCGGCATGGGTTGATTGTACCATTTGGGTTGTATTCTGCAGGCTGAATGGAGTCTATCTGCTTTTCTCCCAGCTTCGTACAACCTCCATCGCTTTGTCCCGCATGGAGCCAGAGTGCACGAGTTCGACCTGTTCGTGAAAATCGAGCTGTGGCTCTGAAGCTGATTCATAATATTCCTGATTCAGATCAGAACGCGGGATAGCAAACACGATTCTGCGGATTCCTGCCCAGTATGCTTTTGTCAGGCACATGACGCAGGGGAACATTGAACAGAACAGGACTGCACCACGTAAGTCAGCTTTCTCTGCTCTGAACGCCTTGTCAACCGATGCACCGTCAGCGTGATTATAGCCCGGGTAGAGACCGCTGGTGGATTCACTGATGACTGCTCCGTTCTTTACAACAAGCGCTCCTGCAGGAAACCGTCCCTGCTCCACACTTTTGCGTGAAAGCTCTATAGCGTGTTTGATGTATGTGCTGTCAGTCATGCCGCCTCGATCCTGTCCTTGCCCATAAACGGTACCAGCGCCTGCGGGACGCGGACTGTTCCATCCGCCTGCTGATAGTTGTCCATGATTGCGACCAGCATTCGTCCCATGGCAACGCCTGTGTCGTTGCACGTGTGCACATATTCACGTTTACCGTCTTTGGTGGTGTACTTGATGTTCAGACGTCTTGCCTGAAAGTCGGTTGTATTGGTATCAGTCATGACCTCCATAAACTCCTTCTGACCCGGCAGCCATACCTCAGGATCGATCTGTTTGGCGCTTGCGTGGTAACCTGCGTCACCGGTACATTTGAGTACAAGATGATACGGCAGCTCAAGGGTCTGCAGCAGCCACTCGTTGATCTCAAGCAGTTCATCAAAGACTGCGTCTGACTGGTCTGGTGCGCACACAACGTTCATCTCGATTTTATCAAACTGATGAACACGCTTAATCCCTTTGGTGTCGCGACCCCACGATCCGGCCTCTGATCTGAAACACGGTGTATAGGCAAACATTTTTGACAGGCAGTTGATCATGATCAAGTGTCTTGTCCATAAAGAACGAGAAATTTGATGGTTCTGACGAGCCGACGAGGTACAGAGACTGGTCCTGATCCTCAAGATAATCGTTTTTGATCTGGTATACCTGATCAACCTGCTCAGGGAAGTGGCTGGTTCCGTAAAGTGCTTTATCCTTTACCAGAAGAGGAGGGATGATAGGCTGAAAACCGCGTCTGAGCAGCTCGCCAAACAGCAGCTGTTGAACAGCAAACTGCAGACGGGCGAGATCCGCAAAAATGTAAGTGAATCGTGATCCGGATACTTTGGCACCCTGATTATTATCAATCACACCAAGGGATTCACCAAGATCAAGATGGTGCTTTGGAACAAAGTCATCACTGTCCCAGTGGATCGAACGTTCGGGCATCCAGTTGTGGGTATCACCCACCTTACCCAGCTCCTGTTTTACCTCGCCACCGTCAGGTGTCCAGGCTTTGATAACAGGGTTGTCATGTTCGCCTTCACCTACGGGCATATCCGGGTGAGGAACATTAGGCATCCAGTCCAGGATTGCCTGCCACTGCTTTTCGATCAGCGCAAGACTTTCTTCAAGTTCGGCACTGTCTTTTTTCAGCTGCTGACCTTTCTCGCGTATCTCATCTATGTTGCCGCCTTTCTTTCCGATCTGAGCAAGTTCGTTTTTACGCTGATTGATTTCGTCCCGTGTGCGGATCAGCTCGCTGCGTTTCTCATCCAGTTTGAGCCAGGCATCCACATCGGCCTTGTCAGGCTTGCTTCTTCCGCTCAGAATGATCTGTCTCATCCGATCGGGGTTTTCTCTGATAAATTTCGGGTCAACCATTTTAGGATTTATTAAGAATTATCAGTTATTAATGATGAATAAATTACATACAGTTAAGAAAACAAAAAAGTCCTCAGTACCATCCCCGTGAAGGGACAATACTAAGGACTCAGTAACATCGCGATGTAATTTCTGAAGTGTATCCAGAAACAGTCGCAACGTGAGTGGTGCCACCCAGTTTTATGCTTTGAAAGCTATTCAGTTGTATGGAAACACTCGAAGCTAGCTTCGACGAATGCTCTTCACAGGCTCTCTCATCAAAATGGTTCGCGTACATTTATCTTTACAGATAGGCAAGCCTTTTCTGTTGAGAAGAGCGTTTGACTTATCCGAATAGTATCACTTTGCGGTTACTCCGGTCAATTTGAGACGGTGATTTCCTGCAGCATCTGCTCAAACCGGGATGTATCTTCGCGAAGCTGTGTGTACAGGGACTTGCGAAGATCGATGCTGAAATCCTTAAGTGTCGTTTCGGGTTTTATACGTCTGATTTTGGGAATGTTTCGGTAGATCGGATTGAGCACAATCTCCTGTCTGGCGTTTTTGCGGATGCAGTAGTATGCAAGGCCGCGTTCGCGTTTAATCAGATTGTAATCGACCCTGTCATTGCCGCGGTGCATTCTGACAAACACCACCGGAGTCTCTTCTGTGTTAATAAACGTATAGAAGTAACCGGGAGGAATTGCCAGCTTGTCTCCGCGCTTCAGCTTAACGATCAGGCCTTCTTCTACCTGTGTGTGAATCTCAAACTCATCCTTGGGCAGGTTCTTCTGCATGATTACAGTAACCGTTCCCAGGTGAACCTCGATCAGTGTTGCAAGCTTGTTATCGGCTGTTTTTGGAGCGTAGTAGATGTGCGACTTGATAAACTCGACACCCAGTAATCCTGCAGGCAGACAGATCAGGTCAAAGTAGATCCCCTTCTGCCTGAGATCGCTGTCGCTGCTGTGAAAGACTTGTATGTACTCCTCATACACTTGTTTAGGGTAGGAGAGCTGCTTGTTGAGCAGGGCGGGAACAAGGCTTTGCAGCATAACTTTACGGGCTTGGGTGGGGGTAACGGTATCACTAAAAATCAGGGAATTGTTGTCTGGATTAAATGCGATATCCAGGCAACACGAGTCTTGTAAACTGACCATAGTGTATGCAGCTACTATGTAATGCGGATTGGTGAACACAGTATACGCAGATCAAAATTCTTTTGTCAAATTCAAATATACACTTCGGTCGGGTTCCTGCACTGCAAAAGCAAACACAGCCGGAAGTATTTTCAGTCTGTTACAAAAGGGGTTACGTAGCAGATTCTGCTACACAGGTAGTATGTATGCAACGGATATACATGTCTAGCCGAAGATGCGTCCGATGATGCCGGGTTTTGTATCTGGCAGCTGTGCCAGCTGTTCCCAGAGTTCTCTCTGCTGTCTGCTGAGCTTTGCAGGAACTTTGACAATAATGCGAACGTACTGATCGCCATTGCCGTTGCCACGGAGTTTTGGTCCACCTTTTTCTTTCAGCCGGAGAACAGTTTCGGACTGAATACCGGCAGGCACCTTAAGTGTAGTTTTGCCATGTACAGTCTCGACGTCCAGTGTACCGCCAAGAACGGCAGTATAGATATCAATCTCGGCGTCCATATAGATGTCGTGACCGCGTCGCTCAAACCGGTCGTCAACTTCAACTTCGATATTCACGAGAAGATCACCGGGGGGGCCACCGTTAAACCCGCCGTGACCTTTACCCTGAAAGCGCAGGATGGCATTGTCGGGAATACCGCCCGGTACTTTGACTTTCATCGTTTCTGATTTTTCGCCCTCTTCAGGAAATCCCCGCTTGTAACTGATCTCTTTTTCGACGCCAAAAACAGCTTCTTTAAACGACAGCTGAATCCGTACGCCGATGTCCTGACCGCGTCTGGGGCGATTGCGCATCCCGCCAAATCCACCGCCGAAAAACTGTTCAAAGATATCCTCGATGGATCCAAAGTCCATTCCGCCGGCGCTACCAAAATCAAATCCTGATCCGCTGAAGTCAAACCCTCCGGCATTAAAACCGCCGCCGCCAAATCCAGAAGTGCCTGCATGACCAAACCGGTCATAAGCAGCGCGTTTCTGATCATCTGACAGCACTTCGTATGCCTCCTGCACCTCTTTAAACTTTTCTTCCGCATCGGCCGCCTTGTTCCGGTCGGGGTGCAGCTCTTTTGCCATCTTGCGATAGGCGGATTTGATCTGCTTCTTATCGGCAGACTTATCGATACCGAGGATGTTGTAGTAGTCTCTCTTGGCCATGTTTAGCAGTCGGGTACTTTATTTGCTAGGATGTATTATAGCATGTGACCGGCTGCTGTCACCCTATACTGTACTAAACATGAGCTGTCTGTCTTCTGCCTTTGCAGATGTCGTGATAACGCATGAAAAACAGATATCTGAGCGGATAAATCAGGGAATGTACCCGGCGGAATGAGCAAAATACTTACACCAGAAGCGGTTATGTGTTAGAATCACGGTGTAATTCAAACTCACCCTTGGCGAGCAAGAAAAAAACTACAAAGGCATATGATATCGCCCGTACCCCCATCGTAGCTGTTATGGGGCACGTCGATCACGGTAAAACCTCACTCCTGGATGCCATCCGGGAGACTGACGTTGCCGCAGGCGAGGCAGGAGGTATCACACAGAACACTCGCGCACACCAGATTGATTACAACGGTCAAAAGATTACATTTATCGACACCCCGGGCCACGAGGCATTCAGCGCGATGCGTTCACGCGGTGCAAAGGTGACTGACCTTGTACTGCTCGTTGTCGCAGCGGATGACGGAGTGCAGCCGCAGACAAAAGAGTCGATAAAATTTGCCAAAGAAAGCGGTGTGCCTGTAATTGTTGCCATCAACAAGATTGATCTTCCCGGTAAAAACCTTAACAAGCTCAAACAGGAGCTGTCCTCGGCAGGGCTTGAGCTTGAGGAGTACGGAGGAGAGGTTATCGTAAACGAGGTATCTGCCATCAAAAAGACAGGTCTTACGGAGCTTCTGGACAGCGTTCTGCTTACAGCAGAACTGAATGAACTCAAAAAAGATGCTGCACCAGAAGGAGTCGAAGGTACAGCCTTTGTGCTGGAATCCGTCCTGGATGAAAACCTCGGACCCGTCTCACTTGTGCTCGTAAAATCCGGCGGCTTTTCCACTGCAAACTTTGTGGTACATGAAAACGGTTACAGCAAGATCAGAACCCTTCTTGATAATGATACGCACAGCCAGCGCGATGGAGCAGAGCAGGGGGATCCTGTCGCAATTGTCGGACTCAAGGACATTCTGCCGACCGGCAGCTACATTAATATTGTAAAGGACGAACGTACAGCTAAAAAACTGTACCGCGAGATCGAAGAAGGCGAACGCGACCTGCTTGAGGCGGAACAGACAGATGAACCCGCTGCTCCAGATAATGACCTTGCGTTTCTTGCTGACCTGCTGGCCGACGCCAAAACAGAAAAAGAGATCAAGTATCTTAATGTTGTTCTCCGCACCGACTCTCAGGGAACGCTTGAAGTTGCAACCGAAGAGCTGAGCCAGCTCAATGATGAAGAAGTACAGATCAAGCTGATTGACTCAGGTGTCGGTGCAGTTACCGAAAAAGATGTGCAGGCAGCCAAGGCTGCGCGTGCCATCATCCTCGGTTTCCAGGTTGAGACACCACGCAAAGTGGCGGAGCTTGCTAAAAAAGAACGCGTACTTGTGCGCACCTATGAAGTTATCTATGAGATGATCGAAGAGATCTCTGATGCGATGGACAGCATGGCAGATCCTGTGCTCGAAAAGGTTGAAGTTGCCCGTGCCCGTGTCAAGCAGGTATTTGTCCTTTCAAACGGGGCGGTTGTCGCCGGTTCCGAAGTTATCAAAGGTACAGTTATCAAGGGGTACCGCATCTATATCGAACGCGACGGTGCGGAGATGGCAGAAGCCAAGATTACCGAGCTGCGCCAGAACAAGAACGTCGTCAAAGAGATCAAAAAGGGTCAGGACTGTGGAATCCTGTTTGAGCCGAAATACGATGACCTGCAGGAGGGTGATGAGATCGTCTGCTTCAAGGTCGAGAAGCTGTAATCCTAGGAGTCGAGAATATCCTGATACACAGATTTCCCAGTGTTTTTGCGATGCCTGCTGATGACCTCAAGCAACTCGTCATGTACCAGCCCGTTTGAAACCACAAAGCCGTTCAGTTTGCGGTCGTAGCGCTGTTCGTTTCCTTCAAAGTCCGTTGCTCTGCCACCCGCCTCTTCAACCAGAATCTTGATCGTGGCACAGTCCCAGGGATTGTTCCAACCGAAGATGCCTGCTGTAAAATGACCGCTTGCTATCTGTTTTGCACCGTAGGCACGACTGCGGTGTAAACGGAAATATCCAGCGCTTAAGCAGATCGTTCAGAATTCCGGTAAAGTACTCCGGACCGTTGATGCTGACCACAGCATCCTTAAGAGTTGTACGATTGTTAACCTGTACTTTTACCCCGTTGGCAGTAGTACCTGCGTCTTTTTCTGCCGCGTAAAGCCTGTCCTGAAATGGATCAAAGACTACTCCGGTCACTGGCATGCCGTTTCGCACCAGTGCTAGCGAAAATGTGGAGATAGTGAGGCCATGCGAGTAAGGGATTGTGCCGTCGATCGGATCGCAGACCCAGACAAACTCGCGGTCTGTCTCGCTGCTTTCCTCTTCACCCAGTACGCCGTGGTCCGGGAACCGTCTGCTGATCTCTTCGATTACCATTCTGTTTATGCGTGTATCTGCCTCAGTAAGGGGGGTCCCGTCGGCTTTCCAGTCGGTGTGGATTTCGACTGACTGCAGCTCCTTCATGACCGTGCCTGCCATGCGGGCGATTTCGATCGCATTCTCAAGGTAATCAGGATTTCTCATAGCAGGAATGTTTTTGCGAGCTCATTAAAATCGGGTTCGATCAGCAAGTCAGCCGGTGCATTGTCCTTGTACTCGATGTGGATGGTGGGTACACTTCGTCGTCCGCCCGAAAGCTGCCTCATAACCATCTCTGCATCCGGCTGCTCTTCGATGTCCACCTCTATGTAGTCAATCTTGAACCGGTCAAAAAACATGCGAGCGCGGACACAGTCACCGCACCAGCTGGTGCTGTACATTGTGATTTTCGTGATATCATCACGTACGTTCATGGGGAAGCGGGATAAATTACTGTATTATGTATTGTACCATGCCAAACTGGAGCATTTATATCAAACTTACGCACGTCCTGATTGCAGTCAACGTCATCCTGTACGTGCTTGTTGAGCTGCTGGCCCTGACGACGGGTACTAATACTGTATATATGCTGTACCGCTTCGGTGCGGAGCACTTTATCAGCATAGTCCGTGAGGGTGAGATCTGGCGGCTTGTTCTGCCGGCGTTTCTGCATGGAGGGTTTCTTCACCTCGCGATAAACATGTGGGCACTCTACAACGTTGGAGGACTGATCGAGGACTTTTACGGGGCCCGCAAACTGTTTCTGGTGTACGTCCTTTCCGGAGTCAGCGCATCCGTCCTCAGCGTCGGAGTTACATTCTTCACGTTTGTCAGCCAGGGTATGCCTGTACCGGCAGATTATAACGTCATCTCGATCGGCGCATCAGGTGCGATCTTCGGTCTTGTCGGTCTGCTGCTTGGACATATGTATAAGCGCGATGACTACAGCAGCAAGATTCCCATCGATACAAGCGGTCTGTGGTTTTTTGTGCTGATTAATGTGATCTTCGGATTTGGCGGTAACGCAATCGGGGCATTCGGTATCAACAACGCTGCGCATATTGGAGGACTTATCGGAGGAATAGTCCTTGGTCTCCTGCTTTCGACTGTAAACGCAAGTTACGTTCCCAAACCCATGCGTATCCTCGAACACCTGCTGTTTGCACTGAGCGTGCTTCTTGTGGTATTGAGTGTTGTCCTGCATCTGTTTTTTTCATCTTAACGTGACGTTCTATGATACTGCTGTTCATCGGCCCCAAGGGTAGCGGCAAGGATACCCAGGCTGCAATACTCGAAAAAAATCACGGCTTTGTGAATATATCCACAGGCTCTCTGATACGCGATGAGATCAGAAACAAAACCGAACTGGGGATGAAATCAAAAGAACTGTACGACGCAGGCAAGTATGTCACTGATGAACTGGTCTTTGCCATCCTGCGCAAACATCTGGAAGAGCTTGATACCGAAAATATCATACTTAACGGAGTGGTCCGCAATACCGAACAGATCGGACTGACCCGCGACATGCTCGCCGAGATCGGTAAGCAGATTGATCTGGTTGTCTATTTTGACCTGTCGGATCAGGAGGCGATTACACGCCTGTCTAACCGCTGGACATGCCCTGTGGACAATACGGTCTATCACACTGTATTTGATCCTCCACACCAGGAAGGTATCTGCGACAAATGCGGCAGCAAACTGGTACAGCGTGAGGATGACAAACCCGAGGCTGTAAAAAACCGGTTGAACGAAGACCGCACCAAAAACGCTCCGGTAATTGAACATTACCGGGAGCAGAATATGCTAAAAGAGATTGATGCCTCAAAAAGCATTGACGAGGTCTCGGCGGAGATTGAGGCAATTGTTACTGAAGCACAGTAATCATCGGAAACACATCGGTAGTGCTGAGCAGCATCACTATGTATATCGCATAGATCACGACAAAAAGATACCCTCGCTGCGGTCAACCTTGTTACGCTGTCCCATGAACAGTGATATGATCAGCAGTACCGTCGCGATAAACATCATAAACACATCAAGTCCCACTCCTTCTGCCGTGCCTACCGGATTAACAAGCGCCGAGATCCCGAGTACAAAGAGCAGATTGAAAATATTCGATCCGATTATGTTTCCGATACCAAGCTCGCCCTCTCCCTGACGGATAGCCACTATTGTGGTTACCATCTCAGGCAGTGATGTGCTGATGGAGATGATCGTGAGCCCGATGATCTTTTCACTGATGCCGAACATCTCGGCTATTGCTGTGCTGCCTTCTACAACAAACTGTCCGCCCAGGATCAGAAGCAGCACACCAAAGCTTCCGATCGCAATCTGGTTGACAAAGCGCTTGTGCCCCAGTTCCTCCTCCAGTTCGTCATAGTGTTCTTTATGTGAAAACGCGACATAGTACAGAAAGATCAGGAACACCATCAGCATGATCAGGCCGTCACCCCGGGCAAGCAGGTCCGCATCGGCTCCGTTAAACACCTGGTCAAACAGAAGCAGAACAAAGATGAAGATGCTTGCCAGTGAAAATGGAATATCACGGGTTGCAACAAGATGCTGCACAGAAATGGGTTTGACGATCGCTGCTATTCCGATTACGAGCAGCACATTTGAGATGTTGCTGCCCAGGATGTTTCCGAGAACAAGACCGTCACTGCCTGCAAAACTGCTGAGCGTGTTTACGAACAGCTCGGGAAGCGACGTACCGAATGCAACAACAGTGACTCCAATCACAAACCGTGGCAGCCCTGTTTTGCGCGCAATGTAGACGGATGATTCGACCACCAGCTGTGCACCCTTGATAAGCGCAAGCAGGCCAAGTGGAATGAGCAGTATGTAGAGCAGTATCATGCGTTCAGTATAGCATCAGATAATTACCAGTACCGGCAGAATCGTTCCAAGCAAGAGCTGGCTTGGAGTATGCTTGTGCAGGTATATCCGCGCCCAGTACAGAAGCGGAAGGAACACATACATCACAATAAGTGACTGCTGGATGTAGACCGCGAGCATCATAACTGTCATGGAAAAAAACACCATATGCAGACTGACCTTCCAGTAAAATGTCACGGTTGCGATCAGCACAAACAGAACCAGCATTCTCATCAGAAACCCTGTCAGTTCAGGGGCCATCTGCAGTGAGGCGGGGACAGAAATGAGTAACCCTCCGATTGCAAGTATCAGTACCGGCCAGCGACTCATCCGGCTGGTAAAGTCGTAATCAACTTTTTTAAGAACAAACACCATTATGATGATGTAGCAGCTGACCGGAAGCAGAAAGGGCAGACTGACTTTGAAGAGCTGCTCTGGCGTTACGGCGAAGGCACGGATAATTATCATCATCTGCAGTGCGATCATCACTGCCGGATTCAGAATAAGCGATACCGTTCTGGCTAGCTCGCGCTTGTCTTTGACTGTTGTTCTCGCCATCGGGCAATGTTTTTATGATCACCGCTCAGCAGCACATCCGGAACCTTCCAGACGTCCCCTTCGGCAGTAGTAAATTCTGCGGGCCGTGTATAGTGAGGAGCTTCCAGCACACCCTCCTCGTCATGTGACTCGTTTGCCAGGGAGTCCTCATTACCGAGCACACCGGGCAGCAGTCTGGTAACCGCATCAGCTATGACAAGTGCCGGCAGCTCGCCACCGGTCAGGACATACGGACCGATTGAAACCTCGGCATCAGCCATGTTATCAATGATGCGCTGATCTATACCCTCGTAATGTCCACAGATGATGAGGATGGCGGAATGTTCAGACAGCTCGCGCGCATAGCTTTGAGAAAATTGTGTTCCTTTGGCGCCTGTTACGAGAACCGTCAGGTCTCCTCCCGAGCGTTCTTTGATATCCCGGATCGCTTTGTATAAGGGCTCAACCATCATCACCATTCCCGGACCGCCCCCAAATGGTCTGTCGTCGACTGTCTGGTGATTGTCGTCAGTCCAGCTGCGCAGATTATGAACCTCAAACGAAACCCTGCCGGCTTTTGCAGCTCTGCCGAGGATGCTGTCCTCAAGCACGGCCGGGAACATTCCCGGAAAAATTGTCAGAAAGTGGATTTGTAACATCCCTTGTACATATTGATGAGCTGCCCTCATTGTAGCTGCTCCTGTTGCCATCTGCAAAAGCAACCATACTTTATCTGTTACCATAGCGACCATGAAAGCATTTATGCATTCGTCGCGTCTGCCCAGGATCGTTATCCTGGGAATTTTATCCACCATGGTCATCACCGTGTTCGGCCTGTTTATGGCTGCTGTCGCCTCGGTGCGCAACGATGTGGCCAATGACAATTATCTGGCTGCTTACTCAGTGTACAGCGGTCCGATCGAGCAGAAGGCTCCTGTGCTTACCGATGCATCCGGTGAAGAATACAACCTGAAAAATACAGATTCAGGTGTCAGCATCCAGGCAGCATTTGTAAAGAAGGGTCTTGCCCTGCAGCCCGCATTCAGGAATGTCTTCCGCGCGCAGTATACATTTGCTGCGGACAGTGTCTCTGCCGGTAGTGCAACATTCCGGTTTCCGCTGCCGGTCGAGCTTGATTACAGCGAACTCAGCAATGTTGAGATCTGGCTGGATGACGAGCAGCTCAGCTTCACACGCGAAGGCTCCGCGGAACTGTATGGAACACAGAGTCTCGTGTGGAGCGGTCCTGTTAAGACATCCGATCCGGTTTTCACGATCCGCTACGAAACCGTCGGAATGTCATCGTTTACCTACAGTGGCAGTTTTACCGAGCATGCGCAGGATTTCTCAATGATCGTAACCATCGAAGGAACACGTTCCTACAACATCAATTATGGAATGAGTGTTGACAGCCGCGAGTTTGGTTCCGAGGGTGCAAACGAATCCGTGAGACTGGAGTGGCACAAGGAAAATCTCTTCTCGCAGCCTGTTGTCTCTGTAAGTGTTGGAGACAGGATCAATCCGTCTACCCAGGTGTCCAGGATCTATCTGACAATGGCACCGGTCTATGTGATCTTTGCCGGGGTTGCTGTTTTTCTGACAGACAGGTTCGGGCGTGGCATGAGACTGCTTGATTTTGGTATTATGACGGTGCTGTTTGCAGTCTTTTTCCCGCTTGTACATTATCTGTCGAGCTTTACGATTGATCCGACTATGGAGTTGTTTGCCAGTCTGCCTGTAGTGATGGAGTATTCGATGCCGTTGTACCTGGCATTTGCAGTCGCCTGGGTCCTGACAGGCGGGCTTATGCTCTATCTGTCAGCACGAGTGCACGGTGTCTCTTTTGCATTGCGTTACATGCTGCCGGTTACCGCTCTGTTTATCGGGTTCTTCCCGCTGGTGGTGACTATTCCGGAGTACGCAATGCTGCTTGTGCTGCTGGGCTTTGTAGCGTTTATGGCGATTGTTGTACAGTCCCGCTCGAAGTTGAAGATCTGAGTAGACTGCTGATCAGAACGATTGCTGCGATGCCGGCTGCTGCGGGGAAAAATAATCCCTGCAGCAGTGCGACGTTGGTCCAGAACGATGCAATCAGAAACAGACTGGTCAAAGCTCCTGAGGGTTTCAGACGTTCCCGGTGAAGTGTCAGACTGATCATCGTCAGCAGAAATGCGGCAAAAAAACCACCCCCCCGAAGTTGCTGAGAGGGATCCCGTAGTAGGGTCCGATTTGCTGCCATTCCCAGAACCCAAGACCGACCGCAGCCGGGTCAAGTGCAAGATCGATGAGCACTGCAATTGCAGCTGCAATCAGCACCTGTACATATGTCCGTGAGTCGAGACGTTCTGCAGCAGCACGGCCACCAAAAACTATCACCAGCCACGCCAGTCCGATTACAACCGGTGTGCCGCCAGTCAGAAGGGCAAATCTGTCTGTGTAGGTAAAGAATCCGTAGGGAACGCCGGAAGCGGCACTCAGATGTTCAAGCAGAAAACCGGCAGCGGCAATTACAACCGCCGTCAGGACCAGCCGGCGCGAACGGATCTGAAGCAGTAAAGGCAGCGCGAATGCGATCATAGACATGTCAGCTGCAACACGGATAAAACCGGACAGAATCGGCAGCAGTGCAGCGATGCGGTCACCCAGCACGGCACCGATGGCAAGAATCAGAGTGATTACGTATAGTTGTATAAGAGGATACTGTTTACTGATGATACGTTGCATAATCCCATTTTATAACGAAGCCGGCAGGGTTGAAACTGTTGTACGCACTGCGCTGGCTACAGCTGAAATTGACGAAGTGGTTGCCATTGATGACGGCTCCGCCGACGGTGGCAGCGACAGTCTAACGGGAATCGCTGATCCGCGTTTCAGGCTGATACAGCACGATGAGAACCGCGGCAAGGCTGCCATTATGCGTGAGGGATTTATGCTTTCCGGTGCAGACATCGTTATATTTCTCGACGCTGATCTTCGCGGCCTGACTGCGGACCACATCCGTTCTCTGATCAGGCCTCTCTCTGGGGGATCGGTCAGACTTACGTATTCCGGACGCGAGAAGATCAGTTTTCTGAACGTTCTCTCCGGAGACAGGGCGCTTTTTACCGCTGACTGGAACGGTTTTTTCCGCAATACTGCCGGACAGGGATATGCCGTTGAGATGCTGATGAACAGACATGCCTTGAAGACCGGCCTGCCGGTATTGCAGGTGCGCTGGCCTGATGTGTCACAGACGTATAAATCCGCGAAGCGAGGCGGACTGCTTGCAGGGGTAAGGGCCGAACTTGGAGCCATCAGCAATATCATGCGATCAACAGGTGTTACCGGGTTTTTCTGGACGCATGGAATGTTCTGGTTCAGGACGCGGGCTGCACGGGATTACCGGCAGGTGCTCTCCGGAAGCGAAGATACAATGTCAGGTACGCAAGCAGCATAAACAGATTATAAAACGAATCCTCCAGCGGAATTGTCCCGATCCGGATCCCCGAGACCATGTCTTCACCGTACGTTACAACCGGCACTGCTGTGAGAACAGTATTGAACAGCAGAAACAGCATTGCGGTCACGCCAATCCAGATCAGTGACGAGCGTCTGATCAGGACTTCAGGTTTAAAGATGGTAAGGATGGTGATCAGTCCGCCGCAGAGAAACAGAACCCAGGCCGTATACTGTCTTGAGCCTGCTGCAAAACCAGCCAGCATAAACGCAATTCCGGCAATACGCCAGAGGGGAAGCATGCCCCTAAGTAGTTCATCTTTCTTGAGATAGAACTGTACAACCTCCCAGGTAAACAGACATGCAAACGGTACTGTAACAAAGAACAGAAGCTCTTCAAGCGGCAGTCCGGCAAACCGTATGCCGATTGTGTGGGCGTCACTGAAAAACCAGTGACCTGCAGCAGTGGCATGGATGTCCCAGAAGACCATCGCCGAACTGACGGTTAGTATTGCTGCAAATACTGCGGGCCATCTGCGGTAATAGCGTACGCGAGGATCAAAACTGAGCAGAAGCGGTCCTGCGAGGATGGCCAGGTTTATCAGCAGGTAGGTATATTCCATCAGCGTCGCAGAAGCTGGGTTATTGAAGCGGCAAGCCCTCCGGAAATCACCTGCCAGCGCGAGGGTTTTACTTTTTGTTCCATAACAGTCATCGGGTCACGGTCGATGACCGAAGCCGTCCACAGATACTGAGCGCTTGCTGTCAGAACCGGCACTCGGTAGCGATAGGGCATTGCGGACACTCCGGACATTGCCTCTGTATGCCACGTACGGAAACGTTGTATCTGAAAGCGCATCATGTCAGAAAACTCCTGCTGGTGGCGGTAGATACTCTCTTTCGTCAGCGGATAGATGCCAAACTTCTTCAGATCCTCTTCCGGAAAATATGTTCTTCCAAATGTGATGTCCTCATCAACATCCCTGATAAAGTTGATCAGCTGATACGCTCTCCCCAGTTTGATTGCGTATTCATCCAGATTCTCGGGCAGGTCAAGAATGCGGCTCATCATAAGCCCGACCACCTCAGCTGAACCGTGAACATAGTCAAGCATGTCAGTTTCGGTACGGATGACATTTTCGGACAGATCGCGTTCCATCGCATCAAGATAGGCCTCAATCCAGGCCTGTTTGAAATGCTTCCTCAGCTGCAGAGCCCGGAAGTCATCGATTACTTTGTTGCCGGTGACAGCTGATGCGGACTGCTCATACAGTTTACGGAACGAGTAAAACTCATCGGGGAGCTGCGGGATACGATCGACATAGTTGTCGGGCAGCCTGACAAACGCATACAGTGTCGCAACATCCTGGCGTTTGCCTGCCGGGAAGAACCGTGATGCATAGTAGAAGGTCTTGCTGCCGTCTTTGAAAATCTGATTCTTCTGTTCCATTATGACACTCTTTCTAACAGATCCCTGCCGGCAACCTCGCCCGAAATGATAGACAGCGGTGTCCCGATACCTGGCTGCGTCATGCAACCTGCATATGACAGATTGCGCACTTTCTTGCTTCTGTTATCCGGTCTGAAGTTTGCTGTCTGGAACAGCGTATGCGCCAGTCCAAATGCATTGCCCTTGTAGGCACCGTAATCCCGTTCAAAATCATTGATTGCGTAGCTCTTTTTTACAACGATTGCGTCCCTGATCGTTTCGCCGGTGATATCCTCAAACCTGCTGACAATATTCTCAAAATATTTCTCCCGGATTTCTTCTGTATCCTCAATACCAGGTGCTACAGGAATCAGAAAGACAAGGTTTTCTGATCCCTCTGGCGCAACGGTCGGATCAGTCTTTGATGTGACACTCAGGTAGAACATCGGATCCTCAGGCCAGCGCAGATTGCCATAGAGCGAGTCAAAATGTCCCTGCCAGTCCGACTTCTCGTCGAGGTAAAGATTGTGGTGGAGAACGTTCTTCAGCTGTTTATTGATGCCAACGTAAAACAGAAGCGAGGACGGAGAATAGGTTTTTTTTGCCCAGTAGCGTTCGTTATAGGTTCTGTCTTTAGCATCAAGCAGGTTGAGTTCTGTAAAGGCATAGTCTGCAGAGGACAAAACCGCATCCGCTGCAAAGCTGCTATCATGTGTCTCAACTGAAACAGCCCGTCCGTCTTTAACAGTGATATGCCGCACATCAGCATTAAGCACAATCTTTGCGCCTGTATCCTGAGCAAGTCGTGCCAGACCGTCCGAGACGCTGTAAAGACCACCCTCTGGATAGTAAATCCCCAGGTTAAACTCAGCATGCGCGATCAGAGAGTAGATAGCAGGAGCGTTATACGGTGAGCTGCCAAGAAACGTAATCATCCATTCCACAATTTTGACCAGACGGTCATTTTTGAAGAAGCGCAGTGAATGTTTGTGAAAGTTTCGCAGTATGTCATACCCTTTCCTGTCAAATATCAGGGAGGGTTTAAGCAGATCCAGGACGCTGCCAAAGCGCTGATACAAAAAGTCTTTTGATGCCATCTCGTATTTATACTGTGCGTCAGCCAGGTATCTGCGAAACTGTTCACCTGCTCCCGGTTCGATAGACTCGAAGAGCTCTGCAACAGCATCTGCTTCGCTGGCGATATCCATGGCATCGTCTTTACCCCAGAAAATCCTGTACGACGGATCTAGACGGATCAGGTTGTAGTAGTCGCTGCGCTTTCGTCCCAGTTGCTCAAAGAAACGGTCGAATATCTCGGGCATCATGTACCATGAGGGACCGATGTCAAAGCGGAAACCGCTTTCGTTGATAATGCGTGCCCGACCGCCGGGCATTGAATGTTTTTCGAGCACGGTGACGTTGTGACCCTGATGGGCCAGCCATGCTGCAGCAGTAAGGCCGGAATATCCGGCTCCGATGATTACAATCTTCATGTTTATTATGTGATCAGGTCGAGCAGTTTCCGGTTAAATAGAGCAGGCTGCTCAAGCATCGGAAGATGCCCGCTGTTCTGAATACCAGTTACGCCTGGTGTACATCCGGTCTGTCTGCAGATATGTTCTCCTTCTGAAAAAGGAATCCAGGGATCCTCAGCGCCCCAGATGACAGATACAGCTGCAGGCGTGTCCTTGAGGGGCAGGGGCAGAGTGTTGTTTCCGCTGTCACGGATAATACCAATCAGAGCAAGGTCCCAGTCGCCAGTCAGTGCCGCGCCGTAGCTTTTCTCCATCTCCGGCGTTACAGTCCGGGCATCAGATACAGCTGACCTGAGAATGCCCCCGGCAGAAGCCGGTGAGATGCTGTTTCGCAGAGCATGTCGAATCCAGTCGCGGACAACGGGTACACCGGCCAGGTGGGACAGCTGCGGAAACGGTGCGGACTCGACAAGTGCGGCATCAACGAGTACGAGCCGGCTTACCCGGGACGGGTTGACCTGTGCCATTGTGACCGCAATGTTGGCACCCATACTGTGACCCGTGACAACAGCATGCTGCACACCAAGTTTGTCCATAAGCGCAAAAACATGAGCTGCCTGTGCGGCGTGTGTATAGTCCTGATCCAGTACTTTTTCGGACTGACCGAAGCCTTTCAGTTCCGGGACAATGACAAAATAACCGGCTTCAACAAGAGACGGTACAGTCTGCTGCCAGTCATCAATAGTTCCCCCGAAGCCGTGCAGAAGCACTATCGCCGGATGTGACGGATCACCCTGCGCATCGTAATAGGTCCTGTAGCCCTCCGCCGACAGTATTGAACCGGTGCGGATACGGGTACCTGCCGGTATATCTGCTGTTTGAGGAAGCGGTGTCAGGTAAGGCAGAATGCAGAAGAGAGAAACAATGATTGCAGCAGAAAGAGTAAGGATCCTGGCGGTGCCGGGTCTCGAGCCGCGCGGAAACCAGGGAATAAATGCTGACGTGTTTTTTACATACGAGCTGTGTCCCTGCCTGCCCTTCAGCTGCTTTTCGGTCATCCTGACACCAGATACGCGTATCAGGAGCCAGGTCAGAGTAAGGGGACTGATGAGACCTATTATCCAGAACGGTGACCCGACCGTGATAAGGAATATCCCCCACCACTGCACTGCCTCGCCGAAATAGTTAGGATGTCTGCTGTATCGCCAGAATTCTGAGGTCAGAAGCTCTTTCGGGTGACGCCATTTATGCAGCAAAAGCTGCAGGTCAGATCCCGATTCGATAAAGAAGCCGGCAGTCCAGAGCAGAAAGCCAAGAGTATTGATGATGTAGAACCCGGGTCCTGAATATACTGCGGCAAGTATTACCGGCAGCACAATTACAAGCTGAAGAGCACCCTGAAGCATGTAGATTTTCAGGTAACTCTGCAGAAGCCAGTTTGGTTTCCACTGCTTGCGAAATGCAGCATAGCGGGCATCTTCACCTTTACCTGCATTGCGGACGGCAATGTGTACGGAAAGTCTCGTGCCCCAGATGATCACCAGAAGCACAGACATTATCTGTCTGCTGTAGCCCTCTGCATGATTGAAGTAGACGGAGGCCGCAATCAGAATAATGCCGATGCCCCAGGCAATATCGACTGAGCTGTTATCCTTGCGGATGATACCTGCAACCCAGGCAGCGCTCATGAATACTACTACTATGAGCGCACTTGTCATTAGCGGTATCACGAGAGACATCAGTGTAGCTTCCATACCCTTATGGTATGCCTTTTTTGAGCGCAGGACAATTACGTCCCGATCAGTGTAGAATACTTCTATGGAACACCCGCTACAACAGGATGCGCTTGAACCCGATCAGATTCATACTGCACAGGACAGCGCTGCTGCTTTAAACAGGACGTTGCGCTTTACGCTCATCGGGTGTGGCGTTCTGATTCTGATTCTGTGCGCACTTTGTGCAATCCTCTCTCTGACAGGAACTGTTGTGATTACAGAAGTCTGGAATCAGTTTTCCCGGGAATTTGACGATCAGTTCTCTCAATACTCAGGCGACCTTGCTGAATATGAGGACAGCCTGCGTGACCTTTCAGGCACTGATGACCGTGAACTTGAGATCTTTGCAGGGGACGGATGGCCTGCTGACATTCCGGATGATATCCCGCAGTTTAGCGCAGGAACATTTACAGATTCTGAAGTCGCGGGTACCAGCGAGGGCGGAATCTGGGTACTGTCTTTCAGCGATGTCACTGCAGCCGATGTTGATAATTACCGCAATGAACTCCTGGCGCTGGGCTGGACTGACGACGGATCTGCAGGGACTGCAGGTGAGACTCTTGGTGATACGTATGCAGTATTCTCGGTGACTAAAGACGGATCATTTATCACGATGATCATGTTTGACGGACGGGCAGACCTGACTGTTAATCTCGCCGGGGGGTTATGATCGCTTCTTCCTAGTCTTTAGCGGTTCTTTCCGCATTCTTACCAGATTCATCGCAGCAAGAATGATCAGCACAGAGGCAAATACTGCAATCGTGATCTCGCGGATTTCGGTAAACTTTACATAGATCCCGACCAGCGCCCACAGGATAACGAGTGCATAAACAAAGTCTCTGTAGCGAATCAGCATCGCAGAGGCAAGAACGCCAGCAATAACGATCAGAGAAGCTGCCCAGATCTCGTCGGGAATGTTGAGCAGCATAGGCCTGAAGCTGATCGTCTGCAGCAGCTCAAGACTTGTTCCTGCGATGTCATACATGCGAAGGTAGAGAACATTGGTAACATTGGCTATTGTTGCTACGGATATCCAGCCGAGATAGAGAGAAAACGTTCCTTTCACAAACACCTTGTAGAGCGATGATTTTGCTGCATCTCCGCTGTATTTTGCTACCCGGGTGTAGATCATGATCAGTGCCAGGAGCAGAGTAAGCATTGCAAACAGGGACAGTTCTATCTGCAGGTTGTGCCAGAGAAAGATCCAGATCGAGTTTGCAATTGATGTGATGATTACCAGTGGTGCAATCCTGTCTGCCAGCTCAAGCTTTTCCTGCTTGTGGTGTATCTGCCAGATGCCATAGCCGAGGATGGCAATATAGATAAGACCCCAGATCGCAAAAACATACCCCGCCGGAACAAACAGAACGCCAAACATGTCTGATATCTCTGCTGTAGTCCGGCCTGCGATCGGCAATGCGTTGGCAAGCAGATTGATAAAGATTGTCAGAATAATTGACAGAAACGCAAGAAACCGGAGCGGTAGTGTATTCATAGATGGAAGATGATTTATTTATTGTATTCCTGTTTTTTACAAGGGGCAAGTACTGCAGCAGGAATGCTGCGGAAAACTGATGATTTACAGAGCAAACCGCCTTTTCTAACTGCTGTGCCAGCTGTTATAATTCTCTACGTCTCAAAACGTCGTGATGATTTGACCCAAGTGCGGAGAGGTGGCTGAGTGGTCGAAAGCGACGGTTTGCTAAATCGTTGTAGGAGTCAAATCCTACCGCAGGTTCGAATCCTGTCCTCTCCGTTTAGGAAACCACCGTCAGGTGGTTTTTTAAACGGAAAAGTATCGCTGTCTCCAGTGACACACATTCTTTATTGAATCACTATATCCTCTGATATAATCATGACAGTTAACCCTGCAGAGATGGAAACGCATAATCCCGGTAAAGAAGCCAGGGAACAGGTGATGGCTACGGAATTTGAGGCGACATTTATGATTGCATCTAAAGATGATGCGAGGCAGCGTCTTTCTGGTGCTGGCGCGACTCTCAAGTACCCCGAATATCTGCAGACAAGGGCAGTGTTTGATCTGCCCGAGGGAAACGAAATACCCCACGGCTGGCTGCGCGTCCGGCGTGAACAGGATCGGATCACACTTTCACTCAAGGTCGTCGAGAATAACACGGGTATAAGCGGACAGAGAGAAATTGAGCTTACGGTTAACGATTTTGATGCGGCATCAGCTCTTCTGCAAACTATTGGTTGCAAACTCAAGGCGTTGCAGGACAATCTTCGTGAGGCCTGGGATCTTGATGGCGTGGTGATTACGATTGACGAATGGCCATTTCTTGAACCGTTTATCGAGATAGAAGGTGAATCCGAAGAGGCTGTCATCCTGGCGGCTGAAGCACTTGGATATGACTATTCTGGTGCATATTTTGGAGCCGTAGATGGAATGTATGCTGCCAAATACGGAATACCTGAGGACATCATCAATAACCATACACCGGAGATCCGGTTTGGAATGCAGAATCCGTTTACACCGGAAGAGGGAGCTGAGGAGTAGGTTGCTGGTGCAGCGGGGCGGGTTGCTCCGCTAATGTCTTAATCCCCCGGGCTGTCGCCCCGTTCCACCTGATATAGATCCTACCAGACTACCGCTTAACTAATCTCTAACTCTGTCTCTATTTACGTACTCGCTGATCTGACCTCGCAGTGGGTTATTTGCGCTCGTACTGGTTTGAAGACGATGTGATGTCCTCTGCTCAGTAGCTGATGGTTGAGTAGCTGCTCATCAGCAGTGCCGCAAATCCGAATGCGCTCACCAGAATGCAGACAAAGATGCAGATGTACAATGCAATCATCGGCAGACAGCCTGATACAAGAGCATTACCGGTTGATGTGCTGTACCGTGACTGGATGCTGGCGACAAGCAGGTAGATTGACCACAGACCTGCGATAATTGCGACGCAGCCAAGAACAAGTGAGACAACTCCGTATACAACTTCAAATCCGGGAGCGATGGCAATAAACGGCACGAACATTGCTGTAATCAGACTGATGATCAGTCCGATCAGGATATTCGGGAGGTATGCGAAAATGTAGATCCTGAGCACCTCGCGCAGCGTTGGCTTGTCCGCATTACTCGAGATGAGGGCCTGACTGAAGAATGCCAGCATAACATACATAACCACGGTGATCGCAAGTCCGATAATCAGTGCGATGATAAATCCGATGATGGAAAAAGCGACACCTGCGCCTCCAAAAAGCTCATTCAGCTGATCGTACGAAGGGTCATCGCTGAACATCATCAGCAGAACCTGTGCAATGCCGCTGATTGCAGAAGAGATCAGATACAGAATAATCACAAATTTTGCACTCATCTTACCCGACAGCGATTTATACGTTGACGGATTAAGGATGTATGTAAAGTAGTTACTCATAACAGAAAAATGTTGATATGGCTGATTGTAGCACATATTCCGCCTCAAGTCCTTTTGAGCGGAAGTGTGACTGTGAATGAGGTAAGACCGTTTTCCGACTCAGCTGAAATTGAACCTTCATGATCGCGTATTACCTTGGAGGAAATTGAGAGTCCAAGCCCAAAGCCTGTTTTCTTCTGGTCTCCTGCTCTGTAGAACCGTTCAAAGACACGTGGAAGGTCACGAGGCGATATCTGGTCCCCGTTGTTGGTGACCCTGATAACTGCAGAACCCCTCTGGTGTTTGATCTCAACCTCTACAAACGGATCAGATGAATCGGCGTGTTTAAGTGCATTGTCCAGCAGATTAGAAAATGCTCTTTCCAGCAAAAATCGATTACCATTAACTGTCAGCTGGTCTGTCATACCGGTCATAGAAACAATCCGCCGTTCTCTTGAACTGATTGTAGTGATAACGCTGTTTATAACTTCTCCCAGATTAACCGGTTCATGGCTCTGCTGCACGAGCGACAGTGTTAACAGATCTTCTACGAGTTTGTTCAGGTTGGCTGTGCCAGTAAGTGCTGCTTTTACTGCTTTTCGCAAATCATGCGGTGTGGCATCAACGTCCTCAACGACTGATTCGAGATTGGTATGGATGATTGCCATCGGTGTCTTAAGTTCATGGGATGCGTTCTGAATAAATTGCTCCTGCAATTCAAATGTCTGAGCCAGACGTTCGGCCATACCGTTATATGTGGAGATCAGTTTACCGATCTCATCATCCGGCCCTGTATACAGTATCCTGTTACCAAGTGTACCTGAATCGGTCTGCTCCATCTGTTTGTTCAGTTTGCTTAGGGGTTTGAGCATTCGTCCACTGATCAGATAGCCTGCAATAAAACTTGCGCCGGCGATAGGAAACAACGAGATCAGGCTTGCCTGCCGCAATTGAAGCATATCCTGAATACGAAACTCCCTGATCCGTGCACGTTCTGCCTCAGCAATATCAGCAAATCTCCTTAAGGCCTGTCCACCTGGACGGTTGTTGCTCCCTGCTATAACTGATAGCGGCAATGGCGGCTCGCTGTTTACCCAGCCTGTAACGTACATATTGATTGCCAGAACAAAAATCCCGCAGAACGCGAACACGACGAGAGAATAGATCAGTGTAAGTCTGAAGCGGATTGTTCGGGTGAAATTCATGACTAAACTATACATTACTTGACGACTGTAAGATCTTGCAATTTCTTAGATATGTGAGAGAATGACGTCAATTTTTTTCGATATAGTGATGGAATACGATCTGTATCCGGAACAGAACGACAGGTCACATTTGTACTTTGTACTTGCCCATTCCCTATGCTCCTGTGCTGGTTATATCCTTACAGAGTGTCCGCAGGTAATTGACCAGATCCCGAATGTGAAATTTCTGGTGCTGGAGGTAAGTGATGGCGAAGCAACCGATACGGTGTTTATCCCTGGAGGTGCTGTGCACTGCTATAACTGACACAGTCCCGCATAGCGGGACTGTGTGGAATATGCCTTATCTGTGCAGACCCATACCTTGTCCTCTCGTATGTCTCTCGGCTCCTGCCTGTCTGTTTTCCTCCAGGTAGGATCTGAACTCATCATGAGTTTTTCCGTATTCTGTGAGAATGTCAGCGGGCGTCTGACCTGCATCGAGTTTTGAACGCAGTTCTTCATCACTGATACCCAGAAAATCTGCCAGCAGATCTCCCGCTAGGCCTCTGTGACCCCGGAATTGACCTATGCCAAAACCGTATTCTGAGCTCTGAATCCTCTCCTTGATTTCGGCTCCACGTTCTTCAGTGATATCGCCCTGTGCAACTCTGTCATCGACATGTTCGATGCGAGCTGTTTTTTAAGGCATCTTCCAGCTGATCACTGCTGATACCAAGAATCTCCGCCACACGTTGAAAAAATTGTAACATGTGGTGCTTCGGCTGTCACTGTAGTGAGAGTCGAATCCTGCGCAGCTACTGTCGCAATGACAGTACCGCCAAGCAGCGAGCCGCCAAGCAGCAGTCCTGCCGCGACGCCTCCTGCAATTACAGATTTTGTATTCATGATCTGTAATTAACAAATAAAATGTGATGCTGGTGTAGCAGACAATCTGCTTGAGCATCTGAAGGTATCCTACGAAATGGCTGGTGAAATCAGGGTGAAGTATTTGCGATTCTGTAACCGGCGCCGCGAACTGTCTCTATGAGGCTCTTCTGAGGGTCGATCTTTTGCCGGAGTGTTTTAATTGTGGTTTTTACGGTCTGGGTAAAAGAGTCAACCTCACTGTCCCATACATGTTCAAGCAGCTCCTCCTGGCTGACAGGGCGTCCACCGTTGCGGATAAGGTACTCAAGAATACCAAACTCCTTGGCAGTCAGATCGACAGCAGTTCCGTTGCGGGTGACAACCCGTTGTGCCGGTATTACCTCAATGTTCCCCGCACGTAAAACCTCTCGCCGGTCATGGCTGTTCCTGCGTATCAGAGCCTGAATGCGCAGGAGGAGTTCTTTTAAATGAAATGGCTTTGTCACGTAGTCATCAGCACCGTGTTCAAACCCGCTGATCTTGTCATACTGCTGGCTGCGTGCGGTCAACATCAAAACCGGTGTTGTGTTTTCGGCTTTACGCAGGCTCGCTGCTACTTCCAGCCCGTCCTTACCGGGCAGATTAAGGTCAAGGATGATACAGTCATAGGCGTTGACCTGTGCCTCTTTCTGACCCACGGCTCCATCCGTATAGTAATCAACTGCAAATCCTTGTTTTTCAAGGAAGCGTTTGAGTGGCAGACCGATCTGCTCCTCGTCCTCAATAAGTAAAAGTTTCATATGTGAATTGTAGCAGAACGGTATCTCGAGCTGGATTGTAAGAACCTGCGGCAATTGCACTGCATTGTCTTCTCCTTTCTGGAAGTCTCTGTAAGGTTTTGAGATACTGAGGGCACTATTTCTCAGTTTTCTATTGTATGAACAGTAACCGTCTCTGGAAGATCGCAGCACTTGGTGGCTGCTGGCTTTCGACATTACTTATCTGTTTTATCGGAGGATACGCACTGTCTGCCTCCATACAGAATCAGGGAGTTCTGCCACTGCCCGGACAGGCGTCCTGCACGTATGAGGGTAAAACATACAGACATGGAGAGGGCTTTCCGGCATCAGACGGATGCAATACCTGCGGCTGCAGTAATGGCGAGGTTGCCTGCACGCTGATCGCATGTGATGCAACTCCACCGGCTACCGGTGCTCCGGCAGAACCGACACAGACGCCAACAGCTCCTACGCAGACTACGGCTCCACAGCCGACATCGAGTCGTGTCAGCAGCAGCGAGTTTGGAGTAAGTTTTTTACTGCAACCGGGATGGAGGCACACCGAGACGTTTAATCCTGATGCAGGTGAAGCCGGCAACGGAGCAACTGTGTTTGAGGTAAAGGATGCGGCGGGCTCACAGCTGTTTTACGTAAGTGTGATTGATGGAGGTGTGCTTGATCACTGGTGTTCAGGCGGAAACTTAACATACGAAAAGTTTCAGGTACCGGGTCGAGAAATGACAATCGCACGATGCAGCATTGACGGAAGGTTCTCAGAGGCTCATATGTCGCTTGGTGGTCAGCGTTCTGTCGTGACAAAGCGCAATGACCCGGCTGTGTTTGAAAGCTGGAAAAGCATCCGATTTAACTGACTGTGATGACGCCCGCCCGTGCGGGCGGGCGTCTTTTCTCCCAACTGATTACAGAACGATAAAGTCCGGTACGTATTTCAGCACAAGCGCTGCACGTTCCTGCTGTTCGCGGACGTGCCGGCGGTATGCTTCCTTATCCATCCACGGCAGGTCAAATTCCTGCAGAGAACGTTCCCCGGCATGGTCAGGGCGTGTCCATTCAAACAGGTACTCAGAGTTGAATGTCCCCTGTGACCATACGGCGCACGAATGTACGCCTGTAAAGTAGTATCCGCTTTTGAGCAGAGACTTCCACGACCCCGGGTTTGTAGTGAACACTTCACTTGTATAACGGGTCAGTCCGTGCTGGTACCAGCCGTACCAGGTGCGTACCATATCAGTGACAGTCGCAATGCGCTTGCCCCAGTATTTTTGCGGTGCAAAGTTTATCTTGCCTGTAGTCCCTGTGCCGATAAATTTGCCACCCTTGAAGTTGATGCCCGTGAGCGCAATGCACTCGCCGTTGACCTCAACCACCCAGTGGACGGAGTCCTTGTCCTGACTGGTGCGTTCCAGCCATTTCTCCTCAAATGCCTCATCCGGTGACCCGAGCATGAGTGTGCCACGGGTGACCGGTTCGTACTGCAAACCTGCAACTATTGCCGGGATATCGCTTTGTGCGGGCGGGCGCATCATTAGCTCCAGCTCGCACCCGTGAAAACTGTGCGGTTTTACCACAATCTTTTTGCCGTACATGGCTGTTACTCCTTTGTACATTCTGTAATTGTTCAAGAGCTGTCCGGGGTCACGGTTGTAACATTTGCATGCAGCGGCCGCGTGCAGCAGCCCGGACAGGTAAACCTCCATCAGGCAGTTTGGGGGAAAAAAAAGCCTCCGTATGGAGGCTTATCCGTCAGAGTATTCCAGAAGAATCGTTACACGTACTCAGGATAAGCCACGGTTGCAGCAATGGTGTCACGTCCCGCTGTCTGCGGTTGTGAAAGACACACTGATTTGTAGCTCATCATGAATTGATTCATATGAGCAATATATCACAGATTATCCCCACTGTCCAGTAAATGCGTTGGGAGAGTATGTGTGAGTCCTGGGGAGGTGTCTGCATCCCGCCTGTGTTTACCGTACATACTTTGTCAGGTTGATGTCAGGATAATGTCGGCGCAGCGTCAAGCTGTATAGATCCGGTATATGGTTTACTGCATGTGCTCCCGTGAGGAGTATTTTTGACACAGCAACCTATTATGATTGAAAAAGGATTATACATGGCGGTCGTCGGACCGGCAGGGATCGGCAAAAGCACGACATTTGATGCACTGATGAGTACCTACGGCGACACAGTCAGGGTGACACCCAAGGTTACAACCAGGCCTCCGCGCGAAGGAGAGACTGATACGCGCGCAGGCATGCCCGTTCACGAATTTTCCCGGCTTGTTGGAACAGGTGATATTGTCATGCAGCACCAGCCGTTCGGTCCCGAAGGACACTGGTACGGTTATATGGCAGAAGACCTGCGGGCAGGGGAGGGCAGGCTTAATCTGATTGAGCCGAATGTTGAACATCAGCTGCCCGAGTTTCGCAGAATCTTTGGAGGTAACGCACTTGTAGTTGCCCTGACCACGCGAAATCGCCAGTACCTTGAACACAATCTCAACCAGCGCGGTACCGAATCTCCGGAGAATATCAGAAAACGTTTGCAGGCAGCGGAGTCAATAATCGGCATGATCGATCAGCGACGCAGCGAAGGCATGATCGATGCTGTTGTCGAGCTTGACTGGGACTCGCGTGATCTGATGGTGCCGCTCATGATGAAGATCGCCGGGAAACAGCTGAGCAGATTTGCCTTCAGCTGACAGCCTTTGCAATCAGATACTGCATAACCTGCGGCAGCTGTTCGGCAATCGACGGCGTCAGCTCCATTGTGCTGTCACGTAGAGCAACATACACCTCTGCAAGATCAAACCATCTGACCTGTTCAACCTCTTCGGTCTGCATCGTAAACTGCTGATTGTCATCAACGAGGCTGACATGATACAGGTAGATGAACTCGGTCTCGTACTCCTTGCCGCGGACATACGTCCGTATCAGTTCTGCTGAGTAGTCTGTGATGTTCAGTTCCTCCGCAAGCTCCCGTCGGAGACCGTCTTTCGCTGTATCACCTTTGCTCAGATGTCCACCGACGGACATATCCCACATGCCCGGGTGGATCTTTTTCTGTAAGGAACGCTGCTGCAGCAGCACCTGACCCTTGCGGTTAAAGATCCATGAGTGTACAACCGGATGAATCAGTGACGGGTCGCTGTGAGCCTCGTCGCGTGTCGTTTCACCGATGATATTACCCTCGCTGTCAACAAGATCAAATACTTCCATTTTCAGAAGTTTAACAATGCCTTATCGTATCACACGCACCTGCGTCAGAGATATTGACCTTTCCTGACAAAATCATATAGTCTGCAGCTAAGTTTAGGTTCCCGATGAATTACAGACAGAAAATTCTCAGCGATGAGACGATAGCATATGCGGTGAAGGCAATCTCCGGCATCAGTAACTATAAGCGCAAGGCAGACGATCTGCCAGGAGCGTTTATCCCTGCATCGGATGAGTTTTTTGCCGAGCAGTTTTACTGGGACAGTTACTTTATCATCCTGGGACTGCTGGAGCTCGGTGATGAGGGCCTGCAGACAGCACTGGATATGATTGCCAATATGAACGTCCTGCTGGACCGGTACGGTTATATCCCTAACAGCTCGCATTCGTATACCACACGCAGTCAGCCGCCTCTGTTCAGTGAGGCAGTTGCAGAGATATACCGCAAGACAGAGGACCTGAACTGGCTGAAAACTGTATATCCGTACATGGTAAAAGAGTATCTCAATATCTGGACATCAGTTGAGTCAGGCCACTATCACAAGGATAGCGGGATGAGTTTCTATCATGACTACAGTGAACCACATAACGAGACCTGGGGGACGTGGTACGGTGCTGAGCAGGAGTCGGGCTGGGATAACACGTCAAGGTTTCAACAGAAGACCGATGTCATTCTGCCCGTTGATCTCAATGCCATTCTCTATGGAATGGAATGCAACCTGACAGCGTTTGCCAGAACTCTGTCGGCAGACTATGAAGCCGATATCTGGGCAGGACGCGCCGAAGACCGTAAACACGTATTTGATGACTATTTCTGGAGCACTGAGGAAGGCTTCTACTATGACTACAACATGGTTACCCGCAAGAAAATGAGTGGCATGACACTTGCAGCATACTTTCCGCTTTGGACTGGACTTGCAAGTGAGCAACAGGCGGTTGCAGCAGTGAAACAGCTGTCTGTTTTTGAACGGGGCGGCGGCCTGGCCGCTACAGAGGAACGGCTGGCTGACCCGCAGGCGCAGTGGTCATACCCGAACGGGTGGCCGCCTCTGCACTGGGTGACTGTACAGGGACTGCGAAAGTACGGATTCGATGATGACGCCGACCGTATCGCCTGGAAATGGATGAGTAACTGCGCCCGCAGTTATAAAGACACCGGCCGCTGGGACGAAAAACTCTCAGTCGCAAACGGCCTGGATAAAACTGATGATCCCCGCTATGGCCATCAAAACATCACATACTGGAACACGTTTGTGTTCAGGGCACTGTACGGGCAGGTTGCCGGTTAGTTAGTGATGAGTCCCGCGAAGATTTCTTCAAATCGAGACAGATCAGATTCTTTTGTGCTGGAAGCGACAACAGGGTTTTCCAGCAGCAGATAGACATCGTCTTCCTCTCTGGCAAGAACAGTGAAACTATTCAGAAGGCAGGTCGAATAGTACATGCCCTCGCGGAGTTCCCAGTTGCTGTAGAGATCCCCGTTTCCGAGGGTGCTGACGTCATGCTCGGATACAAGTTTCTGCTTTACCAGATTTCTCCGGTGTGTGTATATATACTGCTCACCGTCACGGATTCGGGCTACGTCACCTGTTGAATGATGTTCGGCTGCAACACTGCACTGAAGCCATTCCTGTATTGATGAGCGGCGAAGAGTAAACTGCGTAGTGAATCCTCCATCGATGTGGATGGTGCTTTTCTCTGAGTCAAAGTTTTCTTTGACCTGCCATGCTGCCGGGTAATTGAATGTAAACTCCTGTGCAAAGCCTGATGTAAAGCTTAAGGTGGATGGTGAGGTATCGATAGCGATTGAGGATAGTATCGAATGTAGCTCATCGACGATCTGAGGATCATACTCCCGGGGGTATTTGACAGAAATAAAACCGATTGCACTCAGATAGTCCGCAAACTGTTCCTCACCGCTGTGTTTCAGACATAACAGCCGCCGGCCATGATTGTCAGGTTCATGGATCCTGAACACAAAGGATGTGCCATTAATCTCTGTAAATACCGAGTCCTTTAAAGGTATCCTGTTTGTCAGTTCTTCATTAGCTGCAGAATACCCGTAGTCACAAATGCCTGCATCACCACCCTCCTGTGTAATCGAGATGCCGTAATCATCACGAGTGATGTCCAGATTAAAGGTCAATAGACGCTCATCGAGAATACTGTCGTTCACACTCCAGCCATCAGGATATGTTAATGAAAATGGTTTCATATACAGGTCTTTCGGAGAACTGTACGTGTTTCTGCTGCCAGCTGATATGTTACCGGTATCATCCTGAAGCATCTCCACATCATCGACTGTTGACGATTCAGAGTCCGGCAGCACCCGTTGAGATGCTGCAATAATTAGAGTGGATGCAATCACTGCAAGCGTCGCGATGAGAACACATGCAAATAGAACTGGTTTTTTCATTGTCAGTATAGTTTTGATTGTGATTTTAAAGTAATTCCACCTTCAGGAGACACCTTCAGGTAGCTGCTGCTGAAATCAATGTCTAACGTGGAGTATGGTTCGAGTGTTAACATTGAGCCTGATCCTATCCATACATGGCTGTTCACAACGTTGTGTCCGGAGAGAAAGCAGTCTTTGTAAACATGCCAGATCATTCCATCGACCAGGTCACAGGCTCCTTCGGTGTCCTGAGTGCTGTTGAATACTGTATCCTTCGTCCAGTGTAACTCCTGAGAATCTTTGAGAATTTTCAAACTGCCATCGTCATATGTCGTCATCGTATGACTGTCGATGACGAAAGGCTTATTCGGGAAGGTTATATGACTGTGCCTGCCGACGCCATACTGGGGGCAGCTGCTGTTAAGCTCATCACCGCCCTCCACAAGTCTTCCCAGGATCTGTCCGCGCTCGACCCAGGCGTTCTGCTTAATTTCTGCAGGAATAGAATCCTTGTCAAAATGCAGATACAGCAGCGTCTCTCCTTTAAGCAACGTGCCGGGATTATCAGGATCTTCTGTCTGAATGTACATGAAAGCCTGCCGGCCGTCTGTGTTTTTACAGATGGACGTTACCATTCCTGGTGCAGCTGACAGTACGTATGTGTCTGTAGTTATGTCACCACCGCCAAAATCGAGTGCTTTGTTACCGCTGGCATCGTTGTGCCAGCCATGCGGATGTCTCCAGATATTAAAGCCGACTGACCTGTCAAACGGAAACTTGTATCCCAGATACACCTGACTCAAATCGCCTGCGGAAGAATATTCAGGCGTGAAGTATGTCGTTAAGCTGGATTGCTCTTCAGCCGGAAGACTGCGTATGATCATACCAGCAGAAGTGTTGCCTTCGAGAGCAACCAGTAACGGATCCTCCAGGAAGAGTGCGTTCATCCCGTTTTCGCTCTGAAAACTGCTGTAATGCTGTGCAGCCAGCATACTCTCTGTCTCAAGAGCCTTGGGAAACAGGCTGACGATCCCCCAGCCGTCCTCAATCCTGACGTCACCAATCACAAAGAGATTCTGCGGGTGCCGCTCTTTTGTCCAGTTATGCGCGATCTCGGTTTTGAGCATCCGCTCAAGAGCAGGACTGATTGCATCCGCGTAGTCATCAGTATTCTCAATGATAACCGGATACTGTTCTGCAATGACCGCATGAATATACAGACCACCTGTCAGTACAAACAAAATAACCGCAACAAGCATTTTCTTCATGGTTTTAGAATAACAATGTACCTACTCTAAAACATTGTTCTTAAATACAAATTAATTGTGTTTTTGCAGAAAAATTCCCTCATTCCAGCGACACAGTGTGTGTGGTAAAGTAGTACCAGTAGCTACAAACTGTCCATGTCAAAGCAAGGCTTTAATCTGTTAAGGCCGCAAATCGAACCTCCGACGATGTGGACGCGTGTATACGACTGGGTGGTAGGCTCAGCACGCGTCGTTGTCATTATCGTAGAGCTGGTCGTTGTTGTCGCATTTGCGATCCGTATCGTTGTTGATGTTCAAAGTAACAATCTCAACGAGCAGATTGAAACAAAAGAGGCTATAGTTAAAACCTTCCAGCAGGCCGAGCTCCGTTATCTGTCGACACAGTCCAAAACGGATGCATATCGTGACCTGTGGGAGACAAGTACGGAATTCTCCAGTGTATTCGCCGAAATTGTGGGTTACCTCCCGACTACCTCATCTGAACTGATTGTTCAGATCTCAAAACGCTCGGGCCTGTTCATCAGCGGCTCCGCAGAGGTCGCTGAGATCGCGGATATGGAAAGCGGGTTTAAAAATTCCACCAGCTTTACCAGGCAGGAGCTCGATTCGATCGAAGGTGAAGGCTCAATAATTGCTGCCACATTCGCCTTTAGCGCACAGTTTTCAGCACTGACAACCAAGGTGCTCCCGTCTGCGAATGACACGACTGAGATACCGGGTGTGACGCCGACAGTGACAGACGTCCCGTTTCTTGATCCGTTTTCAGGCACCGATGTGCCTACCGATACACCAGCAGTTATACCGTAATGGCACAAAGACAGGGCACAGTCAGAAAAATTCTGGCAACAACACAGGGAAAAACTTATACCGTTGTACTGGTGACATTTTTTATGCTGGTGTTGATGTTCTTTCTCGCAGTCCGTCCCGCGTTTCTGTCGATCACTGATCAGAATGAGCAGAATCAGCAGAAACGGGAATACCTTGAGCAGCTGACGACCAAGGAGAATGCTCTCAAGCAGCTGGCACTTCAGGAGTCCCAGTATGAAGATGAGATTGATTCACTCAATGAACTGATTCCGCAGGGCAGAAACGATGAGCTGGTTACGGCTAATCTTGCAGAGATGGCTGACCAGTACGGATGTGTTCTGTCGCAGGTGCACTTTAATCCTGATGGCATTACAGAGGATGAAGACCTGTTTATTCATCTCAATATCACCGAGGTGGCCATGGACTTTACGACAGTCTGTCCTGTACCCAACCAGCAGCTGATGCTTGGCGGTGTCGAAGGCCTGCCGATTCCGATCAGGATGGAGGATATTACACTTTCCGAGTCCAAAGATCAGGTCGAAGGTCAGGAGAAACTGTTTGAGATGACTGTAAATGGTACTTATTATTACTGGAATTCGTTCTGATGAGTAAGTCCTGGATAACTCTGATCGCTGTAGCCATTGTCACAATGTTCGGTATCATCGGATTTGAATTCTATCAGTCCCTGTCAGGTGCCAATGCCGAGTTTGAGAAACGCATAACCAATCTGGATATACGTTCCGACCTGGGCACGGATGTGCTGGAGTCCGTCAGGATACTGCGTAACGGACTTATTATCAGGGACGAGCAGCTTGATCAGGACTTTGTACCTACCCCGACACCGGCAGGCGGAGATGATATCTTTAACGACCCGTTTACGTTTCAGACTGATACACCGGCAGACACGACCGACCCCTTCAGCGGGACATGAACAGACCGATGATACAGCTCGGCAGATACAGATTTCTCCTCAATACGGATTCTAAACGTTACGCTCTGGTTATTCTGTTCCTGCTCACACTGATAATCACGGTTACCGTACTTGCTCTGCTCTGGTTTGGAGGTTACTACAGCAGGGGATATACCTGTTCTGCTGATGAACGTTTCAGCCGCGACTGCGTTCTTACAATTGCAGCCGATCTTGAACTGGATACTGCACAGTTTACTGAATGCCTGGAAGACAGGAAGTTTTCTGAACAGATCACTCAGTTTCAGTCACAGGCTCAGACCATCGGCATTGAAGAAATCCCGACGGTATTCTTCGGAACTGGCAACGACCGGCTTACCGGATTTCTCGTACCCGGAGGACTGACGACATCCAGAATGAGTGCACTTCTTGAGGAGGAATTTACAGAGCTGGAAGATCTGCAGGCGTATGTTCTGTCTGGTCTTTCGACTGACCTCGATCGCCTTGAAACATCATTGCTTACGCTGTATACATCCCCGTCCGGTGGTGGCCTCAGCGCCGAGGATGCCCGGATAAAAGTACGTGAAATAACGGCACCTGATCGTGAACGTTTGCGTCAGGCTGCACTGCTGAGGGAGTATCCGCTTGAAACTGGACCGTTTGTCGGGCAGGGGGCAATCACTGCGGTTGTGTTTGCCAATTATGAATGTGCACGCTGCAGAGAGTACATGCAGACACAGCTGCCACTCTTGGAGTATGGCGCGCGTAACGGAGGTTTCAGATATGTATTCAGAGATATCGTGCGTGAACCCTATGAGAACGCCGGATTCCTTGCCAATGCAGCTCATTGTGCAGGTGATCAGGGTCAGTTCTTCTCGTTTCATGCTAGACTGTTTCAGCAATAGCAGATAAACATGAAGCGAGCAGGCACAATGATTCTGGCGGGTATTATCTTCCTACTCCTGCTGCTGTATGTGGTTAACACACAGTCTCCTTGGGA
Organism: candidate division WS6 bacterium OLB20; assembly: GCA_001567355.1. Classification (GTDB taxonomy): domain Bacteria; phylum Patescibacteriota; class Dojkabacteria; order B142; family OLB20; genus OLB20. The sequence goes on along the minus strand of JYNZ01000003.1, from coordinate 539,753 downwards.
TTTACAGCAGGTGGATGGTGTACTGGAACGCTACTCAATCACAACAAATGAGGAGTTTTCGGCATTCATTGATGACTCAGTTCGTCTTGGACAGATCTGGACACTGATTGACGAGAAGAATCTTTCTGTCATGCTTCTGATGCTTGGCGGAGGCGTGATCTGCATCGTCGCAGGAGTGCACATGGTGCTTGATAAGCTGTTCGTCAAACGGTTTTACGAAAAACCTGATATGCGTTATGCTGTTCGTAGAGGAGTATTACTCTACCTGTTTCTTGTAGGGCTCCTGCTGCTGAAGTTTATCGGAGGATTGCTCTGGTATAATGCGCTCGCAATCCTGGTGCTTGTGATCGCAGTCGAATACGCATTTTCATCAGGAAACAGAGTACGAACAGAAACCCGGACAGACAATGCATAAACACATACTCATCGCAGTTGCATGGCCTTACGTTAACGGCGACATACACGTCGGGCACTTAAGCGGCTATCTTCTGCCCGCCGATATGATGGCCCGCTACCACCGCCTGCGCGGGAACGATGTGCTTATGGTATCCGGCTCTGATACGCACGGTACTCCGATAACAGTAGAGGCTGACAAGCGTGGAGTATCACCGTCAGAAATTGTTGACCAGTATCATAAAAACGATATTGCTCTTTTTAAACAGCTTGGCCTCAGCTATAACCTCTACACCACAACGATGACAGAGACGCATAAACGCGTCACACAGGAATTGTTTCTCGATCTGTTGAGTAACGGATACATCGTTAAAGGGATGATGAAACAGTATTATGCTCAACAGGATGATCAGTTTCTGCCTGACCGCTATGTCGAAGGCACCTGCCCATACTGTAAAACCGAAGGGCAGCGCAGCGACCAGTGCGAAAACTGCGGACGCTGGATTGAGGATGGAGAACTGGTTGACCCGCACAGCAAACTGACAGGGTCACCCGTTGAGCTTCGTGACACCGAGCATTACTTCCTTGATTTTGAACAGCTGACACCACAGCTCAGTAAGTATATCGCAGCTCATGAGGATATCTGGCGGCACTGGGTCCACAGCGAGTCACAGGGCTGGCTGAATGAGGGGCTGCGTAAACGTGCAATAACAAGGGATATGGACTGGGCAATCGAACTGCCTGTCGAGGAAATACAAAAGCTTGATCCTGACAAACAACTTGCATCCTATGAAGGCAAGAAGTTATACGTCTGGTTTGAGGCAGTGATCGGCTATCTGTCAGCTCCCCAGGAGTGGTCTGCTACGACAGAGGAGCACGACGGGATCATTTTCAGCCGCACACAAGGGCAGTCTACAGACTGGCAGCAGTGGTGGCATAACCCCGATGCCATGCACTACTACTTTATGGGTCAGGATAATCTGGTCTTTCATACACTTATGTGGCCGGCTCAGCTGATGGGGTCTGGTCGCGGGTATCATCTGCCGGACCAGGTTCTGGTCAACAAGTTTATGAATTACGAAGGTAAAAAATTCAGTAAAAGCAGAGGCTGGACAATAGACTCAAAAGCGATGGCAGAAAAGTACGGAGTCGACCCGTTACGGTTTTACATTGCTTCCAATCTGCCCGAGCACAAGGAGGCAAACTTCACCTGGGAGGGATTTGCCGACACAATTAACAATGAACTCGTAGCCAATCTCGGAAACCTGGCAAACCGTTCGCTCACATTTTTTGCCACACGGTTCGAAAGCATCACCAGAGATGGATTTACCTGCGATGACGATGTGATGGCGGCCCTGCATACTGCATTTGACTCTGTTGCCAGCGCCTTTGAGCATGGCAACTTTGTCAGGGGGATTGAGCTGATTATGCAGTTGTCCAGAACCGGTAATCAGTATTTCGAACAGGCAGCTGTCTGGCGCGTAATCAAGGAGGATAAAGATGAGGCTGCACGTATCATGCTGAACCTCTTAAATCTGCTTGCCAATATCTCTGTTCTCATCGCTCCTGTAATGCCAGATGCGTCAGAACGTCTGCGCAGGATGCTCGGTCTGGATGCCCTTGCTCCGGAAGTGGATACTGATTACTGGGGTGTTACCATACATAACAGCTTCAGCATCGGGGCACCGGTGGAGATACTGTTTGCCAAGCTTGACCGGGATACTGTTCTTAAAGAACGTGTATGAACCTGTTTGCATCGCTGATTGAAGCCGGAACCCTGTTTGATTCTCACTGTCACCTTACTGATCCCTGGTTTTCTGACCGCCTTGATGAGACGCTTGCAGCAGCAGCTGCTGCAGGAGTTACATCTGTTATCAACGTTGCAACAGGCGGCGGCGATGCGGTCGCCATGCAGCATCTGTTTAAAGGCCGCGCTGTCAGCCCGACGGCAGGGTTTCACCCCGAGATCACAATACCCGGTTCAAAGATGCATGAAGAGGTCGGGTCGGGGTGGCTTGATCAGTGCAGAGACCGTCTTGATGAGGCATTAAAGGGAAACCTCGTCATGATCGGCGAATGCGGTATGGACCTTTACTGGCCGCGTAAAAACAACCTCCCCGATGACGAGATCCGCGCAATCCGTAACCGCCAGGAGGAGCTGCTGTATATGCAGTGTGAACTGGCTCAGCTGCATAATCTTCCGCTTACCCTGCACACCAGGGATGCTCTGGCTGAAACACTCGCAGTTGTAAACCGGTTTGACGTAACGGCTGTATTTCACAGCTTTACCGGGACGTATGAGGAGCTTGCAGCTATCATGGAACATGGTTACTACATAGGTATCAACGGCATTATCACCTATCCTTCAGCACAGAATCTGCGTGAGGCTGTAGACCGTTATCTCGGCAGCCGGATCGAGTCGGCAGCAGATCTGTATCAGCGCCGTGTTCTGATAGAGACTGACTCGCCGTATCTCGCCCCGCAGATACACCGTGGCGAACGCAATCAGCCCGCCTTTGCAGCGGAAATTTTCGCTTTTGTTCGGGATTTGTCAATATCTGGTATATAATCGGGTCGTTTTTAACCTGATTACAATGTCTGAATTACATCCTCAGTCCGAGCTGTTTCGCGGCCTGATCACTCACGATCTGCAGACTGGACACCTTGTCTGTGCCTCAACTGGAGCCCGTGTTCAGTCACTACTTACGTCACAGGAGATTGAAAGGATCTCACAACGCGTATCCGCTGCAGAACCGTTTATCTCTGACGATACACTGTCCCGGGTTCCAAATCAGCCGGTAGTATTACATGCGCTTAACGGCGCTCTGAATAAGACGGGGCCGTTTCTGCGGATGATGGAGAAAGGTCTGACTGAAGAAGGAGACGACTATCTGATGATGCACAGTATCAATTATATCGGTGCGCTAATGCGACTGACGCATGCGGCAGCCGAAGCCAGACCCGTTGAAGCTTACGAAATGGAGTTTCTGCTCAGTTCCATCGATCCGCTGCATCTGCCTGTAACCGGTCCGGATGGTCGCCCGGTTGAGCTTGCCGGTGATCTGGACAGTGAGCTGGCGTTTCATCTGTTTGAGTGTGTAATCAATGCGTCCTACTGGAATGCGAGATCGATCGTTGTGACCCAGGGTGAGCTGGCAGTCTCTACCGATGGATTAGACAGGCCAGGCTCTGAATACAGATACAAAACATACAGTATCACAGATAACGGCGACGGTATGCTGCCGGAACAGATCCCGGCTAATGTGCAGGCAGGCTATACCCGCAGAAAAACAGGTACGGGCAGCGGGCTGGCATTTTTACGTCAGTACGCGCTTGATCACGGCGGTATCCTGCGGATCTCGTCCCGGCACAAGTCACAACCCGTGTCAGACCCGAGGACGGTGTACACTATGAGCACATACGTTCCGGTATCCAAGGGGTATGAGCCTTCCAGCACACATGGAACAGAGGTAACCATAGCCCTGCCGGTGGAGTGAGAATACGATCTGTGATATAATGTCTATATATGGAAACAGGCAAATTCACACACAATAACCGGTCGTTTGAAACATCGGGTGTGCCCGTCAGGACGCATCAGTTTATAGATGACCGTGTCTGGAACGTCGGCTCAGAAGTGGTGACCGATATCGAGACAGGCAGGCCTTACCTGCGGTTTCGCGGGCACACGTCGGAGATGCAAACCTACAGTTTTTCCGATCCGTTACCTCTACAGTTTGCAGGCGATATGCAGAATGAGTCATTCGGCTCTTCACTTTACGAGATTTATGTGGACGAAGTAATAGGCAAGCTTTCTGAAGGTTTCGCGGGGGTAAAAGGAGCTCAGATTCTTTCTGAGGTACTCAGGCTTCGTGCATACATACTTGGTAAAGAAACCCGGCTTGCGGAACAGATTTCGACTGAGTCTGATCCACTGGTCTCATCCCTGCGTCACACGCTGTATAATCTTGCAAATCCGTTCAACAGCACTGCCATGATCCTTGATTACAATTATGAGAAGGGGAGTGGCATAGAATCCGCACTGACCGAGATTGCCGGCAAGACTGATTCCTTTCTCGTTGGAGTGGAACTTGCAGTCAGAATCTTTGATGGTGAACCGGTACCGGTTACCATGATCGGCGAGTTTCTGAAATACAGGGCACGGGTGTTCAATACAGGTTTTGAGTACCGCACGAATGATGAGGGTATGGTAATACCTCCTAATGTTGCAATTGACTGCCTGGAACTGTTCGAAAACTCACGCAGATACGGCACTGCACAGATCTTCTCCGCACGCACAGCCGGTGATCATATCCAGCTGGTCTGGGCTGATAATGGAAAAGGTATCCCTATGGAACAGGCAGGGGAAGTCTTTAAAAAGGGTGTCAGCTCACGCGGAAGTGACGGTGAGGGACTCTATTACATTCTGCGGAACACTGTATCGCGAGGCGGAATGCTTGACCTCCTGAGTTTTAATGATGGAGCAGGAATACATCCGTATCATGCCCGGATCAGCGCAATGTCTCTGATGGAAACCACAGATGCTCAGGAATACCGGCAGCTGAGTCAGATACTGCTGCCGCATGCGCATGTTTCTGCAATGCGCTCGCCGTACGACCTGCAACAGCATCTGGCAGAGTGCTTCGGGGCTGAGTTCCCGGCATTTGTACCGTTTCGGGATCCGGACGAGCCTCACGATGAAACGCAGACAGAGCCGCAGTACATCTCAGGCACGGCGCTGGTCATGACACTGCCGCACGGGAATGCAGTCAGGATCCCGGCCACTTCGCGTACATAATCGTTTCCGCATCGTCTTTATACCTGGGCAGCTCCTGCCATACTGTTTCGGTGATAAACGGGATAAACGGATGCAGCAGAACCAGGTAGGTCTTCAGGATAGTGTAGGCTGACCACTGAGCCGCTCGTCTGCTCTCCAGATCATCTCCCTCCATGTTGAGCGGATTACCTTCTTTATCCCTTGTATAGAGCCGTTCCTTTATCTGCTCGATATAGATGTCAGCAAACGTGTGCCAGAATGAGTCATACAGCTCCTGCGCTGCAACTCCTAGATGAAAGCCTTCCATTCGTCGTTTTGTTTCCGATACCAGTGCGTCCAGATGTGCATGCATAGTCCGGTCGTCATCATTGAAAGCAAGCTTTGTCCGGTCCATGTCTTCCAGCGCTGCTCCATCGACATCCTGCAGGTTTAACAGAACAAACTTGGCAGCGTTCCAGATTTTGTTGAGAAAGCGTTTATACCCCTCAAGCTTTTCGTAGCTCACCGGATAGCTCGACCCGGGCTTGTTACCGACGACATAGAGAAGACGCAGTGAATCCGCTCCGTAATCCTTGATGATCTCCTCGGGTGCGATGACATTGTTTTTTGACTTGCTCATCTTCTGACCGTCCGGTGCTTTAACAAGACCGTGCAGGTATACATTTGTGAACGGTACCGTACCCTGTGTGTAGAGTGAGAGCATGATCATCCGGCTGACCCAGAGTTCGAGAATGTCGTAACCCGTCTCCATGACATCGGTTGGGTAGAACGTATCCATCAGGCCGTTTGCCTTTATGGTGGCGTACGGCCACTGACCGGAACTGAACCAGGTGTCAAACACATCCTCATCCTGAATCCAGCCCTCGCCGGGGGAATCAATCTGAACCAGTGCCAGACCCTTTTCAACTGCATCGTAGATCCCTTTAACGGCTGTACCGTTAATGCTCTCAATTACCTGACCCTCGTCGTTTATCTCTTCCTTCAGCTCTCCTTTGTACCAGACCGGAATACGGTAGCCCCACCAGAGAGATCTCGACACCGGCCAGTCGTGCAGGTTTTCCATCCAGTGCAGGTACTTCTTGTTCATATATTCGGGATGGATTGTGACGTCACCGTTTTTTACAGCTGCGATCGCCGGCTGCTTCAGGCGTTCGACGTCAATAAACCACTGCGATGACATGATCTGTTCGATGACGGCTTTGGAACGTTCTCCGATCATAACGCTTTGAGTATGAGGCTCGCGCTTTACGATCAGTCCCATACGGTCAAGATCCCTGATGACTGCAGCGCGTGCGTCTTCGCTTTTCATTCCCCAATACCTCTCGGGTACGGGACCGGACAGGGTACCTGCCTTGCTGATGATATTGATATAGCCGACAGCATCATCAGGATGCTCTTCGTTCCATTCTGTCATCATCACATAGTCGTCGTAGGAGTGTGCGGGTGTCAGTTTGACGGCTCCGGTACCAAACTCCTTATCAACGCGGGCTGATGTGATCACCGGAATCGTCCTGTCGACCAGAGGCAGCGCGACTGTCTTGCCGGTAAGTTCTTTGTAGCGTTTATCAGCAGGATTGACCGTAATGGCAGTGTCTCCAAGCATGGTCTCGGCGCGTGTGGTGGCAACAGTCAGAAAATCATCATCGCCCAGCTCAGCGAATGTGATTGCAACCAGACCGTTTTTATCAATGCGTTCTGCATACCCGTCTGCAAGAGAGGCATAGCGCTCACGCATTTCATCAAGACTGCCGGGTTCCTGTTCAAATACCTGTCTGAGGTCCAGTCCGTCAAACGCATCCTTCATGGATGTAAACGCAGTCACCTCTCTGACTTTTCGGTACAGGGTCTGACCGTCTGTTTTATCAACACAGACGATGAGGTCGCCCGTCTGGATGTCGCCAAAGAATCTGTCCGGTTCATCAGGATTGAGCGCACGTGTTTCAATTGTCTTTTTACCCGAACGGATACGTTCCAGCACCTCTTTGCTTCGGAATGAGAGAAACCAGACTCGCTGCCTGCTGACAGGGTACTTGATGTAGACCAGTTCGGTCTCACGCTCGACACGTTCTGTGTCTATGTCAGCAAGAGTGGTCTGCGCGACGGGGTCCCAGTTGACGATGCGAACACCCTTGTACACCATATTGTCAGCAAACATTTTAATGAATGTACCAAGCACGGTTTCGACAACCTTGGGATCAAGTGTAAACAGGTTGCGGTCATAATCGCTTGAGAGACCGATGCGCTGTTCATCAGACATTACCATCGGCATCAGCTTTTCGAAGTGCGCGTAACTGGCTTTGTAAAACTTTTCGCGGCCCATATCCAGCTTGGTCTTACCCTTGTTTTCGATAAAGATCTTTTCGACAACGACTTCGCCTTGTATCCCGGCGTGGTCTTTGCCCGGCTGACCAAGCACCTTTTTGCCGAACAGACGGTGGTAGCGGAGGAGTACATCCTGATAAGCGTATCCTGAAACGTTGCCGATATGTGGACGCATGTACGCATTTGGTGGCGGGTTTACGATCGAGAACGTCTCGCGACCGTCACGTTTCATCTTGTCTTCTGTCTGCAGCCCTTTTTCGGATGGTACTCAGGCTTAAAGAACTTGCGTTCCATCCAGAATGCAAGAATAGCAGGCTCGGTTTCCTGTGCGTTATATGGTCCTTTGGGTAGCATAGCTTTGAGAATCAATAAATGTAAAAGCGTTTAAGAGTGCAGTCCGGTAGCCTTCGTCAATATAGGTCTGATCGTCACCGACTGTTTCTGCCTGCTCTCTGGTGACCCAGCGGTATCCGGTGTGTTCCTCGGACAGCTCAGGCTTATTACTGATATCGCCACTGACGAGGTAAAACAGAAGCATAAGACCGTTTCCATCGTTCAGCATTCTCGCCATCCGGGCTGCGTGAACAAGCGGTCCCTGCTGTACTGATGTCAGTCCGGGAAGCTCCTCTGCAAGCTCGCGTAAAAGTGTTGCACTAATGTCTTCGTCTGGCTCGATCCTGCCACCTGGTATATCCCAGTACGACCTGCCAAGCTGATCAGGACAGCTGAGCAGCAGCAGTCTGCCATCTTTATGCACTATCCCTTTTACGCCCGTGTAAAACAGTTGCGGCATCAGCTCCAGTTAACTTCAAAATCTTTCAGCATCAGTCCCTCAAACACCGTCAGCTCCGGCGTATGATCCAGTATGCGTTCGAGGCAGACTTTTGCCTGGTACATAAACATGCGGTGACCGGGGGCGTAGGGCACTCCGGCCTCCTGTGCTGCTTTGATGAGTTGCGGTTCGACCGGTACAAATGTCACATCTCCGATAAAACTGAACTGCTTAACAAATTCGGGTGTATAGACGTGGTCTTCACCTTTGTTCCAGGGAGAACCAATGTCGGTTGTGTCAATAAACACGTCGCCCTGCTGAGATGAGAGTGTCGTAAACGGTGCTGTGTTTTTAACAAAGGCAAACCGTCCGGCAAGCGCCTCTGCTTTTGATGTGTCGCGGTTGATGATCGTGACCGATCCGGGTATGTCATTTGACGTCTGCATCTCAAGCAGGAGACCGGTTGCAACTGCACCGGCACCCAGGATGGTGACAGTCTTATCCCTGAACGGTCCGTTTACAGTGACAATTGAGTCATACAGACCTTTCCCGCCCTGATAATGTCCGGTGAGTTTTCCGTCACGGTTGATAACGATACCAACCCTGCCCACCTCGCGTGCTTCGGGGGTAAGATCATCCAGCAGAGCAGGGAATGCTTCATTACGCTCAAAGCCTGCAGCGATTGCGCCTGCAATATTAAGATTGCGTATTCCCTGCAGCAGAGGTGCAGGATCAGGATTATGCGCAAGCAGATAGACTGCATTGGTCGCGGTCCAGTCAAAGTAGGGATTATAAATCCTGAGGCCGCGGTTGTTGGCCTGGGTATGCAGGCGCAACATAACCTGTGTGTTTTCGTCGATGATCATCCTGAAAAAACAAAAACCCTATCCGTCAACCGCTATACAGCTGCGATTGCGGATAGGGTCCTTCGGTAAAAGGAGGTACCACCCTATCATTACCTGCCCGGGCAGGACTCTTTCAGCAGTAACGGGCTTACCCGGAATGTTCTACCTCCTCTGACATACAACAGGGTAGAGGATTCTTCATCCTGCTCGCCGGTGACGAACCGGGTCAAAGCATTTCTTATACGATCAAGAGATGAAATTGTAGCAGAAAAAACCCGCAGCTACAAAATCTGTACAGAAAACTTGAACAGCTACTAAAAACTGTTCATAAAACTTCAACAACAGAGGAGAGTGAAAACAGGTCCTGTACAGAAATATGCATCTGCCGCCAGACGGATTGTGGTACGCTTACGTCTGCCACAAATATCCTGCCTGTGTACTCGCGTGCTTTTGCGGTAAACAGCCCATGGTAAGGGAGGGCGACAGTGACTGTAGCATCGGATTCAATTGCTGTCCCTTTTACCGTGCCGGTGTCCGGGTCAAGACCAGAAGGGATATCACAGCTGATCATAAGTGCATCGGAAGAGTTGGCGCTTTCGATGAGCGCCAGGCTGCGGCCTCTGACATCCCCCTGCAGCGAGTATCCGATCAGACCGTCAATAATGATGTCCGAATCGGTCACACTGTCTGTTACATCCGCTGTCAGTCCGATACGCTGCAGGATATCAAGCTGCCGTGCAGAAGCTATGGTTAACTCCTGTGCCGGTGCGCTCAGAACAAGACTGATATCAGCACCGCTGTTGTGCAGGTGCCGTGCAGCAGCGAGTGCGCTGCCGCCGTTGCCTCCCTTGCCTGCCAGTACAGTAATTTTTTTTACCTGCTGCTCCGCCGGCAAGTTCTTTTGCGACAGATGCGGTCAGTGCCCCGGCGTTTTCGAGCATCAGCATCGGATCGATTCCCGTCTTCGTGGTCAGGCGGTCAAGCTCTCGCATCTGGTGGACGGTGATGGCCGGTATATCTGCTCTGTAGGTGGAATGCATGCAGTCATTCTAGCGCACCGGCAATGTTACGGAAAGTATCAGGCAGGGTATCAGATTGTGGAGAATTAAGGATAATTTTACCGGGTGTTTTGTATAAGGTATGTATACAAAATGAACAACAAAATCCATGCTGGCGTATCTGCTGGACATACTTTTTCCTCAGGCGTGCGCACTGTGCTCCTCACAGGGGAGCAACCTTTGTCAGGCCTGCAGACGCAAGTTGCCGCGCGCGGAACTGCCCGAAGATCTGTACGATACGGTCTGCGCTGCAGTAGGATATGGACCTGGCGTGCAGCGTTATGTGCATCAGATCAAGTTTGGACTGTATCATACACTGTGCGCAGAGATGGCTCAGATGATGCATCTGGCGCTTGACGACAGGGGCTGGCAGTATGATCTGCTGGTACCGGTGCCGCTGTCAGCGAAGCGGCTGAAGTGGCGCGGTTTTAATCAGGCCGGTGTTATAGCACGTCAGATAGATGCCGCCAGGTATCGCGAAGCGCTTGTGCGCAACAGGCACACACCACCGCAGGCAGAGCTTGATGCCGCCGCCAGGTCAGTCAATCTGACGGGTGCGTTTGCTGTAAACCGCGATGTCCGGGGCATGGATATCATTGTGGTTGACGATGTCTATACGACCGGTGCAACCGCCCGTGAGTGCTGCGATACACTGATTGCCGCAGGGTGTCGCTCGTGCAGGGTGCTGGTGTGGGCATACACTGCTGCGGCATGAGCATCTTGGCAAACAGCCGCTCTATCATATACAGTAGGGTATCTCTTACCCGCACTAAATGAGCAGTGACAAACTAACATTCAGTTATGATGCTGCCGGATTCGGCCAGAGTGACATGCAGTCCGAGGCCGACCGGATCAGACCCTACATTGATCATATTGCCGACGTTGCAAAGACAGGTGACTACGGTGCTGATGAGGCATCCGTTGTGCTCCCTGCGGATGATGACCTGATGAGCACAATCGGAGTGGCTGTTGATGCCCTTGTCAGTGAGGATCTGCGCTGGATCGTTGTGATAGGAATCGGCGGGTCAAACCTGGGAACGATGGCAGTATACGAAGCGTTGCGCGGTAAGGAATACAACATGCGTGCCGAAGCCGCACCAAAGATGTTTTTTCTGGATACAACGTCGTCAAAAAGATTTGAGCTGCTGCGCAGCATTATCGCGGAAGAGATCGAGGCTCCCGAACAGATAGTTGTAAATGCTATCAGTAAATCAGGGGGAACAACAGAAACAATCGCCGCGCTTGAGGCCGTGATGGCTGAGCTGACTGCAAAGTTTGGTAAAGAGGTGAAGGACCGGGTTGTGCTTACAACCGGCAAGGACTCAAAGTTCTGGAACCATGGGAAGAAGCTGGGCATGCAACTGCTGCCGATACCTGACAAGGTGGGCGGACGCTACTCGGTCCTGTCTGCCGTAGGGCTGTTTCCGCTAATGCTGGCAGGAATCTTTACCGAGGATCTGCGCGACGGAGCGCTGGCAATGCGCAATCGCGCACTGGGATCAGACATTGCACAAAATCCGGCGCTTGCTTCGGCTGCGCTGACGTATCTGCATCTGAAAGCCGGCAGATCTATCTCAAACAGCTTTTTCTTTAATCCCGAGTTTGAAGCGGTAGGCAAGTGGTACCGGCAGCTGATGGGCGAAAGTGTCGGCAAGCAGTTTGATCTGGATGGCAACGAGGTCCGTACCGGAATCACACCGATAGTGGCGATTGGTTCAACTGACCTGCACTCGATGGCGCAGCTGTTTTACGGTGGACCTGACGATAAATTTACCACGCTTGTGTACGCGCCTGAATCAAAGGACCTTGTGAGGATACCTGCAGAACCCATGTTTCCGCTGGTGGACGGGATAGCTGGCAAGTCCTTTGCCGACGTGATGGATGCTATTTACGGTGGCGTTGCCGCATCATACAAGGCAGGAAGTCTTCCGTTTGCTGAGGTTCATCTTCCACGGGTCAGCCCGTACCATGTCGGTGAGTATCTGCAGTTTAAAATGCTGGAGATGATGTATCTGGCAAAACTTATGAATGTGAATGCATTCGATCAGCCGAACGTTGAGGACTACAAGGTGGAAACTAAGAAACTATTAGAACAATAATATGAAGATCTACTTTGCGGGTTCAATCAGGGCAGGGCGCGAAGATGCTGAGCTGTATGCAAAGATAATCACTCTTCTGCAGAATCATGCCGAGGTTGTCACCGAGCATATCGGTTCGGCTTCTTTGTCAGAACAGGGTGAAGTTGAGAAAAAGGACTCGTTTATCCGCAGACGTGACCTTGAATGGCTGGAAAGCTCAGATCTTGTCGTAGCCGAAGTAACCAGACCCAGTCTTGGTGTAGGTTACGAACTCTGCTATGCGGAGGCACGCAACATCCCGGTGCTGTGTCTGTTCCGTCCCGGAGAAAAACTGCTGTCTGCGATTATCCGGGGGAATGATTACTTTGAGGTATTTGAGTACTCAACAATAGAAGATCTTGAACAGTTTATTCCATCACGCCTTGCCCCATGAAAATATATGTTGCACATTCCTCAGGATTTGATTTTAAGAACGAGCTTTACCGTCCTCTGCATGATGCAGCATGGAGCAAAGAGCATGAAGTGGTGTTTCCGCATGAACATTCCTCAGAACAGTATGACTCACGCAGCGAGATGCGCAGCTTTGATCTGGTGATTGCTGAAGTCAGTTACCCTTCTACCGGCATGGGTATCGAGCTTGGCTGGGCCGACAGTATCGGTATTCCGGTCGTTGCTGTTGTGCGCGAGGATGCTAAACCAAGCGGGGTGATTGCAGCAATTACAAAGACGGTGCTTGTCTATACAGACGGCAGCAACCTCGCTGAAAAGCTTGGAGTATATCTGGCAGGTCTTGCGAAAGCCTAATCGCTGTCGGGGTAGTGGGGACTACTGTCTAACGGAAGCGTGTCGTCCTGTGCGATGATTCTCAGCAGTGACGATGTCTCTGAGGGTTGTGTTGCATAACGATCAAATTCCTGTGTCGAATCGGCCTCCTCGTCTTCCAGAAGCACTGGCTTATTACCTTCTGTCCAGTCATTGTTACAGGATGGTCTGGCAAAATGACTGTAGTCATCAATAATTATTCCACTCACATATCTCATTAACAGTGCCTCAATACTATCCCGGGTATGGCTTTGTTCAGGCATCTGCTCTGCAGTGACATTGCTTGCAGGGATTTCTACTGAAACAATATTACCGCTTTGTAACAGGGCACCCATGAGAATACCAAGGGGTATCCGCAATTCATCCCGCAGTTTTTGTAATCAGTGCTTCGACCTCGGGGATCGGCCCTGAGGCAGTAACGGGATCAATCAGTATGCTGGCAGTGCGATCTCCCTGTGGACGGATAGAGTACCCCTGTCCGATCAGTTCTGTCACTCTCGAATGAATCTCCCGCTGCCTGTCCTCCGCAGGTCCTGTTGAGGTATTAAGCAGCTGTGTTATCAGCTTTGGTAGCGTATGATTTGCTGGTTCCATATAACCATTATATCATTACTATGGGTCTGCAACCAACGTTCAGGCTTCCTTGAGTGTGGTGATGAGGAACTCTGTTGTCAGCTCAACTGCCGCATCCTGTTCAAACCGGAAGCAGTGATCAGCCCCTTCAAGTATGCCCAGCTCCTTGATACCGCCGGCCCGGTCGTATCCTTTTTCTGATTGCTGTACAGGTACATCCGTATCGGCATCGCCGTGCAGAAACAGTGCCGGTGCCTTGATGTCCGTCAGCCTGTCGTACAGAACGGTTGTACTGATATCCTCATACATCTGTCTGCCCACGGCAAAGCCGTCGATCGTGATTGCACCGTTCTTTTCAATCTGGTCGAGATTGAAGTCGTTGAGAAACTCGCGAAAGCTGCAATCCTTAAAGTCAAACAGGGGATACCAGAAGACTACTGCATCAACGATGTCGCGGTATGCATTTGCAACAACGCCTCCTGCAAAGCTTTCACCGAGGACAGCGATTCTGCTGTAACCCCGTTTGTTTTCGGCCCAGTCGATAACTGCTTTAAGGTCTTCGGTCTCTGTGTGCAGGCTAGTATCCTTCTGCTCACCGTCGCTGGGCTCGGTTCCTCTGAATGCAAACCGGATGACTGCAAAGTCTTCTTTCTGAAGTGACTCCGAGAGCAGATCAAAAATACCGTCGGGACCGTGCATGTTTCCCGAAAAGCCATGTGCAAGAATGACAGCATCAGTTGCATGTTCATTCCCGACTATCCCGCGCAGTCTCTGATTGTGCAGTTTGATTTCAAAATCCATGCCTCATTATACCTGCCGTGCGCACGACGGCAATTAGGAGCTGTGATATCACTTTGATATAATTCGCCATGGAAATGTCTGATCGGCCTGTGCGCCACACAATGAGTCCAGCAGATATTGCGGAATGGCTCGAATATGATGCCGGTTTTTCCGGCGGTTTTGATCCTGATCAGGTTGCGCCTCTGCCGCTGCCCTCCAATCTCCCGTACCCTGCGCTGATGCACTACAACAAAAGCGGAGCTGTCAGCTCGCTGCAGTGGGGACCTGACCGTCAGTATGATGCCGTCCGTGATATCGAAGGTATGCTGGCAACCGGTTCACGCGAGCAGTTGTGCATTGTACTCCTGCGTGCGGCCGGAATCCCGGTTGCTTCAGGAGCAGTCGCGGAAACACTCAACAAACTGAAGCCCCGTCATGCAGGTGATTTTCATTCGCGGCACTTTTACAAGCCTGTTGCGCGCAACAACGGCTTTCTTAATACCATCAGAATAGAAAACATGCCTGCTGTTAACGGCAGCGGCATCAGGTTGCAGCGTGAGCGCACGCTGATTGTGCCGGAGAACGGGATTGAGGCAAACTCTGTCGTGCTCGGTCATGTCGTCACCGGATTTCTGCAGTCAGCTGAACAGGAGTCTGCAGATGTTAACTCATGGTTTGGAGTGCGGCGGGGCGCAAAGAATTCTGCAGGAATGATCGTCAGTATGATGCAGGCAATCGATGCCAGTATTGCAGCAGGGCAGTCAGAGAAGGACAGCAGCGGCAATCACGTCATCACCAACTCCATACTGTTGAAGCACATCACGCAGAACGGACCGTACCTTGCCCCCGAACGCGAGCTGTACCTGAACAGAATTGCGTATCCGATCCTGCAAAGATGGCACGAAAACGATCTGATCACATACAGCACTGACCTGGAGCAGCGCTACATTCCCGACCAGACTGTGCGAAACCACGCAGCGTTCTGCAGGAATTATGAACAGGTATGTGAGGAGCAGGGAGGCACTGAACATGTAGCTGTGCTTGTAGCAGGCAGGGACTATAAACCCGAAACGGTAACGCTGTACCGTGTGCTTGCGGACTGGACAGCAGAACATCTGGATGAGGAGATCAGTATGGAGCTCTGCTACAGCTCGTCAGAGACAGGCTGCCGGAGGAGCAGCGTGAGTATTTTGATATGTACACGCTGGTCTACACCATGGACAACGTGATCCGCAACGATGTCGGGATCGAGACAACATCGCGCGGTGTCCGCAGCTTTCATAAACGCATAATGACCGGACAGCTGGGCACGGACTTCTGTCGCGCTGATGTTGTCAATGATGATGGAACGCTCAGCCTCAACTCCCGCTTTGTAATGGATCTTGCAGGATACAGCGAGATGACGGCAGCAGACGTGGACGATCTCACAGGACGTTATCTTGCACTCGGACTTACAGGATCAGAACGGCATCTGCATGACCTTATCTCCAAGGATCTGTGCACTGTTCTCGAACCGGACACCTCGGGGCGGATTATCGTCACAGCGGAGCAGATTGAGAATATGCGCCGCGTAATCAGGCTCTGGGATGAAGCGTTGCAGAACTACCACTACCTGACCTCAACGCGGGAGGGTGTCGCCCGGTTCCGCGAAATGTATGCCGGATTCCGGCTTGATGAGACACGGCGGAGTATGCTGACGTTTCTGGCACGCAGACTTGCCGACAAATTACGCAGCAACGGTGAAGAAGACTGATATACTGGACTCAAACAACATCATCAGCTGATATGCCGGAATACAAAAACAGAGTACTTACTGTCGATGTTCTCATACTCAATTCAGACAGACACATTCTGCTGATCAGGCGTGGTGCTGATCCGTATAAGGATCACTGGGCACTGCCCGGAGGCTATATGGAATATGATGAGACTTCAGAGCAGGCTGCCAGGCGGGAGCTGCAGGAAGAGACGGGTTTGAGTGCTGATCGGTTAACCCTGCTTGGTGTGTTTGATGATCCAGCCCGGCATCCGCAGCAGCGCGTGTCTGTTGCTTACTACGGAACGGCTACAGGTAGGCTGTCCCCGGCAGACGATGCCCTCGAAACCATGTTCTTTCCTCTTGATAAGCTGCCTGAAAAACTGGCATTTGATCATGCCACGATGATCACACAGCTTGGCGGTGTGCTGCCCGCCGGAAAATGACCGCGGTCAAACAGGCATGGTATGATGATTGCATGAAGATAACAAAGTACGGACACTGTTGCCTTCTGGTCTCGGTTGACGGGACTAATATTTTGACGGATCCCGGCGAGTGGTCGCAGGTTCCGGCTGACCTCCCGAAGATTGACTGCATTCTTATCACCCACGAACACGGGGACCATCTTGATATCGCGACACTTGACCGTGTCCTGCAGCATTCACCTGAGGCGGTGATCATCACCAACGCAACCACGGCTGCAAAGTTCAGCGGTGATTACGGCTGGAAGTACGATGCTGTTGAGGACAGTGTATCCGAGCTGGGTGGTGTCAGGATCGAAACATGGCAGCGCAAACATGCAGAGATCATCAAGGATATTCAGCCGGTTGATAATACATCGTTTCTGATCAACGATACTCTCTACCTGCCCGGTGATAACTTTTTTGTGCCGGATGCGTCTGTCCGGGTACTGGCATTGCCGGTTTGTGCCCCCTGGCTGCATATGCACCAGGTGATAGATTTTGCCCTCAAGGTAAAACCCGAGCGTGCCTTTCCTGTGCACGACGGTATGCTTGCCGACCCGGGACCGTTTCATCGCATTCCACAGATGATGCTTCAGAAAAACGGCATCGAATTTATTACTCTCGCCGCCGGCGAATCTTTAACTGTTGAACCTAACCCCTGATGGACATTGCCAACATCCTCGGAATCGCAGGTGCCGCCATCATCCTGCTTGCATTTGTATTGAACCAGAACGGTACATGGAGCGATAAGCACATCCGCTATGACAGCGCCAATGTGATCGGAAGCGTGCTGCTGGCATTGTCAGCTTTTCTGATCCAGGGCTGGGCGTTTGTCCTGCTTAATCTTGTCTGGGCTGCAGTGTCACTGCGTGATGTTGTAAAAGCTGCCTACGGCAAAGAGATGCCGCCGGTAACTGCAAAGCCCGGACAGCCAAAGAGTGTTGAGACAGCATGAGTGAACAGATTGTCACCTTTCTGGCTTCGCAGCAGCTGCTCACTATAGCTACAGCTGATGAAGACGGTCCCTGGATCTGCAATGTCTACTTTGCATCTGATGATCTGACACTGTATTTTCTCTCCATGCCTGAAGCACGCCACAGCGTTCATATAAAAAATTCGGGCAATGTGGCTTTTTCCACCGCGTGGTTTGACCCTGACAATATGAAGGACCGTAAATCCGTGCAGGGCAGAGGAGAATGTACCATGCTGACGGAGCGTTCTGATATTGAGGCAGGCCTTGCCGCACTGAAGAACCAGCTTGGCTGGGAACACGTAAGTGCGGATGCACTTCTTGACGGATCTGCAGAGGTCAGTCTCTACCGGATCACTCCTTCGTACATCAAGTACTGGGATGACGAGCTGCTGGGTGAGGAGCAGACATTTGAGCTTGAGGTCTGATATCGATACGTGCTACTGCTGCCAGGGGTTGCCACCCCGTTCCCCTTACTTTATTGTAGCGTGCACGCAGGACAGAAGTCCTTAACGGATGATTAATACGAGAATCATCTGAATATTGGAGCTGTTGCGTGGCTTTGCAATCTCGGGGGGCTTACCAGCCCCGCCCCGTGAGCTTACTGTAGCATAGAGCCTGCAACGCAGTCCTTAATAATACCTAAATGGTGGATGGCCTTCCTGCAGCTGCACAGGGGACCTCGGCACAAGCGTCTCAGAACTTCAGCACAAGCACGTGGTAGGGGCCCACTGAGGGCAGACGGACGCCTTCGGGAAACAGTTCGAACAGTGATGTCTTCTCTGAACTGATTGCTGCGGGTAGTGCTGTTCTGCCTGTACCGCTATAGGTAAAACGGTCCGAGTCAAACACCACTTCGTATTCACCGCTGACGGGTGCGGGAACGATCAGGTCAGTCAGCATGCTGCTTGTCAGGTGGATGATGACAAGATATCCGTGTCTGCCGCTGTCTTTTTGCGTCGAACGTACAACGGTCAGTGTCTTTGTGACCTCGTCCACATTAATGACCCGACGTTCGCCAATACTGACCGGCCAGAATGCGGGGTCGTCAAGCAGCGAGTTCACAGCAGATTTGAAGGCAAGCATTCCCTGCACCGCATCTGTCGCGTCACGGTACCAGTGTATGCTTGAATCGTGCTCAAAGCTCTCTGTCTGCAACAGAAACGTCTGCAGCAGGTCAAGTGTACGTCCTTCACAGACAAAGCTGATCAGGGCCTCCATGGCTTTGATTTTTCCGATGGCATGGGTGTGCAGTTCCGGGTTTTTCAGGATCAGTGCGTCATAGGCATATGATCCTGTCGCGCGCATCGGCATCAGACCTGCTGCGGCATCATGATTGTGAAAGTCGGCAACAGTGCTGTTTGATTCGCCCCATTCCTTTTCATCAATAATGTGTTTGTACGTCCATGGTGAAATCTTGTCACCGCTGTAGGGCATGTACTCGGCATGAAAATGGTAGGTGAGGCGAGAGCTTGTGTATGCGGTCGCGCCGAGTGCTTTTTTGTGCTCATCAAGCGCCTGCACCAGCCATTTGGCATTGTTTCTGTAAAAGTAATGAGCTTCAAAGTGAAACAGGGTGTCGGGTGCGTAGTCGTAGACCGTACCGGTAAGTTCGCGGATATACTCGCGGCCGTGGGGCCGTTCGGCGCCATCTCCATTGTCACCGTATCGCACAATCCCGTCGACGTTATCAATCCTGAATCCGTCGACCCGATACTGCTGGATAAAACTGAGCGCTGACTCAACCACAAATCTGCGCACATGTTCATCTTCTATCCGGTAGCGCTTTGTACCCCAGGATGTCTCTTCTCCCAGAAACACATCGTCATTGCCTGCACGCTTCCAGAGATGAATGCCGACATCCTCGGACGGCTTGCCGAACAGGTTGAACTTTTTAAACGGAGCATGTGAGATCACCAGGTCTAGGATGACTGCAATGCCTTCTTTGTGGAACGCATCAACCATGCGGGCAAACTCGTCAGGCGATCCCCAGTAGCTGTTGACTGAGTATAAAAATGGCACAAGATAGCGCAGACTCCACTTGGAGCCATCAATCGACTGCGCCACCGGCAGAAACTGCACAGCATTGAAGCCGAGGTCACGGATCTTTCGGATTACCCCGCTTGTGCGGATAAAGCTGTAATACTGGTCAGGCTCGACCTGCCATCCCAGTCTGCCGTCCTTGCCACGGTAGTGCATGATCATCCCCGGCAGGTCGGTCTGCATGATCCTGACGGACGAGCCAGGCGCAAGCGGCTTGTCGTATTTCATCTGATAGGCCCTGGGGTCGCCAAAGTCCCAGAAGACCGCATTGCCGTCCCGGTCAAAATATCTGGCCGCCGGATCGCGCAGATGCTGTCCGTTGACAAGATAGAGATACGGTGTCTTATGCTGAATAACTCCTTTTTTTACTGTGATGGAGTAGAATCCGCTGTCCTCATCCTGTGCAAGCAGCCAGTCTCCCTGCGCACGTCCCCAGTCATTAAACGGACCGATCAATTTGATACGTGCGTATTTCTGAGCAGCATATATGGTAAACGTGATCTGGTCGACACGACCGTCCTTTGTTCGTCTGTCGATACGCGGACCGGTCGACGGTGTAAACTTACCGATCGGTTTAACAGCTTTGGCTGTCAGTTGTTTCTGCCACTGGTACATGACCCATTGTACCCGAATTAGTCCTCAAGAAAAGTGGTACAATGCTGGCAGTTACAAACAGACTATGCAACGCATTCTCACAGGAGACAGACCAACCGGACCGCTACATCTCGGGCACTGGGTTGGCTCGCTGTCACAACGTGTTGAGCTTCAAAACGATTACGATACATACATTCTGATCGCGGATGTGCAGGCGCTGACTGATAACTTTGATAATCCCGACAAGGTGCGGACAAACGTTTTGCAGGTGCTGCTGGACAATATTGCTGCAGGACTCGACCCCGAAAAAGTAACGTTTATTCTGCAGTCTGCTGTACCGCAGACGGCTGAACTGACGGTGTTCCTGGCAAATCTGATCTCGGTCAATAAACTCGGACACAATCCTACTGTCAAAACAGAGATGCAGCAGAAGGGCATGGACGAAAGCGTTCCGCTCGGGTTTTTCATGTATCCGGTATCTCAGGCTGCTGACATTTCTGTATATGACGCCAACCTTGTTCCGGTCGGAGAAGACCAGGTGCCGCATATCGAAGTGACACGTCAGCTTGTCAGGAAATTTAACGGTATCTACGGAGACACGCTTGTAGAGCCCGAGGCCAAGGTCAGTCAGTTTGGCAGGCTTGTCGGAACAGACAATAACGCCAAGATGAGCAAATCGCTCAATAATGCAATCTACCTGAGTGAGTCATCTGAAGATCTGAAGCAGAAGATCATGAGCATGTACACGGATCCGTCCCGGATCCGGGCTACAGATCCCGGAACCGTCGAGGGCAACCCTGTTTTTATCTACCATGACGCGTTCAATCCCGATACTGACGAGGTCAATGATCTGAAGGAACGCTATCGCAAGGGAACAGTCGGAGATGTTGAAGTGAAGCAGAAGCTGCTTGCTGCGCTTGAGACATTCCTTGCACCGATCAGAGAGCGCCGCTCAAAATATGATAACGAAGACACACTGATGCAGATCCTGCGCGCCGGCACCGAAAAGGGCAGGAACACCGCAGCTGATGTCATAGGCAGAGTCAAGGACGCCATGAAGATCGTCCGCGTCTGATGTACTGTTACTCCGGGTAAGTTATTCCTCCTGGTGGATGCTTTCTGCAGCATCCTGTTCATAGTCGCGCTGAGTGCGCAGAACTGAGCCGCGGGCTGTTTTCCACAGGTACTGGCCTGCATAGCGTCCGATGCCTGACACATACACTGCAAATCCTCCGGAGATCAGTATCATTGCGATCAGTACGCGGTCGGCCTCGTCGCTGATCAGTGCTGTCGGGGGCAGTGTGGTGACAGTACCCGGTTTGCAGTCGGGGCTGTCAGGGTAGGCGGCACTGACGCAGCGGTTGCTGATACAGGTGAGTCCTGTAACGCAGGTGTTGCCAGGTGTATCGCATCCGGTCTCGTAGCACTCAAGTGTATCGGTGATGACAACAGTCACTGATGGAGTGGGTGTCGGAGTGGGCGTTGCTGTAGGTGTCGTACTCGGCGGCGGATCACCGACAACGCATCCGTCCGCACTGCAGATGGCTGTTGATCCTGCAGTACAGCTCGCATTTACGCAGGTGCTTGTGCCGTCACCGTCATGGTCGTTGCAGGCGAGTGCTCCCTCGCAGTCATCTGATGTTGAACATTCTGCACCGCATTGCGCCAGTGTGAATGTCGGCGTCGGGCTAGGTGTGGTTGTGGGTGACGGCGTGTTTACCGGAGTACTGCTAGGTGTACTGGTTGGTGTCGGGGTCGGTGTGTCAGACGGATTGCAGTCGGGCAGGGCCGTGATCATGTTCGGCAGTGAGGTCTGTGTCGGGATGCCTCCGTTGGGGTCTACAACAAGAAAGCCGCGTGACGTTCCGCCGACATTGGGGATGCCTACAGTCTCGCTGCCTGGTGCAAACACCAGGAGACAGTGATTGATCACCTGACACATCTCGCCGCTCCCGTCTGGATTGGGCACCTGGCAGAAATCATACAAAGGCCTTGATGTCACGCATGATGCGCCGATTGTCCCCGCGCCGTTAAACTGGATGTTACCCGGTGTGCCAAGCCCGCGGAACGGTTCGGGACCGACAGGCTCTGCTGGACCAAGTTCTGACCGCAGGATCCAGGGGTCGTCAAACCAGTGCTGTGCACCCTCAAGTACAGGATTGCCGGTTACGTTTGCTGCAAAGCGGATGTTTGAGTTGTTGATCGCATTATTGTCCGCCAGACCGAACGTGCCGCTGTATACGTGCAGCCATGCCTGTGTCTGGCTTTCAACAATATACTCATAGGGGTTGCCGATCAGCGATGATACGGTGTTGGCAAGCGGACCCGAAAAACCGTTGGCAAAATCTCCCGGACCGCGACCGCGTGTGCCCGGTGATGTAAAGACGCCGTTGTCACCAGTAATGACAAGGCTCATTCCGTCAGCCCAGTTATTGATAATGTTTGTTGAGAGTTCCTGTGATGGCGCAGTAGAACGGATGTAATGGTTGGGGGGATATGTGTACTGGTCAGCAAACTGACCCGGGTCAGATGGCGAAAGGTTTGCAGGCAGATTGGTCAGATTACCGTCAACTGCAAACAGGATGTCAAGGTCCGAGAAGTCTGTTGCGGCAGCAGAACGGCCGTCGATGGTGCGGACGTTGTCGACATACCCTGCATCAAGATAGGGCTGCAGTGCCTCGCGCGAGACACCGTAGCCTGCATAATTGTTTGCAATTACATCAGTATGGGTTGTGACAATGCCGATATTACAGACACCATCCTCCCAGCGCAGGTCTCCCGGCGCGGCTGATGTATCCTCCGGGGTTGTATCTGGCTGCTGCTGTAGGGTTATCCCAATGTAAACGGCACCCGCACCGACTACGACGGTCAGTGCAAACAATATGCCGATCAGAATTCTGCGTTGCATAGTTCAGTCTACTCAAACCGAATAAAGAAAGAAAGGTTGAGTTGCTGTTTGTCTGGTCAGAGCCCCAGGTTGATGTAGCGTTCTTCAGGCGAAAAGAAGCTGAGGTCAGACACAACCAGCATCAGGTTTTGCACCGGCTTGTCACCGGGCACTTCAAAATACGCTGTATATGTCTTTGACAGCTGAGGATTAAGCTCGTCAAAGATGGTGTACTCCTGGACGCAGCTGTAAATGCGGTTGTATTCCGAAAATCGTCTATCCTCAAGGTCTGCGAGCTCGATGTTGAAAAGATTGACACTGCTGTCAGTACCATTTGTCACAGAAAACACCACCTTGATAAACTTTGACCCTTCCGAAACGCAGTCATCAAGATACTGCGCATCAGCCTTGATCCGGCCGCCAAGGTCAGCTGCCGACTCAATCTTCCAGGTGACGTTGTCTATCTTCACCTGCTGTGTACTTTTGTAAGGGTTTTTAACCGATCCTGCTTCGGGGGTGGGGGATGGTGTCGGTGAGCCGTCTGTCCCGTCAGGGCCTGTCACCTCAACATCAGTGTCGCTCAGGTCGCGCGCAATCTGCGTAGAGATAGCTGCTGCACCAAGCACGACAGCTGCACAGCAGACAGCAAGCAGAATACAGCCGATGCCGGCAATAATTAAAACTTTACGGGAATTACCCGATTCGGGCTTTGACTGATTTTCCATGGTTGGTGTGAGATATGTCAGAATTTTAGCGGTATTTACGCGTAACGTCCATACAACCGGTCTGTGTTTGAGGTCATCGCCTTGCCCTGCATATACATTCCCTTAAAATCCTGCAGAAATATGCTATACTGTATGTCCAGCTCATTTACAATCTGTCGATATTCCCGCAAACATCTTCTCTTACGGCAGGGTCTAGTGCCTCATTCTGGAGGCAAGCCCGACGAGCCAGGTGGAGGAGGTGTTTTCGGGGATGACCGGATTCGACAGGAAATACCAGATACGTGTGGCAGATCGGTGTTGTTTAGTCTGTTTCGCCGTAAGTAAGCAGATTCCTTCCGGATCAAACCGGAATGACTAAATAAGCGTCAAAAACAAAGTATCAAGCTTTGTTGAGAACGTAAAGCTCGCCCTTAGCGGCAACTTTGCCCTCAACATCGCTGCCTAAATTCGCTTGAGCTTCGGCTCGCGATTTAAGCCTTTCATGGAAACTCTCCTTTAGCGGGGTCCCGTGGGAGAAAAACAAGCTAAAGTGCAGACTCTAGTGGCTTGTACGCCTGTTAGAGCAAAGTAAAAGCGTACAGTCGTTTCGCGGTTTACGCTATCCTTTATCGCGATCCGTCTGAAACAGGATGGCTATATCTGTATACTGCATGTGTTTGGCTTCTCTGGACGCGGGTTCAACTCCCGCCATCTCCACCAGTTGAGAATCATTAGACTCAACAGCCCCTAAAGCCTTGTAAACTATATTGATCTCACCGGTTCGCAATTGTTTTTTCGGGGTTATTTCAAAACCATCAGGGAATAACCACTTTGTGAAATCGATTTTTTCTTTAATACCTGCCGATTTCCATATCGCACTTGGATTAGAAAGAAGGGTGACGTCTTCAAGTCTGGGTGGTTCGCAATTCTCCTTTGAGATTGTCTCAAGTTGCCTCTTTACTTCGCTAAGCTCATTTGTTCTTGCTTCAAAATCTTCCTCTAATCGCTTTAGCACGGACTGATTTGTTAGGTTTAGTATTTTGTCAGTAATGTTATTTAGCTTCTTTTCGAGGCTTCTTTGCCTCACACTAAGTATCTCCCGTCGATTGTCATTTTGTTTTTCCTGTTCAATTACGCGTCTTAGTATCTCTGTGAATAGTCGAAGCTTACCAGTACTCTGCGAGATTGCTGATAGACTTTCGATAAACTGGGTATGTACATCTTCGGTAGGAATAGACTTTATACAGTCTGGTGTTTTGTGGCATGCATAGTATGGATAGGTCTCAGTTCTACCTTTTGAGTTATGTCCCCTAACTTTGTTGCCGCATACTGAGCATCTTGCTGAAGCTCTTAGTGGGAAATCAGGATTACGTTTTTTATAGTGATTGGTTTGTTTGCGTTTGCCTCTCATTTTATCCTGAATCAACTTAAACTCTTCTCTTGTAATTATGGTTGGATATACATGTGGTATCTCTTTCTTTAACGCTTTGCTGTAAAAGTACCCAGCATAGAACGGTTGTCTGAAGATTCTACTTATCGAAGAGTCGGTTATGCTCTCAAATTTTCTCTTTCGTGAATAATAAGGTTTGAATTTATTGCGTCTCAAAAAATCCACAACGTCACTCAAATGATAGAACTCGTCAGACAGATATCCTCTAAACGCATGTTTTAGAGATCGGCATTCTTTTTCTCGATGATAATATCAGCACGACCATCAGGTCTGCGGATGTTCCGATAACCCGGTGGTGACATATGCGGAAATTCCCCTCTTCTATGCTTCTCAATTATGGAGTTCTGTATTTTCTGCCCCTGCTCCTCACTCTGTAGTTGTGCAAGGCCAGAGTAAAGGTTAAAGAGAAACCTACCTAATGGACTATCATCAAATTTTTGTTCAACAAAGATCAATTTTGTGCCAGCTTCACGAAGTGTTTGAAAATACTCAAGTGATTGGACGGAGTTGCGGGCAAACCTTGTTGGGTCGTAGCAGGCGAAATAAGGGACACTATTAGTCGTTGAGTAATCAATTGCCTCAAGAAATTGGTCTCGACCTTTTCGTCACGAGCACTCTTGCCTTCGTCTGCATAAATTTTGATCGTTTGACACCCTTGCTCTTTAAGGAGGGATATTACTTTTTGGCGTTGGACATCAAGGCTGACGCCTTCGTCGGCCTGCTTGGTCGTTGATACTCTTATGTATCCAACACCGATTACTTTCTTATTCATGATGGCTGCAATAACAAACAGGAAGAACAGTATCTTCAGCCATCGAAAAATTACTGTCCCTCCTGTCTGATATTAACTTGTATATGAGCAAGTTGAGTTAAAGAGTCGACAATTGCTTCAATTGTTTCATCGTCTAGGTGCTTAGCGTCAATACCGAGAAGTTTCCTAGCTTCCTTTACTGTAATTATTTGTTTCTCTTCTTTGGGTACTTTCATACCCAGAGACTATTACTTCAGCTCTGATCAGCTAGGCAGCTGATTCAATTTCGCAAAATAAACACTATATCTTCTTTGTCACGCTTCAGGACTATCAACTCTTTGGCTTTGTATTCACTGACACTCCTGTTTATTGATGCCATCGCCGAGAGTATCTGTTTTGGAGCAATTCCTAGCTCACGTTGCAGTAGTTTGATGGGGAATCTATTGACCTGAGGCATTCTGTTCTTTTCTTGAAGAAGATGAATCAAGAGTTTACTGCTATTGGATTGGTTTCCATATTTATCTGTGATTGAAGTATTTATACCTAGTCTCCAATCGTCACGTACTCGAAGATAAAATGTGCCATTAGCTAGCAGCTTAAACTGATGACTCTTGATCATAGGGTAGAGCAGTGAGGTTGTGGATCGCTGTATAAGAAACCTTTCGTAATTAAATGTGATCTGTGTCACCGCAACGGAGTCAATTGTTGAACCGGGGATAGCGAATTCTGCTAGGTTATCTTTCAGGACTTGTTTACCCGCAATGTCGATGTAGTCAAGTATTCGTTGGCCTGCATTTATCACAAACTCTAAATCCTTCAATTTATTAATTACTCGTTGTGTGAATACTGAGTCAGTAACTAGCACTGGTGAGTGGTGAACAAATAGTGGCTCTTCAATTTGTGCTTGAGCACCTCTTAGAGCCAACTTGTCTTGGACGCGTGTAGGGTACTCTTGAAGTGATCCGTAGTATCTATAAAGTTTATCGACAAAGTGTTTTTGGGGGCTGATAATGATTACCTCTTTCGTCTCAAGGGGTAGACCCAAGAAGGAATCAATCGAATCAGCATACTCTGATTCTCGTAGGTTCATCAATTCCTTGATTGAGTCCAAAAGGTTGTCTAAAGAAATTGATTTCGTATGGAGGTCTGGCATGTATTTGATGGCTGATATGTATGAGTATAACTTATAGTGGGGATAGAATGTATGTGTCTACCAGGTAGACTAAAATGGTCTAGTTGGTTGACATTTATTTCTTGATAGGCGGACGTCTTTATTTTTGGTAGGGCTTGGTGTGCTTCTGAATACGAGGCGCTGTTGTCTGAGAGTTTGTTTTTTTTATGTACTAACTAGGGCCGTCTATTAGGTGGTATGAAATACCAGCGGAAATCTTGTATGTTGTTGCAACGTGTCGATCTTCATAGTTTTGTGGCATGTTCTTTCGGGTAAAATGCTGTAGAATAAGGCATTCGCCTTTCCGTTGACTTAAGAATTAATTAAAGCAAAAAAAGTACAATGGCCCTTAGTTGGAATGAAATAAGAAAAAGAGCAATAGAGTTTTCTAAGGAGTATGAAGATGAAACCTACGAAAAGGGGGAGGGGCAGGCAAATTGATCGTTGAACAAAAGTCTGCTGTAGAACGTGGTAGCTACTTGGGACAACAAGTTACCCAATAATCTTAAGCAATCTGCTTTAAAATCTCATTTGCGAACGCTTCTGCTAATTTTACAGGCACTGCATTCCCGACCATTTTATAACCATCATTTACTTTGCTGTAGTGAAATATAAAATTGTCTGGAAAGGTCTGAATCCTAGCACTCTCCCTGATGCTTAACCTTCGATATTTATGTTCGCTTCCTTTCTCAAATATCCATTCATCTTTATTGATCTTCTTCATTGGCGGTGCAGAAGGGTGTAGTTTTGCATGTCTTCCACTTGCTTCGATTGTATATGCCTGCTCATCCCAACCTCTAATTCTATTTCGTGACATGAATCTAGATGAGAATGCTCCAGTGAAGTATTCATGGTTTGGTATCTTGAGGTTAGAGTTCGCATTGTTACCTGGGAGAGCTGCAACAGGCTCAGGAAGATCACCTATTGCCTGTTTTAATGTGACTTTCTTTAACTTATTGTGAGTCCTCTCCGGAAAAATGAATTTTCTATTTAAGTCTTTATGAAAACCAACAATAATTACCCTCTCTCTATCTTCGGGAACTCCATAATCTGAAGCATTTACCTTACCTTCTGTAACTTGGTATCCTCGTTTTTCAAACTCTGCAACAATTTTTTTATATTCACCAATGTGTCTTTTACTTATCAACCCCGGGACGTTCTCAGCTAAAAAAAACTTGGGTTCAATATCACTAAGTACTCTGAGGTATTCGTAGAAAAGAGACCCTCGTTGATCTTCAATACCTTTCATTGACCCGGCAAGACTCCAGCTTTGGCATGGTGGACCACCTACTAAACCATCGAAGTGTCCAAAGGATTTTATTTCCTGACTATCTACATCACGAATTGATCTTTCATCTAGACGAGTTTTAGGAAAATTCTTACGAAATGTTTCCCAAATAGTTTTGTCGTATTCATTCGCCCACTCAACAGTGAACCCTGCGTTTTCAAAACCTTTGTCTAAACCCCCTGCGCCTGCAAATAATGATGCTATTTTCATGTGTTTGAGTGAATGATAATTGAGTCAAATAGTATAGCAGGGTTATTGGGGTCTCTTAACCTGCATGTTTTGATTGTATTATTCTTCTCTAAACTCTGCCTTAATTCATCAGTTATAAGTTCATCAAACTTAGTCTTTTTCATTATCGAGATTATTCTTTTATCGAGTGCATCTAGCTCTATTAGTTGATCTTTGAACAGTTTATATGGAGTCTCTATGTGCCACATCCCCCTCATTCTTAAGTAAGTAATTCCTAGGGGATCAACCTTATTTACCCTTCCTAACTCTGAAGTTTCTGCGAACTCAACCCCCTCTATTGATATAATTCCACTTCTTATCATATTACTAACTCTTACATAGGTATCCTTGTTCGCAGAATAGCAATCGCCATATACAAACAATACTTTTTCAACTGTTTCGTTAACTATTCCAACAGCATATACCAAGTCTTTTTTTATCCCATTGCCCACCTTCGGCCTCTCGACAGCTTGATGAAATCTTTGGGTCATCTTTGTAAAGTACGTCCTTTGGATGCGAACTATTTAGAGCTAGGTTAGAGGTAATGAGTTTTACCTTTTTTTACTTCAAATGCATCACCACCTCTAAGCATAAAATCGGGTGGATTAGAACTATTTCCAAGGTAAGAGAATGCCTCACTATACTTCTTGTCTCTTTGTTCATTACTTGAAACTTCCTCGTTAATGAACCCATCCTTGATGAAATACTCCAGTGCATCTCCAACATTATTAATCCGGTTATTACCTTCGTATAGCTCGTCTATCTTGTATGTGTCTCTCTTGCTAAGGTTGATTAGTGCGTTAAGTATGTTCATGGTGGGTTATAATATGTGTACATCTTACACAATAGCACGATCTAGGGTAACCCTGTGAGCATTGGGTCACGTGCAAGGGTATGGTAAAACTGTAAATACAGAGATTGAGCTGTTCCTGTTGTGACCTCGAAGAGTTGGTGCGATTTTTGTTACAACCTCATAAAAGAGTACTGAGGGACTTCTTGGGATATTAACCCCTTGGAATTATTAATCTTAACATATGAGTAACAAACAGAAAGAAGCCTTATGGAAAGAATTCCTAGTTAGGGAGATTTCCACACAATGTACATTTGCAATACGTTCTTTTGAGAGCCTCGAGCCTAAGGTGGCTAGAAATACAGATTTAGTTTTTTCGTCGATTCATTCTTTTTTGACGCATTGCGCTATGGTCTCGAAGTTGCTAAAAGCAAATCCCCAGAATAGCAAGAGTGCACCATATGAAGAAACAGTGGCCTCACTTATTGGGGTCAAAGAGTCTAGTTCGATTCACAAGCGTTCAGCTCGAAATAGGCTTGAGCATTATGACGAGCATGTTCAGAATGGGTAGGTAGTTACAAGGGAGGAGTTATAGCTTCGTATAATGTTATGCCGAAGAATTCAATAAAGGGTCAAGTGTTTACACTCTCAAACTTTGATCCTAATACTTTCATATTCACTCATATTGGGAAAGAAACATCTCTTATCCCATATTATGACGAAGTGCAGTTAATAAGACGCAAGGCTGATAATTGGCTGAAGTTGCAAGACCTAATAGCTCTAACAGGACGTCATGAAGTGGAGGTAAATGAAGAAAGGGTGAGAAACATTCTCGATAATGATATTGATATCTCGCCGTGGCTTGATAAAGCTAGGAGGATGTCACAAAAGGATTTTAGGTTGGCCACCTCTGAATTCGAAGCCTTGCATAGGCTGCTGGAGATGGGGCATGAATTTATTGAGTTTATCCCTGAAGAAAATGGAAAAACACCCGATCTAAAGAGTGAGTGTAACGGGGTAACTTTCTACACTGAGGTAAAATCCTCAGTAGAGGAGACTGCTGTAAGTATACGTTGGCTGAAAGACCGTATTGAGGATGCTCAAAATCAAATATTGAAATATCGCAAGAGAAAGAAAGGTGATAAAGGAATCATCTATATTAGTCATTGGAGACCGTTTACTGAGGACGAAGATGTTTATGATTATGTATCTGGACAATTTCGGAATAATCCGTTGATAAATAAGGATGTTCTATATTTAGTGTTGGTTCAGGGGTATGTAGGAATGAAAAGATACGATGATGTCTATGTGTATGACGCTTGTGAGGGATATGATCCGATCTGCTAGATATTTATCTCTGTTAGATCGATACTCGTTCGGAATTTTTGAGCAAAGTTGTATCCGTACTGAGTAATACTCTTGTCGTGAGCCAGTCTCCCAGCGATGATGGATGCAGGAATACCTACAACAGCTGAGAATCCTATAATATCAGCTTCATAGAAGCTACCATTCTCAATGAAATCATTAAATGCATCTTCTGGTATAAGCGTATTCTGCGCGAATTGGTTCGCTTCCAGTTCAATATTCTCTTTACTTGATAAATTTGAGTATGTATCTACGAACCTTTTCCCTTTTCCTCTACCATGAAGCAAAACATGTCCTAGCTCATGGAAAATTGTAAACCAAAAGATATCAACAGCTTTCTTGTAATCTGTCACTTGTATTGTTGGCCTGTCATCTGACCACTTCACTGCTCCATTAATCATCGTTTTGCTGATCGATGGAGTCAAAACGAGTCTAACACCAACAGAATTTAGTAATACTCGTAAATTCTGAATTGCTTCTTCTATAGGTAAGGTGATTAGACTCCTAATTTGGGGGATAAGTTCCTTTAATCCCTCTTTGTTAAAATCGGGAACACTTATGTCTTGTGCTTCCAATTCTCCAATTCTTAGAAGACATTGCACTGAATATGAGTCAATTGAGCGTGAACTTGCTTGTTTAAATGCTACTCCATAATCGAGCTTCATAATTTGACCTAAGTTCGAAACCCCAAAGAAGCGACAGAGTTCTTTAACACGAAGATGCCAGTCGCTAGTTTTCTTTACATACCCGCGATTGGAAATCTCCGCGTAACACTTATATCTTCTCGCAATGTCTATCTCGCTCTTAGATACAGTGATATCCTCTTGTCTTTTCTTACGTAGTTGATAGTTCGCATCAAGGTTAATCCAAAAAACTGCAGGTATTCCAAAAATATTCTCTAGTTCAAGTGCCGTGTCAGTCGTTAATGAAACTTTTCCGTTTATCAGCTTGCTAATAGCCTTCTCTGAGTAGTTCATTCTTGTGGCTAGTTCTTTTTGAGACATGCCAAGATAAGCGAGTTGTTCTTTGATGGTCTCGCCCGGGGGAATGATAAATTGTGTTGTATCTAACTTAATGCCCATTTTTTAATGGTAGTCTACGAAGTCCAGTAGCTCTATCTCTGTAACTTCTGAATATTGAGTAAAATCCACTTTTGCAATAAAAACTATTTTCCAACTCCCTTTGCAGGCGATGGACATTTGTCCCTTCCTCTTGCCGGAAAGCTTATGCAATTGTAGAGACTTGATTGCATCTATTTGTGAAAGGTCTTGAGCTGCCTCTAACTCAAGGATACGCCGTTCGATCTTGCTGGAAAACTCAGTACCGTTGAGGTACTTATTGAACGTCTTCTCGGCTTTTCTGCTTGCGTACTCAACCTGCATCTATATAGTAACAAAAAATTAACCTGATGGGTAAACTTTTGGATTATACTACAATTGTACTGCTTTAAGTAAGGGGATGACCAGATTTAGTCTTTTAACGATCCGGTTCGCATTCGACATCAGACTGTCCACCACCTTCGCAAGAGTCTCACCAGTCTATGTTCTCCCTTGTAATACAGACGCCCATCAAACGTTTTAACCCCTAACACCTGCCCGGATACATATAAACCTGTTACCTGTATGGAAGCTCACAGCAGTCCACACAATCAGGTCCCCGAGGCTAAGCGCCCCAGACAGTCTGTCCCGATGCATGTCGTAGGAGGTAACAGTTCGCTTGAAGATGCGGATGTGGTGTTTGTGGGTACAGACAACCACTACGACAAAGGCTACCAGCGCGCAATCGCAAACACGTTAGGCATTCTGCCGCAGGCGGGAGACGTTGTCCTGACAGAAGGCGAACCGTTTGGCGGCGGTATGTCGGGGTCATGGGTACCCGAGATGGCCGAAGTTGATACAAGTACAGTCACACTGTCAGGCTGGGAGAATGCCGGTTTGTACAGACAGGCAGCAGGGCTGGTTGACAGAATGTCGCAGGATATCGGGATGTACAACGCAGCAGTCTCACTTGGACTGGGCAGCATTGCCGCTCCGTTTATTGCAGGACTGAAACGGAGAATAGAGCAGCATGAGCGGGACTTTGACTCGGTTGTGCTGAATGAGCGCTCCAGGGCAATGAAACGTTCTGTCATGAGTGTGCTGGGTAACCGCCTTAAAGACGGCGGCACGGCATTTGTCTATGCAGGCTCCGCGCATCTTACCAGGTCACAGCTCTCAGGTATGGGGCGTGTCAGGCATGTTGTGCTCGGGGTGTAACCGGCGTCTGCCACAGATCAGGTGTATCAGTGCACGGCAGCTGCCCGGTCGTTCTGACCGGCATGAGCAGCAAACCCCGATCTCAGGAATCCCGTATAATGGACCCATCTGTTAGCTTTAATCATGACCACAGACTCACCAGACATATTAGCCAGAGTGGATGCCAGTGACCAGATCGCGGAGTTGCGCAAGTTTCATAGACCTGAACTGCTGCACAAGGATTTTGATCATGCTGCTGTCGCTGACTTTCTGCATGAGCGTGACATAGAGTATTCGCAGGATATGCTTATCGTGATATCAGAAGAGGACCGGGACAGACTGTACGGAGTCAAAGCGCCTGCGTTTTTTCATCCTCTGACGGGAATGATCTTTCTGGTACCATCGGATTCACCCCTGAATGATGAGGGGAATGTCGTGCATGAAGCAGGTCATAAATCCGGCAGGCAGGATATCTGGGTAAAAAGACTCACTGACGAGAAAGATGCAAATCCCAGATACACAGTCAGCGAGGAGTCAACAGGGATCATGGTCAGGCATACACTGCCGTTTGAAAACACGACAGGAGTGTTTCTGGAGGAGGGGTATGTTAAGTTTCTCCAGTATGAGTATCTCCTGCGCCGCGTACATTCAGAGTCAGCTATCGGGGGAGCATCGTTTACACAGTTTGCCAGGTCGTTCGCGTATCTGACAGAAGTGTATGATCAGTTACATGAAGAAGGGGAGTTTATGCAGGTGTTTCTTGCGGCGCGGCAGACAAATGAGGGTTTTAATGCGTTTAGAGACAAGCTGCAGAAGGCATTTTCGGAAACATTCTTTGACATGCTGATGGTTGCCTGCAGCAGCTACAGCGACTCCGATGATGATTACGAGGAGTACATCCTGGTATCACAGATGAATGACATCATGACGTACCTGCGCAAGATCAAGTATGGAAAGAAGGAGGAGGCTGAAGATTTTGCGCGTCTTGCATTGATGGAGTTTCTTAAGGGGCGTTCAAGCAACGAGGCCGAAGATACCTAGTGTCAGTGTGGGGCACCGGCTCCATGCGGTTTCGTCACTTCGTGAGAGACATGTCTGATGGAATGTCTGGATCCTAAGCACGATCTTCGGATCCGCAGGCTCTTGTCTCCCTGTTACCTCCAGCTATAATAGTTCAATTTTCATACGCAATTTCAATACGGTCGCATACTGCTGCTGCTCGGTTGCATCCCGGTCACTGTCGTATATGTGCTACTGAAATAATCAGCGATGTCTTGTGAATACAGAACTCTGATTGATGTGGCGCCATTTAAAGACCATACGAGGGGTCTGTATGTTCCGCAGGGCTACGATCAGGATGCGCTTGATTACCTTCACCGGCTTGACAGTATCTTTTTCAAACCGCAGAACATGCTCTGCGCCAATACGCTGCAGCTGACTGAGATTGCTATGCTGACACGCAGGTATGCCGGAGATGACTATGCCTCACTGTTTAACTGCTCTGTATCAGGAAGCAATCCTGATATTGTACTCACCATCCCCGATGTACACGATATCATGCAGCAGCGCAGACTGCCGTTTCTTAAAGGTGTAGCCTTTACTGTCATTAAGGAGGGGATCGGCACAAACAATACCGGTCTGGCTATGAGCTCTGAGATACCAGCACTGTTTGTCGTGCGTTCGGGTGATGACAACGAACTGATAATTGACCGGGTCGTTAACGCCCGCAAGTTCAACCCTGAAGCCATGTACAACTATACGCTGATGATGGACGAGACGATGCAGCAGATCGAGTCATGCTTTGCAGGTGCAACAACTGATCTTGAAGTGCTGCCATCATGTCTGGCGGACTATGGTATCTCACTGGATCTTGACCTGATCCCGTATACAGCCTGTACAGCGCTAGTGGGTGACGGCAGCAGCGGATGATCCCCGCGTTACTTTGAGCTTTTCCAGCGTTTCAGACCTGGCAGCTGCATCTTGCCCATAAATGCCAGAAACTTACCCTTAAGACCTTCCCTGCCTACAGTCTCATCAAGCATACGGCGCATCTCATCAAGTGTCATATCGGGATCAATGAATGCACCGTCCTTGTAACACATCTCGCAGTACATCCTGCTCTTGCTGCCGTCTGCTTCAGTACCAGAAACCGCGCCGCCACGAAGCGGCATACCGCAAGACTGGCATTGGTTTTCAAACTTCTCCTCCATGGTAATTCAGCAACAGCTTATATCTGCATAGTAAACCCGACCGTGATACCTGTCCAGTATTGACTGGTGCGGTCGTCGCTGCTATCTGCTACAGTCAGGTATCAGTTTTCACATGCCATGCAAAAATTCCTGCTACCCGCTCTTGCCTTGATAGTTGTGCTTGTCGCCTGTGCCGTCATTCTTTTAGCATTTCTTAGTGCCCAGGGACAAAATCAGCGCTCGGAGCTGCGCGAGCAGAACCCCGCGTTCCATACTGTGGAAGTGGGCGGAACATGCAGACCGGATATAGGTGACTGCAAAGAGGGGTTTACCTGTGCAGATGGAATCTGCGCAAAACCATGACATTGTTGTGATACTATTTCAGCTTGTAAGTATTTGATTATGTGGAAGATACTGAGCACAAAAGAACTGTTCAAACACCCCAGGATCACTCTGCTTGAGGATGAAGTAGAGCTTCCTTCAGGCGAACGCACACACTATCTCAAGTTTTTCAATAAAGCAGACGGCGCAGATGCCGTTGCGGTAAACAGTGATGGAAAGATCCTGCTTGTTAAGGAATATAATCACCCTGTAGGTGTCGAGATGTGGCAATTCCCCGGTGGATTTATTGATGCTGGAGAGACACCAGAGCAAGCCGCACGCAGGGAATTGATCGAAGAGGGTGGTTATGAGGCAGCCACACTCAGGCGTCTTGGCGGTCATCACATTTACCGTCGCAGAATCGCAGAGATTTCTCATGTCTTTTTAGCTACAGAGCTCAAACCAGTTCAGACCAGCCATGAGCAGTCTGAATCAGGAATGACAGCACACTGGTTCAGTGAGAACGAGATCGATACTATGATTAAAGAAGAGGAAATCACTGCTTCAGATACACTGGCAATATGGACAATCTACAAAGCAAACCGCTAATCAGCATTCAGCTTATCCGTCCTGACACACATTCCCTCGATGAGGTTATGAAGCATCTGTCAGCAGATGGCTGGGAGGACGAAGGTCATACAGAAGACCCTGCAAACCTGAAGAGGTACATCGAGGATCCCGACTGTTTTCTGCTGCTTGCCTATGTCAATGGCGAGGTCGCCGGCATGCTGACAGCTTACTTGCATAAAAAGACTGACGAACGGGGGCAGGAAATGTATGTTGATGAGGTAGAGACGAAGGCAGCCTTCCGCAGACAGGGTGTTGCCCGGTCGATGATGCAACATATAATGGAAATCGCGAGAGAACATGTTTGCTCAGAACTCTGGGTTGCCACAGAAACAGACAACGATGCTGCAAATGCACTGTATGCCGGTCTCAGTCCGTCAGAAACGGAACCGTCGGTTGCATACATCTACAGGTTGTAGCTATGTCTTTTTGAGCACCACTTGCAAAAGCCTCTCCACCAGTAGCTTCCAGTCATCAAACTGGATGTTTTGAAACTGCTCGTCTGCAACAGTAACCGCGATTGCATACAAGAAGATCATCTGAGCGTCGCCGTTAAAGAAAGTAGCATCCCAGTCGCCTTTAGTAAGATCAATCGTGTGGTGATCTGTTCTGATTATCAATTCAGGGAGGGAGTCAGGATCAACGTGATAATCGTTCAATGTATAAAACACCTTTAGAAGTGTTGCCGCAAGACGCTTGTTGCCATTGGAAAAGAAATGCCCGCGATTAACGGACAGAAAAAGATATGTGGCTTTACTATTGAAATCTGGATAATAATCTTCCTGAATTCTTTCTAATACCGACTCCAGCTGCCTGCAACCATCGCGTTCATTTGCGTAATGGGCGACAGGATCATTCTCCTGATGCAGGTACTCTTCTATTGCCGTGAAAATCTGGGGCAGGCTTTCAGGTGGGATATAGCGGACAGGGTCAGCCATTGGAGAGCTTTTTTAATACCGGGCCTATCTGTCTGATTGACTCTGAGATAACGTGTTTCATCTCGTCATTTGAGGGGTATACCGGAACATCTCCTCTGGCAGGAGTATTTGTCTTCGTTCTTTGCGGTTTCTTGTTGTGCAGCAATCTTTTCAGTAAATCCATAGTCAAATTGTACCAGAAACAGGTTCGTTAAATCAGACTTCACTGAATATAGTACTTTTCAGTCCCAGCTGATATCTCGGCCGCGCAGATCATTATCAGCAAAATTGCCTATATTGTAGTCGTAGACAGCAATATAGCCGCGAAGAGGTTTTGTAGATATTCCTGTGTCCCTCTGAGATGAGAAGTCCAGCAGATCCTCTTTGGTGTATGTTTCCGCTGCGATATAGCGCCCGGTAGCATCAGGTACCTTAAGTTACCATACCTGCTGCAGCAGCGCCGAGTAAAATTTGCCATCCCTGCCCGTGTCTGCAAAAATAAATGTATTGTTTCAGCACAAATATGCAGTTATTCTCACTGTTAGAAGCATTCACGCCGCTGTTTCAAAGTTCCGTCGAGTTAAGTCACGTCCAGTCGGTCGCCGGAACCGGGCTTATCGGTCTCAGCTTTGTGCTGATCTGTTGTGTATACATAGTCCCGCTGTTTGCAGCTCTCGTAATGTTTACTTTCTGGGTCTGGATGCTGATCGTTGTTATCCAGCGCGACGAGGCAACGTTTTCTGACAGCAACGGTAAACTGCTCTGGATTCTGATCATTGTCTTTACCGGCATCATCGGTGCAGGACTGTATTATTTTATGGAGTTCAGAAAGGAAACATAATGGAAACAGAACATACAGCTGCAAAGCATACAAAGACTGCAATACTTGTGCTTGTACTTCTGATCGGATTTGCCTGCGGAGTCTCTGCAGGGTATGTAGGCGGCAGGTCATCTGTAGATACACAGCCTGTAAGTACTCCGGGCGATACAGCAACACCACCCGACAAACCACGCGGTGCTGACAACAGCGATACAGGCACTGACCAGGGTGACAGTGAAGATGCTTCGCCGTCACCGGTTTCTGACCGGCCGATGGATCCGGACAGACCCGAGCCGGTTGATGCAAGTTTCGGCACAAGCGCAGGAATTTCCTTCAATTTCAAAATGAATAAACTGCAGTCCTTTGACGCGCAGCCAAATACCATCACGATCCGCGGTGAAAACCAGGGAGATCCGTTTTACACTGATGCATATAATGTCCAGCTCCATGCCGGTGATGTTGATTCTGCCCGGACAGGCATTCTTGGCCAGTACACCCAGCAGGATACAGAGACAGTGCGTGTCGGCGATCGTGATTATACTGCCACACAATACCGGTCAGCTGAGGGAGGACCTGACTTTAAGACACAGTGGGATTTGCTGTTTATTGAACTGGCAGACGATGTCTATGTAACAATCAACGAAAAGACAGAATGGGGCAATATCGAGGGAGAGGGGTATCCGGTAAGTCAGCCCACAAAGCGTGACCGCGATATGGGTCGCGAGCTGCTGCGTACTCTCTCGCTTAGCAGAAACTGACGTCTGTCTATGGCTCCCGATGACCGTTTGCTGCAGCGCGATCCTGCAGCAGCCGCTTAATGCGTTCGTATGAGGCAGGGATCGAATAGTGTCTGAAATCACGCAGCAGACTTGCAGGCTGAAACACATCGCGGTCGGTCATTACCAGCCAGTCACAGAACTGCAGACCGGCGTCATATGTTTTACGGGTTGAATCTTCCGACATCACCAGCGTCGAAGCAATATCACCGACTATCCGTCTGCGGTTGTAATCATGCAGATACTCATACATGAAATCTTCTATCGGAATATTTGCATAATAGTACGCAGCACCGTGGTAAAACTGTTGCGTATCAAGTCTGATGCCGTAGCGACCATTTGAAAGTCTGAAACTGCTCAGCTGTCTGGATGAGTCGTCCGTCAGTTGCTCCCTGTCAAAATACAGGTCGGTGTATCCAAACGGTGCGTCTCCATCTACGCTTATCACCGGAAAAACTGATGACAGATCAAGCGCATGCATATCGTGGTTATTGATATTGCGTTGCAGACTGCAGGCGGCTGCATAGCGTAGAAAATTGCGGATGTTGCGTTTTGCTGTCCCGGTCTGCCGGTCTTTCTCGGGTGCGACGCTAAACACCCAGCCGGCCATGTTTTCGGTCAGCCTCCTGACGTCTATGCCGGCGAAGTTATGCAGCGGAGGGTTCTTCAGCCACTTTGCATAAAGCACACGCCGCAGCAACATAAGGTTGCCACCTTCGACAGACCCCTCGGACAGAAATTTACTGAACGTTCTCGACAGATTGTCGATATTACCGTATCGGATTCCGAGATCGTTCAGCATAAACAGTATCGTGCCTTCTTCAGCCACTGCCTGTGTCAGTTGACCGAACGGAGGCACCTGCCTGAGTTCCCTTCCGAATGACGGGTCGCACAGGATAGCGAGCGCCTCATCCTGGCGGTCCTTCACATAGCGGAATGTCTCGTGCGAGTGCCGTCCTTCTGAGCCAAGATGTTCATAACGGAGGGGGGATTCGGGCATTACAAACACAGCTGCAGCAGCTACCTCCTGCATGATCTTGTGTGCAGTTGTCAGTTCAACCTCCATTGTCTCGGCCACACTTCGCGTTGTGCAGAACGCTGCAGCTGCAGTGAGCCGGATCCTGTCGCGGTATTCGACGGAGTAATCCTGAACATGGACGGACTTTCTGCGCAACAGATCCGAGATGTTATCCCAGATCTCGTGATGCAGACCAAGCTCTGTTACCAGAGAGCGGATGCCCGGTGTGATCATGTTTCGGTCATCGCTGCGGACAGGGAGGGTCCGAGGCAGCGATAGTGCTTCCAGTAGCTGTGCTCTGAGCTGCAGTTCGTTTTCATCAGGGTTATACGGACGGGTTTCCATCGATGGTGATTATACACGAGGTGAGGGCATACTTGGTTTGTACAGATCTGCAGGCAGGCGTATCATATCAGTATGAACAAAATCATTTTCAAAGCATTCCTGCCTGCAGCTACACTGGCTGCAATTATCATCCATCTGCTCCTGCATCTGACCGGTAACGCAAATGCAGCGCTGATTATTCTGCAGGCTGCGGTAACCCTTGGTCTTGTCCCGCTGGTGATTGATACTGCAAAAATGCTGCTGCAGAAAAGGTTTGGAGTTGACTATATCGCTCTTGCAGGAATTCTTGGCAGTCTGCTGCTCGGCGAAGTCCTTGCCGGTGCCATTATTGTGCTGATGCTCTCCGGCGGTGAACTGCTGGAGGAATTTGCCTTAAAGCGGTCCCGCAACGAACTGAACAGGCTTTTGTCTCTCGTTCCGACACGTGCGCACATCCGTTCCGGTGAAACCATCACTGATGTGCCAGTGGACAGGGTCAAAGCAGGCGATGAACTGGTGATCAGACCCGGTGAGGTCGTCCCGGTTGATGGTACAGTTACAGAGGGGCAGAGTGAGGTTGATCAGTCTTCAATCACGGGTGAGTCGCTGCCTGTGCAGAAGCGTGCAGGCATGCAGGTGATGAGCGGATCGGTAGTCTCGGGCAGTCCGCTTGTAATCCGTGCCGACAGGACCGCATCAGAAAGCAAGTATCAGCTGATTGTCGAACTTGTTAAAGAGGCTGAAGAAAACAGAGCACCATTTGTCCGTCTGGCAGACCGTTACAGTGTTGGATTTACTGCAGTAGCGTTTACCCTGGCCGCGGCTGCCTGGGTGTTGTCAGGCGACCCCGTCCGTGCCCTGAGCGTGCTGGTCGTTGCAACACCGTGTCCGCTGATACTTGCTACACCGATTGCGTTTGCATCCGGTATCAGCAAGGCGGCAGGCAAAGGAGTTGTGTTTAAATCCGGTGAGGCGATGGAACATCTCGCGCGTGCGACTGCTGTCATCTTTGATAAAACAGGGACACTGACCATGGGCGTACCGGCCGTAACCGAGGTTGTCCTGCTTGACAGTAAAGACAAAGCTGAGGTGCTGCGCATTGCTGCATCAGCCGAGCAGCTCTCTCAGCATGTAGTGGCCCGGTCCCTTGTCAGGTACGCGCAGAAACATGGAGCGGAGCTTTCGTACCCGGAAGACTTTTTCGGAGGAGTTTGGACAGGGTGTACGCTTCAGTCTCGACGGAAGCATGTATGTTCTTGGAAAACCGTCTCTGTTTAGTAGCGATCGTGCACAGGATCAGTACAGCAGACTTAAAACGCCCCGGGGCAAGTGTGGCATTACTCGGTATGGATGACAGACTGCTTGCAGCCTTTGTATTTGAGGACAGCGCCCGTAGTGAAGTACGTTCAACACTCGACAGGCTTAGAGAGCTGGGTGTATCGCGTCAGCTTATGCTGACCGGAGACACAAAGGATGTAGCAGCACGGCATGCTGAGGCATTTGGTCTGACGGAGTATAAAGCCGACTGTCTTCCCGAGGATAAACTGGCGGTTGTACATTCTCTGAAAGATGAACTGAAGCAGCCCGTTGTGATGGTCGGCGACGGAATTAACGACGCGCCATCACTTGCTGCTGCCGATGTAGGTATTGCCATGGGGATACTGGGTACATCCGCCAGCACAGAAGCCGGGTCTGTTGTGATCACAGTGCCTGATATCAGCAGGGTGGCATACAGTGTCGCCCTGTCGCAGCGGGTGCTCTACATCGCGACACAGAGTATTCTGATCGGTATCGGTTTGAGTCTCGTGCTGATGATTGCGGGTGCGTTAGGCCTGTTTGTCCCTGTATTCGGAGCATTTGCACAGGAAGTGATTGACGTGATTGTAATACTGAATGCGCTGCGTGTACGTTCGTATACACTCTGATCACATCAGTCCGGATCCGATCAGATGGGGGATCGTATACTTTGCCAGTATGCTTGCGAGCGCAAATGTGTTCGCTTCATATTCCTGCCGGCTGAGCCAGTGCAGCTGTTCAATCTCAGAAGAGGGTCGTGGTTCGCCGGTAAGCTCCACCAGAAACGCATGAATCTGCACAGTGATACCGTCAGGTTTTCCTGCAGCCTGCTCCGCCGGACTGGTAAAGACATGCGTATACACACCTGTTGTAGCCACACCAAGTTCTTCTTTGATCTCGCGTTCCAGTGACTGCTCATGTGTTTCGCCCGGTTCTACTTTGCCTCCGACATGAATCCAGTACGGTTTGTCTGCTGGTTTTGCAATCAGTAAACGCTTGTCCCGCAAAATGATTGCTCCTGTTTTGATGATGTCTGGAATGTTTTTCTGGCTCATATGTAGTCCGGTTTGTGGCAGTATACAACATCATACAGCGCTCAGGTAAAACAAAAAATATTTGTGGAGCGCGAATCGATCTGAACTGCAGTTGATTCCGGCATTCTTAATATGTTGTGTTCTTCTGTGGGCATGACTATACTGAAAGTATTAATTTATGTGCTACCGCCCATGCCAACTAAGGCAAAATCGAGCGCAAAAAAAAGCACTGCCAAGGCTAAGAAGACAGTCAAGAAGACTGTCAAAAAAGCTGTAAAAAAGACAGCCAAGAAAAAGCCGGCTGCTAAGAAAAGCGTGAAGAAGACTGTCAAAAAGACAGTCAAGAAGGCTGCCAAGAAACCTGCAAAAAAGAGCAGCCGCAAGAAATAACACGCAGGCTCTTTAAGAAAAAAGCGTCCTGCCGGACGCTTTTTTTGTGTGTTGTTTTTCCACTCTACCTCGCACGAGCAGTTGCACGCGCTGTGTATGTATACAGCACAAATTCATTTTCTCTCCCTGACTGGCGGTAGTTTTCTGCAAGGAATGTATCAAGCTGATCAAAGGTGTCCCTGGTCTCGTCAATCATCAGGTACTGAGGAGGATCCTGATACAGTTCGTCCAT
This sequence comes from candidate division WS6 bacterium OLB20, assembly GCA_001567355.1. GTDB lineage: Bacteria > Patescibacteriota > Dojkabacteria > B142 > OLB20 > OLB20. Next base: position 496,700 of record JYNZ01000003.1, on the reverse strand, counting down.
TGTCGCCAGTCTGTCACGATCATCGTTGCGGTAGTAAAGCTGAAATGCGACAAAGATTCGTGTCGGTGAATGCTGATCAACATAGTCATACGCCCACCCAAGGTCAGAATAGATGTAGACCGAACTAGTGTCCTCGGGGAGAACGTTTCTGATGCTGCGCAGCTTGAGCGGACGGTCACTGAAAAACAGCAGATAGCTGTCATCTGCAAATCCGGATGGCAGATGCCTGGCGAAGTTATTGTAATACTCGGCAGCAAACCAGCTGTCCGGCAGGCGCCGGTTTGGGTTCTGATAGGGCAGAGCGTAACTGCTGTTAAAGTATGCCGCAAACACAAACATCAGTCCGGCAGCAACTGCTGCCGCAGTAACCTTGTCAGCGGGTGAACGGTCTCTGAAGAGATTCCGGTAGACCCAGGCGGCGCCAAGACTTACACCTGGCACAAGTTGCAGCAGGTAATGGTAAAACACCCGCCCTGACAGAACAGCTGCAAACACCTCAAACATAAGCAGTATCAGGATAAATGTGACAGTACGGTTATGCGTTTTGCGCCAGACTGTAACAGCTGCCGTAAGTCCGGTCAGAAGGACAACGATTTTGGTCAGGGTCTGCTGAATATAGGACTCGGCAGATTCACCGGAGTATGCATATGCATCCAGGTATGCTGCTGCAATGTACAGATCAAATGTCCCGCGTGACAGTTCAAACAGAATAAATGCTACTGCCGGAGCGACAAACCCCAGGGCAAGCAGACCTGTCTGACGGATACGCTCTTTATTTGAATCTGCGGTAATCAGAAGATAAACAGCAAGAGCGCCAAGATCAAACAACGGGTGCAGCTTGATATGAAATGCAATCCCGAACAGTAATCCTGCCAGCAGGAGTCCGCGGGATGAACGTGTTAGTCCGAGGTACAGCCCCCAGACAGTCAGCGGCAGAAAAAAGTTTTCGGCATTGGCGATGTTACCTTCAAGCACTGGCGTGCCAAGCAGAATAGTCGCGGCAACGAGTGCAACAGCAGTCGCACGTCTGCCGAAAAGAAATCTGCGGCGGCTGAGTGCGTAAATGCCCCCAAGCGTGACTATCCCGGCAAGAATGTTCAGCACCTTTGCCGCAACGAGCGTATTGCCGGTCAAGGAGAGCAGTGCGTACAGATAAAAGATCAGCTGCGGCTTGTGGTCGTAGATGTCACGGTAGAGAACATGCCCGTCCCTGATATGTGCTCCGATCGTTGCGTACATGCCCTCGTCAAGATACCAGTGCGGCTCAAACAGCGACGGTATGCGCAGCAGGACAAGAACAGCGGCTGCGGCAAAAAACAGCCTGTGACGGACGACAAATCTGGCTCGACCGGAGGGTGGTGTTTTCATAGAGACAGTATACTATGTCAGAACCGAAGAGTGATTTTGATATAATAGGTCTATATTTAGTCATGGTCTATGGTCACCAGGTATCTCACTCAGACACTGACAAGCGAGGTCAGGGGAATCGGACCCGCTACAGTCGACGGTCTTGCAGAAATGTTTGATGTAACTGACAGCACGCCTCATCATGATAAGGCGTTTCTTGATACTATTCTCTATCTGATCTCGCGGTATGGTGAATCGTTACACCGACCTGAATTTGCTGCTGAAGCGCAGATGATTATGGATTCTTTTCATGTTGAGAGGACAGAGCATCTGGACTGCAAATTATCGCCGGGTATGTTTGTCCGGGCTGTTCGAGCATTCAGCAGAGCAGATAAGCTGTATCCCGGTTATCTGTCGCAGCTGGCCGCTAACACCGGGAGTTTCCCTGAAGAGCCGTAAGGCATAAAATACACTATGACTTTATGGAATGTATACATTCTCCTCTGTGCTGATGGTACGCTCTACACGGGTTGCACAAATGACCTCCAGAAACGAATCGAGGTCCATTCTGACGGCAGGGGAGCAAAATATCTCAGATCCCGTTTGCCGGTAAAACTCGTCTATTCAGAGGAATGTGCTGACCGCTCATCGGCACTGGTCCGTGAAGCTGCAATCAAAAAACTGTCGCGTCAGCAGAAGCTTGAGCTCGTCAGACAGCAGCTGGTTCAGCAGTAGGCTTGTTCTCCTCTTCTTTCTCGTCCTTCTTGAGATGCTCGATGAGCTTTCTGGCGTAGTGGCCCTTAATCTGTTTAGTCAGCCTGTCGTGCTCCTCGGGAGTGATAGTCCGCTCTTCGAGTGCCCGGTCTATTGTTTTCAGGTCAAGTTGCTGAATATTCTGGGTCGAAAACACATCAGGTCTGGTAACGTTTTGCCCGTCTCCTGCATTGGGAAGGGGAATAGTATTCAGGTCATCTGCAAAATCATCAATCTCCATACCGGCTTCACGGGAGAAGTCGAGGATGGCATCAAGCGCCCCAGGGGTCATTACTAAGCTTGTATCATCGTCCCTGAAAAGAGTGTCGACTATATTGCCAAGTGAGACTGCAGTATACTTCAGCGCATATTTAGAATACTTGCTGTCCATAAACTCAGCATAATCCTCGTCACTGATTTTACCCTGCTCAGGAAGACGTCTTCTCATTCTGTCCGCAGTCATAATGTTGTCACGCACGTGTGACAGATACGCATGCATCACCTCATAGTCGTACCTGTCTTCGCCGCGTTCAACAGCGTCAAAACCCTCCTTCAGTACTCCTGAAAGTACGGGCAGCAGAACCCGCTTTGAAGAACGGTCAATTCGGGGTAGCTGTGTCTGCGGATCCTCGTCGTATGACCAGCTGATTGTAGCGAGGCCTTCAAACATCCGCTCACGTTCTGTTATGAATTCGCGCGCCCTCTGTTCAAGGATGCTTGCTGTTTCTCTTGTCTGAGTAAGTGTTTTACCTTCTGCAGTCATTGTCTGATATATAACCAATAACTATAAGTCGGGGCGTGTTACATTCAGTGTAGAGAATTACGATGCCCGGGTAAAGTCAACACGCTAAATAGAGGATCTGCCCGTGTATCTGTTGCCTGCAGAAAGAGTCTGGTCAGAATACCCGCACGTGAGCGCGGTAGAGAAGTGTTCCATCGCGAAGACTGACCTCCAGCGTCTCAAGTGCACGGCCATCCCGTGTCAGGCTGTTGATGATGATATCCTCTCTGTCATCAGTGCATTTGAATGTATACTGTGACTCTTCGTTGACGGATACCGGATCAATCAGGACAGGTACATCGGCAGATGACGGGAGTGTGAGCGAGAACTGCTGTTCTCCTGAACTTGAAAACGCAGCTGTCTGGTAGGTGCCGTTTTCGCTGACACTTGCTTCAATCCGCTGGACATCAGGAGTCAGGACATAGTTGGGACACGACTTCGGATCGCCGTATTCGTACATTATCTCAACATTCTGTGCTCCGGCTGCGGGCACGATTCTCGGGTCAAAGATCAGAATAATTCCGTCATGCACCGCAAACGGATCATAGTCAGAGTGCTGGTGGAAGAATGTATTGGACAAGGCAAGATACGAAAGTGACCGGGCATACGTAATTCGGGGTGCCGCGAATGAGAATGTCAGCATAAAGATCAGAACAAGCGCCAGCGCACCGGCTACAGAGCGCCGGAGCAGCATTGACCTTATTAGCAGAATATAGCTGGTGCTGACCGACCGGACAAAACGCTTACGCTGTTTTGCACGGAATGCGGGATCAGGTGCCAGGGTTGTTATGCCGAATGCACTCAGCAGCGGGTGTTTACTCATGCTTCTTATATGTTAGAGCGGGTATACATTCTCCTCCTGCCACAAGTTTGCGCATACTGGCAATTGCTCTGCGCTGCGTCGTTTTTACGTAGTCGGCGGTTTTTCCGAGTTCGGTAATAATCTCCTGAAAGCTGAGCCGCTCCACAAAGCGCAGACGCAGCACCAGAGCCTGCTTCTCCGGAAGGCGTTCTAGACAGCGCCGCAGAGCATCCTCAAGCATGGTCATTGTCCTTGTGCCCGCTTCTTCAACAGCGTCTTCTATTCTGTTTTCATCAAGTGAGATATCTGCCAGCAGGTACTTTTCACGCAGATGTTCATTAAGAACGTTGCGTGCAATCCCGTAGAGGTAGGATTCTGCATTATCGATGGACTGGTTAATATGCAGCTGCTCTCCAAGTCTTGTAAACGTCTCTGACGAAAGGTCCTCGGCTACAGACTGATCAAGAGTTTTAATCAGAAAGTATCGGTAGATGCCATCAAATTTACTGTCGAACAGATCACTGAGCTGTCGCTTTACTGTCATGCCTGTGTAATTATCTGCCGACATTTTATCATCTATGGCAACAGGATTTTGTATAAATATATCACAATGATATAATGGGTGGTATTGATACACTGTAGTATGTCCAGTACACCTGACAGCAAATATGATCAAGGTATTGTGATTGACTCTTTGAACGCAGGCAGATATCTCTACGCTGGCACCTGGAACGTGAAGGTCTCGGGACTGACGCTTGGCGCTGCAACCGGAATCATCATCGATCAGGAGCCATACCGGAGCCCGATTGCGCCCCGTGTAAGCTACGACAGTCTGCACCAGCATCTTACTGTCTCAACGAACCCCGCAGAAATAACTGATGACACAACCATCCTTGTTGAAGACACAATACCCAGGCCTGATGTTGCGCTTGAGCTCCTGGACTCTGGTGGCGCGATCGACGTCTTTGCGCTGAAAAAGCGACTCCTGCTTTCGATTCTCTCCGAACACATATTACCGGCAATCTCCAGCATTCCGCACGCGAATATGGTGACTCTTGATATCCCGGTTGCCGCAGGTATTGACGCAATGACTGATCTGCTTGTTGACCAGCTTGGACAGGAGGGACTGCTCGGGTCTGGCGCTGTCGTCCCCGGTACGTTGATGGGATCACGAAAACGCAGAGTAGGGATCTGTGTACCTTTGATACGGGAACATGACCCTAACAGATACTCGATGGCAGATTTCAACAGAAGGTACCCCCTAAAAAGAGTCCTCCTGCAGGGATTGGTCCGGAAGCCAATCCCCCGGCTCATTCTCCCGACAGATACTGATTAGCTGCTGTATCGCAGATACAATGCGCCCGGCTGACAACAGACAGAACAACCGCGGCGGGTGATCAGAAGTTCTGCTTGCAGGATTTTGCCGTATCCGGATGGTGTGTTATATAGATCAGAATCTGACTATGCACACAGAAATCCGCAATACATCACAACTCGCATATTTTGAGTCATCAACCGCACCCGAGCAGCACCGGCGGGTACTGAGTGCAATTGTCACTAACGGCTCCGCCTCCTACACAGAGATCGCAGAGTACTTTCTGCCCTCAAGCACAATCACTGTTCACGAGGATGATCCGTTCGGCAGAATAACAATCAATCTTCCGCGGTTCGGAAAAAACGGCGACAGAACGCTGTCCGACCTCATCCTGGGTACTGGCAACCAGATTATGGATAAGCGTCACAAGGATGAGTACCGTATGCGGAAAAACGCATTTGAGATCAGTCAGGGTGGCTTTGTCAGAATGGACGGTCACGGGTTTATATATTCAATACCCCGCTCACCGAGAAGCAAGCAGGGGATACTGATGGAAGCAGTTCAGAGCCGTAACAGCTATGATTCACAGTTTGCCTCGGTGCTTGGTTTTCATCTTGACCATGATATGCACAGGCTTGCCAGCGAAGCAAGAACGACAGGAGGTGCCAGGTATCTGCTTGCTGACATCAGTGAAGGCGGTGTACCGCTGACGTCTGTCCCGCTGCGGATTAACAGCGGATACCATGCGCATTTCGATGCATTGCAACCGGTCAGCAGCGGGGAGTTTATGACAGATACGTTGCGGCATCTTGTGTGGAGCGAAGATGAGACGGAACGCAATGCGCTGACGGAAAGAATTCTGGCACTGGAGTTGCCGTTGCGCGACTTTAACCGTACGAACCGGCGCAGTTACATTGATACACGTATCTTCGGGGTGACGGGTGGCTATGCGCAGATCGGATTGCTCAGGCTGAGCCGGCTGGCAGGCTATCTGGGATTCGGGACGGCAGAGATCTTCAACCTTAAGGACCGCTATGCTGCAGCACTTGACTATATGCGGGTTTCAGACGGTGACGGACATAATTATCTCCCGACGAGCAGGATTGCGTTTGAGGCAGGGACAGGGGATATATCCTGTCTGGACAGATTCTGGGATACAGCGTTCTACTATCATAACCAGACTGAGATGCAGGGATCGACTGCCGAACTGCAGGCAGACACCAGCGAACAGGCTGAGGAGCCTGGCGACCCGTATTTGTCCGAACAGATCGAGACCCCGGACGGAGAAGTGGTGGACGAGGATGCGCTCGGACTGGATTATGTTGCTGCCAGGTCTGATAAACAGAGGCAGAACGGAGCATCAGGTGAACACCACATGAAGTTTACAGTCAAGGTCGTTGCAAGAGCGTTGCAGACACGGACAAAACTGCTGTTTGGAGAAGGTGTTGACGATCACGTTTCGGAAGAGGTGTGGCGTCTGCCGCTGCCGCATGCCTGATGATGATTTCTTGCTGAAAATCTATCTGCAGTCTGATTCGGTCCGACCCTAGGACTTAGTGCAGCCGGCAGGTGCTTAATAAGTCTCTGCGTCCCGACTGGTTCCCGCTGCAATTTTTCCTGACAAAGTCCGCAAATTTGCGTTGCGGTACAATGCGGTGTTACCCCCCCCCCGTGATTCACTGAAATAATTACTTCTTTTATTCGCGCTATGAAGAAGCGTATCTCATCATATCTGCTGGCAACAGCAGCGTGTCTCATCCTTATTTTGACGGTGCCGGTGTTTGCGCCGGTTGTGCGTGCAATCGGTAACTGGGTTGCAAGCGGAAACGACATCTTCTATACCGGTGGAAATGTAGGTATCGGACTGACTGATCCCGGGTACCTGCTTGAGGGTAACAACGGTACAAGTGGGGGTTTTGCGATTGACCAGGGCATCCTTGGCGGTGATGCAACCTTGGAGTTCCTGACAGAGGATGTCAATGGAGACCAGACGACACGGCTTATGATCCGTGGTGCCAATGACTACGCCGATCTTGAGATGTATGGGGGTCCATATGGATCCGAGGTTAACGGCTTTCTGTTTGACGGAGCCACAGGGTTTACGGGTCTGGGCAGATTTACCGGCACAGCTTCAGGCAGCACTACACCCCTTGGTAGAGTTCACATCAAAGAGGGTGGTTCACCTGCGCTCACCTTTGAAGATGAGGACGCGCTTACCAATCAGAAGCTTTTCAGGATAGGAATTACAAGCGGTGCTCTGAATTTTCATTCACTCTACGATAGTGGAGCCTGGCAGAAGACGCCAATGCGATTGTATTACAACGGGGATGTATGTATTGGTAACTGTTAATCGGCTACACTGGAAAATATATCTTAGAAAAAGCAAACCATGAAGATAGACATGAATAATCCTGGACATCGTTCTGTACTGCTGGCTGCATCGTTTGCCACAGGCTGTCTTTTCGCTCTTGCTGGAGGATATGCAGTTACGACGATGGTTCAGAATGAGATGCGGACAGCGGACTATCCTACACCGACAGTCACGCTTGCAGAAGACCAGCCTGATTCTTATCTGGTAGTGAGTGAGACGCCGAATCCTACGGTAAATGCTAATCAAACATATACTTCAATTTATCCTTTCGCGAAACCCTTCTCATTGGATTTTCCTTCAGACTGGGAACTTGAGGTGAATACACCGAAGGATGAAGAAAGTGAAGAGATTACTCTTAGAAATGATCGCGCAGTATTAAGAATACTTAACGGAAATATTGGTGGAAAGGGATGCCATTTCTCTAGTGAAAGCGATCTGGCGGTCATCATTACAGAAGATGCAATCAAAGTAACAAATGGAACCGGTGAATATTACATAGTTGAGACAGAGCGGTGGGGACTACAGGTATGTGGTCCATCTAAGAACAAAGCAATAGCACTCAGCACGCTAACTGTTGTCGGTTATATTACGTTAGAGCTTGAAGATAGCATTGATTCACTTAAACAGGATCCACAACTTATGTCAGAAGTTGAAACAATTCTTTCATCAATTCGTCAATCATGAGATCTAGAAGCGTAGTTTTTATCCTTGCGGTCATTATTTTTAGTCAGACATCGTCTTCTTCTCATGCATTGGTATATGTGGGACAGCCCTGCAATTTTGTGGATGGTGCGTTTGTGAAAACGGGAGAGGAATACAATGTAAATATTGGCAGGGCACATGCTGGATCGAATAATGAACTAGACATAGCTGGTAATGAAGGGAATCCATATTATGGTAATGATTATCAATCCTGCTATGGCTATGATGCATTAGCAAGTATCTCCGGAACTGTAGACTATTTAAACGATGGATGCTCCGCACAATACCTGAGAATAGTTGGAGAAAATGGTGTTGATGTCAACTATGTTCATATCGATGCTAATGCCCCAAACGCTGCAGAAGATGGCGAATATGTTATTGAGGGGCAAGTCATTGGAACGATAAGTGATAAAGGATGCGCAAATGGCTTTAAGCACATACACTATTTTGTTAGACAGTCAGGAAGTTATCTTGGCTACGCTGCGTACAAATTTGCTCCAAGATGTACTCCTGTACAAAGCAGCAATTGGATCATCGAACAGAACTGTGTAGTTGAGGGGAACATTGACTTTGACTTTCAGAATTACCATATCCTTGTCAAAAGCGGTTATTCACTGACCATTAAGAATGGCGCAAAGATCTATTAAAAATCCCCGGGGCATGGGACCCCCCATGACTTAGTGCAGCCGGCAGGTGCTTAATAAGTACCTGTCTCACAACAGTATCCGGGGGTAGGTGAGGTTGCTTTGGGCTATTACACCCGCACCGCGTTGCAGTCATACAGACCTGATGTGCTAGTCTTTAGTATGGCAACAAGATGGGGTATAACATTCAGTCAGAAATACTGCCGCGAGCTCGGGCTTGATCCCGGTCGGGTTTTGCATGACCTGCTTGCCGACTTTCCGTTTAGCGCATTGCGTGTGTGTGCCTACTGGGACGAAATCGAACAGGAACCGCATCTGTTCGATTTTACAGAGCTGGACAGCATCATCAAAACTGCAGCAGAGGCGGAGTGTGCTGTAACTGTCGCAGCCGGACGCAAGGTTCCGCGCTGGCCCGAGTATCATGAGCCGGCCTGGGCGCTGGATAAGGGCGAACACTACCTGGCAGAACGTTCAATCTATTTCATAGAAAATGTGGTCAACCATTACCGCGACAATTCCGCTGTCGTACGCTGGCAGATCGAAAACGAACCTTTCTGGCAGTTCGGCCACAGTGAATTTCCGCTGACAGAGGAGTACGTCAACCAGGCAGTTGCTGCGGTGCGCAGACTTGATGACAGGCCGGTGCTGATGACAGATACTGCAGAGCACAGTCGATGGCGCAAGGCTGCGCTGTATGGTGATGAAGTCGGGATCAATATCTACCCGGCTTCGTATGCCCGGCAGTTGCGGCGCTATCAGTATCCGGGTATCGACCCGGCAAACCTCAAAGAAAAGATTGCTGCTGCGGCAAAGCCGGTGCTTGTCACCGAACTGCAGGCGGAACCCTGGGGACCCTCAGAACGTTCGCATCTGCCTCCTGACAGCATCGAAGAGCAGATCAGATCCATGTCACCGATGCGTCTGCGTGAAAACATACAGGCGGTCAGGACCCTGCCTGTAACTGAGATATGGCTGTGGGGAGCAGAGTGGTGGTATCAGCAGAAGCAGAACGAACGCCCTCTGATGTATGAAACTGCCCGCGAGCTGCTGGCGATGACCTGAAAGATATTTTCTGCTAGTCTTAGGTATGGATTACAGCACATTTCTGTTTGTACAGTTTATCCGTTACTTCCTGATCGCGTTTGCACTGCTGCTCGGGATCACAAGCGGCTGGCTGTACTTTAATCCGGAGGCCTACTGGAAGATAACGAAGCGTTCGCTGAAGTTTAAAGGCATAACCGGCGGAAAACCGTCAAAACGCTTTTACTGGTGGGTCAAAACATCAGCGCTGGTGCAGATCACCATGAGTCTTGCTATTCTGTTTGTACTCTATATCAAACGCTGATTACTTCCGGAAGATGCCAACCAGCCATTTATGGCTGCGTTTGTTATGGTCGATACGTTCGAGCGTGAGTCCGGCTTTCTCACCTCTGCTGCGCAGCTCGTCTTCCGTAAAAAGGTGGTAGAACTTCTGAATACGCAGATAGTTTTTAACATCCTCCTCGACAAATTCGCCTTCGCCTTCGCGGACAATAACAAACAGATACCCGCCTTCCACCAGAGCGTCAGCAAGCTTTTTAAATACCGGGTCCAGGTCACGTTCGGGGATGTGATGAATGGAATTACGTGCCCAGATGCCCTTGTAGATATTACTGCCGAGATCGTAGGTGACTACATCGGCGTTGATGATTTCCATCTCGGGGTTTCAAATTTGGCGATCTCGGCAAACTTTTGCGAAATCTCGATGCCGGTCACAGAGTATTTTTCTGACAGAAACCTGGCATCATGACCAGGGCCGGTGCCAACGTCGAGCACCTTTGCAGGCGGATGAACAAGCGACATAAACTCCTCCATCTGCTCCTGAGCAACAAGACGTCCGGCATACTCTCCATGATAACTTGATGCGATGGCATCATGTGTCTCCTGGGTCAGTTTGACCTCGGCGCCCAGCACAAAACCTGCCTCATCACCGGAAAATCTGCGCTTGCCGCAATGCTGGATCTGCAGTTCATGCTTATCGATAATGTTTACGATCTCCTCAGGAGTAGTTGCCTGATACAGTACACCACGTTCGATGTCGTCAATGTACATATCACGCTGAAACGCTTCGATCAGTCCGTCCCAGAACTCGCCGTAGAGGATAACCGGTTTGTGGCAGCCGTAGTACAGCTTGGCCAGTGCCCACACCATCCCGAACTCGGACACAGTTCCGGTACCGCCTTTGCAGACTACATATGCATCACCATGTTCGATCAGACCAAGGGTTCTGATCAGATAGTTTGAGAACGTTTCCGACTCGTCAGTTACATTTGCCAGGTTTTTTCCTTCAAAAAAAGACGCCAGCTTCGGCTGCCAGTACACTGCGACAGTATCACCGTTGACAGACTCGGCTCCGTCTGTGGCTGCCTTCATAATGCCGGGACCGCCACCGTTTACGATCGCAAATCCGCGTTCCGCCAGAATCCGTGCTGCCTCCCAGACTGATTTATAGATCGGATCGTCCTCAGGTATGGCAGAATCACCGAAAAACGTAATACGCTTGATCAGTCTGCCGTTAGAGGCCTGCTGCTCCTCAGGAGCCAGCTCATCTTTGCGGGGTAGGGGAAAATTGACAGGCATGTTGAAATTTCCAAAATAAGTCTGCATCACTATAGCACAGAAAAACACGAGCGGTGTGGTAGGATTATGGCATGAATGATCTAGCGCCGCACGACAACAAGGGAGAAGGTATACCCGAGGAGCGGGCACGGGCGATTCTCGAGGAGCAGGAACGCTGGGAGTTCGGGGCGTATGTGGATGGGATACCCGGACTGACAATGGAGCAGCGTATCAGGCTCTACGACAGGTCGCTGTCACTGGAAGAGGCGCGTGCCCTGCTGGATGAATTTATCAGAGAGAACGGCTGATCACTCAACGCGGCAGTCCTGCACTGCTTCGCGATCGAGCAGCATCAGCAGTTTTGTCATAAGCTCCGGTCCCGAAGGGCTTACCGGGCAGCGGATTGTCACGCCTTCACCCTTGTTACCAGCAGATCCGCTCACACTCAGAAACAGCGGCCAACCGGGCTGGACCTCCCAGGTAGCAAAGTCGTCTTCCTGAAACGCATCAAATATGATGCACTGATCTGTGCGACAGCTTCCGTCACTGTCTTCGAGTCGGACAGTGTTACTGAGCCCGCTGACAATACCTGCAATGATCACCAGTACAAAAATGAGCAGCACAGCGATGACGCTATAGCGTACAACCGGAATCCCTTTTCTTGCCCGTTGTGTCTGCTGCTGCGAGGCCATCGTCTCTGTTTGTCCCTGATCTGAATTCTCTTGCATAATGATTCGTTTAATAAGTTATCTGCGCAGCGATCGCAGTACGAACACCGCCATGAAAATAATCGTTGAGATGAGGACGATGGTTGCACCGATCGGAAGATCAAGCAGATAGGCACAGATGATACCGCCGAGCATTGCGATAATGCTTTGCGCTATTGCGAGCGGCAGCATGGCACGAAACGATCCTGCCATAAGACGCGCCGTGGATGCGGGTACAAGCAGCAGTGCAGTGACCAGAATAATCCCGACAATTTTGATAGCAATGATGACCGTAACACTGGCCATGATTGCAAGCAGGTACTCAAGCAGCTCGGTTTTGATCCCGTGCAGCCATGCTGATTCGGAGTCAAAGGTGACAAAGACAAGCTTCTGGTAGAGACGCTGTATCAGTATCATGATCACAGCAAAAACCACGATCGAAACCAGCAGGTCCGTGCGGCTGATGCCAAGCAGCGAACCGAACAGATACGTGCTGAGTTCGGGCTGATAGACCGGTGACAGGTTGATAATGATTACACCAAGTGCAAACAGTGCCGAGTAGAAGATGCCGATAAGGGCGTCACTGGATATGGTTGTCCGCTTTTTGATGTAGACAATCGCCACTGACATAAGCGTTCCGACAGCCATTGCCGGCAGGGTTGGCTGCCAGCCAAGCACAAATGCCACCGCAACACCTGACAGTGATGCATGGGCAACGGCATCAGCCAGAAACGATTCGCGCCGCAATGTGACAAAGACCCCCATGCACGCGCACAGGACGGCAATGATCAGGCCGCCGGTGATCGCACGCTGCATAAACGGGGTTGTCAGTATCTCAGTGATCTCGATGATGCAGCTCCTCCATATGTAAGACTTTTTCGGGGCTCGAAGCGGTAACAGTCTTTTCTGCAACCAGCAGCACCGAATCCTGCTTTCCGATCAGATGATGATCATGCGAAATAATGATGACGGTTTTGCCGGACATGCTGTTAAGCTGCTTGAGCTTTGCCAGCAGAGTATCCTGTGACTCCTGATCCAGGTTGTTGACGGGTTCATCGAGGATTACAATGCCCGGATCGTTAACCAGGGCGCGTGCAATCAGTACCTTCTGAAACTCTCCGCCTGAAAGCTTCTCAAGTGAACGATCCACCAGTTGTTCCGCGTCAAATGTTCTCAGATGTCCCACCGGATCTGTAGGGCAGGCAGGTCCCTGTGTGCAGGCAAGCTCGATCATCTCTTTGACTGTAATCGGAAAGCGCCTGTCGATGCTGTTGTATTGGGGAACGTACCCGACCTGCTGAGCGATGACCTGCTGGGTACGCAGTTTACCCCCGATCATAACTGTACCGGCTGTCTGTTCAATCAGACCGAGAATAGTACGGATGAGTGTGGTCTTGCCGGATCCGTTTGCGCCGACAACCCAGGTAAAAGATCCTGCTGCAACGTCCAGATTGACATCGCGCAGGATAGTCTGCCCGAAGGCGCTGACAGACATATCTTTTACATGTACGGCTGCATTCATGGTCTGATTATACAGCAATGCCCGATGCAACAAACAGCCTGCCGATCTGCTACTATACAGATACCATGTCAGATGACAGCAAACCACACAACACCGATCAGGAGATGCTTATGAACGTACTCAGGCGCAAACTGGGCAAACCCAGGGTCATTGTCGCGCTTACCATTGTTGCCGCATTTGTCCTGCTGCTGCTCGGTCAGACGAGACTTGCAGAGCAGCGACAGGCGTCGGGGCTTCTGGATCCGATTGCAGAAGGGTCTGAGAGCAGATTCGCAACAGCGCGGGTGCTTGAGATTACCGATGAAGGTACCGTTGACCTGGGGGGCATCGCCTATCCGTATCAGGAACTCAGCGTTGAGCTGACAAGCAGCGAACGCAAGGGTGAGATCGTGCCGATCAGAAACGAGATCCAGTTCGGCTCCGAGGAGGCACAGCGTGTGTTTGCTGGTGAGGAGATTGTAGTCACCAGTACGGGGGACGGCGATCAGGAGATGTTCTTTGTCTCTGATAAATACCGTTTTCCGTCTGTACTTCTGCTGTTTGTAGTGTTCTTCGGCCTCACCGTACTGTTTGCCGGCTGGAAAGGTGTGACCTCACTCGCAGGGCTTGGTTTTACCATCTACGTGCTTGCCAGCTATGTCGTACCGAGTATTGTCATCGGTGACGATCCGATGGTTGTCAGTCTTATCGGTGCTGTTGTGATAGCCTCGGTGACGTACTTCCTTGCGCATGGCGCTGGTAAGCGGATTATCGTGGCACTCGCCGGTACGATGGTCGCAATTGCTATCGCCGCTTTTCTTTCACTGATCTTTGTGGACGTGGCGCGGCTGTTCGGGACAGGATCTGAAGAGGCTGTTTTGCTCACGATCAGCAACCAGGCCACCATTAACCTTAAGGGATTGCTGCTTGGTGGGATTATCTTCGGTACGCTCGGTGTACTGGATGACGTGACTACCGCGCAGGCGGCTGCGGTCGAGGAGCTTAAGCGTGCAAATCCCAAATTATCAATGCGCGAGCTCTATACGAGGGCTTCTTCAATCGGTCGCGAGCACATCGTATCACTGGTCAACACACTTGTTCTTGCCTATATCGGTTCGTCCTTTCCGCTGCTGCTGCTGTTTACACTCAACAACGGTGTGCCGCTGTGGCTTACGTTTAACAGCGAATTTGTAATCGAAGAGGTGATCAGGTCTCTGATCGGCAGCAGTGTGCTTATTTTTGCCGTGCCGATTACAACCCTGATTGCCGCCTGGGTCTTCTCGCGTGTTGAGCCGGATCCCGCCGGAGAACATTCGCACCATCATCATTGACAGGCATATCCTGCTCTTGTATATTCACCACATAGATTTACTGGACTTATGCGACTGACCACCCGCAGCGAATACGCCTTGCTGGCACTGGTTATGATAGCACGCGAACAGAAGGACGGACCGGTCCAGACGCAGGAGATCTGCACGCAGTACGATCTGTCCAAAAAATATCTGGAGCAGATACTGCTTGCGCTCAAGCGGGGAGGGTACATCAGATCAAGACGCGGTTACAGTGGCGGTCATGAGCTTGCCATGCCAGCCGATAAGATAACACTGGCTGAGATTGTCCGACTGATGGACGGTGCGCTTGCACCCGTCGAATCTGTCTCCGAGTTCTTCTTTGCCAACACCCCGATCGAGGGTGAAAAGAAACTCGTCAAGGAGTTTCGAACAATTCGTGACTACATCTCAGACAGGATGGAGTCACGCACGATTGCAGATTTCATTTGAATGTAAACCTCATGCAGGATACCCATTTGCGAAGTATTGCCAAAGGCATCAGCTGGCGCTTTAACGCCACATTCATAACTACTGTCATCTCGTATGCACTGACAGGTGAGATCACTGTCGCACTTAGCATCGGAGCGCTGGAATTTATTATCAAGGTCTTCTGGTACTACCTCCACGAACGTATCTGGATTGCAATTCCGTTTGGGCGAAAGGCATCTGCCGGTTCCTGATACAGCACTAACCGGCCTCCTCTTCGACCGGTACTCTGTTGTGTGAGCTGTCGAACATGTAGAAATGACCCGGTCTGGGGAGGTGGCGAAACACCCTGCGCGCAAACCGGTCCCGTTGCCATATCTGGGGATCGTCTGGATCCTCATTCCAGATATGCTCAATGGCATGCGATGGAATGGCAGTTCCGGTCTGAATAAATCTGTCAGCGTACTGTTTAAACTCTGCAGCTGCAGCAATCGCTGCATCCTGCGCCCGGTTGAACTCAAGTGTTGCTTCTTTGACCTGGTGATCAACCGCACGTGTATCGAGTTCGGAGAAGCGCTGACCGATCTCCGCTATCCTTTCGTCAATCGCGATCTCCACTTCCAGATCCTTCTGTTTCAGGGACCGGAAATAGATGTCTTCCGGGTCCATCTCCTCGATCTCTTTTCTAAGCCGCTTAATACGTTCTCCGCTCTTGCGTAAGGCCTCTGTATAGACAGCGCCCCTGTTTCTGCCCGGGCTGCCGACAATCCGTGCCACTGCGATATTGCCGATGTCATCATTTCTGCGGATATGGAGGTGCTCCTGTATCACCGCACTGCGGATTGCATCCTGCGAAGCCTGTGCATTAAAGTCGTAGTAAACCTCGCTGACTTCAAACTGCGGGCGCTCTGTTCTCTCGGGTATATCTATTGCATTAAGAATCAGCCAGCATCGGGCAACATCCTGCCAGGGTGTCAGAGGTGGCGCCTCCCAGCGTCCGAGTCCGGTGCTTTGTGTGTGACTTACGCCTTCTGCCATCCGTTCAACAAGGTCATTGACATGCAAATCCTTCGGCAGAAGCTTTGCTGCGGCCGAACGGTCAATATGATGTCTGAGAAAATCGGCACGCTGTCCGTCCTCGTTGCTGGCAAGCAGCCTCAGAGCACTGATAATGTTTCCGAGGTTGTTCTTTTTCCAGATCGTCGTGCTGCTGTTCAGCGAACTCACCCGGTCAGGGTCGGGAGAGAAGTTGACATCTGTGAAGTAGTACGGGTAGATGCTGTCAAAGGGATCATCCTGCTGGGTAAAAGCATCCATCGCTTCATAGTACGAGTCATCATCAGGGTAATCTTCTCGCAGGGGTTCATGGCTCATTGTCTGTCGTTGACAAATACCGCGCACACTGTACTATAGATGTAATACTTTGTACATATTACTGTAAACAGGTATGGAGAGTCTTATTACATTCCAGTTGAACTGGGTAGCTGTTATCGGAGCAGCGGTATTTTCGATGATACTGGGCTTTATCTGGTATGCAGAGCCGGTCTTCGGAAAAGCATGGATGAAGGAGCTTGGCTTTAAAAAGTCTGACCTTAACCCGAATCCGGTAATCTATCTGTTTACGTTTCTTGGTGCTCTGCTGACCTCGTTTATTCTTGCAAACGTTATCCTGCTGGTAAACGCAAACACCATCGTCAACGGCGCTCTTGTCGGTCTTATGTTCGGTCTTGTGTTCTTAACCGGAATGATGATGAGCTTTGCATTTGAGAAGCGGACGATGCGCCACTTTCTCATTGACTCGATGTACCAGGTGGTCTACCTGACGCTCATCGGCGGTATGTTCGGATCATTCCTGTTCAACTGATAGATGCACCGGTTTTTCGTTCCTGCCGGGCAGGCTGATGCTGCCGGGCTTACAATTGACGACCGCGATACTGTTGCACACATCCGCAAAACCCTGCGGCTTAAACCCGGTGACACCGTCGAATTTTTTGATGGGGAGGGGAACATCTACACCGCCGAACTGACATTTGTCAGCAGCACATCTGTCTCAGCAGAGGTAACAGAACACCGCTTTGAGCAACGGCCTGAAAGGCCCCTGGTGATTCTTGCCCAGGCGGCACCTCAGGCGGGCAAAATCACCGATATCCTGCGCATGAATACCGAGGTCGGCGTCGACGGCTTTATCCTGTTTGAGTCAGAATTCGGGCAGGGCAGGCTGCGCGACGGCAAAGAAGAGCGGCTGGAACGTATTGTGCGTGAAGCTGCACGTCAGAGCGAACGGGCCTGGCTGCCGGAACTGGCTGTCAGAAAGGATTTTGCTGCTGCGGTCTCTGGCGAGTACACAAGAAAACTGTTTCTGTCAGCACGTGAAGAGCAGGGAGCTGTCGATATCTCATCGGTCAAGGAGTCTCTCGGCAGTGGTGATAAAGTACTCGTCTGTGTCGGTCCCGAAGGTGGATTTTCTCCTGCAGAAAAGCAGCTGGCTCTTGAAAACGGTGCCGAGCCTGTTCATCTCAACCTGCCGGTGATGCGCACGCAGACTGCCGGAATTGTTGTCGCGGCAATACTTCTGTATTAGTATGTGGTATGCCGTTTAAAACCAGACACGAAAAGATCACCGCAAAGGTAACTAAAACAGATCCAAACTATTACTGGGTCAATACATTGCTGTTTTCATTCGCAGTCGTGTTTGCCGTCTCCCTTTATCAGGTGGCAAAGGGTGTCCGCTTTGACGTGTACCAGCTCAACATTGTATTTGCACTGACCGGAATGTATCTTATCGGTCTCTCATTTGCTCTCTCGGGATTAAGCTTTTTCTGGGATTTTGTTGATACACGCGTCGTGTACCGTAAATACCTGGGACTTGTCGGTTTTTACTACATTCTCAGCCACGCGCTGTTCTCGTTTCTCAACTACTTTTTCATTCCGACAGCACCGCTTCCCAGCTTTGATTTTGATTTCGCCTGGGTTATCGGCGGGGTGCGTGTCCCTAATACTCTTGCATTCCTGGCAGGTGTTGTATCGCTTGGCAGCTTTGCCTTTATGGCAATGATCTCCAACAGGTATTCGATGGTGGAACTCGGCGGGGTGCGCTGGCGCAACACATTGCGTTATGTCGGCTACTTTGCCTATGCTGTAATAGTCATTCACTTCGGACTTAAGCGCTATGCTGGCTGGAGCAACTGGCTTGGCAACCTAACGGGCTGCCGCCGCAAAGCCTTGTGCTGCTGGTGTTTGTCATGCTGGTCTTTATTCTGCGGATAGCGCTGTTTATCGCGGTGAAAAGAAAGAAGACCCCTGCTCAGCCGGCGGTAGCTGCGCCAATGCCGGCACCGGTAGCCGGTCAGCCCGGTACGCGCGCCGCATCTGATTGCTCCGCAGGTACCTGTTGCTGGCACTCCGCAGCAGCAACCCGGCGAACAGCAGACGTCTCAGGTGGCAACCGATTCTGGTCAGACACCGGATCTCAGCCGGGACCCGTCACACCTGCTGCCCGAACATACGCAGGGCTGGCAGCATCTTCCGCCGGCACCGCATCCTCAGGGACAAGGCCCTGCCACTCCGCAGCAGCCTCAGCAGTAAAGACAGTCAGGAATACTCAGCGTGTGCGGCAGTCACCTCCTCGGCTATCTGCCATTCTTCATTAGTGGGTATGACCCAGACAGGGATAGAGTCTTTAGAGCTTATCTTCAGCTCGGTTTTGACATTGTGGGCGCCGTCGTTGGCAGCGTCATCGATCCTGATGCCGAAGATATCAAGTCCTGCGCAGATACGTTTGCGGATGACGTCGGATCCCTGACCGACACCAGCCGTAAACACTAGTGCATCAAGGCCTTCAAGCACGGCTGTGTAGCTGCCGATGTAGCGCTTGATGTCGTAGATGTACGTTTCTATTGCCAGTCCGGCCCGCTGGTCACCATCCTGTTCCTGCTCGAGCAGTGTGCGCATATCTGACGTTGTGCCGGATAGACCAAGCAGCCCGCTTTCCCGGTTGAGGACCGAGTTGATCCGGTCAGGTGACATGCCTAGTGTGCGTGCCATATGCAGTACCACACCCGCATCAATATCACCGCTGCGGGTCGCCATCGTAAGTCCTTCAAGGGGAGTAAAGCCCATTGAGGTATCAAGCACAGAGCCGTCGCGGATTGCGGTTATACTGGCACCACCGCCCAGATGGCAGGTGATTACTTTTCCTGTACGTTCTTCAAGCTGGCGGATGCGGTTGTATACATATTTATGTGAAGTACCGTGAAAGCCATACTTTCGGATCTTGTCTTCCTGATAGTAATGATAGGGGATTGAGTAAATATATGACTCAGGTGGCATACTGGCGTGAAATGCTGTATCAAAAACCGCATACATGGGAACATCAGGCATGACCTGCCTGAAATCGCTGATGACACGAACCGCGGGCGGGTTATGCAGCGGAGCCAGGTCGCTTAACCCGTCCAGGCTTTTAAGAACGTCATCAGTGATCCGTGTCGGATGAATAAACTCTTCGCCGCCGTGAACGACCCGAAAACCAATTAGATCGACATGGTAATCGGTCAGCTCCTTCATGAGAACCTGTGCAGGATGCTGAAACTCATCTGCGCTAAGTTCCCATTCATAGGTCTTTCCATGCTTCTTCAGCTCGCTTGTCACACCGTGAGACGTATTGTCGATTACACCGGACAGGATTTCGAGCAGCGAGCTGTCAAACAGCTTGTACTTGATCGTTGTGCTGCCGGCATTGATAACAAGCGTTGCCATCAGAGCTTAAATTCACGGACTTCGGGAATGTCTACACCATGCTGGACAATGTATTCCTCATGTTTCTTCAGCATGCTCTTGAAGTATTCTTCAGCCTCACCGCGCCTGGCCAGCAGCTCGTTGTTGTGAGCACAGGCATAATCAATTGCCTCCAGCGCAAGATGGTAACGGTCTGTTTTGTTTACGACCTGCATGTCAAACGGTGTTGTTGTGGTGCCATGCTCGCTATAGCCGCGGATATGAAAACGTCTGGCATCAGGGTGGTTGAAGATGAGGTGTTTGATGTCCTCCGGGTAGCCATGGTAGGTGTAGATGATTTCGCGGTCTGCAGTGAACAGCTCGCGGAATCCGTCAAGAGTGATCCTGCTCATATTGTTGTTATCGCCGATGCCGAAGCATGTCAGTTCGCTGACATTTACAAAACGGGTATGCAGCTCGGGTGCATGCTCCTTAAGCAGTTTTATGGCAGCAAGTGCCTCAAACGTTGCATAATCTCCGCTGGCCGCAAAAACGACATCAGGATCGGTGTCGCTGTTGCCTGCCCACTGCCAGCGGTTAATGCCTCGCGAGATGTGCTCCCGGGCTTCGGCTACAGTCATGTACTGCGGCAGATCGCGTTTACCTGTAACTATCACGTTGACCACGTTTGTAGAGTTGAAACATTCCTCCATTGTAGCGATCAGCATATTTGCATCAGCAGGGAAGTGGACATTGATCTTGTTGCTCTGGTCGTCGAGTACCGAGCTGATAAAACCGGGGTTCTGATGTGAAAATCCGTTATGGTCCTGTCTCCATGCAGTGCTGGTAAGAACGATATTCATCGACGGCACCGGTTCGCGCCAGCTGATGTTGTCCATCTGGGTGAGAAACTTTACATACTGGTCAACCATGCTGGCCACGATCATCATGAATGCCTCGTAGCTGATAAAGATACCGTGTCTGCCGGTCAGCAGGTAACCCTGAAGCCAGCCCTGCAAAGTGTGTTCAGAGAGAATTTCCATAACTCTTCCGTCAGGTCCGATGTTCTCTGATCCGTGCGGAACGGGCCACATGTAACCGCGCTTTGTAACCTCAAACAGCGCATGCATCTTGTTGGACTCTGTCTCATCAGGTGACATGACGCGGAAGGTATGCGGGTTGCCGCGCAGTGTATCGCGAAGATATTCACCCAGTTTGCCCATGTTGCTTGCCTTGGTCTTACCCGGCTGTTCGATTGCCAGTTCAAGCGTTTTGAGATCGGGAAGTTCAAGCGGACGCCTGATCCTGCCACCATTGCCATGCTTTGTCATTCCCATCCTCAGATCACTGTCAGGTATCAGGTCTTTAATTTCTGCAATAGGTTCAAAGCTGTCATCAAGCAGTTCGCGGATGTTGTAGCTTTCGAGCCACTCCTTGAGAATGTTGAACTGCACATCATCGTCATGAACATGTTCCAGAGGGATTCCATGCGAGCGGAATGAGTCTTCAATCGGCATTCCCTTGTACTCCTTTGGTCCAGTCCAGCCCTTTTTGCTGACCAGGAGGATAACCGGGAAACGCGGCCGGTCCTCAAGATTACCGATCCGGGCACGTTCCTGGATTGCGTGTATCTTCTGCACCGCATCATCAAGTGCCTTGAGCATCGGTTCATACAGCATGTCGCCTGAGACGATAACGGGGTCGTAGCCGTACCCTCTGAACAGAAGGGTAAGTTCTTCTTCAGTCATCGTGCCATAGATCGTGGGACCCGAGATCTTGTACTGGTTGATATGTACTATCGGCAGAACTGCTCCGTCGCGGGCCGGATTAAGAAACTTGGTGCTGTGCCAGGCGGTTGCGGTCGGACCTGTCTCTGCCTCGCCGTCACCGACAACGCAGGCAACAATGAGTCCGTGGTTATCAAATGCCGCGCCAAAAGCTGTTGAGAGTGCATATCCCAGCTCGCCGCCTTCGTGGATCGCACCCGGTGTCTCGGGATTGGAGTGACTGGGAAAGCCCGAAGGCCAGCTGAAGTTGCGGATGACCTTTTCAAAGCCGCTGCGCGAGTGTCTGTATTCGGGATAGTACTCGCCAAGGCTGCCTTCGACAAACAGGTTGGCAAGCAGGGCAGGGTAACCGTGTCCCGGTCCGGCAATAAACATCATCTCCTGCCTGTGATGCTGCAGGACAATGTTAAGACATGCATAAATAAAGTTCAGTCCGGGGACAGTCCCCCAGTGGCCGAGGATGCGCTCCTTGATATGTTCTTTGCGCAGCTCCTCTTCGAGCAGAAAGTTGTCCTTGAGATACAGCTGTGAGGCGCCGATATAGTTGGTCAGACGCAGATACTTGCTCAGCGCAACAAGCATCTCTACTGTGACATAGTCTGGTTGGGCAGTCATAACGTTGACGGTTGAATTATCACATTGTGCCAACTACCGGCATGTTTTGCAATAAAGAATGCATCTGCTGACACGCAGATACACCTGTGGTATCGTTGAGTATGGCTGGCGAAGGACAAACTGTGACAACTTCACGAAAAGCTGACAGATTCAAGCTGATGCTGGGAGGGGTTGTTCTGTTCGGATGTGCTTTTCTGGCATGCGGTTTTATGGTCGGCTTCAGTCTGCGCTCAAGTCTTCAGGGTACTGTCACTCCGACTCCCACACCCAGTCCGACACCGACTCCGCTTGTAACGACTACTGTGACGGGCACGGTTACTCCCACAGCCACAACCGATCCCGATGCCTACGATGGCTGGTCAACGTACGTGCTCTCTGACTGCAATATCAGGATAAAGGTTCCGTCCGACTGGTACCCCGGTAAGCGGGGCGATCTCGGTGCATGCGGGAGCTTCCGTACAATACCAAATACCGGCTTTGACACATTTGATGACTATGAGGGAACGCTGGTAA
Organism: candidate division WS6 bacterium OLB20; assembly: GCA_001567355.1. Taxonomy (GTDB): domain Bacteria; phylum Patescibacteriota; class Dojkabacteria; order B142; family OLB20; genus OLB20. The sequence goes on along the minus strand of JYNZ01000003.1, from coordinate 473,794 downwards.
TCTTCGCCCCGTTTCTTGATGACAGTGAATCAGAGTCTGTACTTGCGTTCCCGCAGGAGGACTATAATGCATATCTGGACAGGGTAGAGACTGATCCCGTTAAAGCAGGCGACAGCAAGGATCTGCTGATCGGTGATGTACGGGAGTCGCTGCTGATAGATAAACCCACCAAGCGTGCAACTATCCGCAGAGTCGCCACCGGTACGTCAGAGCATATCTTCTACGGTCTGTTTGGCAGAGAGTTTGTGATAATGAGCGGTGGCACAACCCTGGCTGAGAATCAGGAAACAATCGATCTGATGCTGGCCAGTATTCAGTTTATTGAACCAATTCAGGGACGATGAGTCTGTTTATCCCCGTACTTCTTGGCACAACGCGCGATGGCAGACTGTCCGAACGGGCGGCGGCCGCAGTTCTGGCTCACGGTCAGACTATGCCCGGGCTGGAGACGCAGCTTGTAGATCCGCGTGAGCTAAACCTGCCTGATGACGGCAAGACATTCCGTGATCCTGTCTATTCTGACATCCTGGCTCGTGCTGACGGTCTGTTTATTGTCACGCCGGAGTATAACCACAGCTTTCCTCCTTCGATCAAGCGCATGCTGGACAGCGAAGGGCGAGAGCTTTACGCAATGAAACCTGTGGCAATTGCAGGTGTCTCTGACGGACGCTGGGGAGGTACCCGTGTAATCGAAGCTCTCCTGCCTGTGCTGCGGACGCTTGATATGTACATCAGTGCCCGGGATGTTCATTTCGCTGTTGCCCCTGAACTCTTTGACAGCAAAGGCGGCCTCGCCGATGAGCAGGTAGAGACCGAGATTGCAAAGGCATGGGATGCTCTCGTGCAAAAAGCGCGAGTACTCCAGGCAGGCCGGTCGTAAGCAGTGGTATAATCAGTCACTGATGCAGCTTCCACAGATTACAAAAATCCTTACTGACAGCGATCTCGACGGGATTGTAAGTGGCGCAATGTTGCGGATTGTTTTTCCGGATGCGCAGATCATCATTGGTGACCCGACTGGCATGCAGCTTGGCAGATATGACGACGCGGTAAACGGGGGGACAGTTATTGCTGATCTTGCATATGTTGAAGGCTGCGGCATGTACTTTGACCACCACGAAAGCAACAGGCCGGAGCATTCGGATTTTGCCGGGTCGTGGCAGCCTGCACCAAGCGCGGCAGAAGTCGTCTATAATTTCTTCCGGAACGATTTTGATCTGTCCGCGTTTTCACCCCTTATCCCCGAGGTGAGCAAGCTCGATTCGGCTCTGTTTACCCTTGCGGAATACAGACAGCCCTCAGAGGTAATGCGGCTTGGACTCGTAATCAGCCGTGACGACCGTGCATTCAACCATCTGCTGATCGAACTGCTGGCTGTCCGCAGCTGGGATTTTGTCTGGCAGCACGAACTGGTGCAGCAGAAACTGGTACGGGCGCAGGAGGCGGCAGACCGCATTGCGGATTATATCCACTCAAACCTGAAAATTCATGACGGCATCGGTGTCATCGACATGCAGAACTTTGCAGAGGATGTTCGCACCAGCAGTTTTGAATTCACCTCACTGTATCCGGATCTGGATGCACTGATGGTATTTAAACCCGAGCGTGAAGGCTTTAAGGTGACGTTCTACAGTAACAGTTTTAACGATGATGCATTTGATTACAACCTTCTCGCTGTTGCAGAGGAGATGAATCCTGCATCGAGCGGGGGACATCGTGGCGCCTGCGGTTTTGTGCCACGACCGGGACAGACAAAAACCGTTGTGTTGATCAGGCGCTCGCTCTGCTGGCAAAGCAGCGTGGAGAATAATTAACCGGTGCTGTACAATCAGATATGGATCCAAAACTAGAACGTATGGTCAGTGAGTTTCAGGAGCTGAAGCGTCAGTGGGATGAGATCTGGCCGACAATGAGGGATATCCGCAGGACAATGGAAGAGTTGCGCCGCGAGCTTGGTATTAACCAGGGTAAACTTCTTGCCGAGCAGGTGGACCATCTGCAGCGCTCGCTTGAGCAGCGTGACGAGCGTCTTGAACGTGTGCAGCGGGCAGTCGATCACACACAGAAGCTGATCGAGTACAACGAGGTCAACGTCAAGGAGATCATGAAAGCACTTGCATTAATTTACAGAAATGTTGATGAGCTCGAGGAGTCACTTGTTCCGGGCAGAGAGTCAGTCTGATCATGGATGAAGCACAGCAGAACAAGGCGGAAGAACTGCGCTCACGCGTACAGCAGTCGATTGTGAGCATTATTACCGCACGGGTTAAAGATGGATCGATGAGTGAGGCGCGTGCCCGTCAGATTGCAGAGCTGGTACTGGAAAAACTGCCTGAGGGAATAAACTATCAGCAGCTGATCGAGGTTCTGCCGACTCTGGATGACCACTTTGAAGAGCTGAGCACAGCAGTCATGCCGATAATGATCGAGTATGAACGCAAGCTTCAGGCTGCAGTAGACAAAAAGATCGGAGAGTTACTCAGTCAGGGTAATCTTGACGCATTACTTGATGTAACCAATAAAGCACTGGAAATGCAGAAACGGTTGTCGTAAGCAGCGCCCGTTCTGGTAGAATCTAACGTTATTTTCCCTGAAATCACATGGATATTTTTCACAACTTCTTCTACGTCCCGATATTCAACATCCTGATGGTGCTGTATCAGCTGTTGTCCGAAAATCTCGGACTGGCCATTCTGGCTGTAGCTCTTGTTGCAAAGCTGGTCACGTATCCGCTTACACGCAGGCAGATCAACTCGGCAGAAAAAAACCGTGAATTTCAGGAACGTACAAAGGATGTCCGCAAAAAGTACAAAAACGATCAGGAGACACTGGCTAAGGAGATGGCCAAGCTGCAGGCAGAGTACCTGCCCGGACAGCTTATGGGCTGTCTTAATCTGATTATTGTGATCGTGCTGCTTATCCAGGTCAGGAACGTGGTCATCAACCTTGTAAACCAGGGTGTGCATGCGTTTAATCAGGTAGCATATGCCGAATCGCTCAAGCTGCCGGAGGATTCGGTATCGGTCACGCTGCCCGAGGGATTTGAGGACGGTCAGCACAGCCTGACCTATGTTTTGCAGGCAAGTGACGGAGCCCGGGTGGAGTATGTGATTGATTTTGTCCGCGCATCTGACGATGGCACCCGGTCAACACTGCTGAATGAACTGCGCGACCGGGAGGCAAATCTGAACGAGGAAGAGCGGGCCAATCTTGACCGCCTCACGGCGTCCTGGCGGCAGGCAAATATTGCCGTGTACATTCCTGAGTTTACACCTGATCCTGTTGTCGGAGGTGATGTAACCCAGATCAAAGCATTTGTCCGTCCTCCATCGCAGGAGACGATTGATTACAGTTCGCTGCAGGTTCTGCTTGATGGCGAAGAAGTACCTGCAGACCGTGTATCCTACACGCAGGGAACATCGCTCAACTTCGAATTTATCGGAGCCGACCTGTCACTGGTCGCAACCGATATCGGTTTTTCCAATCCGGCTGCTGTTGCTCCCTACGTAGTAATTGCAGTCGGCGTGGGCGTTACACAGTTCTTTGCCTCGCGCATTCAGATGGGCTTTTCGTCTCTCAATAAGCAGCCGGATAAAGAGGAGGACTCTAAATCTAAAAAGAAAAAGGACAAAAAAGATAAAAAGGAAGAGCCTGAAGAACCAGATTTTGCTGAGATGATGCAGAGCTCAACACAATCAATGATGTTTATCTTTCCGGTACTGACAACCCTCATGTCGCTTGGGTTTCTGGGCGGGGGGAGTATCTTTCCTGCAGGAGTAAGCCTCTTCTGGACTGGGCAGAGCGCTTTTGTTATAATCGAGCAGCTTATCACCAATCGTGATAAAGTTTTTGCGCGTTTTACATCTTCAACACCCAAAGATAATGAGTGACGGTGATATTTTAAGTACTGCCAGACAATTGACCGAAGAGCTGCTCACACAGCTCGGACTGGATGCTGATATTGCTGTTGACTTCAGTGATTCTGATACAGAGCGCGGCATCAGGTATGTTGGCGTAAAGCTTGAGGGCGATAATCTTAACGAGCTGATCGGCCATCATGGTCGCAATCTTGAGTCACTGCAGATCATTCTGGGAATGATGCTTGTCAAAAAACTGGATACCGAAGAGAATCTTCGTGTACTGGTTGAGATCAACGACTACCGCGAGAGCCGCGAAAAAATACCTGCGCTCCTATGCACTGCGTGCAGCAGATCAGGTCCGCGAGAGCGGTCAGGAGATGGAACTGCAGCCTATGAAACCATCAGAACGCCGTGTGGTTCACATGGCGTTGAAACAAGAACAGGGTATTGTCAGTGAGAGCACCGGTGAGGGTGAAGACCGCCGGATTGTGATCAGAGTGGCAGACGCTGTTTGATTTTTATACTTCATTAGTCAGATCGTATGAAACTGAATGTAACAACCCGTCAGCAGACGGGAAGAAAGGCCAGAGAGGTCCGCGCACAGGGCGGCATCCCGGCTTCCGTATACGGCCCCAAGATTGAGCCTGTAAATGTGAGCATTGAGCGCAAAGCCTTTACAAAGCTCTTCGATAAGGTCGGCTTTTCAAACCTTATCGACCTTACCATCGACGACAAAGGTGCCGGCAGAGTGCTTGTCAAAGAGATGCAGTATGATCCGCTGTCAGGCGAGATCCTTAATGTGTCACTGTATCAGGTCGACATGACCAAGCCGATTACTGCAGATATTCCTGTTGTTCTGACAGGCACATCACCTGCAGTTAAAAACAATGTCGGTCTGCTTGTAAATGAGATTGACGAAATCACTGTTCACTGTCTGCCTGCTGATCTGCCTTCAGAGATTGTTGTCTCTGTTGAGCAGCTTGCAAACATCGGTGACTCGGTAACTCTTGCAGATATTAAACTGCCGGAGCGCGTTGAACTGTGGGATGACGAAAATCTGAGCATCCCTGTTGTTTATATCTCTGCTCCGCAGAAGGCGCTTGAGGATGAACCGGTCGAAGGTGAAGAGGGCGAGTCAGCCGAGGGTGAAGAGAAGCCCGAGGGAGAAGAAGGAGAGGATAAGCCGAAACAAGAAGAGGAGTAAGAGTTTGTTAGATAACACGAAAAGCCATATACTGATGTATATGGCTTTTTTGTTGCACTGATGCAGTCTGCTCAACCAGTAACACCCCAATCAGGATATGACACGCCGCGCGAGCTGCCGGACAGTACTGCCTCGCAACCGGTCCCACCTGCAGCGCCAGTGCAGCAGTCACAGGTCGTCCAGCCGGCTCAGGTGCAGCAGCAGCCGGCGTCAGCACCTGTACTGGTACCAGAACCCCAGGAGCAGGAATTTGTCAGTGAGATTGAAGAGGTCAATATGCTTGCCGGCAAGCTGCAGAACTCACTGCTGCCGGAGGAGCTGCGTGAAAAAGGAATGGGTATGGTCAAGCGACTGCAGAAAATGGCGCGCTACGGATCGTTTTCAAAGGAGTATGAATCTGTCGAAAAGTACGTTTCCACAATCACTTCAATCCCCTGGGGTAAATACACAGAGGACAATCTTGACCTGACACACGTCAAGGCGCAGCTTGATAAGACGCACTTCGGTGTTGAGAACATCAAGGAGCGCATGCTTGAGTACGTCGCTATGCTTAATCTGCGCCTGAAAAAAGACGCCGAGGAGGCACAGCAGGGTGCAGGTACCCCTGAGGAGATGGCGAGACTGCAGGGAAGCTCGTCACATGCGCCCATCCTTGCGCTTGTAGGTATCCAGGGTATCGGTAAAACCTCGATTGCAAAGTCTATCGCAACTGCTCTGGGGCGTAAATTTGTACGTATCTCGCTTGGCGGTCTTGCCGGTGTCACAGAGCTGCGCGGCCGATCCCGCGGCGAGCCTGATGCAGAACCGGGTCAGGTAATCAAGGCGCTGATACGTACCGAGGTCATGAATCCGATGATCCTGATGGATGAGATCGACAAGATCTCCGAGTCATCGCGTGCGGATGTCATGGCAGCACTGCTTGAGATCCTTGACCCCGAGCAGAATTCAACATTTCGTGATAATTTTATTGATTACCCCGTAGACTTGTCCAATGTCATCTTTGTAGCGACAGCCAATAATCTGGGAGGGATCAGCGCCGCGCTTCTTGACCGTCTTGAGGTCGTGCGTATGATCAGTTACAGCGATGACGAAAAAATGCATATTGCACGGGACTATCTGCTGCCCAAAGTGCTCAGTACGTCCGGACTGGACGACGACCAGATCACATTTGATGATCAGGTATGGCCGCTGGTTATCCGCCCGCTCGGCTTTGATGCGGGTATCCGTGAGCTTGAGCGCACCTTGACAAGGCTTGTCAGAAAAGTGGCAAAGCAGGTTGTGATGGGGCAGGGTGAAAAGTTCCACATCACACCGGAAAACTTCCGGCAATACATACCGGAGGATATCGGCGTTATGTCTTAAATCAAACGGACCGCCCGAGGCGGTCCGTTTCTTAAAGCTGATCCGTAACGCTGTCTAAGCTTCCCCGTATTCTCCTTTGAGGTACTCCTGGTACTCTTTATCTTTTTCGATCGTCTCTTCAACTGCCTGGCGGACTACCTGAGCTTTATGCATACGGCGCTCATCGGAGACCCACTCAAGGTAACGTTCGATCTCTGGAGAGATGATAAGGATAAATTTGGTGTCCATAACCTTCTTCAGGTCGCTCAGAAATGTCTTGATGACACCTTCGAGTGTTGAATCGGTATATTCGGAGAAATGCAGCAGCCTTGATTTGTTGGCTGACTCTTTGATAATTGCTGACGGTTTCTCGCCCTTTTCGGGGTTGTAGAGTGCAAGGACGGGTTTTTTTTCGTTGAGAGCCTGTGCTATAAGGTATCCGATGCCGCTACCGTAGTTTGTCGTCTCCGCAATGATAAAGTCATTGGTTTTAAGGAGACTCTGGTTGCGCTTGTGTGTACCTTCAAGATCCTTGTAGTCCTCTTCGGCACTGGTCTCAAAGTAGGTGAAGTCAACTTTGTTGCCGCTTTTTTCTATAAGCTCTTTAATTAGCTTATAGGTAGGATATAATTCATCGTCATATTTGACGCCGATTATGCCTGCCTTCATATAAGAAACAACTAACAAGTAATTTTATATACTAATTCTATCAAAGTTATAGAACGCAGTCAAATATATAATAGCTGTAAATGCAATGGTTTTGGCTATTTTGCCAATTGATAGTATAATTATATACGACTTGACGATATGAACGTTACTTGCTACTATAAGAGTAGGTATATAATAATGATATAAGATGAGTGTAATGCCACAGCAACAGTACAATCAGGATCCGAATGCAAGGCACCACAAGGGCGCTCCCAGACCTGATGTTGCTGTCACAAACGCCGAAAAAGCTGCAGGGCTTGACGGTAATTTTGAGTCATGGCACTTTACCGATGAGGAGTTTAACCGTGCTTCAGCTCTGAGGCTGATCCCGTACTTCGGATTTGTGTCACTTAATAATCCCAATAAACGGATACCATTTATTGACGGAGGAGGAGGGTCTGGCGACATGATGCGTCACTTCGTCGGATCCGGATACGAGTTTGCCGTCTCGTCACGACCAATGGTTGTCGATGTTGATGAGGACAAGCTTGAAGTCGGCCGTTCACGCAATCACGGTATCGAGTACAGACACCTGAATCTGCTTGACATGGGCTCTGACGCATTGGATCTGGATCCGGATGTCCCTGTGTTCTATGTGCAGCGTGCTGTGACACAGTACTTCCAGAACGGCGCCCGCGACGGAATACGTGCTTTTCCTGTTGAAGACAGCGGCTTTACCACAGCCCAGATGGAGCTTTATCAGCACCTTCTGGATGTACTGCCGCGCGGGTCGATCTTTACTGATATTCTCAGCACCGGAGATCCGGAAGGGCTTCATTTCTTTGAAAATGTTCTGAGGATTGCAACAGGTGACGAAAAGCAGCTGCATTACATTCAGCCTGAGACAATCGAGGAAAATCTGGACAGGATCAACCTTGACCAGCCGGAGGGTAAAAGCTTTATCAAGCTGAAGACATTCACGCTTACGGATTCTGCTGATTCACAATACGGCACCAGGACAATCGGGGATATATTTGACCGCTACAAGGGCATCTGGATGAGGGTCAAGGGATACACTGATGAGAAGCATGCCCGCAAGGAATTTTTTGCCAGCATTCTCGACAGCTATGCAGTAATGTTCCCCGGCGGGATCAGTGCTGACAGTATAGTCAGACCAATCTGGGACGCCAGTGAACGCTACATCCAGGATATCCAGTTCAATATCCAGTACGAAGGTGTTGTTCTGCAGGTTATGCCAATGCCGACCAATGGCGCGGTGGTTCATACCAACTAGTTCACCCGCGTCTTTATATTTCCACAGAGAGGTCAGCAATCTTCAAGACATAATCATGTCTATGCTGTATTATGTGAAGTACTGCAATTCATGTAGTACTGAATGTTACCGTTCTTCCGAAGTAAAAAACAAAATACGACGCAGGATGATGTATTCCTGGCACTCGACATAGGTACCGAGTTTATCAAGGCCGCCATTTTTTCGGTGGATTTTTCTGACCTGACTATCACCGTCAGAGGCTACTCCAAGGTGCGTCAGCACTCAAGTGCGATGCAGGGTGCTATGATTGTCAACCTCGAACAGGTGATAAGCGCCTGTGACCGTGCTATCGGTGAGGCTCTACATCATGCCGACCGTGTTGCCAACAAGGGCAGAGGTCAGGATGAGGAGCCGGTAAGCACTCCGATTCCGACCCGCACTATCATGGGTATCGCGGGCGAGCTTGTGCAGGGTATAACCATCATGGCCGACTATACGCGCGAGGATCCCGACAGCAAGATCGACGAAGAAGAGATGAACGAGGTGATTGCGCACGTCAAGGAACAGGCGTTTGCTGATGCCGTTGAGGATATTGCTGAGGATATCGGTGTCCCTGTCGCCGCACTTCAGGAACTTAACAGCAAGATCAACGCGACATACATAGATGGGGTCAAGGTTGACAACCCGCTCGGGTTTACCGGCACAGAAGTGACCTATCGTGTGTTTTCGACGTTTGCACCATCACTGCATGTCAATTCGCTTAAAGAGATCGCAGCCAGCCTTGGACTCGAGGTGTTAAGTATCGAAGTGCAGCCGTATGTGATTTCGCGCGCGATCAAGGGCAGCCGCAGCAAGGATTTCAGTGCTGTTATCATTGATGTGGGTGGCGGCACAACCGATGTTGCCGTTGTTGATCAGGGAGGCATCATCGGTACCAAGATGTTTGCCTTTGGCGGCAGAGTGTTCTCACGACGTATCCAGAAGGATCTGGACCTTGAGCTTCACGAAGCTGAGCAGATGAAGATTGACTACTCTGACGGCAAACTGCCAAAAGAGCAGGAACTGCGCGTCCGGGACGCACTTAAAAAAGACATCACCATCTGGGCGGAAGGTATCGAGCTGTCACTGGAAGAGCTTGATGATCTTGAACGCTACCCGACACAGTTCTACCTGTGCGGAGGGGGATCGGCATTACCCGAGATCCGCGAGGTGCTGATGGAACATCCCTGGCTGCAGGTGTTGCCGTTTCGGAAGTATCCGAAAACCAGCATGCTGTTTCCCGGTCAGCTTGAAGACATTATTGATGCGACTGACAGTATTATTGATCCGGCCGATGTGACACCGCTCGCACTGGCCCGCATGATTCTTGAACTGGTATAGCAATGGCGAACGTACACAAAATCTTTGTAGAGCCTGACGAGGAGATCGTATTTACGATTGAAAAGATCGTTCAGGCAGCCGAGAGCCGCGCCATCCTGGTTGTGCCCAAAAATGCGGCACTCGTCAGCAGTGCGGTTTCGCTTAAACTGCTGACCAAGCAGATGCTCAGAACCACCAAGCTGGCAGTGCTTGTTACAGAGGACGAGATCGGCAGGCGCCTGGCTGAAAAGGCGGCACTGGTTGCGGTCGGTAAGATCAGCGAAGTTACAAAGGATGTCTGGGTACGCGCTAAAGAGATAAAACAGATGCAGCAGTCCGAAAAGGAACGTGTCCGGGATGAGCTGGTGGGTGCCCGCAAAGAGGAAAAAGTAACTGACGAGCCCGAGATAGCACCTGAGCCTGTCAAGGCTGTACTTGAAGAGGAAGATCAGACAGCTGTCGCGCCCGAGACCCGTGTCGATGTAAAAGCTGTTGATCTTGAGGGAATACTGCTGTTTGCGGGTGGAGATATCACCGATAATCCCGAGCTGATGGAAAACGAACGTTTACGGCTTGAAGAAGAGCCCGACATTTCAGGCATCGATCCTGTCGAACCCCAGGTTGAGCAGGCGACATTCAAGGGGCAGGGTAAAAACCTTGCAGACCTGAAGCGCAAAGCGGATAATGCAAAACAGGACACACCGGCTCAGCCTAAAAAGGCACTGATCGGACGTGATCTGACAGCAATGATGGCACCAAAAGAACCTAAACGCACACAACGTACAAAGCGCCAGGCTGCGGCAGTCCCGCCGGTGATAGAAAAGGTGAAAGCTGCAGCGGGTAGATTTTTGCCGGTGGCGGTAATAAAAAGCTGCTGCAGGCATTTGCTATCGGTCTTCTCCTGTTCTTTCTGATCTCGTATCTGTTCTTCCCGTCAGTCACAGTGTCGCTTGTGTTTGCAGAAAACGAGGTGCGGGTTAACGAGACGGTCAGCGCTGTAACCGGTCTGGAGACGATTGATACAGACGAACTTAAGATCCCGGCAAACCTGCTCAGTAAGACAAGCTCGATCCAGAAAGAGGGAGACGCGACAGGAACAGGTCAGAGCGGCGAAAAGGCACGCGGTCTGGTCGATATCTACAATAATTCGGATGACGGGATCACGCTTGCAAATGGTACGACACTGACAAATATCTCCACAGACCTCAAGTACGTGATCACTCGTGAGGTTACTATACCCGCCGGTGACCGTGTCGAGGATGTACCCATGGAGGCGTCATCGTTCGGACAAAACTACAATATCGTTGATAACAGTGCTGACTACGTTGTCGCCGGCTACAACACGTCTCAGATGATTGCCCGCAGCTTCCGCGATATTGAAGGCGGTACCACCGAGGACGTGGTTGTCGTATCGCAGGAGGATATTGATGCTGTCAAGGCCACTGCTATCGAAGAGCTGAAGCGTCAGCTGCTGGACAGTGTCAACGGACTGATCTCGGAGGAGGATATTCTGCTTGAGGGCAGTCAGACCTATAAAGAGGATGAGTTTAAGAGCTCTGTTGAGGCAGGCAAGGAGGCTGACAAATTTACTGTTGATATCAAAATGACTCTCAGTGCCCTGACGGTGCTGAAATCCGACCTTTCGACTGTTGCCGAAGAGGTTGTTAAGCGCAATGACAGCTCGGAAGGCGCTTCGATCAGTGTCACTGACCCCATCGTCCGGGATATCTCGATCAGTGATGACGGCAGACAGGCAACATTTTCTCTCAGCTCAAAGGCGGGTGTAACTGCAGATCTGGACGAGGCGCAGCTTAAGGAAACGATTGCTGGTGTAAGTGTGGCTGAGGCGCGCGAATACCTGGATAGCATTGACGGACTTGATGATTTCTCTGTCAGGTACAGTCCTATCTACATTCCGTTCTTTCTGCAGCGGATCCCTTCTGACCACGGCAAGATTACCGTGGAAAAATCCTTTGAAACTACTGCAGAAGAATAAAATCCCCGATACGCTCTTGACAGTAAGACGGTTCAGAAGGTAGTATTTTTAGCAGTTTCTTTGCTTAGCTGCCAACTATCACACGCTGAGGACTTACGTTCTACCCTGGTAAGGGTTCAGTCTATTGCAAAGAAGCGTATATTATATTTATTACTGTTTCCTCAATGGCACAAGCCAAACTTACGCCTCTGGGAGGCAATATCCTCGTAAAACCTGTTACTGAGGAGGCTGTTTCAGAGTCAGGTATTGTTCTTCCTGACACGGTTGACAAAGAACGATCACAAAGAGGCGAGATCATCGCTCTCGGATCAGGTCGTGTAACACCGGAAGGCAAAACAATTCCGTTTAATGTCAAAGTAGGTGATACCGTTCTCTTCAAGAAATATTCCAATGAAGAGGTAGAGGTTGACGGCGAGGAGTACCTCATCATGAGTGAGGATGCTATTCTCGCGATTATTAACTAATTTTATGATTTTATAAACACAGCAATGGCTAAACAGATAGTGTTTGACGAGGAGGCCCGAAAGCTGCTTAAGAACGGCGTAGATAAACTTGCCAATGCCGTCAAGGTAACCCTTGGCCCCAAAGGCAGAAACGTTCTGCTTGAAAAATCGTTCGGATCACCTGTGATTACCAAGGACGGTGTCAGCATCGCCAAGGAAATCGAGCTGGAGGATAATCTTGAGAATATCGGTGCCCAGATTGTAAAAGAGGCCGCAACCAATACAGTAGACCGTGCCGGAGACGGTACGACGACTGCAGTTGTTCTTGCCCAGGCAATCATCGCAGCAGGATTTAAAAACATTGCGGCTGGCGCAAACCCGATGGAGATCCGCACAGGAATCGAAAAGGGCGTTGCTGCTGTAATGGAAGAGCTGAAGAAGATGGCCAAGGAGGTAAAAGGCAAGGACGAGATCAAAAAGGTGGCTGTCGTCTCGGCCAATGGTGACGAAGAGATCGGAGAGCACCTGGCAGAAGTTATGCATGAGGTCGGTAAGGAGGGTGTCATTACTGTCGAAGAGGGTAAGACATTTGGAATCACGACCGAGTATAAAGAGGGAATGCGCTTTGATAAAGGCTATGTCTCTCCGTACTTTGTGACTGACGGCGATAACCTGACTGCAGAGATCAATGACCCCTACATCCTGATCACCGATAAAAAGATCAGCGCAGTCAAGGATATGCTCCCGGCTATTGAAAAAGTTGCCCAGACAGGTAAAAAGGACATTGTCCTGATCGCCGAGGATATCGAGGGTGAGGCGCTGGCAACACTGATCGTCAACAAGCTTAAAGGCATTCTTAATGTTGTTGCTGTAAAGGCACCGGCCTTTGGCGACCGCCGCAAGGAGATGCTTAAGGATATCGCTGTGCTGACCGGTGGAAACGTCATCTCTGAAGAGGTCGGCCGCACGCTGGAATCAGCAGAGCTGGACGATCTCGGACGTGCTGACAAGGTCATCGTCGGCAAAGACGAGACAACGATTGTTGGCGGCAAGGGTAACGAGTCAGAGGTAGCCGAGCGTGTTGCGCTGATCAAGAAGGAAATCTCAAATACAGACTCGGATTACGATAAGGAGAAACTGCAGGAGCGTCTGGCGAAGCTGTCAGGCAAGGTAGCAGTAATCGAGGTTGGTGCAGCCACAGAAGTCGAAATGAAAGAACGCAAGGACCGCCTTGACGACGCGCTGCAGGCAACCCGCGCAGCAGTCGAAGAGGGAGTGGTACCTGGTGGAGGAGTGGCGCTGATCGATTCAATCCCTGCACTGGACAAGGTTAAGGTCGAAGGTGACGAAAAAATCGGTATTGCTATCCTGCGCAGAGCGCTGGAAGAGCCTGCACGCCTGATTGCTGATAACGCAGGTAAGGAAGGAGCAGTCGTAGTGAGCAAGATCGGTAAGGGTGTCGGCTACAACGCCCGCACAGACGAGTTCACTGATATGATCACCGCCGGTATTCTTGACCCGGTCAAGGTGACCAGACTGGCACTTGAAAACGCAGCATCCGTTGCAATGCTCCTGCTGACAACCGAAACGGTTGTGGCAGAACTCCCCAAGAAGGATGAGGGTCCGGCAATGGATCCCGGCATGGGAGGCATGGGCGGTATGATGTAGGTATCCGCTTACAGAGTGTTTAAAAGCCCCGCTCGCTTTGCGAACGGGGCTTTTTCTGTATGCGGGTGCAGCGTCTCAAATATCCTATAATTGTTATGAGAATCGCTATACTTTTGATATAATTAACTGCTGCCGTTTTTTTACATGTTCAGCGAATACCAATGAAAAACAGTGCCAAAGCACTTCTGCTCGGGATCGTTTTCAGCTTTCTCGTAGCTTCTCCAGTATCAGCTCAGTACGACACAGAGCAGATTACACCTGTATACCGTGAAGACGGTGAAGTATACGGCATCGATATTGCCGCTTCGGACAGAGTATCGTTCTTTCCGACCGGTTGCGAATCAATTGACAAGGTAACTATTGAGGCTAAAAACGCAATCAAGGGAGAGATCATTCTGCGCAAGCTTGACGAAAACCCCAAGCCTGATGCGGGTGAGATCGACAACGTTTTCGAATACTGTGAGCTTGAGTTTGACGGCATTGATGCAGATGATATCCAGTCAACAGAGGTAGAGCTTAAGGTCCGCAAGAGCTGGATCGAGGACAATAACCTCAGTGAGGACGATATTGCACTGTTCACCTTTAATGAGGATGACAACACCTGGTCACGCGAAAACACGGCACAGAAGACAGAAAGTTCAATCTACTTCTTCTATGATTCAGAGGCGGGTAACTTCCCTTACTGGGCAGTAGGCCAGCGCAGCGAGAGCTTTTTGAGCTCTATCAACGCAGGCGTAATCCTGCTATGCTGTATCGTATCCCTGCTTCTGCTTATCCTGCTTGCATTCGCGCTTGCAGCACGACGCAGAGGTAACGCGTAAGCTAAACCGGGAACTCTTTAATCACAACTCATGTCTAAACAGCTACTGAAAGGCACGGCGATATTTTCGGTTGCTGCGATAGTCTCAGCTGCCCTCAACTTCGTCTTTTACACGATCGGTAAGATTATCGGTCCTGAGGAGTTCGGCAAACTGGTCGCACTGGTTTCGCTTTCCTTTATTATTACGATCCTGCAGACGGTGGTGTCCAACCTGGTCACCAAGGTCATCGCGGGCGGTAAAGCCGGAGACACCGGCCTTACCTCAAATCTGCGTCCTGTTCTGTTTAAGGCGCAGCTTGTGGTTGCAGTCTTCATTATCGCAGCGGGCTGGCTGTTCCTGCGTGAGTTCCTGCGGCTGGACAATATCATTCCCTTCATCATGCTTGCGCTTCTGGCACTGACAGGACTGGATCTGGCCTTGTACAGAGGAATACTGCGTGGCTACAAACGCTTTGGCGACATGGCATCAACCCAGATATTAGAGGCAGTACTCAAACTGGTAACGGCATTTGCTGCTGTTCTTCTGGGACTCGGGGTTTCGGGCGTGATGTTTGGTCTGGCAGTAAGCTCGTTTATTACACTTCTGCTCGCCAGGCGCATGGCTGAACGGATTGAAGATAAAAAGGACTATGATACAGATCTGAAAAAGATCTTCAGCCGGCGTCTGCTGGCGTCAGTCTCGATAGGGTTTATTGTGCTCAACCTTATGCTGACTGCGGATTCCATCATTGCCAGAAACACTCTGACAGAAGCTGACGCAGGTATCTACGGCGCCGTGATCACCTTCGGCAAGCTGATTTTTTATCTCGCTAACTCGATAACGCTGGCACTGTTCCCTATCAGTTCAGAGAAGGGGGCAAAACTGTCGCTGCTTGTAGAGGGGTTGGCCATGAGTATGTTTATCGGCATCGGCAGTTTTATCGGTTTTGTACTGCTCGGAGCCCCGATTACCCAATTTGTGTTCGGGTCGGAATTTGCACTTGTACCTGCATATCTGCCTCTGGAGGCTGTGATCATGACCATGTTTGTCTGTGTCAATCAGATCTCTGCATACCTGATCGGCAAGGACCGTGATTCATACGTTCCGCTGCTGGGGATCGCGCTGGTGATACAGACCGGTGCGTTACTCTTCTGGGGCAACTCGATCGAAGCTATACTGACAGTGCAGACGGTCTTCATGGGTGGAATGCTCGCACTGTCACTCGTTTACCTGGGATATCAGATGCTGTTCTATGAACCGCACCACAAACCAGTCCGATAAAATTCTGGTCTCAATTGTAATCCCTGCCTACCGGGCGGGCCGGTTTATCCTAGAAACGGTTAAATCCCGTCTTGTGGAGCTGGAAAGCCTGCATGTACCATATGAGATCATTGTTGTGATTGACGGACGCTCAGTTGAGACAGCCGAGGCCCTCAAAAAGCTTGCACATCCCAATGTCCGTTATTACCACTACGAGAAAAACCGCGGAAAGGGTTTTGCGGTCAAATTTGGAATGGCCCGCGCACGTGGAGCATACATCGGATATGTTGACGCGGGTGCGGATATTCTGCCCGGTAATCTCACCCGTCTGATTACAACCATGCAGAAAACGCACGCAGATGCTGTTATCCCGTCCAAATGGCATCCGGACACACTGTTGCACTATTCGGGACGCAGGCGTCTGTTCAGCAAGCTCTACAACGCATTCTCGCGCATCCTTCTTGGTATTCCCGTCCGTGATACACAGGTCGGCGTCAAACTCTACAGGCGCGAACTTGTCCATGCGGTGATCCCGCGACTGCTGGTAAAGCGCTTTGCATTTGAAGTCGAGTTTCTGTCAGTCGCGTGGAGTCTCGGGTTTAAACGATTTGAAGAGGTACCTGTTACACTTAAGGAAGATATCGAGGGAAGCACCGTGACACTACTTGAAGGGATCAGGTCGTTCTGGGATACCGCAGCCGTTTTCTACCGGTTACGACTGCTGCGCTACTACCGGGGCGCTGATGCAGGTTACTTTTTACAGCTTAAGCAGGAACTTTCAACCCTGCGTCTTCTGGACTGATGAACATACTCCTCCTGAACAGATATGACCCTGCCCATCCCAGAGCAGGCGGGGCAGAACGCTTTTCGCTGGAAAATATGAAACGGTTCGTCGCCGACGGTCACAGCGTGACATGGTTTGCATCATCGTTTCGGGACAGCGTATCAGAAGAGACTGTTGATGGTGTCAGGATAATGAGGCGCGGCAACCGGCTGAGCGTAATTATGCATGCCTGGCGACACTTCCGGAAAGAAGACGGCTATGACCTCGTGATTGATGAGATGCATGCGCTGCCATTTATGACACCTCTCTATGTCCCCGCTGAAAAGCGGGTTCTTCTGATACATGAAGTCGCAGGCGTGATCTGGAGTTACATGACACCGTTACCGGTTGCTCTGATCGGCAGAGTCGTTGAGCGGCTCCTTTTGCGTCTGTTCTACCGCACACAACCTGTCCTGACAGTCAGTAAAGCCGGGCGGGATGAGCTTGTGTCATGCGGGATCCCGTCAGATATGATAACTGTGATTCCCGAAGGTGTATCGGTGAGTATGGTAGAGGCAGATAAAACAGAGCGTCCGTCTATTGTCTACTTTGGCGGTCTGCGACCGCTTAAGCGGGTCGAGCATCAGCTGGTGGCGGTCTCGCTGCTTAAAAAAGAGTATCCCTACCTGAAAATGTACATTCTCGGTAATGACAGCAGTGCGTATGCCCGTAAACTGAAAAAAATCGTCAGCCAGCTGAAGCTGGACGACAGGGTCGAATTTACAGGGTTTGTCCCGCAGGATGAGCGTGACAGGATAGTCGCTTCAGCCTGGGTGACCTTTGGCACATCGGTAAAGGAAGGGTGGGGTCTGGCAGTCGCAGAGGCTGCAGCACTTGGTACCCCGGCCATAGTTTATCCGACACCGGGTAATACCGAAGCCGTTGAACATATGGAAACCGGACTGCACACGATTGCCGAAAGCCCTGACAAACTCGCGCAGGCTGCACGCAAACTCTTCAGTGAAGATGACTTCAGACAGGAACTGTCCGCCAGTGCACGCAAAGCTGCAAATGCGCTCACCTGGGAAAAAAGCTATCATGCTTTTAAAGACGCAGTTCTTTCTGATGGCAAAGCCTAAAATCACAGTTATTGTTCCGACTTACAACAGCGCAGCAACGCTTGAAGCCTGCCTGCGCAGTATTCAGGCACAGACGTGGAACCCCGTCGAACTGATTGTTGCAGATAACAACTCGTCTGATGCAACCCGTGATATCGCGCGGCAGTATGGGACAGCATTTATTGCCGGTCCGGAACGATCGGCACAGCGTAATCAGGCCGCCAGACGGGCTGCAGGCGACATACTCATCTTTATTGACAGTGATATGGTTCTCGACCGAGATGTCGTCACACAGGTTGCAGAAGCCTTTTCTGAAGATCCCGGGCTTGCGGCTGTGGTTATCCCTGAAGAGACTGTCGGCAGGGGATTCTGGCCGGCGGTGCGCAGGTTTGAACGGGGCTTTTATGAAGGCGTATCCTGGATCGAGGCTGCCAGAGCTTTTCCAAGGCAGGTCTTTGAAAAGACGGGAGGGTACAATGAAGATATGATCAGTGGTGAGGACTGGGATCTGGCAAAGCGTGCAGCGGCATCTGGCAGGACCGGCAGGATTGCAGCCCGGATCAGGCATGACGAAACAGGTCTTACGCTCTGGAAACATCTCAAAAAGAAGTACTATTACAGCCGCAACATCGGTACCTACCGGCAGAGTGCGGATGATGCCGCAGTTCAGTTTAACCCGCTAAGACGTCTTTTTGTCTTCATGCGTAAACCATTCCGGCTGATAACACGTCCGCATCTGACATGGGGACTCTTTACCATGAAGCTGCTGGAGATGGTCGTTTACACTGCTGCACGAACCAGATCAGGGCTCAAGTAGCTTCTGTGTGCGCTTTACAAAGTAGCGCACAGCAATATGTGCCATCTCAACCACAACATACACGCAAACTGCAAAATACAGCTCGGTTATCTGTTCTGTCTGTGAGAAGCGGCCTGTGATCAGAAGCAGTGCAGTGTACAGCAGGGTAAAGACAAGAATGGCTGTAACAGGAATCGCATAGATGAGCGATGCGGCCCCCAGAGCCAGAATGATCTTTACCGGCAGACTGAAGCCACCCAGCAGAAAGAGGGCGACCGTGTAAATAACAAGCGCTGTGTACTGGCTGTTAGACAGTACAGTACGTACTCCTGATTTTATCCGCTCAGTTACCGGTGCCATTGCGTTTAATTGCATAATAAAGTCTGAATGCCGGCCACAGCATAAGGGTGGCAAAGGCACTTACAGCCGATACCACAATTACCGGCTCAAACGAGCGCTGCGGGGCATAGACAAGTTCAATCTCAGTCGAATCATGCGGTGACAGGTACCAGATGGTATCTGTCCCTGTGCCGGTTGTCTGCGAGATAACCTCAGCCCCGTTCAGTTTCCAGTTTGGAGAGTATTGCATACTCAGACGCAGAAGGTAGGGTTGCTCTGCTTTGGTTGCTAAAAGTGTAATTCTTGTCGGTGACACGGACGTTACAGATACCTCCGGGGCTTTTGCATCAGCTGCAGCGGCACTGGTAATAGCAAAGCGGCCCGCGTAGTTGCGCGGAATCCGGAAAATCTTCAGATTATCAAAATGTGCCTCGTAGTATTCGCGGTCACTCGCGTTTTCTTTGTACGCGTAAAAGAACAGCTCGTAGTCGCTGCGATTTTGTGGACTAAAGTATTCCGTATGACGTGACCACTCTCCAGCATGTTCAAGTACTGTGTCAACACTGCAGGTACCGTCGCTGCTGCGAAGCAGACAGATACGCGCATCCGACTCCCCACCGGTCTTGTAGTCAAAACTGATTACATACCCGTACTCCTGGGAGAGCTCACCGAGCTGCAGGTTGTAACAGGCAGCATGCCGTTCGCCGCTCAGTGCCAGCGAAAACCTGCGGTCGGTTGCGTCCTCAACCTGCTGTGCCATGATGCGGTTGAATGTCAGATCTGTCTGGTCTGTGTTATTGCAGTTTTTGACGCCCAGCTGGTAGTTGCTTGGTTGTTCAAATGAGCCGTTCTGAAAGCGGTGCGGTGTGATTACTGTCGAGTTGTATACGATGCCCGGGTTCAGGGCGCGCAGAAATAGTTCGCGGTCGGATGTCTCGCTCTGACTCTCAACAGCCAGTCCGGAACGCACCAGCGGGCTGTAGGCCCGGATGCTCACATCGTCATATTTGTTGGTAGAGCGCTGTTCAAGTGCATCCGAGTAAAGGTAGAGATTGTATGTCTTTACTTCATCTGCAAGTTCAAATGGTATGGCCGCGTATGTCCAGTCGTCTGTTTTTGCATCGGCAAGTGTACGGCGCAGATCACATGTCTGAGCTGTATTGTTGTAGACGCAGATCTCCGGTGCACTGCCTGCAAGGTTTTTGTAAGCCAGCGTCAGCACTGCGACAGCATCATCCGGATTCGGGAACATTGCCTTGGTATAGCATGCTGAATGTGAGTCCGCGTGCAGTAGCAGTGAGCCGTCCCGCTGCGCAGCATCATCCGAGATCGTATAGCTGATACCGGCCTGTTCAAGAGTTCTGTTGTCAAAATTGTTACAGTCTCCGATGTCCGGAGTGCTGCCCGGCTCAAACTCTTCGCGCAGGTAAAGCTCTGGGTTGGACTCGTATACGGTGATCTCGGCATCCAGCGGTGAAGGCAGGTATGCAAGTCCTTTTGCGATACCGTCATACACCTCGTCTCCGCTGAACAGGATGTACGAGCTTCCGATTAATACAACATAGCTGTTCTGCCGCTGCAGAAAGAAACGTTCCTGTGTCAGCAGCTTTGTTGATCCTGTCGGTACTGTCGTATCTCCAAAAACCACCGATTCATCCAGTGACGTAAGCTGCAGCTGAAACCGTTCTCCCGAACGTACAAATCCTGCACGGAAATACCGATTGGCATCTGTATCGTGCAGGCGAAACATGTCATTTTCGAGCAGGGTCAGATCACTGACGACTGAACCTGTCTGAACATCGGAAACCGCATCATAGTTGCTGATAGAGTAGTGGATCAACGAAGATTCGTAGAGTTTCGGATCGACATCGTAGTTATTGGCATCAAAACGGATGACAGTACCCTGTGGAGCTGTTTCAATGCGCGGGTCATACGAGGTCAGTACACTGCGGGTATCAGCCGTAGCCAGGCTGTCAAAGCTGTCATTACGGAATACTGCAAAGCTGTCATCGGGACTGCTCACAAGTGTGTACCCTTCGCGCGAGGTAAACAGTCTGATCAGAGACTCAAAGTCAAATGTAAACCAGCGCAGGCTGTCCTCATCCTGCGGAAAGACTATATACTTCACAGCTGAGCTGTCGGCAAAGCGGTCAAACTCGCGGCTGCGCATATAGGCAAATACGCGTTCCGCATCCTTCTCATCAACACCAAAGTAGTCCGTCAGCGCGATCGACGCATCAACACGCGGGTGCATTGCATCCCAGTATGCTGCGGCGGTGAGCTGAGGTACCCAGAGTGTCCTGTAGAATGTACTGTCGCGGCTGACCAGATCTGCAGTAAACTGTGCGTACTCCGGCAGCTCACGATCCCTTGCGACTCCGTCGAGGGACAGCGAATATGCAGGAAGTAGAGCGATCACGAACACAATCACAAACAGGAGCGCAAACAGCAGCTTCAGCTGGGCTGCTCTGGCGGGATTTGCCTGGACAAGTCGTCTGAGGATGATCTCAACGGATATACCTGTCAGCAGGCTCATGGCAAACATGACAAGAATGTAAAACTTCTGCGGTTCGCGGAACATGACAAAGCCCGGCACATTCGTAAAGAGCCATTCGTAGACACCGGTAAAGGGTTCGTTTGCGCCCTTGATCAGAAACACTCCTGTAAGCCAGACTGCGAACAGAACGATCATGCTGCTGCGCAATCGCTTGTTGCGTGCAAGGATCATTCCTGCGAGGATAAGTGCAAAAAACACGAAGAATACCGGTGAAACATCATTGCTGGTGAAGTATGAGACACCGTCGTATCCCCAGAACGGGTGCTGTCCGGTCAGACCGTGGCTGACCTCCTGAAAACTGAGCCGTTCGACCCATGCAGGGTCATTTTGCCCCTTGTCAAACAGCACTTCACCCCGGATGCCGAACAGGGCATAGATCCAGAACAGATTTGTGAGCAGAAGAAGTGCACCAGCAAGTACAAATCGGGGCACAATCCGCCTGATTTCGCGCCTCGTGTGGTTATGTGTAAACCAGTAAATCAGAAAAACCAGCTGGATAATCAGTGATACAAAGGCGATGCGGATATCAAAAATGAATACCAGGGTGAAGACAAGAACATATCCAAACACCGGCGTTATCTGGGTACGCCTGAGAATGTCCAGAAACAGGATCATTACAAACGGCACAAACGCATATGCTGTAAGCGTATTGATGTGTCCCGCCTCGGAAAAAAGAACAAGCGTGTACGTGTTGAGGACGTAAAACAGTCCGGCCACCAGCGCAGCCGTTCCGGATTTAAACAGTTTGCGGGCGAACAGGTACATCCCGGCAAATCCGCCGACCACAAAGGGTATAAACCAGATAACTACCTCACTGACAGCAAAATCAGCTCCTGTGCCGGTGTAAAGAATACCCTGGCCCGCCCTGAGAATATCGAGAGTAACGCGTGCAGCGTTACTCTGGCCGAAGTTTTCACCGGTAGTCCAGGTCTGCGGCAGGCGCACAGAGGATTCAAGCTCTGCAGGGTAGACGTAGTGCCAGTCGCCGCCGTATTGCGGTAGCGGACTGATCCATTGCAGCGCAAAGATTAACACAAAAGAGGCCATCGTAAACAGTATGAGTATCGATGGCCTCCTTGTTATTGTTTCAAGCAGTCGTTTAAACAAGGTACAAGTCCTATAATTATGTCTGAGAACTCAGACTATAGGTCTATTATACCTTATCCAGCGTGATTTTGTCCACCAGGATGTTGTTCCCGGTACCGCCCACAAAGTAGATCTTATAGTAGATTCGCTCGCTGCTGCCCAGGTTAAACGGTACAACAATGTCTGTGTAGCCGCCTGTACTCAGGTCCGCTTCGCTTACCTCCACATAGCCGATCTGGTTGAACGGTGTAAACACCTCAACGTACATGACCGGAGCAGATGAGCTGCCCGGACCTGTCTTGCGCAGGCTGAATGCAGCTTCGTAGTTGCCGGCTGCAAACATCTCCTGGCTGTTGGAGTAGACGATGATTTTACCGTCATCAACGCCGTCCTGTGCAATCACTGCAAGACCGGTTGTATGCCCGATTGCGTTGGTTGCCAGTGCGTCTTCAGTAATATCACCGTTCAGGCCTTCACGGTAAAGTGATTCTGCCTGGATCTCACGCGGGTCAGGATTTGCTGCCAGCTGCTCGACAGTAACGCTGTCTGAGATAACATCAACGACATCATTGAAGTACAGCTCGTAAGTATTGCGTCCTGAGCTGAATGACTGGAAGATGACCTCAAACTCGCGATAGTCGCTGTTGAGAGTATTGGCATAGATATATCCGTTGGCGATGATGCGTGCTGTATCAAATTCGCGCACGATCATCAGCGCTGCAATATCAGATGATGACGGTGTACCGGTTGTGCGGACACGGTAGGTCGCCTTGTAAAACTCTCCTGTACCGGTCTGGTCCAGTGTAAACGGTCCCATCTGGATGTGACCCGGATCGTTAGCGGCAACAGTCGTTACAACTTCCTGTCCGCCGGAGGCTGCGGCGTTATCCTGGATAACACCGTTGTTTGTAAGGTCAAAGTCGTTCTCGGTCTCGTATACCCATACAGGCAGACCGCTCAGACTGTTGACAGTCACACTGTCAAAAAAGATGTCTGCATTGCCGAAGTTCATCACACGGAACTGGAATGATCCTTCCGATGCAGTCGGAAACTGCAGTTTGTAGTCGGCATAGCTGCCGCTTACATCGCTTGCCCTCAGGAATGTCTCACGGTTGAGACCCTGGGTCGGGTTTGTCACTTCGATACGGGCGATGACATCGTTGCCTGTACCGGTTACGTTGGCAAACTTAAGGCGGAATGATGCCTCAAGCTGTTGACTGTTAAGACCGGTGTGGAATTTAGCGGTGTACGGTCCGTATGCTACATGTACCGGAATACCGCTGATCTCGGACGCATTGCCGAGAACTACTGTTGTTCCGCCATCGTTAAACACGCTGCCTGCCTTCTTGTGCATATCTTCTGCCTGGAAAACCTGGGGTAGAGCATTGCTCGGGCTGATCTGTGTTACTTCGATGTAGTCAACAACTACGTTAACGCCTGCAGCAGGGAAGAAGTTCATCTGGTAGATGTTGTTTCCGCTTGTCGCAGGTTTAACAAACTCGATTGAAAGTGTCTGGAATGTTCCATTGCTGCTGAAGTCGCGTCCGACGATTGCGAATCCTGTCTCTTTGTATCCGCCGCTGCCGTTAGGATAGGCGACCACAAAGTCAGCAAATTTGCTGTCAAAGTCGTTAAGGATGGCATCATTGGTGCGGATGCGCAGGTCTGCGCGGTATGCTCCGGCGCTCTGGTGCGCATTGCTGATAACACTGAACGTGTCACCGGCAAGGTCCACGCTGGAATCCAGTTTTACTGCGAGTCCGCGGCTTGCTGCCGCAATCCGCTCATCCTCACCATGCTCGTTACCTGCTCCGGATGCCATATAGATCTCTGCCTCATAGCGGGTTGCGCTGCGAACATCGTTAACCATGCCTGGTGTGGCATGATTGCGTGAAAAGTCGCTGTTGCTGCCAGTATCGGTGCTTGATGCATTGCGGCCGACAGTCTCGTCCAGAAGACCTGACGGTGTGCCGCTGTAGCTCATGCTGTCGATGGCGCTGCTGTCAAAGTCGATGCCGATGCTTGCTGTATCGTTCAGGTCAAGCAGTGGGTTATTGATCAGCAGGTATGCACCTGCGGCTGTGTTGCTGACTGATCCTGATCCGAAGTATTCATAGCCTGTGCCTGTTGCAAGCAGCTGTGTAGTGCTTGATGCACCGCCATTGTTGGCGA
This sequence comes from candidate division WS6 bacterium OLB20, assembly GCA_001567355.1. GTDB lineage: Bacteria > Patescibacteriota > Dojkabacteria > B142 > OLB20 > OLB20. The sequence continues at coordinate 449,111 of JYNZ01000003.1, read as the reverse complement.
TGGTTAGTGTCCAGTTGCTGTCTGTCAGGTCAAGGCCTGCCTCTGTGACATATACCTCAATCCACTCGTCATCAGCGTCGATTGCTGTGCGGTTGCTGAGAGCGTAGCTTGAGCCGCCACTCCAGTCAGCCTGGGGATTGTGGTTGATCTCGTTGATCAGCAGGTCGCCTTCTTCTGCAGGCAGACCTGTGGATGTGACAACAATCTGTGCAGAATTGCTCTTGCTGCCGCCTGTCCAGCTTACTGTTGCCGAGTTTGTCAGGTTGTGAACACCGGCAGGAAGCGGATCAATGGAAACTCTGATTGCCAGCTGTACTGACTGACCGCTGGTCAGAGATCCCACATTGATTCCTGTGCCGTTGAAAAGGTCGGCCTCATTGTAGGAACCGCTCCATCCGGCAAACTGGATTGACCCTGTTGTAAAGGTCAGTCCTGCAGGAAGGGTGTCCCTGAATGTGACATTATTAATGGTGCCTGCTGTTGTATTCCAGACACCGATATTGAACTCATGGTATTCACCGGGTACGCCATTTGTTGTGTTGTTGTTCCATGCTGCCTGGGCATCATTGAACACGTCCTTGAACACACAAACAGTGCCGATGGCACATTCTGTAAAGTCTGCTCGTGCTGACTGCACAGGCAGCATACTGAAGGCCAGCGTGGTGAGGAGAACTCCGGTTACCAGTGCTTTGAGTTTTCTCATGCTGTTACTCACAAATTAATAAATAAATAATTAGTTCCCGTCCTGCGTTGGCTGGGCTGTCGGGATCTCAAATTGCGGTACTTGTGTATTCTGCGCTGTCGGTATGACCTGCTGCTCGACAGGTGTGTTTTGGGCTGTCGGAATCGCAGGTGGACTATCCGGTGTCGGTTGTGATGTCGGAATCACAGGTGGATTGTCAGGTGTCGGTTGTGATGTAGGAGGAACAAATGTTACTCCCGGCTGAGTCGGCTGCAACGTCGGTGGTATTAACGTTATATCAGGTGTCCCTTGGCTTGTTGGAATGATCACCGGTGTCTCCTCGCCGGCACCGTCGGTCGGCTGTGCGCCTGGGACCTCGGATGTGGCTGTAGCAGCCGGTACCCCTTGCGGGCTCACCGGTCTGAATGCAGTCCGCTGGCCGTAAATTGTTGTCTCGTCATAATCAGTCTCACCAGCCATGTAAATAGTGACACCAAGTACCGGGCCTGCTGTAACGCACACAGTGCCATCGTCATCAGAGAATGTGTCTCCTGTTCTGATACCGGTTGTTACCTCACATGCAGTTGCACCGATCCGGTCAACATCCCCATTGGGGGCAAGCAGCATAAAAGTGCCCTCCGGACCCGGAGGCAGAGAGAAAATCGCTCCGGTTCTGACCACCGCCGGTGTCTCCGGTACAGCAGTGCCACCGCTGTAATCAGGGTCAACGTCAGAATCCCAGACAATAAAGTCAGGGTTTACTATTCCGCGTCCACCAGCAATCAGATCCGATGGTACAACAGAGACGGTAACATCAAAATCTGTTAGCGGTGCTGCCGGTGATCCGTCAACATCAGGGATCGCGTTTACTACAGCAAGTATTGTCGCATCCATACCTGTTTCACCGGAGGCCATGGATCCCAGTGCTCCTGCGCGTAAGGTCAGAAGTCTCATTGTACGCTGTGTCAGACCGTTTGCACGTCCGTCGTTATTGCCATAATCACCATCGTTGCCCTGCAGCTGTTCAACAAGTGACTCAAATTCACCAGCAAGCTGGCCGTACAGAAACGCATTGCCGTCAGGTACATCATTACCGTCATCACCATCTCCGATAGTGCTTGCGGCGGCAGTTTCGGCAACAACTGACAGATCAAGTCCGTAATCTGCAAACAATGCCCGCTGTGCAGCTATAACACTGTCAAGCTGAGTTGAGTCAAACGTTTCGCCTGTGTACCGTGCATATGCATATGCTCTTACAACCTCTGCCTGCTGGGCTTCAAAGTCCATCCATCTCTGTATCTGATCCGGTGTCGGGTTTTCGGGCAGGGGAGGATTGATAAAGCCGGTCTCGATAGAAAACCATGTCCGGCTGTCAGGCTCGAAGATCAGGTTGCGACCGAAGTCGACACTGTCATTATAGATCTCTGTAGCAGTGGCAGCTGCGTATGCCTCAGCAGTGCCGGTACCGATCATGTCGGGTGTCCAGGTGGGCGATGGTGTTATCGTAGGTGTATGTGTGCTTGTCGGAGTCAGTGAAGGCGTCAGTGTAGGTGTTGGAGTCAGCGTTGGTGTCGGTGTATCAGATGGTGTTGGAGTATTGGTCGGCAGGACAAATGCCTCCGCAGTCGCAGTTTCATCTCGAATAAAGATCTGGTGCTGTGTTCCTGTCGCATTATATACAGCAGTCTGGGTGCCGGCTTCTCCGATACGTTCCAGTCTGCCGTCCTCGTACTGCAGATACAGAATGCCTGCGATAATTACGATCGTTGCTGCTGCCATGATCAAAACGCCTGCAAGGATCATGCGGTTGCGGCGCGCGCGTTCTTCGGGTGTAAGTCCCTCAGTGGGTCTCAGTTCGTCAAACATGTCGCCGGTACCTGCATCGCTACGGAACAGATCTTCATCGTCACGTCGAATTGGGTCAAGATCACTCACAGTGGTTCTACTGAAAAGTTAGTTTCGAGGCAGTGAAACGTCAGAATTATATCCTATAGCTGGCATTACGGTCAAGATTAAGATATGTTACAGATATGTATCAGAATGAGTGCGGAGAAGTGTCCCCGTATCTGTCCCGCAACATAATTGCAAGATAGTATGCTGCAGCGACCCGGAACTCTACATCAATGTAAGGGATAAATCCGCTGTAGTGCTCAAGACTGACTCCCCACTCGGAGGCTTCTCCGGCAAGCTTTCTGGCGCTTACCTCAAGTGGTGTAATTGCCATGATCGTACCCGGATATGTGGAGTTGCGTTCTGAAAACGCCTCCTGCGCAAGAAGTCTGCCGATATGGTATGTCGCAAGTTGTTCGCTCACGGCTCCAGTGTTTCAGCAATTATAACACCCGGTAGATATCCGCATAGTTATCCGAATAGATGAGTTGAAAGTGTTCCTCATCATTAAAGAAGTCATTAACCTTGAAGGCCTGAACTTTGTTGAAGACGACATAATCGATGCTGTTAAGTTTGACCTGGCTGATCCAGTCCTGCTTGTCAGAGTCACTGCCGAGGCAGAGGCGGATCACTTCGTTGCGGTGAATTTCTGTAAATTCAATTTCGCATTCGATGGTTGAGCGCAGATAGGCCGGAACACGTTCACTGATTACATAACCGCTGAAAAATGACCGTGACGGGTCAGCAATCTGTCTGCTGCTGAACGGAAACTCGGCATAGGCGCGCCACGGCAGTACCAGAATACGCCCCTCGGTCGCGCGCTCTGTAAGCTCCTCCTCAAGCTGGTACCAGGACCGGGGATACTGTGTTGTCTGCAGTTGCCCTGCAGCGGCAAAACCAAGCAATGGTGTAATCAGGATTACGAGTATCAGACCCGAAAAGGCGGTGATCCGTTCTGCATCAATTGTAAAGCGCGACCGGACAGAACGTACCCCCTCCCTGATCAGGTCGGCAACAGCGTCAAGGCCATAATAGAACAGAACGGTTGCTGCAAACACGTACAGCAGCAGAAACTTCTGTACTTCACGGAACGGCTGCAGAACCGGAACGGTATTGTAGAGGTAATCCCAGACAGGCTGCATAAACCCTGTAGAGCCATGCGCAAGAACGAGTCCAAGCAGTCCGGTGATAAACAGGGATCCGATCAGCAGACGCTGTGTCCTGCTGTAGGATTTGTTTTTCTTGATGGCAAGCAGATCACCGCCTGCACGGATCAGCGGAGCCGCAACAATGATTAACAGAACCAGTGTCAGAAGGGGCCAGACGGTGATCAGCTCCTTTGGCATGGTGCCGATGGTGCTCTCGGCCCAGAAACCGTACATGCTGAGCAGATTAAAGGTAAGACCGTACTGAAGGTCGGGAGTGGGAGCGAAAAAGATCAGATGCAGCGGACCCAGGCGTGATACATCGCTTATCAGAAGCGAGGGTACAATCCAGCTGAGTGAAAACAGCGTGATAAATGCCAGCAGAGCTACGGCACGGGCTGCAGTCCGGTCCCAGCGCACATAGGTGAACATGTGCAGTACTGTATATACAGCAAACGGTACTGCAAACAGCAGCAGAAAATGAACACTGACAAGGCTTGCCACAAACCATGATACCGAGCAGGCGATCAGCAGTCTGTTGGAGATTTTTTTCTGGCGGTAGAAGTGATGCAGTCCCCACATAAAGACAGGCAGCAGCGCGTAGCCGCATAAAAATGCCCAGTGACCGGCAAGAAGACGCGAGTAAGTGAACGGATTCCACATATACAGCGTTGCGGCAACAATCGCATAACTGCGGTTGCGTTTGCGCAGCTGCAGCAGAAACCGGTACATAAAGTAACCGATACAGAAAAACAGCAGCATCAGAAGAAGCTTTTCTATCACACTGGCATCGACGATCCTCGCAAGCAGATTAAGAACGGCATCACGAGCAGTCTCGCTGTAGAGACCGTGCGAATTGGTGTACTGGTAATGCATCCGGGGTGTAAAGATCAGATCCAGCGTAAGAACGTACCCGGGCCGAAGCAGGGGAACAAAGATGATCAGCGACAGCGCAAGAAAATAAATCTCGGTTGCATACTTGTGCAGGTTGCGTTTCAGGTTCTTCATGGCGCGTTTTACTTGGCAGCTGATTATACCACTGTACCCATGAATATGCATGACTGCCACAGATAGCTGTGCTACACTGACCTAACTGTCGTAAACCTGTTGATGAAGAAGTATTTCATAAATTTCTGGCTCTGGTGGTACGTGATTGAGGCCGGTCAGGTGGCACGCAATCTGATCAACATGTGGAGCTTCACGCTAGGCTACTTTAATGTCGTGCCGATGGCGCGTAACCTCTTTGTACCGCTGTATCAGGACTACTCAGCAATAGGCTACGCGATCAGCTTTCCGATCCGCCTGATATGGATCACAGTCGGAAGCATCATGCAGCTGTTTGTTACCGTCCCCTTGCTATTACTCTTTCTTATGTACCTTGTTCTGCCGCTAATCCCTGTTTTTCAGCTGTTACGCTATCTGTCAAATGCGATTACGTAAGGGCAAGGAAACAGTAGGAATGTTTAAGGGGGTGCCGCTAACCCTGAACTGGGACTATCTGTTTAAGGAGCATGGCCTCAGACGTGAGACAGAAACAGCGGAGAAAGCACTGTCACGTCTGTTGATGGCGGTTCTTCTGCTGACCCTGGGATCGCTGCTGGCGTACGATTTTCTTCAGGGGAGGTTTCTGCCGTTTGAGGTGCTCAATCCGGATCGAATTGCTGATGCGGTTTTCTGGGGGGAGTGCTGCTGTATCTGTATGCAATGTTTCTCAGACGCAACCGTGCACTGTTTGTCGATACTCTGCGACTGAAAAAGCTTTCGGGACTTAGAGAACAGATCAATCAGGGTAATCTTCCCGAAGAGATCGAAATAACGGAGTATATAGATCATGATCTGCTTAATGTTCTTGATGATCTGGCCGGGACAGGTGAGCAGGACTTTCTGACACTGCTGATACACGAGGTGCTGCGCTATGCCAATGTGCAGAAAGCGGCTGCCCGTCTTGGCCTCGAAAAGCGGTCGCTGCTTGAACTGGCGGCAAAGCACAACCTGGCAAGCGATACTCACATCGACTCATGGCTTGTTCAGGTGCTGATCAGTACGTTTCAGCTGTCATACGATCTGCGCCTTAACAGTGTGGATGAGATGGCGTTTTTCCTCTTTCTGATGCAGAAGCCCCTTGCGCAGGAGCTTAAGAGTGTAAATGTTCTGCCGGATGAGGTTGAGGCGCTTGGTATGTGGCTTAAAAATAAAAGTGATATCAGACGCTATAAGGACGAGTTCTACGCCAAACGTGCACTGAAGCCCGTTTCTACAGTCAACAGGGCGTTTACATCACGATACTCACCGGTGCTCGTTCAGTTTCAGCGCGATTTCACTGCCGAAACAGTTAAGGGTGACTTTACATACTCGATTGCACGCGAGGGTGAGCTGAACCAGGTGATCAGTTATCTTGAGGAGGGTGATGCCAGCGCTGTACTGCTAGTGGGTCAGCCCGGAGTCGGCCGTACAACGCTTGTGAACAGTCTCGCGACACGCATGGTGGTAGAGGACGTTCCACCGATACTTCGTGACAAGCGTCTTGTGGCATTTGATTTTAACCGGGCGTTTTCACTGGCGCCGACCGTTGAGGTGTTCAAGTCCCGTGTACAGAATGTACTTGAGGAGACAGCGTCGGCAGGCAATATCATTCTGGTCCTTGATGATTTTGACCAGGTGCTTAACATCCGCAGAGAGATCGCATCCGAAGTCGTCAATCTTATCGTCAGCGCAATGGACCGTTATCATCTGCGCGTGATTGCCGTCTCAACTCCCGAAGGCTACAACCAGAAGATCAAGACAGAACGTGGTCTGGCATCATCATTTAAACTGGTTGAGGTTAAAGAGCCATCAGACCCTGTAGCAGTTCAGATTCTGATGGATGTGCTGCCCGCGATGGAGCTGCGCTACGGTGTTCGTGTCAGTTTTGATGCGCTTGTGCGGCTGGTAAAACTCTCGCATACGTTTGCCTTTGAAAAAGTGCTGCCCGACAAAGGAATCGATCTGCTCGAAGAGGTTATGGTCAGTGCTCGCAGTAGAGGACTTGAGTTTGCTAACGAGCAGCTGATTGAAGAGGTGATCTCTGCCAAGGTGGGTGTCAAAGTTGGTGCGATCGACAGCCGCGAGTCCGAGCTGCTTGTTAATCTGGAGGAAAAACTGCACCAGCGGCTGATCGGTCAGACAGAGGCAGTCCAGGCTGTTGCTGATGCAATGCGCAGATCCAGGGCTGGACTTGTCAGCGGCAAGCGTCCGATCGCCACGTTTCTGTTTTTTGGTCCTACCGGTGTCGGTAAAACAGAGCTTTCAAAGGCACTGACCGCGGTTTACTACGGAGACGAAAAACTGATGATCCGGCTCGATATGTCTGAGTATCAGGAGGAGACAAATCTTGACCGCCTGATCGGCAAGTCTGTCGACGGCCGGTTTGAAGGAGGCTATCTGACCGAGGCTGTGCGCAACCGTCCGTACTCGCTCCTGCTGCTTGACGAGATCGAGAAGGCTAATCCCCGCGTACTGGACCTGTTTCTGCAGGTGCTGGACGAGGGAAGCATGACCGACGGCCTGGGCAGAAAGGTTGATTTTACCAATACCATAATTATTGCCACCTCAAACGTTGGTACCCGCGAGATATCAGAACTGACCACCAGGGGAACACCATACGAGCAGATCAGAAAACAGGTGCAGCCGATCCTGGCAAAGTACCTGCGCGTTGAATTCCTCAACAGATTTGATAAAGTGATTCTATTCAGACCGCTTGTACCGCTTGAGGTGCAAAAAGTCGCTGAGATAATGATGCAGAAGCAGGCTAAAACACTGGAAGAGAAAGGTATAACTCTGACCTACACGCCGCAGCTGCTCGAAGAACTTGCCCGAAAAGGTTACAACCCGGTCTACGGCGCTCGCGAACTTCGACGTGTGATTCAGGACGAGGTCGAAAACAAGATCGCTAAACTGATCGTCGCCGGCAATCTGGATTACGGTGACAGACTGCATATTACTTCGCTGGAGAAAATTGATGTTGTCAGGTCATAAACTCTCCCTTCAAGGGATTGCGTTGAAGCTCCTTATCGTATCTTCAGTCGTGTTCGTTGTCGCAGTCCTTACATCATCACAGGCGCTGGCTGCAGGTTGTGTGAGTGACGAGAACATGTGTCCGTCATCAACGCTTGGTCCTCTGGGTGATTATTTTCTTGAGAATAACCTTTTTGCAGATGATTTAAACTCCTCTGAAGAACGGAATATCATTGTGGAAGGCAACAGACACTGCGCATTGAGCAATATCACAGAAGTAAATTCGGTCTGGAGTCATGCGGGCGGCTGGGTATTTAACGTATGTTTTGATGGATATGTAGCTGACAAGAGTCCATCCGGGCTCCTGGCGTATGGAGGTGCAGCCAGGTGTTGTCCCGAGTCTCATCCGAATCTCATTCTTCAGCCCCAGGGTATTCACCTGACGTATGATCTTTTGTGCTGTCCGGATCCGAACGACAGCATCGTCAGTGATAGTGATGGAAAGTGTTATCGTCCAGATAACAGTTCAGTACCCGCAGAGCAGGATCGTGACCTCAGCAGCATCTGGGGGCTTGAAGGGTCAAACCATTTAATTGAAACAGAAACCCTCTGGTGGTGCGGTGGCGGAGGAAACTGCCGAGTACTCAATGGTGACCGCATGAACCCCGCCGAGACGTTTGAATCAGAATCAGCGTGTGAGGCAAACGGAGCCTACTGTATCAACAACAATGAGCTTGACCCGAACGATGCAACGAGAAGATGCGTAGATGGCAATCTGGTAGATGCGTCGGCTCCGATAGATCCTGATGCCGGTGAGTTGAGTAAAGGGTGTGATAATATTCCGGAAGAAAATGCGGAGGAGCGTACACAGTGTCGCGCCTGTGTGGCCCGCAATCTCGATGAGGCGGATGAGGGTTTCTTTGTGTGGAACGCTCTTGGCTGCTGGGATGTATCACTCAACGGGATAGTAACCAGGCTGTTTCAAATCGGTATCGGTATAATCGGCGGTGTCATGATCCTGCGCTTTATCCAGGCAGCCATTATGATGCAAACTGATAATCCCGAGCAGATCCGTGAGGCAAAAGAGATTGTCAGTTCAGCAATTATTGCCCTGATTGTACTACTTGGCGCTGTTGTCATCCTGCGGTTTCTGGGTATTAATGTTCTCGGCATTCTGCCGTTGGACTTCCTGCAATAGCAGAGTATTGCTGCCACCGTTTCTGTCTGCTACTCTAGGTAGTATGAAAGTACTCACAAACATTCTTGCCGCTATCTTACTGTTTGCTGCTGCTGGTGTAAGTGCTGTTAATGCGGCCTCTCCGACACCTGCTACAGACGGACCGAATACGATTCAGAACCCGCTAAACTCGCTGTTCAGCGATATCGGGTCAATTTTCTCGACACTGAGCGCATTTATCATACCCGTGGCGACACTTGCGTTTCTGGCAATGATTATCTACGGCGGTTTTACATACCTTACTGCCGCCGGGTCTGACGAAAAAGTGGCGCAGGCAAAAAAGATCCTCACGTTCGCCGTAATCGGATTTATTATCATTCTTGTTGCACCTGTTGTTGTCGGTATTATTTCCGCACTGTTTGGTGTGCAGCTGATCGGTGGCTGATATGAAGGTTAACTTCAAACTAATTGGTATTGCTGCAGCACTGCTGCTGTTTGCTGTGGGCTGCACAATTATTGACAGGCCGACTGATGTCAACAGCGCAAACGAGCCCACTGATCTGGTTGTCGATCCTAACTGTTCCGCGCTTCTCTTTACTGATCCTCAGGCTGAGTGCAGTCTGCTGTGTCAGTATAAATGTATCGAGGCAGGTGAGGGGTGTGAAAAAGAAGATCCTTCCAAGTGCAAAGAGGTTGAGCAGGCAATTGCGGAGGTTGAAGACAATGTCAATTTTGCCGGTATCAACTTCGGTCCGCCTGAGCGTGCGATACCGAGTCTGATAAGGATGTTCCTCTACGCAGTCATGGGTGTGATATCGGTTGCCGCAATCGTGATGGGGATATACGGTATGGTGGTGCGGACAACCGCGGGTGAGAGTCCGGACAAGGTGGAGGAATCTGCAAAAATATTCCAGAACGCGATCATCGGTGTTGTTGTTTCAACCATGGGGATACTCATCATCCAGATAATCGCCATGCTGCTCGGCGTGGCACAGAACCTGTTTGACTTTAATCTTGTACCGCTCGAACTGACTTCTGCAGAGCTGACTGAGGCATGCGGCGACGGATCATTCGGTTATGTCGATGCTGACCCGTCTGTAGATGGGGTTCGTAATTACATCTGCCGCGGTGGCAGCTGGGAGCCATACAGGGATTAACTTTTAAAAAACGACTATGCTGACTGGTCAGGTTGATATTGGCGGTATCTCGTTATTTCTCCCTAATGTCGGGGGGCTGCTTAACGGAGGCGTCCTGTCAGTGATCGCTCTGTTTATCTCGCTTCTGTTTTCGGTGATGCTTGTTGTCTGGGTTGTCTTCAGCATCTACGCAGGAATCAAAATTATCACCAGCGCCGGTAATCCGGACGGTATCCAGGGTGGAATGACAGTGATCAAGAATATCTGGATCGGGATCGCCATGTTTCTCGGGTTTCTGATTGTACTGTCGCTGATTGGAGTGTTTACCGGAGTGGGGGATATCTATTCATGGAGCAGCAATCTTGCACAGTGCGGAGGGGCTGATTCGGAGTTCAAGTTCCGTTACATTGAGCTGGAGATGCAACCTGAGATCGCAGATGATGAGCGCAGAGAGTATGCCATAGCGTGCTGCAGAACTGGCGGACTGGGTTCTGATCAGGAGTGGGACCATCTGGATGTCAGTGATGTTCCGCTCAATGAGTTTTTCAGATTTGAGGACCGCTGCGAAAACCTAAGCTACACTTTTCTTTAAGCGCAAACCTTAACATTAGCTGCCAAATAGACTAGACTGAGTTTAAACATTTTTTACATACGCCATGAACAAACGATCGTTTCTTGTTTTCAGCGCACTCAGCTTCTTTCTGGTGCTGTTTGTGACAATGCCTGCAGCAGTATCTGCACAAAGTCTTCTGCCTGATCAGATAGGAGACATCTTCAATCTGCTCGGACCGGAAGGTTCCGGGTCTGCAAACTTTGTCACCAGCCGTGTTCAGCTCGGACTTGTGCTTGCTCTTGGAGCAGTTGTCCTGATCGCTGTTGTATATGCGATCATGGCTGCCATTAAATATATCCAGTCCCAGGGTGATGCCGGTAAGATTGAGGAGGCGCAAAAAGCCATCCAGGCGATCTTTTTTGGTATTGGTGCGATGCTTATCGCAATTGTCGGTATTGTTCTTGTCTTTGTCTTCTTTGGAGCCAACAGACCTGATCCAGCTCTATACCAGGTATGTCTGTCCGCGCCTAACAGCGCCGGCTGTGAATCATGTCTAAATAATGATGCTGCAACAGATGCGGATGGAACATATTCCAATACATTGTGCGGTCAGTGTGAGGCTGCATACGACTGTCTTGCCAGAAACGGCAGCAACTGTGACTCAGAGGCAAGCGGGACGACTATTCCAGATGAGTGTGACGAGCCTTAAACACGATGATCAGACGGACGAAACAACTTCTGCTTCTGTCCACCACAATGCTGCTCCTGCTGACAGGTGTAACTACCGTTCAGGCTCAGAGCTTGCTGCCCGGTCAGATAGCTGATATCTTCAACCTGCTTGGACCCGGCGGTTCGGGCTCGGCAGGTTTTGTTACCAGCCGTATCCAGCTTGGACTTGTCCTTGCTCTTGGGGCGGTCGTCCTGATCGCTGTGGTATATGCGATCATGGCTGCTATTAAGTATATCCAGTCTCAGGGAGATGCCGGTAAGATAGAGGAGGCGCAAAAAGCCATCCAGGCGATCTTTTTTGGTATTGGTGCGATGCTTATTGCAATTGTCGGTATTGTTCTTGTCTTTGTCTTCTTTGGAGCCAACAGACCGGATCCGGCACTTTACCAGGTGTGCCTGACGTCCCCGGACAGTGAAGGCTGTGAGTCGTGCCTTGCAGGAGAAGATCCAGGTACCCGCGGAGCACGAACAAATACAGCCTGCGGTCAGTGTGAGGAGTTTTTTGAGACACAGGTGCAGGACAACTGGTCATATTCTCAGCTTACAACAGCGTTGCGCAACTATGCCGGTGGCATCTGTGCAGAAAATTAATAATTATTTTTATCTCGCATGAAAAAGTACATAACGGGAGCGTTTTTATCTCTGTCGATTCTGCTTGGAGCAGCTATGATACTGCCAGTTCAGGCGCAGAGTCTTCTGCCTGATCAGATAGGCGACATCTTTGGTCTGCTTGGAGAAGAAGGTATCGGTGCTTCGGGTTTTGTTACCAGCCGTATTCAGCTTGGACTTGTGCTTGCTCTTGGAGCAGTTGTCCTGATCGCTGTGGTATATGCGATCATGGCTGCTATTAAGTATATCCAGTCTCAGGGAGATGCCGGTAAGATAGAGGAGGCGCAAAAAGCCATCCAGGCGATCTTTTTTGGTATTGGTGCGATGCTTATTGCAATTGTCGGTATTGTTCTTGTCTTTGTCTTCTTTGGAGCCAACAGACCGGATCCGGCACTTTACCAGGTATGTCTGTCCGCGCCTAACAGTGAGGGCTGCAGATCGTGCACCGGTGAAGTGGATGACAGTCAGGCTCTGTGTAATTCATGTGAGGCGCTGTACCAGGCTGCAACTGATCCGGATGACATCACAGAACCGGACTGCATCGATCCTATCACAAACTGATGACTGTGCAACGGTTTGCAACACTTATTAAGCGTGCATACCCGGTACTGCTTGTACTGATAGTTGTTGTGCTGCCGTTGTTCATCTCAGCAGAGCCGGCATCGGCTCAGGTCTCTGAGCCGTGCTCCCTCGAGAGCAGTGAACCCTGCGAACCACCCACAATCCGTGAACTGCAGTATCTTGTCACCCGGGTAATATATGCCGCCTGGGCGTTTGGAGGCATTGTCTTTATGGTGCTGCTGGTTGTAATCGGTGGAATCTACCTGACAAGTGCCGGCGACCAGAGCAAGGTTGAGATCGCTAAAAAGCGTGCAGGGCAGTGGGTTATCGGTCTGCTCCTGTACTTTCTTGCATACCCGATATCAGCAACATTGATGCAAGGGCTGATTGCCGAGGATGCAAGCTGCTATGAAAACCTTCGTGATCCCGGATTTACGTTCTTCTTCCCGCAGGTCTGTACAGGTGGTTCCTATGTAGGGCAGGTACTCGCGTGCAATGAGAACGATCGATTTGTCTGTACTAATAACTGCTCCAATCCAGGAGCGTCGGACGATATCGAGGAATATCAGGTTTGTCCTGCAACGCGCCCTGATCCCGGCCAACCTCAGTGTTATACAATACGATGCGACTGTAGAACATCAGCATGTGTTGAGAAGGTGGTTAACACTGTAGCAGAATAACTCCAGGCAGATTTGTATTGCAGCACAATGTTTCCGCATGTGTTTTTGATATAATTCGCCCAGTTATATACTAAAAATGCATGATCTGGGCAGCATTATCCGTGATTACCGCAAACGTGCGGGTGTAAGCCAGCTTGACCTTGAGATGGCGATTGGCGCGTCGCCGGGGAGTCTGTCGCGGATTGAGAACGGTATTGTTAACCCGACCAAAGAGACGCTTCTCAATATTGCAGATGTACTGAAGCTTGACGCGGTTGAAACAGCCGGACTCTTTGATATAGATCTCTCCATCGAACAGTTTGAAGACTCACTGCAGGGCATACGGGCAATGCTTTCGGGTAAAGTCGTGGATTACGCTCTCGGAGAGAAGTTGACTGAGATTCAAAACAAGCTTGGATACAAAGGTATAGCATTCTCCTATTTTGATCAGGATCTGAATGCACTTCACCTGCGATACTTCTCGACCGGTCCGGCAGTGGATTTTGCTTTTAAATACATTCTGGATCAATTGTCGTTCAACCCACAGAGTCTGGATAACCTTGATACATATACCAAACAATGTGTTGATGAAAACAGGATGTTTACTGGTGAAGTACTTTCAGATTTTGCTTCGCCACCGCTTACGAAGATGCAGTGCAAACTGATTGCAAGCACAATCGGGCTTAAATCCTTTATTGCGTTACCGATTGCTGATGAGAATACTGTGTATGGGGCACTCACTATCGCACGGAAGGAATCGCTCGCATCGTTTAATCAGAACGAAGCCAGAGCACTTGAGAAAATGATGAAGCAGATCGCAGATATGATCAGGGGATTACTAAAATTACTTTCAAAGGAGGAGTTATTCAAACTTAACCATGAGCGAATCAGTCGGCGATAAAATCAGGACCTACCGCAAACGTGCGGGTGTAAGCCAGCTTGACCTTGAGATGGCGATTGGCGCGTCGCCGGGGAGTCTGTCGCGGATAGAGAACGGTGTAAATAATCCTACGAAGGAGACTATACTCAAAATCGCTGATCATCTCAGCTTGTCAGATTTAGAGCTTGGTGATCTATTCGGGATTGTGTTTGATACGCCCTCAAAGCTGTTGAATATAATAAATAATCTGGAAGGAATACTGAATACGGATGAGCTACTACAATACGCCGTTGATGAGGTGGCAAAAGTGCTGGGATTTTCTATTGTAGTATTGCTGCTTGTGGATGGAGACAGATTACGAGTCAGTGCTTTCAGCAGAACTAATCTGGCATTGATCACGATCGGAAGGTTGGGAAAAAACCTAACAAGTTTGTCCGTGTCGCTCACTGAACATCCCGATAACTATTTAGTCAGGGTTGTAAAAGAAAAAAAGAAATACTATTCGGATTATAACTACAATTTCACTGTAGGAGCGATGAGTAGAAATTTTACAGAACTAATGCAGAAATTCAGTAAGTCGCGTTACTCCGCAGGGTTACCAATTCTATACGAGGCAAAGGTTTACGGAGCTGTTTACTTTACCCATCTAGAGAAAAGAACCTTTGATGCTGAGATGCCGTTGATGGAGGAATTTGTCAGTCAGATCGGGCGTCAGCTGGCTTTGAAGTTTTGCCAAGCATCGCCTCCTGCAGATGCTGCTCCTTCTGACCGGTAAACTCCGGCAGGCCAAAGCTGAAGACTGAGCCATTGCCGGGTTCGCTCTTAATGGTCTTATCACCGTTCATAAGCTCTATCAGGTTGAAGGTGACAAACAGTCCCAGACCTGTGCCGCTTGGCTGAACCACGCCGGGTTTATCGCTGAACATCGCTTTAGCCCGGAAGAACTTTTTACCAAGCTGTGCCTTGTCTTCCTCGTGTAATCCTATACCTGTATCGGAAACATCAACCCAGATCTTCCCTTTGTCTTTGCGGATACTTATTCGCACCTCACCGCTGGCTGTATACTTGATGCCATTGCTGAGAATATTATCCATGATCTCCTGTGTACGCACTCGATCAGCGTACGCAAAATAGTCGACCTGTGGCCGGGCGTAGACAATAGGCAGATTCTTATCATCTGCAAGTGGCTTTAATGCCTCAATAGCATCATCTATCACATCCAGCATATCAACCTTGCCGAAATCAAGCTGAATCTTGTTCCCCTCAACTTTAGTGGCAGAAAGCATGGTCTCAATCAGCCGGACCTCTCGTTTGGTGGACTCGATTGCCATGGATAGGTATTTACCCAGCTTCTCCTGATCTTCGACCTTGTTATCCTCCTGGTAGTCTTTTTCGAGGGTCAGCAGGGCATTGCGCACAATAGAAATCGGTGTTCGCAGCTCGTGTCCCATGACATCGACCATATCACGTTCGCGACGTCTGGCTTCGCGCAGGTTCTGTGTGATCTCTTCTGATTGTGTGTACAGAAGTGCGTTTTCAAGTGCAATGCTGATCTGGGATGCATATGTCTCAAACAGCTGCTGTTTTTCAGGTGTAAAGGCGTTCTCTTCCTTGAGCCGCATGTAAAACACAATGACGCCTATAGGCTCGCCACGGGATTGCAGGGGGTAGGCGATGACCTTGTTGATCTTGAGCAGCCGGTTGAGTCCGTCAACCAGAGCCTTTGGCATGACAGGACTGACAACTGAAGACAGGTGGTCGCTTTCCTTCGGTGTGCCGTCTTTGATTGTCTGCACTATCATGTTGGAGCGGTGATCAGGGTTGGACAGATCAAGTGCATACTGTTTGAATGAACCGATCACCTCTTCAGCGCGTCTGGCAAGGTCGCCCTGGGTGGTAGCCTGCGGGACAATAAGTTTTGTATCCGGATCATATGTCGATACAGTTATCCCTACCAGCTCATCGTTCATCGGGATCGTGTTGACAGCAGTCTGCGTAACCTTGTTCGGGTCAAGTGTCTGACTGATAGAGCTGGTGAGGTTGAAGAGGGATTCGAGGTTGTTCTTCTGTTGGGCTATATTTTCAAACTGTTGAGAATTATATATCGCAATACTAATTTGTGCAGAAAATGTTTGTAAGGTGGTTATTTCTGACGATTCAACCTCATCACTTCGTGATCCGATTGATAGACATCCGATCGGCACATCATCGACCTTAATTGGAGAAATGATAACTCGTTTTATATTTAATGCTGTTTGGATCGTCTTTGCAGCAAAACTATTCAGATAGGGATGAAAAACCTCTGAGAAGTCATCGGATATTTGAATCTCGCTACTGCGAATTGCTTTCGCAAGGGTATTGTTTGAATCTAGATCAAAGTTGACATCATATACTGACTTGCCAACTATTCTATTTGTTAGAGCGACAATAGCTTTGGGGACATTCACCTTCCGAACCGAGATAGAGGAACGTGAGTCATTTAAGAGATAGATAACAGGGTTTATATAGTGGAGCTTCTCACCGAGCTGATTGACTATGACAGAAAGGGTCTCGTCAAGGTCTGTTTGCTTGATAAGAACACTTGAGACGGCCTGAACAGCATCAAGCTGACTAGCTAATAGATTAGCATCAAGCAGTTTACGGGCAGGTGTACCTGCTGGCTTCTTTTTTCTATTTCCAAATATCATACGTACTCAAAGTCTTTGTTCTTATAGAAAATGAGGCTCAATTTTGCAATGTTGTACAGAAATTGCTCTGTCACCGAAGTTATCTTGTATTGCTCGATTTTTTTCGAAGAAGTATAAATTCTATGATTGATTTCTTGTTTATTAATGTAGTTGGATAGATTATTCCTCTTCTCAGATTTATCTTTCTCGATAGTTGCGCGATCACTAAGGTATCTAATAAGTTTAGAACACTCGATTAGAAAGCCTAAATCGTATTCATCTTGATGAACAGACGTTAAAGACCTGGTAACAAATATTAATCCGATTGTATAAGTTGAGTGCATTAGATATGAAGATATAGTATCTGATTCATTAGCTAAAAAGTCATGTGCGATTAAGTTTCTTATCTCTTTGTTGACAACTTGAGTCTCCTCTTGGCTGAGCTTCAAGTCATTAATGCGAACTTCTAGATCCTTCTGAAGTTTTTCAATTGCTAGATCAACTCCAAATCGAAAATAGTTGGACTCATCGAGTTTGCTATCAATGATGAAAGGTATTAGTGTTAGTTGGCAAAGCCTAACTATATCTTTGGAGTAGAAGCTGTTTTTGGGTGCGGCTATTGACGCTGTAACAAAAACAGACAGGAAGCGTTTGAGTGATACTTCGGATGGTCTGAGAGAAATAAGTTTCAACGCAGCAAATGGATGCTTTAATACCGAGTTTATAAGCAGTCGCACTAATTTCATAATAGTAAGGGATTCAATGCAAAGTAGTGTGTCGACATCTGATCGCTGTATGAGTATGGCCGTGGGCCTACAACCTCTCTGACTTCTGGCCAGGTTCCGTTTTCCAGCTGGTTTCTGATCAGGTACTCCATACCAGATCTCTTGATTTTCTGTTCGGGGCTGTCCAGTAGTCTAAGAGCGGCTAAGGCATTACCTGTTGCACTCGCATTGCTTGATTCGCCGTGTACACTGGGCCATCCTCCATCTTTAAGCTGTGTGCTCAGAATGTGTTTGCAAATTATCGATCTTGCTCGTTTATTTCCAATAGTTGCTAGAATTGCCGAAGCAGCGTAAGCAGAACTTCTACCCCAGACTGGCATCCAGGAGTCAGTTAAAACTTTATTAGTGAGCCACGATACTGCATGGGAAACGTCAAATCCCTCGTGGCTAAATACTTCTGCTACATGAGCTACCACCTCGATACTCGGCATTTCGCTTTGATCCCATACTGGCCACAAGCCTTTGTATTCACCAGTAGTAAATTGAACTGACTTCAAGAAATTTAACGCCTTTGACTTAAGTCTATCTTCACCAAGGATCTGCAAGGCTCTTACAACAATACTTGTTGTATCTGATTCTGATGGTGTGGCTTTAGTAAAACCCCATCCGCCATCTGGATTCTGACTTAGTTCCAGATAACTAATCGCTTTAGAAATAATATCATCCTGATCAGGTTGTTCGGCAAGAATTTGAAGGGTAAGTCCTGTATCCCAGTTCTCAATAGGTGCATACGAGTAACCGCCGTCCTGCTGCATATTTTCTTTAAAGAATTGATAGTACGAGTTAAACTGAATACGTTGGTGCCTCGATATGGAAAGCAGTGCTATCGCAGTTGTAGCCGTGTTGTTAAACCAGCTTCCACTGTCTCCCTCAAGTTTAAGTAGTTCTTCAATCAAGTCGTCTCTGTCACAGCAGATTATTAGGAAACTGAGAAACTCTGAACGTGCCCATGGCTTAAGTGTAGTATTCGCTTTCAATTCCTCTTCAATCCTTGTAAGTATTTTTGCAACCAGCTGCTGTGTATCGGTAGGGAAGTTGATATTTAACAGGATTCCTATTGCGTAAATCATCAAATACTTCCTTACCAGATCACGTTGCATGAATTGCTCATGTGGTATCAATAGAGACTTCCGGCGAAGAATATCCAAAAGCGCAGTATTTAAAGCCAGTTCAAGTTCTGAAACCCCGAATGGCTCAGGATGCTCATTAATCCACGTCTCTGTAGCTTGCGAGATCTCTTTCCAACCAGCAATTTTTGCTATAAGGTTAGCGAGCACAGTCTCTCTTAGACGCGAACTATAAGGACCGCTCCATGAGCCGTCTTTTTTCTGCGTGGTGATTATGTAGCGGAGGGCGTTCTTCCTCGCTGCGTCCAGTTCGTTTTCAATATTCATCATTTCGATAGTACTCGTTGTTCAACCCGTGTACACCACATATTACTTGTAATCACTCCGGATTGAAAACACGTTCTGCCGTTTCATGGCGCCATTGTGATGTGCTTGAATAGCAAAGGAAACTGGTTTACAATCGTACACATAGTAGTTTTTGACCGTAAGAGAAAGGCTTTTTCGGGCTGCATGGACGCAAAAACAAAACTTGAGGAGTTTCGGACAAAGATAGAACCTCTGCTGGAAGAGTACTTTGAGACAGTGGCTCCTCATGCAAAAACCATCTCGCCGGAGTCATACGCAGCTGTAAAATATCTGCGGGAGTATTCCCTGCGCAAAGCAAAAACGCCTTCGAGCAGCACTTATGTACTACACGTACATGATGATGGGGGGTACTGACCCCGATGAGGCGCTCCATGCATCGCTGTTTACCGAACTTATCCAGTCATACCTTCTCATCCATGATGATGTCATGGATCAGGATGACAAACGACGGGGAGGCGCTACGATCCATAAAATTTACGAGGACGTTCATAAAAAAAAGTATGGAATGCAGGACCCGGCACATTTTGGCGAGAGCATGGCTGTCAATCTGGGGGATATCGCCTGTCATTATGCCTGCCAGATCCTGACTGATTCGGATTTTGCACCCGAGCTGAAGGTCAGAGCATTGTCGCAGCTGCATCGGCAGATTGTTACTGTCGGATTTGGACAGATGCTGGATATTGTGAGTTCTGTAAAAAAAGAGGTGACGCAGGATGATGTCTTTAAGGTCCATCACTATAAAACTGCTGTTTATACATACGAAACGCCAATTTCAATCGGCGCGGTGCTTGCAGGCGCAAGTGACGAGGACGTACAGATTCTGAGCGGATATGCAATCCCTGCCGGAATTGCGTTCCAGATCCAGGATGACATTCTGGGAATGTACGGTCAGGAGGAAAAACTCGGCAAGCCTAATATTTCTGATCTGCGGGAGGGTAAACACACACTTCTGATCATCAAGGCGCTTGAAAACGGCTCTAAGGCTCAAATTCATACTGTTACGCAGGCACTTGGCAACCCCAACGTGACGCAAGCGGATGCCGATAAAGTCCGGGAGATTATTGCGGAAACCGGCTCGCTGGAGTACTCCAAAAATACCGCACGCGATTTTGTATACAAGGCTAAAGAGGCGCTGGCCACGATGCCTGACTGGAATGGCGAAGGCAGGGCGTTTCTGGACGGAATCGCTGATTACATGATCAACCGCGAATTCTGATGGCCATCAGGGATATGCAGCGGCCAACCGTTTTCGGCATCTCGGCAGTCTTAAAGACCGAAAAAGGCTTTCTCCTTATCAAAGAGCTTGAAGATAATCCCTCGATCGGCAAAAAAGCAGGAATGCTGAGTTTCCCGACCGGTTTCTGCAACCCGGGTGAACATCCCGAAGATGCTGCGGTACGGGAGATGCTGGAAGAAACAGGATACCCGGCAAAACCGGTTTCAATTATCGGTTTTTATCTTATCGGCGGAGCATTTGGAATAGCTTACGAGATGGAGCTGACCGGGACCGGTGAGACTGCGGAGACTGATGCGGACGTCAGCGAAAACGTCTGGCTTGACGGTGCCGCTGTCCTTGCCATGCCGATCAGACCTGCTGTAGCTGAGATAATTCGTGACTATACTGCCGCAGTGAGAATGCCGCTGGCTACAGTAACAGACTGCCGCTGAGTTTATTGCTGCCGCGGAAATAACTGTTCCCTCAGGTTCAAATTCAGGACTGTGTAAGTCGGGATCTGTCATTTGGGGCAGCCCCTGATCCCCCTGATAATGATTGTAGCAGTAGTAGTATCAATTATTCCCTAACACATGATTCGGATCCGTCCTGCTGGTCTGACACTGTTTCCAGATACGAATGACGGGTGAGGAGCAGTGACTGATGGCGCATGGAATTTGGGATTTATTAAGCCAGAATATGGCAGGGGCTCCCCGAAACCCCTATGGAGTCCAGTGTACAGGGTTTTTCTTCAGGAGTACTTAACTCTGAGCCGGGTCGGGTTCGATGCTGACCACAGTATAACGGTCGGAACGTTCCACTTTCTTACCCGCAATATTGTCTATCGTTTCCTTTGCCAGTGCCGGATTAGTCATAAATGTCTGGTCAATCTGTGTATCCTCCTGCTCCGTATAAGAAGGCAGATAGAAGCTGAATGTCGAGCCCTTGCCAATCTCGCTCTGAATATCCCGCTTGCCGTTCATTACATCGATCAGCTCAAATGTCACATACAGACCCAGACCGGTCCCGCTGGGGCGTGCGCCATCTTCTGCAGAGTAGTGCGGCTGAGCTCTGAAGAACTTCTTACCAAGCTTCTTGATGTCCTCCCTGGAAATCCCGACTCCGGAATCCTTGACCGAGATCCATGCAAAGCCGTCGTCTTCACCGACACTGATCGTAATCTGACCGCGAGGCGTGTATTTGATGGCGTTGCTGAGGAAATTGTCCATGACCTCCTGTGTCCTGACACGGTCTGCGTAGGCAATAATTTCGTGCTGTGGAGGATCATAATTGATTGTCAGTCCTTTTTCCTGTGCATCACGCCTCAGTGCTTCGAGGGAGTCGTCAATAACATCCTTCATGTCAATCTTTGTGAGATGCAGCTGGATCCTGTTTCCCTCGACCTTGGTGGCAGACAGCAGCGTCTCGATCAGTGTCAACTCACGCCTGACGGATTCGATCGCCATCTCAAGATACTTCTCAAGCGTCTCTTTAGGAATCTCTCCATGTTTTTTGTACTTGCTGTCCATCACAAGCAGGGCATTACGCACGATGGATATCGGGGTACGCAGCTCATGACCCATAACGTCAATCATGTCACGCTCCTGACGGCGGATCTCTTCCAGTTTAGTCAGCGCGTCCTCAAGTGAGCTGTTTTTAACTTTAAGCTCTTTAGTGGCTTTCTCCACCTGCTTCTGCAGCTCTATATTGAACTGCTGGGTCTCCTGATAGAGGAGGGCGCGGTTGATGGCAAGGCCGGTTATACTCGCAAGACTTTCCAGAAACTTCAGATCCTGTGTTGAATATGGACTGTCAGCCTCCTTTCTGCCCAGGAGCAGCATTCCCGAAACCTCTTCGTTCTCAATAAGGGGGTAGATGACCTTGAGTTCGTACTTCTGCATAAGTGTCCGTACCTGTTCGATCATGTTCGGCATGGTTCTGAAAAGCCCCTGTGTATCATATTCAAGGTCATCAAACACTATCGGTCTGGTATTAGTGCCATCCCAGAAACCATTCAAGACTTTGAAGTCCTGCACCTGGAAAACAGAGGCCTCTTTACTCTTGTGTTCAAATGACCGCCAGTTATTATTGCTGTCATTTGGTGAGACAATTACTCCCAGTCGGTCAGGACGGATAGTCTTGGCGAGAACGCTCATGGTCTGATCCGCAACATCCTTTAAATCCAATGTTGTGCTGATCTCTCCATTAAACTGATCAATAATTTCGAGGGGATTGAATCCAGGGTTAATAAGACGGAGTGTAATCTGTTCCTGGAAGAACTTTCGTGCTGCATCAAATCCCAGCACAAAGACTGCAGCATTAAAAATGCCGATAATATAGCTGCCCGGTTCGTAAATGCTCCCAAACAGTACCAGTGTGATAAATGAGAACACATAAAACGAGACATATGCCAGTACACCGAGAATTGCATAGTAAAAGAAGCGTCCAAGGATAAGCCGTGTATCCAGGAACTGGTTCTGATGAATGTTATAGAAGATCACTGACAGCCAGATGATTATTGCCAGCGGACCATAGCTTGAAGACTCGGTCGTGCCCGTCAGAAGCGGAATTATTGCATTGGTGATCACTACAATAATGGAGATCAGGACAAGTCCGAACAGTACAATCTTAAGCTTTGGCCGTTCTTTTGCGTCTGCTTTCAGCGTTTTCAGACCAAGCACAACAATGGATACACCAAGATGCAGGAGTGTGAATACCAGAAAATGGATATAGAGATCTCCGCTTCTGTCGACATCAAAGCGATCTTCCACCCGGATGACCCCGCGGACAACCTGATCAGTAATGAAGATTACAACAGCCCAGAACAGTGTTGATGCAATCATGTACCAGTGAAAAACGCGGGGTATTCTTAACGGTACAGCAGAGAATGTCTTTGCAAAAAAGTAGAGAAAGAATGTGAATGTGAAGATACTGGCGAACGATAGCCTGCTGATAAACAGACTGAGCGACTCGGAATTGAAGTCAATGTTCGCAAGAATGATCGTAAGGATCCAGACGATCAAAGACGTGTTCATTCCTGCAAACCAGAGATTGGTCTGTTTACGGTAGTTGCCGCCTGCAAGTATCAGATAGTTCAGCCCGAACTGGAAAACAATAACAACGATGAACAGTAAGGTGAGTGGAGCCATACCCTAAAGATACAACGATCATGCAAATTATTCCACACCCGGATACGTTGCTACAGTTTAAATGAGACTATAGCTCCTGCACGAATGTTGAGATATGCACGCATTATTGACTTGCCTGCGTACTTAAGGAGTCCTTCTCTGTAACTGGGCTGGAAGTTTTTGTTGATTACCTCTCTCCAGATAGCCTTTCTTGTCGGTTCGTGATTAGTAAGGCCATTGAAGATAAAATCATGGATCGCTCTGTTTTTCAGCTTCATAATACCCTGAGAGTATTTCAGGTTTAACCGGATCACCTCTGATTGTGTATGTGTCTCTACATCCACTGGCATGTAATGGAAGGGTTCAGTCATGGATTCTATCCCCAGGCTGCCAAGTCTGCTTACATAGCTGAAAGCTCTGCGGGTAAAGATTGCACCAAACTCCTTTACATCATTCTCAGTCATGTAATGATGAACGCCTCGCAGCCATGCGAGCAGTGCAAGTGTCATTCTGTACCCGGATTCGGTCTGGGAACCAGTCCTTTGTATTGCACGAAGGTTAAATGCCAGCGATCCGAGTTCTGTGTCAAATGAGTTCAGCAGTTCCTCGGCCGTCATATCTGTGATCTTGGTATTCGGCTCTATCGCTTCGTGTGATGCATGCTGCTGCATCGGGAGCAGATTGCCGTCTTTTCTGCGGTACATTTTGTGGGCAACGACGATCTCGGCGGTCTTGCTGTCTCTCACCACAACCCAGTCTGCTTCACAGCATTCGTCTTCTGCAATTTCGTAGATCGGGTTTTCATCTGTCCCAACGTTGATAATGTTTTCGTCGCCGGGTTTGCTCAGCTTGTGTTTGATGTGCTGTTCAGCTACAAAACGCGCGAGCTCATGTTTGGCTTTTTCGCTTTTTGGAGTAACGATATCAACTCCGACAGCGTTCCCGTTGAAAGAGATGTGTTCGACAAGATCATAATCCTCAGTATCCTCGATTTCATAAATATGCGCAGCCTCGGTAGCTCTTGTGCCTTCCGGTCTACCAAAAAGAAGCAGATCCATAACTTTTTCTTTACGTGTAATCTCTGCGGCCAGGGCAGGGTGTTTACGAAGGAGGTGCCGGAATCTGCCAAGCTTCCCGTCGGTCTGATTATTAACGCTAAGAGGGAATGCAGCAGCCGGTCCAACCACGGGGACGAGATTCATTGCTGTGAAGCTGCCGATAACGGTTTTGATGTCGTTAAACTTTCCTGTCAGTTTCTTACTCTGATACATCATTCGTAACCATGAGGGTACCGGTGCACCAATATAGCTGGCAGCAGCAATCGCAGCGCCAATTTCAGGTTCGGTCATCGCACCGATCAGTACGCTCGCTGCAGGACCGGCCATTGCTACAGCCTGTGTCAATCCAACTGATACAAGCGTATCGGTCACGGCCTGACGGAATACTCTGTCATAGGCTCCATTTAGAATCTGGCCTTCAAAATCATTGAGGAAATCCTGCTCTTCTGCACTAAGACCTATTGTCTCTGCATCTCCCAGCAGTGTGCTCAACTGTTCCAGCATAGTGATCTTTTCCTGAGTCAGGTGGATTTCGCCATTGGCGTTTGCCTCTATGACACGCTGGAACATCGGGTGAAGCTCACGCGCGGTAATATCTCTGAGTGCAGTATTGACCCTGTTAAAGATCTCGGGAGAATCAGCAGACACAGGGTAGGGGTTGACGGACATCGTGTATGACACATTCTCGATGTCATCGTTCTCATCATAGTCGACCCTCACAAACCCAAGAGTCGTGCGCTCGGATGACCTCAGTGTCTGTTTAACATCTTCCAGAATGATTACACGGGATTTGTATGGCCGTTGTTCCTCTGAAAACAGTTCCGGCTGGGAGCTGGAGTCTACTATCGTCAGAGTCGGCCTGATTCCGTGCGATCTAAGTCCGGCCATCGTTTCACTGATCCTGCCTCCAAGTTCCTGCTCACCGCTGATCAGTGTGCCAGCACTGTCTACGACAATGCTGTTCATGTTCACGCCGTAACTGTCGGCGATCCTGATAATAGACATACCGTTCGGTCTTGGCAGAGTTCTAACGGGAGTAAATTCAGAGCTGTAACCACCATCTTCATCAAAATGCACAATTTCGGCTGTACCTGGGAAGTGGTGGGTTGCGCTTAATTGTGTGCGTAGTTCTTGAGTCGCCACGATATATATTAAAGTAAGGCTATTTTAACAAGAATCACAGATATATACAACCCTATAGTAAATATATCCTTGGTATATATAATATCTATTCACCTCGTCTGAGTCATAACAGAATATCCCTCTTGTGTGGATAACTATCGTTAACTTATGTATATTAATACTACAGATGCGGCATAAATGTTTCGATGATTTTCTTCTTAGTGCTTTTGCCCGGACGGACTTCAGTATTGGTGGATGTGTATCTGGTATATACCTGACCCATAGTGTGTAGCGACGGTCGCATGCAAGCGGTTGCTCCGGTTTAAGTCTGAATTCATGATTAGATATGGTGTGCAGGGTATACTTTTCAAACAAGCACTCAAACTGTAGACTGAAACTATGTCACTCAAGCTGATGCATACAAGCGATGTCCATCTGGGAGCGAAGTTTTCGTTTCTTGGATCGCGCGCGCACGAGCAGAGGACGCTCTTGCGGTCTACCTTTGCATCCCTGATTGATCAGGCATTGTCAGCGAAGGTGCAGCTGTTTGTGATTGCAGGAGACCTTTTTGATACTCCGTTTCCGGCAGGTGTTGATGTAAATCACGTGCAGGAGCAGTTCGGCAGACTGGCCGCAGCTGATATCCGAATAGCAGTCACACCGGGCAATCATGACCGGCTTGAGACCGGTTCCGTATTTGCGGGGACAGCATTTAAATCGCTTGAGGATTCGGGGCATCTTAAGATCTTCAGAGAAAAGGTCGAGGCATGGGATGTTCCCGAGCTGTTGACGACTGTTTACGGTACCGCAACAAAAGAGCGGGTCAGCAGGCGTTCGCCGCTCGACGGTTTAAAGGTTGAGTCCTCGCAGAAAACCAGGATCGGCATCTTTCATGGTTCACTTGATATCACAAAGGATGATGGGAATGCGCCAATCAGCAAGGACGTTCTGGCAAAGAGCGGACTTGATTATGTGGCGCTCGGGGACTGGCACAGTACACTTGATGTTTCGGCGGGCAATGTGACCGCCTGGTACAGCGGGTCACCCGAGATGCTGCAGCCTGCGCAGCAGGGGGCCGGACGTGTTCTGCAGGTTGAAGCAGGTGACGGCAAGGCTTCGGTCAGGCAGCTGCAGTCCGGAAAACGCAAGGTGTACAACCATAGTCTGAATCTGGCAGAACAAGTGCTTCCGGCAGCTGTGCTTGAGGCAATCAAAAAACATGCAGAGCAGCAGGATTTTGTGGTGCTGACGGTGGAGGGTACAAAAAAGCCCGGAGGTGTTTTTGATCTTGATTCGCTGACGCGCCTGCTTGAAGAGCAGTTCTTTTATGTAAAGGTTAAGGATGACACGAAGCTTGAACTGGGAGAGGATGTACTGAAACAGTTTCCTGAGACTACAATTGCCGGAAGGTTTATCCGCAGTCTGCAGGCCAGGCACACAGGCGATGCACAGCAGGACTCGATAATTGATGAAGCAATTCAGCTGGGAGTATCGCTGCTCCTGAAAACCGATGATTCTGACTAAACTCACCCTCAAAAACTACCGCAGATTTGGAGACCGCAGCTTCAGATTTTCTGCCGGCATCAATATCGTGCTTGGTAACAACGAGGCAGGTAAGTCCACCATTACTCAGGCGATCATGGATGTGCTGTTTGCGGATCCGTCGTCCAGAGCGCGTGCGCTGAAAAACCGGATTACAGCATGGCAGGGTGATACGGATGCCTATCTCGCACTTGAGTTTGAGCAGAGCGGTGAGGAATGGATACTTGAGAAAGACTTCGGCAAGGGCGAGGCGAGGCTTGTTAATACGACCAGAAAGGAGACATTTGAAGGTAGCGATGCTGTCTCGGCAAAGCTTGCGGACCTGCTGCCGTTTTCAAGCGACACAATGTATACAGCAACTGCAGCAATCCGGCAGAGTGATATTGCCTCCATCAGGACGGACAAGGACTTTACCGCAGCTCTGCAGAATGCTGTCAGCAGTACTGGAGAGGGCGGGGTCGTGACTATTCTTGCCACGCTTGAGGACACGTTAAAAGATCTGCGTAAAGGCACTGACAGACTTGCAAAAAACCCCGGCCCGATCAAGGCTGCCCAGGATGAGGTTGAGCATCTTGAACAGGAGCTTGCCCAGAAACGTTCTCAGTGGGAAAAGGTCAGTGCTGCGCGTGACGAAGGTGATAAATCGGGATCCCGTCTGCACGAGATCAATCAGTCAATTGAAGAACTGGAGCTTCTGCTGGCCAATGTAAAGAAACGTGAGGAGGCTGAATCCCGGCTTGCGGATCTGACCAAGCGTCTGCATGAGATTCAGAATATTCTTTCGCAAAGCTCAGACCTGAGCATGAAGCAGGAACAGCTTAAAGGCAGGCTCGATCAGTATTCTCAGTTCGGCAGTCAGGGGGTTGAAGAAACAGGTCGCAGGATAACGGCATTAAGCGAGCAGCGTCAGTCAATCCGTCACGAACTTGAGATGATGCCTGTACCCCAGGCACCGCCACCTCAGGTGCAGCAGTCGTTTTTGCGGACATATCAGCATATGCTGGTTGCTCTTGCCGTGTTTGTGCTGGGCGGGATCATGGCTGTCGTACTCGAAAGTGCTGTTGTCGCCGGTATCGGATCACTGATCGCGGTTGTGCTGTTTATTGTGTTGCGTGTTCAGGGGGAAACAGGTGAGGCGCAGCGTCAGGCACTTGAGCAGCTGGTGCAGCAGCGTGCATATAAACAGAAGGCCCTTGATGACGCCGGTACAGAACTCTCTGAACTATTGAAAAAAATTCAGAGCGGGATCGGAAGAGGATTTTTACGCTAAAAAGGCCGAATACACAGGAGTAAAACAGCAGCTTGCAGAAGTGAACGCGCGTCTTGAGGGGATGTTGTCCGGCAAGTCAGCCGATGAGCTTCGCACCGAGCAGGTTGAACTGCTGAATGCAAAGAAGGAGCTGGAACATTCTGAGCTTACAGATGATGTAAAACACGCCAGACTTAGCTCTGATGAGTATCTGCGTAAGCGCCGCGAGCTTGACATGCTCAAACTCGAGCGCAAGCGCGAGGAGCAGAAGACGACAGCATCGCAGGTCAGGCAGGAGGATGCACCGGTTGACCGTGAGATGATAGTGAGTCTTGAAGAGCAGCTGGCGGCTGCGCAGCAGCGTCTCGCGTATCATAAGAGGAGGGAGCAGGTTGTCGGGCTTGTTCTTCAGGAGCTTGCAAAAGCGGTGAAAGCTACGGCAAGCAGTGCGCAGAAGGTTGTATCTGCCGCGATTGAGCAGCATCTGGGTACGATCACAGGTGGCAGATATACAGAGGCACGGCTGCGTGATGATCTTGCCGTCGAAGTGTTCAGCGCAGAAAAGAATGACTGGGTTGTCCCGACCGAGGCATTATCGGCAGGTACGGTTGATCAGATTTACTTTCTGGCACGGCTTGCCTTCTTAAAAACAATTGCCGGAAACAATCCCGTTCCGCTTTTGCTTGATGATCCTTTCGTAACATGTGATGCTCCCCGCAGGCTTCAGATCAGGGCAATTCTTGAGAAGTACAAGGATGAATATCAGATTCTCTTTTTCACGCATTATCCTGAGTACGAAGACTGGGGAGATAATGTTATTGCTCTCTGAGTAAAAATAGTACTCGTTATCACCAGGCTGAAGTTGTTGTGTGATTACTGTTTGTCCACAGCGGGTGCGCGTGGTTGATACCATTGCCGGTTGCCCGTTACGGCGTAAATGTGTAACAATATGCTCAGAACGCCTTATTACAGGGTATGAACATGCGCCTGACAACTGTTGCACTTATCTTCATTACCGCATTCAGCTATCTGGCTGCTCCTGCTGTCGTAGTTGCCCGGACTGCAGACGAGGTTGGTGAAGAGATCGAAGACAAAAAAGGTGAGCTTGATAAACTTAATAAACAGCTTGAAGAGGCACAGAACAAGCTGAAAGAAAGTCAGAGCAAGAAAGCCTCATCACAGAACGATATCGAAAAAGTTCAGGCAGAGCTGGCTGAGGTCGAACAGCAGCTTGCAGTCAACGAGCTCGAGCAAAAACAGTTGAACGAGGAGATCAATCTCAAAAAGCTGGAAAAGGAAGAGACAGAAAAGAAGCAGAACGATGAGGTTACAGAAGCCTATGTACTCTGGAAGACAACTGATTTTACCCAGACGATGTTTGGCAGTGAGGACTTTTTAAAGAGTACACTCTATCAGGAGTATCTGTCCGAGCAATCCGAAGAAAAAATCCTCGGTCTGTCGACCCAGCTGGATGCTCTCAGCCGCAGCCGCGACTCCTATGCCTCACAGATAAGTACACTTGAAACTGACAGAGTGGCACTGGCGGAGAAAAAGTCCACGCTGGAAAACCGGCTGAAAGAAATTAATACCACAATTGCCGCCAGTAACAACAGTGCCAGCACACTGCGCAGCCAGGTCAGCAGCGTACAGCAGAAGATCGAGCAGCTGACAGCCGAGCAGCAGAGGATTATCGCCGAGGAGGACCGTATTCTTGATAATTCAAACCCTGATCAGGGAGGTACAGATATTGTCGCGGGAGAGTTATACCTCGCCGGTACCGGACGTGACAAATATCAGGGACACGGTGTCGGAATGTCGCAGTTCGGTGCATACGGTGCAGCAAAAAACGGATGGGACGCTGTCAGGATTGTAAAGTTCTACTATGCTCAGACAGAGGTGCAGGAGCGCACAGGTTCGGTCTTTGTATCTGGCAATACTGCGTATGCGGGTTATGTTAACCGCTGGATAGATCTTAATGAATATGTGGCAGGACTCGGTGAGGTGCCGGATAAGGCTTGCGGTAATGCACAGCAGGCGGCAGCAAACCCGGCCAAGTACGTGGTGGACAATACAGGTACTATCTGGGACTGCTGGCCGGAGGAGGCAATCAAGGCTCAGGTGATTGCCGCCCGGTCCTACGCTGCAAGTTATGGCGGTTCAATCTGCACTACTGCCGCATGTCAGGTCTATAAAGGTGGCAATGCAAAGCAGTGGGCAGCAGATGAGACCAGAAATCAGGTGATCATCTCTACAGGGGCAACACATAACGGTCAGATCATCCGAGCGCTCTATTCGTCGGATAACAGCCAGGGTCATGGTACAGCCAACAACGACACTGTCTGGTCAAACTTTGCAGGTGTGGGAACGCCATACTCGTATCTTCGTGCAACAAATGACACAGCAGTAGCAGCAAGCTATTCGTACACAAACTGGGCATGGAAGACCAACAGCTACACCATGGCAGAGGTTACAACGTTCCTAAACTGGGCAGCAGACAACTATACCTCAGGAGGAGCAAACACTTTTCTCAAAAACGTGCGCAACGGCACCGGTACGGTAACGAGTCTCGAATTTATCAAGGATCCGTCGCAGCGCGTAAAACAGGTACGTATTAACGGTAGTGCCGGAAGCCAGGTGATGGCAGGGTGGCTCTTCAAGGCCGTTTGGAACAGCTGGGCCTATTCAAAACCTGCAGGACAGCAGGACTATATATACAGTCTTACCTGGACCGGCAAGACCGGCTGATATCTGCTCAAAACGTTCTCTTGTGGAACATATCCCGTCCGCCTGATACAATAAGCCATGGCTGATGCCGATCCGCGCTCGGTGCGCGAGATACTTCCAAAACCTAAGTCAGGCCTTCTCGGACAGCTCAGTGTCTACCCGAGAGGTGTATCGTTTGCCACGCAGGACCGTGGCGAGCATGTGTACATTCTGGCTCGCAAGCATGTTATCACTAACCTCGGCTGGGTATTTAGGGCAACACTGCTCGCAGTGCTGCCACTGCTTGTGATCATTGGCACAGAAATCCTGGCCGACAGTTTTCCGCAGTTCATTCCCCGTGACTTCACTTTGTGGGAACTGCTGGCACCTGGCGCATGGCTTGTGATGGCGGCAATCTACTATGTCAATATTTTCAGTTACGTGTTTGCCAGATTTATTGACTGGTACTTTGACATTTATCTGGTCACAAGTGAGCGGTTTGTTCACATCGAGTTCAGAATCCTTACCGGTAAGTTTATCTCCGAGGCTCCACTGAAAAACATTGAGGATGTCAGCCAGCAGGTTGTCGGACTGTTTCCTGCATTGTTTAACTACGGCGACATTATTATTACAACAGCATCTGAGCGCGGAAAATTCCGCTTTGAGTCAGTACCTGATCCGACCTGGTTTCGGGATGTGCTGACTGATCTTAATAAGCTTGTCCATACTAAACCAAGGAGGGCACTGGAGCCATGACGGATTTAAACGGAGCAGAATATGTATTTATTCTTGCAGTCGGAAAGATAGCTGCTATAGTCTATATGGTGCTGCTGCTTCTGACCATGCTCGTAATCGTAAGGCAGACAGTCCTTACCAGTCGTCTGATCAAGACAGGACTGCGGGTTCCGATCATGATCTATGCGCTCCTGCATGTTATACTGTTGTTTCTAGTACTGGTCCTTACAGTCATAGTTAATCCTGCAGCATGAGGACAGATATCCAGAAAAAATACTTTATCGGCACGCCCCGGCCCGGAAAATGGGCCAGTGTCTACACGTATTCACCTCAGAACGATGAGTTCATAAAAAAACGGGGTGATATTTTTGCGGCCATTTCGATGACCGGTCCTGACTCGTTTAACGTATCCACTGCCGGTAATCTGCTTCTGGATCATCTTCACGAAACATACTTTGAAAACCCCGAGGATAAGCCGCTGCTGGCTCTTGAAAAGGCGGTTATCTCGACACAGAATTATCTGCAGAAGCTGCTTGAACACGATGACGCCGCTGAGACCGGTATCGACATAGATCTGATTGCCCTCGTGATTCACAAGCGTATTGCCTATTTTGTCAGCATGGGTCAGGGGCATGCACATATGCTTCGTGACGGAATCATGGTTGATATCGCTCCGTCGCTTAAAGACCCTACAGGCCGCGGACATGTGCGTGTCGGCAGCACCATGCTTAAGCAGGGTGACGTGATTATGCTGAGTTCGCCTGCCCTGGTTAAAGAGATGACCCGCGATGAGCTGCTCGATATCGCGGTTGAATTTAATGATACGGCGTTCAAGCAGCGCAGTTTTGATAACGGACCGCTTGTTTCTGCAATCATGATCGGCTTCGGTGTTGACCGTCAGGAGGCCAGGGCAGAACGCATCCTGCAGGAGACGACTCCGACGGTCCAGGAGACTGTCGCAAAAATGCGCGAAACAAAGGCTGATAAGCCTGTTGTCGCCCCTGCTGATGACGTAATGCAGGACGAAGAAAATGATCAGGAGTATACAGATGACGAGGCTTACGATGATGAGCAGTCGATGTATGAGCAGGCCACATTTGATGATACAGAGGCCCAGGCACTTGTTGACAGGCTGCGCGAAGGAGCAGTTGCGGTAAAGACAAAGCTGACAAACTTTGTAAATCAGCAGCGCAGAAAACGCAGCGGAAGACCGACGCCGGCTGCACAATCCGCTCCGGCAGCTGAGGCAAAAACCACCGCTACCGACACAGAGATCAACTATGATCAGCCCACATACAAGGTGATGCTCGACAGAGTCGCTGCTGTCCTCAAACAGGTAGGAATGTTTTTAAAGGAGAATA
Organism: candidate division WS6 bacterium OLB20; assembly: GCA_001567355.1. GTDB lineage: Bacteria > Patescibacteriota > Dojkabacteria > B142 > OLB20 > OLB20. Next base: position 416,102 of record JYNZ01000003.1, on the reverse strand, counting down.
TCTGGGAAGGCATCCTGGGTATGAAGAAGGACGGCATTTACCTGAAGGGCAGAGGACCTGGCCGTAACTGGAGGATCGTGGCTTTTGTCGTAATTGTTGTCGGTGCGATTCTGTTCTTCAGTATTCGCAGTATTAATGAAAACAATGCACGAATTGCACTTGAAGAAGAGGCACAGTTGCGTCTTGATAATGCAATCGAGCTGATTGAAGAGGTCGACAAAGTCGCAGAGATCATTGCCGGCGCATCCAACAACACGGAGCGCAGGGATTCGATGCTTGCCAAACTTGATGAGGCGGAAGTGGAACTTGCAGCAGTCGGAGATGTCGAGAAATTCCAGGACGAGGTCTCAACCCGCAGCGCGCGCATTTCTGAATTGCGTGATCTCCTTAATAAAGTAATCAGTGTTGACGACCCGAAGCAGCTGGTCGATGTCGGCGGTCTGTTTCCCGGTGCATCTCCGAGCGACATTACGCTCTCCGGCGGGACGCTGTACATCTCTGACCGCGAGTACGGCAAGGTCTATCAGATCCCTGCATCCGGTGGCAGTCTGACCGAACTTGCAACAGGTCTGACATCCCCGCGAAGTATCACTGCAGATAACAACGGTGATATTGTGGTGCTTGATGAGGATGGCGACCGCAGGCTCGGGACAATCAGTGCAGAAGATGGCTCGATCGTGCGCCATGCAGGCACATCCGAATTTAGACTTGGAAACATTCGAGATATAGAATTTGTCGATATCTTTGGCGGGCGTGTGTATGGAGTTGACCAGAGCATCAAGTCTGTAGTAATGTTGCAGCGCTCGGGCGATGCGTACGGAATACCGTCAAAACGCTTTGAGCTGGAAGAGCTTTCGACCGGCACGGATCTGAGTATCAATGATCTCAAGATCTACGTTCTTGCGGATATTATGCAGGGACTGTACCGCGCACTCAACAACGAAAATGATACTCCCCAACTGCTTGGACTTGATCAGGGTGAAAACCTGCACCAGGCGACAGCAATGTTCGTTGATGAGGTCTATGTGTATATTGCCGATCCGGTCAACAAGCGAATCCTTGTATTTGTTAAGGATGTGGAAACGATGCCGCTTAAAGCGCAGTATCAATACAAAGGACCTGATGACGGAACATTTGCCAATATCAAAGAGATAATTGCAGACAGGTCTTCCGGAAAATTGTTTGTTCTTGACGGTACAGCCGTCTTTGAACTCCCGCTTGCCGGCCTCGAAAACTTCTGATCATGAAAACGCTGGTTACCAATAAAAAAGCGCTGTTCAATTACGAGCAGCTGGCAACATATGATGCAGGTATTGTGCTCGAAGGCTGGGAGGTAAAATCAGTCAAAGCAGGGAATGTCAGCCTCAAAGAGAGTTATATCACGATCCGTGACTCAGAAGCATGGCTTGTTGGTGCTCATATCGCCAAGTGGCGGGGTATGGCCAATCCTGATGCCGGTGTCGAGACGCGTGACCGCAAACTGCTGCTTCACAGAAGTGAGCTTGATGCTCTGATGCGCGGTAAAAACGAGCGTGGCAGCACAATAGTACCGGTAAATATGCATACTGAACGTAATATTGTAAAATTAAAGCTGGCGCTGGCACGCGGAAAAAAGCTCTACGATAAACGTCAGGCATTAAAGGAAAAAGAGACGAAGCGCACAATCGAACGTGATATTAAACAGTTTAACCTAAGATAATGGCAGGACAGCAGCAACCCCCAATTGATCCCAACACAGGACTGCCGGTATTTCCGCCGCAGTATGATCCCCAGACCGGACAGTACTTTGACCCGGTCTCAGGACAGCCGCTTCCCAACCAGCTGGCACAGCAACCAGTGCAGCAGGGTGGTTTTGCTGGCGGTTCGCCCGAGACAGGACCTGTCCGGATTGAGTCATCTCCAAATGCAGCCCCCGAACGTTCAATTGAATATGGAAATGAGGCGATCAGACGTATTGAGCAGCAGCCGCAACCGGAGCGTGCAGCAGAGCAGCAGGAACAAAGACCACAGCCTCCTCAGCAGCCGCAGGCACCTAAGCCTCAGCCTAAACCTGCACAGCCAAAGGGGCCAGAACCGCCATCGTTTTACGGATATAAAATCCCTCTGCAGATCGCAACAAATCCTAAACTGATTGCGGAGCAGAAGGAAAAAGGAGGCGATACCGGAGAAGCGCGTACATGGGTCTATATGTTCCTCGATCGACTCCTGAAAAAGCAAAGCCAGCGCAGCTCATAACGCGTTATTCGCTTTTGAAGGTATATTTTCAATGGTGTATGATGAACTAGCATAATGGCATATTTGCCCGCATTGTTGCACAACATGATTCCGTTGCCTCTGTCCCAGACAACACTGCGGACCACTCCTGCTGTGGTGCCGGGAGTGTCAAACAGTCCGGTCGGATTTCTGCTTAATCCGGGATTCTGGATCGGTCTGCTGATCTTCGTTATCTCTTTCATTATTGTGATACTGGTCATTCGCTCACTCTTCCGCCGCTTTTTTGGCGGAGTGAGAGAAGCGTCAATGGAGAAAAAATCGCTCGATGCAGTTGTTTTTGAGGTGCGCGTTCCCCGCAATAATGAGGTCGAGATCCAGGCCGCGGATCAGATGTTCTCAGGGTTGCTTGGTATCAGTGAGACCTACAAGGGTTTCGAAAAACTGACCAAGGCACGTTCGTTTGTGAGCTTTGAGATTGTAGGTATGCCCGAGAATATCCGTTTTTATATTGTGGCCAGCAGAAATCTGGCAAATACGGTCGAAAAAGCGGTAAACGGTGCATATCCTACGGCAGAGGTCGCTATTGCGCAGGAGTACAATATCTTTGCAGATGGCAGCAAGGTCAAGTTCGGCACGCTTAAGCTTGATTCCGACACCTATAAGCCGGTTCGTACATACGAAGAGCTCTCGACCGATTCGCTGTCATCGCTGCTGACAACTATGAGTAAACTGACCATGGGTGAGGCGGCTGCGATGCAGGTCGTCATTACCGGTGCCGGATCATCATGGCGTAACGGTGGTAAAAAGTTTGTCGATAAGGTACGCACCAACAATTCAGATCCCGAGAAGAAGAAAATGGATGTTGCCGAAGACCTGCTGGGAGCGATTGAGAAAAAATGCGAAAAGGGCGGGTTTAATGTTGATATACGGCTGGTTGCAGTAGCACCTAGTGATCAGCAGGCAGAAATCACCCTTGAAAGTATGATCAGCTCCTTTTCGCAGTTTACCAAGGAGGGCAGTAATCACTTCAAGAAAGTATCACTCAATGCAAAGGACAAGATTAAGTTTGTAAAGGATTTCATCTACCGGGTTCCGCGTGAGAGCTTTGTACTGAATACGGCAGAGCTGGCAACGATAATGCACTATCCCAATAGAACTGTCGATACTCCGCACATCAACTGGCTGCTGTCAAAACGTGCAGCTGCTTCATCCACTGTGCCGTCCAGCGGTGACCTGTGGCTTGGCACTAACGTCTACCGTGATGTTAAAAAGAATATTTATATCAACCGCGATGACCGTCGCCGTCATATGTATGTGATCGGTAAGACCGGCTCCGGTAAATCGTACTTTATCCAGCAGATGGCCTATCAGGATATCATCAACGGCGAGGGCATAGCTTTTCTTGATCCACACGGTGACTCTGCCGAGTGGCTGCTTGAACGCATTCCGCCTCACCGTATTGAAGACGTGATCTACTGGGATCCGGGCGACACTGACAGGCCGATAGGTTTCAATATCATTGAGTACTTTAATGAGCAGGATAAGCATCGAACAGTAAACTCGTTTGTAGGTCTGATGCAGAAAATGTTTGACCCTCATAATCAGGGTATTACCGGTCCCAGATTTGAACGTGCTGTCCGAAATGCAATGCTTACTGCTATGGAACGGCCTGGCAGCACTCTCGTTGAAGTGCTGCGTATTCTTTCGGATGAGGATTACGCCAAGACCATTATCCCCGAAATTAAAGATGACCTTGTCAGGCGTTACTGGACTGACGAAATTGCAAAGACGCAGGACTTTCACAAGTCAGAGGTTCTGGGATACATCGTTTCGAAGTTTGACCGCTTTGTCACTAATAAACTGACCCGAAACATCTTCGGTCAGACGGCATCAGGATTTAACATGCGCAAGATTATGGATGATCAGAAGATTCTGATCGTCAATCTGTCGAAAGGTCTGATCGGAGAAGAAAATGCACAGTTCCTGGGATTGCTTCTGGTACCACGCATACTGTCGTCTGCCATGAGCCGCGCTGATACTCAGGAGGATCTTCGTAAGGACTTTTATCTGTATGTTGACGAGTTCCAGAACTTTTCGACCCAGGATTTTGCACAGATCCTGTCAGAAGCGCGTAAATACCGTCTCAACCTTGTCGTTGCCAACCAGTACATTGCCCAGATTGATGAGAAGATCCGGGATGCCGTGTTTGGAAACGTTGGTACTGTGGTCAGTATGAAAGTCGGTACGTCTGACGCACAGTTTCTTGAAACCATTTTCACTCCCATGTTTGATCAGACCGATCTCACCAACCTTGAGAACAGAAATGCCTACGTGAAGATTATCGCTCAGGGAGAGTCGCCGCCTGCATTCTCCATCAGTACGGACTACGGGAATGCACCGTTTGCACTTCCGAAACACGGCAATAAGAAAGTTGCCCAGATCGTTAAAAACCTGTCACGTCTTCGCTACGGTCGCGACCGCGGGCTTGTTGAAGCAGAGATGAACGAACGCTCAGACCTGAGCGGCAGCAAGGCAAAGGAAGCTGCAGATCAGGGAGGCGGAGCACCTGTTCCCGGCGGCATGGCAGGAGGGTTCGGCGGCGGAGGATTTAATGCTCCGCTCAAACCGAAGGGTGCCGGTTAATACTACACTGTCCAAGTCATGAACAAACCAGTCGCACTATGGTCGCTTGCTCTGATAAGTGTCCCGTTTCTGCTAGTTTTTGTGTACTTCGCAGATCCTGATTTTAACGGGGCAGCGCAGCTTGCGCTGATTACAGGTCTGATCGTCCTGTCCGCTGTTCTGTTCAGTCTGTTTCTTAAATCCGCATCAGCCTTCAAGCGCAGATCTGAACAGGCAATCCGGATAAAGCAGATTACGATTCCGACGTACCGTCCGCCTGCAGACCTGCGGTTCTACGAACTGGGGTATATGGTTGACGGTGAGTTTGACGATGTTGATGTACTGGCAACAGCACTGTATTACATTCTCCATACCGGAGAGGTTTCTGCTGCTGATGAGCTGGAACAGAAGATAATCCGCACATATGTCGACAATCCTTCAAACCTGCACAGCCTGATCTACAACGTTGACTACAAAGCTCTTTTCTCGCATGATTCTGCGTACCTGAGCACCGCTGTGTATGGTGATCTGCAGCGAAAAGGATACATCTCGTATAATCCGGGTTTTGTTCAGTTTATCGCGGCAAATGTCGGCACACTGATGCTCGGATATATCTGGCTTGGCTGGCTGCTGGTCTATTACATCCTGGATCAGACTGCAGGCGGAGGTGTCCAGATGTTCTGGATTGCAGCGGGCACAGCGGTGGTTGCGCTTTATATTCTGTTTATGTGTGCAATTGCAGCATCGTTTGCGCACAGCTTTCATGAGATTTCAGACAAAACAGTACCGCTGCGGACAAAGGTTCTGGGCTATAGAATGTTTCTCAAGACAGCGGACTATTTCCGTGTAGAAAAAGACAGGGAAGCGTTTGTTACGCTGGCACCGTATTTTATCGCGTTGCGGGTGCAGCGCAAGCACTGGAAGCAGCTGTTTGAACACGTACTCGAACATCATGTTCCCGGCGGAACATCAGCATACTACGAGTATGCGCGCGAACGTTACCGGCGTGAGCATAAATAGCAGCTATGAAACTGTCCCGCTTTAAACACACAATCAGACCCGGCGAGAGAGTGTTGTATGAAAGTCTGACCCAGGGCGGTCTGCGCAATGCCTTCCGTACGTTTCTGCGCTGGCACTGGCGCCAGGGCAGGTTAGGATCGCAAGTCTGGCGGGAGCACACGTATATTATCAGTCGAAGCGGCCACCCAACGTTCAGACTTTTGCGGCTTGCCATGGTACTGTTCGTTTGCTTTGCTTTTCTGCTTTCGATTATGAGCCTGTATGTTCTGTTCAGCCTGCAGGCGAGACCGGTTACAAGGCAGCTGTGGGACTTTACGATTGCAGAGAATTACGTATTTGATGACGAACGTGTCATTGTCGCGTCCGGCCGCGCACTGACCCGGCCGATTATCCATACTGATGATGGAGCAGAGGATTTTGACCGCGGCAGCCATACCGGCACTGATTATAAAGGTGCAGAAGGTGTCCTCACCTTAACCACCGATGGTATGCTTGCTGGTGAGGGAACGTTTGTATCCCGGCTTATGGATGCATCTGCGGCAGGCGCCCGCTGGGAGTCCCTTGGTCTGAAACTCAACAGACCTGTTGGTATCCGGCTGCCTGCAGAACAGGGATCAGATGCCGGATTTGATGAAGGAGCGGTATCTATGAAGTACAATACGACACTTCTGTATTTTGACGAGCCCGAAAATGACGGTACCGATCAGTACTTCGCCGACAGCTCAGGAACAGGTAATACTGCCAAAGGGGTCGGTGTTGTGGCAAAGCCCGGAGGCGTAGTAGGCAACAGGGCGGAGTTTGACGGCAATAACGACTACCTGAAAATCTTTCCTTATAAAAATCTTGCACTTGACAGGTTTACCATCGCTTTCTGGGTCAAAACGTCTTCCTCCTCTCAGACAATCATGTCCTATGCCTCAGAAAGCGACACCAGCGATATTGTGCTGTATGACGCGTCAGATCTGATGCTGATCATCAGCGGTAAAAAGCTGCGCACCGGTGTCGCATTCAATGACGGTCAGTGGCATCATCTTGCTGTTTCCTGGGACTCACATACCGGTAAGATTGAGGTTTACCGTGACGGGTTTCCTGCATACTCAGGTTTTCTGCAGCAGGGTGTAATCCTTGGCCAGAACGGATCTCTTGTCCTTGGCGAACGTCAGCAGGAGCTGGGCGGATGGTTTGATCCCGTGCAGACGTTTAAAGGCGATCTGGATGAATTTACTGTGTTCAATGACGTACTGCAACTGATTGAAGTGAACGATATCTTCAGGCGTGGCGCACATGATGTCTTTGTCCAGGTAAGGACATGTGATGATACACTCTGCAGTGACAGAGCCTTTCGTGGACCCGCCGGCCCCGACACGTGGTACCGTCCCCGTCATGTCGAATCCGGCCGGTACAGTCTGCCGCAACTTGATCTTAGCGGCAGATACTTTCAGTACAGACTCAAATTTGTCACACGCGATGCGGGGCTCTCTGCTTCAGTGAGTGAGGTAATCATCAGTCCGGATCATTTTGCAGCTGACAGGCCTGTAGTCACAACCCGTTTCGGTGTTCCGTTTGAAAAACTTGACAGCTTCAGTGCAAAGGGGCAGATGACACTTCAGCTCAGCAGTGACGGTTCAATCTGGTATTACGTCAAAGATGGACAGTGGCAGCCTGCGCTTAATGATCGCAATGTTTCCACCCCTGATGAAGTTGCCGGAAGTATCAGCACATTATCCAGTGATGGCGGAACGCTTTATGTCCGTGCATTTATCGAAGGTAGTCTGAATGCCCAGGCCGGAATCGATGAGATCGAGGTCCGCTTTGACCGCAACAAGGCGGAGACGCTGATACCCGGTTACCCTGATGCGGATACTGACGCACGTGTGTATACGACAGGTTATACGGTTCGCCTGGTATATGCATTCCTCCTCGGGATCAGTCTGTCTGCTCTGATCTGGTTCGCGCTCTGGCGCTACCACTTTACCGCAGTTATTCCACCGTTTGTGATTCACGATCATGCAGTTCAGCCTGACCATCAGCATCCTCTTGTGGGCAGACCGCAGCACAGGAGCTACCTTGTCGCATCGCTGCTACGCGAAGATACATTCATGATCCTCACAGCAGTGCTGATTGGTCTGATTCTGGCGGGTACAGGTGAAATGCTGCTGCAGCTGATTATCTGAAGAAATCAATGGGCCAGAGTGGAATTGAACCACCGACCACCGCTTTATAAGAACGGCGCTCTAACCACTGAGCTACTGGCCCCCGACTCAAAAGATGAGAAGGGGACAGACCCGTGACAAACGCATGTTCATCGCTCTCCGCACGGAGAGGGGGACTGACCCATTGCGCACTAATTCTACCATCCGCATGCAGCGTATGGAAACCGTTACAGCGGTTCTATTTTGTGGGAGGTTTTATCCGGGCGTGACTCGACCAACTCGAGGTATTTTTCTGTGGTGGTCGGCTTCTGATGACCTACGATCTGCGCAAGGCGCTCAAGGTCTATACCGCTTTCAAGCTGATAGACGATAAAGGTGTTACGGATATCGTTGACTGTTGCACCTTTGATTCCTGCTTTCCTGAAGGCACGGTTAATTGCCGTCCTGATGTTCCGGATAAGAACGGGGTTGCCTGTCTTGGTCTGAAACATATGGAGCTGATCGTTTTCGGCATCCCTGATATGCTGGTGCTCTTCAAAGTACTGTGCGATTGACTCGACTGCTCGCTCGTTTAGATCAACGACTCGTTCGGGGTTGCTGGAGAACGGCTCTATATAAATGTGAGGGTTATCCAGCTTTACATGTGCCCGCTTAAGTCTTGAGAGCTCGCCGATGCGGATCCCTGTCTGTAACAGGAGCTCTACCATAGTGTACAGCCGCACATTTGACCGGGCTGTGTCGCGCAGTGCACGATACTCCAGGGGTGAAAGAACGCGCGGTAGTTGTGGTGTAAACTCCGGGTGCGAGATAGGCGCAGCAACATCTGATACTATAAGACCCTGATTGGCAAGATATTTTGAGAATGTTTTGAGACTGTTGATTTTGCGTGAGACAGTTTTGAGTGTGTAGTTACCCTCCTGCTTCAGCTTGTCGACATATGCTTCGAGTATGCCGGTAGTAAGGTCCTGCGGAAGACCGGAGTGCTGCAGCTCATCAAGAAAGCTGATAAGTTGTTCAATATCCTTGTTGTATGCCACTATCGTCGACTTTGAACGTCCCTTGCCTTCAAGGTGCTGAACAAACTCTTCGCGGTGTCTGTGCAGAGCCATCAGTGTGTCTGTGCTATACTAAAATGAGCCAGGGGCAATCCGGCGGGTAAGTGATTGATCTTAGCACAGTGATCTCCAGGCTGTCAATAACTAGAGGGTATTCGTAACATGCGTATCACAAAACTTCTGAAACGGGTGTCCGCCTACATCCGGCGTAGGTTTACAACTGTCGAACTGACATACGGAGATATTGTGTCGCGTCTGGTCATGGTGGTAATAATTGTCGCGCTCAGCATCAACATTTACACAGCGTTTAATAAAGGGCGGGACAATCTGACGAGGATTGAAGAAGAAGAAGCCCGCCTCACAAAATTGGAGGAGGAGCAATCTGAGCTGGAAGAGCTTGTCAAATACTACGAATCTGTTGAGTACCGGCGCTCGTATGCCCGAGAAAGCTGGAATCTGGCTGAGCCTGGAGAAAAACTCTATGTAGTCCAGCGTGACAACGAACTGCCGATAGAATTTGTCCGTGATAACAACGATCCGATCATATTGCGGGATAACGTGTTCTGGTGGCAGAAGTTGATTTTGGGCGGTTGATGGTGTAGTATTAATCACCCTGAATGCAGTTATTCAGGCACGTGTACAACTTAAAGCCAAAGTCGCGGGGTGGAGCAGTGGCAGCTCGTCAGGCTCATAACCTGAAGGTCAGAGGTTCGAATCCTCTCCCCGCAACTTTGGCTTTAATGCGTTTTAATGAGGTGCAGGTGCATCTTTAACCCCGGGGCTGTCGCCCCGTTCCCCCTAATCAGATTGTAGCTGAGTTCCCTTTAAATAGTCCTGAATTTTTTTATCCAGCAGAGCAGTAGCAGGATGTTTCTGAAATCATTGCTGTTTACACAAATGTTCCTGGCAAGGCTGAGAGGGGTTACGTTTACATTCTTCCGGGAGTACAATACGGTTAATAGTCTTTAGGGCATTTGCATGAAAGAGCCGCAACGTGTGAGCAATTTTACTTTCTTCAGTGACGGCACCGATCAGGGCGAAAAACTCCCCGACAGGATTTTTGGCGCGCTGTGGCTGATCAGTCTGGGATCGGTATTCTTTATGAATACCACCGGTATGCTTCCATGGTCTATCTGGGGAGCAGTGTTCATGGTGTTTTTCAGATTGTGGCCACTGTTTCTGATTGGAGCAGGTGTCAGCATTATTGCAGGTAATTCCATTCCGGCTAAAATCGTTACAGGATTGCTCTGGTATCTGGTCTTCGTCGTGATCTTTTTTTTCTGCAGCAACAGGAGTCAGTGATCAGCAGTCATTCTGGGAGAATTTCCCGGATTCATTTGTTGAAGAGTTCACTGAAGATAATTAATTATTACTGATTTGCATATGCAAAACTTAACGTCACGCCTTATCTGGGGAGGATTGTTCATCTTCCTTGGTGTAGTGTTTCTGGCAGATAATCTGCTTCCAGGCGAAGTCTGGGGCAGTGTTATCCGGTGGTGGCCTGTATTCCTGATTGCATTCGGCTTGTGGATTGCTCTGGTACATCGCCGGTCACTGGTTGCCGGTGTTCTGTTTATGTTCTTTGGAGCTGCACTTCTGGCAGGGAATCTGGGACTGTTCACATTCAGTCTCTGGACTCTATGGCCGCTGTTTCTGGTCGCAATCGGTCTGAGCATCCTCCTCCGACAGGGATCGTCAAAGGATAAAGCATCAGCAGATGCATTGTCTGAGGTTGTTGTATTTGGCGGTGCAAAGCGCCATGTGGATTCTGACAGCTTCAAGCAGGGCAGTCTGACTGCAGTATTCGGCAGTATAGAGCTCGATTTCCGGGATACACAGTTTGCAGACGATGCAGAACTGGAAGTTGTCGCTGTCTTTGGCGGAGTCGAATTGTGACTTCCGGAGGATGTGACTCTTGTTAATGAGGCGATTGCAGTCCTTGGAGAGGTATCCGACAAACGGAGGCGTTCGGATAAAACCGGAAAACGCCTGACAATAAAGGGTGTCGCTATGCTGGGATCAGTCGAGATCAGCTGAGCCGTCCCATTAAACAGTATTAGCGGTTAGTACTGTCTGGGGCAGAACCGGTCAGCAAGTTCAGCAGCCTTCAGCCAGGCATACTGCATTCCAAACGCCTGCGGTTCGTATTCGCCATATGCTCCATGATACTGGTTGCCAGGAGTATTGGCGATGTATGCCCCTTCGATGCGGTGCTGATTATAGTATGTGTCGTGGACATGCATGGCCTCATGGCCAACTGAAGTCAAAAGCTGCTGCACGGCAAGAACATACCTGTGCCAGCCACCGCTGCTTCTCGCTGCCGCGATATCATCACAGTATTTGTAAAGTTTTTCCCACTGCATGATCCATGAGCAGTTGTTCCTGTCACCGCCGATCATCATTGCAGCATCTCCTGGCTTTTTACCGAAGATCTCTTCGTCATAGGTAAGTATGACAAACTCCGGGATCTGGTGGGCCTCGACGCCGAGCATCGTAAGGGTTTCAGCGACCGCCTCGTGCAGCACCATACGCTCTTCGGGTTCAATATTCTGCTGAAGCTCCGGAAACGCTGCAAAGCGTCTGCTCAGATGGTCTATCCATCTGTGCAGTGTGGGTCCTACTGCAGCGTGAACGGCCTGATAGTGCGGATTAGCATCCCGTTCAGGGAGTTGTGTGAACGAGTCGATCCACTGCGCAAAAACTGTATCGTAGTCCGGATGACGGTTGTCGACGCGCCCTGGATTGTTATTGTATTCGAGCATCTGTATATACCTACTATATACAATATAGCACATGCAGGGCTTTTTTATAAAACGATTCGATCACAGCGCGAATGCCCTGTGCATGTGTCTTAATCGCTGTCGGTTGCTTGGCAAAAATGGTAATCTATGTGGTAGAATCATCCTTACTGTTTCCTGGCGGGATAGCTCAGTTGGTTAGAGCGGGGGACTCATAAGCCCCAGGTCACTGGTTCGATCCCAGTTCCCGTCATTTATACTTCTGTATCGGGCAATTAGGTGTACACTGAATCAAACGTGTATACTGCTTACAGAAAATATCCCGAACCTTGCATTTAAGCTTAAGACAATTAATCCATGGCGGATAATTCCAAAATAAAACGTATGCCCAGAGTAAAGCGTCCTTCAGGGATCGGCTTCAACTTCAATACACTGTTTGCAGTCAGTATCATTCTGTTGCTCGTCTCTGTTGTCTTTAATATGTTAAACGCTCCGTTTCAGGCTGTTGAGGTGAGCGTCAGCGAGTTTGTCCAGAGTATCAAAAACAATGAATATGCAACTGTCCAGATCCGTGATGACGGCAGAGCGATAGCACGCACAAAGCCACTGATCGGCACCGAACTCGGTGAGTCCGGAATCGAGCTTGAAGAGGCTGACAGAGTTGTCCGGCAGGAAAACGACGGATTTGAGACGGTCTCGATCGACCAGCTGTACGAATCTGTACGCCCGCTTGGAATACGTGAGATATTCTCTTCTATTACAGCCCCTGACAAGATCCACCGTGTGGCAGCAGTATATGTCGGCAGTGAGCAGATTTTCGCACGTGCGACTGATCCTGCTAAAAAGGATCTGCTGGTAGCTGACGCCGGTGAAGCCGAGTTTGAGGCATTTCTCAACCGTGAAGGCATCTCGGCTGTAGAGCTGCCGGTCCGGGTTTACTACCTGCGGGATTCTGCTGGTTACAGGACACCGGAGGAGTTTGCTGCACTTTCAGATGCTGACACGTTTCGCAATGCATGGGTGTTTGAGGACTTTGCAATTGCAGAGCTGAAGCCTGAATTTGTGCAGGAACAGTTTATGAACTGGCAGGTGATAAACGGTCTGAGTCTGCCCGAGTTTCTGCAGGCGGAAGGTATATCATTTGAATCCGAAACAGTAACATTCTCTTCTGCGGTCATCCCCCGTGTGCCCTGGGGTGATCTGATTCTGCTGGGAATGCTCTTCGGGCTTGGTGTGCTTGTATTCTTTATGTTCCGTGGCGTTCAGGGATCGGGCAATTCGCTTATGAAGTTTGGACAGTCAAAGGCCAGAATGATCTTTGGCAAGCGTCCTGATATTACGTTTAAGGATGTTGCAGGTGTTGATGAGGCCAAGGAGGAACTGCGGGAGGTTGTTCTCTTTCTGCGTGAGCCGAAGCGCTTCTTGAAGCTTGGTGCGCGCATTCCAAAGGGTCTTCTGATGGTCGGTCCTCCGGGAACAGGTAAGACACTGCTTGCCCGCGCTATCGCTGGTGAGGCCGGTGTTCCATTCTTCCATACATCGGGTTCAGAATTTGAAGAGATGCTTGTCGGTGCAGGAGCATCACGGGTACGCGATCTGTTTGAAAAAGCAAAGCGTGCGGCACCATCAATCATCTTTATTGACGAGATTGATGCAGTAGCGCGAAAGCGTGGCACAACGGTTCAGTCAAGCACAACCGAGCAGACACTCAATCAGATACTCGTTGAGATGGACGGATTTGAAAAGAATACCAATGTTATTGTGATCGCAGCTACTAACAGGCCCGATGTTCTTGACCCCGCAATTCTGCGACCTGGCAGGTTTGACCGGAGAGTCGTTCTGGATGTCCCAGATATTGAGGGCAGAAAACAGATCATTGAGATACATGCTAAAAACAAGCCGATTGATCCCAAGGTTGACCTTGAGCAGATTGCCAAGCGTACGGTCGGGTTCTCAGGAGCGGACATTGAGAATATGCTTAATGAGGCGGCAATTATAGTCGCCAAGGATAACCGCGATCTGATTACCTTTGAAGACCTTGAGGAGGCAGCGAACAAGGTACAGGTCGGTCCGGCGAAAAAACGCAAACGTGACGGGGACGAGCTGAAGAAGACTGCATACCACGAGGCCGGTCATGCATTGGTGATGAAGCTTTCACCCGAACATGATCCTGTCCACCGTGTAACTATCGTGTCCCGCGGTATGGCACTCGGCTACACAATGCCTCTGCCTGAAAAGGACGAGGTATCGATGAGCCGCACCAAGATGCTATCTAAAATTACAGCTCTTGTTGCAGGTTATGCAACCGAGAAGATGATCTATAACGATGTCACAAGCGGTGCATCCAATGACATAGAAAAGGCAACATCCATCGCGCGCAGAATGGTGAAAAGCTTCGGCATGAGTGATGAGCTTGGTCTGGTTAAGTACGGTCAGGAAAACGAACTGCAGTACCTTGGCTACGGCTACGGCGAACAGCGCGATTATTCAGAAGAGAGCGCCCGCCTGATCGATGAAGAAGTGAGACGTATTATCGATGACTGCTACAAACAGGCAAAACAGATCATTCAGGAAAACCGTCCCATCCTTGACCGGATTGTTGATACACTGATGGAGAAAGAAGTGATTGATTCAGAGGAATTCAACAGCTTCTTCAAGGACGCACCTGAAGCAAAAGAGTAAAGCACGCCTGCAGTATGTCAGAACCAAACAATACGATCCTGCTGATTGATTCGCACGCTCTGATTCATCGCGCTTACCATGCGTTTCCTGCAACCCTGACCACTGAAGACGGTCAGCCTGTCAATGCAGCCTACGGTTTTACATCGTTGCTGCTGCAGATCCTGCAACAGTTTCAGCCGGAGTACGTCATCTGTGTATTTGACGGCAAGGGTAAAACATTCCGCCATGAACAGTTTGCAGCGTACAAGGCGCACCGCCCCGAAACAGATGAAGCTCTTAAATCCCAGTTTCCGGTTGTACATGACATCGTGGATTCGCTCAGTATTCCGAGGTTTATCCAGGAGGGCTACGAAGCCGACGACATTATCGGGTCATTTACCCGGTCGGATGAACTCAAAGGACTGCACAAAATAATTGTCACCGGCGATAAGGATCTGCTGCAGCTTGTATCTGAAGAAACAAGTATCTACCTGGCAGGCAGTAACATCAAAAAGTCAGAACAGCTTGACCCTGAAGGTGTGGCAGCAAAGCTTGGGTTTACCGCAGAATACCTGACAGACTACAAGGGCCTTCGCGGCGACAGCTCAGACAACATTCCCGGCGTAAAAGGTATCGGTGACAAGACCGCTACGCAGCTGATAACTGCGTATGGTCATCTCGAAGAGATTTACACTCACATTGATGAAATAAAAGGTGCTGTCCAGAAAAAACTGATTAGCGGCAAAGAAGATGCGTTTCTCAGTAGAGATCTTGCCACAATCGTCACGGATCTCAACCTCTCACTTACCCGTTCTGATGCAAAGGTGAGTGACTATGACTATGAATCAGCGAAGTCACTGTTTCAGAAGCTCAGATTTAAATCCCTGATCAGCAGGCTCCCTAAAAATGACCAGATCACGGATATGCAGGAGTCGTTCCTGCTTGATACTGCAGTTGATGCTGTCGATTACAGCATAGTCGACGGCTCGACCAGGGAGGCGTTTAAAAAGGCCTTTACTGCCGCCTCTACGGTTTCTGTGCTGATGACGCGCACAGACCCGCTGAATATCTTTGCACCACTCGCATCTGCAGCAGTAGGTATCGACGGAGATGTCTATCTGATACCTGATGTTGCTGCTGATAAAGAAGTATCTGCAATCCTTACGGGACTCAAAGATAAAACGGTTAACACCTACCGTGCAAAAGATCTGTTTCATTGCGTCAGACAGCTTGGTATCAAAGAACTTTCAATCGGCGCCGACCTGCTTCTGCTTGCGCATATTACGCAGGCAGGCACCGGTAGTACCGAACTCGATACGATAGCATTTAACCGGGCGGGAATAGTCATTAACGATCAGGACAGTCCCGAGACGGTGCTGGTCAAGCACGTTAAGACAGTCATGGCCCTGGCGCATGACTTTATACAGGATCTTGCTTCCTCGGGGACTCCAAGGGGGAGCATGTTCAGTGCAGAATACCTTTACCGTGAGATTGAACTGCCCCTTGCTCCGGTTCTTGCACGAATGGAGGAGTACGGCATCGGTCTGGATGCAGAGCAGCTTTCGGCATTCAAGCAGGAACTGCTGGAAAGTATGGCAAGGATTGAAGATGCCGTCTACGAGGAGGCCGGCATGAAGTTTAATCTGGGCTCACCGCGGCAGCTCGGTGAGGTGCTGTTTGAGAAAATGGGTCTGCCCGGCGGTTCAAAGAGTAAGAGCGGCCAGTATTCAACAAATGAACGCGTCCTGTCAAAGCTGGTCGAAAGTTTTCCTGTTGTGGCTAAAATCCTTGAGTACCGTGAAGTCAGTAAACTTCAGTCAACATACACCGATGCGTTGATAGAGCAGAAGGACCCTGATACGGGACGGATTCATACAAACTACAACCAGGTGGGAGCAGCTACCGGCAGACTGTCATCAAATAATCCCAACCTTCAGAACATCCCGACAAGCACAGATCTGGGCCGGCGCATTAAAGACGCCTTTGTCGCTGCTGAAGGAAAAATCCTGCTTGCAGTTGATTATTCTCAGCAGGAGCTGCGACTGTTGGCACACCTATCCGGAGAGCCTGCACTGGTCAAGGCATTTAATGAAGAAGTCGATATCCATGCTCTTACAGCATCACGTCTGTTCGGTATGGATGTCACGGCAGTCGGTCCGGACGAGCGCCGTGTCGGTAAAACAGTAAATTTCGGCGTAATCTACGGGATGTCTGCTTTCGGACTGTCAGACCGGCTGCGTATAGACCGTAATACCGCACGTGAGTTTATCGATGGCTTTTTTGCAGGTTATCCCGAAGTTGACCGATACTTCACGGAGCTGAAGCATCAGGCGCTGACAGATGGATATGTCTCAACACTCTTTGGCCGCAAAAAAAATACAGAAGCTTTGCGCAGCGGCAACTGGCAGGCAAAAGCAGCAATCGAACGTGAGCTTGTGAATTATCCGCTCCAGGGCAGTGCTGCCGATATGATGAAACTTGCCATGAACCGGGCAGATGCCTTGATCAGGGAGAAATATTCAGATTTTGCCACAATGAATCTGCAGATCCACGATGAGCTTGTGTTTGAATTGGACACAGATGACCGAAATGACCCCCGTCTGCTGGCGTTTGCGCGAGATGTCCATGCTGTCATGTCGCAGGTGGTCGCCCTCAAAGTGCCTGTAGCACTTGACTTTGAAGTTGGTACATCTCTGGGTGGATTAGAATCATTATCTGGACTATAATGGACGTATACTTGTCATTGTATGTCCATGTTCAAACTCCTTAAGAATGTCTTTAAACTGATTCTGCTGATTGCAGCAGCATATGGCGGGTTCAAGCTGTCCCGCAAGATAGCGAGTGGTCAACTTACCATGAAGTTCAATGCTGACGGACCGTTCGGGTCGCTGGATACTGCAAATCTGGAAGGTGACGGCAGGCGTATAACGCTTAACAGCAGGCAGCGCGAGATATACAAGCACATCAATGATAAGGGCGAGATCGAGATGAACGATCTCGCAAAGCAGATCAAGGGAGTAACCCGCCGGACGCTGAGGCGGGATCTGAGTAAACTTGTTGATGAGGGTCTTGTCATCAAACAGGGAAAGACCAAATCAGCCAAATACGTTCTTGCTGATGACTGATGGCATTTCAGCCCAGGTATACGATCACTGACTTCATTCTCAACCATGTGGCGCAGGCCGAGGCCGCACGCCAGATAATCACTAATGCGCCGCTCGTTCCCTCATGGGAGCGTCAGTTTCAGCACACTGCGCTTGTCAGGACTGTTCATCACTCTGTTGCGATTGAAGGTAACGCACTCTCACTGTCCGAGACTGAGCGGATTATTGGCGGCGAAGAGCTGCAGACAATCAGGCAGCGGGATGTTAAAGAGATTGTTAACTACCGCAACGCAATCAGTTACATTGATGACAAACGGGATGTTGCGCTAAGTATCCCGTTTTTGCTCGAACTGCATCGTATTATGGGTGATCAGGTTCTTGAGCATGAGAAAACAGGTGTGTTTCGGGCAAATGATGCGGTAATTGTCAGCTCCAAAACCGGTGCTGTGGTATTTGATCCGCCAGGCCCTGATGAGATCGAAGCTGAAGTTGAGGACCTCTGTCTCTGGGACAACACCGTTGCAACAAGAGTCCATCCGCTGCTGCGTGCAGGCATCCTTCATTACGAACTTGTACGTATTCATCCCTTTGTCGACCTGAACGGCCGGACCTCACGTCTGCTTGCAACGTGGTCACTGTATCGTGATCAGTACGATATCAGGCGGTTTTTCAGTCTTGAGGAATACTATGATCAGAACAGCTCAAGCTATTACGAAGCGCTCGAGAGTGCTCATGAAGGTGATATGACATGGTGGCTCGAATATTTTGTAGCGGGAGTCTCTGTTGAGCTTGGCAGGATCAAGGCTCGCGTACTTGAACTGTCACGTGACCAGAAGCTGCTGCAGAAACTCGGACAGGTGGCACTTAATGACCGGCAGATGCAGATTGTCCAGTACCTCGAAGAAAACGAGGAGATCAGAAACCAGGATTTTGCGGTACAGTTTCCTGACGTCAGTGATGACACCATCCTGCGTGATCTGAAGGACCTGATTGACAAGAAGATTGTGGTCAAAAAGGGGAGAACAAAAGCCGCCCGGTACCTGTTAGCATAATTTTTCTTTAATCATTACTGATGACATTTTCAACATTCTGCGTCTGTCTTAATCAGCTTGAACAGGCCTCAGGCCGCAACGCAATGATCGATATTCTCGCCGGTCTGATCAAAGATCTGCACACAGACGAGCTTGAAGAAGCGATGTACCTGCTGCAGGGACGCATTGCACCGTTGTTTATGCCCGTTGAATTTCAGTTGTCTGGCAAATCACTCATCAAAGCGCTGCACACAATTGACGACTCAGTTGAGACGCAGGCTAAGGAAACCGGTGATATCGGCCTGGCAGCTGAGGCTGTCGCAGGCAGCCGCCAGGGTGCAGGTCTGAAGATTCTTGATGTATTTCGTAAACTGCAGGAGATTGCTGCAATATCCGGGGCAAACTCCCAGGCGGGCAAGCAGGCGGCGTTTCTGTCCCTGTTCGCACAGCTGAGCGGTCTTGAGGCACGTTATGTCTGCCGTATCATCATCGGCAAGCTGCGGCTTGGTGTCAGCGAAAAGTCAGTTCTTGATGCGCTGTCGATTGTTCTGACCGGGGATAAATCCTGCGGGAGGAGATCGAGTACGCATTCGGGGTACGGGCTGACCTCGGTGCTATTGCATCCGTGTTGCTGAAGGATGGCATAGAAGCGGTGAAAACAATTGAGCCTGTTGCCGGTATCCCGGTCTCGGTCAAACTCGTGGAGCGCGAAAAAGACATAGCAAAGATCTTTGAGCGCTTTGGACCTCATGTGATGCAACCAAAATTTGACGGATTGCGGGCTGAGATCCATTATTCCAGAAAAGGGTTTGCAAATATTTCCGCAGAGCAGGGGCTGCTTGTCGAAGCAGAGTCCGACCATGTCCGTATCTTCAGCAGACGGATGGAAAACCTGACTGACATGTTTCCGGATCTGATCAGGGCTGTTTCTTATCTCAATGTGGATTCTGTGATCCTCGACAGCGAGGCTATCGCGTATGATCCCGCCAGCGGTGAGCTGCTGCCGTTTCAGGAGACGATGAAGCGCAAACGCAAAAACGACATTGCCGAGATGGCAGAGCAGATTCCAATCCAGGCGCACTGCTTTGATATCCTCATGCTCAACGGTAAATCTCTGCTCAGGACCCCGCTTGAGGAACGTCTCAGGATCATGAATGATCTGCTCAAAGACAGCGGACCGACACTGATCGCATCCGAATCTCCGGAAGTCAAAACAGTTGAGGATGCGCAGGAGGTGTTTGACCGTTATGTTGAGATGGACCTGGAAGGGATAATCTCCAAGGGCTATGGAACATTTTATGATCCCGGCACACGCAACTACGACTGGATCAAGCTCAAAGCAGCCGCCAACTCCGAACTTGCCGATACCGTTGACGCTGTTGTGCTGGGCTATTATCTCGGCAGCGGGGCACGGGCTAAGTTCGGGATCGGTGCGATCCTGATTGGTGTGCCTGATAAAAAGACCGGCGAGTTTGTAAGTCTTTCCAAGGTCGGAACAGGCATCACCGATGCTCAGTTTGCCGATATCAGAAACCGTCTGGACACAATCCGGATAGATACCATGCCCGTAAACGTCCGGATCGCGAAACCTCTTCTGCCGGATGTTTTTGTCAGACCCGAGGTCGTTGTTGTGGTTGAGGCCGACAGCATCTCAAAAAGCAAACTGCACGGATCCGAAGGGGGAGGTTACTCCCTCAGGTTCCCGCGCCTCAAGGTGTTTGACCGTCAGGACAAGTCACCTGAGGATGCGACATCCCTGCAGGAGCTTGAGCATCTCATGGAGCTTGCCGGTCAGTAAATTGACAGTGTTTCCGAATCTTCCTATACTTAGGACAGTCTTACTTATTATCTTTGTGACATGGCAGAAAACGCACCCGTGGCAAAAAAGAGCCAGGATGATACTTTACTCGCAGTTCTAGCAACATTCCCCCTGATCGGGCTTGTGATGTACTTCGGTATGAACGATCTGAGTGATTTTGTCAGGCATTACGCCAAGCAGAGCGTCGGACTCAGTATTCTGGTTATCGCTTCTGTTGTCATCGGTATCATTCCGCTGATCGGATGGCTGGTCTCATGTATTCTCGGCATTGCCGTCTTTGTGGGATGGCTGCTTCTGGTTATCAATGCATTCCAGGGTACAAAGTTTGAGCTTCCTGTTGTAACCGACCTGGTCAACCAGCTGCTCAAAAAATAACTGCCGCGATTACTTCTTAGATTGGTCTGATGCAGGACTTTTTCAGTCAGCTTGACGGCAGGTTGGCGCGGTTTGATTTTTCAAACTATCTGAATCCCGATAACCTGTTTGCAGTGGATCCCGGCCCGACAGATTTTCAGGCATGGTTTTACGCGCTGGCATTCGGTTTCCTCATTCTGGTAATCATCGGCAGGGTCGTCCTGCGCAGGGTGGAAATTGACGGTGTGTACCGCGCGCTGCTGAGGCGTTTTCTCAAATGGTCGTTCTGGCTTGCGATTGTGCTTGTTGTACTGGCGCTGGCGCGAGGGCAGGGCATTCGCATTCTCAACATGCGATTGTGGCCACTGGTTGTCCTTCTGCTTGAACTGATTAATCTCGGGTATCTTGTGTACCAGCTGGTCCGCAAAGAACCCAAGAAAAAGTCAGAAGTTAAGCGCGTAACCGAGTACCAGAAGTACCTGCCACGTAAGAAGAAAAAACAGCTAAAAACCACTTGAACGCGGACGCTTTGTCTGCTATCATTACTGCACACTCAATCGAGTGCTTTTGATACTGCTTTCACTTCGTAAGAAACAAGTAAGTCAAGCCCTTTGACAACAAAAAAGGTGACAGGACTATGTCTCTTTTTATTAAGATTCATAGTATGTTCACGTCAAATCTTTAACAGAAAATTCCGGCCTGCCATGGCGCAAGCTACGGCAGGACGTTGATCTAAGTCCCTCTCAAACTTCGGTTTGATTGGGCTGGTTAATAATCTAACCATTAACAGATTATATGGAGAGTTTGATCCTGGCTCAGGATGAACGTTGGCGGCGTGCCTAAGGTATGCAAGTCGAACGAGAACAAAGGGGCTTGCTCCTTTGTTTTAGTGGCAGACGGCTGAGTAACGCGTAGGAACTTACCCTCAAGTCAAGGATACCGTCTCGAAAGGGACGTTAATCCTGGATACGGTCTTCGGATTAAAGGCTTCGGCCGCTTGAGGATAGGCCTGCGTCCTATCAGGTTGTTGGTGAGGTAATGGCTCACCAAGCCTATGACGGGTAACTGGTCTGAGAGGATGATCAGTCAGAATGGAACTGCGATACGGTCCATACTCCTACGGGAGGCAGCAATTAGGAATCTTGCACAATGGACGAAAGTCTGATGCAGCGACGCCGCGTGGAGGACGACGGCTCTCGGGTTGTAAACTCCTTTTATGTGGGAACAAGTTCTGAGTGTACCACATGAATAAGGCCCCCCTAACTACGTGCCAGAAGGGTCGGTGATGCGTAGGGGCCGAACGTTATCCGGAATTACTGGGCGTAAAGAGATGCGTAGGCGACTTGGTAAGTCTTATGTGAAAGCCCGATGCTCAACATCGGAATTGCATCTGAAACTATCAGGATTGAGTCAGACAGGGGAAGGCGGAATTCCAGGTGTAGCGGTGAAATGCGTTGATATCTGGAGGAACACCGATGGCGAAGGCAGCCTTCTGGGTCTAGACTGACGCTAAGGCTCGAAAGCGTGGGGAGCAAAACGGATTAGATACCCGTGTAGTCCACGCCGTAAACGATCCCAACTAGATGTATGATATGGATCTCCAGTCAGGCTTCGGTCTTTCTGGGTTCATGTTGTGTGTCGCAGCAAACGCGTTAAGTTGGGCGCCTGGGGAGTACGAGCGCAAGCTTAAAACTCAAAGGAATTGACGGGGACCCGCACAAGCAGTGGAGCGTTTGGTTTAATTCGATGCTAAACGAAAAACCTCACCAGGGCTTGAACTGTAACTGTGGTTCTGATGAAAGTCGGAACGTCTTCGAGATCGTTACAGAGGTGCTGCATGGCTGTCGTCAGCTCGTGTCGTGAGATGTTGGGTTAAGTCCCGCAACGAGCGCAACCCCTATCCAGTGTTATAATTTCTCTGGAAACTGCCTTGCCAAAACGAGGAGGAAGGTGGGGACGACGTCTAGTCATCATAGTCCTTATGTCTTGGGCTACACAAGCGCTACAATGGTCATTACAATGGGTTGCCAAGCCGCAAGGTGGAGCTAATCCCACAAAAATGGCCTCAGTTCGGATTGTCGGCTGAAATTCGCCGGCATGAAGTCGGAATTGCTAGTAATCGCGGATCAGCATGCCGCGGTGAATACGTTCTCGGGTCTTGTACACACCGCCTGTCAAGTCACGGAAGTTGGTCTTACTGGACGGCTCCTCATAAGAGGGGACTACAGTAGGGCTGGCGACCAGGGCTAAGTCATAACAAGGTAGCCGTAGGGGAATCTGCGGCTGGATCACCTCCTTTCTAAGGAGTAAAAGGTACTCTGCATCCGGGGTTGTAATAATGCAGAGTGATCGTTTTGGACCACCCCATTTTCTGACTGAAACGTCAGAAATAAAAACCTTTAACCTTGGCGAGAACATTCTGCAGTACTTTTCGGAGTATTGCAGGAGCCTGTCACCTTTTTTGTTGTCATTGTCCTGAATCATGTTCAGGAACTTAAAAACCGCTTAACCAGCGGTTTTTTTGTTTCCTGCCTCAATGGTGTATGATCAGAAACCAGCATTGAAATTGATGTCAGTTCGAGACAGATTTCTGTTATCAAAAGTATTTTCACTTACCTATTTCTGGATCGCGGTTTCAGTACCATACCTTCTGTACCGTGGTCTCAGTATTGATCAGGCACTCGGAGTTATAGCATTCTACGGGATTCTGATTTCCATCCTTGAGTATCCGACTGGAGTAATAGGTGATTACTATGGTCACCGTGTATCAATGATCGCCGGCAACCTCCTGTATGGAATATCAATGCTTGTTATGGCGATGCCGGGCGGTATACCTGTCTACGTGCTCGCAAGCATATTACTGGCACTTGGTGGTTCTTTGATATCCGGCAGTGATGAAGCCTTTCTGAAAACAATCTCAAATGATTTTAAGCACGATATTGCTCGGCTGAGTTCCCTGGAGGATTTTGTGCTCATGGTGGTTGCGGTCACTGGCGGCATACTCGCAAGCTTCAGTATGACTCTGCCGGTTGTTTTAACAGGAATGTTCGGGTTTGCTGCAGTTGCTGTTCTTCTGACGATTCAACATGATGCAACGGTCAGAGACCACAAACAGCATGAGGGAAATATTTTTACCACTGCCCGAGCGGGATTACGTAAAGTACGGCATGACAGAGTGCTGCTTGGACTGATTGTGAGCTTCAGTGCATTTGGAGCTGTTGCTCAGGCCGTTAAAAGCCTGTTTGGCAGTTTTAGCGACGTATTTGCTTTGCCGGTAGAGTACATCGGTGTTCTGGTTGGTGCCGGCATGCTACTACGGGCACTGGCA
This sequence comes from candidate division WS6 bacterium OLB20, assembly GCA_001567355.1. GTDB lineage: Bacteria > Patescibacteriota > Dojkabacteria > B142 > OLB20 > OLB20. The sequence goes on along the minus strand of JYNZ01000003.1, from coordinate 392,003 downwards.
AAGCGGAATGCCGCACGGTTTGATCATGTACCGGATTTTATGCTGCTTGCATTAATGGTCGCCGGACTTGCACTTGCCGCCTCAGGCTCAATTGCCACTGCCGTCCTGGGACTGCTAGTGTTCAATTCATTCTTTGGTGTGATTGCAATCAGGAGCAAGGTTCGAATACATGATGGCGTTGAGGATAGTATCCGTGCAAGCGTGCTATCTTTTAACAGCCTTGTATCCCGGTTTGTTCACTCTGGGGTACTGTCAGGCATGGGCTTCATGATTGCCGCCAGTTCCTTCTCACAGCTAATGATGTATTTATCAGTTCTGATAGCAGTGGCGTCGATACTGTTTATATCAGTAAAGATTCCGACAGCTCGGAGAGTCACAAGTGTCACAGGGTATCCGAGGTAGGATATAGTCAATATATCTGTTATACTGGTAGTACCATACAAACATGGATTACTCCTGATTGTATGGCATCTTCCGGCCTTGCCGTGAAGAGCTCTTTGACAGACAGGCGACGCTATTCTTTTTGACCACACTGGTGTTACTGACACCGGCGCGGTCCAAAGAATAGTTTAATAAGAGGAGTGGGCCCCGTGCAGAAAGAATTTCGGATGACGATGATGATTGCATTTGCAATCATCATCGTGTTTGCAGCACTCGGTTGTGCTGCAAAAACTGCGTTGCCGACGGCAACGCACGAAGGCGAACTGTTGCCTCCGGCAACGTTCGCATCCACCCAACATCTACCCACCTTATCGGGTGCTTTATTGACCCGTACAAGGATTGTTCTGACAGAAATAGCACATGCGACTGAAACACCCCAGCCAATCATAGACGGGCTGGACTGCGGAGGCTACCCCTTGGTGGGACTGCGAACCATGGGCCAATTAGTACCGGTTCGATTAGTCACCCGGATTGACGGCATCTCGATAGGCACAAACGCCGAGTTCGAGGTGTACGATGTAGACTTCGGGTTCTGTGCGATCAGCTGGAAAGCTGATTCGAACGGAACCATTTTCGTCCTTGGGTTTGGCGTGCTTCGCCAGACACAGGGAGTCTACGCAGGGTGGGTTAATGCCCTGCATATCGAGCTTCCGGTACAGTCGTTACCGGAAGCAAATTCGTGGGTTGACTACTTTGCTGTAGTCCCCAATCGCTAAATTTTGTGCAGCACGCCACTCATTACTGGCGCTGCTGCGACCCAAACGGGTCCATCTCTTTTCAAATCGCCTGTCTGTCTATTCTGTATCTCCCGTTGCTCTCTTGCGGTATACTGCATTCAGATTTTCACTATCTGCTTGGAACGTACACGCGAATTACAGCTAGTCGAGGAGGCAAAAAAGAACCTGAATGCGTTTCAGGAGCTGTATGACTACTATTTTGACCGCATCTACGGCTTCTGCCTCAACCGCCTGCCACTTAAAGAACATGCCGAGGATATTACCTCTCAGGTGTTTATCGCTGCTGTTGAGGCGCTCCCCAGGTATGACACATCTACCGGCTACCGTTTTGGCACCTGGCTGTACCGGGTGGCGCACAACAAGATAGCTGATTTTTACCGCAGGAGCAGGCTGCAGTCAATTGCCGACTTTAACGAGATAATTGATGAACATGCTGACACTGAGAGCGAAGCATACCGTGATGACATTCAGCAGCAGGTGGTGCGCGTGATGACGCAGCTCAACCCGCGCTATCAGGAGATTCTATCATATAAGTATTATGCCGAGCTTGAGAGTGATGAGATCGCGGGCCTCATGAAAATACGCCAGCAACAGGTAAAGGTCCTGCTGCACAGGGCGCTTAAGTCGTTTAAGGAGACGTTCTCACGAATGTATCCCGAAACTGAAACCTTTAGTTTGGATTAGCGATTAATCTACTGCAATGCAAACAGACAAACGCAGCACAACTCCGGACGCTTTTTTCTCGAATTCCCGGGTGGGCAGTCGCTCTGTCCAGAACGAGGCGTTCAAAGATGAGCTGCGTGAAAAGCTTGCTGCATTGTACGTAGATAACATTAGCAGCAGGGAACATTCCCAATCTTCCATGAGTATTAAAAAGCTCCTCATGAGCAAACCGTTTCTCGGGTTTGCCGCTGCAGCCGTAGTAATTGTAACCGGCGCAGCACTTCTGTTTGGCAGTACCGATCTGTCAGACACCATCCGTCCCGACAGTAAACTCGGGGCAGAACTTATTTACAGCGAGGGCACAGTTGAGTACCGCACGGATGAAGGCTGGTACACAGCAGACGAGGCAGTCCAGCTTGCCGAAGGCAGCTCTGTCCGTACACTTGGCGAATCGCGCAGTATCATCAATCTCGATGACGGTTCCGCCATCCGCCTTGATTACGATACAGAAATCACCATTTCTTCACTTGATCCTGACGATATCAAAGTGACGCTTGCAGAGGGCAGCGTCTATACCCGTGTCGCCAAGCTTGACCGCGATTTTGCGGTTGTGACGGATGATGCGTCATACCTGTCACTTGGTACCGCGTACCGCACCACGAAAAATGATGTATTCGAAGGCGTTCGGGTTTACGAAAGTAAAGTGCAGGTGGATAAGGCTGAGGGAGAAGATGTCGTGGTAGAAGCCGGTAAAGGTTATAACGTGAAGGCAGCGACTGAAAATAAAACAAACGCGTTTGTGGATGTAACAATCGAAAGCGTTAAGGGTGACAAGTTTGCACTCTGGAACCGCGAAAAGGACCTGGAACATGTCGAGGACGAAAAAGATCTTGGTATTCTTAAAGATCTGACTGCACCTGAGCTGCAGATTTCGGCACCGGCTGACGGCCAGGAGGTCACTGCCGACAAGGTCGTTGTAACCGGCACAACAGAGGCCGGAGCACGCGTATTTGTAAATGGTGAGGAGATCAGCACAAATAACGGATCATTCAGCAGGGAAGTGTTTCTGAATGAAGGAGAAAACAAAATCAAGGTAAAGTCCATGGATGCGGCAGGAAACCGGACCGAGAAGTACGTCATGGTATTCCGCAAGGCTGAAGGATCTGCGCCTAAACCGACAACTAAACCGGCACAGCCATCATCGTCACTGTCGCTTTCCGGAACTGTTGTAAGCGACGGTGTTAAGCTGAGCTGGTCAGTAAGCAATCTCGATGTAAGCGGTGGTTTTAAAGTGCTTAAGTCAACAAGCCCGAATCCGACATTTCCGGCTAACAACCTGTATTACATCGGTGACGGAAGCAAGCGCCACACGACTGTGCAGGTTAATGACGGAAAGAGCTATTACTTCCGTATCTGCCGCTACAACCTGAATACAGGAGGTTGTGATGTATACAGCAATACGGTCCAGGTGACGGCACCTGATAACACGCCTGTCTCGACTGTCAGCTCCATCTCCCTGAGCAGTGCAGGTGGCGGTACGGTTAACTGGTCGTACTCAGGTACCCTGCAGAACGGATTTAAAGTTCTCTGGTCAAAATCCAACAGCGGACTTGTCTATCCTCCGGGCAGCGGTGTCAATGCTCACTATACCGGTGGTACAACAAAGACTGTTGACGCATTTGACGGACCGGGCACCTACTATATCCGTGTGTGTGAGTATCTGAATGGTACATGCGGAACTTACTCCAACACGGTATCTGTTGATCTGTAAGCTTTTCTGACCCATGCGTTATGTACGGGCTGCCGTTATGGCAGCCCGTTTTCTGGTTAAATCAGCTTTAATGCACGAGTTTAATGTGCAGGTTTAAACATTCGAACCTCTGCACTGCATCGGGAATTGAGCTCAAAACACCTGCTGCACTGCAGTGCGGAATTGTGGCCTATGTTCTGAAAGCAGCAGTTCACGTGACTGGATAAGTACGCCAGACAAGACCAGGAGCTCCAGACCTGTAGTTTAGACCGGTGGTTTTGAGTCTGTTTACGACTCTTGTCTGCAGCTCTTGAGTCAGCGTAGGTTAGGCTGTATAATTGCAGAGCAAGGCTTCAAAGGCCTTGTTTGCCCTTGAAGGCTCAGTGAGCGATTAGCTCAGCTGGTTAGAGCGCGGTCCTGATAAGACCGAGGTCCCTGGTTCGAGCCCAGGATCGCTCACTGAGTCTTCGGCGACGTTTTATAATGCGGGGCTGGGGGAACTCTTCGGAGAAGCCTCCCTCCAGGTGCAAGCCCTGGGGCTCCACCATTGTTTGCTTTGCTCACGACAAGCTGCCGGACTTTCATAAAGTTACGTCCGCACAGCCATCATCACACAGGTTCATGTCGAACACTTTCGAAAAAATAGCATGACCCCGGAGTATTATCCCCACCTTCGAACAGCGGTAGCTCGCTTTCGATAGCTCAGTGGCACGTACTGTTCAATTATTTTCTGCAATCCCACCAATAGAAGCGAAGGATAGCTCATCGGGTAATCAGTTTGAAACGCAGCACCGGTGTCAGGTACACTGATGACTACTTCAACCAGAAACACCATGGAATACAGCAGACTTGGCACAACAGATCTGAATGTATCGCGTATCTGTCTCGGCACCATGAACTGGGGTGAGCAGAATACAGAAGAGGATGCGCATGAACAGATGGATTATGCGGTAGAGCAGGGTATCAACTTTTTTGATACAGCAGAAATCTACCCGATCCCGCCAAATAAAGAATCTCAAGGCAGAACAGAGACATACATCGGCAACTGGCTCAAGAAGACGGGTAAGCGTGATGATCTGATTATTGCATCAAAGGTCACCGGCAGGTCTGACCTGACCTACGTCAGGGACGGAGAGACACCATGCTTCAATGAGGCACACATCAGGCGGGCAATCGAGGGTTCGCTTAAGCGACTGCAGACTGACCACATTGACCTGTATCAGCTGCACTGGCCTGACCGTAAAACCAACTACTTCGGTAAGCGCGCGTATGTGCATGACCCGCATGACCGCCCGGTTGAGATTGCAGAAACGCTGCAGGTACTCGCTGCACTGCAGAAAGAGGGTAAGATCAGGCATTTCGGTGTATCAAATGAGACAGCATGGGGACTGCATGAGTTTCTGCGGCAGCATGAGCAGAATGACATGCCTCGCGTTCAGTCGATTCAGAATCCCTACAGCCTGATCATGCGCGAAATCGAGACGGCACTGGCAGAGATCATTATCCGTGAACAGGTCAGCCTGCTGGTTTATTCCCCGCTGTCATTTGGCGTCCTGACCGGAAAATATCTGGATGGAGTTACACCTGAGGGGTCGCGGTTTCACTACACAGAACGGAACCAGGCACGTTACAATCCTGCTCATGTGCAGGACGTCATCAGGCAGTATGTCGAGGTTGCTGAAAAACATCACCTTGATCCTGCAGAGCTGGCTATAGCGTTCGTCAATTCGCGTGAATTTGTGACAAGCACCATTATCGGAGCGCGAACAATGGAACAGCTGAAGACTGACATCGGGGCTGCAGACATAACACTTCCAGAGGATGCTCTGGCTGCTATTGAGGCTGTTCACACCGTACACCCGAATCCGATAACCTGATTTGAACAGAGCAGGTCAATCGTTGTATAATCGGTAGCACTCTTGTCATAGCAATAGCTTCGGCGGGCAGGAGTTCTTCAAACAGTGGGGTCGTAGTTCATTTGGCTAGAACGTCGCATTTGCAATGCGAAGGTGGCGGGTTCGAATCCCGCCGACTCCACCATTATTTGCGAGCAGAGCGAGCAATTACAATGGCGTGAGTGCAGTATGAGTAGATTTTGTTTTACAAAATCTACAGACTGCTTTCGGACTTCGCTGAGGCTACGTCCGACTTCGTCAATAGCATCATCCATTAAGTATTCGAGTAATTGGCAATACCTTGGTCAGCTCGTGACCAGAGGACACCCTCGAGCTACATGACACTCTGCTTAGAAGCGGTAGGGTTAGAGGAAAATGTTCCCCTGTATAATCAGTGCAGTCTGAAGTACGTGTCGATCTGACTTTCTGCAAAATCCTTCAGCTCATTAAGCATTCCTAGTGTGAAAATGTGTTTTTGCAGTCTCCCTGCTGCTATGTCCTGGATCGAAAGACCCTGAAAACGGTTTGAAGGGGAGCACACCTGACCGACTTTTATGGCCCGGTCAATTGCAGCCTGTGCTGAACGTGCAGAGATTCCACTTGCTTCCAGTTTTTCCCTAAAGCGGGCAATACGTTCAGGATCTTTTGCAAACCTGTTGATGTTTGCCAGGACAGGCAACGGCAGGACCTGACCCAGGCTGTGTCGGCGGTTGAATGTGTCAGGTTCAGGTCTATCAAAAGCCATTTCAAAGTCGCTTGGAAGGACGGTTCCGTTGATGACCATGTGGTTTTCGCTGAAACGTCCGTATCCCTGTCTGTCGCGACGGGCTGTAATGTAATCAAACAGGTCAACTTTAAGAATCTGCTCGCGTGTTTGTTTGTTCATGTAGTCAAATCCCGGAGTATCCAGATTACTTCTTACAAAAAGTCTGCGCGCGACCTGATCCTCTTCCTCCCCGACTAGCTCAGTGGGAGGAATTAATTCAAAGCCAAATTCGTCGCTTACCAGATAAGCCGCCATTTCATTGTGGATACGCGGTCCAGAAAATTCGACCGCGTGCACGCCGTTCTCAAGCACCACCTCCTGCACCCGTGGAGAAAGTCTCATCTCACGGCGTAGCAGGCCAGCTGACAGTAAACCTGTGTTGTCCGATTCGACCGGTGTGCCGTCTGTACTCCAGTTGTGTGATGCTTCCATAACAACAGGATGCTATATAGAGCGGGGTTGTGTCAAAGGGATGTCCCGGGGGGCTATGCTGCCTTTCTGTCCTCTTACAGAGCAAGTTGATCCTGAAAGAAACGTACGTTACCCGGTCCAACAATATCATCTTTCAGTCCACCATTAAATCGACCTTAATCCACAGGTTTAACCTTCAAGTCTAATTGCCGGTAACTGATAGCTTCTGATTTCACATAGCTTTGAATTAGCACCTCATCAGCCTCTATAAAATCACGGTACTCACTGACTGAATTGAACAATGACAGCACAACACCTTTATCCTCTGCTTTGATTATCGAATCCTGGTCGCCCCCGAATGATTGGTAGCTGGACCAGGGATATGTCTTCAGCGCTTCAGGTGAATTAAAATATTCAACCGGATTGCGATGGATATATCTTGTAAGAGCTCTCAGTTGTGCATCTGAATTCACAACAACTGATTTATATCTGCCTTGAAACACTCTGCCAACAGTATGGTATTTATACATGTAATACCTCGAATGGCTGACTTGCAGTCTGTGCATAAACCTCGGGATCGATTTCATATCAGAGGCAGCAATCAGGAAATGAAAATGGTTGGGAAGCAGACAGTAATTGATAATCCGGTTTTTTGTTGTCTGGTTAATCTCAAATGCCTTTAGTAAGAATCGCTCATAATCAGCATTGTCCTGAAAGATCAGTTCTTTCTTGCTCCCCCTGTTAAAGATATGCAACACACTCCCCGGATAAAGGCTACGTTGAGACATCGCAGATGCAATCAAAAGTATTAGCTGAAGTGTACTTCGTGAAGCATAACTATTCTTAAAACTGTATATTAGACATGTAAATTAGGGTCGATTTATGACACACATTGCTGTCCTGAACACAATGGCGGGAATGTTATGCCCCTAATGATATTGTATAGTTTGTATTTCCGTTACGGGGAGTGTAATTTAAATTGTAGTTATTGAATATCTTCATGACGGATACACTTGTTCCGGTTACTAGAGACTTCTCAGAGGGAAAGGTGGAACAGAATGTTCAATCAATATCGGAGCAGGAGAAGGGAAGCTCTCTCTCATCAATGCATATTGAATCAGTAAGTATTAATTCAGGAGAACCACTCGATCCTCAGCATCCATTCCATAGACTTGTTGCAAGCATTTATGACAAATTGCACCATAGCGAGAGCACTCTCGTTTGTCTGGATAGTGACCAGGCTACCGCATACAACGCTACTTTCGCAAGGGTGACACTATTAAGCAGAGGCCTTCTTGCGCGTATGCAGGAAATAGGTTTTGAAGTCCACGAAGATCATATTGCTGCCCTCCTCGCTCACGAAGAAAATCATGCGATAAGAAATCAGGGTCTGGAGAAAAAGTCTGATCAAAAACAAATCAGGAATGCCTTAACGTATAAGGCTGCTGGTCATGCAGAGGAACATCAGTCCGATCGTATGGCAATGGTTCAGATAGCCGAGGCTGGATACAACCCCAGAGCAATGATTGATGTCTTAGAGGTATTTCGTCAGCAATATGGTGATAATTCTTCGGGGAGTCACCCCTTTCTCACTGATAGAATCAACCATCTTAAGCGAATAATGTTTGATGACGAACGTCCACTTGCTGGAACTGACAGAGAGTATGTACAGATTCCTACTGAAGTCACCGATTGGATTATGCACGGTGATAAGGATGTTTACCAATTTACAGATTCATATCTAGAAAAGACGAGTGTCCCTGAGGTAGTTGAGGCTATGCAATCTGCAAGCTCAGCCAGTGAGTACTTGCAGTTGCTCAGGTATAAGCGTCACCTCGAGCGTGGTCAAATCTCTCAGCAGTTGAAAGATACAGGAGTAATTACTGATCTGGTGAGAAAGTCGCTCGCCCTCAACGCTTTGCGGGCAGTTACAGATGTAGTCTCAAGAGGTCATAAACGGGATCCAGAAATCGAAAATTTCACCAAAGGCGGAAAACTGGATTTCTATCCGAGAGTTCTTGTTGACACTAGTCTGTTAACACCAGAGAGAAGAAGCGCAAATTACTTCATGGTCGAACATGACGATTACGGTAAACAACAACCAACAAGTATTGCTACGCAACGTTTCCTCCAGGATAAAGATAGGTCTGGTCTTGAATTGGAAGATGAACAAAAAGCAGCATATATAGATATGACAACAGATGTGGTGGAGGTATGGGATGCCGGCTTTGAGAAACTGAGAGCTGATCACCCGGAGTTGTTTCAAGAATTAACACCGGAAGAGGAGAGTGTATTGATAGGTACCTGGGAACAAGTATTGTTGCCTGTGTCAGCAAGGGATGCAGATCCCCGTCTCCAAAAATTGATGACACGAAAGATGCTGTCAAAGATTTCTCGGTATTACGATGGAGACTCTCCTATAGACCAAGAGCTCGTTTCGCTTGCTTTACTTAGCTACGGGTCTGATTACACAGAAAGAATGTTAATAGTAAATAGGACAGAGGATCCCGAAAAGATTACTGCAAGAAGGAACAGGATAATTGATTTTGATAGTGAGTGGAGGGGGTTGCTCGATGCATTAACAGATTCTGTGGCTATGAGAGTCGCAATCCCTACGACTCCAACCTATGAAGATACATTGCCGCTTGCAGCGATACTGGAAAAGGAATATGGCATCTCTACTGATTTATCTTCCCTTGCTGCACAGGGTCTATTGTATGGATATGAGGGGTTAGAGGAAACAGTCTTGGGTCTGAGTGATGATCAGAAGGTTCAGCTAGTTAGAATATATCAGGACGCTTCACTGGTAACCTCAGGTAGACTTTCATCGAGAAATGAATCTCATATGCGATACAGGGAATCATTGTACGATCTGGGACCTGAGAGTGACCGAAAAGGCATGGGGTTCGGATCAAATGAGCTGGACACACCTGCTCTGATAAATAAAGAGTGGGGATCTTACATAATTCAGGTATTAATGGACAGCAGGTATAAAGATGGGAAGCTTCCAATAATGCCGAACGCAACTGCTGCTAGATGTCTTGTGGGATCCGATTCTATAAGAGGTCTAGATATGACGTCTGAGGAGCTAGAAGGGTTGACTTTGATTGATTCGCAACTTGACACAATATACAGAGCAAAGGCCTTAGAGGAGTACTTGCAACTTAGGCAGCAAGGTTTGTCTATACCCTCACATATTATGCGATCGTTTAACTCTACTTTCGGCGAAATGACCTACGCGTCGAAAGATGCTCTCGTTTATAGCTGGCCAAACTATATAAAACTTCGCACTGAAGAGGTAGACATCTTGATTGCCGATCAACCATGGGGGGAACCAGAGACAAGACATTTCCTAATTTCGCATTACGCTACGAAAATAGGACCTTTAAGCCCCTTTACTTTGGTAGACCGTCAACCAGATCCTGAGGCACTTGAACTGTTTAATCAACATGTTTCCCGGTTTAATCGACTCGACTGGGCAACTTCCGAGCACGAGCACGAAACATACAAGCAGTTGGCTGAAGACCGGATAACCATTAGAGAAAAGATTATTAGCAGTTATCTAAAGTATGCTTATTTGGAGCAGAAGCTAGAGACGGGTGGGGGATATGTCTCTCAAAACGAATTATCTGGTGTCTTAAAACCAAAGACTGTTGCTAGGGCAATTAACCTGGCGCAGCAGAACGGTATCGGTTGTGTTGTGGGAGATTATGTCGTCGCAACAAGTCTCGGAATAAATTATGGAAATTCAATCATAATGCAGTATATCCGAGAGGCAGATCCTGACGACCTCGAATTGGTGGCAAGCTCAATTGGTCGTGGTCCCGAAAAAGGAGGAATACAAATTCAGGATTATATTTATGCAATGTCTGCTGTGAAGCGAAGAGGTGCTAACAATGGAGATCTGGCAATTCTCATGCAATCTATGCTGTCTGGTTCAGAGTTTGGTAATAACCCCTTTGGCAGCGGTGTCATTCGTGACGTCTTAGACATTTATGGAGGACCCGAAAATACACTTAAGTTTGTCACATCGAGAACAGAGTCAAGTTATTATCTTGCAAGAGTAGGCGCACTAGCTGTTCAGAAACTGTCCCCTGAACGCAGGATCGAAGGCTATCGCAGCTGGATGTCCTGGATGGTTAGTCAGGGTATTCCCGTTGATGCCGCAGTAGACTTTTCTTCGCTGAAGACAAAGCATGCTCGAACGACGGCGTTTTATCCACACACCGAACATGAGCGTTTTCTGAAAAGATTCGATAGGCATGAGTTAATTACAACAACACAGGGAGATTTTGATGATCTCTTCACCAGACGAATGCCATTCCATTCGACCGGTATGACGGTTGATGACTTCCATGTAGTATCTGGTAAGAACTCAGCAGTGTTCCCGGGATTCAGGGATTACTATCACAATAGAATTGATGAACTAAGAAGCCAAGGATTAATTACCCGTGATACAAAATTCTCCGACTATCCCTATACTGCAAGGCCAGAGCTTGTAGGTAGTGCACCTCAACAGATAGTTGCAGAAATGCTGCAGCGCAGCTTAGATTATCTGCAATCAGATGCCCTGCTTGAGGAACGACTAGCCGTAGTTAACGAAGTATGTCCATTACCAGCTCTAGCAAAAGATATCCACCTAGAAAGAATGCTGCGTGAAAGCCTTCAAAAAGAACCAGTGGAAATGCTTCGCGAGGTTGATTTGTTAATTCCTCTTTTTTCTTCAAAAGAGTTGCTAACGCAGTACATGGAAAGCATTATTACGCGAAGGCTTGAAAGTGGACTTTACAGTACAGATGAGTCGGTTGAACTTGTACTTGAGTTCTTCCCTGAGGCATCGCTAAGCCGAAATTCTTTGCTTGATAACATAGTTGAAACAAGTCGGGTCTCTACTGAACTGCTCACTCGCGTTGCCTCGTTGCGACTCTCGGAGGAGTTTGAGGATGAACAAAGCGATGAAGCTTCGCCTGCTATGTCGATCATGAACCATGCTTTAAACACAACTAAGAGGAAAGAGAGGAGGGAAACCGTTCTATGGTTACTCAGAATGCAGCAGAAACCGAAGCATGTTGATATCCAGGAAGTCAGGCTTGATGGTTCGCTTGGTTCTGCACCGACAGCGTTCCTCACTATGAACGAACTGCAAAGAACGGAAGTCATCGAGAGACTTCTGTTAGGTTCTCAAGGCGTTATGGAGGTTCTTACAGATCAGAAGCAACAAGCAACTATTACTGAAGCTTTGGAAGAACGCAAACTGTTTCTAGATAGATTCGCTGAAGTACTGATACCAGATAGTATTAGTCAATATGCACTCTTCCGTGATGTTTTCGTCAGCGTTATGGAAGAAAGTGATCCAGTAAGATCTACCCAAATCATTGGAAAACTGATAAATAAAAAAATTGAAGCGGAGAAAGCGGGAAGAAAGCTTGAACCAGAGCAGGCCCTAGCTGACGCCCTTTGTCTTGCAGGGGTTGTTGGGAAAAAGGTCGCCCAATCACTAGCAGAACTTGATATTGATGAAAAATATAAACAAGCTCTCGCTCTTTCTCAGGAACAGGCTGATGCAGTACCTAAAAGAGCACAGTATGAGCTCGCTAAACAAGAAGGACTTATTAGTGGAGTGCATGGCATTCGAATTGTTTCTTTTGGTGACAATATTGGTGCTGCATCAAACAAACAGGCTTCCATTGTTACGATCGAGATTGTCGATCAGGAAGCTGCAGATCATTTCGGGGTTGAAATTGGTGACCAGATAGAAGCAGTTGGTAAATTTAAACGCCCATCAGCTCAAAAGGTCGATAATCTGCGAAATGACCTAAGAATTCTAAATGGTGTTATGAGGGTACTTGAGCGGCACAATGTAGCCCAGGAGCTGCCTCCAAACTTTGTTGATCAGATTCGAATCGCTGTTGAAGGTGAACTGAAGTTTGCAGCAGAGGCAGTATTCAACGAGAGGGTATCAAACAATATCTCTCGCAGACCAACATTTGGCTCTCTTAAACTTCAAACGCCTGATGTTCTGTTCGCTTCAGACAATGTGATTATTGAGACAAGAGCACCGGGAAGGTCTCTTCGATCGCTTGCTGATGGCGGAGAGCACATTGATCTTGTCCAGAAGGCACGAGGAGCGGTCCTCAGTGAGATAATATATGAGCTGCTAGAAACAGGAGAAATCCATGCTGATTTGCATCCTGGAAATATTTTTGTTGATCCCGACACTGACACACTTACATTTATCGACCTCGGGATGAACGTTACCATCTCCAATGAACGTCTTCCTCAAGTACGCAAGTTGTTTGTTGGACTGCTGCTAGGTGACAGAAAGCGCATTGCCGATTCGCTCATTGACCTTGGGTGGAATGCTGACGTGTCCAAAATGGATGTCGCAGGTAAGGGGGCCTTTCGGGGTGCAGCAGGTATGCTAATAAAGAGGTTATCTGGTGGCAGAGTAAATACTGAGACATCTTTGGATACAGTATTCGTCAACAACATCATGTCTCTGCTGAGAGCATCACAATTAACCGAGAGTCCACCACCCGAGGATGTCAGTCTTCTGATTTTTGCACTGTCAAAGATGGAACCATATATGAGTGCTGCAACAGTGCCTAATTTACTTAGGATTGCCAGACGGGTAGCAAGCAGTAAATGACGTTCCCAGAAATATGTTGTGCAAATGGCGTATAGAACACAGACACAACTTGCCATTCAAAACTTCAGTCTCAGTGCACATCCTGTGCGCAAAGAGCTTATTCAGGCGCTTCTGGTTGTTAAACAGAGTGCTGCAGTGGCAAATGCTGCAGACGGAGGAATTGCCCACGCTGACGCTGATCGGATCCTTGAGGCGGCTGCAGAAGCGCTGAAGGATTATCCTTCTGAAAAGTTTGAACTGCCGGCAGTGCAAGGAGGTGCCGGCACGTCTATCAATATGGCAGTAAATGAGTATCTTGCATCCAGAACCGGTCTGGATCCCCTGGACAGCATCAACCGGTCACAATCCACTAACGATGTAAATCCAACAGCATTGCGGCTTGCTCTGCTGCCCATCTATTACGAGCTTCTTAAGCATCTGGACATGCTCTACGGGAGTCTAGTGAGTTCTGCCGGGAAGTATTCCAATGTTAAATTCCTTGCCAGAACGCACCTGCAGGACGCTGTACCAGTGTCTTTTGGTCAGATGTTCACCGCCTGGGCTTCACTGATCAAGGAGCGACAGGAAGATCTCGGGCGCTTTGAGGGTGAGCTGCTGACACTTTCCGCAGGAGGAACAGCAGTTGGTAACGAGTTGAATGCATCTCGAACGTATATTGATACCTTCTACAAAGATCTTTCGGAACGCACAGGGTTCAGGTTTGCAGAGTCTGCGGATAAAATGGCGGCCACAATGAGTCAGGCAGGCCTGGTGTCGTATGCGGCTGCAATCACGGGATCGATGGCAGTCCTGTCAAGAATAGCTACTGACCTTCGGATTCTTGCCAGCGGTCCTGCAGGCGGAATAGCTGAAGTCGATTTAGGCCAGCTGCAAAAAGGATCATCAATTATGCCCGGAAAAAACAATCCCGTCATACCTGAAACAATTAATCAGGTTTACTACTATATAGCCGGAAAGAATCTGACCGTACAGATGGCTAATGAAGCCGGAGGTCTTAACCTTGGGATCATGTTTCCGGTACTGGCGGATGCGATGATCGACATCAGCAGCATGGCATCCAGCGCTGTAGAGCTGTTCAGGGTTAAGTGTATTGATATTCTCAAACCTGATACAGAAAGAATGCAGCAGCATCTGGCGGACTCGTCAGCGGTTGCACTGCTGTTTAACCCGGTGCTGGGGTATGAGAGGGTCGCTGAGCTGGTTGCTGAGGCACATGACAATGGTGTTCCGTTTCTTGAGCACCTTCGAAGATCTGGGGTGCTGACGGATGTTCAGATCGAGAACGAACTTGAAGGCAAATGAGACAACTGTTATAGGATAAACGCCTTATTGTTTACGCTTTGTGTTCGTAAAGCGACTCGTCTGCCAGAACGCTCTACAATAGATTCAGTGCATGGGTGTCACCTGTACCGAATACTTCTACTGTGGATGTCCATCCCCCAGGGGTCGCAATTTTATGCCGGCTGGGCCATAATAGGTGTAGAAATGGAGAAGAAAAGTTTTGAAAACTGGACACCTGACCAGGCGGCTGCATCGCTGCTGGCCGCCTTTTATGCCGGTAAAGATGCCGGACTTGTTGTAAAGAAGTTTGAGGACAACGTCTTACGTAACAGGAGCGATTTGTATCGTGAACAGCTGGCGGAGCGTGTGATGCAGGTTTTTGACCCGTACAGTATCCCGGTACCGCCAGATGCCGATACAGACAGCGCCAGGTACAGGCCGAAGATAGATGTTCTGACAGGACTGCTTGATAGCGGTCTTGTACAGCCGCAAGCTTTGACCCACATGAGTATCGCCAATCTCCTGCTGTATGATAATCTGTACATTCCTGACGCCGGAGCAGACCGTCAGCGGCTTGATGAACCACTTAACAATGCACTTGTGGAACTTGCAAGGCGTGCAGCAGATACTGATGAGACAACAGTTTCAGGATTTGCTGATGCCTATGATCAGGAACGTCTGCTTTCCCATGTTTTACAAAAAAGGCTGATTACTGATGCGACAGAGAGGCAGCGCCTGGACGACGCACAGGAGAGGTTTACCCGGCGCTTAAAGGAGATTGCTGACGAGGATGAATTGAGACTGTCGGGTAGCAAAGAAGATTCCGGAGGCGATACATCACCTGAGCCTCCTCTGCGCCCGATGAGCCAGCTCCGCGAGACATTTGATCTGGACGATGATGATGAAGGCGGGATGTTCCCTGATCTGGATATATTTGATCCGGATGATTATGCGGACGAAGAAGACAGAAACCCCAGGCGAAGATCTGTACGTGAGATTTTTGCGGGTCCGGGTGGTGAAGGAGGCGAGCCGGATGACTCTGATAGCTTTGCCGGAGAGCGGGCGGTAGAAGATGTTCAGCCGGAATTGAGCACAAAGCAGCGTTTTGAACGGTTCCGGCAGATGGCGATTAACGCACTCGAGATGCGCGCTGATATAGCTGATACCGGGTATCGCAATGAGCTGTTTCTGCAGACAGCTGAATTTCTGCATGATGACGAGTTTGGAGAGGAGGCGCATTATCTTCGCAACGAAATTATGCGCAAAGAGATCATCGCGCGCGGTCATCTGAAGCTGCCGGTGCTGGATCCAGGCCTTGCCTATGACGTCGATGCGGCAAAGGTTTTGCAATATGCAGGTGAACTCAACCGGCGCATCTCAGATACTGTTGTCGCATCCTGGCACAGGCCATATGAGCGTGTTCAGAATGCCCGCATCGCCGGTATCAGCTGGCTGGAGAGACAGGCGCAACGTGTGGTACCCGGGAAATTCCGTGACGGTTTTATCCGTGGTATCGCAAAACTGATGCCGGAGGAGTACGTTCCACCTGATGAGCTGACACTCCGCATTGACAGTCTTGAAGATGAGATCAGAAAGCTGGCTGATGAAGCCGGGCTTACCGGGCGGGATATCCGTGCAGTAATCGTGCAGGCACTTGATCCGGACTTTACCTCAGGGCCGAGGGATATTCTTTCTCAACAGCTCCTTGATACAGAAGAACAGCGTCGTCTGTTTGGTACTGATGATGAAATACCGATATTTATGGAACGTCTTACCAGGGAGGGGCGCATGCAGGCTGACGATGTCCTGCGGAATCAGGATTATATTGTGGCAATGATGGATGTGCGCATGCATCAGATTCAAGCTGACAGACTGACGGTGCAGACTGTAGAAGATCTCAGTCAGGGCGTGCAGCACGATCTGATGACGGGAAATAAACGACTGGACCGGCAGTTTGCTGTCCGGAAATTTGCGCTTACAGCTGATGAAGCTAGGAGGCATGAGCAGAATCTGCCACTGATTGTGATTGATACAGATGAAGAACGTGAGATGCTCGAAACTGTCGAGGCACTCTATGCAGTCCGCAGACTGCAGCGTGCGCGCAGGCAGTACGACGGTCCCAGGGAGCAACTTCTGCAACCCGAGATTCAGCGTGAGATTGTTGTTCTGCAGTCGTTCCTCGTGCGCGAGGGACTTGACCCCGCAGTACTCGAGTCCTTTGATACAGCAGATGATATCCGCGAACGCTGGAGTGTAAAGATGCAGAATGTGGAGCTGAAGGGCTACCGCCGGCCCGACAGCCAGCCGCCGGTTCTGGAGGGTGAGGACCTCACGTATATGCGGCAGGCACTTGCTGTACTGCGCGAATACGAAGAAACTACGGATGCTGCGTTTCGCAGATCGTCAGCTGAAGATGTGCACACTGACCGTGCCCGTACAAGGCGGCAGATTGCCGAACGAAGGCGTGCCGACCGGGGCGCAGTTTCAGATGATTACCGCGAGCAGCAGGAGCTTGCGCAGCTGCAGATCAGCAGGGATATACTACGCCATCAGCTCGAGATGAACCGTGACAAGCTGCGTTACGCGGATGATAATGCAAAGATGGAGCTGTACGTTCAGATCCTGACCAATGTTGCAGAAGGCGACACATTTGTTCCGCTGGATATCCAGGAACTTACTGAACTGGTTGAGTATTCCCGCAAGTATCTGCCAGCCCCCGACGGGATCGCAGCATTTGAAAATCTGTATGAAGGCATTGTCGATGAGGATACGTTCTATCAGGAACTGCTCACTAATACTAAGCAGTTAAATTATCTGACGCTGGCAAGTACTCCTGAACAGAGTGCCGCGGTCACTATCAATGGTGAGGGCAGACTGCTGGGAGCGCTCAGTCAAGGGCGACAGGCGCTTGCGTATAGATTATCCAATGCTATCGGAGATCGTGACGAGAATGAACGGAATTATGAGGCGTTGAGACGTCTTGAGCAGCGTGCAAACCTTGACATTTTTACGCCCGCCTTGCAGGGTAGACTGGGATCAGCTTGCGGCAGGTGATGAAGAAGCGATCCGCAGTTACTCGCTGCTGACAAATACACTGAGGTCGATCCGCACTCGCGGTTATGAGATGCCTGTCTATGAACTGCCTGCAGACAGATTGCGTGTCAACCGTGAACGTATCGGCATGCTGCACGAGACAATGCCGTATATCACGCGTGATCATGGTCGTATTCTGATAACGGACAGGCAGCTGGTTGAAGATCTCGCAGGACTGTCAGACGACCTGACTGAGATATATCAGCAGCCGCCTCTGAGCCAGATTGATGCAGATGCTGTAACAAGCGGCACAGAGGCAGCGGTTTATCCTCATCTGCTGCGCATTGCCGTGCAGATCAAAACCGACTATGAGACTGAGCAGAGCGAGGCCCGTCGCAATCTGGAACCGGGACCGCTTCTGACCGAGGTGGTCAAGGGCAGTCTCGTCGACTATGGCCTCACGCAGAGCGAGGCACATGAGCTTGTCCGGATTCTGCACGAAGAATACATGCCTGCTGAAGACGCAATTATGAATCTGTCACGGGAGAATATTGCCGAGCGTGATATCAATCTTACAGCAAGCCAGCTCTATGCTTCGATACGTTTCAGACATAATGCAATTAAAAGCATTGAGGGAACAGTACCCCAGCAGTTTGAGCCGGCGGTTTACTGGGATCTGGCGTTTAACCGTGATGTTATCATCGAGGTGCGAACTGCGCTTGCCGGAGAAGACTCAGACCGGATTGCAAGAGATAATGGATATCTCAGAACGCTGCTGCGACTGGAACGTCGGGCGGCCGAGGGATATCTGGATCTGTATGAAAATAATGCCGAGCTCAGAAGCGACAGCGATATCCGCAGCGAGGTGATCAGGCTCAAAAACATGATGCGCGCTCATGGCCTGCCGGTTGTCCCCAGAAGGCGGCATGAGGCTCCGCTGGTAACACTGAGCGAATACGGTATGGTTGCCAAAGGGCATCGGAGTGGCATACGTGCCGCACTCCAGCGTGAAATAGATCGTGAGAATGCAGTGCAGCGCAATGAACTTGAAGGGCACCGGCATGACTTTGGTGAACTTGTTGATATCGCAGCTGTGCTGCTGCACCGCTATCAGCGGGCAGTCCGGTATGAGGGTGGCAGGTTTCGAAGCCTGGTGAGACCTGAACATGTTCTCAGTGAGGTGCGCAGAGAGTATCAGCTGCCCGAGGCGGACCTGCCGATACTGTTGACGATTGTTGAGGAGGATATGGCTCTGCCGTCAGAGGAGCAGACGTTTGACATGGATTTCTGGGCACGCAGATTGCGTATGACTGAGACAGCAGAGGATCAGCTGAGGGTGGCAGAGTGGCTGCACGATTATATGAACCGGCTGCGCAGCAAAGGTCTGTTTCAGGATGTAGAGGACTTCGATACATTATTTATCTATGAGCTGGATGAGTATATCCGTAGCAGCCGTGCAGACGAGTCCGTCGGAGATCGTGCACTCCTGCTTACAGATTATGAGCAGCTGCAGAAAAACTATTCTTCGGAAAAGATCAATACTGCAAATTCACAGCAGCGGTCACCCGATGAGGTCGTCGCAGACCTGCCGCATGACCTGCCTGCTGACATGCTGGATGAGATAACTGCTGAGCTTGGGATGACGACAAGTCAGACAGCTGAAGTCAAAGCTGCTTACGTACAGGATAGAATGCGTGATGAATCACGTATCGTTGGAGCAGAGTATTCACTGCCGGACAGCAATGAGCTGATGGATATGGTTGTTGTGCAGCAGTTACCTGCAGAACAGATTGCGCAACGGTTTTACGGATCAAATCTGAGCCCTGACGCGTTAAGCAGATATCTTAAAGATATGGGGCTGACAACTGCTCAGACGGCAGATGTTGTTTCGGTCTATGTGCGCAGATAACCAGTTTCTATTGCGTATCGATTTATCCTATACTATGCTGAATCAAACACAATACTATGGAAGATCAAAACGCTGATGCAAAACCACTGAGTCTTGAAGATATTGCCAAAGGAGATCTTGGCGGACTATCATCGTCAATCAGGATAGTCACTGCACCAAAGATAGCAAATGAGAAGCTGATAGCATTCTTTGAACTGATGCACCTCAAAAGTGTTCCACTCGAAGAGGCAGTACGGATATTCCTTACAATAGACAGATTGATTGAGGAAGGAAAAATGACAGAGGATATTATCAACAATCTTAGTGACAGCCCAGCATCTGTACTTCCAGATAATCAGGAACAGACGGAGTAATGGCAACAGGTATTAATGCAATCCGAGGTGAAATAGGAAAAGTTCGAGCGGATCTGGGAGAGGTCAACAGTGCAGGCAAGCAGGTTGGGCTTGAGCGGCAGCTTCAGGATATTGAGTTACAGCTGCAGGCTGGAGCAACACCAGAAAATAAGGCCAAAGCGGTTGAGGCACTGCGCAATATCACAGGTGACCTCGATAACGTAATGGATCAGCAGGATGCAGAGAATTACCTGTACATGACCGATGATGCTATTGATGCTGACCTCATTCTACGCACTGGAGCCAGTGATCTTCCACCGACACACCCCCTGTATGGAACAGTTACTGACGTACTGCCTACAAGCAGAAAAAAGTCCGACTCATCCTGATACGCCGAATGCTCTCAGGCAGGTCGACGATGAACGTGCGGATAAAATTAAAAGCAGTGTTGATACCAGGCGTAACGAAATTGCGGATAGGGCAGTGGCTGGTATCGTCGATGGTACCTATGCTGATGTAAATGCCGCTGTCGGTGCATTGGCCAATGGTAATGATGTCATAGAGCGAAAGATCAGGGAGCGGTTTGCTCTGCATACTGCACGTGAGGATGCCAGAAATACTGTTAACGCTTACGTTCCCGGGAATAATGCACAGGTGACTATCAATAATCTGATTAATAATGCCCAGCTGCCGGACACGGAGCGCGACAGCCTGATTTCACAGGTTCGTCAGAGGGAGATGCAGAATCTTCGTGATCTGGTGACAAGGGGCGCGATTACGCCAGCTCAGCTCGATGCGACACTTCAGATGTTACCTGGAGTTTCGGCCGGAGAAGCGGAGCAACTGCGAAACGATCTTGATGCAAAGGGTAATGCAATTATGAAGGCTGCGCGGGAGGCGATAGCAAACGGCGATACTGATGCAAATGTACTTATGCTCGCAAATGGAAATCCTGAACTTACCAACAGGATTAATGTACTGATAGCTGGACGTGCTGAGGGACAGCAGGCGAACAGAAATCTGCAGGACTACAGGACAAATGCACAGAATGCAGCGACCACTATTCAGAACATTCAGGGGCTGACTACTATCCCTGATACAGAACGAGCAAGAATGATTGCCGAGGTAAGAGCAGAAGAGACCGGCCGAATTGAAGACGCCGTTGGCAGAGGTTCAATGGATCTGGCTGGCGCACAGGCTGCACTGAATGCTCTGGGTACTGTGGATCCGGTGACAAGGGATCGTATAGAAGGACGGGCACGCAATTTGGCTGTCACCCGTATAGAGGATGCTGTGGCTAGAGGTGCAATGGATCTTGCAACTGCTCAGGCGCAACTTAATGCCCTTGGACCGATTGATCCTGCCATTCGTGACCGGATAGAAGCAGCGATACGTGGCAGGACAACAAATGAGGTTAATAGAACGATTGATGAGCTAAATAATGGATCAATCAATGGTGCAGCAGCACTTGCCCGGTTTACACCTGGTTCTCCGGAGCATACGAGAATCCAGGCTGTAGTAGACAGACAGAGGGCTATTGAAGATGGCAATAATGAGTATCAGCTCTTCATTGGCGGGCAGGATGCGGCAACGACCATTCAGAATATTGATACTAACGCGAATATTCCACAGACTGAAAAGGATAATCTGATAAGTAAGGTGCGCGAACGCGCCCTCAGTGGTCTCGAGGATCGAGCAAATCGTGGAGAAATTACCAGAGATCAGGCAGATGCCGAGATGGCAACGCTGCAGGGTGTTGATGGTGCACGCAGGACGCGTATACTTAATGCGGCAGGTGAGAATACAACACGCATAGTAGATCAGTTAAGCAAGGGGCTGGAGGATGGTACCATCGATGAAGCGACTGCTCGTGCCCGTGTTACTGCATTGGGTAACGCTAATGCACAACAAAGGATCGAGCAGATACTTGAGAGACGCCAGGGTGACACTATAGCCGAAGGATACTTCAATAATCCTGCGGGCAATGCCGGCGCAGCACTTGGAGCTCTTGGAGCGCTGCTAAACCTGGCACCCGGTGACAGAGACCGGATCCGCAACCGCATCCTGGAAGAGGAGGTTAAACGATTACGCAGACGGAATCTGAATGAGCCTCAGATACGCGCAGCTATTGCAGGACTTGGTTTGGATGCCGACACCCAGAATCAGCTGCTTGCCGAAGGCCGCATCATCCAGCAGGCCGAGGGTCTGATAAACGCAACGGCTCCGCTTGATGCCAACGCGATCATAGCGCGACTCGGAGGACAGGCCGCATTCAATCATCTTCCTCAGGAGGTACGCGATCAGATCGCTGTCCGGATACAGACTGAACATGGTGCTCATGCGCAGAGAATCAGACTGGATGAGGATAATGCCCGAAGAGCCCAGTCTGAACGCAAGTTGCGTAATGAAAGGAGGCGTGAGGCAAGGGAACGATTCATGGCTGAAGTCTACAATGCCCGCAAGTGGCTTATGTCGGGTGTGGTTGGTGGACTGGTGCTTGCGTCGGGCCCTCTGATTCCGATTACTGCGCCGATTGCAATTATCCTCAGGATACGGCATCACCACAATATGACTGAGAAAGCAGAATCCATGCTTGAGGCAGCAGATCAGCGTAATGTCGATATTGCAAAGATCAGACGTGAATACATGGCTATTGCTGCTGATCGTGCAAAAGCGGAACTTCAGCGATATGCCGCTATGGCTAAAGGACTCCAGGATATTATGATTCAGGGCGCCAGGCCACCACTTACTGATGAACAGCAGCAGCGTATGGCAGAGCAGATTCAGTACGCCCTTGGCAATATTGATAAGCTGCAGCAGCTGTTTGATATGACCGGGAGAACTAACAATAATAATGTGGGAGGAATATAGCAATGATAAATAAACAGTATCTTGATGAGTACGTTCTTCAACTGCTTACCGGGCTGGAAGACCCTGAAGCTGGGGATAAATATGCTGAGATCGAGTGGCTGATTGCCAGAGCTCAGCAGTTGTTTGCAGGTCAGACGCTTATTCAGCGAGGAGTCGATGAGGAATACGCAGAGCAGCTGATCGAAAGCGATGACATTACACATGAACTTAAGTCGGATGTACGTTTCACTGAAGTGAAGCAGATACTTGGTGAAGAAGCAGTGATTAATGATCTGGCTTCGATTCGCACTGACTTTATTGAATCACTGTACGAAGACTACCTGCCTGGACTGGAGGCTGCCAAAAGACAGAAGCTTGAGGATTATTTTGCAAAACTTGAAACTGCCAACCCTGAAGAGGACAAGCTTGGTAGAGAACTTATTGAGCTTATGAAAGAGATCGGACCGGATATTGTCCGTCTGCAGCAGCAGGTTAACCAACTTTCAGGGAAACCGGTGCTCACGCACTCTGAACTTGAGAATCTTGCAAAAAATGGAACCTTGAACGGCTCAGCTCCGGCCGAGACGCAGTTGTTACAAACCAATACTGACATGAGCACGCCATCCGCACAACCTGATACCGCAACCCTTACGGATCAGCAGCAGTCAGATCCCGACACTGATGCAACCGGCACAAACCGGCATATAAATGTGGTAGACCAGGCGGCACCACGTACCGGTGGACTTGAGGATACCTTCGCACCAAAACTGTCGCTGGGCGGGAGCCTTGGACAGCAACCGATCCAGCCTCCGGCGCAGCCCGCACCCGCTTCGCCGCAGCATCCTCAGGGATACTGAATCGGGCTGTAAATATTCTGCAATTTTCCGCCTGAGGGTGTTGTACGCAAGCGTTCCCCTGTGGTATTATTCTTTCACATTCGGTATGTTTGTCATACAAGCTCTCTGTCGCTAGACAGACGACACAAACCACTACCAAATCTCAATGCACTGTCTGACGGGTAACTGATCAGATTTTTTTTGACACAGTAATCACTGCAGATTAGTGTGCTCTTTGATAATTGAATAGAACTGACACGAACGATATTCGTTCGTGGAGGTGTCTTTTTGTTTTTTGTATGTAGGTTAGATGTTAGTCGAGAACGAGTAAAAAATAGACTTTTTTAGAAGCTACTAAGAGTATATGGTGAATGCCTTGGCACAAAAAGCCGATGAAGGACGCGGCAGGCTGCGATAAGCCTCGGATAGCTGTCAACAAGCGCTTTAATCCGGGGATTTCCGAATGGGGAAACCCGTTCCAGGTCAAACTGGATCATCGTATGCAGAACACATATGCATACGTAAGGTAAGCCGGTGAACTGAAACATCTCAGTAACCGGAAGAAAAGAGACAAAAGTTTTGTTATTCCCTGAGTAGTGGCGAGCGAAATGGGAAGAGCCCAAACTCCACAGGTAGGGAGCGATTTCCAATGCCGCTTTGCGGCGGAGGTTATCAATCCATCCCAGTAGGGACGGTTTGCAGTGGAGGGTTGTAGGTATCAGCGTCGGTATGCTACTGAGTACCGAGACAAGTTACAAATCCTGTTGTTAACAGAATACGGTTGGAAAGCCGGACCATAGAGGGTAATAGTCCCGTATGTAAAAATTTCAGGACTTGTCAGTTGATTTCCTGAGTATCACGGTCTAGGAGTAATCCCGTGAGAATCCGCCGGAACCACCCGGTAAGGCTAAATACTTTTTGTGACCGATAGTGAACAAGTACCGTGAGGGAAAGGTGAAAAGAACCCCTGTTAGGGGAGTGAAATAGAATCTGAAACCATATACTTACAAGCAGTCGGAGTCCTCTTAGGGGGATGACGGCGTGCCTATTGAAGAATGAGCCTGCGAGTTATTACGTACCGTTGGTTAAGCTGTTAAGCAGTGTAGCCATAGGGAAACCGAGTCTGAAAGGGCGACCATATAATGGTGCGTAATAAACCCGAAACCGAGTGAGCTAACCATGAGCAGGTTGAACTCTGTAGAAATACAGAGGGAGGACCGAACCGGTAAATGTTTCAAAATTTTCGGATGACTTGTGGTTAGAGGTTACACGCCTATCGAACTCGGATATAGCTGGTTCTCTCCGAAACAACTTTAGGGTTGGCCTTGTTTCGTAGCACACGGAGGTAGAGCACTGATTGGATCGTGGGGGGCTTCGGCCTTACTGCATCTTCTCAAACTCCGAATGCCGTGTGTGTAACAACAGGAGTTAGACTATGGGAGATAAGTTCCATTGGTCGAAAGGGAAACAGCCCAGATCATCTGCTAAGGTCCCTAAATCTATGCTAAGTGGTAAAGGATGTGAGATTTCTTAAACAGCCAGGAGGTTTGCTTAGAGGCAGCAATCCTTTAAAGAGTGCGTAACAGCTCACTGGTCTAGAGGTTTTGCGCCGATAATTTAACGGGGCTCAAGCATAGTACCGAAGCAATGAATCCGCCTATGGCGGATGGTAGGAGAGCGTTGTGTGTGTGTTGAAGGCGTAGCTGTAAGGCTTACTGGAACGCACACAAGTGAGAATGCAGGCATGAGTAGCGTAATCCAGGTGAAAACCCTGGACACCGGATGAGTAAGGTTTCCTTGGCCATGTCAGTCATCCAAGGGTTAGTCGGTCCTAAGCCGAGGCCGAAAGGCGTAGGCGATGGACATCAGGTTAATATTCCTGAACCGCTCAGTAATCGTTATCAACTATGGGGAGACCGGGAAGGAGATTTCAGAGTGTCCACAGGTGGGCATTCAAGCAGCAAGCCAGGTCTGTTAGGTAAATCCGGCAGACCGTTAACGCGAGTTGTTACGAAAAGTCAAATCCTACGGGAGGCGGCAATTTTGAATATTCTTCGCGCAAGAAAAACCTCTATGTGAGATTACTGTGTGACCGTACCGCAAACCGACACTGGTACTCTGGTAGAGTATACCGAGGTGTACGAGTGATCCCTCGTTAAGGAATTCGGCAAATTAACCCCGTAAC
Source organism: candidate division WS6 bacterium OLB20 (assembly GCA_001567355.1). GTDB lineage: Bacteria > Patescibacteriota > Dojkabacteria > B142 > OLB20 > OLB20. The sequence continues at coordinate 366,265 of JYNZ01000003.1, read as the reverse complement.
TTCGGGAGAAGGGGTCCCTGCTTCGGCAGGGCGCAGATAAATAGCCCAATCGACTGTTTAACAAAAACACAGGTCCCTGCAAAAGCGCAAGCTGACGTATAGGGGCTGACGCCTGCCCAATGCCAGAAGATTAAGGGAGGGGGTTATCCTTCGGGAGAAGCCTCTGACTCAAGTCCTGGTCAATGGCGGCTGTAACTATAACGGTCCTAAGGTAGCGAAGTTCCTCGGCGCTTAATAGGCGTCCCGCACGAATGGCGTAACGAGTTGGGCACTGTCTCAACGAGGGGCTCGGCGAACATTGAAATGGCAGTGAAGATGCTGCCTACCCGCACCAGGACAAAAAGACCCCGGGATCTTTACTGCAGCTTGGCATTGGGATAGCGTTCCTTTTGTAGAGCGTAGGAGGGAGACTTTGAAGTCTCGTCGTCAGGCGGGGCGGAGTCGTCAATGTAACACCTCCCTAAAGCTATGCTATTTCTAATTCAAACCGTAATCCGGTTCTGAAGACAGTGTCTGGTAGGCAGTTTGACTGGGGCGGTTTCTTACTAAAAAGTAACGTAAGATTCCAAAGGTCGACTCAAGCTGGATGGAAATCAGCTGAAGAGCATAATGGTATAAGTCGGCTTTACTGCAAGACTGACAGGTCGAGCAGTCACGAAAGTGGGGCATAGTGACCCTTAAGTGGCGTGTGGAAGCGCTTTTGTTTAAAGGATAAAAGTTACCCCGGGGATAACAGGCTGGTCTTGCCCAAGCGTTCATAGCGACGGCAAGGTTCGGCACCTCGATGTCGGCTCGTCGCATCCTGGGGGTGGAGAAGCTCCCAAGGGTTGGGCTGTTCGCCCATTAAAGCGGCACGCGAGCTGGGTTCAAACCGACGTGAGTCAGGTTGGTCTCTATCCGGTGTGGGCGTTAGAGTCTTGAGGGAATTGACTTTCAGTACGAGAGGATCAAGGTGAGGTAACCTCTGGTGAACCAGTTGTCCTACCAAGGGCACCGCTGGGTAGCTACGTTGCTATTTGGATAAACGCTGAAAGCATATAAGCGTGAAGCCAGGCCCAAGATGAGGACTCTTTTAAGTTCCCCTGCTAGATTACAGGGTATATAGGCTCCAGGTGTAAGCACAGTGATGTGTGTAGCCGAGGAGAAACTAATAGAACGTAAGCTTAGAAAAAGTCTATTGTGTGAATGTTCTTGCCGAACATTCTAAAACGTTCTAACAAAAAAAACAGATTGCCCTCCACGGACTAATGTTGTTCAGTGTTCAGTTCTATTCAATTGTAAAAGTCAGCAGACAGCAGTATCTGCGTGTCAGATCCTGCAGTCTGGTGATTCTAGCGCGGTGGAACCACCTCTTACCATCCCGAACAGAGAAGTGAAACATCGCAGCGCCGACAATACTTTCCGGGCGACTGGGCGGGAAGATAGGTCATCGCCAGATTCAAAAAAGCACTTCTTGTAAGTGCTTTTTTATTGCCCAAATAGAAAAACAAGGTTATTGCCGATCCTGGCGTATGCCAGCTTTTTTGAATCTGGCAATGACCCTGTACAGGAGAGGAATCCACTGGCGAAGTCCTTCGAAGCTTTAAGCGAAGAAGGATAGGTCATATTGTCACCAGTCTAGGAGATCTCCAATGATGTTTTCTGTCCACAGACTAAACAAGGTACTTCTTCAATAGCTATATGGTCCAGAGCTTTTAATGAATCCGGCAGTGACCTCGCAGTGCAAGACTCGCGTGTTACATTCGCAGAAATTCCTGACGTTCGTCACAAGGACGATAATGGAAACAGGGGATCTGCAGGAATATTCCTGAATCTGAATTCAGGAAGGTGCAAGAGGGCTTGTCTTAATTTATCAGACACTCAGCAGCCTAAACAGCATCAATCCCCAGATAAAGACAATTGAAACCACGTTCCCGATTTTATTGAGCAGGAAGGTTGTTTTGCTTGACTTTGACTTGTAGCGGAACAGGTAGAGATACATGCTGACAGCCTGCATCACAAATGCGATGCCAAACAGCACAGACATCCATGGCTGCGGGCTGAAGAAACCGATCAGACCAGGGATCACGCTGAGATTCATTATCATTTCGGGGTAGGACAGGCCAAGCCAGGCTTTTGCATTTTCTTTGTCGATGGTGACTGTGCTCATGGATATGAAGAGTAATCTGTATTTCCCGGATTATACACCTTGCAATAACAGAATACTCCTCCCTATCTTCACACGTGCGTGCTTACTGCAGGATTGCATGCTGAGCTGCTAGGTTTCATTACGCATAGCTATGTAGTCTGACCTGCGGATCAGTGTATTCTCTTCAAAAAGATACATAAATCTGCCTGCGTCGATGAGCGCCCAGACAAACGATGTCGCATCCGGCTGTGTCATTCCTTCTGTGAGCCTGACAGAATCAGCCTCACTGTTGCAGTGGAGCAGAAGTGCTTGTACTGGAGGCACACTCATTGATTCATCAGGGTAAAGTTCTGCAATTGCGCTCGCGGCAAAGGTGTTCCCGCGTCCGCTGCGAACCATGACCGGTATGACTATTCCATCAGGCTGGAGCAGGTCATGTATAGCCTGCTGCAGGAGTATCCGGTTGCTTATTCCGGTGGTGGCATCAAGCCTGTCTATATCATCTGCAGCTGTCAGCTGTACCAGGTCTTTATATGCTGATAAAGCATTGCGGTAGATGACCATGCAGGCAAGATCATCTGCAGCTCCGTTTTGCTCCTCGCTGTTCTGCTTTCTGCGCCACCAGTCAAGCGCGCGATTAAAATATTCCATAGCGGATTATACGCGATAGGGGAATATTTTCAGAAATACAACCCCGACACATACAGCAGAAGGTGAATATCCCTCAACGGGTGGAAAGCGGACAATCTTTGTGTGCAGATCCGGTTGTCTATGTCTTCACCGGGATGCGAAATCCTACACTGACCCTGTTCGGGTTTTCATGGTTCATCATAAACATGCTCCCGCCGTGCATCGAGACGACCTGCTGGACGGAGTGTATTCCTCTCCCTGATGATCGTCGCGTGGATACGCGTTCTCCAGCCATCAGTTTCTGCCAGATAACCTCATCAAAGTGGTTTCCTTCGTTTGTTACGGCGATCAGGATCTGATTGTTCAGCCCGTCGATTGTTCTGGCACTGAGAGAGATCCTTCCTCCGTCTTTTGTATGACCGATTGCATTGTTGAGCAGATTAAATACTGCTGTCATCACACGTCTCTTGTCTGCATGTACGGTAAAGCCATCCGGCAGCTCAATCCGGGAGTCGATCTGGTGTCCGCTTCGTTCGGTCCTGCGCATCGTTCCGAAGATGTTTCCGGTGCTGGTCAGCATTGCCTTCAGATCAAAATCTGTCAGCTTCAGCTCCGGTTCCCCAAGCGTATCAGTGGAACGTATATCCTCTGTAATAATCTGCATTGACTGCATAACCCACTGCATCTCAGCAAGCCCCGAGCGCAATGCTTCGGGAGAGTTGCCGGTACGTTCAAGAAAGTAATTAAGTAGAGTTGTTGAACTGAGCAGGTTCTTAACATCGTGCCAGCCAATCCTGTGTTCTTCAAGCATCCGGTGCATCTGTGCCACCTGCTGCCTCAGCCTGGCGGCATCAGTTCTGGCAGCCATGTGGTCCTTATGCTGATCCAGAATATTCATCATCAGAGCAAGCGGCTCAGTTATCAGGATTGAGGCGTTAACTGCATCTTCCTGGTCATCAGGGTCGAGCATGACCTGCTGAGTATATGATTCAAGCACAAGAAACCGTCCCGGTCTGGTCCCGGGAACAGGATACACCGTCAGCGACTGGGGAACCTCGCGTCCGGGAGCCGCAGCACCAAGTAGCGCATGGGTATGTTCGTCCAGGCGATCCATATGCAGCATCCCTGATCGTAAAGACTGGCTCTGGGCTTGGCTGAGAATAGATCCGACGTCGGGCAGAATTACCTGTTCAGAAGTCAGGTGCGTATTATCACTTCTGACCGACTCGTAAATAATGCGGGCGTGGTTTCCGTATTCATCGGCATAGATCTCGAGTACAGATGCCCGGTCCCGGTTGAGGGCAGAGCTTACCAGGGTGAGGCTTTCGGAGAATACCTGCCGGCGTCCGGTCAGTGTATCCTCGAGCTCTCCCGTGTCAATGAGCTGCAGGTCAGTCTGCGCGGTCATTCTCAAGGCTGTTCGGATCAGGTGTGACTGAAGATTGTGCATCGTCTCTGTACTCAGTTCCTGAGGCGACCTGATAATGAACGATTCTCTGGTTGTCTGTTGAACAGGGGTACCCTGATTAGTTTCTGTCATGTGAGCAGTAGCGTTGTCACCTAGCAGATACGTGCAAACTGTGTTTATGTAACTGATATTTAGGTGCAAAAATCATCTGAAAATGTCCGACATGTGGATAAGCGTCCCTGCTGCAAATCGTAACGCCGCGAATAGCATTCGGGGGTGGGGCGCAGGGGGCGCATTAGTCACGCAAAGCAACGAGAAGCGTTCAAAAACACACTTCTGAGTGACACTTTAAGATTCAGTTAATAATAGGTTTCTATAATCAGGTTTTACATTCCAGCAATGTCTAAAAGAGGACTGTATCCCGGCTGCTTAGTGCATGTTTTCAACAGAGGCAGCAAGAAAGAGCTGATATTCTTTGCGGCTTCGGATTATCGACGTTTTATCTCCAAGGCGGCAATATACGCGGCAGAGGCAAATGTACAAATAATCCATTACTGTCTATTACCTAATCATTTCCACTTTCTGTTGCGTATTCCTGACGAAGTATCTCTCACTAAAATGATGCAGAGGCTGACTATTGGACATTCACGATACATCATGTACAGATATGGCTATGTTGGCAGGATTTTCCAGGGGAGATACAAGTCTGTAGTTGTTGATTCAAGCAGTCAGCTGATGATTCTTTCCCGTTATATTCATCGAAATCCGACGGAGTATTTTGGCTCCAGAGATGCATTCAAAAACTATGACTGGTCCAGTTATCAGGAGTTTATATCGGGGAATTCAGATTTAATCAGCTCCAGGGAGTCGGTTTTGGGGCTCTTTACCGATGTGGATAGCTACAGTGCGTTTGTTGAAGCTGACGAGGTAATCGTACAGCACGAACTGAAGACACAATCCGTCGTTATCCGCTCACTTGATGGTGTTGATTAGGAGTCAGCTGGTTTGTTTTCGTCCGGGGACTCGACAACAGGAGTTTCCGGAATACTTTTCTCGCTGTCATGCTCAAGCTCTGTGTACCATTCGATATCAGGACTACCAAGAATGTCGCGATTAACCTGAGGATCACTTAGATATTCCTTTAACTGATGTCTGCTGTGCCAGTTAGAGAGTGCATAGTAAACCCCTTCATGCAACTGATCTTTGAAGACTGTGACCGAGATCAATCCCATTGAATTGCGCATTGAGAACGTGTTCCTGTTCCAGGAGGTCCATCTCTCAACATCTGGGTTTTTGAACTTAATCAGCAGACTGTACATTTTGAACCGAAATTCTGTAACGTTCTGGTTAGAGTGTAAACCTTCGCGTCAGCCTACGCAACACATGCAGTTCTAGTGTCCGGCAGCTGAAGCTATCAGATCTGGATGCTGCAGTTGCAGCAGTGGCAGATATTGCCCTGTAACCAGACGACCGGCATCATGATGTTCGTACAGGTGTTCGCCCAGTTCTGTCAGAGCGGTTATCATGCTAACCGCATCAGCACTTTCGGGTATGCGATATGCTCTTGCCGCATGCGCATATGTGTTAAGAACAATGCCGGTGGCGAAACTTCCAGGCAGCTGGTACTGATCCGGCATGGGGATCAGCACTGCACGGGCAAACGGTTGTCCAGGTGTTGCTGCCATGATGAGACCCGCCATCGTGGGTTCGCTGCGAGCAAAGCGCTTCAGTTCTAGCGCTGCAGATGCTGTGAGATATCTTATATTTATTCCGGTGCCTGCACGACATAATCGCGGTCACCGAAATGCTTCCCGAGAAGGGTTTCCCTGCATTTTAGACCTGCAATAAATGATGCAACGGCATAGTCGGGCACTTCCGGCGTTGTTGTCAGCGGTCCGGTTTCGTTCATATCAAGTTATTTGCCGGATTTCTGTACTGATAAAATGCGGCATCAGGTGAAACAACATTATACGGTATGCTCTGAAACCTCAGGCTGTCAAACTGTCTGCCTGTCATCAACAGACCCTCATCGTGGTATAGATTCAGGAGCTTGCCCATATCGATCATACCCCTGATAAACGCCAGTTTATCTGTCTCGGAGGGTTGTCCATGATTTCTGGTTACAAATGAGGCATTCTGATTGATAAATGTGACAGCAGCATAGGGCCGAAACGGATGGCTGCCGTCCGGAAAATGCAGCAGACGCGACCAGAGCAGCGGGGCGTCCGGATGTTCCGGGATTTTGACAAAGGCAGCCGATGCATAGTGGTAGCCTTTGCTGTCCTTTTGTCTTGCCACAGGAGGCAGACTGCTGTCCGGATAATCTGTTATACCTGCCATCTGTGTTTCCATATCGTTGAGATCATTTCTGTGGTAGCAGGCAAGTTCATATGCACCCGAGACAGCAAGGTAATAGTTGTATGATCCTGTCAGAGAGTCTATGTCATCCATGACACCAGGAGCAGAGGCGAATATCTCATCACGCTTCCTGCGATCGAGCAGGTCCAGCATAACTGAATGTGCACGTACTGAACGGTGAGCAGCTTCATCAGCTTCCGTCCATCCGATCAGACCGTTGATTTTGTGTTGGACTAGTTCCATAGTGAATAGTGATTATATCATGCAGTTGCCTCGCTACTAAGGGATCACGTATGATGAAGTAATTATCAATCACAATCATGACGCTAGATCCCAATAAACCCCTTGTAGACCCGTTTGAGCAGCAGCAGCGGTCAAAGCTTGTTGAGCCCGATGCTGAAACAAAAGAACGTATTGCCAATCTGGCCATTGTTGGTGAGGCACTTAATGAGACCTACGGGGAAGAAAATATGGACTACGGAACAGACTTCTTTCTCGCTAAAGAGGGACTCCTCAAGTTTAAATCGGGTATTGAACGTCTCAACCTTGATCCCCGCAGCAGAAAGGGCATGATGGACCTGATTGATTATCTGATGAAAAAGATTGATAAACGGATGAACCGGACAGGGGACATGTCGACCAAAATGTCCTGATCGGAGACATGCCGCTGCTTTGTATAAAGAAACTCCTGGTTCTGCCCTAAAATCCCGGTGCCGCAGTGCTTCAGCGTAAATTTCCTTTTTGAGGATGACACATTTCTGTATTTTCCCCGCGCACTGTATGCCTGGTGCGTCCTTTAGCTGATGCAGGTACTCAGACTCTTTCTGTTTCGTAACGATTCCGGTTGTGCCTGTCTGCGAGTATATCGGCGACTTTGTGGTCCGGATCTGCCTTTGCTGCAGACATCTCTTACGCAACATGCTGTGTATGGAATCTTTTGCCGGAGTAAAAATGAACGAACGAGAATGTGGTGAATAATTGAACAATAGAGGAGTATCTGTGAACAGTTGATCAGCCTGTGTTGCAAAGATTCCATCAGCATATGGTGAATATCTGATCGCGGATTGTTGCCGCCGGCAGTTATGGTATAATACAGCCACGAAAGGACTTTATCTCTTTCCTGTAAAGGAAAAATCCACAGATAAGGTTTTTCACATATATGGCAACGAAAAACGTTGATCTGCAGGCACAACTTGCAGAGTATATGGATGGTCTTGAAAATCCGCCCCGGACATTCGAGCGCGGACAGATCATCAAAGGCGACATTGTCGCAATCTCAAAGGGAGAAATGCTCGTGGACATCGGCGGTCGTGCTGAAGGTGTCGTTTCCGGTAAGGAAATGAAGCTTGAAGGCGAAAAGCTGAACAAAAAAAGTCGGCGATGAAGTACTTGTGTATGTCATCAAAGGCGAAAACGAGCTGGGACAGACAGAACTCTCAATCCGCAGAACAGGTACAGCACGTAAGTGGTTTGACCTGCAACAGTCACAGGACAACGATGAATCAATCGATGTTACCGTGATTGAGGCTAACACCGGTGGTGTTATTGTTAACATCGGCGGCGGACTGCGCGGATTTGTACCGACATCTCAGCTGGACAATGCCCGCATCTTCCCGCTTGGAGGATATTCAAGCAAGGAGGAGGCAGGTAAGGAACTGCAGGCCAAGCTTGCAGAACTTATCGGCACGGAGCTTGAGGTTAAAGTTATCGAGATCGACCGTGAGAAGAACCGAGTCATCTTCTCTGAAAAGCAGGTCACCAATGATATCGACCCCGAAAAGCGCGAAGAAACGCTTGAAAAGGTTAATGTCGGTGATGTGCTCGAAGGAGAGGTTACCGGTATTGCTCCGTTTGGTCTGTTTGTCAATGCAGAAGGCCTCGAAGGTCTTGTGCATCTGTCAGAAATCTCGTGGGATAAGGTCACCAACCCTGCTGACTTCCATAAGGTCGGCGACAAGGTCAAGGTGCAGCTTATCGGTGTTGATAATGGCGGAAAGCGTATCGCTTACTCCATTAAACGCCTCCAGAAGGACCCGTGGGATGAGATTATCAAGAAGTTCAAAGTCGGTCAGCGCGTTACCGGCGAAGTCACCAAGATTGTTGATTACGGTGCCTTTGTCCGCGTTGAAGATGGCCTGAACGGTCTGATTCACATCTCGGAGCTTTCGGACAAACTGGTCAAGGACCCCGGAAAGATTGTTGAGGTAGGCAAAGAGTACGAACTGGAGATCATCTCGATGTCCAGGGAGGAACGCCACCTCGGTCTCAGCCTTAAACGCGTTAACTCATCTTCACCTCAGCCCGTTGCTGAGAGCGTTTCAGAGTCGACCGTTTCTCCTGAAATGGCACGTCTCTCTGAATACCTCGATGAGGACGGCGAGACTGAAGCTGATAAAAAAGACAGCGAGTAAAACGTGTCTTGAAGCTGCAAGCGCTCCCGTTAATCCGGGAGCGTTTTGTTTGCATGTATTTTCGGTAAAATTTTGTACAGGTGCATTGCTTTGTTATACAGTGATAATCAGGTGCACCAGACTGCAGCCTCTTAGCAGTCGCCCACGTCGCTGTGCTAAAATACCCGTACTACCAACCACATTTTCTATGGATCAAAATCAGGAAAACAACAACATCAAAGGACTCGGCAGAATCAGTCGTAACCTGTCCGAAGTACTGATCAAATCTTTTGAGCTGGCACATCAGCGCGGCGGTAAAATGTTGAACGCCAAGGACATTTTTCTGGGTATTCTTGATCATCGCCAGAACATTGCAGCCCGTCTGCTTGAAAAACTTGGCGTTGATCTTGATGCAACAAAGGCCGGTATGATGGACGGCTATCACGAGGCCGGTGACCCTGCCGAGGTGGCGTTTGGAGAGGACGCTAAACAGCTGCTGACAAACAGTTTTCTACTGGCCAGCGAACTTAATCATGTCTATGTCGGTACAGAACATATGCTGCTTGCCATCCTGCGTCAGGACGATCTCGATTTTGTGCGAGACCTCGCCGAGATGGGCTTCAGCTTTGACTTTGTCAGGCAGTCCATCCTTAACTTTGGCATCTATCAGCCCGGAATATTCTCAAAAGTTGCTGAGCAGCAGGAGGAGGAAGAACAGCAGTCAAGTCTGAGCTACTTTGCCCGCGATATGAACGAAATGGCCGAGCAGGGCAAGTTTCTTAAGGTCTGGGGACGCGAAGAAGAGATAGAGCGTCTGATCCATATTCTGTCCCGCCGCACCAAGAACAATCCGATACTTGTCGGTGAGGCAGGTGTCGGTAAGACAGCGATCGTTGAAGGTTTTGTGCAAAGAATTATTAGCGGGGACGTTCCTAAATCATTTAAAAATAAAAAAGTTGTACAGCTTGACCTGTCAGCAATCATCGCAGGCAGTAAAATCCGCGGAGATGTTGAGGAACGCCTGCTGGGCATCGTCAGTGAGATGGCTGAGGATAAAGACCTGATTATGTTTATTGACGAAATCCATATGATCGTCGGTGCCGGTGCTGCCGGTTCGGGCAACTCAATGGATATTGCCAATATCCTTAAGCCGTACCTTACAAACGGTGACCTGCGTGTGATCGGGGCCACCACCTGGGATGAATACCAGAAGTATTTTGAAGAGGATGATGCGCTTGCCAGGCGTTTTCAGCCGGTGCGTGTGGACGAGATTTCGGCAGACGACGCTATCAGGGTGCTTGAGATGCTGCGCCCCGAATTTGAAGAGTTCCATTCTGTCAGGATCACAGATTTTGCGATCGAAGAGGCGGTGCTGCTTGCGGACCGTTACATCACTAATAAGTATTTGCCGGACAAGGCAATTGATGTCATTGACGAGGCGGCGTCCGCAAAAAAGATCGCTCTGGAAAAAAAGGGTGGCAGCGTTGTTGACGTTCGCAAGCGTATGAAGGAGCTGACCGACGAAAAAGACAAGGCAATCGATTCGGGTGATTTTGACAAGGCTGCAGAGCTTCGCAAGGAGGAAAAGCAGCTGGCAGGTAAGCTGAAAAAGCTTGCAGCCCGCGCGGCTCAAACAGTAAAAAGCATGTTGTCGACGTCGAAGATATCCGTAAAGTTATTTCATCGTGGAGTAAGATCCCGGTTACAACCATGACCAGTGACGACATCCGCTCACTGCAGGACCTTGAGAAAAACCTGTCCAGGAGGATAATCGGACAGGATGACGCGATCAGAAAGATTGCAGCTGCGCTCAAACGTGCCCGGGTGGGTATCTCAGACGAGCACAGGCCGATGGCAAGTTTTCTGTTTCTTGGTCCGACCGGTGTCGGTAAGACCGAGAGCGCAAAAGAGATTGCTAGGACCATGTTTGGTGATGAGGACGCGCTGATCCAGGTTGATATGAGCGAGTTCATGGAACAGCACAGCGTCAGCAAGCTGATCGGTTCGCCGCCTGGATACGTCGGTTTTCAGGAAGGCGGTCAGCTGACTGAGCAGATCAAACGCAGGCCATACTCGGTCGTCCTCTTTGACGAAATCGAAAAGGCCCATCCTGACATGGTAAACATTCTGCTGCAGGTGCTTGAAGAGGGTCATCTGCAGGACGGCAAAGGTCGCAAGGTCAACTTTAAAAACAGTATCATTATTCTCACAAGCAATATCGGTGCATCAGAGATCGGCACCGACGGTGTGCTGGGATTTGGTATCGAAGATGAGGAACAGTCAGGATCAAAGCTTGATAAAGCATACGAGCGCCTTCAAGAGACCGTGCTCGAGGAGCTTAAAGAAACACTGCCGCCAGAGTTTGTAAACCGTATCGACGAAACAATAGTGTTTCGCGGTCTGGATGACAGCGACAGTAAAAAGATCACCAAGATCCTGCTCGATGAGATCAACAGACGCCTCAAACAGCGCGGTGTGCAGGTTGTCGCGACACCAGGTGTCGTTTCGCTGATTGCCGAAAAAGGCTTCAGCAAGGAGTACGGTGCCAGAAACATCCGGCGCAAACTGCAGGAGATGATCGAAAACCCGTTGGCTGACTGGATCATCGAAAAAGGTCTGACAGCAAAAGACCGTCACAGCGATCCTGTATTTGTCCGCGTGGTAAAGGACGGCGAGGGAGTAAAGTTTAACGAATAGGATCAGACGCTCTCACGAAACGCTTCTGATTCTGAACACATCTGCAGACAGATACCCTTGTGCAGGAGTATGTCCCGCTATGTAGTTATCCTATAGTATGATATACTGGATGCATACCAGTGCCATCTTGGCCTGGCCGTTCTTTTACAACAGAAGCAACAGCAGACCTTGTTGTATCCCACTACGCGAGGATTGTATACATATCTCTGCGCTTTTTCGCAGCCATATGTGTATAACAATAGCCCCTGTGTGAATATCCCCGGCTGTTACGCGTGCTGGGGTGCAACACGGTCAATCTGGAACCATGCCCTGCACCTGCAATGGAGGACACATTGATGTCTGCGTTGAAGTCGCTTTTCACCTCCTACTTAACCGTCCGTGGACGGAACATGCCGAAGAGCCTGTTCTACCGGCAGCTTGACTGGATCTACCAGTCACGATCGACGGTCAACCAGGCCGTCTGCTGGTTTGGGCATCGAAACGGCATGGTCAAAGAGTACCACCTGCTCTTTGACAACGCGCCGGGAATCGATACCGAACTGCTTCAGCACTTCCAGTTCGGTTACTCGCTTGATACCCGGGGGCTGCTGCATCCAAACCAGATGTCGGGCTCCGTGCGTCTTATGGACAGCACGCGTGTCTCGGCTGAGGATTATAAGCAGTTCATGGAAACCGTCGCGCTGATGCATGACGAGGAGCTGCTCATGCAGTATGTTGGCATGCGGTCCGACCAGCTCGGGCACACCATACCGGACAGAATCATCTACCGGGATGGCACCGAAAGGTTCTTGCGCAACTCAAAGCTGGTCTGTGAAGGATGGCTTCCGCCTGAACCGGTCTTAATGATCGGTGACACATGGATCCTCTATGAGGATTATCATGTCACAGTAAACTTTATTGCGTCGAACCCCGAGCTGCTCTCAATGCAGCCTGGCGACATCATCCTGCCCATGTATGGGATCGAGGATGACTGGAGAGTAATACTGACTCTTCAGCAGCTCAAGTCGTAACTGAAATCAGGGTGCACATTTGCAGGAACTGACCGGCAGGGGATTGGAAATCCCTACTGGCGGCCCTTTCCTGGCCCCTGCCGGTACGCTGTTGCTTCTGTGTACCCTAGATGGTCTCATCAGGCTGCGTCACAGCCGGGATCATCAGGTCTTCAACCTCCCATTCAGGAATATCAAGCGCTGTTGCGAGTTCTGCACGCGACAGCTGCGGCTGTCCGTTTACATCGCGGCTCCACTGAATCACACGTGCGGCAATGATATCGATTACTCGGCTCGAAAAGTTTGATGAGATGCTGAGTCGCAGGATTGATTTGTTTTTACCTGATGTCTCCACCGGGAAGAAGTTTGTGTATACACCGTACTCGGACAACAGCTTATACCAGTCCAGATAGCCTTTAATATTTTCGCCCCCCACTTCGAGAGAAAGAATTGGCGTCTCCGGGTTTGTCGCAGAGATGCTGACGCCGGCACGTTCAAGCGAGGCATGCAGGCGCAGCGCCTTTTTTTGCCAGAGCGTCTCCGGCTCCTTCGGGATAGGCATCAAGATAATCAAGCTTAGCATGGATCATCTCCAGTTTCTGTGGGGTTGAGGCAGCGGTATAGATGCTCGTCGCCTGGTATTTAAAGGCCTCTACAAATCCCTCGTGGTTTGTATACAGCGCACCACCTTCATTCTCAGCGGATTTGCTGAATGTAGTGAAGTAGAAATCAGGAGGTTCCGGCAGGCCCAGATACTCGCAGATACCTTCGGCGTTTCTGCCAAGGGTAAATCCGCCATGTGCATCATCAACGTAGAGCAGCGCGCCATATTCCCTGCAGATTTCCTGAATGCGTCTGAGGTCGTATGTAACCCCGTCAGTGCTGCCAACTCCGTTAACAAATACAACCCGCTCTGCGACCGGTGCTTCTGCAAGTTTTGCCAGTACGGGGACGAGAGTCTCGGGGTTCTGCGGGTCAAAGTAAGGCTTTACACCTGTCTGTTTTTTATCCGCCAGATATCCCTGCTGAGCGATTTCATTTAACGGCACCGCTACACTTGCATGCACCCCGGATCTTGCCTGGATTGCTACCGGTGGCGTAAAGTCACCATTAATATAGTTTCTGATTCCGATCCCTGAGGTAAGCAGTGTGCGGATGGCGATCTCATTTGCATTAAAGCCGGTGTTCATTACCAGCGAGTATTTAAAACCCTCCCGTTCTGCAATGCGCTCTTCAAGTGAAAGCAGGGCAGGGGACGTTCCATTCATAAAGCGTGAGCCTCCTGCTCCCGGTCCGTACCCGCTGTCCAGCCATCCCTGTGTTGCCAGCAGCCATGACTGGCGGCCGCTGCGGGCCTTCATATACACGTTACCGCCGCAGTTAAAGGCAATCATGCCAGGCTGCTCAGGGTGTTCGGGGTCAGTCACGTGGGCGAGTGCAGTCGCCAGTTCGCGGTCAAATGGTGGAAAGCGCTTGCGCAACCTGGCCACATCTTCTGCAGGAGCGATCTCGGCCAGCAGTGCAAACAGATCCTCATCATAGTTGATGACCATCGGCACGGTATCCCGTTGAACTTCTGCATTTGGATCATACTCGCCGTTTTTTATTCCGACAGCCCGCCGGCCTTGCTGAAAAGCATCAAGTGGAATGTTCAGTTCGTTTTCTGTAATAAACTGCGCAACTGTCTCCGGACGCAGGAACATCTCCTGCAGAAACGGTTCTACCGTAAGACCAAATGGCGAGAACAGGAGCATGTCCGCCTCGTGTGAGCGACTGGTGTAAAAATCATTCTCATGTATCCTGCGTGAAAGATCTGCTGCGGGGTTATCGGGCCGGCCATTCGTTTCCATATTTGGAATACTAACTGTTGCAGGTTTATAGCACAAAGTGGACAATCGTGTCCAATGGCTATTCGGACCGATATTTTCCGGACAGATATTCTGAACGGGATGTGATAAAATATACCAGCTATATAATAGATTGTTATGTCAAAAGACTTTTCGCCTAACGGCATGGATCTGTGGCATCAGATCGACGAGTACGAGTCAGGTTTGCCGGACCCGCTTGAGGGTTGCTGGCCAAGATTGCGCAGAAAGAATGAGATGCCTGTATTTCCGGAGCGTCTGCCCGACCCCGAGCTGGCTGCACAGCTCAACAGTATGCGTGAGGTATGCCAGCAATTGATCATCGGTGGAACATGGGGATCCGGGAAGAATATCTGGAGTGAACGGAACAGGAAAGATGAACGACCTGTCCTGCTAGGCAGTCTGCTCGGGTACGATTCTGAGACACGAGCTCTGATGGAAACGCTCGGTCATGCTCTCAAGGTGTGTGACGGTCTGCCCGTGATGTCCAGCAGCGACAGTTATGCAGAAGGCGATGGCAGGCTGCTTTTACACAGAGAAAATGAGGTAATCAGGTATATGCCTGATGAGACAGTTATGGCCATGTTCAGGAGTTTTGCCGGCGGCAAGCCGTTTTCTTCTGATCTTCTAATTGGATTTGAACGCAGGGGTGCAGGTAAACACCGGGCGCCTTATATGCGACCAGGTTCGGGTATATGCAGCGTGATGCTCAGAGATCACTTACAACCCGAAGCAGGCATGACTGGGGTTTTCATGCTGCCAATCTGCTGAGTTCGCATTTCTGGGACAGGGCAGGGCTGCTTAACTTTTTCGCCGTACCGCCTTCTGAAGGATTTTCATCTCGTATTGTCGATACGGTCTTTGAGGTTTCAAGAAACAGCATTAATCCTGATGGAATGTTCACTGCTGAGACATTCTCTGAAGGCAGGTTCCGTTATGCGCAGCTGACTGTCTCGTCGGAAGCGGTTGTCCGTGAGCTTGAGCGCTTCGCTCAAGAGGATTTTAGCCGGGGAATGACCGAGTCTCCTTACAGGATTATTGCGCAGACATTTAAGGACGAAGAGATCGGGGATCAGCAGCTGGTCTTTGTTGATCTAGGGATGACTGAGATTGGGGGCCATCCGTATTCTGTCTGGACGCAGGCAATGCGTCCGCCGCTGTCTGAAAAATCACAGGCTCCTGCAGCGGTGCAGGCACTGACGCGTCTGTCGACTGTGTATGATAGTGGATCTTAACAACCAGCTTAGAAATTTATCGATATGGAACGTTCTCACAAAATAACTCAGGATATGCTTGCTGCCGCTGTTACCGGTGACGGTCTGAAACAGCCCCTGACCGGGGAGGGTCACGACCCTGCAGGTGGGCTGCTGCGCTCAGCGGGTGTTGCCGCGTTTCGGTCTCGAGCCGGACAGATGCCCCCTTACACTGATGCAGATATTGAAGGGGTGCGGAGTGATCTGCTGATCAATGAGGCACTCGTAACCTTGATTGAGGCGTCAGAAGATCCGGTCATGCTGCGTGACCTCGTCGCCTATAATATCGTACGCGGACACATGCCGGAAAAAACATTTGATCCGGGCAGGTATGTTTCAGAGAAGGACTTCTGGCATTTGCGCAAGCTGCTCTGGCTTGGTCCGGACAAATTGAAACGGTTTATTATCTCGGGGCATGATTTCAGTGGCGCCACGGTCAGGGCAGCGGATATCGGTGGTCAGAATGATGACTCCGAGCTTTTGTATATGCGCCAGTGCATTATGCAGCAGGTACGAATGACTGATATAACAATGCAACGCTTGATCTTGTGCAGACTGACTTTTCTGACGCTGTGCTGAAATCTGTGTTCTTTGTGAGATCCGACCTGCGCATGGTCAATTTTACCCGAACGCATGCAACAGTATCCCTCTTCAGCGGAAGTGATATGCGTAACGCTAATATGCAGGAGATGGTGATGGATAAGCCCAGGATCACGGAGAGCAACCTTACGGGCTCTGATCTGTCCGGGATGAGGATGTCCGGCGGGCAGGTATTCGATTCGGAGATGCCCGAAAGCATTCTTCATGCGGATGTTGCTGATACAATGTTTGTTTACAGTAAAAAGCGTCCCGAGCGCCACATTGAAATGCTTGCGGGACAAAACGGCAACACAATCGAGATCAGGGAACAGATCTGATTGCGGAAAAGTTCATGAGTGCTGTGCTACTATATCAGCATGGCAAGAAACTCCAGTGTCTATGTGTGTTCAAACTGCGGCCACGAGTCCACTAAATGGCTCGGGCAGTGTCCCTCATGCAGAGAGTTTGGAACATACGAAGAGACAGTATCGCTTCCGGCAGTGATGGAAGGCCTGTCCGAGGTCAGGTCGTTTTTCGGTCAGCGAGATTGAACAGCAGAATATCACGCGCATGCCCACCGGTATGGAAGAGCTGGACCGTGTTCTGGGCGGCGGTGTTGTACCTGCAGAGGTAATGCTTGTATCCGGTGATCCCGGTATCGGCAAGTCGACGCTGCTTTTGCAGCTGACTGCTGCGATGGCGGAGGCAGGCAAAACATCAGTGTATGTTTCCGCAGAAGAGTCGGCAGGGCAGGTCGGTATGCGTGCAAAACGGATCCTTAAGGGTAAGGCTGATAACCTTCATATCGTATCCGCGTTTGAGATCAATGCAATTCTCCAGAAACTCTCAGAGCTTAAACCAGATCTGGTCGTGATGGATTCGATCCAGACGCTGTATTCGCACGACTCAAGCAGTCTGCCGGGCAGCGTTGCGCAGATCCGCATGGTCGCCTCAAAGCTTGTCACATATGCTAAACAGCAGGGTGTGGCAACAGTTATTGTCGGGCATATTACAAAACAGGGTACAGTCGCCGGTCCAAAACTTCTGGAGCATCTTGTTGATGCCGTCTTGCAGATGGAGGGCGATGAAAAACGCGGATTCCGGTTGTTGCGTTCCTTAAAAAACCGTTTCGGTTCAACACAGGAGGTCGGCATCTTTGAGATGACCGAGGCCGGTATGGTTGATGTTCCTGATC
Source organism: candidate division WS6 bacterium OLB20 (assembly GCA_001567355.1). Lineage (GTDB taxonomy): Bacteria > Patescibacteriota > Dojkabacteria > B142 > OLB20 > OLB20. The sequence continues at coordinate 348,773 of JYNZ01000003.1, read as the reverse complement.
CGTCTAAGTACTTTATCGAAGACGGCACAAAACCGCGGACCGGTGTCTGCCCCGGAGTTATCATGGAGGGCAATCGCGCACTCGTGGTCGAGGTCCAGGCTCTGCTCGTAAATACGCCCTACAGCCTCCCTAAACGCGTTGCTGAGGGTATCTCGAAGTCACGTCTGGAACTGCTGTCTGCGATCGTCAGCAAGTACGCTAAGGTCGATCTGGGCAGCAAGGACATCTATGTCAATATAGCGGGCGGTATCCGGATTAAGGACCCGGCAATCGACCTTGCCGTGATCATGGCGATCCTGTCGTCACTCAAGTCTAAAGCCGTCCCAAAAAGTACAGTCGCCTTTGGTGAGGTCGCGCTGACAGGCGAGGTACGTAAGGCGGTCAGAGACGAACAGCGGAGAAACGAGGTAACCAGGCTCGGGTATGCACCGTTCCCCAAGACAGCTGGCAAGCAGCTCTATGTCTCCGATCTTGTAAAGCTTTTCTAGGCAAGCGCATTCAGCGTTACCCGAATACCGGTTCGGGTATGTAGTCAGTGTATAATTTTTCTCTGTAAAATCGGGACTATAGGGTTGACTGAGGCGGTATTATAGGATACAATTAGTTCAGTTCTCTTGAAAAACGAGTGCTGATGGGTATATCCCAGGGTCTGGTTCGCGTACATACCTCGTTAGAGGTCTTTACAACTGGGCTCTCGGATATACCCGTCAACCCAACAGGTCTCTATGAACTTTTCCGTATATTTACGGCAACGGTAATAGGGGTCGGTCGGGGCAGTGCCGATCCCTTCCTTTTTATAAAAAAGGACTACAAATCCCATTTTCCTGACGTGTGCTTGACAAGAATTTTTGCTTACGAATATACTTAAGCAGGATTTCCAAAGACCTCTATACAGTCATCTCCACATAATGGATTCTGGTAGTGCATAAATTCAGACTGATTTAGTTTAGATCACCTCATATTCTCATGGCAGAGAAAGAAACGACCAGCGAGGCAGCCAAGAAACCAAAGACTGCTGCCAAACCTGTTGCGCCCAAAGCAACTTCAAATGTTAACCCCAAACCAGCCAGTGCCCCTGCACAGGCTGCAGAAAAACCCGCAGCACCGGCAAAAAGCAGAACATCCCAGGACAGCATCGCCAAGGCGATGACCCTTAAAGAGCTTGATGAAAAATCAATCAGTGATCTGCGCAAGCTGGCCAAAAACCTTGAGATTAAAAACTTTTCCGACTATGGCAAGGCTGAGCTGATTATTAAAATCCTCGAAGAACAGACCCGCCGCGGCGGCAATATCTTTGCGGAGGGTGTACTGGAGATCATCAACGACGGCAGCCATGGCGTACTGCGGTCTCTGCGGCTTCTGCCGGGAGCAAGCGATGTCTACGTATCCGGTTCACAGATTAAACGATTTAACCTGCGCCAGGGAGACTTTATCTCTGGTCAGGCACGGGCACCCAAAGAGGGTGAGCGTTACCTGAGTATGCTTCGGATTGAGGCTATCAACAACGCCTCACCGGATGAGGCACTTTCCCGCCCGTCATTTAATAAACTGACACCAATTTTCCCCGACGAACTGCTGAACCTCGAGACAGAGGCTCATGTTCTCTCGACCCGCCTCATCGATCTGCTTTCGCCGATCGGTAAAGGACAGCGTGGTATGATCGTTGCTCCTCCAAAGGTGGGTAAAACCTGGCTGATGAAAGAGATCGCTCATGGCATCAGTGCAAACCATCCTGATGTTCACCTGATGGTTGTACTGATCGGTGAGCGTCCAGAAGAGGTCACTGATATGGAACGTTCCGTTGATGGAGAAGTAGTTGCAGCAAACTTTGACGAGGCACCCGAGATGCACACCAAGCTGGCAGAAATGGCAGTGGAGCGTGCAAAGCGCCTGGTGGAGCAGGGACGTGATGTCGTCATTCTTATGGACAGCATCACCCGGCTTGCCCGTGCGTACAATATCACTGCACCTCCGTCCGGCAGAACGCTGTCCGGAGGTTTTGACCCTGTTGCCATCTTTCCGCCCAAGCGCTTTTTCGGCGCAGCACGTAACTTTGAGGACGGCGGAAGTCTGACCATCATGCTACCGCGCTGGTTGAAACCGGCAGCCGTATGGATGAGGTGATCTTTGAAGAGTTCAAGGGTACCGGTAACATGGAACTTAAGCTTGACCGTAAACTCGCCCAGAAGCGCTACTACCCGGCAATCGACGTAAAATCATCGAGCACACGTAACGAAGACCGCCTGCTCTCGCCGGAGGTGCTTAACCAGTCATGGCGCGTGCGCCGCATGCTTGATACGCTCAAGGATGAGGATGCAACCGCACTGCTGCTGGAACGGCTGAAAAAGACCAAATCCAATACAGAATTCCTGGCAACACTGCACGAGGAGATGTAGTATACTCGCTGATAACGAGTGTCCTGACAATTGAGTCGCAGATAAGAACGTCACCTTCACAGGTGACGTTTACGTTGTTAACAGTGATGTATCCACATGGTGCGCTCAGGGGCAAGGATGAACCTTCTCTGCATTTGGCATCAGTGGAAATCCTGTCACTGTAATGTATTACTCCACCTTTGTTTATCCTGTACAGATCTGTACCCTTAACCTTTTCGTATGAATTGAATGTTGTTTCCAAATCTGTATCGGCAATAGTGAAAGTCAGGCTTGTACCGTTCAATGTAACTTTCTTCCCCCCGATATTCTCAAATAAAGTATCGGATACATTTGCTTCAGTGGCAGTCTCAAACGAGACAGTGCGGACCGCAATGTCTGACAGAGAGTGATGGGATAGTGTAAAACTAACTGCTTTACTGTTCTCCTGAGGTGAAGTTGTGTGGCTTGGTGCAACCGTCGCTGTCGGATCTGGATCATTCTTCTTTTCGGGATTAGTAGGTCCCAAAGAGTAGATAAGAACAACTAATGCAGATACTAAAGTGAACACAACTATAAGAATAATAATTTTTCTGCTCATTTCTAATAAATCTTTGAACCATTTGTGATGTAAAGCTGGCTACCTGATAGTATCGTGATTTTGTTATTTATGAAATCAAAGTTGATATTGCTGTTCTCTGTTACTATTAATGAAGAACTATTCTGAATGTGTATATCGCCGTGGATCGTAAAATTACCTGTAAGTGTGCAATCAGAAGAGATTACCCAATCTCCAGAAGAGGGGGGGACACAGCTACCACCCAAGTAATCATTTTCTACGAGGTCATTTACATAAAGTGTTGTGTTTCCTTTTGTGAGTGATGTTGTGTTATTGGAGTAGTTTACAAGCCATCCGTTGAGTGAACTTTCGATTATAGACTGACCTTCCGTAGCATTTGTGTTCCAAATGCCAAAATGTATATGATGGCTTACTTCAAAGTTCAGACCACAGCCTTTAGATGTTGACGTCCTGCCAATGTAATCACCCGCTTCAACAGTCTCGGGGGCATTGTCAATGTCTGTTGGGTTAATGTGTTGATATATCAGTGAGTGGTCTCCCTTCTTGTAAAAAACACAGGTACCATTTCTGTATATTCTTGTACCCTCATCTGCTGCGTATACCGTACCCTCACCACCTCCATTCACCGCGAAGTCTAGACAGCAGCTATTGCTACTGTGTACTCCCTGAGTCATCTTTCTTGATTCGGCACCTGGCCATGGCAGAGATGGTATTGTTACGGAGACGTTGCTCGCCGTGAAGTCTGGAACTCTTAAATGTTTTTTCTCCTTTGAATCAAATAGCGTATCCGGCAGCATATCCAGAATTTGGTTGTAATGCTTATCATATTCAGATGCAATCAACCAATTGTCCGTCTGAGTGTTTCGACCTACAATCACAAGTAAGTCTGGATAGATCATGTGTGAAGTGGTACTCACTGACTTCGGTAGGCTGGATACAATACTAATGAAGTATCCACGGTCCACTTCTAGTGACTCGACCTTATAGTTGTGGTTCTCAGCACTATGATAACTTAATAGATATTTCTCAATTTCTTTTGCCAGTTGATTTTCTGAAAAGTCAGGATACCTATAGATATAGGAGTCATTTGAATATTCATTTCGTTGTTCTGCATCACTTGACGTGTGAATTGTGATTGGTAAGTAGTCCTGTGTTTTGGCAGAAATTTCTTTTTGAGTGGAAATGAGGATGATAGTGATGGATACAACAACAATTACTCCTAATTGGATGATTCTTTGATGCATTTGTCATTTCCCTTAAGTATTAACTTTACTATCGAGTATGTAATGTAGAAGTGCATTGTATTGCAACGCAAATTTTCATTTTTTTTTGAATCACGGAGAACGTCACCTTCACAGGTGACGTTTACTTTATGCCGCAGAACCCTTAGCTGGGGCTGTGTTATACCGTGATTGCATGCAGAAGTGGAATCTGTGGTAGAATAAGATTCACTTTTTAAGATGTAGTGCTAGAACATTCTGTTTGTGTCACTATAACTTCTGAAACAACACTTCCATGGCGTTAAGCCCTAATCAGTCCTTTTATATGTCGCCGGACAGCAATAAACCGAAACGGTTCGTTCTGGCAGAGTTTGCATCGGCGTTCTCATCTTACGTAGCTTTACGTTCCCGCCAGTTTTCGATATTCGGGGCTGCTGCAGTCGAGGTGCTTATCGGCTTTGGAGCCGATGTTAAAGCCTGGGCCGTCCAGCGTATGTTCTGGGGGCGCAGCTCGCTGTACCGCAGTTCGTTCCATCTTGTTGTGTCTGTGATCACGATCACGGCTGTGCTGTCGGGACTTTCCGCCCGGCTTAACATCATCTCGGTTGCCGGAGCTCAGGGACTTGATGCAACATCAGGTATTATTGGCCGCCAGGACGTTATCCAGCAGTCCGGTACTGCCGAGACTATCTATGTGGCAAGTGCCAACACCCCGGACTATCCTGTTTACAAACATAAAGTGGAGTCCGGCGAGACGCTCTCGGAAATCGCAGAAAAATACCAGATCAAATCATCAACCATCCGCTGGGCAAACAGCATGACATCCGACTCGATCAGGGTCGGTCAGATCCTGCGTATCCCCGGCATTGACGGCGCCTTTGTCAAGGTAAAGAGGGGCGATACGCTTGAGAGTATTGCCAATAAAACAAGGGCAATGTAGCTGACATCATTGACCTTAACAGTAATGTTCTTGACCCGCGTAATCCTGTGCTTGAAGAAGGTATGGAGCTGTTTATCCCGGGCGGAGAGATTCCGCTGCCTCCGGCACCAAAGCCGGTATCACGGTATTCAAGCTCGCCAAGCTACTCGGCTCCGGTAAACCCTGGTGTCGTTGTCCCCTCGGGAACATTTATCAATCCTCTGAGCAACTGTCCCGGATACGTCTATATCCGCGGGTATGCTCCGTGGCATGGGGGTGTTGATCTTGCCAAACCAGGCGGCTGCTGGATCAATGCTGCAGGTAACGGCCGTGTCATCCGTGCAGGTTGGGGCTATGCGGGAGAAGGCTTTCATGTTGTGATTGATCACGGTGGCGGAATCTGGACCCGTTATTACCACGGAACACGTCAGTTCGGTGTCAGCACCGGTGACAGCGTGTCTGCCGGACAATCAATCCTGTACATGGGATGCACCGGATACTGCACAGGTACACATCTGCACTTCGAAGTGGTCTTAAACGGTGTACGTGTAAACCCTGAGGCCTACGTTCGGGTGCGGTAGGCTAGCAGTTACTGCTGAAAATTTCCGCCTGATAGTGTACAATTACTCACGCAAACGGGGTCGTCCTACTTCGCTGAAGCTTCGTAGGATTCTCCTTTGTCTTCAGAGGGGTCGTAGCTTAACTGGCTAAAGCACCACTATGGCATAGTGGGGAGTGTGGGTTCGAGTCCCATCGACTCCACCATTGTTTGCTTGCATAGCAAGCAATTACAATGGTGTGAGTGCAGTATGAATAGATTTTGTTTTACAAAATCTTCAGACTGCCTCCACCAATCGTTGTTTAAGCAAAGACTTGTAGAGGAGTGTGCGATCTTCAGACTGCCTCCAATGACCAACTTCCAGACCAAGATTTCCCAGATCAATCGTCCGTACATTCATTGATCTGGTGTTCATTAAATGATTAGTGCAGGATCATACTTTGTTTTGACAGCAAAAGGTATCCCTTTTGTCTCAGAAGTAAACGTCCAGAGTATGATATCTCTTACGGAATGAGATTAATTTTTAATAAGAGTAAGAAGGACCGAGTTGTCTAACCTTGAACAAGACACACTGAGGTCGAGTTCTTTGTATTCAAAACGGTGAATTCGATTGGATTCAAGTTTCCTTATATTAGTCTCATCAATGTCAGTGAGTATAAATGCATCTTCTATTCTTTCAGGTAGGTCTTCATGTGAGCATTCAAGTGTCTCCAATCTGGCCTGAGCATAGGTGGATCGGTCAGATGTGAACTCGATATGGAGGGAATACTTATCGGTCTTAGCTGAGAACTTTATATCTCCATCCATACTCGCATCATCGAATTTGGGCTGGGAATTGTTTTCAAAGAAGACTTCATCTTTTCCGATAAAATTCTCAAGCTTTAATAGTGCTTCAGGTTCAGTGGTAGTGCTTTGAATGCTCTCCGAAACCGGGGTTGTGTTTGGTCTGAATCTGCTTGGTAGTAAACAAAGTGTACAGAGACAGAACGGTAGAGCCAGGATAACCACTATGAATATCAAACATGCACGTCCTTTTGAAACCTGTGTATTCTGCTTCGTATTTTCCATAAAGTCTTTGATATTTTGAAATGATACTAAATCTAAGCTTTCTAGGACAAAATTTGCTAGAACATTCATCTCGTCGTTTTTCCCCATCTCTTCAGCATTCTTCATTTCTTTTGACCGGTCAAAAGAAACGAAGCAAAGAAAACCCGCGGGGGCAATATGGTCCTGATAAAGCATATCCTGGACAGATATTGCCCCCGGACCCCCAGATCACGAGCTGTCTAAGATAATGCACTTTCCAGTTGCGAGCCCGGCAGATAATCCCCCTGGGACCCCGGAGTATGAAGCCACACCATTAGACAACAGGGCCCGAAGAAACTGAAAACAATAACCTGTGCTACACTTGTAGCATGGACAGAGAAATTTTTGAGTCGTACGTCTCAGAGGCGCTGCAGGACATACCCGAAGAGTTTCGCAGGCATCTTGAGAATGTCGAAATTGTACTGGAGGAGTTTCCGACCGGATACCAGATGCATAAGATGCGGCTGATCCATAAGTGGCAGCTGTTTGGCCTCTACGAGGGCGTTCCACTGCCACGGCGTGGGAGCGGCTATGCCGGTGTGCTACCTGACAAGATCACACTGTTCATGATACCTATCCTGCGCTTTGCCACGAGTGAGGAACACCTCAAGCGCATAATCACCAATGTTGTCTGGCATGAAATCGGCCACTACTTCGGTATGAACGAGGAGGAGGTCCGGGCAATGGAGAAGCGCAGGGGAGTGAGTTACACCTAAGCCTCGTACTCATCCTCCGGCGTATACCGGGGTGAGCTGATCGCGATCAGTCTGTTTTTCTTTGATGCCTTTACAATCTCGTGCGCCTCGCCCGGCATGATCGCCAGGATGTCGCCGGCCTTCATTGTAACTTCGTCATCCTCAACACGCACTGTCAGTTCTCCTTCCTCGAGCCAGTAGTATTCCAGCGACAGCTGATGATAGTGGGCTTTGGTGTGAGATACGTCGACCAGGACGGCAATACTGATCTCCTGCTCGGGAACGTTAAGAACTTCTGTCAGCCTGCCGCAGAAGTCGCTGTCGATCTGCTTGTGATTTGAGGAGGGGTAGTGCTTCATTGCAAGTTCAGTTAACCTAAATTACTTCCTCCGTTTACGCCGATGGTCTCGCCGTTGATATACGATGCATCATCTGATGCAAGGAATGAAACCACACCAGCAACGTCATCGGGTTTACCAACACGGTGACTCGGGTTTCTTGCTGCCATTTCGTTCCAGATTGACTCGGCTTTATCAGTATCGCCGTCAGATTCATCAAGGAAAATATCTTCAGTCAAAGATGTGCGTGTCAGTCCGGGAGCTACACAGTTTACCCGTATTCTGTGCTGTGCAAATTCCAGCGCGCAGCATTGGGTCCACTTGATTACACCAGCCTCCGCCGGTCCATAGGCACCGATTGTGGGGATGGTTTTTTCCTTGCCCATCCGTGAGGCAATATTGATGATTCCCGGATTTTGAGACTTTTTCAGTAGCGGTAACGCAAGTTTTGTGCAGCTGATTTTTCCAAAAAGCACAACATCAATGACTTCTCTCATCTCTTCTAGCGTGTAATCTTCAATCATCTTCGCATGATCCATGCCAGCATTGTTCACCAGTAAGTCGAGACTGTCATGGTCATCTGCAATAGTATTGAACATTTCGCGAACAGAAGTGTCATCAGCAAGGTCCGCCTGCACAATCCAGCTTTCTCTGCCTGTCTTTCTGATTTCTTCAGAGACGTTCTGTGCTTCCTTCTGAGAACGATTGTAGTGAACGATGATATTAAACCCATCGTGCGCAAGTCGCAGAGCAATAGCTTTGCCAATACCTTTGCTTGCTCCGGTAACTAATGCTGTTTGAGACATAGGAGGAAATTTATACGCTATAATCATATCATGGAACCACACTTCATAACCTCTGGAACCCACAAAATAGCTTACTATGTCCACGGTAACAGCAAAGGACCGGCGGTCGTGATGCTGCACGGCGGACCCGGGTCACGTTCAAAATCAAAATATGTAAAACATTTTGACCTGGACAGTGTGCAGGTGATCCAGATCGATCAGCGGGGCTGCGGCGAAAGCACAGCAGAGAACATTCTCTCTGACAACACAACCCAGCACCTGATAGCAGACATCGAGGCTGTGCGTGAGAAGATTGGACGTGAGAGCTGGTATCTGTACGGCGGGAGCTGGGGGGCAACTCTGGCTCTTGTTTATGCCCAGAAGCATCCTGAGCGCGTTCTGGGGCTGATTTTGCGCAGTATTTTTATGGCTCGAAGGCAGGATACGCTCTGGGCGTTCGGCGACAGCGGTGCTGCCATGATGGCACCGGAGCTGTACGAGACACAGCGGGATTTTGAGAAGGAACATTCCCTGGACACGTTTGCGGCTCTTAAGTTGCTCTACAGACAGGTGACAGAAGGCAGTGAAGAAGAGCAGCGGGCTGCCGCAGCTCAGATATTTGGAATTGAAGATAACCTGATGGCTGTCGGAGATGCACATGAAGATGTCGAACCCGGCAGTCTCGACGAAGATACCGTTAAGAGCGCTCAGATTTATCTGCACTACATGGTCAATGACTTCTTTATCGCTGACACGGGGATATATGATGGAATGAAGGCTATTTCTGACATTCCCACCCTGATCGTTCATGGACGCCATGATATTCTCTGCCCCTACGTGTATTCATGGCAGATCAGCAGAATGATGCATAACTGCCAGCTGATTGCTGCAGAGAGCAGTGGACACAAACTGTCTTCGGAGGCCTCAGAGCTTGTGCAGCTTGGTTTTCAGAAAATGCTATGCGAAGCCGAGATGCGCTAATCCCGATCGTGTTCTAAGGACAGATCTTCCCCGGTAACATTCTCAGGAATTATGTGGATAGAAAAAGTCATGCTGCAGCAGATTGCAAAATGAGTAGTTTTTGTATACACCCCGTGCAGTATCACAAAATCTGGAATTGCTCCTGCAGCGGTCTGAGTAAATGTGTTGAAAGTTTATACTTACTCCGGTTGGGCATATCCGACGGGTGTACAAAATATTATGTACAATTGCCCGGGGTTGGGTAAAGATTGTATCCACAAAATCTGACGCGCCTGGTTACGGAGATCGCTTGGGAATCTGTTAACAGTTTGCCCGCGGTGGTACAATCGTAGCGAAAAAACGGGGTTGTAGTTCAGACGGTAGAACGTCGCATTCGCATTGCGAAGGTCGCGGGTTCGACTCCCGCCAACTCCAGTCCGGTTCCGACAAAGTCGGGTACGGACTGGAGTTTACAAACCAGGAGAACCCTTGGGTTCGACAAACGAAGGGTTAGCGAGCATGGCAAGCTTACCTGAGTTGTGGTCTGTGACCGCTCCCGCCAACTCCACTTCGGCTCAGAGCGGGCGCTGTCAGTGCACCGCGTTTCTGATTTTTTTGACCCGGATGAGACTGTAGAAAATAGTCCTTGATCCTGCCGAGGCACCTGTTCGTTCTACGTCATGATCAGACTTCAATCTCCTGCAGGGGACACCCCAAGCCCCCTCTGATTTCAGTATAGCTGTTCCAGGGCTAACAGATCCTTATCTCTATACGTGGGTGTTGACGGACTTCAGCTGCTGTCTTTCATCGTTATTCTTACTGGAAAGTGGTGCCGGGTGCTGATTACCGGATAGGGTCTCAGGGTTCTGGTGCGTTAAACACTACTCCAACAGCTGTTGCGCATGCTGCAAATAGCGTGTGGGCAAGGTGGTTTGCACGTCTGGGATGCGGAATGTATTCCTCGTGGTAGGCACGCGCTGTATCGTATGCCTCCTCGAGCATTTCCTGAGTCGGCCTGATCCCGGTTTCATCAAACCAGGACTGCAGCTGTGTTACCTGCTCTGAAAGCTCAAGTGGTGGCGACTGGTTGGATACGCGACTCGTGAACTCGATAAACAACTGAACCGGTCCGGTCTCGCCAGGGGTCGTGCTCACGTATACAAGCTAATAATGAACGGATTATACATCGCCGGCAGGTTAAGCTCCTAGAGGCCGAAGATGTATACATCAAGGGTGTCGCTGGTCGTGTTGCCTGCCTTATCAGCAACATGCAATTCTATCGTGTAGTAACCTCGCGGCAGTCCCAGGTACACCCATGTGTAGAGCTGAATACCCAGAAGCCCGGTATCAACCTGAACCGTTCCCGGTCCGCCGACAACCTGTCCTGAGCTGTTGCGGATGGACATGTAGTAGTGACTGATATTGGCATCATCAACAGTGCCGAATATATTGATAAAACCGATGGTAAGCGAAGGCACATATACATCTGCAACAGGTGACGTATTGTCAACGGTGAATGTATGGCTGGCCACAGATTCTCTGCCGGCAGCATCTGTTGCTCGCAATACTGCAGTGTAGTGACCGTCAGGTGCTGTTCTGCTGTCCCAGGTGAAGATCTCCCTGCTGGTGAACCCGGCAGTAGAGGCGACCGTTCCCGTCCCTGCCATGACCGTGCCCGTGGAATCGGTTATCGAGAATGTGTAGTTTGTCAGATCAGTATCAAGGACACCCCCGGTGAATGCCACGTTTTTTGCTGCAAAAGCGGAGGGCTGTTTGAGGAAAATTATTGGCGGATTGTCATCAACCGGACCGGAATTATTGACATTCACCAGCCGGGTAAACAGGGTGACGTCGCCATCAAGATCGGCAACTGAGAGCTGGATGCTGTAAGTGCCATCAGCAACACTCGTTGTATTCCAGCTCATCAGCTCTGTATCGGTGACCGGCTGGGAGACAGTCACCGTACCCGGACCGGCAATCTTTGCGCCGCTGACGTCCCTGATTGCGAGATAATAGTGACTGAGGTTCTCATCATTGATGGTTGCACGTACCGGTAAGACTCCACTGACGGTTGCCCTAGGGGCAATGTTTGTGATCGATGCCAGCGGTTTCTGATTATCAACTTTAATGGTCAGCTCGGCACGGGATCCGTCGTCCTGGTTGCCTGGTATATCTCTCGCAGCAAAGCTTATGGTATACGTTCCATCCTGAACAGTCTTTGAGTCCCATACAAGCAGATCTTTCTGGACAAATGGAATGCTGTCATAAATGATACCGGATCCACCAACAATCTCACTGGCTGCATTTTTGATAACGAGATAGTAATGGCTCAGATTGGTATCAAGTACCGTTGCCTTGAACGTGACGCTGCCTTTTATGAGTGTCTGTGCAGGAGACATACTGAATGCGATATCGGGTGCAAGGTCTGTCACGCCAGCTGAATTGATCACGGTGATCCAGCGGTTTCTTGTTGATGTGTTGCCACGCGTGTCTGCGGCGGACAGGACGATCCGGTAGTTGCTGTCAGTAACAGATGCGGTGTTGAATGTGTAATTAACTTGAATTTCCGGCCCGGCTGCTGTAATAGTCCCCCTACCTCCCACAACGGTTCCTGCAGCGTTCCTGATACTCAGATAGTAATGACTGAGATTGGGATCAGAAATAGTTGCCTGTATCTGCACTGAACCTGAGAGGGTCGAGTACTGAACAGGCGATGTAATTGTAATCACAGGAGCACTTACGTCAGGGGCAGGTGACAGTGCGATTGTCGGAGAGGGTGTAGGAGTTGAGCTGGGTGTAACAGTCTGGGCAGACACCTGAGTGCTGCCAGCGAGTACCAGACAACCTACAACGACTCCTGCAACTGTCTTGAGCATTGTTAACGTGTTCGTTCGCAGTTCAGTATAGCACAATCTCCGGATCATCCTGTGGTACAATCATATCTAGATATATCGAGTATAGAAATGCATTATAGAGATCTTTCGCCGCGGGAGCAACAGACAGCTGCGGCAGAAACTGCGATGCTGCGATCGCATTATCAGTCGATGTATCCGTTTCCCTGGAAACCGGACATATATGCAATGGTTTCGGTTTCTGCCGAGGAGCTTGCAGATGAGTACGGTGAGCCCGAAGAGATGCTGCGGGCTGCTGTCACTAAATCTCAGTCGGGTGAGGTGCTGCTGACGCTGCGCTCATGTCTTGAGGATCATTTGCCGGTTGTCGGTAACATCCCTTTGCAGACAGTGCTGGTAAGAAGGGATCAGGAGCTGCTGGCGGAATCCAGCTTTGTAAGGAATGATCCCGAAATGATCCAGCCGACCCTCGGAGTGATCAGCACAGGCTACGAAACTGATCTCAGGCGTCTTCTGTTTACAGCCAGAGAGCTTGGTATCCGGAAGGTATTTCCGGCGAGGCAGTCATGTGGATCGGAATATGTCATTGCCGAGTCGCTTGCAGGCAGCTGGTATGGCAGGCTTGGCATCGGACTGTCGTCAATCGGCTTCAGAGTACCGGAAAGCGGGCACGATGTGATCGAGGTGCTGTATGCAGGTTATGGCAGCACAGATCAGTACTGGGTGAATCAGGTGATATACAGGATGCTTGCAAACGAGGAACTCGAGGATATGGAGTATATGACCGGAAGATCACTGGACGACTATTATGATTAATCGTCGTATTGTCGGTATTTGTTCGGTAGCGGATTCGCTATAGGATAAAATGTCTACACTACTCGTTTCCGGATAGTTTTCCACGCAATGCGGCATAAAGATACGCAAGATCCGTGAAACTTATGTTTCGTAACAGTCGGGGGACCAGGGGGGATAACTTGCGAAATCGTGCTTAATTGGTCTCAGAATCTGAAATGTGCCAGTCAGAATGCTGCCGGTCATCTGCGGAGTTGAAGCATGCTGAATGACATCAGATCGCGTCGTCATTTTTTCCTGTATCCGGAGATGCTATATCTTTCTCAAGCGACATGGCCTGTTTTGCATCGGGCTTCGTTGCGACAGTATCTGTCGCTTTACTATTGTTCAATTTGTTTTGTCTTGACGTTCAGGTGTTTTCGCGCTGGCAGCATTCGGGCATCCGGTTCGTTCTAGAATGCCGGATAGTGTATACTGGAGGAGTGATACACGAATGTTATGTTTAAGGAGAACAAGCAATTCTGGCTCTATATAATAGGATCGATCCTGCTGATGATCCTGGTCATGTTCGGGCTGCAGAGCCAGGTAGGCAGAGTCACGTTTGATGACTTCAGATTTGTACCCGGTACGTCTGCGACACTCACACCACGGCCTTCCAGTCCGGGACTTGAACCCGGCAGGGATTACGAGGCTGTAATCAGGACAAACAGGGGCGACTTTACAGTCGATCTGTTTGAGACTGCCGCGCCTAACACGGTTAACAGTTTTGTCTATCTTGCTGCACAGGATTACTATGACGGAACGTCCTTTCACCGGCTTGTCCCCGGAGTTCTGCTGCAGGGAGGAAGTGATACATCAAAGGATGCGGATCCGTCAAATGATTCACTCGGCGGTCCGGGGTATGTGATCGGTGATGAAATAAACTGGGATGCGCTCGACTTTGATCAGGAGTTGCGTTCAAAACTGGAACAGGAAGGATACACGAGTACACCGCGGGTACCATCAAAACGCATTGCTAAATACAGACTGGCAATGGCATCTGTCGGACCGAACACTTCCGGAAGTCAGTTTTTTATCGTGCTTGGTGACCGTGAAAATGAGCAGCTAGCAGCATTAACGGGCAGACATACGGTTTTTGCAGAAGTAACACAGAATACGCAACTGATAGATGAACTTGGCAGCGTAGCTGTAGATAACCCGCTTTCACAAAGCCCTCGACCTCTTGAAGTCCTTACCATCAACGATATCGAGATCCGCTACAAGGATTAAGGATGTTTTAATCCTGCAGTTCTATACTCCCTGGTATGAACGATGTAATCAGGGAGATACAATCATTGCCCGTCAGGATCCAGAAGCTTCTCGCAGGACTTTTGATCTGTGTGATACTGCTCACAGCTCTGCTGCTGTATGCAGCAGCGGGACATCAGGATGAGATATCGCAGGATCGTACTTCTTCAATCCCCCCGGATTCCCCCGACAGTGGTGGCAGCTATTTTGTTGAGATAACCGGCCAGGTTGCAAATCCTGGTGTGTATGAACTTGCAGAGCCGAGACGTGTGATAGAACTTATTGATCTTGCCGGAGGTCTGACTCCCGAGGCTGATCTGCTGTTTCTTAACCGGGATGTGGCTCTTTCCGAAGTTGCTGCAGAAGGGTACAAACTCTTTATCCCGGCTGCTGAGAAGACTGCATCACCATCGGCTGCCGGCGGGCGTATTTCGCTTAACTCTGCAACGCTCGAGCAGCTGATGACGCTGCCCGGTGTGGGGGAGTCAACAGCCCTGAAGATCATCGATGCCAGACCGTATAAGTCAGTTGAGGATCTTGATAACGTCCCCGGCATAGGCGAACAGACCTTTTCAAAACTTGAGCCGCTTGTGAGCCTGTGAAGCGGCTACGGGTACTCGCGGGATATCCGCTCCTGCTCATCCTGATTCCAGCGACTGGCTTTCTTATCGGAGCAGAGAAGTCTGCGTTTGCCCATGGGCTGCTGTTTATGTCTGCTTCATCCGGTGCGGCAGTCATGATCAACCGCAGGTTCCTTCTGCTTGTGCCACTCCTCGCACTGCTGGTACTCAGATATTTCTCGACAGCAGTGCCCGAGCATATTGATGCTCATGTGACCAGGTACCTGAACGGATACTATGAAGTCACGGGCATTGTTGTATCACAACCCTACACAGATCTGCACCGCAAGCGCTTCAGGCTCTTACCCCTGGCACTGTCAGATGATGCCGGCTCTCTCAGTGTCAGAGGCGGACTGATCCTGGTTACAACCGGACGTTATGTCAGAGTGGAGCAGGGGCAGAGAGTAACGTTTACAGCGCAGATCGAGCAGCCGGAATCATTCGATGGTTTTGATTATCCCGGCTATCTTCGCACACTGGATGTATATGCAGTGGCTGATGCACATACAATCGAAGTAACAGCCGACGCAGGTTTCCCTGATTCTCTGCTTGTATCTGCAAGAAACGGAATCAGGGAAAAGCTTCAAATGTCATTGCCGGAGCCGCATGCAGCATTGGTGATCGGCATGCTGATCGGAACACGCGAAGAGTTTTATCAGGATTTTGACGGGAGGCTGTCTCTGACCGGGACGACACATATGATTGCTGTCTCCGGTTTTAATGTGACCCTTCTGATTACTCTGATTCTGTCACTTGCGGGTCGTATCCACCGCAAGAAACTCATGTGGATTGCAGCCGTTGGCATACTGCTGTTTCTGGGTATTGTCGGTGCTGATAATCAGCCGGCTCTGCGCGCCACCATTATGGGACTGGCGATGCTTGCGGGTAAGGTCAGCGGCAGAAGGGGGGCAGTTGCTAACAGTCTGGGGCTGGCCCTGTTTTGCATGCTGCTGATTAATCCCCTGAGTCTGTTTTCACTCAGTCTGCAACTGTCCTTTGCAGCTACCCTGGGGCTGATTGTGATTGAACCGCGCCTCAGGCGCATTGTCCCGCGTCTGTTCGGGACACTGATCCGCGAAGAGCTTTCACTTACGCTGGCAGCCAACGTAGCAACTCTGCCGGTTACTGTGTCATCTTTCGGGACGGTGCCGCTTATCAGTCCGATCGCCAATCTTGCTGTCGGACCGCTGGTGCCTATTATTATGCTGTTTGGCTTTCTTATCCTGCCCCTGTCTCTGCTACCGGTCATTAATGATCTGGCGGCTGTCCCGGCGTGGATTGTGACAGAACTGTTTGTCCGGATTATTACGTTTTTTCTCATCAATAGAAGGTACTATGCTCGTGATCGGGACTAACAGAGAAGCAGCAGGCGTCGCCGTACTGATACTTCTTTTTATCACGACCGTGCTGGTAAAGCCCGATGCCGATGCTTAAACGCCTGATCTTTATTATAGTGTGTCTGGCACTTCTCGCGCTGCCTTTACGTGTCAGCCTCAGCAGTTATCTTGAGATTTATTTTCTTGATATCGGACAGGGCGATGCTATCTATCTGCGAACGCCTGACGGAGTTGATGTTCTTATTGACGCAGGTCCTGATGCTACTGTTCTGCAGGAGCTCGGGGCTGTTATGCCTGTCTGGGACAGAGAGATCGACTACGTTATGCTGTCGCACCCTGATCTTGATCATCTGGGTGGTATGCTTGACGTTGCGGACAGGTATACCGTAAAAACATTTATCTGGAACAGCAGTGACCATGACTCGGCTCTGTTTAAGCTGTTTCAGACCGAGACACTAGGCAGCAGGCAGACGCTCTGGGAAGGTGACGTGTTGTATTTCGGGTGCTGTGTGAGTTTTGCTGTCCACTGGCCTGATCGTACAACGTACTCCCGCTATAGCTCAAACAACGCCTCGATCAGCGGCATTGTCAGATACGGGTCATTTTCACTGTTCACCGGCGGTGATATCGAAAAGGACGCAGAACGTGCTCTTGTGAGGTCAGATCTGCCGGACATTGATGTGCTCAAGGTGTCGCATCACGGCAGTCGAACAAGTACCATGCCGGATTTTCTTGCAGATACCGCACCAGAGGTCGCAATAATTCAGTCAGGCAGAGATAACAGATTCGGACATCCGCATCAGGAGGTATTGAATAATCTGGACATAGCGGGTGTTCAAGTATTTAGAACAGACCTGCAGGGCAGAATCCACCTGAAATCGGATGGCCACGGTTACTCAATCAGCAGGGATTGACCGTCAGAAACAATCTGCTACAATGGCGTAACTTAGCAATTCTCCTATGTTCATTGTTCTCGAAGGCATTGATGGTGCCGGCAAAGGCAGACAGCGCCATGAGCTTCTGGCGCATTTTGACGAACATGATGTAACCTACGATACGACAGATTTTCCTGACCACGAAGGTGCTCTTTATCGCGAGTTGATTCATCCTGCACTGCATAGCGAGATTGACGTTCCATCCGAGGCGATGTTTTTAAGCTTTGCACTTGATCAGCTGCTCTGGAAGCCTAGGATAGAGATGCATACAGGCAAAACCGATACCCACTTTATTGCCGACGGCTACTATACGACAAATATTGCTTACCAGAGTATGCTGCTGGGCAGCATCGCGCTTGATACTGCGCTCGATTTCGCTGAAACCTTTAAACTTCCCAGGCCCGAACTGGTTGTATTTCTGGACGTTGATCCCGACAAGGCGGTAAAGCGCAAACTTGACGAAGAAGGCCATGAAGAGGGGTTTGATATGTTTGAAGCTGATATCGAGAAGCAGAGAAAGATCCGGTCTGCTTTTCTGAAGCTTGCAGACAACAATACATTTGGTACCTGGGCGGTTATCGACGGTAACGGACCTGTCGACCAGGTGTTTTCATCGATTCTTGCTGTGCTGAAAGAGCACGGAATTACTTATTAATATACTCAATATGAGCAACCTGCCAAACATTGAGAAGACGTTCTTCATGATCAAGCCGGACGGGATAAAGCGGGGGCTTGTCGGCGAGATCTTCAGCAGACTGGAGCGGATCGGGCTGAAACTTGTCGCAGCGCGATTAATTCAGGCGACAGAGGAACAGGCACGCGGCAATTACCCCGGTACTGATGAATGGATGACAGCTATGGGTGAAAAAACGCTGAACAATTACAACCACGATCTTAAAGCTGTAAAAGCCGACCTCGGAACCGATGATCCGCTTGAGATCGGCAAAAAGATCTATGACGCACTGGTAAACTACCTTGTCGACGGACCTGTACTGATTGCAGTATGGGAGGGAAACCACGCAGTGAAGGTTGTGGAGCGTCTGATGGGTAAGACCGATCCAACTGTGGCTGATGTGGGGACAATCCGCGGTGATTTCGGCTTTGATACTCCGCAGTTTGCAGTTAAGTCCGGACGTATCGTCTTTAGAACCCTTGTACACCGGTCTGATGCAGCAGATGAGGCCGAACGCGAGATCGAGCACTGGTTTGGCGACAAATATACCTACCTCGGTGATTATGACCGGGCGGACTATACGGGTTCGTACGAGGCATTTATCTGATTATCTGTTACAACACTAATATGAGCAATACAGAAAAAACAGTCATCATCGTCAAGCACGACGGTGTCGCCCGCGGTCTCATGGGACAGATCATCAAGCGCTTTGAACGAGTTGGTCTTAAACTCGTCGCGCTCGAATTTCTGCAGAGTACAGAAGACATGGGTAAAGCGCATTATCCCGATGCAGAGAGCTGGTACAGAAAAGTAGGCGAACGCACCCTCAGTGAGTACAAAGAGAAGGGGATTGATGCGGTAAAAGAGCTGGGCACCGATGATGCGATCGAGATCGGAAAGCTTGTCAAACAGTGGAATGTTGACTACCTGACCTACGGACCGGTTCTTGCAATGGTCTGGGAAGGCCCGAATGCCGTAAAGATCGGACGTAAGCTTGTTGGTGAGACAAACCCGATCAATGCAGCCCCGGGTACGATCAGGGGCGACTTTTCATCTGACAACGCCGAACTGGCCAATCAGCATAAGCGCCCGTTTTACAACCTTGTGCATGCATCCGGTGAAGTTGCCGAGGCAGAAGATGAAATAGCGCTCTGGTTTGAGCATGTTGAGGTTATCGACTATTCGACCTATGCAGCTCCACTGATGGGTATGCAGGGTAAACTGACCAGGAAGTAATGATCACGAAATACTGAGAGAAAGGGTCCTTCAGGGGCCCTTTTTTTATGCAAAAACAGTCTGACCCAGCTGGATAATAACAGCAAACGCGGTCAGAACAAGCGTCAGGATAAAGAAGGCGCGCAGGATCCAGATGGCCTGGATAATCCGGGTGGTCTCCGCGTTAATTTCCTCAGCAGATGGTTTCTGATCCTCTTTCTCCTCATTTTTTATCGCAGCAATTGCATTGGCAAATGCCTCGTAGTCTTTCTGGAAGAGCTCATAGGACTCTGCGGTCAGGCGCGTTAAGATTTCACTATCGGTATGTGCTTTCTTTTCGATTACGCTCCTGCGCAGGGACAGAATCTGTTTGCGCAGACTGAATGACCGGTAGATCACAAAGATAATGAAGAGAAGGTTGCCAGCCAGGATAAGCGCAACTGTCTGTGTGATGCTTTCCGAAATGAGGATTGACAATCCTATGGCTCCGAGAAGCCCGCTGGACGCGTTGATAATCAGCTCGCACAGTTTAAAGGACTGCTCGGCAATCAGCTCATCACGACGGTTGAGGTCAAAGATCTTGCTCTCACCGTAATATCGTATCTGCTGTACCAGTAAAGCCTTTGTCTCTCCGTCCATAAAAACAGTCTAACAGCAGTGAAACCTCTGTCAAGTTTAGGCGATTATACCTGCAGTGTGGTATAATTAATATATATTGAATATATACAATGGGAAACGAAATACTTTCACAGACAGGTTTACGGGAAGGGTTTGAGTCCAGGAAACTCTCAATAAACCCTGATGACCCTTCTAATTCAATTAATGATCTTGCGACCAGGTTTGATGTCTCATACGAGACAGCGCTGTACACGGTAGGCTACGGTTACCAGTGGGGCTGGCTTAGTCCGGTCCGCTCACCGCATTATCCCGGCGCAGGATTTGAACAGGTAGCAGTAAATCCCGGATCACGTATATTGCGCTTCGGCCTGCCGAGCGAATTTGCGTTTTACATGGACAATGAGGCGTTTGGCAACAGGCAGGGATCTTACTCCGCATATGATATTAATCCGCTCAGCATTGCACGGTCACAGCACTATATCGGGCAGAGAGGTATCTCTGATTCAGAAGCTTTGCTGCACAATCTGGCGTGTCCTCTTGAGGGTCAGGATCAGACAGCCGATCTGATTGTAAGCGAATTTCTGTTTGAAGGAATGGAGCACCAGACAGCCCGTTCCATCATGAATACGGCACATCAGGCCCTGAAAGATGATGGAGCATTTGTAGTCAAATTTGTCGCTGTCAGTGATGAAGAAGCAGTCCGGACCCATGATGGAATGCGTGCCAAGGCAGAGCTCTGGAAGCGACCTGTGAAGGAGGATCTCCCGTTTGACTGGGCAAATATCGCGTCCGCAGAACGTTCTGAGGCACGGTCACTTGGCATCGCATATGCTGATCATGTCTATGCGATGAACTACACAAGACAGCCGGGGCTTGTGACATTCCGTAATCTTGCCGACTTCCTTCATTTTGCGACCATGAATAACTTTGCAGTCGAATCACAGCATAAGATCATTCAGACCAGTCAGGAGTCAGTCGGACTTGTCACTGCAGATGATACCAGCTCTGAGGGCGTGTTCATGGTGAGGCTGGTCAAAAAACCTGAGGCAGACATGTCTGAAGCGATAGAACGAGCGAATCTGCGTCGTGAACGCATGCTGAACAGACGAAGATAGCCTTCACAGCTTTCAGAGAATCAAAGTCAGCAACTGTTGAAAGAACCTCGCGGTGTATGCGGATTGTCATTGCTGATAGCGGGATCTTACCGCAGCACCTGCAAACTTCGGCTAAAGGTTGCAGTGGTGCACCAGGCAGGAGTCCTCAAGCGGGAGTGCGATGCGAAAGCGAGCATACTCTCCGCTTAGTCCGCCGGAGTGAAGCGAAGGTGGAGAACCTGAGCTGCATCTGGAAATAGTTAATCATACTGGTGGAGGACTTCGCTAAAGCTACGTCCCACTCACTCCAACAACTGTTCACTTCGTTCACAGGTTGCAGTGGTGCACCAGGCAGGAGTCGAACCTGCGGCCTAGGCGTTAGGAGTGCCTTGCTCTATCCGTCTGAGCTACTGGTGCATTGTAAATCTGCAAAACGTGCTGATTACTGACCTGCGGGATTTGGTGTCTGCAGATCAATGGTATAGAGATTTGCGTTGGCAGATTCCTGATCGCCAATCTCATCTGTCAATAATACCACGAACGTGCTTCCATCCGAGTCCACACTGAAGTCCGAATTTTTGATGCCGGCATTCTGCAGGAGCACGACATGGTTGGCGCCATCCTTGTCTGCAATGCTGATCGTATGATCCTCACCGTTCGCATAATGCAGAATATGTGTCGACTGAGGCACAAACCCTGCTGTATCATCCTCCGAATCAAGAACAAAACCGGTATCCGTCAGCTTGGTCTCAATTGTGTTGCGGGCAATGATTTCTCTCACTGTATAGGTGAAGACACGCTTGTCCTTGGTAAACAGAGCAGAGCGCCCGTCCTGTGCAAACTGGTGGAAGCTGATTGCGGTATCCTGAATCTGTCTGATGAGACTGCTTTCTGTATCAAGATAGTAGTACGATCCGGCTCCAGATTTCAGCATGACAAAGCGTTCGTTGTTGAGCGGTGTGTGCAGTTCGGTGATCACTTGTGGCAGAGTTACGTTTTCAAGCTCCACGGGGGTGACTGACTGGTTCTGATAGATTTCGAGCTGCTGTGTCAGGTGGTCGTAAATATATACAGCACCGTTTCCTGCAGCGTAGACAATAGGCTTTTCGGGACTGTAGGTGATCAGTGTGGAGACCCCGCTGGAAATGTTGTACTCAAAAAGTACCTGTTCGTGCTGCACAATGACTGATGAGGAACCATTAAACCACGAAACATTGTCCGGCTTAAACCCTAGCAGAGAGTCAAGATTGACAATCCCGGCCTCTGTAAAACTGCCGGTATTGAGGATAAACCGCATATCGCGCGCATGATCGATCAGCAGCAGTCTGTTGTTGTCGATGCTGGGAACAATCTCGTAGTCACCGCCGTTTACTGTGTTAAGCAGGGGAGTGGATAGGTTTGAAAGCTTCTCCGGTTCTGAATCGAAGGAGTTGAAAATAAACCCTCCCTGTGTCAGCCGGATCTTCCAGAGTCCCTTGTTGGCTCCAAACGGAGATTCTTTCACGAAGTAATACACGTACTCGCCATTAGGTGAAAAGAAGGCCCTGTCGACATTGGTGTTAGTAAACTGCTGGGCAGAAAAGCTCTCGGGATAGAGTTTGGCAAATACATCAAGTACGAGCCCCGAATCTACACGGACGATTTTTTCCCATGTGGCAAAACCTTCTGCCTCGATACGCAGTTTGTAGTCGCCCTCCACGATACCAAACACCCTTCTGTCCTGAGGATCAACGCGCTCATCGTTTAGGTAGTAGGTAGCCTGAATATTGTCGGGTTCGGTAAAAATACGCATCACTCCTGAATCAAGAACGAGTCCATCATCAGTAAACGTTCCGCCGCGTGATATAATAATCGCGATGGCAGCGATACCCGAGAAGAGCAGAAAGACTCCGATGACTACCAGTACTGTTACGATTTTACTTTTGCTCATCCGTGTAATATGATTCTGTCACAGAGTATATCAATATATCCCATATCTTCCAAGATAAACACGTATGGCAGGTAAGAAGGTGGCGATTGACCTGGGAACGGCCAATTCGCTTGTTGCAGTTCAAGGAAAGGGTATTGTAGTTACAGAGCCGACAGTGGTTGCGATCTCTCTGGATGATAAACAGGTCCTTGCAATCGGTGCAGAAGCGAAAGAAATGCTTGGTAAGGTTCCGGGAAACATTGTCGCGCGCAGACCGATCCGCCAGGGAGTTATTGCCAGCTACAAACTTACCGAGGCAATGATCACTAATCTGCTTAATAAAGCACTGGGCAGGACGAGATTTTTTAAACCCGAGCTGATGATCAGTGTCCCTGCCGGAGTAACTTCAGTCGAGGAGCGCGCGGTGATCGAAGCGGCAGCCTCAGCCGGAGCCGGAAAAATCTATCTTATTCCCGAACCGATAGCAGCTGCAATCGGAGCCAAACTCCCGATCAGCACATCAGCAGGAAACATGATCGTGAATATGGGAGGCGGAACATCAGAGATCGCAGTTATCTCGATGAACGGTATCGTGACCTACGAATCCAAACGTGTTGCCGGAGACGCAGTTAATGATTCAGTCATTAACCACATGCGCCGCAGACACAATATTCTGATCGGTGAGCAGATGGCAGAGCGGATCAAAATCGAGATCGGGAGCGCCACGCTTCTTGATCAGCCTCTGGAGATGGAAGTCCGCGGACGGGATGCAACAACCGGCATGCCTTCATCGGTCATGGTCAACAGCAACGATGTCGTGGATTCCATTAAAACGGTTCTCAACCAGATCATCGGATCCATAAAAAACGTTCTTGAAAAAACACCTCCCGAGCTGTCATCCGACATTATTGACAGAGGTATGGTATTGAGCGGAGGTACTGCTTTGATCCGCAACATTGATGAGCTGTTCACCAAGGCGACGGGCGTTCCTGCTCACGTGGTGGACAATCCTCTACAGACTGTCATTAACGGTATCAGTGAGTCCCTCGAGCACCTCGACGTGATCAAGCGCAGTCTTCGGGGCAGCTAGAAGCTGCAGATCCATCCGGTCATACTCATCCAGAATTGCCTGCAGAACGTAACGGGCAACATCAATTGTCCTTCCTGAACTGGGGTAGTAGTGGATGCGCATTCCGGGGTTGCAATTGACCTCATTGATGAATGCTTCACCACCAGGGGTGTAGATAATATCGACTCCTGCAAACCTCAGGCATAACGATCCTGCAGCTGCAATTGCTTCTCTGATCGCGACCTCAGGGACACTATCAGTGCATTCAGCTGTCGTTCCTCCAGTAGAGAGGTTACAGTTGCGTCTCAGTTCAATCCGGACACCGGCTGCAGGAATATCGGTAATTGCAATGTTTTGCTCGCGCAGGCAGTTTGCGACTTCAGAGTCGACCCTGATCGGTGCGCGCGAAGAGTCATGCTTACACGCCAGATTGTAGCTGTTAATCAGACTATCAATAGTATCTGAACCATTTCCTGTTACCGACGCCGGATAGCGTCTCGCAGCAGCAATCATTTTGCCATCCAGAATCAGAATCCGGTAGTGTGAACCTTCAATGTACTGTTCGATTAATACCCGCCCTGTTTTGCTCTCTGCTTTGGCAATACGGAATGCCTCGCGTTTGTCTTCGGGTGATTGCGGTTTAATGCTGACACCTTTGCCGCCGATTCCGTCCGTCGGTTTTACCACAATATCGCAGTCAAACTGCTTCAGCCTGTTCACAAACTCCTTTTCTGTACTGCATTTCTCAAATCTTGGTACGGTCAGACCCTTTTCAGCCAGGATGCGCTGCGAACGGTGTTTGTACCGGGTGATGGTTGCACTGGAAGAGTCATTTATCGGGGTGTCAGCTCCGATGATCAGAAATCTGTGCGTTCTGTAACGGAATTCAGCAGTTCCACTGTCCAGCTTGCTGTAACTCAGCGGCAGTCTGTCAGCGGCATTAAGGTACTGTTGTAGGTGTATGTTCGCTGCCATTAACGATTGAATTCGATTGTCAGGATATCTTTAACAACACTAAGGTTCTGCATGTTGTCAGCATAGTAATGAACGTCTACGCTGGGACTTGCATTGATCTCGTTAATATACTTCGGGTCCGTTTCAGGATCAGTTGTTATGTCCCTCGTAATCACATCGACCCCGCACAGAGATAGTCTGCTGAGTCGGGCTGCCTTTTTCGCAATCTCCAGAACTTTCGGATGAACCTCTGAGAAAGGTATCCTGCTGTTTCTCCGCCTTGTGAGAAATTACAGTTGCCGATAACTGTTATCCGGCTGCCGCTATCAGGCACGTCGGAATATTTCAGTCCCTGCTTCTCAAGGAAAAGTCCGGTCTTTTTTGAAAGGTATCTGTGCAATTCGCAACGCCTTGCGCTCCTGATTCTTTGCTTCAATAAGTTCAGCTACGGTACTGGTTCCGTCGCCGGTGATATATGCGGGTATGCGGTGGATTACATCGATAACTCTGTCTTTATAGACCAGTATTCTATAGTCTTTGCCCTGGATATACTCCTCAATTATTACGACTGCGGGGTTATAATTATTCAGCAGACGCCCATACATCTTTCGCAGCTGTTCCTCATCCTGGACATTAACGTACACACCATGTCCACCTGAGCCATGCGCTCTCTTGAGTACAAGAGGGTAGAGGTCGTGTGCTGTTTTCACAATTTCCTCGATAGTTTCCGGCGTAACAGGATCATTCCTTGAGCCAAAGTAATGCTGTTTTGGTACCAGAATGCCATCCTCATCAAGCAGTTTTGAGGCAATCACCTTACTCCCGGCCAGGGTTGCAGCGACTATATCGTTTGATGACAAGCTTGTATTTTTGATCCGCAATATCTTTTGACCGTCAGTGATTTCGACATAGGCAAACTCGCTGTTGATTACATGTGTCCTAAGACCGATCTGCTTTGCTGCTATGAGGTAAAGATCTGTATGTAGCTTGCTTGTAACCATGTTCATGGCACGTTTTCCCTAATAAGAAAATACTGCTAGACGCAGGAATTCCGAATTTCAGCGGTATTGATGTTAGGATATTGGGGGATCACTGGTCACAGTATGACCCATAAATCCACCAATATAGCTGAATTATACCACAATCGAGGGTGAATAGTGGGTTAGAGAACCCGCTTGAATCCGAGGCTCTTTAAGAGGGCGACCGTCTCGTCCAGGTAATGGTGGATATGGATTATCAGGGGGTGCCCTGCAGCGACTGCCTCCTGCAATGCCTCCTGTTCACGCAGTACTGAATGGACAGGAAATGCAGTTTGTGCGTTTTTCATAGTTTCAATCACCAGATCTGCCGTCTCACCGGTGTTACGCTGCAGATGCCTGCCTGTGTATGCCTTGAGATGCTCACCATCAATAATATCGTAAACTGTAGCTCCAGCTATTGAAGTCAAGCCGGAGAAATTCTCTGCAAACTCACGTACTGACTGGTCAGTTCTGCTTGAGCCCACGCGAACCACCAGATAGGGCTTCCGCGCGTGATAGGATTCAATCAGCATGGTCAGTCTTGAGAGTGACTCGATCTCATGAGCAAAGTCAAGCACGACAGTCTGATCACCCCGTCTGTAAACGACCATTCTGCCGTAATATTCGGGGATCTGATAGCCTTTTAACGCAGTTGCGGCAGTTTTGACTTCAATGTGCTCCTGTACGGATGCAAGCGCAAACAATGCATTCATGGTCATGACCTCATTCAGGCCGTTCATATCATAGGGGAATTCACTGCGGTTCAGCAGTCTGCCGGATTTGAGACTGTAATAAGCTTCACTGTCGGCGTACAGCAGGTCATCAAGACCCAGTTCTGTCTGCAGCTGCTCGGCTTCGGAGTTGTTTACCTGCAGGCTTACACCGGTCTTGCGTGCGTTCTTTTCTGCAAGTACGGGCTCCAGCAGTGAACGGCGTCCGAACGGATTATCCGGAGTCGAAATGAACAGCCCCTCAGGTCGCAACTCTCTGAAAATGAATGATTTCTTCGCGTAAATGTCCTCCTCGTTATGGATCGTTCGCTGGTTTACGTGGTCCTTGTAGATATTTGTCAGGATTCCGATTGAATGACTGCCGTAACGGTCGAGACCTGTGCCATGTTTTGCACTGCCAAGTGATGACTCAAGTACCGGCCAGAGCTGCTCTTCACCGAGCTCGGCTGACTGTTTCAGGTTCCAGTAGATGTACCTGCCAGGAGAGATATTGGGTGAGAAGCCGAAGTTTTTCAGCGAGTCATCAAAATCTGTCTGACGGATATCCCGGAAGTAGCTGCCAGTTGAGTCAACGCGCATTGTGTTTATACCTGCACTGCGCAGCAGAAAGTCGGTGAGATGGGTGACAATAGTTTTACCTTTGGTCCCTGTTATCAGGGTTATCCTGTCGAGCATCAGCTTGTCAGAACATGAACTGTATCTTCAACGCGTGCGCAGAATGTATCGAATTCCCCGCTGTCTTCAGTAAGAATAATAATAACACAGGCAGCCTTGTAGCCGTCCCGCGACAATCCGGCATATTCGCCTGGTTCAGCTTTTACAGAGATGTACCTGACAGCTGATGTGCCTCTGAGATCTTTTATACCGGTAATTTCTGTCACAGTGCCTGGTGTTTTGGGAAATACCTCATAGACGGCACAGAAACCAGATTTAACCGGGTCAAGCTGCGGTTTCTGACCCATCGCGACGGTTGCCTCAGCAAGGTTAAGGTTGATACCGTTTGTCCAGTTAAACATCCTGCTCCGGTATCCGCCTACCCGTGAGTTTACCTCGATGATCCGCGGACCGTTCTCTGTCATGACTGCTTCGACATGGCCGGCAAAGTAGACCAGATCAAGGGCTTTCATTGCTTTGCCAGCAGCCTCAAACAGGAGTGATGTCTCTTCGGCCGACAAGGCAGAAGGCAGTTTCCGGGAATAGTTGAAATTGTCGTTAAAGCCGATCTGAGGGCCCATGACAAGATCAACCGCTGATGGGGCAAAATGCACGTGTCTGTCACTGTCCATAAAACATTCAACAGAATGAAAACTCCCCTCCAGATACTGTTCAAGAATAATGTTTTTCTCTCTTCCGGTCACCCGGTATTTGTTATACAGACCTGAGATCTCACGCAATGTGTCCGAAATATTCTGTTCAAGTTGCTCGGGTGTGTCAGAACGCTTAACGAGAAGACTTTTTACAAGGTTGGTCGGTTTGCTGATCAGCGGATATCCATGAATTCCAGCAAATGATAGTGCTTCTTCAACGCTGGTGATCTTTGTGAATGCAGGGGTAATTTCTGGTGCATATTCTGCAAAGCGTTTCCGCTGCAGCAGTTTATCGGTTGAAGCTAGGATTGAGTCTGCCGAGGCTGTCGGTAACCCGAGCAGTTCACATACCTGCTGCTTTGCAACTGTATAGTTCTCGTAGCGGCTGATTACCGCATCAACAGGAGTGTTCAGCTGACCGACTGCATCTCTCACCGAATCAAACCGGTCAAAATCCGCTTTGATCACCTGACTGAAACCTGACACAGACTCATGTTCCTGCAGTTTGCGTGTATCTTCAATAAGTGACACACGGTATCCGGCTCTGTTCAGGTCTTCAACAAGATCTGCTGTCGGTATTCCTAAAATAAGAACATGGCTGCTCATATTGAGGTCCTGCGCTTGCTTGGATCAACAAGAAACCTGGTCAGCGACTTGCGGCCGACAATGACAGGGTAGGTGAGTTTACTGCGGTCGTAAAGCGATGCCTTGGTTTCAAACAGCGTGTCCTTGATGCGCATGTTGAGCCGGATATACGGACGCAGACTGCTGCCATGGCTTGACCTGACGTACTGCACATCGACCAGTTCTTCGATCTCGTTGACCAGCGTCTCCTGAAGTTCTTTTTCGAGGCGTTTTCCTTCTTCGCGGGGAATTTCGGCAGGAAGGTTAAGTGCGTTCCAGCGCTCAATCAGATCCGAATAGCCGAGCCGGTGGGCAAGCGATACGTCTACCGATGTGCTGTCGGCACCGGTATCGATTTTGGCCTTTGTCTGCAACTCCTGACCGTTTGTATTTATCAGTGAGACATTCTCGTAGATACCGATTACCTCCTTACCTGATACACTGGCAATCTCTTCATCAATCTCTCCGCCAAACAGGTCCTTGGCCAGGCGGATGCCCTTGTCGTGTGTCTTGACCCTGACGTGTGCCGCTTTGCCCAGACGCCACCTGAGACCGTCTTCGTTAGCAAGCTGGATCGAGAGACCCGGCCGTGCGTTCATTTCAACAATGACCGGACCCTGGTCGCGGTCGATCAGAAAATCGATACCGGCAAAGTAGAGTCCTGTTGCCTCCTGGGCCCGGATGGCATACTCAAGGATCTGGTTCCAGTAGGGGATCTTAAGACCGCTGACGCGAAGCCGGGTGCCAGGAATAAACTCTATCTCACCCGCCTTACCCTGGATCGCGTTTGTTGTGGCACCCTTGGCAATGTCGATACCGACCCCGATGGCGCCCTTATCAAGATTAGCCTTGCCTTCAGACTCGCGTGTAGGCAGTCGCAGCATGGCCATTACCGGGATCTTGTTAAACACGATGACTCTGACATCCGGAGTCCCCTTATAGGTGTAGTATTTAAAGCTCTTATGCGGCTTGATGCGCTCCTCAAACATGATGGTATCAGGAGCGTTATACAGTGAATAACGTCCTTCAAGGATGCCACGGCCTTTCTGTTTCAGATCGTCGACATCAACCTTGCTTTTATCGCTTTTGATCCAGCGGCCCTCTTTGTCTTTGTTATACAAGAGTTCAATGCCGCCTCCCTCAAGACCCATGACCGGCTTCATCACAAAGCTTTTCGGAAGCTGCGTCCAGTCAAAATTTTCAAACGCCACCTGGCCTGGAATCACGTCAATCAGCTTGGGTGTCGGGATATCAGCAGCGTTCAGCACCTCTTTTGTGCTGAGTTTGTTGTCTGCAATCTCTATAGCTGAGGGTTTGTTGTACTTTCGAATGTACCTGAGACCGCGTTCGTTCAGTCCGAGAACACGCTTTCTGTTTTGGTACATGGTAAAAAGTCCCATGCTATTCCTCTTCGTTCAGAATATCCCTGAAGCGGTAGTACTCCTTTAGGCGGAGACCGGTATAGCGTCCGATCACATAGTTGATCGGGAAGAGCAGAAGCAGTACCCATGGATAGGCAAGAATAAATCCGCCAAATGCGGGTGTGCCGATGACCAGGTAGCAGAGACTTGCGATGACAGTGCTTTCGACAGTGACAAATACAGCAGTTTTAAAAGGTTTGCGGGCCAGAAGGTTCATAATCCTCTCAGCCAGCAGTGCTGCCAGCAGGAGCGAGAAGACGTTAAATCTTATTAATGAGAGCACGCCGAGACTGTCCGAGATTATTAGTATAAAAGCATAACCTAGAGAGACAGATGTCAGCACCAGAGCAAGCTTGGGGTAGTAGTGCAGTGCCCAGCTTTTGATAATTCCGTAAGATGCTGTGGTCAGAAGAAACGTGATCATCAGGAGTAGCAGTCCGTAACGGAAACCCGAGGCAATATCATGGGTTGTAAGGTCAGAAGAGCTGCCAAACTCAAACAGTACAAATGTGAGGATCAGAACAATAAAGATGCTGAGTGAACGCAGGCCCAGAAAGTGCTTTGCAAATGCAATAATAGTGGCCACCACTGGCAGCGTCAGCAGCAGAAGAATAATATCCAGACTTGTCTCACTCACGGCAAAAAGTTCCTGCATGAGCGTATTATACGGCTGCATAAGCGAAAAGTCTACAAATACAAAGAGGTCCGCCTCGGGCGGACCTCTTGAGTATCAAGCTGTTTGCTCTTACTTCAGGGCAACTTTTGCACCTGCTTCTTCGAGCTCAGCTTTCAGTGCTTCGGCTTCTTCCTTCTTCAGACCTTCTTTAACCATCTTTGGAGCGCTCTCAACGAGCTCCTTGGCTTCTTTCAGTCCGAGACCGGTTGCGTTTTTAACAACCTTGATTACAGCAATCTTATTGCCGCCAGCCTCTGCAAGCTCAACATCAAACGAGTCTTTCTCTTCAGCGGCTTCGCCACCAGCTGCAGGAGCTGCAACGGCCATAACAGCTGCGGGTGCGGCTGCAGATACTCCGAACTTCTCTTCGAGAGCCTTGACCAGTTCAGAAACCTCGAGAACAGTCATTTTTTCGAGCATCTCTGCGATTTTCTTGGCATCACCTTTGAGTTCGATAGACTCTGTTTTTGTTTCGTCTGCCATGATTAGTGATTACTAAAATAATGTAAATAGAATGTACGCTTAGGCGTTCTCTTTTTGATCTTTGATTGCTGACAGTACCTGTACCATCTCGCGCATATTGCCTGAGAGGACAGTAACAAGTCCGCGTGCCGGGCCATTGAATACACTGAGCAGCTGACCAAGCAGCTGATCCTTCGATGGAAGGTCGGCAAGGTCTTTAACCTGCTGTGCAGTGATGTATTCACCGTTGAGCAGACCTCCGACGATTTCCATCTTCTCGGTCTCCTCGGCATGCTTGCTGACAAGCTTGGCAACTTCGCTGATCTCTTTGCCGCTGAATACTACAGCGTGCTCGCCACCCTCCAGAAGCTCGGGTACCGGCAGTCCTGCCTTTTCCAGAGCGATCTTGAACAGGGTGTTCTTGACCACATTGAAGCTGCTTCCTGTGTCAAACAAGGCTTTTTTCAGGTCTGTTGACTGGTTTGCGCTCAAACCTTTGGGAGCGACGAAGTAGATCGTCTCTACACCCTGCAGTTTGTTCACATACTCCTCAACAAGAGCCTTCTTATCGTTTTTTGTCTTAGCCATTGTTGTAAAGCAAAAAAAATACGCCGACGGCGTATTATATTCAAGTAATATAATCACCCGTCTCGGCAGGGCTTACCTGTATGCCTGCTGTCTCTGACAGATATCACTATTTAATTAGGGTACGGTAATACTACCGTACCCTGAATCTTTTGTCAACCAACGAAATCGGCCGTATTAAGGTCGATGCTCGGTCCCATTGTCGGGCTTAATGTCACTTTTTTGATACTGTGTGCGCCAAACTTGCTGATCTCGGGGGCGATAATCTGTGCAAATGCCCGAACGTTCTCCTCGATCTTTTCAGGTGCCATGTCTGTGGTAGCCACTACAGCAAGGATACGGCCAGCGTCATCAAGCTTGTAATTGCGCTGTCCTGACTTGAGTTTTTCAACAGCTGCATCCGGGTCTTCGGTCACTGTGCCGTTTTTGGGATTGGGCATCAGACCTTTGCTTCCCAGTGTGCGTCCGAGACGGGCAATCTTGGGCATCATACCTGGCATGGCAACTACCATGTCAAAGCTGATCTTGCCTGCTTCTACATCAGCAATAAGCTCTTCACCGCCTACAATATCGGCCTTGGAGTTTTTTGCATCATATGACGGATCTGCAAACAGAAGAACCTTTACGTCCTTACCGAAGCGGTTGGGGAGGGTATAGGTTCCGCGGACACTCTCTTTTTTCTGCTTATCGGTAAGCCGGAAGCGAACTGACAGTTCCACCGTACCTGCAAACTCTGATGTATTAACCTGCGGAAGCAGTTTTGCTGCCTCGGCAACTGTATATTTTTTACCTGCATCAAGCTTCTTGGCTGCTACCAGGTATTTTTTTGATCGTTTCATGTCGTGGTTCTAATAGTTAGACAACATCAATTCCAAGGCTCCTTGCAGTACCTTCAACAATCCGCATTGCGGATTCAATGTTCTTGGTGTTCAGATCTGCAAGTTTACGCTCGGCAATCTCGCGTACCTGTTTGGCACTGATCTTACCGGCCTTCTTAGTGTTTGGAGTTCCTGAGCCTGATTTAACACCGGCAGCCTTTTTGATAAGACTGGCAACCGGAGGTGACTTAAGCTCAATACTGAAGGAACGGTCCTCAAAAACTGTGAGGATACAGGGGATGACATCGCCCATCATTTCGCGGGTCATGTCATTGTACTTGGTGACAAATTCACCGATATTGACACCGTGCTGACCGAGAGCAGGACCGATCGGAGGGGCAGGGGTTGCCTTGCCAGCTTCGATCTCCAGCTTCATGACAGTCTTTACGGGTTTACCATTTTTTTTAGCCATGATTTCGTTAGTTGAATATTAGAGTCGGGTGACCTGTAAAAAGTCGAGTACAACAGGTGTCTCACGACCAAACACAGAGAGAAGTACGCGTACCTGACCTTTGTCGGTATTGATCTCTGATATGCTTCCGACAAAATCAGTAAAGGGACCGTCAACAACCTTGACTGCATCACCAACTGCAAAGCTAGTCTGATACTCCGGCTGCTCCACGTCCATATATGTGAGAATGCGTTTGGCTTCATCCGGGCTTAGAGGCGTTGGTTTTTTGCCTGTACCAACAAATCCGGTGACACCTTCTGTATTTCTGATAACCTGCCATGTGTTTTCATTCATGTCCATCTTTACGAGGACATATCCCGGCAGGAACTTTTCCTGGACTGTGCGCTTCTTGCCGTCGCGCACTTCGATTTTCTCCTGGGTAGGAACAACCACTTCGGAGATCTGATCTTCAAGATTATTTGCTTTGACACGCTGCATTATCTGCGTGCAGACCTTTTTTTCATGTCCGGCATATGAGTTGATCACATACCATTTGTGATTGTCATTTGTCTGCTTTTCGTCTGCAGGCTGTTCAGCCTTATCCTTCTTCGCAGTTTTTTTCTGTTTGGTGTCTGCCATGACTAGATAGTTATATTTGTTATTAAATTCCTGATTGCAAAGAACAGTGAGTCAAGTCCGAACAGTAATAGTCCCAGCAATAGAGAAGCGCCAAAAACGATGCCGGTCTTACGGAACGTTTCGGCGCGACTTGGAAATTCAACCAGTTTCATTTCCTGGATGATCTCCCTGATAAATCCTACGATTGCCTCGGGAATACCGATTAACCGCCTCATTCTGTTATCGTCTGAATTAATCTTCTCACTTGGCAGAGCCAAGTGGATTCGAACCACTACCAACGGTTTTGGAGACCGTCATGCTACCATTGACACCATGGCTCTACAGTCTATTTGATCTTGGTCTCTTCAAACTTCTCGTGTTTGCCCGTCTTGGGGTCAAACTTGGTCATTGCGATTTTATCGTTGGTGTTGATCCGGTTCTTACTCGTCACATAAAACGTGCCAGTCTTCTTGTTTACGAGTTTTATCAGTATCCGGTTGCCTTTCTTCGCCATTCCAGATGCGTAAAAAATTATTAACCCTAGTGCGGGAATTCAGGTGATATTGTACCACAAAATACCCTCGCGTCCAGAGCGGCTCACACGTTTTCTGACATTTCCTGTCGGACTTTATCGTAGAGAACGATGCCGGCTGCGACACTCATATTGAGTGAGTTAAGGTAACCCCGCAGGGGAATCTTAACAACTGCATCGCATTTGCTTGTGATTTCATCACTCAGCGGTCTGTCTTCGCCACCGATGATAAACAGGACAGGCCCGGACAGATCCTCCTGATAGTAGTAGTTTTCGCCGCTGACTTCGATACCGATCACCTTAAGACCCAGTTTTTCGCGGGCCTGTTTGATCACCGGAAACAGCCCCTCCTGGATTACGGGGACATGCTCGGTACCGCCCATGGAGATCCTGATTACCTGAGGTGTGATCTTTGCCTTGGGCGGAATAATCACTCCGTGTGCCCCGGCAGCCTCGGCTGTACGGATTATTGCTCCGATGTTGTGTTCGTACAGGGCTTCTCTGATATAGATGAAAAAGGGTGAGCTCTCAAGCGGTACTGCTTCAACCAGCTGCCGGAACGACGGAGCTTTTCCCTCGTTCTTTACGGCGATTACGCCCTGGTGTGTTCCGGTCTGCGAGATTTTTTTCAGATATTTTCGCGGCTTCATGCGGACAGGTACCTCCCGTTGTGCAGCCAGTTTTCTGATTTTGTTGATTTTCGGATCCGGCTCGAGTGCCTCATCAAGAATGATGTATTTCAGATCACTGCGCGCCTTAAGAGCTTCAATTACCGGGTTTCTGCCTTCGATCTGCATTGTTAGATTTGTTTTGAGTATCTGAAGTAATCACTGCCGTCTTTGACAACTGATTCATTATCACGGACAAAGCCTGCGCGTTCAAGCACATTTGCTGATTTGCTGTTGTGAGTGCGGACAAGGGCGTAAAGTTTTTGATAGCCCATACTGCGGGCAATCGAACACAGATCAGTAACAGCTGCGGTCATAAAGCCTTTGCGGTCGGGATTGCTCCAGTATCCGATTTCGGAAGCATCCTTTGAAGCCGATTTGATGTCTACCGCCCCGGCAATACGCCCGTCTTCCAGGATCAGAAAAACAAAATACTCTGATCCGCTCCAGCCCCTTTGAGCCCACGAGATAAAGCCGGCAGCATCTTCGGCAGTATAAGGTTTTGCCCCTTTCTTCTCTTTAAACAGCATGCTGTAGTTCGGTTCGCTGTTGCATATTGTCACGATCTGCTTCAGCTGCTCTGTGCTCGGTACAAAGGCATCGTCAAGAGGAATGATGCTGGCCTCCGCGCTGTCGAAATAATTTTTGATTCTGCTGCTGTGTTTCATTTATGTGCGCATGGTTGCCTTGAAGGCAGCTTCGTCCAGGAAAAAGTCCAGGGCGTCATTTATCGAGGGGACAAGTACGTCGATGTGTTTAAGTATACCGGTATGGATACCTTCTGCCTGTAGAGTTCCGATCGCAAGTTTTGCGTTACGGAATGTGCCGATATCTATCCGTGCGTTTCCGATTGCTGCGGTGGTTTCTTTATCAAAATCCGACATGGCGGCTTCTTTTTCTGCACCGTTAACGCATTTGCGAAACTCGATCCCCAGTTCTTCTGCTATTTCGTGTGCATTACCACGGGCATCGCCGGTAAAGAATACCAGGCTGAAACCAAGTTCGCGGAGCTTTGCAAGGCGTTCCCTGACACCTTCGGGAATGGATCCCTGCACCTGCAGTGTCCCGTTCAGGTCAAACACAATTGTATTGATTTCGATCTCACCGACTTCTGAAACGTCGTATTTCATTGCGAAAAGGAGTCTTGATTGTGTGATTATACGCTATCAGTGAGCGAATGCATAATCCATGCCGGCAGTTAAGGACTGTTTTACCGCGGCCTGGATACGCTTAAATCATGGGAGGGGGTGGTAACCCCGAAAAAAGATGGAGCCGCCTGTCAGACTCGAACTGACGACCAGCGGTTTACAAAACCGATGCTCTACCAACTGAGCTAAGGCGGCTCACTATGCAGGGAGAGGGATTTGAACCCCCGTAGTCTCGCGACGCCAGATTTACAGTCTGGTGCATTTGACCGCTCTGCCATCCCTGCGCAATTGCGTATTAGATTATACAGCAATACGGGACGAACTGGAGTATACATGATTTTGTTTTCTGATGACAACGTCATGCAGACGCGAGTGCGGCACAGACCGGGTCTTGTTTGTCCACCGTGGTGTTTTGATCGGTGGTGGTCAGCTATTGATTATCTGCTGAGTGGCTGCGCTGTTGTTGCCTGGAGAGTAGGGCGCAGGGGGTCTGTGATGTAATATTTAAAACAGGGCTTCGTGGTGATGTAGGTTGCCCGGAGATTGCCTGTTACGAAAATGGGATATTTTAACGGGCTACAGTCTGCTGCCGGATAAGCGCATTTATCAGCTCGGGTTTTTCGAGGTTGAGCAGATGACCGGCTCCTTGAATAACCGTTTTCTCTGCCGATGAAGTCGCACCGGCAATTGCGTTAGCGATATCGTGGTAGTACGGCAGGTCATCTTCGCCGACCGCTGTAAGTATCGGAATGGTAAGCTCCCGGACTCTATCAGCTGCAGGTGGCTCGGGACGTTCGCGTGGATCATCGTTAAGCCAGTGCCAGCCTGAATAGTCATATATCATCTGTTCGAGTACTGACCTGACAGCCGGGACTTTTCTTGCCGACGCAAAGACTTCATGGTTAAGCCAGTTAAGTTTTGCATACGGCAGACCGGCTTCGGGATGAACATTCCAGTCAACGTTTCCGCTGAAGCCGCTGAGGGACGTGCTCAGCAGTGTCAGTGATCGCGCATGGCCTGCATATTCGACTGCAAAGTCAAGTGCAACCTCTCCACCAAGTGAGAGACCAACAAGATGTACGGGCTGTATCTCGAGTTCCTCAAGCAGGGCCGCAAGATCGTCGTGGTGCGAGTATGACCCCGAGGGAACATCTGATCTGCCATGGCCTCGCAGATCATAGGTCAGTACCTGGTAGTCACGGAATGCGGAAAGCTGTTCTCGCCACATCCGGTGATCGAGGGAAAAGCCATGAATAAATACAAGCGGCTCTCCCGTGCCGTCTGTTTCGTAGTATAGGCGTCCGTGGTTGTGTTCAATATGGCCTGCGATCATGAGTCAAGTATAGCTGAGAGCAGTCGGGCAGGGTAGTGATGTAAGGTTATTATTACTTGCATACGGCACATCCAGGTATCCTTGTGCACTTCTGACCGGAAGTCGCTGGCCGTCCGCATGTGATTTGTATATCACATGCTCCAGGGGACGTCTCCAGAGTAATTTTTCGCTGTTGGAGACAGCTCAAAAACTCTGGAGCTGGAATCGGGGATCGAACCCGAGACCTCACCCTTACCATGGGTGCGCTCTACCATCTGAGCTATTCCAGCAGGTGCGACGGGGGAAACTGTCGCGATAAAAAGCCCTACTGAATGCTGATGAGCAAAATTGAATCCTTAGTAACACACGTGGTGTTCCTCAGCTCTGTCCCAAGAGACAGAGAGATTTTGGATTCCCTAAAGGTATAGCGTAGGTTCAATTACCTCTCATCAGAGCACCTCAAGTAGGGTTGATTAAGTATAGCAGGTACACTGATTTTGCTCAACTTGAGCAGCAGCTGCGTGATGACTGGATAGTATATGTGGTAGCATGGTGCTACAATAGTTCAAATTTTCACACCGTACCCGCATGTCAGTTCTGGAGCGCTTCTGGTCGCTGGTTACGCATGACATAGGAATAGACCTCGGTACATCAAGTACACTTGTCAGCGTTAAAGGACACGGACTTGTTATCAATGAGCCGTCTGTCGTCGCGATCAATCAGAATACAAAACAGGTTCTTGCAGTCGGTGCCGAAGCAAAGCGAATGATCGGCAGAACCCCGGCAAACATCGTTGCCATTCAACCCCTGGAGGATGGAGTTATTTCGGATTTCGACTCGACCGAGGCGATGATCAGGTACTTCATACACAAGGTGTACGAGGAGTATCCAAGGTTCCCAAGGTTGCCGCGACCACGCGTGATAATAGGCATCCCGTCTAGTATTACTGAAGTTGAAGGTCGTGCGGTTATTGATGCCGCACTCTCTGCCGGTGCCAGAAAAGTCTATATCATAGAGGAGCCGATGGCTGCTGCAGTCGGTGCCCGTCTTCCGATTGATGATGCCTCGGGAAGTATGATCGTTGACATCGGTGCGGGCACGACGGATATTGCTGTTATCTCGCTTGGAGGAATTGTAGTTGATAACACAATCAGGATCGCAGGCAATGAGTTTGATGATGAAATACTCAACTATGCGAGGCACAAATACAACATCCTGATCGGTCAGAAGATGGCAGAAGACATCAAAATTGCGATCGGTTCAGCTATACCCCTCAAAAAGGAGACCGAAATTGAAGTAAAAGGTCGCGACCTTGTTACGGGACTTCCGCGCATTGTCACGATGAGCAGCGTTGAGGTCCGCGAAGCAATGACTAAAGTCCTTGAACGGCTGGCCGAGGCAATTAAGGAAGCTATCGAAAAGTCACCGCCCGAAATACTTTCAGATCTTCTGGATCGTGGTATTACCATGGCCGGTGGAGGAGCGCTTATTTACGGCATTGACAAGTTCCTGGAGGAACGCCTGAATACACCCGTCATCATTGCAGAGGATCCCCTGACCGCTGTAGTTCGCGGGACCGAGATCCTGCTTGATGAGATAGAACTGCTCGAGAGGATTCAGGTGCGTGGTGATGATATCATTTAACTATGCGCGGTCAGAGTTTTCTTCTCACACCAGTACAGATTGCCAGCGGAGTTGTGATCTCGTTTTTGCTTATTCTGTTTTCCTTCGCCGGCACCTTTGACGGTTTCCGTGTTCTTATCGGTGCAGTTCTCGCAGGTGTACAGTCGGACAGTACCGCATTTTTTGGAGGCTTTGCAGACGAGCTCGATTTTCTTTCCAGTCTCAGTAGCTTGCGGGATGAGAGAGATCAGCTGATTGAGGAAAATCTTGCACTGGAGTCTGAAAATGCAACACTTAAAACACAGCTGGATGATCTGCGCAGTGTTACGAAAGAGTTACAGTTTGATCTTCCGTTTGAACTCATTCCCGTCCGCGTCCGCTTTTATGATCAGGCCAGAATGGGCGAGGTAATCATCAATAAGGGTTCGGATTCAAATATTGCTGTCAGTGACGTTGTTATCGTGGACAATTTTGCCGTCGGGGAGGTAATCAGTGTTGAGCCCCGCAGCGCCAGGGTCAGGCTGCTGACGTCACCTGAGAGTGCTGTTCCGGTAAAGGTTATCGGGACGGAAACGAAGGGGTTGCTCCGGGGCGAATTTGGCACAGGTCTGATTTTGACAGAAGTGCTGAATGAGCGCACCCTTGAGAAGGGTGAGCAGCTCATTACGACCGGGATTAACACCAGTTTTCCGTTCGGATTAAATGCCGGGACTGCGGGAGATGTTATCTCTTTAGAGAGTGAGCTAACAAAACGGGCGCGCGTAATTTCTCCGGTTGAGTTTAATAATCTGCAGCGACTGTTTGTACTGAAACAATGACGACGATACTGACAATCATTCTTGTGCTGCTTGTGCCTTTTGTGGAGCTGTTTTTTGCCGGTGCACGTATTGCCTCGCTCAGTGAGATCAGACTGATCTATCTGATCGGACTTATGCTGATCCTGGTAAAACATCCGCGCAGCGGCATGCTGCTGGTTATTGCCGGTACACTGTTTGTCGAGCTTGCCGCATTCCGGCCTGTTGCGGGACTGGATGCTGTGGCTTTTTTTATTGCAGCGGGTATAACCGCTGTGCTGTTCAGGTTTTCATCGTTTCTGCCTCGCGAGAATACGTATCTCCAGGCTGCACTGATTTTTTCGCTCAGTCTGATTATGCGGCATGTATTCCTTATTACCTCAGGCCAGCAGAGCTATCAGCTCGAGCCGGTCAGCCTTGTGACAAATGGTGCTATACTGATACTTGCACTGTTTATTCACGGTCGGCTGAAAAAGCCTGAGAATGCATTTAAGAACTAATCCAAAACGAAACCGGATTGATTTTGTCGGCTCTGCGTCGGCACAGGGAAGGATCGATTTCTCCTGGAGATACGTCGGTGTTTACCTGCTGATCCTGGGCATATTTTCCTTTCTGTTTCTCAACCTCTTCAGTCTGCAGATCATCGAGGGAGGAGAAAACCTTCTGGTTGCTACAAAGATCAATCAGTCCACCTCACGTATTGTCCCTCCGCGCGGACTTATTTTTGATGCGCAGGGCAACCGGCTTGCCTACAATCTTCCATCATATTCTCTGTTTATCAAACCCGGAGAGCTTGAGCAGGACCGCGAAGAGGAGCTGCTGCAGATACTTGCCGCAGGAATGAATGAACCTGCGGACGAACTGCTTGCTACTTACAGAAGCAAGGCATACTCCGAAGATGGAAAAAAGAAACAGCAGGACCGCGTCACACTCAAGAGTAATCTCGATTTTGACCAGTATCTGGCACTATCCACTGTTGTTCCGCAGCAGAAAGGTGCATATATAAATGTAGAGCCCGAACGTGAATACCCCGAACGGCATTATTTCTCTCATCTCATCGGATATGTCGGTGATCCGACCGAAGCAGATGTTGAAAACGGCATCTACTCGGAGTCCCAGGTAGGAAAAGTCGGCCTCGAGAGAAGTTATGACAGTCAGCTTCGAGGAGTCGAGGGTATTGAGGTTAGGGAGCGCGGGGTGCTGGATGAGCGCGAGCGGACATATACGCCCCAGGAGGCACGGTTTGGTGATAACCTCCATCTGACTGCGGACGCAAACTGGCAGCGCTATCTGACCGACATTATGCAACGTCAGCTGGAAGAAGTTGAGGCCTTTGCCAGCGCTGGCGTAATCATGAACAGCAGGACAGGCGAGGTCAAAGCAATGGTAAGCATCCCTTCATACGACAATAATCTGTTTGCAGAAGGGATCAGCGCAAATGACTTCGGCGCGCTGCTGAACGATCCTAAAACCCCGCTGCTGGACCGCACGATTGGTCTTCAATTGCCACCGGGGTCGATCTGGAAGATTATCGGAGCAACTGCGGGACTTGAGGAGCAGGTGGTATCTCGAAACACCGAATTCCTGTCAAACAGATGTATGGAACTGCCTGGCGATATCAAATTCTGTGAGGCTGACAGCGGTTACCTCGGCAACGTCAATGTAATTGAAGCAATTGAAAAGTCGAGTAACATCTACTTCTGCAATGTTGCGCTGGAGATTAATCAGAAGCGAAATGGAATCCGGACATTGATGGATTATGCGGATAGATTCGGACTTGGACAGAAGACAGGGATTGATCTGCCTGCAGAGCAGTCGGGTACCATGCTTCACCCGAACTGAAACAGAAGCTGCTGGGCGAACCCTGGTATACCGGTGACGAGTGTAATACGATAATCGGACAGGGTCTTGTCACTGTAACCCCCTTGCAGATGACTGTCATGACATCGGCAATTGCCAATGGAGGAAAGATCGTTAAGCCGCATCTCGTCAGCAGAATTGAGACACCCACCGGTCAGACAGTCAGGGTTTTCGAGCCGGAGGTCGTGCGCACGCTTGACGTTTCAAGAAGTACGATCGACACTGTCAGAGAGGGGATGCGTGCCGCTGCAGTTACCGGAACAGCACAGGGACTGGGTCAGCTGGACAGCAGTATTATCGCAAAAACCGGTTCTGCAGATGCCGGTGAATACATCCAGGGGGTGTATTACAGGGGAGCACACTCATGGATTACCGGCTGTTTTGATCACGACAATGAGAATTATTGCTTTACAGTAATGCAGCAGTGGGGCGGCCGTGGATATAAAACGGTTCCGATTATGAACAAATTTATAAATTGTGTCTACAATGATTTCGCACCTGCCTGCGAAAACTAATGACACAATCAGAACGTCACGCCAGGCTTATACTTGCCAACACTGCAGGTATAGGCAGGGCAGCATACACAACCATTATTGAGCGTTTCGGCTCTGCATCCAGCTTTCTGTCAGACAGTTCCTCACATGTGTACAAAAAAATTTGCTGAACAGATAGTACTCTCAAAACAACTGTGTGACGAAATTGGTACTAAAGACTATCTCGTTCTTGGAGAACCTGAATACCCGGTTCAGCTCGCGTCCGTACCAGATGCTCCAACG
This sequence comes from candidate division WS6 bacterium OLB20, assembly GCA_001567355.1. Taxonomy (GTDB): domain Bacteria; phylum Patescibacteriota; class Dojkabacteria; order B142; family OLB20; genus OLB20. The sequence goes on along the minus strand of JYNZ01000003.1, from coordinate 306,479 downwards.
GTACTGTTTTACGCAGGTGACACCTCACTGCTGCGCGGTACGATGGTTGCTGTCGTCGGTACAAGACAGATGTCGGCCGCCGGGCGCAGTCTGACAACGGACCTTGTATGTTCTCTTGCGCAGGCAGGGATCATCACAGTCAGCGGTCTTGCCCAGGGAGTTGATGCCGTTGCTCACCAGACGGCCCTCAATGCCGGTGCTCCAACAATCGCAGTCCTTGGAACAGGAATTACTCAGCCGTTTCCCAAACGTAATACAGATTTGTACAATCAGATAATTGAGACAGGGCTGGTTTTGTCCGAGTTTTATCGGACGGACGGGTATGACCGTTTTGTCTTCCCCCGTCGTAACCGGATTGTCGCCGGGCTCAGTAATGCAACCGTGGTCACACAGGCACCGGAAAAAAGCGGCGCTCTTATTACGGCCAGGCTTGCCTTTGATTACGGACGTGATGTATTTGCTTTTCCATATTCTCCCGCATCACTGTCCGGTCGCGGTTGTAACATTCTGATCAGAGACAGCGTAGCAAGACTTGTGTGCAGTGCTGTGGACGTACTCGAATCACTCGGCTATGAGGGTGGTCTGCCCGTAGCAGAAAATCTTGCTGTAGAGGCTCTGCAGGTCCTTGCGCTGGTTAAAACGGGTGTACGTTCATTTGAGCATTTGACGGAATCTGTTAATATGGCAAAGTCGGATCTGAGAAAGTTACTGCTTTCTCTTGAGTTGCAGGGATACATACGTACATCTGCCACCGGACTTTATTCAGCAATGTAATACTTATTTATATGAAGCTTGTAATAGTAGAATCACCGTCAAAAGCCAAGACTATCGAAAAATACCTGGGTAAGGACTACAAGGTTCTGGCCTCAAAGGGACATATTGCAGATCTGCCCAAATCGGACCTGGGTGTTGATATTGATAACGATTTCGCACCGACGTACGTGGTTACAAAAGAAGCTTCTCTGGAGAAGCTTCAACAGGCGTTTGCCAAGGCGGATGAACTTATCCTTGCTGTCGACCCTGACCGCGAAGGCGAAGCTATCGGATGGCATGTCGCTATTCAGCTGGAAGCGATAAACGAGAAGGGAGACACTATCAGTAGAGGCAAGCCCGTAAAACGCATTGTATTCAGCGAGATCACAAAAACGGCAATTACAGATGCGGTAAAGCATCCGCGAGAGATTGATCTTAACCTTGTAGATGCACAGCAGGCACGTCGTGTACTTGACCGCATAGTAGGCTACAAGCTTTCACCATTGCTCTGGAAAAAAATCCGCTTCGGTCTTTCAGCTGGACGCGTACAGTCTGTTGCATTAAAGCTGATTGTAGACCGCGAGCGTGAGCGAGATGCGTTTAATCCTGAAGAGTACTGGTCCCTTAAGGCGCTTCTGCACGAAAAGAAGCGAAATGGGCAGCCCGAAGTGGTCATTAACCTCAGTGATGATGAGACCCACGAGTTCAAGGAGGGGATGCTGTTTGAGCTGTTTCGTTATAACGGGGATAAGACAGATCTGACAAACCAGAAACAGTCTGAGGGGATAATCAGCGACGTACTCAAGGCGGACTGGATTGTATCTGATATAACTGCAAAGGAGCAGAAGCGCTCTCCCAGGCCGCCGTTTACCACGAGTACATTGCAACAGGCGGCTGCAAACAAATACGGTATGTCAGCCAAGCAGACTATGAGCATCGCTCAGAAGCTCTACGAGGCTGGATACATCACATATATGCGTACAGATTCCGTAAACCTTTCTGCTGATGCACTCAAGCAGGCCCGGAATTTCATTGCCAAAGAGTGGGGAGAGGATTACGTTCCTGATAACCCCAGAATGTACAAGACCAAATCGCAGTCTGCCCAGGAGGCGCATGAGGCAATCAGGCCTACGCAGATGAGCAAGACAGCTGCGGGACTTAAGCTTGATGCTGCAGCCTCAAAGATATACACCATCATCAGAAACCGGGCGCTAGCTTCACAAATGCAGGATGCACGGATAGAAGCAACGCAGGTTGTGGTCGATGCAGGTAAAGCCCAGTTTAAACTGAATGGTCAGCGTGTGCTGTTTCCAGGCTATCTGGCCGTGTATCAGGATGCCGTATCTGAACAGATCATTCCCAGGCTTAAAACAGGACAGCAGCTCTATCCCTCCCAGATTGCAGGATTGCAGCACTTTACCAAACCTCCGGCACGGTTCTCGGAGGCGTCGCTGATCAAAGAGCTGGAGGCAAACGGTATCGGTCGTCCATCAACCTATGCGCCCACAATCTCAACAATTATGGCGCGCAAGTATGTTGAAAAAGAAGGACGGTACCTGTTTCCGACTGATACAGGAATAGTTGTCACAAGGCTTCTCGAAAAGCATTTTCCCGACGTTGTAGACACCGGATTTACAGCTGATATGGAGGAACAGCTCGATGAGGTCGCGGAGGGTAAGCTTGACTGGGTAAAGATGATGCGCGAGTTCTGGACTCCGTTTGAAAAAAATCTTCTTGTCAAAGAGGAGGAGATCAAGCGCGACGATTTTACCGTGCTTGGTGACAGTGAATTCAAGTGTCCTGTCTGTGACAGCGCCATGGTGATCAAACTGGGACGCTACGGCAGGTTCCACAGCTGCTCCAGATTTCCTGACTGTAAGGGTATGCGCAATATCGATGGCAGAACAGAAGCAGAGCTGGCACAGGAGGCATACGATGAGGACTTTCTCAAGACGTACAAACCTGCTCCAAAAACTGATGATGGACGTGATTACCTTCTAAAAAACGGCAGATTCGGCAGATTCTGGGCGCACCCGGATTACCCCAAGGTCAAAGACGCAAAACCTCTGGAGTTTACGACAGCAGTGTTCCGTAAAATTTACGGAACTGCGCCAAAAACAAAAGATGGAAAGAAAATGGTACTGCGTAACGGAAGGTTCGGAGAATTCTGGGCTCATCCGGATTATCCAGACAAAAAAGAAGTCATCAGAATCAACAAGAAAGAAGTTGCACAGAAGAAGAAAGAGCTGGGGATCACTGCGTAAGCAGGATTAATGTGCTATAATTCCCCTGTCATTTTAATTCACACACCTGCAAGAATCCTTTTGTCCCTCTCATGAGGGATTAGCGGGTGGAGGACACAAAAAGGAGAAAACTTACTATGGCTACTACAGCAACACCTGCTGCCAAAAAGGGCAGCGCACCAAAGGCAACCAAAAAAGTTGCCAAAACCTATACCTTTGACCTGCCCGATGTCAAGGAATTCCTCAAAGCAGGAGTTCAATTCGGTCACCAGTCAAAGAAATGGAATCCGAAAATGCAGAAGTTCATCTTCGGCAAGCGTGAGCAGATCCATATTATCGATATCTCAAAGTCACTTCCTGCTCTTGAGGCTGCTATGCAGTTTCTTGCCCAGGCTGCTTCTGACGGCGAGGTAATGTTTGTCGGTACAAAACGTCAGGCCTCTGATATTGTGCGTGACGTGGCAATTGATGCCGGAGCATACTTTATTACTCACCGCTGGCCAGGTGGTCTGCTGACAAATTTTGACATGATCCGCCAGAGTCTTAAGCGGTTTAACGGACTTGAGCAGGAGTTCTCGACCGGAGTTGAGGGTCGTACAAAGTTTGAAATCTCTCAGATGAAAAAAGACTGGGAAAAAATGAACAGGCTATACGAGGGTATGAAGACAATGACCAAATACCCCAAGGCAATCGTGATCGTTGATACAAAGTTTGAAAAAAATGCTGTATCCGAGGCTCGCGCGATGGGTATTCCGATCGTCGGACTCGTAGATACAAACTGCGATCCTGAAGATGTAGACTTCGCAATCCCTGCAAACGACGATGCAATCGGATCGATTTCCCTGCTTGTCGGATTGCTGGGACAGGCTGTTAAAAAAGGAAATGAAGGAAAAGGCATTAAACACGACCTTGTTGATTATTCCACCTATGAGGTGAAAATTGTAAAATCTGCACAGGAGGATTCAGAGCGTGTTGAAGTCGCAGCAACTCCTGAGGTCAAACAGCGCGATGCCAAGGCTGAGATTCCTTCAAAGTCGAGGACCGCAGGGTCAAAAGGAATGCTTGAGGATATTCAGAAGACACGCGAGACAGCTAAGCGTAAGCAGGCATCAAGTGCCCGCAAAAAATAAGCTCTACTTTTTAGAATTACTGTAATGGATATTACACTGGATCAGATCAAATCACTCCGCAAGGCAACAGGCGCCGGCGTGACAAACGTTAAAGAGGCTCTGGAGCACAGTAAAGGTGATATGGACAAGGCAATTGAATACCTGCGTGAGAAGGGTATTGCCAAGGCTGCGAAACGTGCGGACAAGCAGGCTGACAACGGCTTCATTGCTCATTACATTCACGGTGAGGGAACGATTGCTGTTCTGGTCGAGCTGAACTCGGAGACAGACTTTACAGCCCGAAACGAGTCATTCCGTGAGCTTGCTCACAATATCGCTCTGCACATTGCAGCGAGCAAGCCGGAATACATCAGCCGGGAAGAGGTCCCTGCAGAACTGGTCGAGAAGGAATCGGCACTTGCAAAGCAGGGTACAGAAGGTAAGCCTGAAAACGTAGTAGAGAAGATCGTTGCCGGACGCCTGGATAAGTCTACGAAGAGATTGTGCTGCTGGATCAGAAGTACGTAAAAGATGACAGCAAAACTATAGGCGACCTTATCAGTGAGGCTGTCGCAGCAATCGGTGAAAAAATCGAGATCGGAAGATTCGCCAGATTTGAGATCGCTGGCAGTTCAGTGGCATGTGGTTTATAATCTGCTATGTCAGTAACACTTGATCAGGCTCCAAAAAAATTTGACGAGGTAGCGTCCTTCCTTGAGAAGGACCTTGCCTCGATGCGTGCAGGCCGCGCGCAGCCACAGCTTCTTGACTCGGTACGAGTTGATGTCTACGGACAGCAGATGCCGGTAAATCAGATAGGTAACATCACAGTCGTTGATGCCACCCTGATGACAGTCAAACCATGGGATAAAAACGCCATTGAACCCCTGATGAAGGCCCTCAAAGAATCCGACATGGGTATCCAGCCGATTCTCGACGGTGACACCATCAAGCTGCCGATCCCTTCGCTGACAGAAGAACGCCGTAAAGAGTATGTCAAACTCATGAAGGCCAAGGCGGAGGAGGCTCACATTGCAGTCCGTCAGGTCCGCAAAGACGTTAAGGATTATCTGGATGAGCAGAAGAGCAAAAACCTCATCACCGAGGACGATCTTGAACGGATGGAAAAAGAGCTTCAGAAACTGGTAGATGATGCAAACGAGCGAATAGCAACCATTGCCGGCGATAAAGAAAAAGAGCTGATGACCGTTTAACGGTTTCCCACGTTCCCTGCTGCATGCTACTATAGTTGTCGTTAATCCTACATGTTTTTACCATGGATCAAACTGTTTCGTTCCTGCTGACGGCGATTATCTTCGTACTGCTGATCGGTCTTCTTATTCTCATCCACGAGCTGGGTCACTTTCTTGCCGCACGACGCGCAGGAATTGTCGTCCAGGAATTCGCTATCGGGTTTGGCAGGACACTCTGGTCCAGACGCAGAGGTGATACAACCTTCAGCCTGAAACTTATTCCGCTCGGCGGATATGTAAAGATGCTTGGTGATCAGGATGCAAGCAGCTTTTCGCGATTTACTGCCGGTAAGTATGACCCTGCAGACAAAACCTTTGCAATTGCCGAGCTGAAGAAAAAGGGTATCAATCCCGAAACAGATGCGTTCCATAAAGTTGAGCAGTTCATGGAGGAGCAGCGTTCAGCAATGAAAAAGGATGACTATGCTAAACTGCAGACGTGGTATGCAAAAGACTATATCCCCAATCACCCCGGTAATTACGATAACCAGCCGATTCTGGACCGTGCTCTTGTCATCGTTGCCGGCGTATTTATGAACTTTGTACTGGCGATCGCGATTTTCTACTTCATGTTTCTGTTTACCAATTTCAGCGTTGACCTCGTCCGCCTTGGAAACCCGGTATTTGCAGGTGCAGAAACAAGTGATGTGCCGTTCCTGTTTGATGTCTACGATGAGGACAGCAGTGAACTTGCCGGCAGCCTGATTGTCGATGCCGAGGGGAGGCGTTTTGTCACAAGGGATGAGTTTGAGACATTGCTGCAGGAAAACTATAATGAACCGATGCAGCTTCAGATATTCACACCTGACGGTTACAGGGACGTAACACTTGCTCTGAACGGCGATGGGGTACTGACAAATTTTGATGAGGATGTGGCCGGGAAGGTCCGCATTGTCTCGACAACAGAAGGTATGCCTGCTGCTGAAGCAGGGCTTGAACCCAATTATGTGATCCTCAGCTTTGCCGGTGAGGATGTTACTACTGTAAGCCGCATGCTCGAACTGCTGCGCGAGAATCAGGGCGGTACAGCAGACATCCGCTATGTCAATGCGGAGGGTGATACCGAAGAGACAATGCTGGTGCTTCCCGAAGTCGAAGAAGGGCAGCCCATTCTCGGAGCCGGACTTGGCGAGAATACCGGCTACCTTGATGGTATTGTCCGTGTTAACTACAATGACAACAGACTTCTCAGCGGTGTCCTGCATACATTCAATATGACAGCGTACACAGTCACAGGTCTTGGAACTCTGATCTCAAGTTCTATTGCCGAGGGCTGCATCGAGCCTGTGTCACAGGGTGTAAGTTCTGTCGTTGGTGTGGCAGGTATTATTAATGAGCTGGTTCGGCTGCGTGACTTTATCAGTATCATCAATCTTGCCGGTCTTATCAGTGTGGCGCTTGCGTTTGCAAACATTCTTCCTGTCCCGCTGTTTGACGGAGGCAATCTGCTGTTTCTGATAATTGAGGCAATCAGAAAACGACCGATCTCCGAGAAAAAACAGGAAATAATCGGAACAGTAACCTTTGTTCTGGTTATCATCTTCATGCTGCTGATTGTATTCAAGGACCTGTTCCCGGACTTTACAAGCAGTCTCATTAGGGGTATCTGTGGAGGCTGAAGTCTGGTATAATTGGTTCACATTTTTCTCAGGCTTCCCGGCCTGACTTAGCAAGGGGGCAACCCCAAAATACCAAGGAGGTGTTTCTAAATGGCAGTTATTGTCCATGATGATATGCCGATCGACCAGGCATTAAAAATGCTTTGGCGTGAGGCTAACCGGGAGAACATACCGGCCGAATTGCTCAAAAACCGATACCGTACTAAGCCTACGGAATATCGGCACGAGTTCAGAAAATACTGGTCGAAAATCAAACGTCGCAGACGCTCCGCGGCTCGCAAAGTCGCACGTAAAGGCTAATTATTTGACGTAAATGCCCACCCGCCATGCCACAGGTACTGTACAGAAAGTACAGATCGAAAAACTTTAAAGAGTTATTCGGTCAGCAGGCAATAAAAAAAGTTCTCAGGCAAGCGGTTCTCGATAAAAGCGTAGCTCACGCGTACCTTTTTACAGGACCGCGGGGTACGGGCAAGACAAGTACTGCCCGTATCCTTGCCAAAGCCCTCAACTGCCTCAACCCCAAAGAAGGAGAGCCATGTAACGATTGCGCGGCATGCCGTGCGATCAACGACGGCAGTTTTCTTGATCTTATCGAGATTGACGCAGCTTCAAACCGCGGCATAGACGAAATCCGTGAACTAAAGGAACGGGTAGGTTTTCTGCCTGCAGAGGGAGCATTTAAGGTCTATATTATCGACGAGGTGCACATGTTGACCACCGAGGCATTCAACGCCCTCCTAAAAAACGCTTGAGGAGCCCCCTGCACGCGTTGTATTCATTCTCGCGACTACTGAAGCGCATAAACTTCCACTTACGATAATTTCGCGGACACAGCGCTATGATTTCAAACTGGCCAGCCGCGAGGAGCTGCGTTCCAAACTTGAACGCATACTTGAGAGTGAAGGTATCTCATTTGAGCAGGATGCTCTTGAACTAGTGGTTGAAGCCGGTCGCGGAAGCTTCCGCGATGCCGAGACCATTCTTGAAAAAGTCCTGTCATCATACGGTTATGTTAAAGACAGAATCATTAATCGTGAAGATGTCGAGAATGTCCTGGGTTATGCAAGTTCGGAAATTGTCGGTGAGCTTTACCGGGCACTACTCGCACGTGAACGTTCTGCTGCAGTTGCCGCAATTGCAAAGGCTGAGGAGAGCGGGGTAAATATGCAGCAGCTGATAACCCAGCTCCTGGAGTCGGCACGTTCTCACATGGCGTCTATTGTATCAGGCGAAGCGGACGCTGATTCACTTGGGGCAGTAACGGCAATCATCCGGCATCTTATGCAGGCGGCCGGTGATATGCGCTCAGCACTGATCCCTGTCCTGCCGCTTGAAGTCGCAGCAGTGATGATCACAACTGATGATGCAGGTCTTGCGGTTAATATCCCTGCTGGCAAAGCGAGTACGAATTCTTATCAGAAGGTCAGTCCTGCTGCTAAAAAATCGGCAGCGAAGAAACCTGTGTCTCATGAGGTCGAAGAGGAGGACGAGGAGGAGGAGCACACAGAGGAACTCTCAGATTCAGCAGACACTGCTTCTAAAGCTCCGGTGTCTGAGGATCCGGCAGCGCTGTCCATGGAAAGTCTCAGGTCAGGCTGGGATCAGATACTGCATGGATGCAAAAAAATTAATCCCCACATGGTGGCAATGCTGACAAAAGCCCGTCTGGACGGTCTTGAAGAGGGCAACCTTCTGCTCAGTGTTCCGTATAAGTTTCATAAATCGAGGCTTGAACAGAAGCGCAGCCAGGATATTTTCGCATCGGTTACGCACGAGTTGTTTGGCGTTAAGATTCTGATGCGCTGTACGCTTGATGAGGCAATCCAGACCACGCGCGCGCCCGAGTCTACAGCAGCATCCTCAAACAGTGATATCGTCGAAGAAGTCTTTTCTGATATGATATAGTCGTTTACCCGACTTATACTTATTACTGATTCATAATCATGGGAGGAGCATTTGGACAGATAAAAGAGCTCTACAAACTGCAAAAAGAGGCACGTGCCATGCAGAAGAAAATGAAGGCCATCCACGTCACCGGCAAAAGTGAGGATGAGCTGGTTGAGATAACCATTAACGGCACGCAGGAGATCGAAGAGATCGAGATCGAGGAGCGTCTGCTCAGTGCCGAAGAGAAAAAAGCACTTGTAAAGGGTCTCAAGCAGGCAATGAAGGATGCGCAAAAGCGCCTGCAGAAGGAAATGATGAAGGATATGGATATTAATCAGCTCAAAGGTATGCTTGGCAGCTGATGAAGTCACTTCCCGGACCGGTCGAGAGACTTATCGACCACTTTGCAAAATTACCCGGCATAGGTCCAAAATCCGCAGCTAGAATAGTTTTTCAGCTGGTGCATGCACCAGCTGAATACGTTTCGGACTTTGCCGATTCGCTTGTGTCAATTAAGCGGGATATCGCATTCTGTCGTGAGTGTCACAACATTACTGACCAGGGTACCGATACCTGTGCGGTATGTTCCAATCCTTCGCGTGATCACTCTGAAATCCTCGTGGTTGAGGACATTCTGGATCTGTTCGCGTTTGAGCGTACCGGCAGCTATAAGGGGATTTACCACGTGCTGGGCGGGCTGATCTCGCCTGTAGAAGGAATCGGTCCCGAACAGTTGAATATCGGTACACTTGTGGCCAGAGTCAAAAGGCTTGTTAGTGATTCAACTGTGGAGCTTGTGATTGCAACCAATCCTAACCTCGAAGGCGAGGCCACAGGAATGTATTTAAAAGAAGAGCTTGAGGGTATTGCCGGCGTCAGTATAACCCGTCTGGCCCGCGGACTGCCATCCGGTGCTGATCTTGATTATGCAGACAGTACTACACTTGAGCGTGCGTTGAGCGGCCGTTCAGGTTTCTGATAATTCCCCACATTCGCGAATACTTATCCACGTACTATTACGCAAACCGTCCGTACACCGCTGAGATAATTGCATCTCTGTCTGATTATTCCCGACCGCACTGAGTAATATTTTTCTGTATCTGCCGTAATACAGCGATATGTTTCTGTCCTGATTCAGAGGAATACAGACACGGTGGTGACGGTAAAAACCGTATTTTCGCATCAAACAGACTGTAAATTTTGGGATCAGACATGTAGTATTTGTGTATGCTCCATCTTTACAATACCGCAACTAAAAGAAAAGAAAGTTTCACGACTCAGACGCCGGGAAAGGTCGGGATGTACAACTGCGGACCGACTGTATATTCCAGGCTGACAATAGGCAACCACCGGACATACGTGTTTGCTGATATTCTTCGCAGGACACTCGAATACCTTGGCTATGAAGTGCGCCAGGTTATGAATATCACTGATGTCGGGCATCTTACGATGACAGACGAGGATAAAAAGAAGCAGGGGGATATTGAGATCACAGATACAGATGATGGTCTCGACAGAATGGAAAAGGCTGCGGCTAAGGAGAATAAGACTGTCTGGGAAGTTGCTGAATATTATACAGAACGCTTTATCGAAGATATCGAAGCGCTTGGCATTAAAATGCCGCACGTTCTTCCGCGGGCCACTGGACATATTCGGGAGCAGATAGACATGATTTCGACATTAATCGACAAGGGATACGCATATGTGACGGAAAGTGCGGTCTATTTCGATACGTCAAAGTTCAAGGGCTACGGGGAACTTGCTGGTCAGGAGCTTGATGAAAAGATGGTAGCTGTTCGCACAGATGTAGAAAAGGATGAGACAAAACGAAACCCCTTTGACTTCCGTCTGTGGCAGCTGAATCAGCCCGACCACTCGATGCAGTGGGACAGCCCTTGGGGGAGAGGTTATCCAGGGTGGCACATCGAGTGTTCTGCCATGTCGCTTGCGTATCTGGAGCAACCGATCGATATCCATACCGGAGGCACTGACCATATTCCTGTGCATCATACCAACGAGATCGCACAGGCAGAGGCGGCAACCGGAGAGCAGTTTGTTCGCTTCTGGATGCATGGCGCATTTCTGCGGGTTGATGGAAAAAGAATGGGTAAAAGCCTTGGCAATGCCTACACACTTGATGATCTTGCTGAGAAGGGCATAGACCCCTTATCGCTGCGGTATTTTTTCCTCGCGGCCCATTACAGGCAGATTCTGAACTTCACCTGGGAGGCACTGCTGGCTGCTGATGCCAGAAGGAAGACTATCCGGGATGCTGTTGTAACCTGGCTGGCACATGCAAAGCGGGCAGAAAAGGCGCCGGAGTCATTCAAGACAGATTTCACTTCGGCACTTGAGGATGATCTGAATATGCCAAAGGCGCTCGCTGTAGTCAGTGACCTTCTCGATGCTGATCTTGATCCTGCTGCCAAGCTTGCCGCCATGGAGGATTTTGATACAGTCCTCGGCATTGTAGGCTGGGAAAGTCTGCGTAAATTTACACCTGAAGAGATTGAGACGATAGAGGAGAAACTCCGAAACAGAGAGCTTGCACGCAATAATAAGCAGTATGAAGAGGCGGATGCTATCCGCGCGGAGTTACTGAATACATTTGGAGTAATTGCCGAGGATGGCGCAGCAGGTCATGCCTGGCGTTACGCGGGAGAGTCCGGACAATGACGGTAGAACAGATACAGTCAAAAATCCCCGAATATGTCAGCAGGGTGGCAGATGTACTGATCAGTAATGGCTTTGAGGCTCATCTTGTCGGTGGTGCTGTGCGTGATATCCTGCTGGGACGAAACCCCAAGGATTATGATCTTGCTACAAATGCCCTCCCTGACCAGATTGCAGGTCTTTTTTTCAAAGTCAGTGACCACAAATGCGGCATTCGGCACTGTGCTGGTGTTGATGGAAGATAAACAGGGGGAACGGTTTGAAGTTGAGGTGACAACCTACAGAAAAGAAGAGGATTATTATGGCGGTCGCTGGCCCGGAAAGGTCGAGTTTTCCACCGCACTGGAGGAAGATCTTGCCAGAAGGGATTTTACGGTCAATGCAATGGCAATAGATTTTGCCGATCTGTTCGACGCTTCAGCCACGACTGATGAGGTGATAGTTGACCCTTTTGGAGGTAATGCAGACCTTGCAGCCAGGATCATCCGTTCTGTGCGCGATCCGCTTGAGCGCCTAAGTGAAGACGGTCTACGCTCGTATAAGGCGTGCAGACTTGCAGCTGAGCTTGGATTTGAGATCGAACCGCGTACATTTGAAGCTATTACAGAAACACTGCATGTTGCTGATCAGATCTCGCGCGAACGTATCAGGGATGAGCTCAACAAGTTGCTGCTGCATTCGCCGAAACCATCGACAGGTATCGATCTTATGCGAAGATCAGGCCTTCTGGGGTTGTTCATGCCTGAGCTGCTGGAGACGATTGGTGTGACACAGCCCGAGTGGCACGAAGACGATGTCTACACACATAGCCTTAAAACGCTGGATCTTGCTCCGGACTCAGTCAGGCTTGCAGCCCTGTTACATGATATCGGAAAGCCCTCCACACGCAGTGAGGACGAGACCGGTATTCATTTTTACAGTCATGATGTTGCAGGCGCAGCAATAGCTAAGGAGATTATGACCAGGTTACGGTATTCCAGCCGTGAGATAACCCGAGTTTCAGAACTTATTCGCTGGCATATGTTTTATTACCCGTCGGCTGACTGGAGAAAAGAGCATGGAATGGAGAAACTACAGGATAGTGATGGCGGGTGGACAGACAGTGCAGTAAGGCGATTTATTCAGCGGGTGGGCGAGGACCTGCTCGAGGACCTGTTTAAGCTGCGTATAGCGGATGCTACAGCAAACCCGAAGTCGAGTTTTGATCCCTCAGAGATCAGGGAACTGGAGAAACGTATCTCTCAGGTCAGGTCCCAGGAGCTGGTGTTGAAAATATCTGATCTGTCTATCAGCGGTGAAGATTTGAAGCAAATGGGGATAAGTCCCGGACCTGTAATGGGAAATATTTTGAACAGAATCCTCGATATGGTCATAGAAGAACCAATACTAAACGAGCGCGATACTCTGCTAAAAATAGCATCAGAAATGTCGAGGGATATGAAAACTGAGTAAAAAGCTTACACATGAATGATGTGTACAGGATAGTCGATACTTGTTCAGTTGGTTGAGAGGTCCGCGGTAGTATCGTAACAGGAGCAGTGTTATAATTGCGGATGCAGTAGCTGCAAGGCAGCACATCCACAGTAAAGATATATTACATATTTCATATCAATTCAGGATGCAGGTAACGTTTTTTAGGCGCAGCAGGGACCGTGACCGGCTCCTGTTACTTACTAGAGGATGACAGCAGAAAAATACTAATCGACTGCGGTATGTTTCAGGGACCCGATGTGGAGGATCGAAACAAGGAGCCGTTCGGTTTTGTCCCGTCCGAAATAGATTTTGTGATACTTACTCACGCGCACATGGATCATTGCGGACTTATCCCAAGGCTGGTCAGGGAGGGGTTTGCAGGACCTATCTATATGACACCACCAACAGCAGCACTGAGTGAGCTTGTACTGCTGGACTCGGCCAAGATCCAGGAGCTGGAGGCAAAAAAACAAGGCACGTTCGAGTATTCAGAAGCAATGCCATACACGCTGCCGGGTATCCTCTATGATACGCGTGACGCAATGAAGTCTCTGACAATGTTCCGTACAGAGATCTTCGGTAAGGACTTTCAACCGGCAGAGGGCATCACGGTTCGCTTTGTCCCCGCAGGACATATTCTTGGAGCAGCAAGCGTGCAGATTACAATCAGCGGAAGACAGCTGTTATTTTCGGGTGATATCGGTCGGGCTGATCAGACAATCATTAACACCTTCAGTAATGGTACAAGCTTCTCTCCAGAGTACATAACTATGGAGTCACTCTATGGTGGCATTGAACATCCGGATCGCAACGAGACGTTGAATGAATTGATCAGTGTAATAACCAAAACGACCGAACGTGATGGAAATGTTATAATCCCATGCTTTGCTATACATCGTACGCAAGAACTACTTGAAATTCTGTCGATCGCCTTCGATCAAGGTCGCATTAACGGAGATGTTCAAGTTTATATTGATAGTCCGATGGCGATACGGGCGACTAAAATCTACACACAGTTCTCCGGATACTTTAATGACCGTACTGACCATTTTGGTGTTATAACCGAGTATTCTGCGGAAAACAGCAGGAAACCTAGAACTGCAAAGCGACAGAGCAATAGACGGTTCGATTTCGATCAGCTTCGATATATCAGAACCCACAAGAAATCGCTAAGGCTGGCATCGGCAACAAAAAGCATCATAATCGCTGGCAGCGGTATGGCCGAGGGCGGTAGGATCATGCATCATATAGCCTCACACGCTCCGGATACTAACAGTTCATTAGTCTTCGTCGGATTCCAGGCTGAGCAGACTACAGGACGATCACTGGTTGACGGCGCTAGTCAGATTTCCATAAACAAAAAAGATGTTCAGGTTAGGGCGGGGGTGCATTATCTTCGCGGGTTTTCAGCCCATGCGGATTCGCCAACGCTGCAGCAATGGCTGTCACTGTACGATCTGAAGCGACTTAAGCAGGCGTTCCTGGTGCACGCAGAGCCTGAGCGTAGCGAAGCGTTGGCCAGTATTCTTACAAATGACGGTGTTCCTGCTCACATACCGGACTGGAAACAATCCATTACACTTTAAATCCTTTAAAATGTCTCTCTCACTTGGAATTGTCGGGTTACCGAATGTTGGAAAATCCACATTGTTTAACGCACTAACGAATCAGACTATAGCGGCTGAGAATTACCCGTTCTGTACAATCGATCCAAACGTCGGAGTGGTTCCGGTGGCTGATACAAGGCTGCAGGTGCTGGCAGATATCGTTCAGACGGACAGTATTGTTCCCGCCGTTGTCGAGTTTAATGATATTGCCGGGCTTGTTAAGGGTGCGCATGAGGGTGAAGGGCTTGGCAACGACTTTCTGGGCCATATTGGCATGACTAATGCGATTGTACACGTCATCCGGGATTTTATTGATGATGACGTTGTCCATGTCGACGGTACGGTGGATGCTGTCCGCGACAGAGAGACAATAGAGACCGAACTGATCCTGAAAGATCTCGACACTGTCGAAAAGCAACAGACAAGGATAGCGCGTGAGGCCAGAAAGGACTCCAGTGGAGAGAAGTATCTAGCGCTCATACACGACATCCGTGAAACACTCGAAAAAGGACAACTTGCGATTACTGTGTCTGCAGATGCTGACGACAGAGATCTGTCTGCCTTCAGAAAACA
The DNA here is from genome assembly GCA_001567355.1 of candidate division WS6 bacterium OLB20. Taxonomy (GTDB): domain Bacteria; phylum Patescibacteriota; class Dojkabacteria; order B142; family OLB20; genus OLB20. Next base: position 291,286 of record JYNZ01000003.1, on the reverse strand, counting down.
GTTGCGTCTGCTCACAGATAAGCCGGTAATCTATGTGATTAACGGAAGATGGTCCAGGACGGGTCCGGAGGTCGAAAAGATGTTGCGACAAAGACTTGGTCTTCCTGATGCCGCGCGGGTACTTCCACTTGACATTAAACAGGAGTATGAACTCTCAAGGCTGGCTCCTGATGAGCTCAGTGAGTTTATGCAGGAGCTTGGTATCGAGTATACGGGCCTTGAGCAATTAACAAGAGAGGCATATACGGTTCTGGGTCTGATGACGTTTTTTTACAGCCGGAAAAAAAGAAGTCCGGGCGTGGAGTGTACGTTCCGGCAGCACGGCTCCGCAAGCAGCAGGTGCGATCCACACAGACTTCGAGGACAAGTTTATCAGGGCCGAAGTCGTATCGTACGAAGACTTTGTAGCAACCGGTGGCTGGCTGGGTGCAAAGACTGCAGGCAAGTTGCGTGTCGAGGGTAAGGACTATGTCGTAAAAGAAGGTGACATACTCAACATCAGGCACGGGGCCTGATTAATTCAGGTCTTGATTCTTTAAAGGAGCGGTTTCCCCGCTCCTTTTTTATTGCCTGGATAATATCTGAAGCGCCCACACATCAGCATACTTAGTAATGGACAGGCTAATTATGTGCACATTTTGTGCGGCGTTCTCCGCAGATTTTTCCGTTAACAGTATATTGCTGTATTTCAGGCATTCTGAATAATTTCTATCAGTCTACTTTTGATTCTGATATTGGTTGTGGAAAGGTTCTGGATACGTCTATCCCCCTGACATCCACAGCTGTGGTGCGATTCGGGCGTGCTTTAGTTGATCTTCATGTTATGCAAGGTGATTCAGTAATTTCGGGCACTCTGTTACGTGGGCACGATGGTTTCCGGGAAAGTAAGGAGTTATCAACAATAATTTAGCGTTTTCCTTGTTGTACTAAGAGTTTATTTATCCTACACTATATTCAGCGATTAAATTTTTGCTGTATTTAATTGCTTTGTCTGAAAGCCTTTTGCAATGCCTAAATCTGTATGGAGTTGAACTCGCATACTAGAAAAAACAGGGTACTTTTAACTATTTTTGCACTGCTCGCGCTGTGTTTCGTGGTGCTTGTCTCTCCCGTTGATATCCGTGCTGCTGTAGCAAGCACATTGAATTTCCAGGGTAAGATCGTTAACCGGCCTGATGGTACAAACCTGATTACGGGGACACCATCATGTGTAGCTGCCGGTGCTGATACCTGCGACCTCCGAGTCAGCATCTACTCAGACCCTGTCGGTGGGACACTGCTATGGCGCGAACCACACGAAAATATCGAACTTGGTGACTATGAGGGTGTATTCAGTCTGAGTCTCAACTCTGTCTGTGGAAACTGGGAATCACCAGGGGGAAGCTGTAGCGGGTCAGGTCTGTCGTGGGGGGATGACTCAAGTGTGTATGTCGAAATCGAGTTCGATGATGACGGAAACGGAGATTTCTCTTCTGCTGAGACTTTTTCACGCAAGCAGCTTACTACTGTACCGTTTGCCTATGAGGCGGAACGGCTGGGCGGTATTGCTTCATCCGGTTTTGTCCAGTTATCCCCGGCATCCATCCAGGCAACCGGAAACGTAACCACTCCGCTTATTTATCTCAACGAAGACGGTGCCAATACTCCCAATCTGATCCAGATGCAGGTGGCAAGCAGTGATGTGTTCACGGTATCAAATACAGGTGATATCACAACGATCGGAGACCTGAACGTAAACGGTGGCGGTATTTCAAGTTCAGCCGTTTTGACGTTTAACGATTCACTTACCGGCGACATCGCATTCAGTGACGGCTCAAACACTTCATTGCCTGCCGGCACAAACTCCATTCTCCATGCCCTCAACGCTGCATCCGGAGGTGGAGGCGGACTCTGGACAATTAATGCCAATGTGACGTATCTGACCTCTTCGGGATCTGACCTGTCGCTTTCTTCGACGCTGGTATCCGCATTCAGCGTTGACGAGAGCGAAAACCTTGCACGTATCGGAGACGGATCATCAGGTAATGCCAAGCTTGATTTCTACTCTTCATCGGGTGACACTGGTCGATTTGAATATATCGGGGATCTGCTGCAGTGGAGCGGTGGCAGTCAGAGGATTGTTGACAACATCTCGCTTAATTTCGGCACAAACGATGACATTCAGATCTACTACGATGAAACAACTGATGACCGCCTTGAGTTGAGTGATGGTACCAATGTTCTTCTTGCACTTACTGATGTGGGTACAACCGGCAATCTGACTGTAAGCGGCACGATGAATGTAGGTGGCTCGATCCTGTCTCTGGGGGCCGGTTCAAATGACCGGCTTGCAACTTCTGCAGCAGGCGGCGCTGCAACAAATCCGCTTTACTGGGGCAATCAAACGGTATGTCTTGCAAACGGCAGCGGCTGTAACAGCGATTATGGTCTCTGGGAGTCGCTTACGTTTAACAGCGGCAGCAATACAGGAACATTTGAGAATGACTTTGATGTCATTATCGGAACATACTCTGGTGACAACACACCGCTTACGAACACATCATTTGTACTTGACTCTGCAACTGCAGATGACATGTACATTCTCGACCTGCTCGGTGTTGGCGATTCATTGTATGTCGAAAACAACATTGTGGCTGGCAGCGGACTCACAATTGCAGACAGCGGTATCAGTGACAGCAACTCAAGTCTGACGCTGTCGTCATCCGGCGGAACAGTTGTGGTAAGCGATACGCTTGATGTTACTGGTGGCAGTATTAATGTTACCGGCGGAGGCATCCTGATTCAGAACTCCACTGCACAGGACTTGATTATTGATAACTCCACCACGGGCGCTACAGCGGATTCCGGTGCCATGATTTTAAGAGGTAACTATTTTAATGTATCGAATACAGAGATCGATATGCGGGTTCTGCTGGATATCATCTCTGATACTGACTATCGTCTGAGTTTTCTTAATGACGGGTCGGGAGCTGAAGTAGCGAGCATTGACCAGTCCGGAAACCTGCAGGTGGACGGTAACATCAATATCGGCACCGATACAGCTGACGTGCTGGGTGTTGGACCTGCATCAGCTGCAAACGGCGATCTTTACTGGGGTGAGGACCTGATCTGCGACGTAAGCGAATCTAACTGCGGCATTGCATTTGGGGGATCATCACTGTTTACGGATGGCGGAACGATTTCGTACCTGACTCAGACCTCGGATGACCTGGCTATCGGTGCAAGTAATACCCTCGTGGCACCATTCAGTGTTGATGTGTCAGCCAATGTCGTACGTATCGGAGACGGCGAAAATGATGCCAATACTCCCATGCTCGCTTTCTATGCGAGTGATGCAACAAATGACGGATCAATCCAGTTCCTGGATACAGACACATTCGAATTTGCAGGTGGTGATGTATATATAAGTGGCGGCGATTTTCTGCTGGGAGCAACTGCTGAAACTATTGCCGGTGGCGGATTTACCTTGAGCGGTGATGACGCCTTTATCAATGGTGACCTTGGCGTTGAAGGTAACATCTACTCGGATGGCGATATCGATATCCAGACGGATGTTGATACGACCGGTGCCGGTGATATTGCAATTAACTTCGGTGGTACAAACACTGAGGTACTTGCCTGGAGAGCATCTCTGGACAGCTTTGAAATCACTGATGATCTTCAGCCTAGTGTCGACGATACATATGACCTGGGCGCAAATGCCCGCCGTTGGAGAGACCTGTACCTTGGTCCTGCAACACTGCATATCGGTACATCGACCAGTGACGAGGGCACAATCAGCTATAACACAACAACAAACGATCTTACCATCGAAAGTGATGGTGATCTGGTATTGCAAAACAGCGGCGGCCTTGTCGGGATTGGTGGTGTGACTGCCCCCACCGCCATCCTCGACATCGCTGCATCAACTGCCAGCAATGCCCATATCAACTTTACTCCGGGGACAAATCCGACAACACCGAACTCGGGTGATATCTGGTTTAACGGCACCAACCTTAACTTCTACGACGGTTCTTCTACGGTTGATCTGCTTGCTGGAGCTGCGAGTCTTCTGACTGATGGTGGAACATTCACCTATCTGACTGAGACTACCGATGATTTTGTGCTTGGATCTAATCTGACTACCGGGCCGTTCTTCTTTGATGTCAGTGCAGGCAGGCTGAGGCTTAACACCACCGGTGCTTCAGCAGGTATCGAAATCGGAAACGACACGCTTCTATACGATGGCGGAACAAACCTGCTTATCACTCCTGATGCACTCACAGTGCAGGGACAGCTTACAGCCTCGGCAACCGGTGTCTCGGGCGGGATTGTGATTGGTAATGACACTAATTTGTACGACAATGGTACGAATGTGTTGCAGACTGATGATACATTCACTGTTGGTGGAGCGCTCAATGTGACTGGCGGAGCAGGTACGTTTACCGGCGGCAATGTGGTAGTGCAGGGTACAGCACCGTTTGACATCATTATTGATAACTCGACAACAGGCGCTACAGCAGACTCCGGAGCGCTTGTGCTGCGGGGCAATTACTTCAATGTATCCAATACCGAGATAGATATGAGCGTTCTGCTTGATATCGTCAGTGATACTGATTACCGGATCAGTTTCTATAATGATGGCGAGACAACAGAGGTTGGCAGTATTGATGAAAGCGGTAATCTGCAGATTGACGGTGACCTCAACCTTGGCACTGACACTGCGGATGTTCTCAGTGTCGGTACGGTTGGTGCAGGTGCCAACGGGGATCTTTACTGGGGTGATGATCTGCTTTGCGATGTAAGTGAGGCAAACTGCGGTATTTCATTCGGAGGAGGTTCGCTGTTTACAGACTCGGGTTCGATCACGTATCTTTCCCAGGCAGCAGATGATTTTGCAGTCGGAGGCAGCACCCTTGCATCTTCGTTCAGTGTTGATGTTGACACCAATACTGTCCGCATCGGTACCGGTGCAACTGCAAACGGTGTCTTGAATATGTTTGCAAGCGACGGTGACACAGGTGCAATTACCTTTACAACCGATGACCGCTGGGAGTTTTCAGGTGGCAATGTCCTTCTGGCGGACGACCAGAGCATGTTCTTTGGTACTAACGCCGATGCATTCTTCCGTTATGATGAGACGACCGATGACCGTCTGGAGTTTGGATTTGGAGCTAACCAGTTTGGCTATATCAATGATGTAGCTGCAATGACATACGGTGACTTCCTCTTCAGCGGTACTACAACACTTGGTACAGCGCTGGCAGCAAATGAAACAGCTCTGTATATCAACCCCGCCAGCGGATATACCGGTACATTGCTTGATATCGACATTAATGGAGCTGATATTTTCAGCATTTCTGCAACCGGTATCAGAGCTGATGTACCCGCCACCTTTGCCAGTGTCGGTGACGTTCAGATTGCCAATGACCTTGTGTTTACTAATTCAACAGCCAGCAGCATCACGTCCGATTCACCGTTCTATATTACGGCCGGTGACCTTGCCAGTGACGAGGACCTTGTACTGAGCGCAAACAATGCCGGTTACGTAGTAGTAGACGACAGGCTTGAGGTTGCAGATCTGATCCATCTGGGTAACGGTTCTGCGAACAACTACCTTTCAACATCAGCTCAGGCAAATCCTGCCACTACTGATCTTTACTGGGGCGACAAGCTGGTCTGCGATGCCAGCGAAACAAACTGCGGATTCAGTTCATTCCTGACTGATGCAGGAAGCGCAACCTACCTGACAAGTGTCACCGATGACTTTGCAGTTGGCGGTACCGGTCTTGGAGGCTCATTCAGTGTCGATGTCAGCGACAACCTGGTGCGTGTCGGTACCGGTGCAACTGCCAACGGCAAGATCGACCTGTATGCATCAAACGGCAACACAGGCCGCCTTGAGTTTACAACTGCTGACATTCTGGAGCTAAACAATTCCGGCTTTGTGTTCAATCAGAGCGGAGATTCGGTTGACTTTGTCATAGAAGGGGATACAGATGCAAGCCTGTTTTACGCTGACGGAAGTGCAGACCGGATTGGAATCGGTGTAGCAACTCCTGATGCCTGGCTTGATATCAAGGCCCCAACAGCTGGCAGTGCACAGATTAATCTAACACCTTCTGCCAGCGTTGATCCGTCTGCTCCTGTAAACGGGGATCTGTGGTACAACGGCACAAATCTCTACTTCTACAATGGAAGTACAAGTATTGATCTGCTTGCTGCCAATACATCGGTAACGTTGCAGCCGGGGAGTGCACAGACTGCATCAGGTGCAAATACTATTATTGCCATTAATGAGACAAATGCGGGTAATCCAAATCTGATTGATATAGAGGTTGCCGGAAATACACGTTTCAGGGTTGATAACACGGGGCAGGGCTATTTTGGAGGTGATACACCAAGCGATAGTTATACTCATATAACTCAAGGGGGTGTTACCGGTTACTCTTCCGGTATTCAGACCTGGGTGATATCTTCTGCAGGGAGTGGACAATTCTTTGCCGGTCTTGGACTCGCTGGCGGGGCTACAATCGATCTTGATTCATCTGTATGGGGTGGTACGGGTGGCGAGTTTGAAATCTACTCAGACCAGACAGATGTCTTTATTGATTCGACCGGCAATATCAGTCTTGATGCTACAGGTGGTGTAATGCTTAATTCGGGACAGGACACAACAGCTGCAGGAGATATCACACTCAGCTTTGGCGGAACTAATACCGAGACTTTCCGCTGGGACTCCACGAATGACGGGTTCGCGCTGTCAGACGACATCACTGTCAGCGGTAATGTAGTGATAACGGGTGCATCTGCAGGGATCGTATACGCAAATGTTGCAACAGGAAGTGCGCCGACCTGTGATTCGTCGACAGTCGGTACAACGATCTATAATCGTGATGCGGCTGAGGACGGCACCATCTATCTCTGCAGACAGAATTCCGGTGGTACATACGAATGGCGTGATATGACAAATGGCTCAGGTACACCTGACATCGCTGAATACGTAAAGACAGCAGATACTTCAATCAGTGCAGGTGACATCGTTAGCGTATCAACAGTGGAACACTCTGACGAAAATCTGTATAACAGATTCCTTGTCGAGAAGTCCGACAGTTCATCGCGGGATCGTGTACTCGGTGTTATCTCCACAAATCCAGGCCTGACGCTGAACCCCTCCACACCTGATAATGAACTGGATTACAGGTACTTCAAACCCCTTGCTCTTGCAGGGCGTGTGCCGGTCAAGATCGCCTCAACGTCACAACCAATTGCAAAAGGCGATGCACTGAGCGTTTCAGACGTGCCGGGTCGTGCTCAAAAGGCAACCGGCAGAGGCATGGTTATCGGTACAGCCCTCGAGAGCTGGGAACCGTCATCAGGTCAGGCAACGGTACTGCTGATGATTAATAACACATGGTACGAGCCTGATGCCGGACCGATGCTCTGGCTGTCGGATCTAACGGCAAGGGCGTAATCCGCTTTAATCAGGCATCCGGCAAGTTTGAGTTTGACGCAGACGGTGACGGTCAGGCCGAGATAGTGCTTGGTGACGAGCAGCCGGCAGCAACTCCACAGCCTACAGCAGCCCCGGATGAGTATATTGCAGAGCAGCCATCGGAAGTCATCATTACCAATACAACAACTGTTACCGAGGAAATCAGTAACGAGATTGTTGCTGCAGACGAGGTTCTTTATACCAGTGATGCTGCAGCGCTCAACGATATTGAAGCTTCAATAGTGCCGGCATCTGAGGCAAACCGGAACCTGACGGCAGGTGTAATTGCTACAAGCCCTGCCTACCATATTGATGCATGGATGAAGGGTGAGGCAGCAATGCCGCTTGTCCGCAGGGGTAATGCAGCGATCCGTATCAGTAATGAAAACGGCCCTGTACGACGCGGTGACTTCCTCACAGCGGCAAATGTACCCGGTTATGCAATGAAAGCTGACGGAGAGGGAATGATTCTCGGACGCGCCATGGAGGATTTTGATCCGGCATTCTTTGCCGGCGGTGACAGTGAGGCGGTAAACGCATTCTTTGCGCAGCAGAAATCAGTCGCCTATGAGCTGATCGAGACATCTGTCAATCAGGGCAACCTTTCTGAGGATCAGGCAGAACTGTATGTTGAGAGAATAGAATCCGAGGTGTTTGCTGCCTTTGACGAAGAGGCTGAAAAAGAACGCATCACAGGGTTCTATCGGGCTCAGGCACTCGCTGATGAAGACCCTGATAATGATGAGGATGTTGCTGTTCCCGACTTTGTAACTGGCCGGATCATGATGTACGTAGACAGCTACTATGTCGGCAACGATGTGTTCGGAATGCGCAGTGACGCGGCAGGAGCGCTTCAGATCGAGTCATTCAGCCTGGCAAATGGAGACAACCTGTTTGAAATTAACGACAACCCGGGCAGCACGACAATGCGTATTAATGTTGACCAGCTCGTAATTGCCGGAGCGCTCGTTGTGGAAGGTGATCTTGATGTTCTCGGGGTATTCTATGGCAATGAGGCGGTGGTCAACTCCCTCACCATTCAGCGCAAGCTCAATCGAACAGGGACAGAACCAGGCAGCCGGAAAAGTAACGCTGCCGGCAGGTACACGCACCATCCGTGTAAATAACATCCAGATAACATCAGGATCTTCAGTACATCTCACGTCTGATCAGTTTGTACGCTCACGTGTGACTGATCTGGTCCCCGGGCAGGGCTTTACCATTGAGACGGAGGAGGCGATCGAGACTGATACAACCTTCAACTACTTCATCATCAATTAGCTTTGACAGTCCTGCTTCCACTGTGTAGTGTAGAAGCACTAACTCTTAAGCATGCGTGATATGTACGGTGCAGAAGTCCCAAGGCAATCATACCAGACAGCCAGAAACAGCAGTTCCGCAAGTGCTGTCGATACCATTCTTAAACTGCTTCTGTTTGTCATTGTCTTTCTTGGAGGGGGCCTGTCATATCATATAGCGATCGAAAACGGTCTGATCACCTCACCCGCGCCGGCTGCAGAGGTGAAGGGTGCTGAGGAGCAAAAACCTGAGCGCACGCTTCAGGAGAAGTCTCAGCCAAACTTCTGATCCCCGATGACGAGCAGCCGACGATAGCCACAATCTCCGATATTGATCAGTTACGAATCGCCAACCCCGCTTTTTACCTGTTTGCCCAGAATGGCGACAAACTGCTGGTCTATTCAGACCGGGCAGTTATCTACCGGGAGGAGGAGGATATCATTATCAATGTTGTACCTGTTCAGCGTGGTGATGATATCAGGCCGACAGCAACCCCCTGATTTTCCCTGTTGAGTATAAAAGTTGTACATCGACCTGTTCTAGCAGACGGACAGGTGTTGTCAGGTTTAATTCACGGATAGCGCTGTGGGGTGTAGAGATTAATACAAAAAGCGAAAACCTGACAAATTTACTGTTCTAATTCTTGACACAGAAGTACAGGAATCACATAATAGGTTAACTTCTTTGCACTTGTAACTATTTGTTCTGTCTTTTGCTGACAGCCCTGACTAAGCTGTCAACTGCTTTTAAATCACGCACTCGCACGGTGCGTGATTTTTTTTGTGAGTTAATTAGGTGTCGGCCGGTGTTCGTAATTGACTCACTCATGTTCTATCGTTATAGTAAATCCATAACGTTTTATTCCAAGGATTCATGCAACAGCAGAACCTGCCCGCTGGCGGCAATCAGAACCCGACATTTCTCGGTAACCAGCATTCAGCCCAGGCACCTAAGAAGATGAAAGGAATGCTATCAAGCAACATCGTTCCACCGATGCTGGTAGTGATCACGGTGCTACTTGTAATCAATATCTTTCTTACCATCAGCCCTCCGTATATCCAGCAGCGCAATCTGACGCAGCAGGTAATGGAGGAGGTCGCCGAGCAGGTCGAGGTGAATCCCTTTGAGACACCTGTAGTGAGTGTTGTTGCTGATGCTGAAAACCTGCGCAGCTCAAACTCAATCCAGGCACAGGTATACGCAAACGCACAGGACGGTGACTATGTTCTCGGGTACTCCGATAAAATGGTCATCTACCGCCGCTCGACTGGAGAAATCGTCTACGAAGGTGACAGCCCCGGAACAATCCTGAACAGAAATCAGCAGGCTTTACGTGATTCCGTTGTAAAAGCAGCTGTCAGCTCAGGTGTCATCGGTAGCGCAGAAAACGCCAACCCGCAGCTTTCAGTTGTAACTGATCCTAAACAGCTGCAGAGCCAGGATGCCGAGTTCTACAAAAACGCACAGTCCGGCGATGTGATTGCCATCTTTCCTAACAACGAGGTTATCCTTCTTGTCAGGTCAGCAAACGGACAGGTTACAATCATCGAGCAGGGTGAATACAACACCTCAATCGTAAAAAACTAGTTGCAGAGCAGAGAACCGGCGTATTCTTTGAGTATTCCGGTTCTCATTTTGTATAAAGTATGGTATTATTCTCTGCAGATTTCTATTGCCCGAGATATTTATTTAGTTATTGGTTTGGTTACGATGAAGTACGAATTGATGGTCATCCTAAAGCCCTTACTTCCCGAAGACATCAGAGCAGGGGTTCAGAAGAAACTTGAAACCCTCGTCAAAAAGGCGAAAGGTTCTGTAGTCAACGTTGATGCATGGGGCAAACGCCATCTTGCGTATCCCATTGAAAAACACGAAGAGGGATACTACATCGTCTATGATCTGGAGCTCGATCCTTCCAAAGTGGAAGAATTTCAGAAAGAGCTGAATCTGATCAGCGATGTGCTGCGTTCACTGCTGTCCAAGAAGGATTCATAATTTTCTATTACATATTAGAAGACTTGAATGGCTACTTCACGATCTTTGAACAAGGTCCTGATTATTGGAAACCTGACCAGGAATCCTGTACTGCGCTCAACCGTCAACGGTGCAACAGTGTGCACCTTCGGTGTCGCCACAAACGACTCCTGGAAGGACAGTAACGGCAATCTGCAGGAACGTACAGAGTTTCATAATGTTGTTGCCTGGAACAAACTTGCAGAAATCTGCGCACAGATCCTTTCGACAGGAATGCTGGTCTGGATAGAGGGAGAACTGAGGACGCGCACCTGGGAAGACTCTGCCGGAGGCAGACGGTACAAGACCGAGATCAAGATCAATGATATGAAGCTGCTCGATGACAAAGGTAAAAAGGGTGTTGGAATCGATGCGGCACGCTCCGAATCTGATGAGGACGACGAGCAGTCGGCTGGTGCAGGTGTCATGGAGGATGCAGCCCCGGTTGCAGTTGCCCCCGCTGCACAGAATGAAGATACAGACCCTGATGATCTATTTTAACTGAAGAACAATGCCAAAGACTCTCAAAAAACGCAAGCAGTACAAACGGTTCCGCAAGCCATCGTGCCCGTTCCGCGGCCGTACAGAACTGATTGACTACAAGGATGTCTACAGACTGAAAAAGTTTGTGACAACCCGCGGCAGGATCCTTGCTCCGGAACGAACCGGTGTGAGCCCCCGCTGCCAGCGCAAACTGGCTGTAGAGATCAAAAAGGCCCGTTACATGGCACTGCTGCCTTACAACGAGCTGATCTAACCTTGGTTCTGTCACAACTGTCCCGCCATGAACATGTCTGCACATGACTATGTTTTCAGAACGTTTGGACAGTTCTTTGGAACAAAAATTTCTCTCACAGGAGACATAACGACCGGCTACACAGTGAGCCGGTTTTTGCGTTTCCGTATTCCCTGGCAGGCTTCCCGTCTTGCAGAGCATACTGATTACGAGCATGCTGACCGTCAGCTGCTTACACGCAAGACAGCACAGGACCTGCTGCCATCAGCGTCGCATACCCTGCGCAAATCAACTCCTGTCCCCGAACGCGTTCGCAAGGCGCTCGCCGCTCTCGAGACAAACGCGGTCTATCTTGAGCTCGATTTTACAGGGTGCCGCGTGATCACAGCCGAGAGCGAGGACTTTTATACGGCAGATCTGGCCTCGCTTGCAGAGCAACTGCCGGCTGCTGTATTTAAGCGGGATGGGGTGGTGTATTCTAAAGTGCGAAGCACATTACTCGATGCTCCAGTTACAACTCAGGATCAGCACTCCCGCAGACTGCATCTTGCCCTGCTGCGCACTATGCTGCAGCCGCAACTTGCACGTCTGGCCGGCGGCAGCGACACACTGATTCTGTCTGGTGAAATGGTCTGGTCAGGATGCTTGATGCCGCACTGGTGCTTGCTGTCATTGCCGAGGTGTCCGGAGACAGCATCCGTGATGTCCTGATTGACACTCGCGGACTGTGGTATCTGCTTGCCAGAAGTGCAGCTGAAAAAGATAATCCGCTCTTTTTTGTACACGCTGATGAGCTGCAACCCCAGCTTACCTGGCTGGGCTCAGTTGCTGCCAGAAAACGGTCAGGTATTCCTGCAGTAACCGCAGTCGATTCTGAAGGCACTGAGAGAACACTGCTGCTTGAAGAGCACAGAAGCGGGTTGTTTGATCTGGGTGGTTCAGGGTATACGCTGGACAGTCTGCCGGTCCGCAGGCATGTGTATTGCGCTGTCCATCCGTTCCCGGATCTGGAGCGCCTCAGTGCCGAAGGATATGAGCGCTGGTGGCGTGAAGCAGGGCTTAACCTTATGCTGCAGGGTGATCGGGGGGTGCTGACAGTGCCGTCATGTCTTACCGGTGTCACTGCCGAGGCGGGTATTTATCCGGGCAGCAGATATGCTTTGTCACACAACCTCTCAAAGGGCTCAACAGTTAAAACCGGTGAAAAGATTGGATCTCTCAGCGCGACTGACCTGCGCATGTATGTATCCGAGCACAGCCTGATTCCGTACCTGCGGGTCAGTGACGGAGAGTACGTAACAACCGGGCAGGAACTTGCACTTGAGCCGGTTGCCAGAGGTCTGTGGGCAAAACCCGTTAAAGCGGGAGGTGAGGGCAGGGTGGATCTGAGTCTTGCAGACAGGGGTATTCTGCTGATCGAAAACGAGCACACACAGCAATTCTATGCACCATTCGGCGGTAAAATAACCGGTACGTCGGGTAAAAAAGGATTCAGGCTGATGACTGAAAATCTTCTGATGATACCGGTCCATACATCCACAGGAGAACAGTTTGAAGGAACTGTTGTTGCAGATATGTATACAAAAACTGTCGGACCCAGGATTCTGATCGCTTCTGATCTCAACAGTTTTGACGTCCCGCTTGAGGATATCGTAGAAAACAGTATCAGCGGTGTCCTGCTGCTTGAGGCTGACTATACGCAGTTGTTACATTCACTGGCGACCGATCCCCGCTGGCGCTGGTGCAGTTTTGCCCTTGTATCCGCACCTGATACAAAGGCAGACAGCGAGATAACTGATCTTCTCTACAGGCTTACCGGCCGCTATGTCGTCGCAGGTCAGAAGACGCTATGTGCTGAGATGCTTCCGGCCATGAATGGTCGCAATCAGGTTTCGGATACCATTGATATCCGGCAGTATCAGCCGCATAAGGGACAGCATGTCAGTATTTTCAGTTACTATCCCGAAGAAGGGTATGCTAGAATAGAACGTGCTACTACCGATGTAAGCGAATTACTCGCAGCCACTGATGATGGCTTCATAACGGTATCCATATCTAATACATTGCCCAAATAATTTCGATGGACAGCCAGACAAAAGCAGCAACAAAAGTTATGATCGGATTCTTCCTGATCGTTATATTCTTCCTGGGAGGTTTTTTTCTGGGGCGCATAGATCTGCAGCAGAGCAGCTCGCAGCCAAGAAACACTGGAGGTTATAACCTGAGCGGTGACATCAAGGATCAGCACCAGAATGTTGATGTCGGACTCCTCTGGGAGGTATGGGACATGATTGATTCTGAATACATTGATAAGGATGTTGACGGGCAGCAGCTGCTTTACGGAGCCGCACGCGGTCTCGTAAGCGGTCTTGATGATCGCTATACGGCCTTTCTTAGCCCCGAAGAGACCTCTCAATATCTAAGCTCCAACAAGGGCGAATTTGAAGGCATTGGCACAACACTCCGCCAGGAGGGCGAATTTACAGTGGTTGAAAGTCCGATAGACGGCTCTCCTGCGCAAAAAGCAGGTTTGCAGCCTGGCGATCTTATTCTCGAAGTCGATGGTACTGATGTTCAGGGAAAAACAGTATACGAAGTTGCGGCCAGCATCCGGGGTGAAGCAGGTTCTGATGTTGTCCTGGCTTTGTTCCGACCCGAAAACTCCGAGCGCTATGAGGTAACTATCACACGCGAGAAGATTGACCTAGACAACATTATGCTCGAGGATCTCGGTGACGGATACTACAAGATAAAGATCTACAAGTTTACCGAAGAATCCGTTGAGGCCTTTAACAGCCAGTGGGATGCAATTGTAACCGAGCTCAAAGGCAAAAACCCCAAAGGTGTTGTTGTCGATGTGCGCAATAATCCTGGAGGTTACGTCAGCTCTGTAGAATACGTCCTAGGCGATTTTCTTGAACAGGGCAAACTTATCTTCAGCGAAGAGGACAGAAACGGAAACAAAGTGGAACATACGGTGCGCAGACAGGGCCGTCTGCTTGATGTCCCGGTAACAGTTATTACCAATGAAGGCAGTGCATCTGCTTCCGAGATCTTTGCAGGAGCATTGCAGGATCACGATCGCGCCACGATTATCGGTACAAAAACCGTTGGTAAAGGTGTTGAACAGCGACTGATCACGCTGAGCGACGGGTCAACCCTGCAGCTTGTGTTTCAGAAGTGGCTGACACCGTCAGGCAAGAATATTACTGCAGAAGACCCGATTGTTCCTGATATTGAGGTCGAAGAATACGAGGAACAGGACAGCCGGGCACTCGCTGAACTGGGTAAACAATAGTTTATTTGTTACAGCACGTGCATGAAAGAAGCAGAAAAAATTGCTGTGACGGACAATACGCAGACACAACCTTCCGCACAGCCACCCAAGAAAAAGGGCAGAGGCCTTAAGGCAAAGTTCTCCTGCCTCATATTTATCATTGGATTGCTCCTTATCTGTTGCGGTGCCTTTGCGGTACTCTGGCTCGGGGGATTTGTCCAGCAAAGTGTCTGCAGGACTGTAGTCAGTGGCTCACAGATCTACCGTTCACTTGAATGCCAGAACTACACCGAAGAAGCCGGCACTGGAGAATACCGTTATACACAGATCGTTGGCGACGGAAACCAGACAATTACCGGTCACGAAGAGGTTATTACAAATGTATTCGAACGGTCAGCTCCGTCTGTAGTTGCAATCGGTATCCGCGGCAACAACCAGCGTGAAGATCAGGTGATCGGTACCGGCTTTATTGTCACTGCAAATGGACTGATTGTTACCAACCGTCATGTTGTCGAACAGGATGACACCGATTACTTTGTCACACTGAAAGACAGTGAGGAACTGATTGATGTCGTCGATATTCACCGTGATCCGGTTAACGACATTGCGCTGATAACCATCGAGCGTTCAGACCTTCCGGCGTTGCCACTTGGTGACTCTGAAGGGCTGCAGCAGGGGCAGACTGTGGTGGCAATAGGTAATCCTCTTGGCAGGTTTTCCGGCACGGTCACATCCGGCATCATCAGTGGTCTAAACCGTGAGGTGCAGATCAGCGAAGGATTTTTTGCCAGCGGTGTTGAGACATATGAGGATGTGATTCAGACTGATGCAGCTATCAATCCGGGTAATTCCGGCGGACCGCTGTTAAACTCGTCCGGTGAAGTCATCGGAATGAATTTTGCCACAGTGAGCGGAGCTGACAACCTTTCCTTTGCCATCCCGATCAATCGTGTAAAAAACAGAATTGAAGAACTGAATGAGTTTGGAAGGTTCCGGATTCCATTCCTTGGCATCGAATACCGGCTCAGAATCGTATTTGTTAACGGCAGGTCAACGGTCGGCGCCGAAATATTGCGTGTAGTTGACGGAGCAGCCGCAGACAAGGCTGGAATTCTGCCGGGAGATATCATTCTGGAGTTTGACGGCAATGACCTGGAGGAGCAGAGTCTCTTCAATCTGATCCAGGCAAGCGAGATTGGTTCGCAGGTGCGTGTTGGTATTCTCAGAGACGGAGAAACGTTTGAAACTACAATAACAGTCGACGAACGCCGCTGATTTCGATTATGCGCAGTCTGCCCTGGAGGTCTTTGTGAACTGTCACAGAGCTTCCGGGGCAGCTGTCTTTAAAGAGTTCGGCCGTTTCAGAAGCAAGCGGGCTGTGAACTTCACACAGACATATTCCCCCGTCAGCAAGGATTGTGGGCAGCCGCTTGGCAAGCAGCCGGTATATATCCAGACCGTCTGTGCCGCCGTCAAGCGCCAGATGCGGCTCATATTCACGCACACCTTCTGCAAGAGCAGTTATCTCTGCGCTGGGAATGTACGGGGGATTGGATACAACCATATCATAGTCATTGCCCTGAAAGGCATCAAGTGTTGAGGCTATCAGATTGACGCTGGTGTCCTCGTGAGCCGGTCTGATGCGGATTCTGTTCATACCAGCCACTTTGATTGCCATGACGCTCTTATCGATAGCATCAATGGTGAGCGGGGCAGGGGATTCTGCAGCCAGAGACAGAGCAATGGCACCGCTTCCGGTTCCGACATCAAGTATCCTCCTGAACCCGTGCTTTTCGATCTTTTGCAGTGCAAGCTCTACCAGCTCTTCCGTTTCGGGACGCGGTATCAGAACCTGGCGGTTGACCAGAAACGAATGCCCGAAAAACTCTTTCTTTCCTGTTAGATATGCAAGCGGCTCAAGGCGTGATGCTCTGCGGATCAGAACCCGGTAGCGCTGCTCCTCATGGTGGTTGAGTTGCTGCTCCGGGTATGCGTTAATGCGGCTTCTGTCGCAGTCAAGTACGTATGCAAGCAGCAGTTCTGCCTCCAGGCGTGGATCTTCAAGTCCTGACAGCTCGGTCCCTGCCCATTCAATCGCCTGTCTGGTGTTCATATTCTGCCTGTTTAAGAGCATCGAGGACCTCCTGCAGTGCGCCATCGAGTATCTCGTGAAGATTGTACCAGCTCTGTTTGATTCGGTGATCGGTGACGCGACTCTGCGGAAAGTTATATGTGCGGATCTTGGCAGAGCGGTCGCCGCCAGCTATTGCCGACTGTCTGCTGTCACGCTCCTGCTGCTGCTGTTTCTGCAGCTCGAGGTCGTACAGTCTGCTTTTGAGGACAGACAATGCCTTTTTTTTGTTTTTGAGCTGTGACTTTTCGTCCTGACAGGTCACAACAATCCCTGTGGGGATATGTGTCATACGGACTGCGGAGTCGGTAGTGTTAACGCTCTGTCCTCCAGGGCCGCTGGAGCGGTAGACATCAATTCGCAGATCCTCGTCGCGTATCTCTATCTCCACATCATCCGCCTCGGGCAGAACAACAACCGATGCTGCGGAAGTATGGATCCGTCCTGCTGCCTCAGTGGCGGGAACGCGCTGAACGCGGTGAACGCCGTTTTCAAACTTAAGCTCACCGAAGGCTTTTCCACCGATGGAAAAGATCACCTCTTTAAAGCCGCCTGTCCCGGCGTAATTGCTGCTCATCTGTTCGACGGTAAAACCTTTCTGCTCAGCGTAGCGGGTGTACATGCGGTACAGGTCTGCGGCAAAGAGTGCAGCCTCGTCACCACCGGTACCGGCTCTGATTTCAATAATTACGCTGCGTTTGTCATTGGGATCGGTTTCGCGTGTCAGTTCTGCAAATTGCGCCTCAAGGGCCTCAATCTCCTCGTCTGCTGACGCCAGGGTTTCCTGGTAAAGTTCTGCGAGATCAGGGTCGTTTCCTTCTTCCAGCAGATCTTCTGCCTCTTTTTTATCATTCAGACGGGACCTGAGTTTTTTTGCGACAGCGTAGCTGTCGGACAGCTCACCCTGTTCGATGGAAAGCTTCACAAATGCCTGCTGGTCAGCAATGGTTGCAGGATCAGCCAGGAGGCGGCTGAGCTCTTCATATCGTGCAATAATCTCATCGACTCGTGCTTCCATGCGTGGGAACAGATGCTGGTAACAGGATTGAAAAACGCTGCGCTGCAGATCCTACTTGATCTGGCTGAGCATATCCTTAAGTGTCAGGCGCTCGCGACCCTGTACTTCACTTGTTTTGTTTGTACGGCGGCTGCGTTTCTCTGACTTGGTGCGGCGTGATTTCTTTTCAGCAACGGTACGTTTTTCTTCAAACTTCTTAACGAGGTTTTCTGTGTCAACGATACGGTGCTGACCTGTATAAAACGGGTGTGAAAGATTGGTCACATCGACTGTAATCTCTTCTTTGGTGCTGGCAAGCTCAAATGTCTCGCCGGTAGAGAGGTCGGTAACCTTTGCCTTTTTATAGAGTTTTGGATGAATTCCCTTCTTCATAGTGGACGCGGTAATTATAGCAAGCACCTGCGCATTTAAGCAAGCCTTTTCTTGACGGTGGATGCTCAATTAGTTACCGTATAACTATCTCATATAACTACACATGCCAAAGAAAACTGCCAGCACATCAGCTTCAGCCAAAAAGACCAAAGCGTCTGCCAAAAAGACTACCCGTAAAACCGTCTCGGACAGCAAAAAGTCCGAGGCAATGAGTAAAAAGGCAGAAGAAAAGGATGAGGAGGAGCCACAGGAGACAGAAGACGATGTAGAAGAAGGTACTGAGGATGCCTCAGACGTGCAGGAAGATGCGACAGAAGACGAGGACACTGATGACAGCAACGATAACGACGACAGCAATGACAGAGCTGAAGCAGCACTTGAGCCGGATACGAATGAACGGACCGTTCCCACCTTTCTGGCGCCAACGAGAAAGCTCAGCAGTGATGAGGAGGAGCAGGAGCCTGAAGAAGAGCCGGAATCTGATGAGGATGTCGATCAGACAGATGATGATGAGGCTGTCCGGTCTGAGACGGATCCGCAGCAGGCTGATGATGCAGCAGTAACACTTGAGTCCGAAGATCCCGCAGCTGATGTCACAGTTATCCCGGAACCGGATGATGCGACAGAGGAGGATGACAAGGGAAGTTCGTTCTCTTCGTTTATGAGTGGCGGAGCAGCGGGTGGGGCAGTGGCCAGTTCGACTCCGGATAATGCCGCACAGGCAGCCAGACCGGGTCAGGCCGAGTCCAGGCGCCCGTTCTATATTATGGTTGGACTGCTGACACTGCTGATTGTCGGGATGCTTGCAGTCGTTCTTATCCGCAATAACCAGTCAGCGCAGCCCGAAGCGGGGCTTGTTGACCAGGTCGCAGGAGTAGCTCAGCTGCCGCTGGGTGAAGAGCCTGTTACCGGAAAGGTTATTGCTGCAGAACAGCTGAAGGATCTGGATGCTGATCTGTTCCGTTACAGTAAGGATGGTAACAGTATTCTGGTTTACACCGGCGCCAATCTTGTTGTGCTGTTTGATGATCAGAATCTTAAGGTCGTCGCAATGGGTGCCTCCTCAGATATGAGTGCACTGCTTGAGACAACAGCGATAGCTTTTGATGGAGATGTCGCGGTGCCGACTGCTGTGGAACCGACTGACGAGCCGGATGCTACTCCCGCAGAAACAGTCACTATTGAGCTGCGCAACGGTTCAAGCAGTTCGGGGCTGACGCTCAGTTTCCAGTCTGAACTCGAGGACATGGACAGCGCCTACGAGGTGATCAGGCGCTCTACAGCAGCCACCACATTTGAGGACACTGTAGTATACAATCTAGGCGACAGCGAGCTTGCAGAGGGACTTGCAGAACAGCTGAATGCTGAGCTTGCCATTGAGTTGCCCGAAGGAGAGGCATCTACTGATGCAGATGTTCTGATTATTCTCGGAGAGGATCAGCTGGACGAGGAATAAGTTATCCCCGGCACCGCCGGAATGATACGATCGCAACAAATCTCAGCACTTTAAAGTACTGAAGTGTAAAAACGTACCAGCTTGTGCTTCTGTTGTTTATATCTATATAATAAGTTCACCAATTAGCTTTTAACCCCTGTTACATGGTTATTAAACTTGAGAACAACAACGTCTCCATCAAGGGCAAGGATGTTTCTGTGCTTATCGTCACTACCGGCTCGACAGCGCGTAAATTTGCGGATGACATTATTCTCTCCGGCAAACGTGTCGAGGTGTCAGAAAGTTCTTTTCTTGTTGCAAACCCGGGCGAGTACGAAATCAAGGATGTCTTTGTTTATGCGCTGGACACCAACGAGTCAGACGAGGCAAATATCTTCAGTGTTCTGCTTGAGGATGTGCAGGTGGTTTACCTGAACGCTGACACGTCAGAGATTGATAAATCAATCGTCGGACAGATTGGTGAGGATCACATTCTGATCATGGATTTTGCAGATGACAAAAACCTCGATAAACGCCTGAAGCTGGTCTCAGATTTTGATCCGGCTGTATTTATTCCGGTTACGCAGGATGACACGCTTGCTAAAAAAATAGCCAACGAACTGGGGACAGATCTGCCCGAACGTGAATCAAAACTAAAGTACTCAGATACAGACTTTACTGATGACGAACAGAGTATGGCGATCGCCCTGCTGAGCAAATAATTATGGCCGAACTCAAGCTCCCGCCACAGAACCTCGAAGCCGAGCAGTCGGTCTTGGGTGCGATGCTGCTTGATCAGGAGGCTGTTTACAAGGTCGCTGAGTTTCTTTCGCCTGAACATTTCTACAAGGATACACACCGGCATATTTTTGCTGCCGCTCTTGAGCTGCTCAGCGGACAGAAGCCGATTGATGTTCTGACCCTGTCATCGCAGCTCAAAAAAAAGAAGCTGCTTGCCAAGGTCGGTGGAGCAGAGTATCTGTCAGAACTGGTAGCCAATGTCCCTACAGCTGCTCACGTCGAGGAGTACGGGCATCTGATCAAAGAGGCAAGTATCAGACGCAGACTGATCGGACTTGCAGCCGAGCTTGGCGAAATGGCATATCAGGAAGGTGATGCGCTAGAGGATGTTCTCGACCGGGCCGAACGTGACCTGCTTGGTATCTCTGAATCAAGTGTGGAGCGTGATTTTGTTCACGTTTCCAAGCTGCTTGAAGAGTCATACGAACGTGCTGAAGAGCTGAACCGAGACCAGGGTAAACTGCGCGGTATCCCGACCGGCTTTCCTTTTCTTGATGGTATCCTGGGCGGTTTTCAGGATTCTGATCTGGTAATTCTGGCCGCACGTCCGTCAGTCGGAAAAACCGCATTCTCGCTTGATGTTGCCCGGCATGCCGCCGTTGCAGAGAAAAGAAGTGTCGGTATCTTCTCGCTGGAAATGTCCAACACCCAGCTGATGGATCGTATGCTGTCGATGCAGGTTGGCATCGGTCTGTGGGATCTGCGTATGGGCCGGATCTCGGACGAAGGTTTTTCGCGTCTGGCAGATGCCATGGGTATTCTGTCAGAGTGCAAGCTGTTTATTGATGACACACCTGGTATCGGCATCATGGAGATGCGCACCAAGGCACGGCGCCTTAAGGTCGAGCACGGGCTTGATCTGATCATTGTGGACTACCTGCAGCTGATGCAGGGTCGAACGCGTGAAAGCCGTGTTCAGGAAGTCAGTGAGATCTCGCGGTTCTTAAAATCACTTGCCCGTGAGCTGAATGTACCCGTGATCGCTTTGTCACAGCTGTCCCGTTCTGTTGAGCAGCGCGGTGGTGACGGTGTCCCGCAACTTTCTGATCTTCGCGACTCCGGCTCTATCGAGCAGGATGCGGATGTGGTTATCTTTCTCAGCAAGGTCGGAAGTGACGATGAACATTCTTCGGACAACAGAATGCTGACGGTGGCCAAGCACAGAAACGGTCCGACCGGTGCTGTTGAGCTGTTCTTCGTTAAGGAGCAGGCACGCTTCCGTGAGCTTGATAAGATGCACGGATAGTTCTTTTGTCTGCTAGACTGCCTCTAATAAATCCGTTAAGATATTTTTGTATCAAATTTGCAGATGAGCAAGAAGATTCTTGTTGTTGAAGACGAAAAACCGATTGCCAAGGCTTTGCAGCTCAAACTTAACAGCTCCGGGTATGAGGCAACGATCGCCGGAGACGGTGAAGAGGCTTTGCAGGTTTTAGCTGCCGGCGGCAGCTTTGACCTTGTGCTGCTTGATCTTGTGATGCCAAAGCTTGACGGTTTCGGCTTTCTTGCGCAGGCCAGAGAAAACGGACTTAGCATTCCTCCGGTGATTGTAAGCTCAAATCTCAGTCAGGAGGAGGATATTCAGCGTGCAAAAGACCTTGGTGCTGTCAGTTACTACGTAAAATCAAATACACCGCTGTCGGTGATTGTCGAAAAAATAAATCAGTATCTGCCCAACAATGAAACTGGATAACAATGCGATCAAGCAGATTCTTGTTAAGGGGAATTACATCTCCAAAGAAGAACTTGCAAAAGTTGAAGCTGAAGTTAAGCGCAACAAAAACGATCTGATCGATTACCTGTTTACACAGGGAATTCTCACAAAAGACCTTCTCGGTCAGGCCATAGCCGAAGCGTTTGGCGTCATGTACGCTGACCTTAACACCAATATCCCTTCACGACAGGATGTTCTTGTGATCCCGAAAGAGATCGGAAAACAGTACCGTGCAGTAATGTATGCGGACAACAAGTCAGAAGTAATTATTGCAACGGATGCGCCAGATGCTCAGGGGCTGGTAGATGCAATGAAGCAGATTTTCAAGCAGCGTACCATCCGCATCGCCTACGGACTTACAGAAGATATCGACTCGCTGCTGGTTCATTACCGTGAACCACTTGAAACACGTGTGCAGAAGATCATACAGCAGTCAGATCGGATCGCGCCCGAGGTGGTTGTCGAGATTATTGATGACGCCATTGTCGACCGTGCATCCGACATCCACTTCGAACCGCAGGAAAATGAAGTCATCATCCGTATCCGTATCGACGGAGTGCTTCAGGAGGCAGGCAGAATAGAAAAACAGTACTACGATAATATCCTCAATCTGATCAAGGTTAATGCACACATGCGTATTGATGAACACTCCTCCGCGCAGGACGGATCAATGCGAATCAAAAAGGGGACAAAGACTATTGATATGCGCGTGTCTGTTGTACCGACACTGGACGGAGAAAAAATCACAATCCGTATTCTGTCAGAATACGTAAAACGCTTCTCTCTGTCAGAGATCGGTCTGTCCGAACCTGATCAGGATCTGCTGATCGAAGCCTCCAAACGTCCGTTTGGAATGATCCTTGTTACAGGTCCTACCGGAGCCGGTAAAACTTCAACGCTTTACGCGGTACTCCGTATCCTTAACAGCCCTGAGGTAAACGTGACAACCATTGAGGATCCGGTGGAGTACAAAATCAAGGGTGTGAACCATATCCAGGTAAATAAAGAGACAAATCTTACGTTCTCAAAGGGGCTGCGTTCAATTGTCCGCCAGGACCCCGATGTCATCCTCGTAGGAGAAATCCGTGATCAGGAGACGGCTGAGATCGCTGTCAACGCAGCACTTACAGGTCATCTGCTTCTTTCGACATTCCATGCTAATGATGCACCTACAGCCATACCACGTCTGCGGGATATGGGGATTGAATCGTTTCTGCTTGCGTCAACACTTGAGCTGATTGTAGCGCAGCGTCTGGTCCGCAAAATCTGTCAGACCTGCCGTGTGAGTAAAAATTACAAGATCAGCGACCTTGAAGAAAAACACCCGCAGATTAAGGGTTACTTTTCAGAAAAAGAGGTACGACTGTATGAATCAAAAGGCTGCGATGCCTGCAATTACACCGGCTATACCGGCAGATCTGCAATCTTTGAGTTTATTAACATGACGCGCGAGATGAAAGATCTTATTCTCAACGATCCCTCAACCAGTGAGATCTGGGCACTGGCTACAGAGCAGGGGGCTCATTCAATGTTTGAGGATGGAATGGAAAAAGTGATCCGCGGTGTGACCTCGATAAGTGAGGTGCTGCGTGTTGCTCCGCCGATCCAGACAAAGCACTTACGCAAGTCAGCTAAAAAGAAATAACGGTCCCACCAATGGATTTAGACCGAACGCCCCGCAAACAGGAACAGAAGCAGAGCTTTTTTTCAAAGCTGAAGGATCGACTGACATCTCCTGTCGGGTCGGGATCTTCCCGCGAAAAAGAAGACTTCATCGAGAACCTTGCACTGCTCGTGGACTCGGGACTCGATATCGTCTCGTCACTGCATGCAGTCCGTTTTGACACACATTCCGAGCAGATGCAGCGTGTAGTTGATCAGGTTATAGCTGATGTTGACACGGGATCGCCACTTTGGAGAGCGTTCTCGCGCCACAAGGTACTCAAGAACTACATGATCACATTTATCAGGATCGGTGAGGAGTCAGGTAAACTGACAGAAAACCTTGAACTGATTGTTCAGCAGATAAAAAAGAACAGGGCGTTCCGCTCCAAGCTGATGTCGGCCATGATGTATCCGGCCATTATCATGGTTCTTTCCCTTGTTCTGGGTATCGGAATATTTGTGTTTGTGATTCCCCGCCTTGCCGGAGTGTATACAGCGCTCAATATTGAACTTCCTGCGATAACGGTGTTTCTGATCGGGATGGGAACGTTTCTGCAGACGTACGGAATCATTGTGATTCCTTTGTTTTTTGCTGTTGTCGCCTGGATCTGGTGGTATCTGTTTATCAGAACGGAAAGCAAAAAGATCGGGCAGCGCATTCTATTCAGGATCAAGCCTTTACGCGATGTCATCGTAAACATTGAACTGGCACGTTTCGGTTTTCTGGCGGGTACCATGCTTGATGCCGGACTGCCAATTCTTGATGTGGTCAGATCCCTTGAGCGCAGCGCTGACTTTCATCATTACAAGGATTTTTACAGTTACCTCACTGTTCAGATAGAGGACGGCTTTTCGTTTGCTGATACGTTTAAGACATACCCCAGGGTAAGCAGGATTATTCCGCTGCCTGTGCAGCAGATTCTGATATCAGCAGAACGCTCGGGCAATCTACAGCGTTCGCTTCTGCAGGTAGGGGACAGGTTTGAAAAGAAAATTGATGCCTCCAGCCGGAATCTGTCTATTCTGCTTGAGCCTCTTATGCTTATAGCTGTCTGGATCGGAGTTGTGTTTGTCGCACTGTCGGTAATCCTGCCCGTTTACAATCTTGTCGGCGGTGTAAGCAGGGCACGGGATGGAGGCTCTGTTCGTGAGGTCGAGGCCACCCCGGTCCCTACACGCCCGGTATTCCGAATTCTTGTGGTAAATGAAGGCATCGAATCCGTTGATATTTATGATGAACCCGATGGAGAGATCATTGAATCAGTCTCCGGGGAGGAGCGTTTTCAGTTTCAGGGTCAGCGTGATGGCTGGTATCTGATCAGTAATGATGACGGATCATCCCGTGGCTGGATTCAATCAGACAATGTAACTGAACAGGAGGACTCATGAGACGCAAAGCATTTACGCTGTTCGAACTGCTGCTGGCGATGTCGCTGCTCGGCATGATCGCAGCCATCTCTGCACCGTTTCTGTCGCAGGTGGTCGGGGGCAATGAGTTGCAGACAGCAGTCGACGTTACCGTACAGTCGCTGCGTCGCTCCCAGACCCTGGCCAGGACAGGGGAGGATGACGCTTCGTGGGGGACATATGTCACTCCGGGTGGAGTAACGGTGTTTCGCGGCACAAGCTATGCAACAAGAGACGCACAGTATGATGAAGTCACTGCAATTTCTGTAGAGGTCGGGGTGTCAGGTGTGCAGGAGTTTGTGTTTGCGCCTGTAACCGGAGAACCTGGCGCTGCGGGGTCACTGACACTCACATCCCTTGATGAATCATGGACTGTAACTGTTAACTCAAAAGGAGTCGTAACATTTTGAAAATAACTGCTGTCAACAAAAAAGGGTTCAGTCTGGTTGAGGTCATCCTCGCAGTAGCGCTTCTGGCAGCAATCATTTTTTCGGTCATCTCCGTCCTCACACTCAGCCAGGAGTCATCTTACGCAGCAGGTAACACGACCCGGGCAACATTTCTTGCTGACGAGGGGCTTGAGGCGATCAGAAATATCTCCGAGGCAAACTTTACATCAGTGCCTGCCGGTAATCACGGATTGCAGATTGTTGCCGGTCAGTGGCAGCTGGTCGGTACCAGCGATGTTGTAGGCGAATTCACACGCCAGATTACCGTTACCAACCTGAGCTCGTCACGAAAACGGGTCGTCGTCACTGTCAGCTGGACACAGGAGCCGACAAATGCGCTGCGCACTGTGAGTCTTGAGACCGTTATCACTGACTGGGACAGAATGGCGACAGCAACTCCCACACCGACATTTACAAATACACCAACACCGACACCGTCTCCTTCACCTTCACCAACACCCACAGGTGACTGGAACGCACCTGCGCAGTATGGATCTGTAGATGTGAGCGGCAATGCAAACGCTGTAGAAATATTCAAATACAACAATCATATCTACCTCGGCCGGGATGATAACACTGTTACTGCCTATACGGTCAACAGTGCACTGTCGCTGACAGCGGGATCAACAGTAAACACCGGTGGTTTCCCGTATGACTTTAAAACAAGCGGAAACTATCTCTATATTGCCTCAGGCAATGACAACCAGGAGCTGCAGATCTACGACATCACCAACCGGACAAATCCTGTATTTGCAGCTTCTGTTAACCTTGCCGGAGCACGCGATGCATATACTGTTGAGATTCAGGGTACGACGTTATTTATCGGACGGGACTCAAGCGGACAGCCTGAGGTGTATGCCTACAGCATCGACAATCCGGTTGCACCTGCATTACTTGGATCAATCCAGCTGTCGCAGGATGTACGGGATATCTCGCTCAATGGCACAGTGGCATACGTTGCGAATACAAGCAACACACAGGAATTTATCATTCTGAATATTGCCAACCCTGCCAGTATGAGTGTTCTTTCGTCACTGAATCTGTCCGGAAATAACGACGGACGCACTATTGAACGAAGTGGTACAACAGTGACCATAGGTCGCGTCGGCGGGCTGGTAACCACGATCAATGCCGCTAATCCTGCTGCACCGGTACAGCAGGATCAGGTCGACGTCGGTGGATCAATTAACGATGCATCATTCGGCAGCTCCGGATTTATGTTTGTCGGTGCTGATACCAATACTGCCGAGTTTGTTGTGGCCAATGTCAGCAATCCCTCAGCAATCAGCGTTCCCGGATCACTCAATCAGAGTGATGATATCAATGCACTTGTCTGGGACTCGGGATATAACCTGGTATACGCTGCGTCTGACTCTGATAGCGAAGAGATAATGATCATCGGACCGGGCGGCTGGAGTCCGCCGACAACACCGACACCGTCACCAACGGCTGGACCGACAAGTACTCCGACACAGACACCAAGTCCGACACCAGGAATCAACTGTGCTGTAACGTATGAGGTTACGAGTCAGTGGGTCAACGGATTTGTGACCACAGTCACAATTACAAATAACGGTGCCACTGACATCAACGGATGGGCACTGACCTGGAGCTTTACCGGTGACCAGGTGATCACAAATGCCTGGAACACAATCTGGTCCCAGTCAGGGCAGAATGTCACGTTTAATGATGCCGGCTGGAATTCGAATATCCCTGCATCAGGCGGACAGCAGGCACCCGGTTTCCAGGCAACGTACTCAGGTGTAAACGGTGCTCCGGTAAATATGCAACTTAACGGGGTTTCGTGTTCAACAACTGTTATCTTTCCGTAATGACACAACATACAACGGTACAAAGACGAAAAGGGTTTTCACTGGTTGAGGTGCTGCTGTACCTGGCGCTGACGGTGCTCATTATGGGTACAATTACCGCTGTATTTACTCAGGTTGTTGAGACACGTCAGCGGTCACGGACCATTGCAGAAGTCGACCAGCAGGGTGCGCAGATCATGCTTGAGATCACACAGGCAATAAGGGACGCGGAACGTGTCAACTCTCCAACGATCGGCACGTCTTCATCATCGCTGTCTCTTGATCTGCCGCTTTCGTATCTGAGCCCGACTGTATACACACTTAACGGCTCAACGCTGCAGGTGACAGAAGGGGATGCAGCACCGGTGGCATTATCTTCCAACCGTATTGCAGTCAGTAATGTGACATTCTCAAACCTTTCAAGATCGGGTACTCAGGGTACAGTCAGGATCCAGTTTACCCTTGACTATGTGGCAGGTGACTCTTCGTTTGATCAGGATTATTCTCAAACCTACTATGGATCAGCAACACTTCGTGAAAACTAAATATCCCGGATACGTGACCCTGGTATCGGTTATCCTCCTTAGCGTTGTCTCAATCGGACTGCTGTTGAGCATACTGCTGCTGGGAGCCGCCGCAATAGAGACAAGCGGCGATCTGGTGGAGTCGACTGAGGCCAGAAACGTTCATGATGCCTGTGCACACGAGGTGCTCGAGCTTGTCCGGCAGAACATCAATATCTCTGGTCCGGGTTCGCTTTCTATCGGTAATGGCAGCTGTAACTACGATATTCAGGATATCAGCGGCGAAGTGGGCGATGACGGCGGCGGAAACGTTATCAGCATCAACTTTGACGATCCGGTGATGTCAACTACGATTTCTGATGACTCGGGCAACAACCGTAACTTCTCCTGTTCAGCGACGACATGTCCGACCATGCAGGTCGCAGGTCAGTGCAATACTGCTGCCGACTTTGATGGAATTGATGATTTTATTGAGGACAGCGATGGCGAGTCATATATTAACGGTCTGACGCAGTTTTCTCTGTCTATGTGGATCCAGTCTGATCTGGTCGGGACAGACAGAGGGTTCATGATCGGTCTGCAGCCCAATGGTAACGACGATGTCATCGGTCTGCGCTATGATGATGCCGGTCTGTACGGAGGCGGAGACAACGTGATCAAATCCGGGGTCACGATAAACACCGGCAGCGGTACATTTGTACAGCAGATGGAATCACAGTCCAATGTTCAGACAACGGCATGGCAGCATATTGTCCTTACCTGGAGAAACGGGGATGATATTCAGTTGTTTATTAACGGCGTGCAGGTCAATCCAACATATCTTGATATCCAGCGCGAAGGGTTTATTGACGGTGCTACGACTGTGTTGATCGGTAAAGGAGCCAAGGACACAGGCGCTGCAGGGTGGGATGGAAGGATAGACAACTTTGACGTCTGGGATCGTGTACTGACCCCTGCCGAGATTCAGGCTCTTTACACACAGTGTGAGCTAAATACCCAGCCGAACAAAGAGATTCAGATTACATCAACCGTAAGCAATTCAGTCCGGAAAGTCAGGATTAAGACACTGCAGGTGAACCCTGAAATAATTGTTAAACTATGGGAGGAAGTTGATGCCTTCTGATTCTCAGAAAAAAAACCTGCCTTCCAGTGCGATCAGCTATCTTATCGGAGAGCGGCTCTCGTACTCAACCAAGATGACCATTCTGCTGCTGCTTGTTGTTGCGTTTCCGGTTGTGGCGCAGATCCTCGTACCGTTTGTTGATGTCGAAAGTCTTCGTATCCTTACAGTGCTTCCGGTAATCATTACTTCAGCATTTTTTGGTGCTAAGGCAGGTCTGGTATTTATCGTCTATGTGTTTGTACTCAGTTATGTTGTCTTCACAGCGCTGGGAGTCAGTATTGAGTTCACGACCCCGAATCTGATAATTCTCACGCTTGCACTGACGGGAATCGGATATATTATCGGGTCAGCTTCTGACTATACCCGCGAACAGAAACGTATTGCCCGCTCATTAAAAAACCGCGAGAGTACCTACCGTGTAATCTACAACGCTGTTCAGCAGTATATGGAATCAGGTGAATTTGAACAGACGGTAGTTGATTTTCTCGAGCGCCTGGGTAAAAGGATAGGCGTGAGCAGGGCATATCTGTTCAGGAATAATTTCGAGTCTGCAGATGAAAAAAACGCCACAGCAACCCAGCTGTTTGAATGGTCTGCTGAGGGAGTGGAACCGCAGATAAGTAACCCGGACCTGACTGACATGAGTATCGCGGGATTCGGTCTGACCCGGACTGTTGAGGAGATGAAAGAGCGTGGCTATGTCATCCACCAGCGCAGCAACTTTCCCAAAGAAGCAGAGGCAATGCTTGTTAATCAGGATATTTATACTTTTCTGCTGGTGCCTGTGTTTGTGCAGGGGCGCTTCTGGGGTTTTATGGGGCTGGACCAGACAGAACGCGAACGTATCTGGACAGACGAGGAGATCGAAGTGCTCAAACTGGCAGCAACAATTATCGGCAGCTTTGTCGTTAACAAGGAGAAATCAGAGCAGCTTGTAAAAACAGCCCGGGAGCTTCAGGATATGAATGACGTCATGATTGGTCGTGAGCTCGAGATGAACAAGCTGCGTGAAAAAAATTACTCACCGTTCAGACAATACTGCCCCGGATGAACAGCCGACTTGAAAAACTGCTGCAGGAATCGTTTCCCGACTCCGCTGAGCAGAAAAAAAAGGACCTTGCACCCCTGCTTGACCGATTGAGCGGGGCACTGGATGACTGTGATATGCATGAGGCTGAGATTGATGTGCTGCTGGAACGATTTCCTCATGGTGTGGCAGTGGTTGATGGTACAGGAAAGCTGCTCAAGGTAAACAGACGCCTGTCGGAGATCAGCGGTTACGATGAGTCCTTTGGCATTGGTGAACGATTCTCAACACTGCAGATGATCGATGCGCAATCACTGCCGCGGCTTATCCGCGGACTTGCTAAGGTTTTTGCAACCCGCAAGGCGGCAAGTGAGTATATGGTGATCCGGACAAAAGAGGGCAAACTCATAACTGTTACAGCAACAGCGATACCGCTGACCGGAAAAGATGACGAGCTGCTCGGGGGGATGGCAGTGATATCAGAAAACGAATCGGAGGTGCATCATGAAGAGGCTGTCAGGCAGGGGCTTCCCGCTGCAAGCCGCTATCTTGAGTCAGCTAACGCCCTTGTCGTTGTTACTGACACAGATATGAAGATCGTTGAATGCAACGGGTTTGCGTCCACATACGTTGCCACTGAGGACAAAAAGATAAAAGGGGCGGATTATGCAGAACTCTTCCAGCTTGAGCGCAACAGGGTAGCCTTTCGCAAACAGTACAACCTCCTTATCAAAGGCATGCAGAACACGATAGTAAATGAAGACTCCCTGACTGAATCTGCTGACGGCGTAAAGCGGTTTATTTCGTGGCGCAGATCGGTCGTATATACAGCGGATAAGGAGATTCAGGTAATACATTTTGGAATAGATGTGACGGACCAGAAACGTACGGAAGAGGAGCTGAAATACCGTATTCACCTTGAGTCAATCATTAATGAAATCTCGACAAACCTGATCAATCTTGATGCGGATAAAATCGATTCCTACATCGGCAGTGCACTGGAGCGTATCGCCCGCTTTTCGAATGTTGACCGTGTAACGCTTTTCATCGCAGGTGAGAAAGAGGGCAGTTATCAGTTGCGGGGCACCTGGGCTGACGCAGATGTAACAAAACAGGTATATATTCTGCCTGATATCCTAGGGCCCGAACAGTTCCCGTGGCTGACCCGACAGCTGTCAGAGCTGAATACGATCGCAGTAAGCGATGTCAGCTCCGAGCTGCCTGAAGAAGCTGCAGCAGAGGCGAAGGTATTTAGTGAAGGTAAGGAGCGGTCCGTTCTGGCAGTCCCGCTGAGTAGAGGCCGTAAGGCGGTCGGATTTATCCGTCTTGCCTCGATCAGGGAGGAGCGAATCTGGACGGACGAGATAATAAACATGACACGACTGATCAGTCAGATCATCGCTAACACTTATGCCCGAAAGGAATTTGAAGACACGCTGCAAAGCCGAAATAATGAACTCGAACGGTTAAACCGGTTAATGGTTGACCGTGAACTCCGAATGGTAGAACTTAAAAAGGAGCTCAAACAGCTGAAAGAACATGTCGGGAATTAGCATCTCAACAAAACTGATTGCGACATTAATTGTCATCATGGGCATTGGTGGCGCTATCTCATCGGTATTAAGTATCCGCTCACAGACACAGCTTGTGCTTGAACGGGACATCGCAGATGAGCGTCAGTATACACTTGATGATGCCGAGGATATTCTTTATTTCGTTGACCAGGTCTCTGATGATGTACTGCATCTTGCAGGTGACCTCAGGATAGCACTCTCATACGGCGAAAATAATGGTCTCAGTGAGGTGTTTATCGATAATATCGGCGAACTTCTGAAAAGCAAGGAATATTTTGCTGAAATGCATTATATTGCCAATAATTCTGAAGACAGCTTAGGTGTTACATCATCTGATGGAGCCATGCATCTTCTTGAACCCGAACTCATGAAGGAATGGCATGCATTTCTGTACCAGGATATTTTTGGCAGCATGAATGAGGGCCGTGTATATGTCACTGTATTCAATGACCCACCTCAGGCCAGACAGTATTATAATGCAATCAGCCGTGCAGAGGGTCCGACGATTCTGTTTGTAACGCCTGTATTTACAGCAGAAAACCAGCGAAGTGGCAGCCTGGTAACGATTGTCAACGGGCAGGAACTGCTTAATGTAGTCCGGAAAGCGGAGCAGCAGGGTACGGCAGATGTGTTCGTGCTGGACTCGCAGGGCAAGATAATCGCTGCACCTGACAGACGGGTCGGTAACACAATGCCGCTTCTCATCGAAGGGGCAATGCTTGCTGAGCTGTATCCGGAATATGCGCAGGGTATCCTGACTGGCTCCCAGTCAATGTATTTTATTGAGAATTCAGTTATCAATCTGGCACAGATCGGGATAAATCCCGGTCACTCGCCCGAAACATTTACTGTCATGCGTGTAACGCCGGAAGAAACGGTCTTTCTTCCGGTTAACCAGCTGCGCAGTCAGCTGATTATCTCCAATATCGCACAGTTCGGATTTGTCGCCCTGGCATTGTATATCCTTTCCCGTACGTTTGTCAGACCACTGATCCGTCTGACCGAGGCATCGCGCGAGATTGCCCGGGGTAACTTTGACCAGCGTGTAAATGTGCACAGTGAAGACGAGATCGGACAGCTTGGCAAAAGCTTCAATGCCATGGCAGAACGATTGAGCGAGTTCAAGTCGCAACTGGAGGCGCGTGTACAGGAAAAAACCGGAGAACTTGCGGTCAAGGTTGAAGAACTCGAGCAAAGCAACAGGCGCCTGAATGAAATCAAGCAGGCAATTTTGAACGTGATGGAGGATGTCGATATCGCCCGTAATAATGCCGAACAGGAAAAGGCCCGTGCAGAAGCATATCTTGACAGTATCGGTGAGGGAGTAGTAGCCATTGATACTGCAGGCAAGGTCATGTTGTTCAACAGGTCAGCCGAAAATATTGTTGGCAGGCAGTTTACTGAGGTCCTGCACAAACATATTAACGAGGTCGTACATATTATCGGCAAGGATAAAAAAGGCAATCTGATGCGCATGTCTCAGCCGCCGATAACCGCTGCATTACAGGAGAATAAAAAAATCACAACTGAATACTATATCGAAGACGGCACCAGGCGTATCCCTGTTGCGTCGACTGTAACACCAATTGTCCTTGAAGGTTCAATTATCGGTGCTGTGGAGGTTATGCGGGATGTGACAATCGAAAAACAGATTGATATGGCAAAAAGTGAGTTTGTTTCGATGGTGTCTCACCAGCTCCGTACGCCCATAACCACAATTAACTGGTATATCGAAATGGTCTCACAGAATCTGCAGAATGAAATTCCTGAAGAGGACCGTGAGTATCTGACTGAAATCCGCCAGGCAAGCGGCCGCATGCTTGAATTGATCAATTCGCTTCTGGATGTGTCCAGAATCGAGCTGGGAACACTCCCTGTGACACCTAAGCCTACGGATATAGTGGAACTCAGTGAAAGTGTTATCAAAGAGCTGCAGCACGAAATAGACACAAAACAGCTGCACTTCAAGGCCGAGTATGAGGAAGGTCTGCCGCAGGTCAATGTCGATCCAAAGCTCATGCGTATGGTGTTTACGAATCTGCTTTCAAACGCTGTCAAATACACAGATCTTGATGATTCGGTCACGCTGAGGATCCGTGCCGAAGGAGATACGCAGTCACTTGAGGGAGATCTGCTTATTGAAGTCGAGGACACCGGTATCGGCATCCCGGAGGATCAGCAGTCACGTATTTTTGAAAAAATGTTCCGCGCTGACAATGTCAAAGATACAGATGTAAACGGGACAGGTCTTGGTCTGTATATTATCCGTTCGATGCTGGAACGGCTGGGCGGGAAGATCTGGTTTGAATCCGAGGCAGGCAGGGGATCCACCTTCCATGTCTCACTGCCACTTAAATGAATGCCAAACGTAATCGGTTCAGGTGCTGCAGTGACAGGCTAGGTGCAAAACTCATGCATCTTCGGCATCAGTCAGTGGGGTCCGCAATCCCGCACGCGAATCATTCACCTCAGGGTCTCGTCTGTCCCCAAGCGTCTGTTTTGCTGAGGCGATCAGTTAGGATGATAAGGGAGGTTGTACTCAGGCCTTGGCAAACCTCATGATCGAACTGACAGAGGCCCAGAGTGTGTAGTAACCCACCAGCAGTGTGGACAGCAGAGTTGCTGCAAACATATGTGATACCAGTGCCAGTGAGAGTCCGACAATGGCGATTGCCAGGTTTTCCTTCTGCATGAACCGCACAACCTTCTTTACAACTGCCCAGAGCATCAGGAGGGGACCTGTCGTATCGGGTACAAGATTGACATAGTCAATCTGACTGTTGATCTCGTGTTTAATCATCAGATCCTTGTCGCCGTAGCCGTTTTTTCTGATCTCAAGCATGTAATCACCGGCAGGCTGATCAAACTCATAGCGTCCGTAATAGTCAGTCGTTGACTCTCCCAGGGCGGCTTCACCGTCACCTTTTTTGAGCATAACACTTGCACCTGCAACCGGTTCAGCTGTGCCTTCGTGATAAATGACTCCCCATGGGTTTTTATGTCCCCGGGCAAACAGAAATATCAGAAGATTCGGTACAAACAGCAGGCTCAGCATTGCCATGCCACTGACGATTGCCAGCAGAAGAGCGCCTATGGCAGGCAGACCGCTGCCACGCAAACTTCCCGGCAGGGCCATATTGAGCTGTTCATACTGTCTGGTAAGTTCGTCGTTATAGACAACCTGTGTCGGTACCGGTGTTGTGGTAACACCACCTGTTGGCGTGGGAGTAACAGTACATTCGCAACTCGTGTCAGGCAGCTCGGAAAAATCCGGTCCGAATGTGATGGTCTTGATTGCTGCGTTTCCGCTTTTGTCTTTAACAAAGATAGTGAGGTAGGAGTACTGATCATCAGGCAGCATATCCTGCGGCGTAAGGATCAGTGTGTAGGACATGGGGTCACCCGAATAGTCCACCTGTGGACTGTTGAATCTGTATTCTGTTCCGTTAAGGATGAGGATTATGCTTCCGAGATCTATACCGCTGTTGTCGTCGGTGAGGATTATTGAGATATCTGTGTCTATCTCAATCTGGGCTCCGTCAGTCGGATCCTGCGGATCGATCACAGGGGGTACTTTGTCAGTAGGTACGGGAGTCGGTTGCGGCGAGCTCGGTACATTAAAGGTAATAATCCGGCTGGCAGAGTTGCCGGCAAGGTCATCTGCCTGGACAGAAACAGTGGATGCAACACCCTGAGGCACCCCTCCGATCGGATCAATCGTTATTGTGTAGCTGCCTGGTGTTCCGCTGAAGCTGAATCCGGGATCCCCGTTGGTATAGGGGACTCCGTTAAAGGTAACGACAACTGTATCGATATCAACGCCGCTCGCTCCATCTGTTATGTTAACTGTAAGATTGGCAGATGCAGGCACGCCTGTGGCACCGTTACCCGGGTATGGGAACGTGATATTTGGGGCGGTTGTATCCGCAATACAGCTGCCGGCAGAAAAAGTGTAGCTGCCGTTTGTAACAGATGTCAGCAGGTCATCGCTGGTTGATGTCTCGGCAATGTTGCTGTCCAGGGTATCCCCGGCGCCAGTGAAGTTGATGGTAAATGTAGTGGCCGCTGTCGCTCCAACTGACTGAAACGGAATGCGCAGGAAAGTCGCTGTTCCGTTCAGATCTCCCAGAAACGACCCTGCCGCCACGCGGATGATCCCGCCGGAAGCGCTGTTGTATACGTATGCCTGATAGGCATTCCCGGTACCAACCTGGATGCCGGCCAGACCGGGGTCTGTATCAATAATGCTAACCTGGGCCGGGTTGTAAGATATCTCGATATCCGCAGCATTGCTGTTGCTGCCGGCGGTATCGATCATGACTACAACCTCGCTTGTGCATCCCTGGATAAATGCGCTGTTTGCGGGCGAAAAGTAGAATGAAGCAGCTTTTGCGGCCACCGGAGCAAACAGAAACACTGCAGCTATGACAATCACACTGGTAAAGATTTTGCCCGGCAGTCTCATTAATCCCCGCTGACGAATAAGTTATAAATCTGATTTCCGAAATCCAGACCGTTCACCTCACTGTCCTGATTCAGATCGCTGAGGTAACTGCCGGTGAACAGATCTCCGATAAGCACTGACATATCAAGCGAATTTATATAATTATCATACGTATTACTGGTTTCGCCGGCAAGCAGCTCTTTGCCTTCGAGATAGAGGTCAATGTCAGGGGATACAGTATCAAGTGTGTAGCAGTTGAATTCTTCATTCAGGTGCGAATAGCCTCTGATGAAAAAGCGGTAGTCACCATCAGGTACCGGATTTGCAATCGGAACATTAATGGTGCCGTATCCTGCTGTATCAGTAGCAATGTTATTGTACGTAAACTGGTTGAGCGTGGTACAGTTTTCGATAACCACACCTGCAATTGTGTCCCAGTTGTTGACCGCCGGTTCACGCTTTTCAGGGTAAACAGTGAAGTTAATCTGACTGATGCGGATAAAGCCGCTGACTGTTACTGCCGGCTCTCCGGCGTTGTCGCAGGGCGACACACCGTTGCACCAGACTGTGCCGAGTATGGTTCCTGAGGGGTCTTTGAGAAAGCCGATAAGGAGGACCGACGCAATGAAAAACAGCGCTCCGGCAGCGAATACAAATAGTTTTAGTGCAGTTTTTTTGGCGTGCAAACCTGTATTACGGACACTCTTTATAAAATGTACGTCGTACAGCCTCTGAAGTCAATTGTTTCAGGCATCTAAGTAGGGTACAATAGCTCATCTGTATTACTTCTGAGCAGTACTTTTATGGATGATCAGCGAGACCAAAATGTGATGAGTTTTATGATGCAGCTGGTGCAGGAGAAGTTTGGTGATGACACTGACATCGACTTTCTCAACCAGGAGGCAGGCAGGCTTTACGACATTTTTGGTGACAATCTGGTTGATTATTTCGAGCCGATGCTGACAGAGGGGCAGAAGGAGGAATTTGATAAACTGGTTGACCAGGGAGCTAATCAGGATAATCTGCTTAATTATCTTGTCGATAACATTCCAGACCTCGAGACCCAGATTCTACAGGTTCTTGTTCAGTTTAGAGAACAGTATCTGCGCCAGCAGCAGGAGGCCTGATTTAGATTGTTACCCCGCAGTACATGGCAGGTGCCCCGCAGATAGGGCAACTTAAAAGCGAAATCAGCTCCGCTGAGAAGCAGAAGGGGGCTGTAAGCAATCAGCGCTCCGAGCTGCAAAAAGGCATTTCCCAGATGCAGGATGCTATTTCATCCATTGGCAGTAATATCACGAGGCTGCGTTCGCAGCTGAGCGGTCAGATTCCGCCCGAAGCACGCAAACAGATCACTGACCAGCTTTCCAAGCTCAACAATCAGCGTAAAACATTGCAGTTACGACTGGCGAAAGCCCGGGAACAGCTTGGCCAGACGTCTGAAGCCATTAAAGGTATCTCAGCAGGCATTGCAGCTCGCAAGTCCGCGCTGACGCGGCTTACAGGTCAGCTGACGCGCATGCCAATGTATAACCGTGAAATGGGAACAAAGAAAGGGTAGTTTTTTTGCCCTCTATCGCATATAATCCTCTGTATCCGCTGTGAGAGGTCTGAACTACGCACACACAGGTATCACATTGGCGCTGGTGTGGTGGAACTGGTAGACACGCGGGACTCAAAATCCCGTACGGGTTACACCGTGTGTGGGTTCGACTCCCACCACCAGCATAAATTGATTGATTTTATTGACTGAATAATTATGGGAGCAATACCAACAAGCCAGCTTCGGGTGGGTTCAATATTTGAGGACTCAGGACGCAAGTACGTCGTTCTTAAGTATCAGCACATCAAAAAGGGCCGCGGTCAGGCGATCAACCGTGTAAAGGTTCGGGACCTTGAGAGTCAGGCTATCACAGAGATGACATATTCTAATGAACAGAGTGTTGATGAGGCTGATGTCGTCAAGCAATCGGCACAGTATCTCTATCAGGACGGCAGCAATGCCTTTTTCATGAGTAATGAGGATTACTCCCAGTTTGAGCTTGATGTCGAGAGTCTTGAGCATGAACTGAAATTTTTGACAGAAGGAATGAAGGTGATTACACTCTACATAGACGGTAATCCCGTCAGTGTTGAAATCCCGAAGACTGTCGAGTTGAGGATTGCAAAAACAGATCCGGCTGTAGCAGGTAACACCGCACAGAGTGCAACGAAGGATGCCGAACTTGAAACCGGAGCAATAATCAAAGTACCGCTGTTCCTCAAAGAGGGTGAGGTCATCAAGGTCAACACCGAAAATGAGGAATACGTTGGCAGGGTTAATTAACTGATATCTATTAGCACAGAACAATGATTGACTTCTTTCTGGACTTTGTTGAATTCAACGCAACAGAGCCTCAATACGATATCATCATCCCTGTAATTATCATCTATCTGCTGACACTGTGGTTTATCATCAGTGTCTGGGTGTTTTTTGATGCCCGCAAACGGATGAACAGTACAGTGCTTGCGCTTGTCACTGCGATTGCCAACCTGATTCTGCAGTTTCCGTTTCTGTTCATGTACCTGCTCATCCGACCGAGTTCCTATGAGGACTTCGATGACTGGATCGATGGCGGTGTCAATGTTCCTATTGTCAATTTCACCGGTAAGGATGGAGTGGTTATGAGTTTTGAACTGCGTGTCAATCCCAAGCGGCTTGCTGCTCAGAGTGATTCAGAAATGAAGATCGACGTCAGCTTTGAATCTGATGACGAGCAGAAGACTGTTGTACCGCGTGTAACTCTCGAGTCACAGAGTGACAAGGCTGCAAAACAGGAGAAGCGTTCATTCCTGAGTACAATTGTTTCCAGCGTAAACGGTCGCATACGGGCTGTTGCCAGCAGCGCTAAATCAGGAATTGATTCGATGAGCTCTGCAGCAGATCAACGCAGAAAATCACGCGAAGCCGAGAAGGCCCGCAAGGATGCCGAACGCAAACGCCGGGAAGAACAGGAGGCAGAGGAGCGCAGAGAGCGTGAAGCAGAATCTGCAAAAAAAACGTGCACAGGAAGAAGCTGAACGCGCACAAAAGAATAATGATCAGCCCTCAAAACAGTCCGCCCAGGAAGGTCAGAGCAGCACAGAAGATAAAAAGCCTGAGACACAATCACAGGATCACTCCGAGGGTGAACGCCGTAAGAAACGCAAAAAGAAACGCAAAAAACGTAAATAATACTGACTGATGACGCCACTTGTCTCTACGCTTAAGAACGGCCTGCGGGTATTACGGCTGCAGGATAAAAATGCTGCAGGAGTATCGATAGTAATGCTGGTTGGTGTCGGTTCCCGGCATGAAACAGAAGAGCAGGGGGGTATCGCCCACTTTCTGGAGCATTCGCTTTTCAAGGGTTCAAAAAACTATCCGACCAGCAAGGCTATCGGTATGGCAGTCGAGTTGCTTGGCGGATCATCCAACGCATTCACCTCATACGATTACACGGGTTACTATATCAAAGTCCCTATGCATACGGCTGAGCAGGCCACCGCTATTCTGGCGGATATGATTATGTACCCGGTTTTTGATGAACGTGAGATCGAAAAAGAACGCGGGGTGATCATCGAGGAGATCAGAATGTACAATGATGAGCCGCGTTCCAGGGCGTCTGATCTGTTTAATGAACGGCTGTTTCAGGGGCATCCTCTGGGCCGTGATATCGCCGGCACGATTGAGACCGTCAGCAGCATGACACCCGATAAACTGCGCGGCTTTGTAGCCCGAAACTACCACAGCCGCAATATGCTGCTCATTTTCAGCGGCAATTTTGAGCCCGATACGGCACAGGCATGGGCAGAGGAGCATTTTTCTGATATACCTGCCGGCGAGGCGGTTGCGACAGAACTATTTAAGCGACCTGACAATCTGAACGAGGTGCTGTATCACGAAAAACAGCTTGAACAGACCCACATGGTACTGGGTGGCTTTGCAAGCAGACGGACCCATCCTGACAGATTCAAGTATCAGGTGGGCAATGCTCTGCTCAGTTACGGTTTCGGGTCACGTCTGTTTCAGACCATTCGTGACGAACTCGGACTTGCTTACTACATCAGCTCAGGAATCTCAAGTTACGAAGAAACCGGCAAGTTTATGATCAGGCTCGGCAGTGATGCGACACGGGCTAAAGAAGCCGTAACGGCTGTCCTCAGGGAACTGAGTGCAGTGATCGCAGGTGACTTCAGTGACGAGGAGCTGACACGTGCAAAAAACTACCTGATCGGAACGATGACAACACAGCTTGAGGCCACTGACGAGATTGCTCTCTGGTATGGTATGCAGCTCATGCTTCGTAAGGAGATTCTCAGTTACGAAGAGATCAGCAGCAGAATAGAGGCTGTTACCCGTGATGAGGTGACTGAGGCGTGGAGTTCTGTGATTACAA
Source organism: candidate division WS6 bacterium OLB20 (assembly GCA_001567355.1). Taxonomy (GTDB): domain Bacteria; phylum Patescibacteriota; class Dojkabacteria; order B142; family OLB20; genus OLB20. Next base: position 250,574 of record JYNZ01000003.1, on the reverse strand, counting down.
GCGACAACCTGCTTCTCAGTGTACTTGGTCCCGAGATTTCGGCTGACACAAGAGACCTGCAGCTGTCTGTCGGTACTGTATAATAGTCAGCAACCATGTATCCAATTTTGTTCAACTCCGGCGATATTACTATTCACACAGTCTATCTGTTCATTGTGCTGTTCTTCTTCAGTTATGTGCTGCTGTTCTGGATGGTGTCCAGGCAGACCCTCAAGACCAACACAATATTTGATATTTCTATCATCACGCTGCTGATAGCCATTGCCTGCGGCCGTATCCTGGGGATGCTCAGCAATATGCAGGAATACCTTGAACCAGGCTGGTCGCTGCTTCCGGTCAGTGAGACTGACGGAGCAATCAGAATTGCTGCACAGCTGCCATGGTCGTTTATCCGGCTCACCGACGGAAATCTGTCATACATCGGAATTTTTCTGGGACTGGTCCTGGGAATGATCTTTATCTACCAGAATTCAAATCAGCGTAAGACCGTGTATGTTCTGTTTGACAAGCTTATTGTCAGTTATGCGATTGCATCAGTATTCCTGCTGCTGGGAATATTTCTGCATGGTGCAGATATCGGCGCCAGAGCCGATGCGGGGCTTGTCATCACATACCCGGATGGAACGACAAGGTATCCGATTCAGCTGATTCAGATCGGTCTTACAGCTATATTTCTTGTGTTAATCTATGTGCTCAACGCTCTTGGCAGGCTTAAAGCCGGTCTTGCAGCAAGTATTTATTTTCTGCTGTTCGGTGTTTCGGAGTTTATGCTCCGCACACTTGCAGCCCAGTATACGCCAGGTCTGTACGGTGTGATTGATTATTATCAGCTTGTCGCTTTGATTCTCGCCGCAGTCGGCATTATCCTTGCGGTATCGCAGCTGCTTCCGGAGCGCGCGCCGCGGGTTGCAGCCACTGGTGGTATGCGCGAGCCGATTGTCTCGCCAGGTGATCGTGACCGACAGCAGCGCGCACGCGAACGTGCCCGGCTGTATGAAGAGCGCCAGTCGCAATCCGGCCGTTCGCAGGATACCGGCAACCGCTTTGTTGTATCATTTGCCGATCGCATGCGTGGCAGGGAAAATGATGAATAGGGCATTGTTTGCTGCGGCAGTCGTGGTTCTTATCGCATGCGACCAGGCTGCAAAGCAATTGGCTCTGGCTGATGGATCGGCTGTAATAAATTCCGGAGTGGCACTGAGTTTTCTCAGCGGCAGCAATCTGCTTTCGCTCCTGGTTGCTGCATGCGGACTCATTCTTGTCGGCTGGATCTACCGTGATACAGTACGTAACAGAACGCTGCACAGGCCCGAGTATGCTGCTTACGCGCTGCTCGTCGCCGGTGGCACAGCCAATCTGATCGACAGGTTTATTCATGGCGGTGTGGTCGACTTTATCAGGATCTGGATCATTCCGACTTTCAACCTCGCAGATGCTATGATAAGTACAGGCATAGTTCTGCTGTTAGTACTTGCACACTACTATGGAACTGCACAAAGAGCTGACAATCAGCGGTGATCAGGCCGGAAAGCGTCTTGATCTGGTGGTCTCGCTGCTTGACAACAATGTAAGCCGTTCAGCGGTAAAGCGGGCAATTGATGCCGGCGAACTGCAGGTAAACGGGGTTATTGAATACCGCCCGCACTACAAGGTACAGGAAGGGGATCAGATCTCCTTTACCGTGCCCGAACACAAAGGAACTGACAGAATCGTCCCGCAGGACATTCCCCTTGATATTGTATACGAAGATGAGGATCTGCTTGTGATCAACAAGCCCTCGGGTATGGTTGTACATCCTGCCACCGGCAACTGGGAGGGCACACTGATGAACGCAATCCTGTTTCACTACCGCGATCTTGCCGACGTAGGCAGCCGTGTTCGCTCCGGACTCATTCACCGGCTGGATAAGGACACGTCAGGACTTGTCATGATCGGAAAGACAAATAAAGGGTTGTGGTACTACTCAAAACTCTTTGCAGAACGCAATGTCAGTAAGACATACATCTTTGTGACCGCAGCGGACGCACGTGCCCGCATCGGCCGACAGACAGAGCGTTCAAGTTTTATCGGGCGCAATCCCGTAAACCGTAAGAAAATGGCGGAGGTTTCTGCCGCAAAGGGCCGCAAGGCTGAGACGGTGTTCCGTGTTCGAGGCAGCTATCATCTTGACGGACAGAAGGTCTGGGCAGTTGAGGCATCACCGCACACCGGACGTACACACCAGATACGTGTTCATGCGAGTGCGCTGGGCATCCCGGTTCTAGGGGACCCGGTCTACGGAAAGGCAGGTTCATACAAGCGTCTGATGCTGCACGCCTGGAGGCTGTCGCTCACTTTGCTGGACGGCACAGACACACGCTTTACGGCACCATTACCTGAAGAATTCAAAACCGAGGATGCTTGGAACGCTTAAGAATAAAAAAGATTCGCTGATAGCGCGTTTTACCCGCAGCAAGGCAAAAGCCAGGGTAAAAAAAACACGCAAGACAAAACGCTCGGCCCGTTCATCGGGAGTAAAACGTGCACTGCCCGTGCATCTGCTCTGGGACAACCCCGCAGTGCTTCTGCTGCGTGATCCGCGTATCGGCATCGGTCTGCTGTTACTGGTGCTGGCGGTTGTCAGTTTTCCCTACATTCGGGCATATACCGAATTCAGTCCCCGTCGCGCAGAAGGAGAGGGAACGCTTGATGCCAGTGAGCAGTGGGACGGAAGCAGCAGGCTGATCATGCTTGCGGTTGGAGAGGACCGGATCAGCGAAAAACACCGGTTTATTGACGCACTTGCTCTCATCGTTGTGGATCCCGAGCGTCAGGAACTGGGCGTTTTTACAATTCATCCGGACATTGACGTGTTTGTACCAGAGCTGGGGCGCACAGTTACACTTCGGACTGTACTAAACCTCCAGGAGGCAAAAGGACGCGAAATTGAGGCCATTGTGCGTGCAGTCGAGGTTCTGATGGCGGTCAAAATTGACCGTTACATCGACACCGATGAGGAGGGGTTTTCGGCATTTGCTGCTGCGTTTGAACCTGTGCCGGTAAATCTCGCGTATAACCTGGAAGATGCAGATATTACAGACAGTTCCGGCAGGGTGATGGGGTGGAGCAGCGGAGGTGATACAGTCTATCAGTCCGAGTTTGTCGGATTCCTCTCGACGGATCAGTTCGGCAAGGATTCGCAGCTTGCCAGGCAGTCTGAGTTTTTTGCGGAGCTGATTGCAGGTGTTGACTCATTCAGGACCGCGGCCAATCTTCCTGCACTCCTTGAGCGGTTTCAGCAGCATGTGACCACAAATCTTACGAAGGAGGAGGTTCTGATGCTGGGCAGACATGTATGGGGACTCCGCCGCGATCAGATAAAACTTGGCTACACACGTGCGTCGTCTCTGCTGATGACTGAGGACGGCAGTATTTATGACCGCTTTACACCGGTTTATGACAGCATCGACAAGGATATTTCAAGTATTCTCTACAATTTTGCCATGGCAAAGGAGCAGGCCAGGATCGAAGTATATAACGGATCGGGTGTGCGGGGAATGGCCGGATCACGCGCTCGCTGGCTGACAAACAGTGGCGGCAGAGTTGTTCAGGTGGGAAACGCGCGTGATGAAGAGGTTACAAAGATCTATGTTGAACGGCCGGAGCGATATCCACTGACCCTGCATGAGATCGAACGTGTATTCGGGGGTGAGGTGATCTACTCGGATTCACCTTACGAACGCAAACACATAGGTGATATAATAGTCGTCATCGGAGCCTCGGTCGCGGACTGACCTGCACCACAATCTTATTCATTACCGACATCGTATGTCAGGACATTCAAAATGGGCGAAAATCAAACGCGCCAAAGGAGCCAACGACGCAAAGCGTGGCGCTCTGTTCACAAAACTCGGAAGAAATATCACTGTTGCCGCATCTGAAGGAGGCGGCGATCCTGATATGAATTTCGCGTTGCGACTTGCAGTGGACAAAGCGAAAGCAGCAAACATGCCTTCGGACAACATCGAACGCGCTATCAAAAAGGGCACAGGAGAAGGGGAGAAGGTTCAGATTACACGTATCAGTTACGAGGCACTTGGACCTGGAGGTACGGGCATAATCATCGACTGTCAGACAGATAATACAAACAGAACCGTTGCAGAAGTGCGGAAGCTGGTTGAATCTGCCGGCGGGAAGATGGTTGCTGTCGGAAGTGTCTCCTGGCAGTTTGAGGAAAAGGGATTAATCACAGTCATACCTGCCAAGGTAAAAAAAGCAGAGAAGTACGGTGCAGAAGATACCTGGGAGCAGGTCGATCTCGAAGAGGCACAGCTGGAACTGCTTGAAACTGAAGGCATCGAGGATATGTCTGAATCTTCAGCCGAGGATGATGACGGCAACACCTACCGGGTACTTGAGGTACTGACTGACAAAACTGACTTTGCAAGTGTCCTGAAATCCATTGAGGAGCAAACATTCAGAGTTGAATCAGCTGAGCTTGTAAAGGTCGCAAAAGAGCAGGTTGCTCTTTCTGATGAAGACAGAAAACGTCTCGATGCTGTTGTAGAGTCCCTGGACGATCACGATGATGTTGATTCCGTCTGGACCAACGCAGCCTGATCTGTCCACATATCTGTTAACGGTCATCCATGGCCAGGCAACTCAAAGTACTGGGAATTGATTGCGGAAGTGCTCTGGTAGGGTGGGGTGTTGTTTCTCAATCGGGTAATAAATTTGAACATTATGGATACGGTGCGCTTAGGACCTCAAAGGGAGATGATACGGAATTGAGATTGAAGGATTTGTATGAGCAGATGCTCGAGGTGGTGGACAGAACAGCTCCTGATGTGATGGCAGTCGAGTCAGTATTTTTTTTCAGGAACCAGACAACAATAATTCCCGTCGCCCAGGCACGGGGAGTTATACTTCTTGCCGGGGCAGTGAAGGGAGTACCTGTGACACATTACACTCCACCGCAGGTAAAGTCTGCTGTCACAGGCTATGGCAAAGCAGACAAGACACAGGTGCAGCGTATGGTAAAGCAGATCCTTGGTCTGAATGAAATACCAAAACCAGACGATGTCGCTGATGCCCTTGCAGTTGCGATATGTCATCTGCAAACTGCGCCGTTTCTTGCTAAGATACAATCATGATCGGATCACTTACAGGCACAGTAACTGATAAAGTCGGCGATGCAATTATCATCAACGTTCGTGGCGTGGGCTACCGGGTTGAGTTTCCAGGCATCCTCCCGCTTTCTGATGACCAGACAGTAACACTCTATATTCATACCCATATCCGCGAGCAGGAGCTGCGTCTGTTCGGATTTGAAACACGGCAGCAGCTGATGCTGTTTGAACAGCTGATCAGTGTCTCTGGTGTCGGCCCCAAAGCGGCACTCGGACTGCTGGCAAGTTTTCCCTATGAGCATATCGTATCTGCGATTGTGAGCGAAGATGCCAGGCAGCTGCGTTGTCCGGGAGTTGGTGCCAAAACTGCCGAGCGTATCGTGCTGGACCTGCACTCAAAGTTAAAGAAGGCAGCTGTTGCAGAGGGTCTTAAGCCTCAAAAAGGCATGACTTCCGCTACTGCCGAGGTGGCAGCCGCTCTCTATGAACTCGGTTTCTCAGACAGTGAGGTTGATGCAGTCCTCCCACAGATAATCACGGACGGTACAGAGCTGCATGATATGATAAAACAGGCTCTCAAACTGATTCAGCAAGGATAACTATATGGCAGCAGACAGACTGACCGACCCGGTTCGTTCAGAAGATGAAGATGATTTTAATCGCGAGGAGCAGACGCTGCGCCCTAAAACATTTTCTGAGATCGTCGGCCGCGAACGTGAAAAAAAGACACTGCAGATACTGATTGAAGCAGCCCGCCGTCGAGGAGAGGCGCTTGATCATGTTCTGCTTCACGGTCCTCCCGGTCTCGGTAAAACATCGATTGCGCATGTGATCGCAAATGAGGCTGACGTCCCTCTCTATATCACTTCCGGTCCGGCAATCGAACGTAAAGGTGATCTGGCATCGATTCTGACCAATATTGAAGACAAGGGTATCCTGTTTATTGATGAGATCCACCGCCTTAACCGTGCGGTTGAAGAGGTGCTTTACTCTGCAATGGAAGACAGGGCAATTGATATTGTTCTTGGCAAGGGGCCTGCGGCAAAAAGCATCCGGCTCGAGCTCAATGCGCTCACGATCATAGGCGCGACCACACGTGCAGGATCACTGAGTGCACCACTGCGTGACCGCTTCGGACTTGATCTGCGCCTTGATTACTATTCGGACACAGAACTGCTGCAACTTATCCTGCAAAAAGCGAGAGTGCTGCAGGTGGCACTGGAAGATGGTGCGGCCGCAGAGATCGCCCGTCGTGCAAGGAGGACACCTCGAATAGCGATCCGTCTGCTCAAGCGCGTGCGTGACTTCAGCCAGGTTGAAGGAACAGATGGTATAATTACCGCTGCTCATGCAGACAAGGCCTTCAGACTGCTCGGTGTCGACGGGCAGGGGCTTGACGAGCTTGATCGCCGGATCCTTGGTTACGCAATCGAGCATTTTAATGGCGGCCCTGTTGGTTTGCAGGCACTGGCAGCGGGTCTGTCTGAGGATCTGACAACGTTGCAGGATGTATATGAGCCGTTTCTGCTGCAGGCCGGCTTTATCGCCCGGACCCCGAGGGGCAGGGTAGTTACCGAAAAAGGAATGCGGTATTATCAGAATCACGATGCCCAGAATTAACACCAGAACCAGAATCGCTATTGTCACAAGTTTGCTGACTGTTGCGTATATTATCCTGCAGCAGACCGACTTCCGGCTGTTGCTCGACTTCGAATTCAGCTTTGATCCTGTCAAGCCGCTTGTGCTTGCGCTGCTCGTGTATCTGGGAACCTACTGGGCGCTTTTCTTCAAGATCTCGGGAGAACGCTTCATCACGGTACTGATGTTCCCGGCGATCGGCGTGTTTGCAGTGAGTCTGTTTGCAGAGCTGGCGATTCTCACTGTTTTCTCAGAACTCGGCCAGTTAAGTCTTCTGATTGTTTCAGCTGTCTTCTTCTGGTTTTTCACTTACGTGATGCTCCTGACCGTTAACATCCTTAATGCGGCATATATGCAGGACATCCCGCTGGGACAGGCGGCCAGGGCGGCGCAGTTTGTACTTACTCTGATTATCTCGTATTTCTTCTTCTTCCTGTTTTTCAGTAATGATATCTTTCTTCTGTTCAGGCTTGCGGGGATTCATATTGTAGGTGCGCTGGTCGTGTATATCGCTCTCTGGAGTATCGACTTTTACTTTTATCAGCGGCTTACCGTCAGTCTGGCCATTGGAGTTCTTCTGATATTTGCAGCGGCCGTTCTCTCTGTGTGGCCGGTAGCAGCGCCGTATCTGGCCTGGTATTAAGCCTTGTGCTGTATATCTGCCTTGGCATTGCTCTGGAGATCCGGGATATCATCAGCCGCTGGATCTGGATTGAGTATCTCTCGCTGTTTGTCCTGATTGTACTTATGCTTATCCTCGTGGCCGAGTGGGGGATCAACGGTACATTTGTCTAGCCATCCTGCTAGCTTCGAATTATCTCCACACCCCGCGTATCTTTCAGTAGCTGCTTATCTGCAGTATTAAACCGGAGCAGGAAAACTTTGCAGGCATAAGGCAGAGGAGGGGACTTATAGTTTTGTGAAACCTAAAACTATGAGACATTACCAGGATTGAGATACGATAATGTTACGATTGATGTGGATAAACTGAGTAAATTTTACTGACATATGCAGACATCGATATATGCATCGATGGTGTGTACTGTCAGGTATACATCAGCAAACCCCCGGTGTCTTCTCCAGCAGCTCCCTCGAGAATTCACTGACAGGGAAAGCTGTCTGATAGAGTTCTGCAGATACTGTGCAGGTACAAAGAGAACAGTGCTCCTTTGCTTGAAACAAGACCCCAACAATGATAGTATAAACTGAGTATAATCACCCTTATATGCAGTTTCCAATAGTGAAGTACGGGTGAGTGGCTCTCCTGCAGCATTTTCTGTTAATCTGAACATGTCGCCTGATTAAACAATAATTACGATGAATATTACAGCAAAAATCCGGATCACCATCCTGCAGCAAGCTCAGATCACGGATTTGCTGATTTTACGCTCTGCTACTCCCCTGTACTTCTGCTATTTAGATGTTAAACATCCAAAGTCCTTGCAGCACAATGGATAAGACTACTTCCAACGACAGTTTGACACAGGATTTTGATCTCAGTGACCATTTACCACTGATTGAGGAGTTCTTTTTGGATCTCGTCAATACCAACTACAGTCAGGAGACCGTAGACAATTACCGCCGTGACCTTGAGATCTTTGCTGCGTTTCTGATTGAACGGACAATCAGATTTGATGATCTGAATAAACTGGATCTCAGCAGATTTGTCGAATTTTTACGAACCGGAGCGTATTTACCGGTGTACAAACGCATACGGGGAGACATTGGACCCGAAAAGTCTTCTGGCTCAAGCGATAAGCAAAAATCGAGCTCTAAGGGCTCTAGAAGGCGTTCGATGTATTCGGGTAGACTCAGTAGTCGTAGTGTAAATCGCATGTTATCCGCCTTGCGCTCATATCTGAGATTTCTGATCGACAGTGACCAGAATGTTCCAGTTCCTCCTGACGCTATCAAGCTGATTAAAACTGAAAAGAAAGAAACCCAGGTTGCCGAACTTGAAGAGCTTATCAGACTGGTTGAGGCCCCGGAGGAACTTGAAAAGAAACGAAATGTTCGCTTTAGAAACCGTGCAATGCTGGAGATGCTGTTTTCGACAGGTATGCGTATCTCGGAGCTTATCAACCTGGATCTGGAAGACCTGAAAATTGAGGACAGCGGCGGCCTTGGCGACTCCAAGATATACATCCTTGGTAAAGGTCGTAAACAGCGGTTTGTCTATCTTACAGAACGCTGCACATTTTATCTGGAACGCTACCTGTCTATCCGTAAAGATGATTATCCGGCATTATTCATCCCGTACAGAGGCTCCCGCAGTGGGACAAAGGACCCGTATGTTGTAAGGATTTCTACAAACTATCTACAATCCAAGATCAAACAGTACAGAGTTCATCTCGGGATTGTGGTGCCTACCAGCGCTCACAGCCTTCGTCACGGATTCGCAACATACATTGCAGAAAATGGTGCCAACCCGGCAATCATTCAGCGTCTGCTTGGACATGCATCGCTGTCTACGACCAGTAAATACGTTCACGCCAGCGACAAAGTGGCTGAGAAAACTCACAAGCAGTTTCACCCGTTAAAAAACCGAACACGCGACTAGTGTTCTGACAGAGGGCAAAAGAAAGGAGCAGGGGATCCCCTGCTCCTTCAACGTTTAAGACTATTTGCCGCTTAGATGGTTGCCAGTACCACATCATGGATCTTATATTGCTGCTCTCCTACAGGTGTTTCCACCGTAATCGTGTCCCCTGCCGCTTTGCCGATTAAAGCCTGGGCCAGGGGTGAGTCGATTGAGATCTGGCCTTTCGAGGGGTTCGCCTCATCAGGAAGCACAACTGTCAGATCACGTGGATGACCGCCCATTTCGATTGTAAACGTCTTGCCTATTCCTTCCGGTAAGTCTCCTGCCTTGTCTGTCAGTGCAAGAGATACCTGCAATTCGGAAATCTGCTGCTCGAGGATCTCGCGCTTGTCGAGGAGTTCCTGCCGGATAGCAGAATCCTCTTCGCTGTTCTCATTGCGCTCCTGTTCGATTTGAGTACCAAGATCAACGATCTGGCGCTTAATCTCATCGATTTTGCCGATGATGCGTTTTCGTCTTGAGTTCTCTTGCATAATTAAAGTAATAAAAAGTAAAAAACCTCTCGTGTGAGAGAGGTTTGTAAGCACTAATCAAACATCTCTCCCTCGTTAGCCGGAAGTTGCCTTAATGACCATCTTGCAGAGATGCGTGTTTTGCATGTTATATACTAGCTCTCACTATATAGATTAACGAATCAGACGTCCCTATGTTACACCATCCGGTCAGATAATTGCAACAGCTGTAACCCTGTCTTTAGCAGGCAGTTTCATTAACCGTACACCTGACGTCTGTCTGTTTCGCTGCGGAAGATCATTTGTCGGGATACGCACAGCCTGTCCGTCAGCACTCATGATCAGGAGCTCGAGTTCAGGATGATCAAGGATGCGTGCGGTAGCCAGGTCGCCGGTCTTGCTGTTAACACGGGCTCCAAATACCCCCATACCGCCGCGGTTCTGTGTCGGAAAGTCGCTGAGTGCAGTTACTTTTCCAAAGCCGTTTTCTGAGACAGTGAGTATCAGGTCCTCGTTGCGGCGCACAACATCCATCACGATAACCTCGTCACCCTTAAACTTGAAGTTAATACCTTTGACTCCCATCGTTGCCCGTCCTGTGGGGCGGACATCCTCTTCGTGGAAGCGGATCGAGCGTGCTTTCTTAGTGATCAGAACAACCTCGTTGTGACCTGTTGTCGGTTTGACCCAGGCGAGTTCGTCACCATCTCCGAGTTTGATTGCGATCAGACCGTTAGCACGGATATTGTTAAACTCTTCGAGCTCTGTCTTTTTTACAATACCCTGGCGGGTCGCCATAAACAGAAACTTGTATTCTTTTTTCTCTGTTTTCTCCTCGTTTTCCTGCGTCACATCCTCATCGAAAATCTTTCCTTCTGCGCTTTTCGTCAGGACGCTTTGAATAGTCTCGCCCTGCTCGGTATTGATCAGGTTAACGATTGCCTGTCCCCTTGCCTGCCGTCCAAACTCAGGGATATCATAGACCTTGAGAGTGAATACGCGTCCCTGGCTTGTAAAGAACAGGATGTCATCGTGGGTATTGCAGCTGAGTATATGCATGACACCGTCATCCTCTTTCATGGTGGCACCCTTCTTACCTTTGCCCCCACGCTTCTGAACAGTGTAAACATCCTGCTTCATGCGTTTGATATAGCCCTGCTCGCTGATCGTGATAATCACATCCTCGCTGGCGACCAGATCTTCTTCGCTGATCTCGCCCACTTTACCCTTAAATACCTTTGTCCGGCGGGCATCTGAATATTTCTCCTTTAGTTCTGCGAGCTCTGTGCTGATTGTTATGAGGATCTGCTCCGGTGAGCTGATAAGGGCAAGCAGTTCTGCGATTGTCTGTTTGATCTGTTTGTACTCCTCTTCTATCTTCTGACGCTCAAGAGCAGCAAGCCTGCGGAGCTGCATGTCCAGAATCGCCTGGGCCTGGATCTCTGACAGCTTGAATTTGGACATCAGGTTTGCCTTGGCAACGTCAGCATCTGCAGAATCACGGATTGTCTGGATGACATCATCAAGATTGTCCAGCGCAATCATGAGTCCTTCCAGGATATGCTCACGTTCGCGGGCCTTTGCCAGATCATACTCGCTTCTGCGGATGATGATCTCCTGCCTGTGTTCAATAAACAGTTCAAGAATACGCTTAAGGTTAAGCAGTTTCGGCTCACCATCAACAAGCGCCAGCATATTGGCATTAAATGCCTTCTGCATTTCGGTATATTTGTACAGTTTGTTGAGGAGTGTTTTGGGCTTTGCATCACGCTTCAGATCAATAACGATCCGGATGCCAAGCTTGTTGGATTCGTCGCGGATGTCCGAGATACCCTCTATGCGTTTGTCTTTAACCAGATCGGCTATTTTGAGAACAAGATTAGCTTTGTTTACCTGGTATGGCAGCTCGGTAATGATGATCTGGAATTTGCCGCCTTTTAGTTCTTCAATGCTGGCGACTGCCCGCATCAGGATACGTCCGCGGCCGGTTGCATAGGCTTTTTTAATCTCCTCCTGGTCATAAATTTCTGCCCCTGTGGGGAAGTCGGGACCCGGAACATGTTTTAACAGCTCAGCGATCTCGATGTCAGAGTTGAATGACGGCAGACGCTCATCAGTAAGTGTATCCAGGTCCGCCTGTGTCTTAATACTGTCGAGATAGCTGTAGTCGATCGCGACATTTTCTGCGCTGTTTCCACGGCCAAGCATATCGATCATAGCGTCAGCAAGCTCACCGAGGTTATGAGGAGGGATCTTTGTTGCCATACCCACAGCAATACCTTCTGCACCATTAAGCAGCAGGTTCGGCAGCAGTGACGGCAGGATATTCGGCTCCATATGGGTGCCGTCATATGTCGGGCTGAAGTCTACCGTGTTCTTTTCGAGATCACGCAGAATGCGCATGGCATTCTTATGAAGTCGTGACTCGGTATACCTCATGGCTGCGGCACTGTCACCGTCTATTGATCCGAAGTTACCCTGACCGTCTACCAGCATATAGCGGTAGCTGAACTCCTGTGCCATACGGACCATGGCATCGTAGACTGCGGTGTCTCCGTGCGGGTGATACTTACCGATAACCTCTCCGACCGTTCGGGCTGATTTTTTGTATGAACCGTTGGGCAGGAACTGCTGACGGTACATGGCGTACAGAATACGGCGCTGTACGGGCTTGAGTCCGTCACGAACATCAGGCAGAGCACGGGCGACAATAACGCTCATCGCGTAGTTGATATAGCTGGATCGCATCTCATGAGTAATGCTTTGTTCACGGACACGGTCCCGTCCCATGGTGATCTGTGTATCGTCTGCCATTATGTAATCTCCTTCTGTCTGTCTAATGTAAATGGTTTCTTAGTGTCGACGTTTTTGTCGGTGTCACTTTTCAGCACTGCCACTATGATAATAAACGGTACAGAGACGATAGCAAGAATGACTCCGCCTCCGCAAATACACAGCGCAACCAGTGCATCAAATTCCATAGTTAGTTCTGCTCAGGAGGCAAACGCTCCGGCAAGGGCAAGAATAAAGAAACAGGCAAAAATCAGCAGCGAGAACACTCCGCCGATGAGACATCCAAGCGGGTTGTTTGCAAAACCGCCACCTGACTGTGAATATTGAGCTGATGCAGCTGCAGCAGCGTTGACCGACAGTTTACGTGTCTGCATCCAGACACGTCCGGGGCCCTTAAGTGATCCCAGAAAGATGCCTTCTCCACCGAAGAACATATTCATCATGCCGCCTTTAACGGTCTGAATGTCGTAATCAACTGAATCATCAAAAGCCACCAGGTTGCCCTGGTCAACAAGCATCTGCTCTCCATCCGAAAGTTCGTACATGACTACTTCGCCGTCAGCGATCAGATGGGCGCGTCCCTGACCGGTAACTTTCTGCAGGATAAAACCCTTTCCACCGAAAAATCCGGCAGTTATGCGTTTGATCAGTACTGTGCTGCGCTCAATTCCGGGCTCAGAGCACAGGTACGAACCACGCTGAAACACGACACCAGGCTTGTCAGAGTTAAGTTCAACAGGAATGATCTTGCCTGCCTGATCTGTTGAAAATGTAACGATACCGGTACCTGACTCACTGGTAAACTCATTAATGAAGAATGATTCTCCGCCGATTACGCGTGATACTATTTTGCCGAGTCCCTGGCCGCGCGTCTTCATTTTTACGTTGCTTGTCATCCATGACATCTTGCCCGCCTCTGACTGAATAGTCTCTCCTTCGTCAAGCTGGACACTCAGTGCCTGGAGTGTGGTGCCGATCGTGTTATAGCTGATACCTTTTGACCCTTTTTGTGTTTCATCGACAAACTCTGATTTCTCTATCTTTTTAACTTTTTGTGCTTCGTCTGCCATGGTGAGCGCGATAATAAACGTAAATTTAGATGTCCAGTTCAGCCTCCTGGCTGTGTGTCTGAATAAACTTTTTGCGGGGGGCAACTTCGCTGCCCATCAGCATCTCAAATGTCTTTTCTGCCTCCTCGATATCCTCGATACTTATCTTTTTGAGAACGCGGCTCTCGGGGTCCATCGTTGTCTCCCAGAGCTGTTCAGGATTCATTTCTCCAAGACCTTTGAAGCGCTGAATGTTTTTTGTCTCCTTGCCTTCGCTTTTAAGCCTGGCAAGCAGCTGTTCCTTTTCTTCGTCAGAACCGACCCAGTACGACTCGGTTTTGCTGACCTCTACCTTGTAGAGCGGTGGCTGGGCAACATACAGATAGCCCTGATCGATAATTGGTTTGAGATATCTGAAAAACAGGGTCAGGACAAGGGTTGTGATATGCTCTCCATCCACATCCGCATCGTTCATCAGGATGATCTTGTGATAGCGCAGCTTATCCAGGTCCAGCGTCTCGCCTATTCCGGTACCAAGCGCAATTACCAGTTCCTTCAGCTCCTTGTTCTCGACAACTTTGTCGAGGCGGTATTTTTCAGAGTTGAGCGGTTTTCCGCGCAGCGGAAAAATCGCCTGTGTCCCGCGGTCGCGTGCCTGTTTGGCCGAACCGCCGGCGGAGTCTCCCTCAACAATAAACAGCTCTGAGTTTTCGGGCTTGCGGGAAGAACAGTCTGCCAGTTTTCCAGGCAGTGTACCGCCTTCGAGCGCGCCCTTGCGCACAACCGCCTCACGAGCAGCTTTGGCAGCCTTGCGCGCCTTGTGGGCAATTACTACCCTGCTCATGATAGCTTTGGCTTCGCGCGGATTTTCTTCTAGAAACTCGTCAAGCGCCTCGGAGACGACTTTTCTGACGATCTGTGTTGCTTCGGGGTTATTCAGCTTGATCTTTGTCTGTCCTTCAAACTGTGCCTCGGTCACCTTGATGGATACGATAGCTGTCAGACCTTCCTTGGTATCGTCTCCGGTCAGTTTGATCTCTTTTTCTTTTTCACCACCCTCTTTGGTCAGATAATCATTAAGACTTTTAGTCAGGGCCATACGAAATCCTGTGAGATGTGTACCTCCTTCAGGGTTGTGAACGTTATTGGCAAATGCCTGTGTACGTTCCTGAATATCGTTTGTATATTGAAACGCAACCTCGACTTCGGCACCGTCCTCCTCTTTTTTGACGTAGAATACCCGTTTATTTACGGGCTTGAACGAGGTGTTCAGCTGTTTTACATACGAACGCACACCTCCGGCAAAGTAGAACGTATAGTGTCGCGACAGCGTTTTGCTGTCACCGCGCTCATCCTCTTTTCGCAGGTCGTTCACGTTGATCCGCAGTCCTGCAGTGAGATAGGTCTGCTGGCGGAAGCGGGTATGCAAACGCTTGAGAATATAGTGTGTGGTTGAAAATATCTCAGGGTCCGGTTTGAAGGTGATCCTTGTACCCCGCTTTTCTGTTTCGCCGATATCTTTTACCTTCGAGCGCGGAACACCGCGGTCGTATTCCTGTATCCAGTGTTTGCCGTCCCGGAAGACTTCGGCGCGCATCCATTCTGACAGTGCATTAACAACTGACAGACCCACTCCGTGCAGACCGGACGATACCTTGTAGCCGTCACCGCCGAACTTGCCTCCGGCATGCAGAATTGTTGCAGCAATCTCGAGTGCGCTGACCTTTTTGGTGGGATGAATATCTACAGGAATACCGCGTCCGTTGTCTTCGATACTGACAGAGCCGTCATCGTTAAGCGTGATGCTGACCTCGGAAGCATAGCCTGCGAGGGCCTCATCAATGCCGTTGTCCACTACTTCGTAGATCAGATGGTGCAGACCGGTAATATCAGAATCACCGATGTACATCGCCGGGCGTTTTCGGACTGCTTCAAGACCTTCAAGTACCGTAATCGAAGAGGCGTCGTAATTACCTTTACTCATATGGATTCAGCTATGATATGGAAAATGCATTCAATTCTAGCATAAAAAAACACGGTCAAACAAAAGCGGGGGCTTCAGGACTTCTTTGATCGTGTTCGTCTGGCTTCTGTTTCGTTCTTAAACAAAAGTTCTTCAAGCTCGGTAACAACCGGGACTTTAAAGGCGATTACGGCAGTGACAATGATGCCGAGCAGATTGACAATAACATCAATTACCGCCCCCACCCTGCCCCTGACTCCCGTCTGCAGGTATTCGTCCAGACCTGAGAGCAAGAGCGTGAACAGAACAGCAATGATGAACAGAAGAAACTCGGTAAGATAGGCAAATTCATTATCTTCGGCACGTTCGCGCCGTGACTTGTAGTAGCGCAGACGCTCGATCCTCATGCGGACTGTTCCGAGAAGTGCTCTGAACAACAGCAGGAACAGAAGCCCGTACATAAGCGCATACCCCAGGCTTCGTACCAGCCAGTCAGTCTGTGTGCCGGTGACATCCAGGTCGGGGACCATGGACAGAAGCAGAATAAACCCATACCAGGCAGCGGCTGTGAGCCAGGTGTACAAAATGAATACTCGTTGCGACATCATGGTTGCAATTGAATAATAAGGTTTTCTAAGGCGAGCTTGAGTGAGACGTTTCTAGTAAGCATTGTAGCTGTTTTCTGAATAGTTGCAATGTTACGCAGGGCTTTTTTGCTGTCGGGTCCGTGCAGAAGCCTGCGCTGTTCCTTTGACAGGTTGAGAAGAAGTTCTTCAAGTGCCAGACGCTGCTCTGCTCTATCCCTGATCGCGCCGATCTCGTCGATTGTCTTGAGCTGGACAGAGAACGGTCTGGAGAGGAATGAGTCTTCTGTCCCAGATGTTACTGCCCGCAGGTACTCGAATGTAATGCAGCGCGACCTGATTGTCTCGAGCAGGCTGCCGGCATGAGCGCTTATCAGCACAAGAGATGTGTGTTCACTTGGCTCTTCGAGTGTTTTGAGCAGCTTGTTCTGTGCTTCGGTTGTCAGCAGCTCTGCTGAATGGATTTCGCCAAGTTTCTGTGGTGCAGTGTGCGGCTTGAGCGAACTCCAGTGAATCAGCTCTTCTATCTCTTTGACGCCGATAGACTTCTTGTCTGCGGCGGGATGGATCGAAAGGACATCATTGTCCGAG
Source organism: candidate division WS6 bacterium OLB20 (assembly GCA_001567355.1). Taxonomy (GTDB): domain Bacteria; phylum Patescibacteriota; class Dojkabacteria; order B142; family OLB20; genus OLB20. Next base: position 233,794 of record JYNZ01000003.1, on the reverse strand, counting down.
CCTGGTTTTACACCCAGTTCGGTATAGAGTCGTTCGAGCTCTTTCTGCGCGAAAGCGCGGTCATTTGAGTGTATCAGGTACGATCTGCCCATGTTGACAATGGATATCCTTTTACATAGTATGAGGGTAATCCAAACACTGCTTAACTGTCCAAATGGCAAGCGCAAACAGCGGGAATACTGACTCCAGTTTACCGCAAGCGGGGCTTCCCGTAAATAATCCAGGTCAGCCTGTGCAACCTCCCGTCCAGGGATCTGCCTCTGCGGCAGTCGGACAGAACATCGCCGACATTCTCTTCAACAAGGGTAAGATTGATGCCGACACCCTGAAAAAGGTCAAGTTTGAGGCGATTAATACCGGAAAACCTGTAGAACAGGTAGTCGTCGGTGGCGGATATGTTTCTGAAAAAGATATCTACCAGACAAAGGCCGAGGTCTATAACATGCCCTTTGTCGATCTGAGTGCCATGAGGATTGATATCGAGGTCCTCAACGAGATCCCCCAGGATGTCGCCCAGCGCAATCAGGCCGTAGCGTACGAAAAAACCAGTAACGGGCTCAAGGTCGCAATGGTGGATCCGCTTGATCTGCAGAAGGTGCGGTTTTTAAGCACCATGATCGGCAAGCGGGTCGAACCCGCGTTTGGTGACCCGACAACTATCAAGGGAATTATTGATACCAAGTATGGTGCCCAGATCGGGACCTCTGTCACTGAGGCGCTCGAAGATGTGGGTGAGGTCGTTGAAGTCTCCGGTACGATAGGATCCGATGTGCAGGGTGGTATCACATCAGCCCCTGTTTCCAGGATTGTGAATATGATTCTGGAATATGCCGCCAAGTACAAGGCATCTGACGTACACATTGAACCGCGCGAAACCAGGGTCGTTGTCCGCTACCGTATCAGTGGCGTTTTGCAGGAAAAACTCACACTACCGCCCAAGCTTGCCGGACCTATTGTGTCGCGTATCAAGATTCTGAGTAATCTTAAGATTGATGAACACCGCGTTCCGCAGGACGGACGTTTTCAGATAAAAGTGGACGCCGATCTGATTGATCTGCGTGTCTCGATCATGCCCTCGGTGTATGGAGAAAAAGTGGTGATCCGTCTGCTGGCAAAAGGAGGCGGAACGCTTACACTTGACCAGACAGGACTGCGTGGAAAGAACTTCCAGATGTTTGATGAGGCGATCAGACAGTCGCAGGGAATTCTGCTGGTAACCGGTCCGACGGGTTCCGGTAAAACCCAGACGCTCGCCTCTGCTCTCAAGATCATTAATAAACCCGAAATCAACATTATGACACTTGAGGATCCGGTTGAGATCCGGATTGACGGCATCACGCAGGTGCAGGTAAACGCTGATGTCGGTCTTACCTTTGCCAAGGGGCTGCGTGCGTTTCTGCGGCAGGATCCTGATGTCATCCTCGTCGGAGAAATCCGTGACATGGAAACAGCAGAGCTTGCCGTTCAGGCCTCACTGACCGGTCATCTCGTGCTTGCCACTTTGCACACCAACAGTGCCGCTGGCGCTATCCCCCGTCTTAAGGATATGGGTATCGAATCGTTTCTGCTGGCCTCAACACTTGAACTTGCTGCCGGACAGCGTCTTGTCCGGAAAATCTGCGAACACTGTACAACATCATATATCGCCAACGAGGAGCAGCTCGCAAAGTTGCGCGAGGTTCTTGATCCTATTGCAGGATTCAGCTTTGACTCGCTCTTGCAAAAAAATGGTGGTAAGATAAATCTGTACAAGGGTGAAGGCTGTCCGCAATGCGGAGATTCGGGGTATAAAGGCCGGATCGGTATTTTTGAAGTAATGAAGATGACAGAGACGCTCAGCAACCTTACCATTTCGACAAGTTCTGCACAGGAGATTGAAAAAGAAGCTATCAAGGAGGGAATGATCACGATGATGCAGGACGGTTTCCTTAAATCGCTGGAAGGCATCACGACACTTGAAGAAGTTATGCGTGTTGTCAGTTAACAGTTGAATTAGTTTTTGCTTAGTCCGATACAACCATGCCCTTTATTGACCTTAGCAGTCCCGCACAAACATCTGATCCATCAGTCGCTCAGCAGCCTGTGACTGCACAGCCCGCTGTTGACCAGCAGCAGACACAGTCTGCGCCTGCACAGCAGGCACCAGAGCCGATATCAGATCCGCTTGCCATGGGAGCGACAGATGAACAGCAACCTCCACAACAGATGCAGCAGCCTGCAAATGCACCCGAACCTGTCACAGATATGCCGCAGCCAGAGCTTGCGCAGCAGTCACAACAGCCTGAACCGGCTGCACAGCCTGTTGTTCCGCAGATGCCCGAAGCCGCTTTGGTTCCGGATGACGGTATGCAGATTGCGACGCAGCAGACACCGGCAGAATCCGTTATGACAGTTGACAATACAGCCCAGGCTTCTGCACCGGCAGCACCCCTGCAGGCACCGGCAGCAGCCGTAAATGAAGCAGCGCCTGCTGATGTCACAACACCGGCGGCAGCTATGGTTCCCGAGCCGGAATTGCAGCCGCAGCCGTCAGCACAGTCAGCCAGTACATCTCTGCCACCGCTGCCTGATAACGGTACTCAGTCACAAAAAGTTGAGCTGTCCGGCAGTGCGCAGGGCAAAGAGGATCAGGTGGCACAGATTCTGCAGAAAGCTGATCAGCTGACAGAAACAAAGCAGAAGCAGAAATCGGTTCAGCAGTCGGATACTGTGGGGCTAAAGCCAAAAGATGCAAGTGAGGATTATTATGCACAGCGTGCCAGCATGGATGATTTTCTGGCACTTGCTGAAGAACGCGGCGCTTCTGACCTTCACATGTCCACAGGCTACCCGCCGATGCTGCGTGTAGACGGCAAACTGATGCCGATCGGCAGTCAGATACTGCAGTTTGAGCGCGTGCAGACACTCCTCTACTCCATCATCTCTGATGAACAGAAAAAGTCACTGGAAACCGATCTGGATATCGACTTCTCGCACAGTATTCAGAGCGGAACACGATTCAGGGTCAATATGTTCCACAAAAAGGGACAGCTTGCCGGCGCCTTCCGCCTTATCCCTTCACGTATCAGAACGATTGCCGAGCTTGGACTGCCAGAGGTAATGTACGAGTTCGCAAAACTTCCGCACGGGCTTGTGCTTGTCACGGGTCCGACCGGTCACGGTAAGAGCACGACGCTGGCCTCAATCATTCAGGAGATCAATGTTACTGAGGCACAGCACATTATCACGATTGAAGATCCGATCGAGTACGTATTTCCCCGGGCCAAATCCCTTGTTGATCAGCGTGAGGTCGGCACAGACGTGACCAGTTTCACCCGCGCTCTCCGAGCTGCCCTGCGTGAGGATCCGGATGTAGTACTGGTTGGAGAAATGCGTGACTTCGAGACAATCGCATCAGCCATTACCGTTGCTGAAACAGGCCATCTTGTATTCTCGACCCTGCACACAAACTCGGCTGCCCAGAGTATCGACCGTATGATAGACGTATTCCCCGAGCAGCAGCAAGCACAGATCCGGGCACAGCTCGCTAACGTGATTGCCGCAGTAGTCGCTCAGAGGCTTGTGCCCATCCAGGGTGGTGGCCGCAAGGCTGTTCTTGAGATAATGATCGCCAATGCTGCCATCAAAAACGCCATCCGGGAAGGAAAGACCTACCAGATTGATAACATGATCCAGACAAGTGCCGAGCTTGGCATGATCCCCCTCGAAAAATCGCTGATCAAGCTGGTGCGTTCCGGCGACCTGACTATAGAGGAGGCACAGACCTACACAACCAAGCCTGATGAATTACTTCAGCTGATGAAAAGTAATACTGCCTGATGCCGCTCTTCAGTTATCGAGCAACAAAACCGACGGGTGAACAGGTAGCCGGCGAGCGCCAGGCTGAAACTCGCGAAGAGATTATCTCCATGCTTCATGAGCAGGGGCTGATCGTCATCTCGATCGAACAGAAAATCGGTTTCAGTTTTGACAATCTCGGTGACATCCAGATCGGCGGAGTTCCTCTGACCGAAAAAGTTATTTTCACCCGTCAGCTGGCAACGATGCTTGGTGCAGGTCTGCCGGTTGCCTCGGCACTCGAGATTCTTGTCGAGCAGACAAAATTTTCGGGTCTCAAAAAACAGCTGACCGAGGTTTACAAAGATGTGCAGAGCGGACTGCCCCTTGCTTCATCGTTTGGAAAACACAAGGCGATCTTTGACGAGCTGCAGTTAAGTCTGATCGAGGCCGGAGAAAAATCCGGCAACCTTGTAGAGATCATTACACAGATTGCAGAGGACATGCAGAAAAGTTCGCAACTGCGGGGACGTGTTCGAGGTGCGATGATCTACCCTGCTGTGATCCTGCTGGCAATCATCATCGTGATCATCGTGCTTGTCGTATTTATGATTCCGGCTGTTGAGGATCTGTATAACGACCTCAGTAATGGAGAAGCTGAACTGCCGCTCATCACACAGGCGCTGGTCACCATCAGCGACTTCTTTACAAACCCGCTGGGTCTGGGGGTCACCATTTTTGTCGTCGTTGCCTCGATTGTGGGCTTTCGCACCTACTACAATACTGATTCCGGAAGAAAATTCGTCGACAAGCTGCTGCTGAGGCTTCCGGTCTTCGGTGATCTGCAGGCAAAATCTCAGGTACTGCAGATGACCCGACTGCTGCAGATGCTTATCAAAAGCGGTATTCCGATTATTGATGCACTCAAGGCTACCGGCAGATCGATGGGTAATGTTCATTTTAAACTGGCACTGTTTTATGCCGCTCAGGAGGTGGCAAAGGGACAGCAGATAGCCGGACCGCTTGCCAAAAACAAGGTAGTGCCATTGATTGTGATCAAAATGATTGCCACCGGAGAAGAAACAGGAGCACTTGAAAAGATCCTGGGAGATCTTGCCAGATTTTACGAAGACCAGGTCGAGGAGATAACGTCTAATTTGACAAAGCTTATGGAACCTCTTATTCTTTTAATAGTTGGTGGTCTCGTTGCATTGCTGGCAGTAGCAGTCTATTTGCCCATCTACAACGTAGCCAACATCGTCTAATTTTTATTTATTATGCACGGTGCTCATGCAACAACGTAAAGCATTTACACTGGTGGAGCTGCTTGTCGCCATGGCGATTATCGGTCTTCTGATCGGTCTGTCGCTGTTCGGTATTGCCGCTGCCCAGCGTAACGCTCGAGATACTGCTCGCAGAGCAGCAATGCAGGACATCAACGCAGGTATCGCTGATTACCTGACCCTGGAGGGAGCATTCCCTGACCGTCTCAGGTTTGCCAATGACACGGTATTCATTGCCCGTAACCCGGCGAGCGTAACTGCAACCAACTGTACCGCACAGAACAAGTGCGTTGCTGTTCCGCTTGATGGTGCAGCTGTAGTTGGTTCAGGCGTGGATCAGACTGGCGGTCAGAACAACAGTGTCCTTGTTGTCGGTCAGACATCCACCAATACCAGCGCCTTCTGCTTCTCTACGAGAAGCGACGGTTACTCACTGGCTGTCCGCCTTGAGAACGGTGACAAAGCAGATGGTGGTACATCAAACACCAGCTGTGATCCCCCAGCTCTTCCATAAGCTTTCGGGATTTGATAGACACAAGACTGCCGGGTTGATTACCCGGCAGTATTTGTTTAATCTGATAACGGATTTGATACATTACAATGCGTAAACACGGATTTACCCTTGTCGAGCTGCTTGTTGCCATGGCGATAATCGGTCTTCTGATCGGTTTATCGCTGTTCGGTATTGCCGCTGCTCAGCGAAACGCCCGTGACACTGCCCGCAAGGCTGCGCTGCAGGATATTAACGCCGGGATCGCCGATTTTCTGACACTTGACGGCAGGTTTCCTTCAAGAATCCGGTTTGCCGGTGAAAATGTTGAGATTGCAGCAAATTATCCCGTCACCAGTTGCACAGCACAAAACAAATGTGTGCTGGTTCCGCTTGATGGTGCGGCAAAGACTGATGATGCAGGACCAGGAGGTGCCAACGGAGTTCAGGTCGTCGGTACGACGTCCACGAATACAAGCGCATACTGCTTTGCTTCCCGGACAGACGGGTATTCACTCGCGGTCAGACTTGAATCAGGAGACGATTTTCAGGCCGGTACTTCTACAACACCCTGTTCGATCTGATGGAAGGAGCAACACTGCTGCTGTTCGGGATAACTTACGTTCTGGGGCTGATCCTCGGCGCGGCGCTGGGCAGTTTTGTTAATATGCTGACATACCGTGTCTACAGAAACATGCCGCTGGGCGGCAGGTCTTTTGCAGACGGTACGGGAGAGGTGCTTACCGGCACAGATCTGATACCGGTGTTTTCCTATATTCTTTCCGGCGGCAGAAGCAAAACCAGTGGTGAACGTCTTCCTCTCCTCTATCCTGCTATTGAATTGGCAGCAGCTGTAATTGTGCTGTTTGTTTTTGTCCTGTTCTACAATCCCGCGCAGCAGCTGTTTGTACTTCCCCTTGCCGGAGCATTAGTGTTTGTGACAGGGATGATATTTTTTGCATCCTATGATTATCAGTACATGTCACTGCCCAAAAAGGAAGTGGTTATTTTTTCTCTGCTGACTCTGCTGATTGTCTCTGCAGAATACCTGAGTGGATTTCGTACTGCGTCTGATCTGATCTCATCAATAGCCGGTTCAGGACTGTTCGCACTACTGATCGGGCTCATCCGGTTTATACCCCGCAGCGGGCTTACGGTCAGGGACGTCGTACTGACCGCTGCAACTGCTGCGTATCTTGGTTTTGCAGGAATGTTCTGGGCCGTTCTTTTCGGCTCTCTGGCGGGATCAGTAGCAGGCATTGTGCTGCTCATACGAAAAAGAGATCCTCGTGTCCAGGTCCCTTACGCCACGGTGCTTGCTGCCGGATCTTTGCTCTGGCTCATAGCCGGGCAGATAGTGATTCCTGTTATTTTCTGATTTGACAGGAGTATCCGTTCAACCTACTATTTGAATAATTAGTTACTGTCCACACTGTGAAGCTACCCGCATTCAGTCTTTTTGAACTCCTGATCGTCATGGCAATCATCGGACTGACTGCAACCCTCGCAATCTTCGGTTTCGTGTCATTTCAGCGCACCGTTACATTCAGCCAGTCGGTAAATGAGGTGCTGAGCGTGATCAAAGAGACCCGAAACCTTGCCAAAAGCAATACGCTTCCAAAGGATATCGTCCTGAATACCACCAACACGCAGACACGTGTGTATGCTTATAATCTCAGTTTCAGAAACAACCAGCTGACCAGAAGTCTCTGCTACCGGACTATCGGAGCAACCGATACCTCATGGACCTGTGAACCATCAACAGCAGAGCAGCTCAAGTCAAGTATCTACGGTGACATCGAGTATGTACTCTCAGGCGGAGGCTGCTATGATGTACTGTTTGAGAGTCTCACCGGTGACATGAAGGCCAGCACACAGGCAACAACCGGTAACCGGATCAGCTACTCTGAGGTAACATGCCTCTTCAGTGTAAGGCATAAGCTGACTGGAGCGGTACGACCGATCGAGATTAATTCGGTGCGCAACACGTATACACCAAAATGACAAAACGCGCAGTAACAAAAAAGGCATTCGGACTTGTAGAGATCATCATTGCGATAGCGATCTTTGGAACAGCGATGATTGCAACAGTGGCCATTGCGATCAGCTCTCTGAGAACTGTTCAGGACAACGAGCTGGCTGATACCGCAAATTCTGTCATGATCGGCTCGATGGAGTACATGAAATCCCCTGCTGTCGTTCCGCTGTTAACCAATCTTCCAACAGGTCAGCGTGATTTTGCATTCCGGGTAACCGGTGAGGTCAATCCGTCAAACTGTACCGGTTCAACCGGATGTCAGCTGCAGATTGTTCAGACAACCAGCAGGACGCCGATCACCACCTGCGATTCAAACTCCGAGTTCAGGGTGCGGCTGTCTGAGCTGCCAAACTTTATTATGTGCAATCAGATCCTTGTCAATCAGACCGATCCCGGTGTATTTGAACTGCGATCCATTGTCGTCTTCTTCTCATCCAGAAACGGCATGCAGCGCACTGAGCTGCTTGGATTTCGCAACACTTCAGGAGGATCAACATGATGATGAAGAAACTGCCGACAAAACGGTTGCAGGGATTCTCACTGGTTGAGACGCTGATCACGCTTGCCATCTTCGGCATTATGATTGCCATGATCAGTCAGGTGATTCTTATCAACCTTGAGGTCAGCCGCAAAGTCTATGTCAGGACACAGGTTCGTGAAGAGCTGGCGGAACTGACAACACTTGTACAGCGCGATATCAGGAATGCCCGCATAGTCAAGGAATGCGGCGAGTTTCGTGACGGGAGCGAAACAGTCAGCCGCTGTACAATCTCTCATGCCGAAGAGTTTACCTGGACCGACAACTGTCCCGGTGACACTGCTGCAATCAACCGTATCTGCAAAATCTCTGTACCCGGCAATCAGCTCCTGTTTGAGACCTCGGATCTTATCACTATTGAGGACTTCAGTTTTGACATTAACCTTTCTACCGGAGAAGACGGGACAAAATCCACTATCCTGATGACTCTGCGGGCGTCAGCAACAAACCCCAACTTCGAGATATCCAACCAGGTTCGTCAGATTGCAGTCTCAACCAGAAATTTTACTCTTGGTGACTTTTTTGTCGGTGCCACACCGACCGCAGTTCCTACAGCTGCCGCTCCGACTCAGGTGAGCTGTCCTCATACCGGCACTACGCTCTACTGGACAGACACAACTACCGGTGCAATCAGTGCAATTAACGGTCAAATACCTTGCGGCAGAACAGTCCGTATTGCAGCGCAGCATGGCAGTGCACAGGCAAACGACGTCACGTTTTATGTTCAAATGCCAGGTCAGCAGGCGACACAACAGATGTCAGTAACTACTGTGCAACTTGATACACCAGGGACATATAATTTTTCAGGGAACGTCCCTGGATACGCAGGTTCTGCCTGTCAGGATACTGTCTCTGTTACCTGTGCGAATGATCCTCAGTCACAGTGCCCGTTTAACTTCACAACTCTGCTACAGAAGTCACAATTTACCGAGTTCTGGTCACCTCAGGATGCACAGCACAGCAGCTGTCAGGGAACCTTTGTGGAAATTTATGCTACACACAATGCCCCCCCCTCTCAGCCAGTTACGTTCCCGGGGACCCGGGCAACAGACGTTGCCATAACCGTCACAAACCCGAACGGTCAGAACGTGACTCTGACTGGATCCTCCGGTGCCGGTGGTGCTGCCTTCACCATGTCAACGCCAGGGACATATACGGTGGTCGGTAAAGCGACAAATACAAACGGAACCGGCAACTGCACAGATACTCTGAATGTTACCTGCGGCGTATCCGGGACCGGACAGTTGCCGACAAACTTCACATTTCCACAGAATGTCGGTCAGTACGCAGCCGGATGCTCGCAAAGTCCCTGCCCCAATCTGACAACATCAGGCAGTCTGGTGCTGCTTAACGGTGATGCAGGTGACGCAAGCTGTAATCAGATATGTGCAATGGCAGGCGGACAATGCTATCCTCAGGGATATCAGGAAATGGCGGCGTACGGTAACTGCGATATCATGTCCCGCTTCCTCGCGCCAGGGTCACAGTACACCTGTCAGGGGTTCTACGGTGGCGGACCACTGATGACCTATTATGCAAGTCAGAACCGCTACATCATTTATCAGCAGACCGACGGACGTAACAGCTGCTCCACTTCAATGGCAAGCAGACTGTACGCACCATGTCCCTGCACACGCTGAGTGTTATTCATCATCAGTAGTCGATAAACAGAATCTGTGTGCTTTTGGCATAAAGGCTTAATGTCCGCAAACGGGCAGCCGTGGTAATCAAATTTTGACGCTCTAGCGGGGTTTAACGACGTCGTTCTCGCTTCTCAGAACGTAGTCAAAGAACTCAGCCGGGGCCGGGTGCAACGGCAGCTGAACCTCAAGAATGGCCGTTGGTGAGTCATCTCCGGTGTTGCTTTCTTCTGCTGAGATCCCTTCACCAAGATACGTGCGCACCTGGTTGGGAAAACCTGTTCCGCCTGTAACGGTAAGCTCGGTCAGCAGCTCGCCGCTGGCGATAATCGGCTTAACACGCAGGTACAGCGGTCTCCAGTTGCTGCCGGTCAGATCGACGCTGGAGATATTAAACTGCATGGCATTTGCAGCTGGCTGTGTGACACCGCTCAGTACAAGCGGTTCAAAGGTGAATGTATTATTGTTGGGAATCGCCTGCTCGTAGACACGTGAGCCGGTCGGGTTGCCGTCATAGACACCCTTGATCACCTTGTACCTGCCGTCATTAAGGTCACGGTAGTCCATTGATACTACCCATGCAACCTGGGGCCCTGTCCACTGCATCTGAATTACACCACGGTATCCGCTGCCGCCATTCTGCAGGTTCATCATAAATGTCTGATCCTTCTGCAGCTGAAGCTGGCGGACTTCGTTGGTGTCTTCAAGTGTCACATCTATGCTTACCTGGTCAAGTGAGTCGGTCTCCGAGACATCTGTGTATGTGCAGTTGTATCGTCCCGTGTTGCCCACACGTGTACAGTTTGTCAGATCATTTTCAAGTCCCGTGAGAGTAGAATCAAGATTTGTCTCCTGGATCAGCTGCAAAAGCCTGCGTTCTGTCAGAGAATAGTACTGTTCATACTTTTCGTTGCGGACACGTTCTTCAACGTCCCGTTGTGTACTGGTGGCGATTGAGACTACAAAGATACCCAGGATAGACAGCACAAGCAGAACGATAACAAGAATCTGACCCGGATAGCGCTTATTTATCATGGCAGTTAGAACGAATCAATAAAAGGTTTCTCGACGATATTAAAACTGTTGGGCATTGACAGTATTCTGCCAAACAGGTACATATAGCGTCCCCCGTCGTAATAAATGATCTCTGATGGTGTCAGCTGGTTGAGAACAACTCCGAAATCCCGGTTGAAGTTGTTGTTCTCCATTGCAATGACTGCACCGACGATCCTTAGTCCATCATACTGTGAATCAAACGGGCTTTCAAACGAATTTGTCAGGATAAAGCCATCCAGCGTATCGTAATCAGCGTTGGTATCAATCGGCGGCGGTGTCGGGGTAGGTGTTGAGCATACCGGGGCCGTAAAGCTCCTGTAGTTTGAAGCAACAGCACGCTGTGCATCATAAACCTTAGCGTAGTAGGTTGCACCTGGAGTCAGAGCCAGACGGACTCCACTGTTTCTGGAATTACCGGCCTCCGTATACTGCTGGAAGTTGTTCTGATTGACGTTCATGCTCCGGTTGTTACCGTTATCATGGTTAAACCAGGTGACTGCGTGTGGATTCTGATCATCAATATCAAACCAGAATGTGCCCGTCCCTCCTCCGGTCCATGAAGCACTGATGTTGTAGTTGTTACCAGTACCGGTGCAGGTTGCGCTGACGCTGTTAAGTGTGGGCGCATTTGCTGGAGGAGTCGTTACCGGGGTTGTCACCGCAGTGGGTGTCGGGGTGGGTGGATTGCAGTCGGGTATCTCGGTCAGCATGCTGCCCCATTTGGATCTTACTGCAGTTGCTGCATTAGAATCGATGACATAGTACCCGCGGGTTGAGGTGGGAGGAACGTATGCGAGCGTACATGCGTTAAAGCGGTTTATCGTCGGCCAGTCCACCCTGTCCTGAAGCACCACCGTCGAGAGACACTGAGCGTTTATTCCGCCTGCACCGTTATGGACTATATTTCCTGGAGTATCCCTGCCACCTCTGTAATCCTGAAATGCGCCGCTCAGCATAGCCGGACCACTTGAGATTACTCTCGTGTCCACTCCTCCGTTGTCGGTCGGGTCGTATTGTCCGGCAACCAGCCTGTTTGTGCTTGCATCCCCGACAGAAAGGAAATTAAACGCATTGCTGTGATTGCTCATTATGGCATTATTCAGAGGACCGGTCAGGGAGTTGGCAAAATCAAAACATGTGCTGGTGCTGCCAAGTCGTTGTGATGAGATTCCGTTGTCCGCTGACATGATGATATTCATACCATTCAACCAGTTAGCGTATACAGCATTGATCATGCCCGGATAGAGGTTGGGGTTTTCAGCACGGACATATCCGGCTACGCCGCACTGATAGGAAAGCGCATTATTCGGGTCTCCACCCTGAGGAAGGTTGGTCAGGTTTGCCTCATTAACAAACAGCAGATCGATGTTGTTGTACTCGGTTGCCGGTGAGATCTGTGTTAGCAGTTTCACCTGGTCAACATAGCCTTGCGGCACCAGGGCCTGAATCTCTGCCCGGCCGACGCCATAACCGGTATCATAATTTGAATTATAGACATCCGCATGGTTTGTCAGGATACCGACGACACACTGCCCGTTGTTGTTTCTGGCAGCAGTTGTGGCTGCAGTCTCAAATGATGCAGCCAGAACCTGAGCGCTGGTGCCAAGCACCCTCGCCCGCTCGGTTGCAGCTCCAAGAACATCGGCATTCTGTCCGGGCAGTACCGTTGTCCTGCCTGCCACAACATACATGCACCCGTTGATTACATCGTTGCGCGGGTCGTCTGATATTCGCGATTCGGGGTTGATTGTTAGGTTGCCCGTTACCAGAAAGATAGTCTTTGTGTTGCAGCTGACCCTGTTTAAGGTCAGATTGCCGATCACTTTGATGACATTTACTTTCGCATCACCTGTGCCCGCAAATCCGTTGATCTCTACACCCGTCATGCCGAGTGCCTGTGCCACCTGCTGTGATGTTACATCGCTGAATGTCTGCGGACCGTTAACTGTTGCGATCTGATTTGCCGGCAGATTGCGGAGAATCCGGGCATCGACAAAACTGAACCAGTCCGGAAAACCGAACTCGGCCCTTGGCTTTCCGTTGAGGTCATCGTAATCGTCAACGGCAAGGTCTCGCTCGGTATCCTTGGCAGGCAGCGAGCCCGTCTCAAGCATGAAGTTGTAGTCGGATAGATACGGTACACGGTTGTGCTGGTCCGGCAGGTTCGGGTTGTTAATGGTGTTAATGTCATTGATTGATGTCTGCCTGATACCCTGACTGGTAAATGTATCACCGTCGACAGTCATCATCCATGGCGGTTTCAGGCGAAGATCGGCTGAGGTCGAGGGTGCGGTGTTACAGGCGGAGTCCTTGGCTGTCCAGTTAAACCGCAGCGTTCCATCCCGGGGTGTGTTATTGACAGTGTAGTAGGTCGTGCCTGCAAGATTATCAAAACACGGATTCTGATTCTGGTTGCCGGTAAACGTCCGGCTGTTTGGTGATGCGCCAGGCGCGACCTGGTTGAGTGTGATCGACTCGCTGGCTGCAAGACTCGAGGTACAGGTCTTGGAATATGAAAGTACCGGACTGGTGGCGTCATTAGCAGAGTACGTAACATCAAATGCTGTCTGGTTACGCAGAGTAAGGTTGGCAACGGGGTTGGGATAGCGAAGGTCGACCCTCCAGGTGTCAATAATACTCCACCCTGCTGCTACACCGGACTGGTCAACTGCGCGTGCATAGATCCGGACGTCACCGTCAAACGCTGAAGAGTTAAACAGACCAAGCTGCCAGTCAACAACAACTGAAGTTGCTGTGGTTGAGACAATCCTGGGCAGCGCATATGCTGTGCCGGTTGTTGAACCTGAAACAGCAACAATTGATTGTGTATTTGATCCTGATGTGAGTACTGCCTGGTTTCCGGAGTTGTTACTGTCTATTGATCGACTGCTTCCTCCTGCTGCATAGAGTGTATGATTTGATCCTCCGCCATATGCAAGGGACGCGCTTGCCGAAGTCGAGACAGCTGTTGCACCCGGCGCCGGGCTGTTATTATCGCCAAGCCAGACCTCCAGACGGTTCAGATCAGCTCTTCCATCCGGATCATCGTAGGTCACACGCACAGTCAGAGGATTGTTGATGCCGCTGGTCCCGTTTCCGATGACTGAGTTGGCGTGGATGCCGCTCCATTGCGCTGATCCGCCTGTGGTTACTCCACCCGCTGTACATATCTGGTTGCTTGTGACTGATCCGTTAAATGTCGGTGGTGAGTTGATGACAAACGATCTGACAACAGACTGTTCAGTCAGATTGCAGCCGTTGCGGGCCGTAACATACCAGGTATAGTTTTTGCCTGTCAGATTTGTAAATGTATATGATGTTGAGCCGCCGGGCAGTACGACCGTACCTCCACCAGGACCGTTAAGGGTTACACTCAGGCTCGTCGGATTTGTACTGTTACAACCGCCCGAGCAGCTGTTGCCGCCGCAGCGTCCAAATCCGCTGTGAGACCATGTCAGCGTCACATTCCTGTTTGTCAGTGTTGCACCGTTCGACGGCGAGCTGAGTGTGGGTGCATTGGGGTCTCTGGCACTGCCGCAGGTATTGACGCACTGCACGGTGAAGCGGTCAATGTCGTAACAGTTTGGTGCTACACGGTCCCGGCACAACGCCTCGTATGTTCCCGGTGAGCTGATATTGATGTTTCGCGGTGCCCAGGTGTTGTAATTTCCGATTGTGCTTCCATTGTAAACAAGTGATACAGTCGCAGATGTCCATGCAGATCCCAGGTTGGTAAAGCAGTTGATATCAAGCGGAAACGGTCTGCTCGGGTTGCGGCTGGTCACGTCGTTACCGCTGATCCATCCACCAAGACCCCCGCAGCCGGGGTATGGTTCGCCCCAGCAGCCGGTCCAGAACTGTGTATCGTTCCAGTTACCGCACTGACTTGGAGGTGTTGTCGGTTGTGGCGGACTTGAGCAGCTTGTGCCGTTGGAGTAAATTGCGCCTCCAGCTACACCGTGGTCAGAAGCACCGGGAAGACCGATGTCCATCTGAACGCTTCCGCAGTTTCCGTAACCACTTGCGGAAGAAGTGAATTCAACCGGCACAGGCCCACCGAACGACTGTTTCGTGATAAGCACTCCGCCGTTGTTGGCATCACACCAGCTCAGATTTGCCTGCTGACAGTGCCAGACCCATACATCATAGGGCCTGTTGCGAACAGATGCGGAACCGTCGCAGTGCCATCCCATGCTGTACTGCTGCTTCCAGCGTGTCCAGCAGCCGACACCCATTGAGAGTGCGTCTGCATTATTTGATTTGGCCGTTACAAACGTGACAGCAACTAGTATGCCGAAGATCAGGAACAGCAGATTTGCGCGGTTTGTCTTCATAAATCAATCAGCTGGCGCTCAAGTCTAGTATAGCTGAAAAACTGTTCCTGTGCCGGGTTACTGTCACACGGATACAGCTCCAGAAAGCCTCTGTGACCATCGTCTACAGGCAGCTTCAGCAGGTCCAGCCCTGCCGGAAATCTGTCAAAATAGAAGAAAGCACCCTCAACACAGGATCCGGTCGATCCAGTCACAAACGTATCCTTATCGGTCTGCAGGTATCCGGTCAGCTGATCACCCTCGGGCCTGCTGTAATAGATCACATTAAGATCGCGCGAAATCTCTTCAATATCTGTCTCACGGTTGTACCTGCCGGACAGCGTGAGACTTGCATCGCCCACGGTGAGCGTGTTGTCTGCGAAGCTGCCTGTCAGATACTGCCAGCTGAAGCATACCTCGGCAGCGCTTCCTGAACAGGCCCGATACTGATTTTCACTGCCGATGCTGTCCAGCAGTGTCACAGCAGGATCGTTTCCTGATGCTGAGGATGATAGCCCCATAACTGCAAACACTCCACCGGAGATAAACAGGATGAGTGCTGCTGCTGTGATTATCAGTGTCTGAGAATTACGGTTCATATCGTGTGACATAAATATCATAATCGCTGCTGATTGCTGCGGCATCCTGCTCGGATCCGACAAATACGCTATGGAAAATCACCACCTCGTCACCCAGCAGGATTTCTCCTGCCAGACCATAGCGGAACTCAGCATCAGCAAGCCCTCCAAAATAATCAGCGAATCCAGGACAGGATGCCTCATCCGTGCAGACCCTGAACAGTGTCTCGCCGGGGTCTTCAAGGGTCAGACTGGTCTCGTCACCTTCGGGACCCCTGACGGTGAGTGTCAGGAAGGCGTTGCTGGCGTAGTCCTCACTGAAGCGGGCGAATTTGTTGGAACTGAATACTGCCTGGGTGATTGTGCCCGATAAGACCTCCTGTGATACAGCAAGTGTTCCCGCCGGACCTTGAAATCCGCCCTGCGGCGAGTACATCTCTTCGGGTGCAAACAGAAAGCCTGCTGCTGATACAGCAGTCTCGGTAACAATCGGTTCGCTGCCTGATGATCGGACAGCGTAAAACAGAACTGCGCCGATAAAGAACAGCAGCGCTACGACAAACAGCACAGTGCCGGTTTGCAGTTTCATTTAATCGAGCAGTTGAAGCAAGATAGTATTATCAAGATAATCACTTCTCTCTTCGCCGTCAATAAAGCACTCATATGCAAAGACATCGGTCATACCCTGCTCAAATATTCCATCGTCATTACTGATCTGTCCCTCAGGGATTTTAAGATATTCCACCTGCAGAATATCAAGACACAACGGATCACTACCCGTACTCTCCTGTTGCATGATCTCATATACAGACGCCCCGTCCTGTCTGTTGCGCTTGAGGATCTGAACATCAAAGCCCGCCTCTCCCCCGGGGTCAATGCTGTGGTGCCTGGTTTCGATCATGCCCCGGGTGAATTCACCCCTTGTCTGGTACTCGATGAAGCACAGGTCCGAGTTATCACAGAGTCCTGTGTCTTCGGCAATGACAGACAGATCAACGGGTTCAGGCGCTGCAGGCTGTGAGGCAACAAGCAGAAAGAATGCGCAGACTGTTGCAATTGCAGCTGTGAGCAGTTGGGTCTTCATCGTGAGCGAGTTACAAATAGCTTAACTTCTGACTGTTCCTGAATATACGACTGCGCAACCGAACCTGCAGCAGATCTGACCAGTGAGACTGTATCACCATCTCTCAGGTCATCGAGTGTAATCAGCGTAAACGGTTCAAGCGGGCGGCGCGACTGATACTCTTCGCTGTTGATATATGTCTGAAAGTCAGGACACTCATTTGCGCAGGTACGCAGTACAACTGCATCAAAGTTGAATTCCCCGGATCCAAAGCTGTGTTGCTGCTCTCCTTCCGGGCTTGTAAGTGTCAGTATAAAAAAATCATTTTCTCTCTCCGGGCGTGTTAGCGATACAAACGTTCCTGTACTGACTGAGTGCGTGATAAACCGTTCACCTGCTTGTGGATCGACAGCAATGCTGCCCGTGTAGGCTTGTCTTGCCGGTTGTGTTCCTGATGACAGATATACGGCCAGCGCCAGCAACAGCACTGCGATGACATAGAATCGGATGAATACGGATAATTTAGCTGGCATCAGAACGAATCAAGAAACGGTTTCTCAACGATGTTAAAACTGACCGGCATTGAAAGTACTTCGCCAAACAGATGCATATACCGTCCCCCATCGTAGTAGATGATCTCTGACGGTGACAGCTGGTTAAGTACAACACCTGCATCCCTGTCGAACGTATTATTTTCGCTGGCGATAATGGAGCCTGTTACACGCAATGCGTTGAACTGAGGATCTGGAGGGATCTGAATGGACCTGGTGACAATAAATCCTGCAACAGTGTCAAAGTCTGGTGTCGTGTCGCCGGGTGTTCCCGCAGACTGACCGGGAAGGATGGTTGTTGTCTCTTTAACCAGGAACAGACAGCCGTTAACAATATCAGCAGCGGGATTATCCTGCAGACCTATCTCTGGCTCAAGCGTAAGGTTTCCGCTGACAAGGAAGACAGTTTTTGTGTTGCAGGTAACCCTGTTAAGACGCAGGTCGCCCTGCACCCTGATTACATTCAGGCGATCCTGAGGTTCTGAAGCCGGAAAACCATCGGGCTGGATAGATGCCGATCCAAGAGTCTGCGCGATCTGGTGCGTCGTAACATCAGCAAACGTTACCGGTCCCTGAGCAGTCAGCTGCTGTGACGCCTGCAGTCTTGATTCGAGCTGGGCATCAGCAAGGTCGTACCAGCTCTCGTACGCCAGTTCGTCCCTGGGTTTTCCGTTTGCATCAAGGTAGGATCTTACTGCAAAGTCGAGTTCAGAGTCTCTAGCAGGCAGCGAGTTCTGCCCGCTCATGAAGTTGTAATCTGATAGGTACGGTACCCTGTTGTGCTGGTCTGTCAGAAAAAGACTCTGAATACGTTCGATATCTGCAATTGTTGTCTGACTTATCCCCAGCCTGGAGAACAGATCACCATCGACTGTCATGAGCCAGGGTTTTTTAAGTCGCAACTGAGCTGTTACTGATGGTGCACGGTTACAGGCATAGTCAGTTGCATTCCAGTCAAAAGAAAACGATCCGTCACGAGGGGTGTTGCTTACAGAGTAACGGGTCTGCCCTGTTGCGTTGTCAAAACATGTCTGCCGCGTCTGGCTCCCGGTGAAGTTCTGGCTGTTGGGATTTACAGCGGGGGCATCCTGCATCAGTACGATTGATTCGTTGCCCTGCAGGTTTGAGCTGCATGATTTTGCTGTTGCCAGTACACCACTTAAGCTGTCGTTTGCACTGTATGTAACGTTAAACGAAGTCTCACTGAGCAGATTCAGGGTCGCCCCAACTACTGGAGGATTAAGATCCACCTTCCAGAGATCATCTGCAATCCAGCCTGAGTTTGCCCCGGGTATGTCGCTTGCGTGGACATGTACCTGATTATCACGCGGAAACGTCGAAGCTCCGAGCAGACCCAGCTGCCAGTTAACGATCACACTGTTACCGCTGCGCTGGAAGCTGGCAGGATAGGCAAAAGCCACTGCGTTTGAAGGAGGTGCCGTTACATTACAGAACTGAACACGGTTGTTGCCTGCGACAGTGCACATGCCCCTCCCATTGCCGGGTGTGATCTGTTCGTAAGTGTTTGCATCAACAAACATATAATATGTCTCTACACCCTGCGGCGTTCTGTACATCTGGACCGTACCGCTGGCTGCAAACTGAGTGTTGGACACACTTGATGGTGGTCGTGATGTGCCGGCAAACCAGACACGCAGAAGAGTCAGATTGGCGGAGCATCAGGATCAGTGTATGTCGCCCGGACCTGTAGCGGATTGTTGATCCCTGCACTTCCTGAACCTGCCCTAAGCGGGTGTACGCCACTCCATCCCTGTGATGCCGGATTGGCATTACAGAGTGCGTTACTGGTTATCTGAGCAGCTGCAGTCGGGGGTCTGTTGACAGTGAAGCTCCATGTATTTGACTGGCGCTGGCGGCAGTTGCTGTGAGCAACGACATACCATGTATGGTTCTGTCCGGTGACCGTGTATGTGAATGATTTATTATTACCTCTGTATACTCTGACACCATCAACATACAGTGAGTACCTGTTACTGCCGGGGACCGGGGAGTTGCAGGTGTTGTTGCAGGTGTTGCCTCCGCAGCTGCCGAAATCATTGTGACTCCAGCTGAAGTTGACTGTGTAACTGTTGAGTGTGACATTATGCGGATACGGGTTGCCCGGTTTTTCGGGGTCTCGGGCCCCCTGGCATGTGTTCTGACAGCACGATGGTTTGTACCACACCATGAATCCCGTCAGAGCACTTGTGCCTGGACATTGCCAGTTGCTGACCGGTCCGCAGTTCTGGTTAAAGACATCGATCTGCTGTGTCTGATTGCAGATACCTGTGTCAAAACTCTGAAACGTACTGGGGCCGGTGCCGTTTGAAACACACTCATTCGTCTGTCCGTTGCAGGTGAATTTGTAGACGTAGCTGCCGCTGCAACTGCCGTTATAAGGGTTGCAATTAGCCGGGCAGTTGTAGGCATCAGCCGTGCTGTTACCGCACAGGTTTGTATACCAGCCGCCGGCGTACGAGATGGCTGCATCGGCAGGTGAAGCCGCAAATAATCCGAAAGCTGCGCTTATCAGGGCAGAGAAAACAATTGTAAGCAGAATATTCGGTTTCATCTGTTAAGCAGTTCAAAAATCAATTGCGGGTCTGTTCCGGTGGCTGTCTCGGTTGCGCATGGTCGCATTTTCAGCAGCGAATCTCGAAGTGTCAGTTCGGTTGTATCAACTGTGACAGCTGATGCGACACGGTACAGATAACTGATCTGCATCCGGACACAGCGTTCGGCAGACAGACTGATTAACTCGTCATAGCTTACAGGGACAGCCACCGATTCATCGCCTTCTCCTTCGATAAGTGTCAGCATCCCGGTCACATCTGACCCTGCCGAGAATCTGAATGGATCAGCAGTCGGCAGGAGATTTACAACGTCTCCTTCGGCGCTTTTGAGCATACTGCCGGCAAGCCGGGCCTCAGCATGGTGTGTGATCACACAGCTGTCTGACTCGGGTATGCAAAAACCATCCGGTAGCTTAAATTCTGACGTTGTGCCGGGAGTGACCGAAGGGATCTGCTGCAGTTCCTGCCAGCCAAGGTAAAACAACACTGCCGCACCGGTGAGCAGAACGATTGCGAGTGTGATTGATGCTGCCTGTTTCATTGCTTCTCGGTAAAAACAGTATAGGTAACTGAGTTGCTGTTATTCTGTTCGGAGAGAATCATGACTTCATCACCGGCTTTAAGAAACCCCAGCTGTGTGATGCTAAGTCCGGCAAATGTTCCTGTTATCATTTCCGCCTTCTGGCTGTCACTTGCAGTAAGATAGACATCAAAATCAGGACAGTTGCCCTCCTCTGCCTTACTGCAGTCGCGGACAACAACCGGAACCGGCACAGCACTCTCATCGAAACGGTATTCGAAATCGCTGCCGTTGCTGCGAAGTGTTACTGACGGGATCGCGCCTGAGCTGGAGACTCTGGATTACGTGGTCTGTCGCGGAGATCAACAGATGTTGAAACTGATTGCACAGTCCCGCGGGTAATCTCGGTGAACGTCGAATCGGTCGGCGTCTCAAATGGATAACCATACAGATCCTGATCAAGATCTGCCGCTGCCTGCGACGCCTGCCGCTGCTCGCGTGCGAACAGATAGAAAAAACCACCGGCAATAAGGGTGATTACCGCAAGTAACAATAACACTGTAGGGACAGTTGACTTGGTCATCTAACAGACATTATTGCTCAATCAATACACCGCTGCAAGATTTTTGTACCCACAAAGCGGCTTGATTCTTCAAACCACACACCATAGAATAGTGTATGAATATTCGTAACTGCTCATGAACCTACCCGAATTCTTTGGACTGGATATTGGCAACCACACCATAAAGGTGGCGAGGACATCTGTTAAAGGACCAGATGATGCTGTACTCGAGGCTATCGGAAGCATCGACACTGAGTTCAGTGCCGTTGCGGCAGAGGATGACAACTCAAAACAGATTCTTGCAGACAAGATCAAACAGATCCGTGATGCGGCACGCATCAGCAGTAAGTACGTGGTCGCAGCAATGCCGGAGGCCTCTATCTTCACCCGTCTGATTCTGCTGCCTGATCTTCCGGAAGACCAGCTTGAGCAGTCACTTTTCTACGAAGCCAAGCAGTATCTGCCGATCCCACCGTCAGATGTGCAGCTTGATTACATCCCTATCGCCAGAAAAAACGTTGAGGGTCGCAATCTCATCCAGGCTCTGCTGGTGGCAGCTCCGAAAACCGTAGTTAATAAGTACATGGAAATTATCAGCAAAGCCGGACTTGAGCTGATAGCACTGGAGACAGAAACAATGGCGACAGCGCGTTCGATCACATTTAACCGCCCCGGTTCTGACAGTGTGCTGGTTATTGATTTTGGAGCGAATGGTACTGATCTCAGCGTAATCAAAGGTAAGTTTCCGATCTTCTCGCAAAGTCTCGGGACCGGGAGTGATGAGCTGACAAAGGCAATTTCAGCTGAATTCGGTCTGCAGTACAGTCAGGCTGAGCAGTATAAACGTGCCTATGGTCTTGTGCCTGATCAGGCTGACGGAAAGATAGCTGCAGCGCTGGCACCGGTAATGCAGATCATTATTAACGAGATAAACAAAACACTCAACTACTTCCGCGCCCACCTGCAGGAAAGCACACCCAAGCAGATTTATGTTGTCGGGGATGGTGCCAAGCTGCCGGGACTTGCACAGTATCTGTCTACGAACCTGGGAATCCAGGCTGAGGTTACCGATCCGGTCGCAGGGCTTAAGATCGCAGGAAAGATCAAATCGGATGTCGCCCAGCTCTCGACTGTCGGATTTACCGTCAGTGTGGGTCTTGCTCTGAAAACGCAGTAATATGAAGACCTTTTACGTTTAACCTTCTCCCGCAGAAATCTGATGAGGAGGTACAAAAGGAGGAAGAACGAGACCGCAGTTCGGTGTTTACAGCGGTCCTGCCTCTGTTTGCTGTCTGTCTCTGGTTTGCTCTCATTCTGTTTAATACCCTTGTCATGGACCGGCACAAACTTAACTGGGAGGTCTCGATTGCCAATAAGGAAGCTATTATTGAGAATGAATACAGTGATGTCCTCCGCCTTAACGGAGAGCTGGTGCACAAAACCAATGCACTTTCAAACGTTATTGGTCTTGATATCGCTCCGGAGCGGGTTTTTCAGCTTACTGAGACTTTGTTTCCGGTACCTGTGGATGGCGTTGTAATCAAAGGATACGGCCGCGACCGGGATGGTAAGTACAATGTAACAGTAACTACAGCTTCGTACCGGCAGATGGCAGAAATCACAAGGCGGTTTACCTCATACGACGGTATCCAGGATGTGTTGCTTAATAATGCCCAGGTATCATCGGATGAAGGGTCAGCACCTCTGACTGATCTTGAGGCAGACAGGCGTGTTGAGGGGCGCATCAGCTTCAACTTTGTTGAGATTGATGACGATGTCGCAGTTAATGATCTTATCCAGCAGTAATGGCAGCAGAACCACAAACACCCGCAACAGACGAACAGCAGACACAATCAGCACCGGGTGTGCTGAGCGGTGAGTCACAGACAGAGTTTGTTGAGATCTCCTTTGATGAGGATGCCACATCTGTTGACTGGTCCGAAACCTGGAAGGCAATCAGGTTTTATGCCCTGCCACTTATCAGTTTTGTGGTCTTTGTGGGTTTGATCCTGTTTACTGTAATTCCTAACATCCAGCGTATCTTTACAACAATTGATGAGATAAATGTTCTGCGTGAGGAGGATGAGGCTGTCAATGAACGGATCGAGCGTCTGATTGCGCTGCGTGCTGAGCAGCTGACGCGTCAGCAGATCATCAGCAAGATTAATGAGATAGTGCCAACCGGTACATCCGAGGTGGTTGCATTCCGACAGCGTGTTATTGATACTGCAGAGTTCAGGGCTGTGAATCTTGATTCGTCGCTGCTGGGAGAGGATCTGATTGACCAGAATCCGAATGAAGCAGAAGTCACGGAAGGACTTATTCTGATCGAGATACCGTCGGAATTCGGATTCAGTGGTACTTTCGATGGTTTCCGTTCATTTCTGAACGATCTCTACCAGGGTGAGGACTTTTTTATTGTTCGTGAGATGAGCCTTAATCTTATCGAAGAGGATGATGGCAGTTCATCATGGGGTGCACAGCTGGATCTCGTTAAGTACCAGTTTTTTGTTGACGAGGGTGTTGATCTGGACGGTATCTATACCCGAATTTCTGAGCAGGTGGTGCCTAACCAGTTTGTGATTGATTTCCTTGAGAACAGATTTCTTAATGGAGGTTCGTTTTTTGACGGGGACTCGTCAGATCTGGACTTCACCCAGCCAACTATTACCGGCACACCGGTAAGCTTCCCCGAAGACGAGGTGTTACAGTAGTTACTCTGGGATTCTCAGTCGGCGATCTTAACGTAGACCTTTTTGCCGTCACGGCGGGCGATAATCGACACAAGATTGCGGATTGATTTGATGTTCATGCCGCCCTTTCCAATCACCATACCTTTTTCTTCTTCGGGCATGTCAACCGTCAGCGTTACATTCTCACCGTCTGATTCTTCAGAAATCTCAATCGTTGCAGGATCTGCAACCATATTGGACAGCAGGTAGTACAGAAGTTCTTTCATGGATCGTTGTTGGTTGTAAACTTATGTCGCAGGTTTACTCGGCTGCTGCTTCGGCAGGTTGTTCTGTCTTGGCTGCAGCTGCTTTTGCCTGTTCACGTTCCTGTTTTTTGCGTCCCGGCTGCTTGCTGAACTGTTTCTTGTCTGCAGGCTTTGGAAGAATGCCCTCTTTCACCAGCATATTGGCAACAGTGTCTGTAGGCTGTGCGCCGTTTTCGAGCCAGTATTTAACGCGATCCTTGTTGATGACAATCGTGCTCGGCTTTGTCATCGGATTGTAGTGTCCCAGAATTTCAAGTGCCTTCCCGTCACGCTTGGTGCGTGCGCTGATAGCAATGATACGGTACTGCGGGGCATGCTTCTTACCTGTCCGGGTTAATCGTAGTTTAACCATCCTTAACTCAATAAATCACAATAGATAAATAACGTTGATAATTGTACCAGATAACCGGCTAAATGTTAACTGAAATGTTTTTTTACCAGTGCATCCCAGTGTTTCAGAGCCTCTTCGGCTGCATTCTGTTCCGCCTCCTGCTTACTTTTGCCCCGGCCGGTTCCGAATGAATGGTCCCCGATCATGATTGCCATCTCAAATGTCTTGTTGTGATCAGGTCCTGTAGCGGATACAAACTCATATACAGGTGTAATGTTCAGCCGTTCCTGTGAGACCTCCTGAAGTTTTGATTTATTGTCTATATCAAGCCGGTTTTCCACAATTACCTGAATCTTGGTAAACAGGAATTGTGCTAAAAATGTGTTCGTTTGTTCCAGCCCCAGGTCGAGATACATGGCACCGATAAGTGCCTCAAACGTGTTGGCGAGGATGTATGGCCGGGATCGCCCGCCTGTGGCCTCTTCGCCGTTGCTCATGTAGATGTAATCGCCAAGGTCAATCTCAGCAGCTGTTTCAGCAAGGCTCTCAGTGCGAACCGTTGCAGCCCTAAAGCTGGTCAGCTCACCCTCATTCCGTTCCGGGTAGTCATCATATAACTTCTGGGTAACAAGAAGCTCAAGTACCGCGTCACCAAGAAACTCCAGTTTCTCGTTATGCTCAAGGTCTGACTCGCGGGCCTCATTGATGTAGCTCCTGTGAATAAGTGCCTGTTTAAGGGTGTCCAGCGAGTTGAACTTTACCCTGATACGGCGTTCAAGATTATGCAGTTTTACCTTATCGTCTTCAGAGATCAAAGTCGGATTTGTTAACAATTAAGTTACCCAGGACACCGTTAATAAATTTACGGCTCTGCTCGCCGGCAAATTCCTTGGATAGCTCAATTGCTTCGTCTATGGCGACCTTCTCGGGAGTAATTTTCCCGATAAACCCTTCATAGACTGCTATACGTAGAATCTGCAGGTCCGATTTGGCGATCTGCCCAAGCGGCCATTGTGGTGCCAGTTTGGCGATTATTGTATCTATCCTGTCACGGTGCTCGAGGACTCCGTTAAACAGCACTGTAACCATCTCGTTATCAACAGCTTCAAGCTCGTTGATTTCAACGAGCGAGTCGTCAGAGAACTCCTGACTGGAGTCATCGCTGATATCACTGTGGTGGAATGACCGTTCAAAGAGTTTTTGCAGGACTATGATCCGTGCGTTATGGCGGGGATCATTCTGTGCCATCGTCAGACAGCAATAACCTGAACACCCTTGTAGGATCCGCAGTTTGCACACACATGGTGAGCAAGTGCTGTTGCTTTGCATTCTTTGCAGACAGTCAGTGCTGGTGCTGCAAGTGCATGATGTGAGCGTCGATTGCCCTTCCGTTGTTTTGAAATTTTTCGCTTAGGTAGTGCACCCATGATTACGCCTCAAAAAAGAGAAATGTACGTGCGATTGTACCACAGTCAGTCAATCCTGTGAAAGTGCCGGACGGTAAAAGCCGACAATACTTTTTCCATACTGTTTGCTGTAGATGCATTCCGCCGGAACGCCCGAACCGGTGATATCCTGCGGCAGTTCTTTCTGCTCCGGCAGCCTGACAACAAGAATACCGTCCTCAGGGTCCAGACGCGGCACCATTAAGGTCAGCAGATGGTTTACTTCATCCTCAGACATAGGAAACGGCGGGTCAGTAAAAATGATTGTGTACTGACTGTTATCCCGGCGCAGAAACCTGTCTGCATGTGCTCTTATTATACGCACGTTGCGCTCCTCCAGTTTTTTCTGATTGGCATAGAGTGTATTGATGCTGTCTTCTGATGAGTCTACAAAGGTAACCGATTCTGCTCCCCTGCTGAGTGCTTCAAAACCGAACGAACCGCTGCCGGCAAAAATGTCCAGAATAACTGCACCCTCGACGTACTGCTGCAGAGTGTCAAACAGTGATGTCCGGATTCTGTCCGTTAAGGGACGTGCAGATCTATCCGGTGTCTCCAGTAATATTCCTTTATGCTTTCCCGCTATGATACGCAGCATGCTGTCTGGCTATCTCATATACAATTATTCCAAAACTGGTGGCCACATTCAGCGACTCTTTAAAGCCGAGCATCGGGATCATGACCCGTGCCTGTGCCCGGTGCAACGCCTCATCTGACACACCGCCGATCTCGTTACCGAAAATCAGTGCTACCTCCTCAGGATACTCATACTCTGTATGATAAATTGCATTGTCTCCTGTTTCAACTGCAATCAGCGGCAGTCCCTGGTCCTGTGTCACATAGTCAAGTGCTTCGCGTTTATCGCGGTAATGCTTCCAGCTGACATGCTCAACCGCTCCAAGTGCAGTTTTGGGGATGCGGTTGTGTGGCGGATATGGAGTGATGCCTGCAAGCACAAGCTCGGTAACACCTGCTCCATCTGCAGTCCGGAACATCGCACCCACATTAAGTGCTGACCGGATATCTTCCAGAATCACAATCACCTTGCGCTGACTCATAATGCAATTATCAGAAGAAGTATGCCGAGGATTATACGGTACCAGCCAAAGACGGCAAAATCATGCTTCTTAACATAATTGATCAGAAAGCTGATCGCTGCGTAACCGCTTATAAATGCTGCAGCAAATCCGGCAAGCAGAACGTGCGGCTCTTCTGTAAGTCCGCTGGCTGCAATATCCGCAGCTGTAAGAACAACGCTGCCGGTCAGTACGGGGATGGAAGCAAGGAACGCGTAGTCGACCGCTTCTTTTCGGGATAGACCTGCAAGGGCTCCGCCAATAATGGTAATACCCGATCTGGAGACCCCTCGTATCAATGCCAGCCCCTGCATGGAACCGATAAAGAGTGCTTCGCCGGGCTGAATGCGCTCAAGTCGACGTGTATTTTTAAACATACGCTCGAGGTACACCAGGACTATACCGACACTGATAAGTGCTGTGGCAATAACCGGGATGTTGTCAGAATTGCTCTCGATTGTATCTTTGAGCAACAGGGCTATCAGTGTTGCAGGGACAGATGTCAGGACGATGTTTCTGATAAGTCGCATGCTCGTCTTGCGAGATACGGGGTCTTTGGAGAATGTAGTAGTGATGATACTGCTCAGGCGCTGCCTGTAGAAGATGAGGATGGCCAGAAGTGTTGCTCCGTGAACAATGATGTCGAAGTCCAGAGACTGCTGCTCCCACCCCGACAGATACGGCACGATAGCGAGATGTCCCGAACTTGATATCGGAAGGAATTCTGTAACTCCCTGAATTATTCCGAGAATAACTGCCTGGATGACTGTCATATTACGGGTGTTGAGTTATAGAGTGATTGTGCAGCTTCAAGCGCCTGCTGCATAAGTTCGATATTACTAAAACTGGCGATTTTTAGCGAGGGGATGCCTGACTGCACGGTACCATATACTTCTCCAGGACCCCTGTCTTTCAGATCAAATTCTGCCAGAGAATCTCCATCGGTAAGACGGGTAAATGCATCAAGACGTGGAGAAGCGGGATTGGAGGTAAACATCATGCACCACGCCTCCTGTCCAGCACGCCCTACCCGCCCACGCAGCTGATGCAGCTGTGCCAGTCCAAAACGTTCTGCAGATTCGATTACCATGACTGACGCCAGAGGTACGTTTATTCCCACTTCAATTACAGTTGTTGAGAGCATGAGTGGGCGTTTACCTGTACTGAAGAGTTCAAGGGCTGCAAGTTTTTCATTCTCTTTGAGTTCGCCGTGCATGATTGTCACTGTATTTTTCCCGAAGGCTTTTGTAAGTGTGCGTTGCGTACTTTTTATCGATGCGAGCTCCTCGCCGGCATCCTCGATCGACGGAACAACCCAGAACACCCTGTCGCCGGCAGCAAGCCGGTTCTGGATCCATGAAATACACTGGTCTCGCTTGTCTTCGGGGACAATACTCGTATGAATGTTGTCACGTTCCTTATGGGACGCGAGCCTGATCACGTCTACATCCCCAAATAGCGTCTGGGCTACTGTTCGCGGAATGGGGGTGGCTGTCAGCTGCAGTGTATGAGGTCTGACCTTTCTGTCATCAAATACGGTTTGCAGTTTTTTCCGTTGTGCAACACCAAAACGGTGCTGTTCATCAATGATCAGCAGACCAAGATTATCGAGTGCGTCCGACTTGTTGAGTAGCGCGTGTGTACCAATAACGATATCTGTCTGTCTGAGTTCCTGTTCGGCCGGTTTGCTTGCTGCGCTGATAAATGCGATATCGACAGCAGCCGGAAGAAACCGGCGGAATGAATCGTACAACTGCCTGGCAAGGATCACCGTCGGTGCCAGGACGGCTGTTCTGCTACCAGCTGTCACTGCGACATAAGCTGCCAGTGCTGCGACAGCTGTTTTTCCACTGCCCACATCACCCTGCAGCAGTGTTCGCATGGGCTCGGTTGATGCGAGTGAACGCATTATCTTTTTCAAAGCAGCAGACTGTGAGTCGCTTAAGCGAAAAGGAAACTGTTCAATTACCGGCATGAGTAGTTTTGTGTCTGCAGTCAGGCTTACAGATTTGAACTGTTTGCGTTTAGCACGACCGGCAATAAATCTGCGCTGTATTTCTAACAGTTCGTCAAACCCGAGTCGCCTGCGGGCCGCCATGATATCAGCAGTTGATGACGGTTTGTGAATCAAACGATACGCCTCTTTCAGCATAAGCAGGTTATATCGCTTGCGCATAGAAGCAGGAAGCGGGTCAGAAAGGTCTTCGATTGCGTCAATCTTACGTATCAGTTCGAAAATCCTTCTGCGCAGCCACTTTTGCGAGACCCCTGCTGTCAGGCTGTATACAGGGATTAATCCTCCGAGGTGGAGTGCGTCTCCTGAGGGAATGATTTTCTCAAATGTGGGCGAAGACAGCTGTGGACGGTCTGATTTGGGATTGAGTTTGCCCGAAATCAGTAATCTGTCCCCCGGCTGTAATACCCGCGACAGATACTTCTGATTAAACCAGACAACAGTAAGACTTGCTGATTCGTCTTCGACCGTTGCCTGCTGCAGTGTCCGCCCGCCCCGGATTCTGACAGACCTGAAGCCGGTCAGAGTCACTTCGGCAGTATGTGGCAGGGTCTTTGAAAACTCCTCGAGTCTGCTAAGCTCTCTCGAATCGCTGTAGTAGCGGGGAATGTGGTTTAGAAGGTCCCGGACAGTTTCTATTCCCAGAACGCGCAGCTTTTCAGCTGACGCATCTTTTATGTATGCAAGGCTGGTAACCGGATCTGTAAGCAGCACGTGGTTAGAAAATAAATGCTGATAGCGCTGGCAAAGCAACGAGTGCAATGATTGCGGTCGCTACAAGGACCCATTGCAGCAGTTTCTTATTGCGTTTCCAGAGTCGTTTTAGAATTCTCATGGTGGTTGGTTAATCTGTAAACTGAACCCAGTTTCTCTTGCCCGCACGAATTGTCGATACAGCAGACAGACTGATCTCATGGTTTGGGTCGGTGAGGCGTTCGCCATCAACCTCCACGCCGCCAGCTACGACAAGTCGCTTTGCATCAGAATTGCTTTCGGCTAATTCAAGAATTGTTAGCAGAGATTTGATTTGAATGCTATCTGTCGCTGCAATCTCGCGTATTTCTCTTCGGGCAACTGTCCTCACGTCTTCGGGCATCTCTTTCTGCTGAACCGTCTTTTCAAAGTGAGTTTGTGCATTCAGCGCTGCTTCTTCGCCATCGTTGAGTCTGGTCACCTCAAATGCGAGCTGTTTTTTCTGTTCCAGCGGATCTGTCTGTTGAGCTAATACTGTGTCAATTTCTTCTCTGGTCAGGAGCGTTGCGAACTCATAATAATGTCTGATGAGTTGGTCCGGTATGGACATAACCTTTCCGTATTTGTCCTCTGGCGTGTCTTCGATAAATATACAGTTACCTATGCTCTTGCTCATTTTATTGTTACCGTCGGCGGCAAGAAGGAAATGTGTTGTGATCACGAATTTATCAATACCCTTCATGCTTTTTTCTAGATCCCTTCCGGCAAGCATGTTAAATGTCTGGTCTCTGCCGCCAAATTCTCCGCTCACCTCCATGTGCACCGAGTCGTATCCCTGAAGCAGTGGGTAAAAGAACTCGTGCAGATAAATTGGTTTATTCTCCTGCATGCGCACCTGGAACATATCACGTTCAAGCATCTGCTGAACAGTGAAGCGTGATCCGAGGCTGATTACATCAGCATGGTAAGAGCCTTGTTCCAGTCGGAGTTGAAAACAAGCTCCGCAGGATTCTGATCATCATCAAAATCGATGTAGCGGGCGATCTGGTTTCTGAACCGCTCTGCATTACGTTCTACGTCATCCTGACTCAGCATCACACGGGCAGCTGTCTTATCGGTGGGGTCACCTATCCTTGCGGTAAAGTCACCAATGAGAAATATCAGCCGGTGACCCATCTGCTGGAGTTGTCTCAGTTTCAGCACCGGGATCAGGTGTCCAAGGTGAAGCCGCGGCCCTGTCGCATCAGCGCCGATATAAAAGCTTAGCCTTCTGCCCGAAGCAAGTGCTTTGCGCAGTGCATCTGCAGACGGGTATACCTGATCAATCTTATGATCAAAGAACCGGTCAATGGATTCGGGGGTTGTATCGGTTTCGGGTCTCGTTAGCAGAAGAATGCTTGTTTTGATAGAATTGCTTGAATTGCCTGGATTGAGAGTCTTTACGTTGTTGTAGCGACTCACTACACCAAAGTCCCAGGTGAAGTCGTAGATGCCAGCCAGAACACTGACCAGCTCTTCAGCAATACCAGCAAGTTCACTGTCGGAGAAGGAACCGGTAAAATCGTCAAGAGGAAGCATCACAGCCTCGGGTGTTCCAGAAATCTTTGAGTACTCACTCTGACGCCAGACAAGGTTTCGGGTTAAAACGCGTTTACCGGTGCGATCCAGATAGGCCCATTCTCCTGTCTCAACAGTTTCTTCGGTGTCACTGTTCATCGTTCTGAATGTCTCCTCGCCGGTTGTTTTTCCGACAGTAACCTCTGTTATCCCTGACACATCATGTCCTCCAACGGGAAGCTCCCGCAGAGCAGATATGTGGTTGTATGCGTCGACGAGAGGATGAATTTGAGGCAATTGACTGCTGCTCTGGAACCGTTTTAACAGGGCGAGATGTGAAGCCAGTGTTTGCTTGTCGCCTATACCAAGCGCGGAAAATACTGCGGACCATGCAGCATGGTTTTCGGTCCTGTTGTATGGTATCGAACGTGCTGAAAGGCGCTCGGAAACATTCTCACGCAGGTTAGCAGCGGGTTTTTCAGCTCCTTCACGCTGTTTCAGTCCGTGCAGATACAGGATGCCTATGCGCGCATCAGGGAAAAGCTCGTACAGCTCTGGTTCGGTTATAAATCTTCGTGAGCTATCCATGGAATATGTACTGATTTAAACACAGCTTCAGTACTCATGCAAGGAGTACACTCTGTTTATGGTCAATTTCCTTAAGCCGCAGCTGTTTCACAGATCCGGAGTCTTGTTCTGGGTGATTCTTAAACTGTTATGCAGCTGTTATGCGCAATAGTCTCTCAGCTGGGTCAAAAAAGATATTTTGCCGGATCTTATCCACAGAGACTCAGGAATAATTGTACAAAGGAGCGGTACCGAATATCTGCCGAAACGATGCGGGGAGGTTACCCTCCCCGCTTAATGTGTCAGTTAACCATGTAGTTCATGGAGATGTCGCGCTCTACAGCGCTGTCAATTCTGACGGTGAAGCTGCCATCTGTCTGTGACAGTACGTAGGGGAACTGTCCCTGTGTCGAGCTGGTCGGTGTCAGTATGATAACGCTGTCAGCTCTAACGTTCGTATCTTCGATTGTTACTGCGATCTCTCCGGCATTCAGTATCGCTTTTCCTGCAACAGCCCGTGTGCCATTGTTGTCATTTTCGGCCGCATAATGTGTTGCGTTAAGGAACACAATGATCTGTCCCTCGCTGCCATCAAAAGCCTCAAGTGCAAATCCGATGATGCGTCCGCTGTTTGTCGCCTTCATACCCACACCCGGAGTGTCTGAAGTGGTGATCGGGTCACCAATGGCGATGCTGCCGTTCTGATTGTTGACCTTTACAGGAACGCGTCCGGCCAGGGATATCGGCTGGACGCTGTAGCCTGATTTCTCTTCCAGATTGACGCCTCCGCGTACTCCCGGGTCTGTGCTGATAACGCCAAGTACATTATGTGCATATGCACGGTCGCTCTTGCGGACACTTTCGGGGGAATCGCTGTCAGGCATAACGATGTCGCCTGCTTCGACACCCTGTCTGGCATGGATATTCTCTGCGATATCAAATTCAGAATATGCGTACTGTCCGTAGATTGTTCCTGCAGTTGATGCCGGGCAGGAGTACGTACCGTCGTCCACACAGAGATATCCGTTTTCGACAGAGAGGTTACCGCTGCTCACATACATATCACCCGTTGACAGGTTAATACCGTCATAGAAGTACGTCTGACCGTAGTGCTCTACTGTGCCGTAGAAATAGCTCGGTGTACCATTGTTACCGAAAACAAGCTCATTGCCTGAATCAAAGTAGACATCACCGAAGTCCCACTCAAAATAGGTGTTGTTGAGATACATGTTTCCATAGAAGTAACTGTCCGTCTGGCTGTTCTGACCGAAGTAGAATCCGTCGTAGTCTAGGAGATATATGTCCTCATCAAGAAATGCAACCGAGTCGCCTCCCTGGTAGAATCCGCCACTCAGTGTGAAGAGTTCATTGGTTGAACTGGTTCCGATCGAGACATAGCCGCTTTCGTAGTAGATATCACCGCAGCAGCTTTCGGTCCAGAAGCCTCCTCCACCACCACCGCCAGCGAGCAGGTCAGTTGTTGTAGATCCATCGTAGAAGTTCAGCTCGGAGCCGTTCCACCACAATGAACCCTCATCAGGTGAGAACGGGTCACCCCAGCCACCATCCTGGAAGCGGATGTGGGCGCTGGAGTTCGGGCGCTCGATATAGAGCATTTCGTTGTTAAAGCCGTTGTATGTTGTAGATCCGATGCCGACAGGGCCTTCAAGTCCGACGCTGCCGTTGTATACTGAGAGACCGATATTACCATCACCTTCGATGTACAGTCCTTCACCGTACGGGGACTGAGCGCCGATTCCAACGCCTCCGGTGTCGTAGTAGATATTGCCGAAACCGTCATCTGTCCAGAGGCTTCCACCACCGCCACCGCCTGAACCGCAGTTGGGTTCGCTGACATCGCAAAGCAGATCATTTCCGTAGTAAAGATCAGCTGTAGCAGCAGATCCTGGTGTATTTGCCAGTCTGTTCTCTTCACCGTTTATGTCAACTGTCTCAAAGTATGCAGGTCCTCCAAAGATCGAGTAATTGGTGCCCGGTGTACCCTGGTAGTTAAGCCATACTTCAGAAATACCATTGCTGGAATACATTCCGTAGTAGTCTGACGGATCACCGGCAGCGGATGGATCGATGAAGTTGTAAATACCTGCAAACTCGGACGCTGTGCCGTCAGGGATGATATTGTTGTAGATACCGTACATGGTCGTCCCGGCGCTGACCGGACCGTAGATTTCGTTACGCAGTCCGGTAAGGGTGTTACTGGCTGTGATCTCCTGTCCACCAGAAGCGATTACCTCATTGACCGTTCCGTACACATTTGTCGCTGCATGCGGAAAACTCTCGAGCAGGTGGTTGGAGCCTACTGTATTCCTTGTGCCGTAAACGTTGCCTGAGGTTGAACCAAAAGCCGTTGTGTTGTTCACTGTAAACACATCTCCAGTGATGGATCCCTCGTTCAGTACCATGTTTCCAAGAACATCAATGCCACCGCTGTGCGTTCCGGTTGAACCGACCCAGATCTGGTTGCGCATGTTGAGCCAGCCGCCGCGAGCCTCGCCGTCGTTACGCTGGATGTTACTCCAGCCGTACCATTGCGGCAATGATCCTGTCGCATGGTTAACTGCATTGAATTCGTAGAAGACGTGATCTACATCCGAAAATGTCCCATGGTTGTGAAAACCGTACCATCCGACATGACCCCGGCCGGTTACCTCTCCGTTATTTGTAACTGTTATTCCCTCCCCGTAGAGGTTGTTGGTTATGCCGCTGGCCTGATTATTGATGGTAAGGATCTCTCCGGAAAATCCTCCGGCATTGCTGCCCGTGTTGTTAGCGATAATATGTAATCCTATTGCAGAGCTGTTGTCGCCATTATTATTCATGAGCGATTCAAAGGATCGCAGATTTACTGCGGTGCCGTTATTTTCGACGGTGGTACCGACGGAATTGATAAATCCTGTAACACTGTCATTGTTCTGAACAAAGCCACTGTATGAGTACAGGCTGCCATTGATGGGACCGTTATTCCAGGCAGAATGGGAAGAGCTGTAGATTCCGTTCAGAGGTCCTGTGCTGTTGTTTGTCAGTTCGGTCCGCACTCCACGCTGGCGGTTGAGCGTCGTCCCGTCACCTGCATTGACCGTACTTGTAATGTAGATGTTGTTAAAGTTTTCTGTACCGGCAAGACCGGTCGGGTCATATTCTGTACTGATTCTGACCGGATAGTTGTTGCCTCCGGAGACAGCTGCTGTCCCCCGGGAATCAATATGCAAAGCTGCGTCACCGGCAAAATTTGCATCGGTACCGATACCGACAAAGTTGCTGAACCGGCCCTCGGAGTAGCGGCTGCCGTCCTGACCTATCACTGCTGAATCATCTGATGCAGGAATCAGATCATCTGTTGTCAGCGGACTAATGAATGTCCAGTCTGCACCAACCGTTGTCGGGTCTGAATCACGATCTGCGCTCCATACAGGGTCACTTTCGGGTCCTCCTCCTCCGCCGCCGGTCAGTGAAAGCCAGCTTGAGCCGTTATACCCTTCAAAGTCCGTGCCTGTGTATCTGATTGTACCTGCAGCTGTTCCGGAGTTATTGCCGAGGACAACCCCCTGTGAGAATGTCGGCGCAGCTGAAAATGTCCATGCACCGGTTATAGATGTGGCTGAAGCCTTTTCTGCAATCCAGACAGGGTCTGTCTCCGGACCTCCTCCACCGCCTCCGCCACCGATGGCATCATCGATAGAGTCCAGAACCTGCTGTACATTGGCACCGCTGATATTTGTAAAGTTAGCCTGATTGACACCGATGATGGTGGCACCGGAAACTCCAGCGCCAGTGCTTTTAAGAGAAGACGAACCAAAAAAGATGTCGGCCCCCCCGGTCAGATTAATCCGCTGTGAGCCGGGATTGATATTAAATGAGTTAGTTCCGTTGGAAAACGTTGTTGTACCGTCTGTGCCGATCGACAGTCTGTCACCTCCAAGGTAGCGGAATGAGGTAATTGTACCGTTGCCACCTGTAACATTGATGGGAAAACCGACTCCTCCTTCGTTGATCGATACCGGTCCCAGAGCAAATGAACGCAGCGCCCAGGGCACGGATGTGATCCGCTTGCGTGAACGGAAGTTTTCCTCATACCGTGTTGCGCAGATACCGCTGCCGTCACCGTCGGCACCGTTGAAGTCGAGACAGATATGAAGATACAGATTAGCAGTCTCGCCGAGCACATTTTTGGGAAGCGGATTGAGAGAGCCCAGGTCAACACTGAAGTTGCCGCGGCGCGTGGCTACCGTCCTAGCCTCGCTCCAGAGCTCGGTTCCCCCTCCAGCCTGATTAAACAGGATAAACTTCATGTTGTATGTTCCGTCAGGTATGGCCTGACCGTCCTCATCAACGATCCTGTTTTTAAACTCGTATGTGTCGCGCGTGGGGGCGTTCTGGGCATAAACCCCGCCGGCCGCAACTGCAAAGAACAGCAGCATTGCTGCAGCAGTTCTCAGTATGCCCGGAATGGTGTGCTTCATCCTGCAAACGGTGATAAAAGATTAGACGGTTGTGACGGCGCCTTTACAGACGCTGCCGGTTGTTCAGCATCGCTGTCGGACTCTCCCGGGTCCAGCAGGATGGCAAGGTTTAGCCATTTTGGTTTCTTTACGTGTACATCGAGCAGTTTCTTGTTGTCGTCATTCTTGTGCAGGTCTTTCTGCTTTTGTGACGGGAATGAATATCCCGAAGCAGACACTAATAATGAGTACTGTCCGGGGTCTGCAAGAAAGCCAAACCTGCCCTGTGTATCAGACAGCTGAGTATCGGCAAGGCTGTTCTGGGGGTCAAACAGTCTGATAGTGGCCCCGGAAATCCGGAGTCCCGTCTGAGAATCAAGAATGACTCCCCAGGTTCTATTCTTGCGAAAGCGAATGTATACGTAAAGTAGAAGTGTCCCAAGGTAGAATAGGAATAACAGCTGTGAGATGAAGCTTGACTGAATAATGAGCGACAGTACAGAGAAGACAAACCCTATGATGACAAGATAGATACTATATTTAAACGTCAACGCCTTGATATCGCTGAAAGCTCTTGTGATCGCTTTGAGCGGGCTGTCGTATGTCTCCTTTTCCAGCATAATGTCCTCTGTAAACAGTTCTTCATCGCTGGCAATCGTAATGTCCTTTTTAAAGGTTGTATAGCCGCTCTGGCTGACTTCGATTCTGTATTTACCCTCAGACAGTACAAAACCGTACCGCCCCTCAAGATCGCTGACTTTCTGGGTGATCTGTGCAGTGCTGTTCTGCTCAAACAGTCTGACAACCGCAAACGGTACAGCTTTTTTAGTTTTGGAGTCCATGACGATACCCCATACATTCTTCTGCTCGCCAAAGACAGCGCCGAGCAGCAGAAACAGCAGTTGCGGCGACAGTATCAGTGGTATCAGGGTAAGAATTGCGGGCAGAAAAGCCAGGGAAAACCCTACAGCGGTTGCTGTCGGCAGCCCCAGCGTTGTAACTATGTTCTTGATGAATTCTGGTGTCGTCTCGCTGTTGATCAGACGTTCTTCTATCGTCACTATCTGTTCCTGAAACGTCCTGACAACAGGTATGTTTGAATCAACCTGGGTACCTGTGTCAGGCAGCTGATTAATCGGCGGAGTCGTGGGGGTCGGTGTTGTATCGCCGGGTGTGAATTCGCCACCGGTATTAGATACCAGCTGGTCAGTATCACTTAGTTCAAAAAACTGGGAATCGGAATCTTCGGTCTTGGAGTTAATGTTAACCTGTGCGGATACAACAGAAGTAAGGAACATGAGTCCCATGATAATGCTTGCCGTACATGCGAATGTACGGGTCGCATACGTGTAGGCAGAATTTTGTTTGTACAAAAGGCTTTTGTAACAGTACTAGTGCTGAAAAAAGTGTAGTCAATTCAGAGGGTGCGGTCAAGGTGTATACTATCTTGCAGCCTTGTTTTTACGGAGAAAAATGTACCCTGTCAGCGACAGGATCACAATAAACACGGGAACTCCAACAACAAGAACCTCCAGCGGCAGATAGAACACCTGAATACGGGCCACATGGGTCTGTTCAAACGGGTTGGGGGTAATGCGCACCTCGATCTCATAGGTACCGATACTCTCAGGGAAGTTTTGATCAAGTCGCCACATTGATGCAAATGTTCTGCTCTCCTCCGGAAACAGAAGTCCCTGGATCTGTGTTGTAATCTCCTCCTCATGGAGCACCTGACCATCCCTGCTGATCCTGATTGAGCCTGATGGATTGTAAAACTTTCCACCGGTATTGAGAACTGATCCTGAGATCGAAAAATCGGGCTGTAAGGCCACTACACCGGGGTTGACTGCGAGATCCGAGTCGATACCCAGGCTCCCGGCTACATTCTGCACCAGAAAGATACTGACAAGACTTGTGTTAAGGGCAACCTGCTCTTCTCCACTTGCCGCGGTAAATGATACAGCGGGAAAGGTGTCGACTTCGCTGAGTGTAAGTCGCACACGCACAGGAAAGTCATATGTCTGGCCGGCAGGAACAGTAAACGGTTCGGTTGCAAAGTCGATACTGTCCTCGGGTACTGATTCCGCAGGTACTGTCTTGCCGTCCTCTCCTCTTACGACGCCTGTCAGTTCCGGGGTGATGGTCACATCGCTGCCGGTGTTATTAGTCAGTTTGATGGTGAAGGTTTTGCCGAGGTCGTCTTCTTCAACAATCTGAATTGCAGGTGACAGAGAAAGAGATGCGTTAGTATCCTGAGCTGCCACGGGTGCTGCAGCAAAAGCAGTTAAAAAAAACAGCGCCGCTGTTGTAAGCAATATACGTCTCATGTCAGATCAGAAGTTTCCTACACAGATAAAGGTAATATCATCTGTCAGGTCACCGGCTGCAATATCTGTGACTGCAGAACGTGCCTTGACACTGATGCCAGCCCTGCCTCCCGAAACCGGACCAAGGTTGCCGCCAGTCGTATCAGTATACACCAGAAGCGCGTTTGTCCCGCTAAGTGCGCCGACCTCATGCGCTCCTGCCGTATCATAGGTCGCAGATGTCTGCAGAGGACCGAGAGTGCTTTGTGTTGTGGAGGCTATCTTGATGCCATAGCCACCGTTGTTATTCGGGTCTGACGCCAGGTCTTCGCTTTCTGACGGAACGGTCTCTCCCGTCAGAGTTGATTCAAGCTGGCCGGCAGTGTCGCGGACGTACACGTTCGCGCCATTGACTGCGTTTGTGCCGAGATCCAGCCAGATAGTGTCCGCAGCGGTTGTTACTGCAACATAAATGAGTTCGCCGATCTCCAGTTCGTACGGTGCTGATGATTCTGTATCGGTAGACGCGACATCAATGTCAAAACTGATAGTCGGTGAGAGGGTCGTTTCGGTTAAAGCTTCGCTGAAACGAGTACCGGTAAAATCGCCGCTCAGGGCACTAACTGAGACTTCAAATGTTGTGTCTGGTGTCAGCCCGAGAATGTTTGCAGACTGAAGTGACTCGCTCCACGCCCCGTCTCCCGAATCATCACAGGTCGTGTCATCGGGATCTATACCCTCAAGTTCACACTGGGTCATAAAGTCATTAAGGTCATATCCGGTATCGAGGGTATGGTCGCTCTGCAGATAATACGTTACTGCATTAGTCAGATCTTCAATCCTGACGAGGTAGACCGCATCAACAGGATTACCGGCATCGTCAATTTCTAGTTTGGCACGGTCGTAGCATCCCGGTGTACCGCATTCTCCCTGGGCGCCGTTTGCATTAGGAAAATAGGTACAGTCGGTGTTGCCTGATGTCGTATCGGTCTCAAAACAGTTTAATAGAGGAACATTGGCGAGCAGACCGTTAGGAAAGCCCGACTTCAGTTCGTAGCTACCGCTGGTCAGTCGTGCATCGGCGGTAGGATTGCCAATTGAGATGATCCCGTCATAATTCGTGCCGGTTACAGTTCCCCCGCCGTTATCAACTGTTGCGTCCAGTATTGTATAACTGCCGGAGTCAAGGTTTTGCGCGTGCACATGGAGTGTCGCAAATGTCGCAAGCAGAATAACAACCGGTACAGTCAGTAGAGATGAATGCTTCATTTAGCAAAACGTTCTATGCTATTTAGCATACTGCCTCCTGCAATAAACGACAAGCATCCGGTTTGTAACTATGGGCTTATATCGCGGATCGGTGCGTGTCAACTTATAGTAGATCGCGAAGGATATCCTGATAATCTGCAGGATACAGATCGTTGTAGTGCCTCGCTACAAGCGTCTGCAGCTTGGGTAATTGATTCCCCAGTACTATCAGCTGATTCAGTGTAATCGGGTGCAGCCACAGATGTGTACCCGTGCGAAGCAACGCTGAACGGGTATGGATCCGTTTGATCTTGGCGAGCTGTTCTGTAACCAGATTGCTTGCCAGGGTGTATTCCTCTGCTCTGACAAGTTCGCCCAGAAGCCCCATCGCATTCTCGGCACGGTAGAGAAAGTCTGCAGCATATCCGATATCATTGTTCTCTTTTGCTGTCTCCTCAACAATTCTGAACTCTGCACCGTTTCTGGATGTTCCCCCGTCATGGGCTGAGTGCGGACGTTCGTAGACCGCACTGACATGTACTCCCTGATAACCGGGCTGTCCGTTATCGGCAAAGCGTGGTTTTCTTGCTGGTCCAAGTACAACATGAAATGCACGTCCCGTCTGACCGTCCGGGGAATTACGCTTGCTGATGTGGATTTTGACCGTATAGATGTCACCGTCCTGCTCCATTTCCAGAAAGTCGTGCCGCTTCTGAATCTGCTCTATGGCCCTGTGTACCTCCTCGGGTGAGCCGTAATTGATTTCCACTGTATGATCCTGTTCCCGTGTGTGCCCGATGCGCAGATTCAGGTTGGCTTTCTGCAGGTCTTTAGCAAGCTGGACACCCATTTCAAACATAAACAGCGGCTTGTTGATATGTGGCGGCAGGTCGGGTACTTTTGCCAGATAACCTATACCATCGGCAACTGTTCCCTCCTGAGCATCAGCCCTGTTCCTGCTGAGTTTTTCCAGGATCGATCCGATCTTCTTTACCCGGTGTGACTGCTCTGCAATCCCGGGCACCACGCCGTGCAGTATACAGGTCTCCGTGTACGCATCCTGCATGATGTCCTCGATACGTGCCGTGTTTCTGGCAACATATTCCTCGCCGTCATTATGAATGATAACCGCACGCTGCATAAACGGAGAGTCAGCATTAAGGTAGCGATATGATGCCGAGCGGAGCGCACTTGCCAGCCGGTCGTCTGTAATGATCTGGAGCATCGCTGCGAGCCACAATGATTCCATTGAGTCGCGCCAGGTTGATGCCGGTCTGTCCGGATTTGGAAAGTTGAGATTATCAAGCTGCTCGGCACCGTAGAGTCGTATCGCATCAAGATCCGTCTCCTGCATGGTTTCAATCAGATGCAACAGATCCAGCGGCAGCCGGAATGCTCGCATCTCGGGTGTAACCGCTGCACCTCCGTCAAACAGCGCCTGGGATATCTGTGCCCTAACTGATCCGACCATTTCGGGGCTGTCCGGGATCCCCCGCGTCTGCAGAGATCCGGCGATAACACTGTTAAGAAATTCATCCTCCTCGGCAGACAGCGGATCTGCATCTGACCTGTCGAGTGTGAAGCGTGCACGCCATTCCTCGAGACGGTGCTCCAGACGGTGTTTTGCAAGTGCCAGGCCAAGTGCATACAGACCCTCTGTCTGGTCTGTATAGCTTGCACCGGGACTGCTGAGAATCTCCACGTAGTCTCCAATAAAGTCCATGTCCAGTTGTTCGCTGGTTCGGCTGCCCTTGGTAATCATGTCATGGATAGTAACGGCAAGCAGATGTGCCCTGTTGAGCCGGAAGGTGGGATCACCCGTGAGTATCTGATTCATGCGTTCGCCATGGACACGGCGTGAGCCGCTCAGGCGCTTGTGCTGCTCGGCGCGTTCTGCAGTCACCTGCATCAACTCCTCAATAACGCCTCCGTTTTGTGTGCCGGATACAAACTCCATTCAATACCTGTTATATATCAATAATTATACCATGAGTTAAACAAAGACCCATGGCAGGCTTTTCGAGCAGATTGTACAAACAAACGCTACTGTGGAGAATATCTTACACGCGTATGGGCACGGGTTATGATATGTTTATGGTACTCAGGCAGGATGGGATTGCAGAACTTCCATCACCTTATCAACTATCCCTGCCAGGTCCCACTCGGCCTTGATCAGGTAGTATGCCGGATTGGTACGTGCGAGAGAGTTGATTATTGTATCGTCAGGCTGCAGGTTTGTGAGAATGATTACAGGAACATCCTTGCCCCATTCGTCCTGGCGCAGATGCTCCATGAACGTGGCACCGTCCATTTTGGGCATATTCAGGTCAAGAAGAATGATTTCTGGCTTGTTTTTTGCTGCCTGCTCCAGCCCTTCACTCCCGTTGTGGGCCTGAAAAACATCAAATTCCTTACCTGCAAATTGTGTAGTAAGGGCTTGCAGCAGAGGGCCTTCATCTTCGACGATCAGGACGGTGTGTTTAGTCATGGTAGGAAAGTACTTTACACCATAATAGCGCCTGTATTACGAATCTGCAACATCTGTCGGAATTTCGACGGATACAGTTGTCCCTGAGGGACTCGAATCGACGGTCAGCTTGCCTTTGTGGCGTTTTGCAACCTGGTCGGCGATATACAGCCCAAGACCGTTTCCGTCTGGTTTTGTTTTTCTTGACATGCTGCCGCGGTAAAAACGTTCTGTTACCCTGCTGCTCTCTTCACCCATGCCCGGCCCGTCATCGCTAAAGCTTACTGCCACTTTGTTGCTGTCCCGTGTGAGGCTGATTCGGATATCTGTTGTATTGTCCTGCGTATAATCGATGCTGTTTTGCATGATATGCAGAAATGCGGACCGCAGCAGTTCCTGGTC
The DNA here is from genome assembly GCA_001567355.1 of candidate division WS6 bacterium OLB20. Taxonomy (GTDB): domain Bacteria; phylum Patescibacteriota; class Dojkabacteria; order B142; family OLB20; genus OLB20. The sequence goes on along the minus strand of JYNZ01000003.1, from coordinate 191,248 downwards.
TGCAGACACAGTCAGATCGTCTGACCGGTTACGGGTGACAGAAATATTGACAGTCCGGTCTCTGAGGTCGAGTGCTGCAGCAGTCTCGCGCAGAAGTGTGATCAGGTCAACTCTTACGGGTGCATGCGCAGAAAGGTCATGCTGAAGTTCAAGCGCCAGTATCAGATCCTTTACGGTGCGGTTCAGTTTGTCCCCGCTTTCGCGGATATTACTGAGCAGGTCTGTCAGCTGTTCGCCGCTGGCATCCGCTGCAAGTTCAGCGTTCCAGATGACTCCTGTGACTGGTGTGCGCAGCTGATGTGCCAGTATCTGCAGCAGTTCACGTTCACTGCCGGTCTGTGAGGTGCAAAGCTCAAGTTCGGGAATGCCATCAAGCGTCATGCTGTGTTCCGGGGCGACGTCGCCGCAGGATCTGTTTTTAAACAGAACCGTGCCTCCTTTTGACCGGATCATCACCGCATACGGCAGTGCATCAAGGATCGATGTAAGAAGTCTGTTGGTCTGTACCAGACGGGTTGCAGTATCCAGGTTGTTGAGAATAAGACGTACGGGGACAGTAGTAAACTGTACAGGAAACAAGCCACAAAGCGCAAATCACTCCTGCACAAACCAGCCTTCGTGCTGCTGGATGGCGTTGATCATCAGTTCCTTTTTGTTGTCCAGGATCCATCTGAGTGTATGTACATCCGCATTGACCCCGATATACGCCGCCACATAATTTGAGTAGCTGTTCGGATTGTTCTGGTCGCCGGCTGGCGCGTAGATACTGAAAAACTGACGCAGTGTACAGCCTCCATTTGCGCACACCGGAAGATACGACGGGTGCCCGCCACCTGCGATTGCTTCGAGGTACACTCCAAGAGCAGATCTGCCTTCGAGGTAATCACCAAATACCATGTACTGCGAGCTCTCATTGGGACCTGCGCTGCCGCATGGTGCCGGTCCGCCAAACTGCGTTATCAGATCTATCCTGAACTGGGAATAACGGATGTTGCCGGGATTATTGTTCTGGCATGCCCACCCGAGAAAACCTGTCAGTGCATCATCATGGTGGCGGCAGTACTGCTCACCCTTGTTACAGGGGATGCATTCCTGCATTGTCCGAGGACATACGCCAAGGTTTATGGTGGGATACGGGAGTATTCTGAATACTTCTGTCGGGGTCGTGGAAGGTGCCGCTACAGGGCCTGAAGGCCGTGCGGACTGAAATGAGGCTACTTCCGGCTGGGGGTCAGCCGTCCGGACAGGCGGTGTAAGCATTGCTGTCAGTGTGTTAACCTCTGTGGCCTGGAGCTCGGTCCCCTGGACCATGACTGCAGCAGCATCTGATATATCCGTCCGGGTTGCTGTCGACGACCGGTTTGACAGCCCTGTTACTCCGATTGCTATGACTATTAGGCAAACCAGACCGGATACGACTGTGTTTTCAGGCTGTGTGAGCCGGCTACGTGTTATACCCATAGGAATATTATTGCGCGTTTGCGGCAGTATTGGAAATGTGTACCAGTTATTACGCAGTTGAAGCAGCAGCCGTAACAGGTTTTTTAGACGCCGGCATACATTTGGGAGTAGAGATCACCCAGCCGGGAAAGGATCTGAGATACTCGGCTGCTACTGAAAGCTGCTTCGTTGAGGTCTAGCCGGAGAACGTCCATGAGCGATGCACCGCACGGCACGTCAAATCCAAGGTTGTTAAGCTCGACGATGATTCCATCAAGTGTCAGATCCCTGATTGATATCGGAGTGATGTACTTGCGACCCGGAAAGTCCTCCGGCAGGTCGAGAACCTCCACATCCTCCTCGCCCTGTTCGTAAGAATGCTTGAGCGGCCGGCCGTACACCCATTCGTTCCCCTTGCGGTGATAGTACAGATGAGGATGTCCGTCTATATCGTAGCGCATGGCATTGGTCTTGCCGCTGTGCGAATCCGGATCTTCGAGGGGGTTTTTGATCAGAAATGTGCCCTGACTTGTTTTGCAGTATGCAGCCATCACGCCGTACTCGGGGTGGGTAAACATTCCGATAAAACCCCGGGACTGCAGTTCCGGAGTGAGATGTTCGCTGTATTCCACGTCAGGTGCAGTGAGCGCGTTGAGGTTTTCTTCTGCGTAGAAACAGATTGACCTTGCTTCGTACCAGTTTTCTCCTTTTGGAAAAAGTCGTGACACGATATATTCCGTATATAAGTCTGGGTCATAATTATACGGCATATGTTCTGAATCTGCAATATAAACGTGGCCTCAGGAGCCTTTATATTGTAGCATGGCTGCTTGACTGCACTTCAGGAATAAAGCTTGTTTTTGCCTGTACGACGGTACTCCTCTTTGGTTCTCTCAAACTCCTCATCGGTCTGGCCAACAGGAAATTTGGCGTGCAATTTAGGCAGTTTGCTGTCAAACGCCGCCTCAATGTCAATGCCGGACTTTGCAGCGAGCTGGAGAAGGTAAAACAGAATATCGACAAATTCATACCCCACTTCCAGCTTCTTCTGCTTATCAAATTCCGGAAACCGGCTCTTCCACTGGTAGTGTTCAGCCAGCTCGCCAAGTTCGATGAGAATAGAGCTGATAAGCTGATTCGGGTCATTATTGGCCCATCCGCGTTCGTCTGCAAATGCGCAGACAATGTCGGTAAGGTCCTGAATAGATTTTGGCATACTGTGTAAGGGTAACCGGTATACAGAGTATACATATTTTTGTCTCCGGGTGTATACCTGTTTTTTCCACTGCTATGCGAGTGTTTTGCTTGCTGCTGCAGGTGCCGTATAATCGCTGCATGTCAGGCCCTGAACACCCAGACAACAAAGCACGGCGTATGGTGACAAAGCTGGCACGCAGAATCCTGTCCCAGGATAATGCCGTCGATATGGGTACTCACAGCCGCAAAGTCCTGAAGCATGCACTGATGCAGGCAGTAGCACACGAGGCAGTGAATCCTGATCCACAGGAGGTGCGTACACGACCCTGGCTCTTTCAGGATGTGCTGATGCACGCACTTGCACGACTGCACAGGCCGCACCGTGCAGAATCCGGACTGTTATCCCAGAGGGAGAAGCCGGTCGTGGTAAGAGACTACTCTGATACGGTTGCATCTGTACTTGGTCACCATCGTGATCTTGTCTATGCCCACTACATCAGTCGTCCTGATTCTCTCCCGGGCAGGTATATGCGCAGTTATTACATGGATGAGAATATCCGCGGCAATCATGACAGTTTTGATGATGCGACTACACGGGGTAAAAATTCTGCACGCCGGCACATAGCAGCAGTTGTAAACCATGCCGTGCTTTCACATGCGGAATGTTCCAACCGCGAACTCTCAGATCTGCTGACGTTCAGTTACGGTACGATCATTTCTCCGTTTATGGAGATCAATCAGGATTTATTCGGGAGACTGCTCAGACCCGAGGTGGATATGTACGTTGATGTTCCGCGTGACGGGCAGATGATACCAAGTCTCAATCCGGCTGTGGTTTATGAGCGACAGGTGAAGGCAAAAGGTCGTGTAAAGACATTACTCATGCCGGACTGGGAAGCTATCTTTAACCTTGAAGTGGAATCAGGGAGGTTTCGCTCGCTTGGCACGTTTATGATACGTGCTTCCGAGGTCGAGAACAGTGACGTTACAGCAGGATGCCCCTTTCATGAACTGGTGAGTGATATCTACCCGGAGATCGTGCATGCCGTAACGGGCTGGCAACGAACGTAATCATGCCGGACATGTGATCTGCTATGCACTCATTACGTCTTTGCGGTTTTACGCTTATCCAGTATCGCCTTAACTGAGGGACTCACCTTTTTGTCCTTGCGGTGAATGCATCCCATCCAGCAACACGGTCTGCGCATTCCGTCTTTCAGCTCGCTGATGACACGCTCCAGATGCTCGTCACGCGTCTCCTGCTTTTTGGGTGAGATCACCCAGCAGATCCATTCGTTGCGCGCCAGTGGTGTGAGGTCCTCCCACAGCTCAAGCGCCTGCTTGTCCTTGCTGAGTGTCTGTTTAAGATCGGATGGTATTGTGTGGGCTGTTCCGCCTGAGATTGCCATAGGATATTGTAGCAGAGAATGCCGGATGGTATCACTGAGTGATTGATGCGTGAGTCTTTAGCGCACGCACACTACTCTCCGGCAGATTGATGCGCGGTTGTTTTCATGCGTCGTGCCCTTCGCTGCGCCTACACATCCATCAATTAATCAGTCATCTGCTGGCAAGGGGGGTATGGTTATCTGCTATAATTACCTGCACCACGCAACACGGAGAGGTGGCAGAGTGGTCGAATGCACTGGTCTTGAAAACCGGCAGGGCGGCAACGTCCTCAAGGGTTCGAATCCCTTCCTCTCCGTATTTGCCTTTGAGTCGAAGACGAAAAGTCACAAATACGAGTGTGCAATCAGTTAACCTTCGTTATACGAACGTTTTCATCGCCTCCTCTATTTTCATTGATCCCCTAAGAGCTTTGTAATCTCAAAATGCTATACTCTGCTCATGCAAACCCAGTTCGCCATCCCGATAGCTGACGGCAAAAAGATATACGGATTGCTTGATAGAGCAGATAATAGTGATAAGGCAATCGTGTTTGTACATGGCTTTACAGGCAGCCTGAACGAGCACCAGTACAGAGACGCTGTCCCCTATTTTTACAGAACGTGGCATCTCGGTAGTCAGGTTTAACCTCTACGACCGTCCTGCGGATGCACGCAAGTCTTCTATGGTCAGTCTTGATGATCACATTTACGATACAAACAAGGTGCTGGAATATTTTTCGAATCAGTTTGAACATCTGTACCTGACAGGTCACAGCCTGGGTGCAGTTGTCGTCTGCTTTGCTGATCAGTCAATGGTAGAACGTGTTGTACTCTGGGATCCCAGTACCGGTTTTGATGATCCTGCCTCCAAACAGATGACTTTTATCAGTGGGCTTGATGCATATCTGTGCAGCTACCGGATGGATACTCTGTTCGGCAGACAGCTGATTGAGCAGTGGATGAATACACGGATCGAAAATCAGATAGAAGCCTGAAGGTGCCCGTGAAAATCATATTCGCAGGTAATTACAATATGTATGATCAGTGGAAGGACCATCTTGAAGCAATCAGGGCTGAACACCAGCATGTTGTGATCGAGGGAGCATCACACACCTTTGTCGAGCCGGGTATCAGTACACAGTTGTTTGCGGAAACTCATGCCTGGCTGCCAGACAGGGATTAAGCCAAGGTTAAAGACAGCCGCATTCTCCCCTGCTATACTCCTGATATTAAGGGACTAAAACCATGCAACGCTTTATTACGGAGGAGGAATTTGACGCAGGTCTGCTCAGTCATGAGCACGCAAACAGTGAGGTACTCGAAAAACTCCGCGAGCTTGACGTGACAGCCGACAGCGAACTCATACTCGACTTTGCATTTATCACGGACACAAAGGATAAAGCGCAGGAGCTGAGTCAGGAACTGAAAAACCTGGGGATCGAGAACGCTGTGGACTACCTTGAGGACAGCGAGGTGTACGAGATTTACGGCAAGTCGTACCCGGTCAGGATGGATCAGGATTCGGTCAACGAGTGGTCCAAAGAGATGTATAAGACCGGCTACCGATTTGACTGCCTGTTTGACGGCTGGGGTACAAGCCCTGATCCCGGATTTCAAAATTAATTCCATGCCAAACCCGACACCTGTTGATTTTGCTGACTACTGCATACAGTTTCCCGAGGCTACACAGGAAAGACTGCGCGAGTTGCGCGCACTGATTATGCAGGCCGAGCCGGGACTGACAGAGTCCATCGCTTACGGCATGCCTGCCTTTAACCTCGATGGCACCTATCTGGTCTATATTTCCGGCAACAAGTCGCACCTTGGACTGTACGGGATCACCTCGGGACTTGAAAAGTTTAAGGATGAGCTTGCTCCCTACCGCCATGCACGCGGAACCCTGCGTTTTGATCTTGGACAGCCGCTACCCCGCGATCTGATTACCAGACTGATCAGGCACAGGGTATCTGAGCGAAGAGTCTGATATGTGATAAACGCGACCGATAAGGCTTGTCTGTCAATGCTTTCTATGCTATCTGCACGTTTCATCCTATCTCGAAATCATGATATACTAAATATATATGAATGAGCAGATACGTCCTGAAACAATCCAACCTGCCAGACGCAGACGACTGCGCCGGGCACTGGTTGCACTGGCAGCAACAGCCGCGATCAGCTTTGGAGGTATTGCAGCAGCAAGCGGCATGGGTAATGCGGCTCTTACGGATCCGGCACGATTTATCCAGATGACCGGAGCTGTGCTGCAGGGTGATGAGTCCGCACGTGACTGGGCAAAGTATCTTGTCGCCGAAAGTGGTCGTGATCCGGTCTGTCAGCAGGCCATCCGACAGACACTCGAGCAGGTTCTGCAGGGTGATAATATGGGTGCAGGATCGGTTTTTGACATACCCAGTTCTCTTGCGGGATATGCCTTCAACAACAGGGACGCCTGCATGTACGGCCTGACAGGTGTTACAGAAGCAGAGATTGATGTCACTGCAGAAATGACAGATGGATTTCCGGACCTGGCCGGGTTTGACAGGACAGTTATGACCCGTGATGGTGTGATCTGGGCAGAATACAGTCGCAATAATGAACTGATTGGTACTATCGTCAATCTCGACGGAACTGCCGCAAGGCTTGTTTCTCCTGATGAGTTTGATTCGTGTGTCGCAGATACTGAATGCAGGCAGGACATTGTCGGAGGTGTATCTGTGATGGCGTCTGCAGCCGAAGAGGACTACAGCAATGACTTTTTCAAGTGGCCATACCTGCCCTGGATTCAGGATTCAACCCCGGGTACATGGGTGTATGGTAATCTGACCCTCGATACGCTCAAGTCAGACGACAGCTACACAACCCTTACCTTTACTTTGTCCGATGGCGACTATCATGTTGGCCCGTTTACACAGGATCTGCATGACGATATCGCTGCAAACGGTGGATTTATGATGACCTCCCCTTTTAACCTCTACGAGGGTGAGGAGTTTACAGCTGATCGTAACTTTAATGCTGGAGCAGTATTCAAACAGTCCGGGATCATGGCGGTCTGCAGCGGTTCGCATGGTGATTATCTTATGGCCGTGCGCGGTAATCAGCAGAGTGACGATGGCGCTGCGTTTTTTATGTCTGCCGGGTACACACTGACAAATCCTGATGGAAACTGTGCCGTGGCGGATGACGAAGGTAACCAGGCTGATGTTGTGATGGGGCAGCCCGTAACACCCACACAGGCAGGCAACCTGACAGTCATCCGCACAAGCGAAAACAGGGTTAATCCGTTTATGATGATTGTACCTGCTGCCGGAGACTGAGAACTCACGCACCAGACTCCCCATGAGTTTTCAATAACGCGGGTATTAACGCAGCAGGTAGTGAGGACTACAGTGAACTGATCAGTTCTCTGCTCCGCCGCTTCTGAGTTCGGGAGTCGTGGAATGACCCTCACGCAAAAGACGGTTTTCATGATACAGATTAAGTCGTGTCTTGCGGTACCAGTCAAAACCGTAACCCTCATCTGCTCTGATGTCACCGCGGTTCAGGCTGCGAAGATAACCGGCTAAAGCCTGGATATCCTGGGCCTCGTTAAGATTTGTAACCTTCACCGGAAGATCCAGATCCATCCACATGTCATTGGGATCGCTGCTGTCCGGGACGGTAAACATCGCGTACATCCGGTGTGATGAGTAGAGATTGGTCATCATATAGCCAGCAGACACATCAGTCGGAAAAAACAATCCCCTGTCACTGGGCTTTAGTACCGGAACAGTATCGGCCATGGCCCAGACAGTGTCACAGCCGTACAAAAGTGCCTCCTGCCGGGTGTAGCTGATGAGCTCCAGCAGATTTTGAGTATCTACGGGTAATGCTGTCCGCACTTTAAGATTCAGCCCCAGTTCACGGTTATAAAAGTCTGCATGCTGCTGGGTCAGATCCGCATACCAGGGTTGAGTGACGATTGTCTGTGATCTCAGGCCCAGACCGGCGAAGTGAGTTACCTGCAGATCCAGTGCAGTCAGGTGTGATCCGATATTACCCTTTTCAACAGGGCGGATCAGGTGAGATATATGTGATATCCTGAGCAGGTACTTCGGTATCGATTTCCCGAGTCCAAGAGAGTCTGCCATCCTGCTGCCCTGTCCTGCAGCAAGGTAGACTACCTCTGTGCGTGAATCACTATGGGGTATACCATCCGATCTGGATTTTATTCGGTTTATTATCGGCATAATCTGTGCCCGACGTCAGAATAAGACTGAGTGTGATTATATCACATCTATATACTGTGTAGTTGGAGATCAGGGATGACTCTATTGTAACTGCCGTAGCATTGTGGCCAGGCCCTGGCCGACTATTATGTCTGAAGGTATGTTGCTTAGACTGATACGGATCCTGTCGGCATCAAATATCTGAAGGGTGTCCTGAAAGCTGCTGATTATCTTTGCTAGAAGATGGTTCTGACGTTCTATCACACCTCCTGAGAGTATTACCCTGTCGGGATTGAATAACGATGCTATGGTACTGATGCCGCAGGCAGCTGCATAGGCAAACAGCTCCCATTCGGGCGATTTTTCTGTAAACAGGTCAAAACTTCTGCCATACATATGTTCTGCCTTGCCCCCGGCGAGATATTCGGTCAGTGATCCCGCTGTCAGTCCTATGTGCTCATCAGTCCGCATATCGACGATCATATGGCCGGGTTCTGCGGCGATTGTGTACCAGGGTGAGACAGATGTGTCTATGAATGCACCCCCCACGCCCGTGCCGATTGACAGCAGGTAGGTTTTTCCTGCAGGCTGCAGTTCGCCCTCGGCCCATGCGGAACAGATGCCATCCTGCGCTACGAGTATCTCTGATCCGCCAAAGGTCTCTGCAACAACAGATTGGATAGGAGTATTCTCCCAGTAGGGAAGGTTTGGTGGAACACCATCGATTGAGCCGTCTTTGACCTGACCGCAGACACCAATGCCGATACCTGAAGGTAACCTGCCTTCCAGTATTGCCTTTGCTTTTGTGAGTAGCGTATGGATCCCCTGCTGGTCAGAAACCGGTGTGGCATACTTCTCCTGAGTAACCACAGTATCACCGTCCCAAAGGATCATGCGGGTGTTTGTTGCACCGATATCAAACGTTAGGTACGTCCGGCTGCTGTTCATGTATAATCATACTACTATATTCCCTTGTTTACTGTGAGAAAGAGTCACAACAAATACTATAAAGCAGTCCTGTTTGACTGGGATGGAACGGCTGTCGCAGACAGGTATGCTGATTCGACAGAAGTTGCAGATGCTTTAATCCCCCTGCTGGAACAGGGGGTTTTTCTTGCCGTCATCAGCGGTACTTCATATGAGAACATCGGACCCTCGCTGGTTGAGAAAATACCCCCGGCACTCAGGAGTAATCTTTACTTCGGACTTGCCCGCGGTGCTTATACATTCACGTTCGATTCAACAGGAGAAAGAGTTACTCTTGCCGAATTGGTCCCTGATAAAGACGAGCTTGTGCAGCTGCATACCGGTGTATTCAATTTTCATCTCTGGCTTCTTGAGAAATACGGATACGAGACCGATATCGTCTTTACACGCCCAAATTACTGCAAAATAGATATGCTTCCAGGGTTACATCGGGGTGACAGAATGTTTATCTCGAGCGGTGAGATGCAGATGCTGAATGATAGTCTGCACGAGCATGGGGTGCATGAGACTGTACCTGAGCTGTTTGAAAGGCTGAGGAATGAAATCCGCACAGCAGGTATGGACAGTACGGTTCGAATAAGTACTGATGCAAAATACTTTGAAGCTGGTCTGGGAAGCAAAACTGATAATACAAGGATCATCTGGGAACGTCTTGCGCAGGCAGGCGTCAAATCTCACGAGGTTGCAGTTTTCGGTGATGAGTTTTCACAGCTGGCAGAAGGGATTACCGGCAGTGACGGGTTTATCATGATTCCCGAACTTTCAGGTGCTGATTTCTATGATGTATCTGAAGCTCCTCAACTCCTGCCTGAAGGTGTCACCCATCTAGGTGGTGGTCCGGAATCCTTCATCCGCTTTCTGCATGGACAAAATCACTCCTCTGCGTTATAGTACAGCCACTATGAACAAGAGCATCCTCGCTGTAACAGCCCACGCAGACGACCATGTGGTGTTTGCAGGCACTATCTTTAAACTTCTGGCCAGGGGGTATGAGTACAATGAAGCTATTCTCACCGATAGCGGCGAAGGTGTTGATCAGCGTTCGGCAGGTAAAGCAGATCGGGCGGGTACGGCTGCCATGCGCTCATCTGAGTTTGATGAAGCGAGTGCCTTTATCGGTACTGCTCAGACATTCTCTCTTGGTCAGGAGGATCAGAATCTGCAGTACTCAAAAGAGCTGATGCATGAGCTGGTCGGTATCATCCGCAAGGTTCGACCGGAGATTGCACTTACCATGAATCTGACTGACGTGCATCCCGATCATCAGGCAGCAGCACATCTCGCAAAAGAAGCGTTCCGCTGGGCGGCAAAATCTTTCAGACCCGAATTAGGAGAGCCACACCGTACAAATATTGTACTCTTTTGTGAGGGAACTCTCCCGGTTATGCCCCATGTTCTTGTCGACATCACTGATACGTATCAGAAAAAAGAAGATCTGTTCAGAATCTACGCTTCGCAGGCAGCACAAAGAGATATAGATCTTCTTAAAGGAACAGCAGCAGTCAGAGGCTATCACTTGCGTAAGAAAGAAGGCCTCTACGCCGAGGCGTTTACCACAGAGCAGAATATTCTACCCATTTTGTTCGAATAATCATATTATTGTATAATAGATATATCGTTACCGCCTTGTTATGGCACGATTATACGTACTCGATCTGGACTCAACTGCAGTCAAAGTAGAACAGCATCTTGATGCCCATATGCTGGGTATTATCTCACAGCAAACTGGTATCGCTCACCCGAATGTATCCGCTGCCCTGCCCCGTTACCTGGAACAGCACGGTGGTGCCTTTTCGATTAGCGGTTTCATTAAACAACTCGCCCATGAATATCGGATTGAGCAAACTGATGCACTGACACGAAGAATCGGCCTGCTGACTGAAGAAGCCATGCGATCTGAAGTGATCGCCTATCCAGACACACTGCCGGTTATCAGGCGGCTGAAGGACAGACATGCTACCGTTACTGTTCTGACCCACGGGGGAGCTGACTATCAGGAACTTAAACTGAGAGCTGCAGGACTCGACACTCTGCTTGATCAGTACAGTATTGTAAAAGAGGCCGCACAGAAGCCAGAGGTCATGGAGGTCTTTGTACAGGTATTTGCCGGTGGAAATGAGGAACGGGTCACCTTTGTTGATGACAGACTGAGTAATCTCACAGACATGCGTGAACGCTTCCCGCGGATGGAGATTCTCCACATGCAGAGGCAGCCTGTGCTGGGCGGGAAGCTTCCTGAAACTGCTGCAGAGGGTGAGTACAGGGTGATTACTGATCTTTTGGCCCTCATATAGTTGCTGTATATCTGATTGTGTGGTATAAAAACTGCATGAATACGTCTCTGTGTCACAACCTCTATATTGCAATGCTCATTTTTGTCTGGGCTGATTCTGCATGGGAGGTTACATAGGCGTATAAGAAGAATAAATAAATGTTACCTCCCGAAAGGGAGGTTTTTTTTTGTTAAACAACAATTATGAGAAACGGAGAGAATTATCAACCTGCCGCAAGTCTTGAAGGATACTACCAGGATATCCTTGCACATAATAATGAATACGATGACGCTCTGGACAGGGCCGATATGGCGCACCTGCGTCCCCACATCCTGCGCATGCGACAGGCGGCTGACGACGCTTTCGGTACCGGCGTTAAGGTCATCGGAGGTGAACAGTCAATAATCCCCCTCCCCAAGAATCTGGGCAAGCTGATTGCGCTTCGTGCGCTTAGAAACCACATGGGTGTGATTGATATTAATCTGCGTGCGGATCACGATATGGGAAGGACCGAGCGTGATGTGCGTGCGCTTGATCTGTTGAATTATGGAAATCAGGAGGGTACTGCAAGTTTTTCAGTCATGTCCAACAATTACGCAGGCATGAATAAAGGCATGACAACAATAAACGGATATACACTCAAGGATGATCACATAAGAGGAAACATGGTTAAGTTTGCAAGTCAGGTAAGACAGCTTTACCCCGGAAACTTCCCGCTGGGAGATGAAACACACAGGGTGCTTGATATGCGCGCTGTCGAGGACTGGTTTGCATGCTACGGAATGAATCCTGATGGAACACCGATTGATGCCATACCTGAACATATTCAATCTCTGCCCCGCACAGACAGAAGAGAATCAGCATTTGAGCAGATTGATATCGTGCTGCCCGGCAATCTTGCCCAGGGGCACGAAAACTGGTTCCTGATGCTGCAGAGGAGGCTTGGGATTGAAGCGGCCTACACGGTCAGTGAAGGAGTGATTGATAAGATGCTTCTGAAAAACGGCGGCCACGAAGTGCTTGCCAACATGATGCTGCAGGCGCGTGCCAGGTTGCGAGACCAGGGGTATGAACCTGTGGCCATGAAAATAGATGAGGATTCGGATCTGCGAACGTGGTACAACCTTGAACTGGATGGGGTCAGAATGAATACCGTGTTTACCGATGACAGCTTCTCACAGATAGAAGTAACCCACCCGGTTACCGGTGAGACTTCAGTGGTAACCGTGGATGAGGCACTGGCTGATGACAGTCCATACGGCATTTCGCTGAGAGCTGTTGAGCGGGTCTCGCTGTATTCGCTTGCAGGTCTGTCCGGTCACATTACAGGTGGAGGGTCGGTTTACAACGCAGATGCACGCTATCTGCTCTCGGCAGTAGATCTACCCTACTATCCGATCTGGTCATTTGCGAAAAAGGCAGAAGACGGCAGTCCTCTGTCCCCTGTCAGGTATGTCTCGATGGCACTGAGTAAGATATTCCCGACACCGGAAGAGGCACGAAGACCTGAATATGCACAGGCATACCTGCACATGCAGGGGGTTTTGCAGACGCTTACAGGGCAGGTGCTGGCTGACTACGCGTGGATTTCAGAACGATTAAGGTCTGAAGATCCTGAGAGCGGAACGACTATAACGGCTGCGCTAGGAAAACTGCTATCTCCTAATGTTATCGGAGCGCTGGATGCGCTACGTGCCGGCAAGGTTTCATTGTTTGACCTGGCAATGTCTGTGCCTCTGGACCAGGCACGAGAAGAGCTGAGCGCTTTTCTTGAAGAAAAAGGGACCGGACTGTCACGCACATCATCAGTCAGCTTTACCAATCGTGCAGGAGTCCGTCTGGACGAATTTGATGGAGTCCGTTCTTATTAATTAGTTGTAAGCCAAAAAATCATGAATTCACAAAACGGTCGAACAGCAGTATTAGGTTCGAGTACGATTGAGACTTCACTGTTCCTTCCCGAAGGACACGGATACAGTCCGGATGTGACCTCCCCGATGCAGGGTGAAGTCGTTACTGTCGGAGGCTCAGGTGCATGTAATGCCCTGGCACTGCAGGCAACGGGCGAGCAGAACATCGATTTTATCACTGTGGGAGGGGTCACCGATGAGGGGTATGACCATGGTGCGCAGTCAATCAGCCGGTATATGGAAAGAAAAGGTATACGGGTCTACCAGCAGCCGCATGCAGGTACAACTGAAAAAGTGTATATGATTATTTCCGGCAATCCGGAACAGCCAAAAATCGGAGTCAAGCATACTGATTTACGTGATCGCTTTCAGGTGACAAATGATGTCCGCAGTCGCGTAACGCATGCTGATCTTGTTGTCGCAAGTGCCTTCAGCCCTGATGTGATCGCAGAAGTGGCCGACGGGTACCGGCAGGCAAACACTGATGGGGTGTTTGCATGGACATTAAATGAGTCATCCGCCGAAGCTATAGCGCAGTCATACAACTACGATGACACGATCATCAGTCGCGCAATCCAGGGCGGACGTGTCAGTGTTATGCTGGCCTCCAGAAATGAATCAGCGACTATCGATACACACAATATGCGTGCATCCGTACTTGCAGGCGTACCGGTTATCCTCGAAACACGCGGTGCAGACGGTGTTGCTGTCAGTTACCGTAACGGCAACAGTTACACGCTTGAGATTCCGACAAAACCTGCCCGTAAGGTAAATGATAACGGGGCTGGTGAAGCATGTCATGCAAACTTTTTTGCGTGTACTGATGAATGCCAAGCGCAACGGACTTATCAAGGAGCTTGGAGATGATGATGGCGAAATGCTGTTCAAGGTACTTCAGACTGCTGGTCGTATCGGAAACCTTGGAGGGAGATTGAAAATCAGTCAGCGGGATCCGGTCTGGTTTCCTGTTCTTGACCATGCTACTGTGATCTCGATGCTTGGAGCTGGATACCGCCCCGAGCAGATTGAAGAAGAAATTGAGCACAAATTCCTTTCTGCACAAGTATAGTCAGCAGTTGCTTACAGAACTGCTCTCGATAAACTCATATACGGCAAACCGTGAGGGTGTTGCGCGTACAGTCTCGCGTTTCGGTCAGTCTCTGCCCGAGGGATTCATAACAGAAACAGCAACACATCCGGACTTTGCTGACTTTACCTGCTTTCGGACTGAGAGATGGGATTCCGCTGCTCCAAGAATCGCGTTGATACTGCATGCGGATACAGTTTTCACGCCCGAACAGGATGTCCCGGTGCGTACAGATGGAAACAGAGTATATGGACCCGGCGCATCTGACATGCAGGCATCATTTGTCGCGGTTTCATCCTGTCTGGGGAAACTCGCAGCAGAAGGAGCACTTAAAAATATCCTGGTGGTTGTAAACACCTGTGAAGAAAAAGGATCACCAGCGTTTCAGGATCAGATGCGCGAGGTGGCTGCCCGGGTGACACATGTTCTTGGGTTTGAAAAAGCTGATGATGGCGGATTGCCTGACACAGACCCTGCATATCCCCGGGAATTTGTGCTTGCATCCGCCCGAAAAGGAATATTCCAGCAGACCCTCTCGGTGCATGGTCCCGGCGGACATTCGGGTGCTTTGTCGCAAAAAAGTGAACGCAGTAATGCTATTTCCCATGCTGTAGGAATGATGGCAGATATTGATAGACTTGCTGATTATCAGGCAGGCACAACAATCAATCTTGCGTTTGTTCAGGGAGGACGTAAAAACACGGTGATTGCTGAAAACTGCGAATTTGCGTTTGACTGCAGGTACTCAGATAATATCGAGGCAGCGAGGGTAAAAGAAGGGATAGCCGAAATCTGCAGTCGTACATATGTTCCCGGAGTTAAGGTTGCAGATCACGGATACAGCTACGACCTGCCTGCCCTGCCGAAGAACAGTGGAACAGATAATCTGCTCACTCGTGCTCAGACTGCAGGAAGATCAGTCGGAATTACTGTGAGTGCACGTCCACGAGGCGGCTGGTCTGATGTCTGCAATCTTTACGCGTACAATCCTGCTCTGCAGGTGATTGACGGTCTGGGTCCCAAAAGGCGGCAACGAGCATTCGCCTGATGATTATGTCCGCATTGACACCATAGCTGTATCTGCCAGCCTGGCAGCAGCACTTATTTATGAAATACAGTCAGATGGACAGACAGCGACTGCTTGATGAATTGATACAACTGCTTTCTATTGATACGCATTTTGAGAACATACCCGGTATGACTGCCGGGATTGACTTCTACGAGAGTCTGCTCGCTGAAACCGGGCTTGCAATCGAGCGCCGACAGGTTGCCGGCAGGGCTCCGTTTCTGATTGCCAGATCCCCCGACTTTGACAAGGCAAAGCCCTCGGTACTGCTGTCTGGACATATTGAAACCATCCTGCCTGCAGACACTGACAGGATTCTAATCCAAAAGGACCGTCTTACCGGGAGCGGAACACAGGATATGAAAGGCGGCCTGATGGTGATTATCGCACTTTTGAGGGAGCTGGCTGCTGCCGGAGAGATGAAGAATGTGACTGTGGCAGTATCGACCGAGGAGGAACAAGGACCGAGAAACAGGTATAAACATGTGCTCGAAGAGCTGGCCCGTGACCAGGATTTCATCATGGTATTTGAGTCAACGCTCGATGGGATTGACTCACCAGCAGCGCGGGACAGATCTGTTGTCAGATCGCGCAAGGGGCTGGCATATGTGGATCTGACCATAACTGCTGATGGTGGTCATTCCGGTGTGCTTGGCCGCAAGGAACAGCGCAAGAGTGCAATCCTCAAAGCCGCAGAATTGATTACCACTCTTGAGGAGAAGGTTGCCGATTACAGCTCTGGGACAACAGTAAATACAGGGCAGATCACTGCAGGCAGTGGTTTTGCTGTACTTGCAGAACATGCTGATCTGAAGATCGATATCCGCTACATCTTTGATTATGAGCGGGAACGTGTTCTGGCATGGATTGAAAAGCAGGTTGAGGCAATCAACAACGAGGACGGATTCGGCGCCAGTTTCAGTGTCGGTCTGGACTTCCCTCCCCTGCAGCCGTCACAGGCGACCGGAGCTTTTCTGGATGTTGTTGCCTCTGTAGCAAGGGATCAGGACAGAACGCTGCATATCGAGGACCGGGGTGGCGGTTCAGAAGCCAATCTCTTCAGTCGTGCCAATCCGGATGCTGCCGTCCTTGACGGATTTGGAGTAAGAGGTGATCTGCAGCATACCTCTCAGGAGTATATGCTGACAGAGTCACTGTTTGACGCAGCAGAATTTGCCACTGCAGTAGTGCGATTCCTGCTTGACTGATCCCCTGTAACGTTCCCTGACAGATAATTGCAGGTTTTTCGCTGTGGTTATTGTAGCGGCAAAATACTGCTATAATAGATAACGATTGTTCATAACCTATGGCATACTCAACCAAGATAAAGGTTTCCCGCTCGGGCAATAAATCCCGGAGACGTGTTACCGGTTCTCAGAAACGCAACTTTTCGTCAAAAAAATGGCGTCTCGGGTCCGGCACTGCTAAAAAATCCAGGCAGTCAAAAGGAAAGCGCAGCATAATGCAGCGCCTTAAAAGCCAGCGTGTCCGCAAGGCTCTGCTTTCGCTGGGAGCAATCATGCTGATTGTCATAACTGTCGGGCTGATTTTTGCACTGGCCTATGTGCAGGGTATAACCGAGGATCTTCCCAGCCGGGATAAACCATTTGGTAACAAAAGTGCTGCCAGCGTAATTTACGACAGAAACGGCAAAGAGCTCTACCGTGTATTTGGTGACGAAAACCGTGATCCCGTAAACATCGAAGAAGTCCCGCAGCTTCTGCAGTGGGCGTTTCTGGCAGCTGAGGACATTGATTTCTACTCCCACCCTGGGGTTGACGTGACCGCGATCCTGCGCTGCAGCTTTGCCTATATCCGTGCCGGCGAGTCATCCTGCGGAGGATCAACCATAACACAGCAGCTGATCAAACAGACTGCTCTGACTAATGAGCGCGTGCTTGAACGTAAGATCAAAGAGGTTATTCTTGCCCTGCAGATCGAACGTGAGCGTGATAAATCCGAGATTCTCGAAATGTACCTGACTGTAGCACCTGAAGGCAGCAATATCTATGGCGTCACTACTGCTGCAAAGGTATACTTCGGTAAGGACCTCAAGGATCTTAATCTTGCTGAGATGGCTATTCTTGCTGCCATCCCTCAGAACCCGACACAGCTTTCTCCTACAAAATCTGCAAATCCCGAGCAGTCTCAGCAGCTTGTTAAACAGCGTCAGGAGTATGTTCTGGATCAGATGGAACGCTACCGCGACCTGATCAACTCAAAGGCAAAGGAACTTAATGGCAATGACGAGGATATTCTGACGCAGGAGATGATTGATGAGGCACGCGCATATGAGCTTACCTATATCAAACCCCGGTTTGATATCAAGGCACCCCACTTTGTGTTCTATGTTCAGAAGCTTCTGCAGCAGCGCGGTTACAATCAGGGTGAACCCTTTGAGCTGTCAGACATAGAGACCGGCGGATACAAAATTACAACAACGCTTGACCTTGATTATCAGGAGATTGCAGAAGAACAGGTACTTAAGGGAGTTAATGAGTACGGATCAAAATACGGCGGAGAAAACGCTGCTCTTGTGGCGCTCAACCCCAATAATGGTGAAATCGTAGCCATGGTTGGCTCCAAGGATTATTTTGCTGAGGCAACGCCAGCCGGCTGTACGCTTGGTGTCAGCTGCAGGTTTGAACCTAATGTAAACATAACTGACACGCTGCAGTCGTTCGGTTCGTCCATGAAACCGATGGTGTACTACAAGGCCATGGAGGACGGTATTATCACGCCTGGATCCATCATCCCTGACATTCCGATCAAGATCGGAAACTATGAACCGAAAAACTATGAAGGCGGCTTTACCGGGCTTAATTCGGCACGGTGGCATCTTCGCGAATCCCGGAATATCCCCGCGATCTATCTGGTCAACAAAATGGGCACTGACAGCTTTGTCAAAGAGATGCAGCGCTGGGGATACACGACGCTGACTAATCCGCAGGGCTATGGACCGTCCATCTCTGTCGGCGGTGCTGACGTCAAACTCATTGAGCATGCGCAGGCATACGGTGTACTTGCCAATAGCGGAAAGCTTACCCGGCATGAAGTCATTCTGAAAATTGAAGATAAAGAAGGAAACGTTATTTATGAACATAAGCCTGAGTCTGAGCAGGTAGCTGATGCCAGAGGTGTATATCTGGTTAACCATATCCTTAACGGCCGCAACAGCGGTCCGGGTGACAGCTGGGACGGACGGGATATTGCAGGTAAGACCGGTACATCTGAAGGACAGCAGGAGACCCTGTTTGCCACCTACACGCCCGAAATCGTTGCTGTGGGATGGATCGGCAACAATAATAATGAGGGAATGCGATACGGCGCCTCAGGATTCAGAACAGCACGCCCGTGGGTTGCCGAGTTCGTCAAACGTATAGGCGGTTCAATACCTAAGACACCGTTCCCCCGCCCTGACCGGTGTCATATCGGCTGGTGCCTGCTCGGCCGAGGAAGGCGCAAGCTGCGAGGGGGTCGGAGGATCTGATCTCGCCATCGCAGGCATTGCGGTTCCTAAGTACGTATCAGTAGCCCGGGTTACTGTCTGTAAGGATCAGCCCGGAAAGGTCGCGCGCGATATAGATATTGCCGTAGGCCAGGCAATGGAGGTTGTCCTTAAGATCTACAAGATGCCGGACCCCAGCCTGCAGTCATATCTGGACAAGTGGATTGCAACGCGGCCTGATATCGGTGCAACTGAGATCCCGACCGAGTTCTGTGATATCAACCGGAATCCAGGTGGGACTATGGCTCCATGGGCTGCTTTTGTAGCACCAACTGACGGTGCTGTAATCAGCGGGACGACACTGAATGTCAACTTCAACGCCTTTTCAGCACAGGCCGATGTAACCAGTGCAGAGCTGTATTTTGACGGGACACTTCTGGATACGGTAACCAGCCTGCCCCACTCTGATTCGTACAATATTGGCGATGTTGCCGTAGGCAATCACACTCTGTCGGTCAAAGTCACTGACTCGGCAGGCAATAACGGCACAACATCAATCACACTGGAAAAACTCGGTACCACCTCCATCGACTCGCCTGCAAATGGCGCAATTCTTGCGGGAGGAAGCAATAACCAGGTTAATTTCACATACACCGGTGTACAGCTAAATAACATACAGCTGATAGTAAACGGAACTGCATCCGGAGCAACATGCACTGCTAGCAGCTGCACATGGGCGACACCGGCAACTCCTGGTTCCTACTCTCTTGTGGTGCGGGGTGTCAGAAAGGGAGTGACTATCAACTCCAATACGATCACTGTGACAGTAATCTAGACCTTGTAAGGTAATCTGCTGATCTGTCCGGGCGGGGTAAACTCTGTATTATGAGCGCAGCTCTGCCTTTACTGCAGATTTAAGTGCATGAGACACCGTCTCAACGGCGGAATTGATATCCTCTTCACTAAGTGTTCGTTCCATACTTTGCAGTGTGATACTGACAGTGATGCCCTTGCGCTTCTCTTCTCCTGCTGGCATAAACACATCGACAAGCTCGACATTCTTTACCAGTGGATTGTTGAGTGCATGAATAGCACCGACAAAATCAGTATACAGAACCGATCTGGCGACCCAGAAGCTCAGGTCGCGCGAGACAGCCTGAAATTCCGAGATTCTTGTGTAGGTGGCATATTCGTTGTAATGCTTGAGGAGCAGGTCTGCGTCAAGTTCAAATGCGCTGATCCTGCCGTCGTAGTCTTCTGTCAGTAGTATTTCCGGATGAAGTTCGCCGACGATTCCCAGCCGTTCTTCGCCGATATAAACTACAGCTGTTCTTACCGGATGGAATGCTGCGCTTGCACCTGCACCGGGCTCCTCAGCAAGAGGGACAAAACGGACTGCATCAGTATCGATGTGCAGATCCTTCAGCAGGACCTCAATCACGCCTTTTGCATCAAAAAAACAGCTCGGAAGCCGACTCATCGGCCAGCAGACCGGCCACCTTTCGCGGCTGCAGATGGATACCGCTATCATCGGTCTCCTTCTGGATAACGCGTCCGAGTTCAAAAAAGCGGAATACGCTGTGTCGCTTGGCATTCTCAAAAGCTTGGCAGTCAAGTTTGTCAGTAACGTTGTTCTAAGCAGGCGCAAATCAGGAGAGATCGGGTTGCTGAGCGCCAGTGCCTTTGTGTGGTCAAGACGGATCCGCTTGTAGTCATCTTCTCCTGTAAAACTATACGTGATCAGCTCGTCTAGTCCTGAGCCGGTGAGACTGTCACGGATAATCCGGTTGACGACTGACACAGGGTTGCGCGCAACCGGCTCTAGTGATCCCTCAGGTAAGGTCGGGACAATTGCATCGTACCCGTACATCCGGGCTACCTCTTCAAGCAGATCCTGTGCAATCTTCAGATCACCACGCCATGTGGGTATGCGAAATATCTGTGAATCCTTTTCGATATTCTCGGCAGAGCTTTCTTCTTCGAGGTGTTCAAGACCAAGTGCTTCCAGCAGTTCAATTACCGCATCGGTTTTAAGGTCAATACCAAGAAAGCGCTTGACCATGGGAACAGGAAGTTCGACAGTATGCTCAGTAACAGGTTCGGGATAGATATCAACGGGCTCGCAGGCAAGTTCGCCTCCGGCAACGTCCTGTACAAGTGCAAGGGCATCTTTGAGCCCATCCATTGTCAGGTTTGGATCCTGGCCTTTTTCAAATCGTGTGCTCGCTTCTGTCCGCAGTCCAAGCTCACGCGAGCTGCGCCGTATGTTATACATCTCCCAGTTTGCGGCTTCAAGAACGATATTTGTTGTTTTTTCAGTGATTTCGGTCCGGGCTCCTCCCATGATACCTGCGATACTCTCAGGTTTTCCTGCGCCGTCGGCGATGATGACCATGTCTTTGCTGAGTTTGTAGGTGGATCCGTCGAGCGCTTTAATACTCTCACCCTGCTTTGCATTTCTGACTGTAAGTTCGGCATCGGCTAGTTTGTCATAGTCAAACGCATGCAGCGGCTGACCGATGTCCATCATGACAAAGTTAGTGATATCAACAACATTGTTGACGCTTCGAATGCCAACCGCTGCAAGTCTGGCTACCAGCCAGAGCGGTGACTGTTTTACCGTAACCTCTGTCACGGTTACAGCGTTAAATCTGCTGCAGAGCTCCGCGCTGACCTTGCGGTCAACAGCAAGCGGAAGATTGGCTGTAGGGATCAGAGATACATCAGATGGTGTCTCCTGAAATTCTGTGTTGAGGATTGCAGACAGCTCGCGCGCTATCCCCCTGTGGGAGAAGCAGTCCGGCCTGTGACTGATTGACTTGTTTTCAATCTCAAATACTGTATCCTGCAGCATCGGAACGAGATCTGTACCTGGGATCATCTCGGGCTCAAGCTCAAGGATGCCATCGTGAGATTCAGACAGACCAAGCTCCTTGGCAGAGCAGATCATACCTTCTGATGTTACCTCTCCTATCTGGCGCTGTTCAATCATAAACACATCCTGTGAACCCAGGGGCTGTTTGGGGTTGAGAACGCTCCCGCCGGGCAGACATACGGCGACAATCATTCCGGCTGCAACATTAGGTGCTCCGCAGATGATTGTCCGTTCACTGTTTGCCAGTTTTACTGCACAGACAGAAAGTTTTTTGTGTGTGGGGTGAGGTTCAACGCTGATAACTTCGCCAGCTGAGATGTTCTTCAGACCTTTTCTGACACCAGTGATGCCCTCAACCTCAGCAAGTGAGCCGGTGAGAGCCTCGGCAATTGTTTTGTGGTCAAACGTATGCAGGTCCGGCAGATACGTCTGAAGCCATGAAAATGATAACAGCATCAGAATTGTCTAACAAAATCCAAATCACCCTTGTAGATCAGGCGGATATCTTCGATCGCAAATTTTGGCATGACCACACGTTCAAGGCCAAATCCCCAGGCAAAACCGCTGTAAACATTGGGATCAATCCCACCCATCTCAAGTACACGCGGATGGATCATGCCGCAACCAAGAATTTCGAGCCAGCCGGTACCTTTTGATATCTCCATGAAGGAATCTCCCAGTCCGGACACATCGATTGAGATCATGCCTCCCGGTTCGACAAACGGAAAGAAGTCAGGCGAGAACTTGATGCCTATCTTCTGACCGAAAAATTCGGAGAAGAATGTCTGCAGCGTTCCGAGCATATCAGCAAACGTCACGCCTTTATCCACGTAAACTCCCTCGACCTGGAAAAACGTATGTTCATGGCGGGCATCCGTAGCCTCATGACGAAACGTCCTGCCTGGCACAACCACCCTGATCGGTGGCTCATGCGAACGCAGAACCCTGTTCTGCATGGCAGATGTATGTGTGATTGCAATCTGACCGTCTTCGGTCCAGAATGTATCCCAGCTGTCGCGGGCAGGATGACCTTCGGGAATATTTACAGCCTGAAAGTTATTGAAGTCTGTATCAATTTCGTAGGGGTATACCACGTCAAAGCCCATGCGCTGGAATATTTCTTCTGTCCGCTCCTGCATCTGGGAGATAATGTGTCTTCGTCCCTGCGGGATCTTGTTACCGGGCAGAGTTACATCTAGCTCTTCCTCTTTGCTCGCACGCTCCACTGACTTTTTGCGAAGCACCATGCTCTGTTTCTCAACAAGTTCAAGAACCTTTTCTTTGACTTCATTTGCACGGGCTCCGACCTCTTTTTTACCGTCATCCGAAAGGTCCTTAATCCCTCTCAGGATTGTGGTGAGTTCTGATTTGCGACCGGTGTAGCGTACGCGCTCCTGGTCAAGTTCTTCTTCGGAATCGGTGCTGGCGATGTTCGCCTTTGCTTTAAGAAGCAGGTCGTCAAGCTCGGTCAGCAGCTTTTGCGTGTCTGGCTTGGCTGTAGCCATGAAATACGAGTAATGTGAACAGTTGAACCGTTACTTTGCTGACTTTACGACCTCTGCAAACACACTGGTGTGGTTAAGCGCAAGATCTGCCAGAATTTTACGGTTGAGTTCGATGTTCTTTGTCTTCAGATTGTGAATGAATGTGCTGTACTTCATTTCGCTTTCTGTAAGACCGGCATTGATACGCTCAATCCAGAGACGGCGAAACTGTCCCTGGCGCTTTCTGCGGTGACCGTATGAGTACTGTTTTGCATGCAGCAGCGCCTCGCGTGCGCGGCGGTAAAGCTTGCTGTAACTCAGGCGGAAACCTTTTGTCTGCTCAAGTACCTTTTTATGTTTTCGTTTTTTTGTAATACCCCGTTTGACTCTCATCTTATTCGTTCATCAAATTAATAATCTTCTTTGCCTGGGTTTTGCTGCCAAGCTCTGTATCACCGCTTCTGCGTTTTTTCTGTGCGCCACTCTTGTTAGCCTTAAGATGGTTGTTGCCCTGCTTGTAGTGCATAACCTTACCAGTGGCAGTCAGTTTAAAACGCTTCTTCGAAGCCTTATGTGTTTTGATCTTGTTCTTTTTCATTTGTCTTTTTATTAATGTCGGGACGTACGATCAGGCTCATGTTGCGCCCGCTCAGTTTTGGACGTCCGTCGTATTTAATGTAACCTTCCAGTTCGGCGAGTATCTCGTCCATCACCTGATACATGTGGTCACGTGTCACCCTGCCCTTACCACGGATGGTAATTTTGACCGGATGCTTTTTTTCAAGAAACTCTTTTACCTTTTTGATCTTATGGAGCATGTCGCCCGTGTCGATAAACGACTTGAACCACATCTCCTTCTGTTCGATCGATTTACTCTTGTTCTCCTTGCGCTTTTTGTCCTGCTGGTACTTAAACTTTGACCAGTCATATATCTTGGCTACCGGAGGATTTGCATTTGGAGCAACCTCAATCAGGTCAAGTTCACGCTCTCTGGCGATTGCAAGTGCCTTTTCGGTATCGATCTCGCCTAATTGTGTACCATCCGCATCAATTACAAGTAATCTGGGTGCCTTAATGAATTCATTTCTGGCATAGCGCACTTCTTCGCGCTTCATGTATTTCATGCTGTTTCTACCCTTGTATATTGCGAAAGCTGGTAACAATTAACCTATACGAGTGTTGATAATAGCAGAAAGTGCAGGATAATTCAATCATTTTATGCTAGGCACCGGGTCTGTCTTTAAATATGAGGGCTGCAAATTCGTCAGTGCGCATCAGACCAAGGTCCTGACCGCTGCGGGGTCTGACTGAGACAGATCCTGTCTGGATCTCTTTATCCCCGATTATCAGCATGTAGGGAATGCGATCGATCTGCGCATCTCTGATTTTCAGTTGCATTGTCTCATCACGTGCATCGAGAAATACGCGGATACCGCTGTGACGCAGTTGTTCTGCTACTTCCTTGGCGTGTGATGTGTGCTTGGCTGAAATCGGGATAATGCGTACCTGCTCTGGTGCAAGCCATGTCGGAAACGCGCCACCGTACTCCTCGGTCAGAATGCCGAGGAATCGCTCAAATGAGCCGATAAAGCTGTGATGAATAGCGACCGGTGTGTCATCATTGCCCTCCGCAGTCACAAAGGTGAGGTTGGCAATTTTGGGCAGTGCAAGATCGATTCCGACTGAGGCAATCGTCCATTCACGTCTGAATACGTCTCTGACCCGGAACTGCAGTGTGGGGCCGTAAAAAGCAGCCTCGCCTTCAGTCTTGCGGCTTGTGATGTGCATCTCAGACAGGGCCTTTTCAAGAATATAGGACGCATCCCGCCAGTCCTGTTCGTTTCCGATATAGTGCTGCCCGTTAGCTCCCTGTACAGGGGTGCCAAGGGCAATACGGTAGTCGTTCAGTTCAAACTGCTGCAGCAGGGATGTCATCTCTTTTATGATGCGTTTGACCTCAGGGATCGCCTGATCAGCAGCTGTAAAGCTGACGCTGTTGTCTCTGGTAAACCTTCGTGTCTTAAACAATCCGTGCAGATCTTTAACCGGTATGTTTGCGTATGATGCTGCAAATTCACTCAGTCGAAGCGGCAGCTCCTTGTAGCTTCTCTTTTTGTAACTGAATGCAGAAAAAAGCTGGCTGACAGCATCTGTCCGAAGACGGTGCATGTTGTTTTCCAGCTGAAACTGTGGCATGAATACGTCCCGGTTGTAGTCAAGATATCTCACCGCATGCAGCGTGCTCTCTTTAATAAATTCGGGACTCTCGATAAATTCGTAATCCTGATCGATCATTCTGTTTTTCAGCATGCTGGCAAGGCTCTGTTTCAGCATAACGCCATTATGGAGCAGCATGGGCATGCCTTTACCCTGTGTCTGGTCAAGATGAAATATCCCGAGCTGCCTGCCCAGAATACGATGGTCCCGGAGTTTCCTGTCCTCCTGGTCCTTCAGGTACTTTTCCAGTTCAGCGGCATGGCTGAATGCCACCCCGATAATACGCTGCATCTCGGGCCGGTTTTCGTCACCGAGCCAGTACGAAGTCTCTATGCTTGTCAGTTTGAACACCCTGAGCTGTGATGTGTCGTGCACGTGCGGACCCCGGCACAGGTCAATAAATTCTTCACCTGTTTTGTAAAAACTGATGGTCTCGTCAGGAATCTGTTGCAGCAGCTCTGTCTTATAGATCTGGCCGAGGTGGTGCAGGGTGTCAAACGCCTGTTCGCGCGGAATGATGATCTGCTTGAACACAAGACCTTCGTCAATGATCCGCTTCATTTCTGCTTCTATCTGTGGCAGATCGTCTGCACTGATGCGTGAGGGAGCCTCAATGTCGTAGTAAAAGCCTTCTTCAATAACCGGGCCTATGCCGAGCTTTGAGCCAGGATAGAGACGCAATACCGCCTGCGCAAGTACATGCGCAAAACTGTGTCGCATCGTTTCAAGAGCTTGTAACTGTTGTTCGTTCATGTTGTTGAAATCGTCGGGCAGGTACAAAGCATTGTACCACTTTGCGCAATGCTCCTCCCCTGGCTGCGGTATATGTCGGACCGTGAATCTGGTGGGTAGTATAGGACTCGAACCTATAACCTTTCGCACGTCAAGCGAATGCTCTAACCAGTTGAGCTAACTACCCCTGCATTGACACTGCAAAGCAGACTGAAACAGTGTCAAAATCACGGTTACTAATACTATCATATGTGATTCAATCTGTATAGAAACAAACAGTCCCGCTTTGAGCGGGACTGTGAGTGTTCTTAAAGAAGCGTTACTTGGTCTCTTCTTCCTTTTTTGCTTCTACTGGCTCTGCAGGCTTGCTTGCCATTGCAGGTTTTGCGCCTGCCTTCTCGGTCATGGCTGCGATCAAGAGGCCTGCGACTGCTCCGATAACTGCTGCAATCAGAATAGCAACGATGATTCCAACAGGTGCGCAGATAATCGATCCAACAACTCCGGCGCCGGTTGACACTGCAACGTCAGTTGCTGGCGTGTCAAAACCTCCAAGAGAAGTCAGTGCTGCGCTGCTTGCGCCGCCAGCCAGTGTGTTAATGATGCCGAATACTGCTCCAACAGTACCGGTAACTGCACCTGATACTGCTCCGGCAAGTGCTCCTGAAAGCAGACCGTCAGTGATCTGGTCCTTGGTGAAGCCGTTCTCTTTGACAGCCACATATGCTGCCCAGGCCGGGATTCCGAGTCCGACCAGACAAAGCAGCGGTGTAATAAAGCATGCCAGGAAGGCAAGTGGAGGTACCAGTGCAACGGCAAGGCCGATAAGGCCGTTAACCAGAGCGAGGGCACCTGAGACAAGCGCAATCTTTTTCATTGCGCCGGATGAGACATATTTGCTCATGAATAACTGAATATAAAATAAAACTACTGCGGTCCGTGATGCTTCATTGTAGTAGGTACCGCCTCAGACTGCAATCAGTCACCTGATTCGTCCCGTTTTTGATGATCTTATCAATCAGTCCGTACTTCAATGCTTCGTCTGCTGTCATGTGTTTGTCCCGGTCCGAGTCTTTTGTAATCTGGTCATGAGTCTGTCCGGTATTTTCTGCAAGGATATTGGTCAGCAGTTCCTTGAGACGCAGGATCTCCCTTGCTTCGATTTCAATATCGCTTGCCTGTCCGCCAATGCCTCCCGAGACCAGAGGCTGATGCATGTGCACCATGGTATTTGGCAGCGCAAAGCGCTTTCCTTTAGCTCCTGCGGACAGTATGACTGTGCCGAATGAGGCTGCAGTCCCGATTGCAACCGTTCTGACATCGGGCTTTATATATGACATCGTATCGAGAATCGCCAGTCCCGAGTATATTACGCCCCCGGGAGAATTGATGTACATGGTTATGTCCTTCTCCTGGTCCTCTTTCTCCAGAAATAGAAGCTGGGCAATGACCGCGTTGGCGACCTGGTCGTCGATGCCGGTGCCCAGGAAGATTATCCTGTCCTTAAGCAGGCGTGAATAGATGTCGTATGCACGCTCACCATCTCTGCTCTTTTCGATAACTGTGGGAATTAAGTATGAACTCATGCGTGAAACGCGTTTAACAGGTATGCCCTATTATATTGATGATGTATGGGGAGTGTCTACACGAAACAAACACTTTCGCTGTATAAAACAAGAATACTCCTTGCGGAGTATTCTTGCTTGCACTTTTAACTATTTTTACTGCTTTTTCTGTATTTAATTGTGCTTACAATTTAGCAGAATATCTGACAGGCAGTCAAGAGATGTGAACAGGAGAGGAATGTGTGTTGTATAAAGTTGTACGTTTTGTGCACTACTCCGGCAATGCATACCAAGGGCCCCTGAAAACCGCTGAATTTTCTCGATAAAAATGTTGGAAAAATCAGGCAGACTGATCAAATATTTCAGAAACTGATCACATCTCCTGTACGGATAGAGTGTGAGGCGGAGGTCCCTGCAGGTACCTCAAGAACGTATTGCGCTGCAAGGCCAGAATCGTAAGTGGGCTGCTCCTGCAATGGTGTGGCGTTTTCGTGGATCCGTACTATCCTCTTCTCTGCTGAGATAAAGATAATATCCAGCGGTACATAGGTGTTTCGCATCCAGAAACTGCGTGGACGTTCATCGGGAAAGACAAACAGCATTCCTGTCCCTTCCGGCAGCGTCTGCCTGAACATCAGGCCTGTGCTTCGCTCACTCGTGGTGTCTGCGATCTCCGCACTGACAGAGTATCCCGAGTCAGGAAAGGTCACAGTAATACGCTCTTCAGGCTGCGGAACAACTGCGGGGCTTATGTAGCGGGTATCACTGACGGTCTGAAGTGCAGCCAGAGAGCAAACACTGACAAGCGGTACCGCAAGTACTATGGTTCCAAACAGCAGTTGTTTGCCGCGTTCGTTCATACTCTTCTCATAAATTCCTTTTCGAGCTCTGCCTGCGTATACTCACGGATTATCGGGCGGCCGTGAGGACAGGAGTACGGCAGCTCACAGGCAAACAGATCGGTCAGCAGCTTCTGCATCTCCTGAGGCTGCAGTTTTCTTCCGGCCCGGATGCTGCCGTGACAGGCCATTGTGGCGATGCTGTGTTCCCGCGCAGCATGAAACGCGGTGTCCCCTTCTCCATCGCTTTCGGCAATACCCGAGATAATCTCTTTGATAACAGCTTCTCCTGTACCCTCGCGCAGGAGGGCAGGTACTTCGTAAAGAAGATACTGTCCACCGGCATCCTCAGAGATCTGAAAGCCGAACGTTTGAATCCGCTCAATATGTTCAGCAAGAATCGCTTTTTCGGTTGAGCCGAGATCGAGTTCAAGCGGAAGCAGCAGACTCTGGGTCTCAGGGGTTTCATCTGCAAGCTGTCGTGATATCTGTTCAAACTTCACACGCTCATCCGCGGCGTGCTGATCGACAACAAGCATGCTGCCTGCTCGCTCAAATACAATGTAGGTGCGCAGCACCTGGACTGCTTCGAATGGCTGATAGTCTTTGGTGCTGTCGAGCAGCGTCAGAGCAGGCCCTTCGTATCGGGGATGCTGCGTCTGGCTGTAGATCGATGCAGAAAAAGAACGAGGTGCTGCCGCTACTGGCTGCACCTGAGCTGAATCTTGTGTCTGTGGCCGCCAGGAGGATGTCTGCGGGCTTCTGTCTTCTGCGAGTCTTGACCGGAACTGATTCTGCAGCGCATTCTCAAGAGATCCTGCAACTGCTGTTCTCACCGCTGTGAAAATACGCCCGGGTTCTGTAAACCGGACCTCTGACTTGCGGGGATGGACGTTTACATCAACCTGCGCAGGGTCAATATCAATAAAGACGACAAACTGCGGTTTGTGGTCACCCGGTATGCTTGTCTGGAAACCGTCCCGCACTGCTTTGCTGATAAGCTTATCTCTGATGGTCCGTCTGTTCAGAAAAGTATATTCAACCCCGCTTCGCCTGCCGGTGAGTTCGGGATGGCTTACAAATCCGCTGACAGAAATGCCGGGGCCATCATAATGAATTGGCAGCATTTTGGCAGGATCAATGTTTGAGAAAAGCGAGCCGAGACGTTCTGCAGGGGTCTGTCCCTGTTGGACAGACAGTGCTTCACGACCATCACGCTGCAGGCTGAATCCGATAGCAGGATGTGCCAGTGCAGCAGCGGTTACAGTGTCATGTATGTGACGGTATTCTGTGTTTTCCGAGCGCAGAAATTTTTTGCGTGCGGGGATCGACCCGAAAATATTACGGACAGTCAGTGTTGTGCCCTGGGATCTTGCCTGGCCGGGGTTTACCTCTACCTCGGAGTCCTTTGCTGTAACAATCACCGGCCCTGTTGTGCCGTCAAACGTGTGGAGCCGGTTATCTGCTACGCTTGCGATACTGGCCAGTGCCTCGCCTCTGAAACCCAGTGTCAGGATCTCTTCCAGGTCAGATTGTGTTGCAAGCTTTGAAGTCGCATGTTGCACAAAAGCCAGTGCGGCGTCCTGTTCGTTCATTCCACTGCCGTTATCCCGGATTTCGATCAGCTGCATTCCTCCGGCTTCGATGCTGATGTCGATTCGTGTAGCACCTGCATCGATGGAATTTTCGATTGCCTCTTTAATTACCGAGGCCGGACGTTCGATTACCTCGCCTGCAGCTATCTTATTGATTACGTCTTTTGGAAGTATTCGGATTGCCATGAATTGTCAGTATAGCCTGTTCGAGCCGGCTTATTCAATGCGAATTGTCAGTGCTGGCACACGGGCTGTGTTTACGAGCTCAATCCCTGAGCGTGCTTCTGCAGTATCAGGCACTGTGACGGCAAGAACCACCACGAAGACGGTCTCGCCGGTGAAATCCCCGCTGCTGTATGGCTCTGCAGACACAATAATGGTGTAGGTTCCGTTTGCCAGATTGAGTGGCGGCAGCAGTCCCTCGGGCAGATTCTGCAGCATGTCTTCGCCAGGAAATGAAAATCCGGGAGCCCCTGTCTCTGAGTATTTTGACAGGTCATCAGGACCTGCTGCCGTCTCAAACATGCCGGTGGTAACTTCAACGCTGCTGTTTGTAACCCTTGACTGCCAGCGAAACCCGTCAGGCAGCTCGGGAAGTGTCAGAGAAGTCTGTTGCGCCTGGGGTCCGGTAAACCAGAAACCGCTGCGCTCATTGATCTGGCTGTTGCCATCAGTCGGGGTTGCAAGGATTACTGAACCAGCTGCTTCCGTCATATCGGTGAATTTCATTACTGCTGTATCCCCGGTGATGGGGGCGCGCATCATCTCTAGATTGGGGTTTTCATCACGGTCGCCCTCAGCCTCGATTGTAACGAATAGTTCTGTACTGCCGGCTGGAACTGAGACCTGCCAGGTTGTAAGCGGTTCGCCGTTCAGGCTCACCAGTGTGTCGCCGGACCGGTTAAAGCGCTTGAGTAATGCAGTTGTGTCGTCATGCTGTGCCCAGAGCGCGTAGTGACCAAGTCTGAGTGTGGGCAGGTTTTCCCATTCAAATACAAGGGTTTCAGTGGCTGCCGGGGCGGGTAGATCGTCGGGACCTACAAATTTTACTGCAGGGATAATGGCAAGTGTTGTGAGCGTTACCACTGTAAGAAACACAGCAAGACGTGTCCGGTTGCGGTGAAAATCAAGAAGCATGTGTTGTGTCGGTTTCGTAGCTGCTGTGGGAGTATTCATCAGCAAAAGTATAGCACACTCTCGTCTGGGTGTACCCTTGAGAAAACAGGGTGATCGATGGTATAATAGGTATATATTAATACCGTGCAATGACAGAGCTGGCTTGTTACCTCCTCATGTTCAGTCATACTGACTGGAAGCGCATGCTCGGTCCTGCTGCTGATGTGGAAGATTTCCTTACCCGTGTCTGGGAAGAAGCCAAGAGCTTCGATCAGGGTGACCCTGTCACCTGGGTAGAGCTGCAGGTCGAGAGATACAAATCCTGAAGACGCTTATTCAGGAATGCGGATCGGTTGCCGTTTCTGGACGGTGATAATGCTCAGTTGCCTCTCCTCCACCTTGCCGAGGATAACGTGATCCTCAACGTACAGTTTCATTAATTCAGTGTCTGATACCTGCTTAAACCCCACCTTGACGGGGTTTTTTCCGTAGATACCGGCCAGCATACTTATGATGCGTTCTCTGGTGCGCCAGTGAATCCGTGCAAGGTCGTCTTTTGCTTTGGAGGTATAGGTGATTTCAGTCATGAGTTACCTCAAACAGGCTCTCAATCTCGTCCTGAGAGTATGTCGGGCCTGTCATATTGCTCAGGTTGGTGACATTAAGGTAGTGCGCGTCTGCAAGTTTTTCTTCAAGCTCCGAGAGCATTGATTTGATCTGGTTTCTGACCAGTGCAGACGGAGACAGACCCAGTCTGGTTGCAAAGTAAAACAGGAGCTTTTTTTCTTTGGGCTCCAGTCGTACAGCGATTTTGGTGGTTTTATTGTTTTTCATGCGCGGGGTAATTATAACAGACTCTGTCCGACATTGTCTACATATGGAGTACATACCTGCACCGGATAGCTGTCACAGTGTTAAGGGTTTTACTACAGGCTGCTGCCCGTCGTGTTGGTAAATAACTACAGGTCGCTCCGGACTGAGGTGTCTGCTCCACATGGCGTTTACACCCTGCTTTGCGATGCTGTGTTCAGGAAATGAGCTGAGAACGTTCCTCAGGGGTGAATCCAAGCAGAAAGACTTCGAGCTGGGGTCTGATGCCAAGTTTTTCATTAGCAGTATCTGAGACAAGCTTCAGCAGCGAAAAAATATCCCCGGCTGTCGCCGAACCGGTATTTTCGATAAAGGCGGCGTGATGCTCTGAGATTACCGCTCCTCCCCGCTGTGTGCCTTTAAGCTTAAGGATCTGATCTATGATGTAGCCCCAGCCGATAGATTCAAGACCAAGGCGTTCTCTCTCTTCTTCAGAAAGGTTTGCATAGCAGCAGCCTGCAGAGTTGTGCGGCTGCAGCTTTTTCTTTTGTGCCCATGCGACAGATGCTGCGCGCGCCTTCTCCCTGTTTCCACGGGCAAGACACATCTGAACTCTGACGATGACCTCGCCTGATGAATGAAACCTGCTGTAGTCATAGCCAAAATCGAGCTCGTCCGCAGATAGCTGATACAGCGTTCCGTCTTTAAATACTTCAACTGCTCGAACGTACTCGCTGATGAAATGTGAACCGCCGTGAATGTTGTTGTAGACAGCTCCACCAATTGTGCCCGGGATCCCGGAAAACCACTGCAGACCTGTAAGACCGTCGCTGATCAGTTTGTTGATCGCAAGGCCCAGTGATACTCCGCTGTCGAGCCAGACAAGCATGCCGGGCCCGGGTTCTTCGGGATAATCCAGATCACTGAATGAGTAGTATTTTGCAGTATCCAGCTGCTGCAGACGGATAAAATCCTCCCTGCGCGGTGTAAACTCACATTCTGAAAGCGGCTCAATCTGTGCTGATCTGTTCCGGATAACAAGGCCTCTGATTCCTCGATCGGCTATCAGCACATTACTGCCCCAGCCCAGAATGGTAACGTCGACAGCATGCTCCTCAGCTGTACGGACAAGTGTTACAAGCGTATCTCTGTCTGGTGCTTCGGCATAGTACTCAGCGGGTCCGCCCACCTTCCAGGTGGTAAACGGGGCAAGCGGAACCTCTCTGCGAATGCTGAGGCTGTCCAGTAAATTGTCCGGAAAAGTGCTCATACTGTGCTGAGTAACAGAATAAATGCGGCAAGCGGTATCAGCAGGTTGTCATCTATTTCCAGATTTCCGATCTTAAGATCAACCACATCCATCATCATGGCCAGTGATCCTATGAGGACTGCTGCAAATGGAGACACAAACAACAGACCCGCAACAGACGCTACCAGCATACCTGCCAGTGTTCCCTCGACTGTCTTGCGTCTGTTTACGGGCAGCGGGCGCTTTCCCCAGCCCTTGCCGATAAAGAACGATGCCGGATCCGCAAGTGTGAGCATCAGAACAGGATGCATAATAAACCTGTCGGGAAGTTCCATCCATCGTGTCAGCGTCAGCAGAAGGACAAATGTGCAGTAAAAATAGACCATACCCTGTGCCGGCAGGTAGTCGTCTTTGTCAAAGGGTGCAATCAGCTTTGCTATCTGCGGAAACCCCTCAAGGAACTTAATCGTCAGTGACAGGGTCAGTCCTGCAACAAGCAGCACGAGATAATGCCAGTATTCAAACACCTGCAGGTGGAGCGTCAGCAACAGAACCGTGCCAAAAGAGATGTGAAGCGCCTTTCGTGCCAGCTCGCCATTTGTAAACCGTGGTGCTTTTGTCATGTAACGAGTGTTGCCTTGATCCTGCGCACGCCCGAACCGTTACTCTGTTCTTTCAATATCTTAAAAGTACCCATGCCGGCAAGCTCACCTGTGTTGTCGACATGCGGGCCACCGCAGAACTCAGCAGAAAAGATCTCGCCGGTTTGCGGGTTTTTGATAAAGTACACATTGACCAGGTCGCCATATTTCTGACCGAATTCCATCTCTGCCCCAATCTCCTCAGCCTTTGCTTTGGGCATGGTCTTTTTTTCGACTGTGTACCCCTCACTGATTACCTTGTTCACGATCTCCTCAACTTCGGCAATTTCAGCAGCAGTAATTTTATCACTGTGTGAAATATCAATTCGCAGACGTTCACCGGTAATGTTGCTGCCACGCTGCTTAACATGCTTACCAAGCACACTCTGCAAAGCAGCGAGCAGAATGTGATGAGCAGTGTGTAACATGGTCGTTTCACGGCTGTGGTCAGCCAGTCCACCCTTAAACTTCTGTTCTGCACCTGCTCGGCTTTCTTCTCTGTGTTTATCCTGCTCGGCCTTGAAATCTGCCGTTATACGCTCTACATCAGCCTCTGTCAGATCCCCGGGATCATTGACAGAAGATGATTTTATCTCTTCTATGATCATTTCGATCGGGAAACCATATGTTTCATAGATGAAAAACGCGGTTTTGCCGTCAATCTTGATACCCATTCCGGTAAACTTCTGCAGCTCCTTCAGTCCTTTTTCGAGTGTGCTGCTGAATCGTATTTCTTCTTTTTCTATCTCGTCCGTGATCATTGCCTCATTCTCACCCAGCTGCGGGTAGTACTCCCTGTATTTGTTGATCACAATCTGTGCCATGCGTGCTGTAAAGTTTGCAGTCAGGTCGATCATCCTGGCACGCCTGACCATCCGCCTGATGAGACTGCGAAGAATGTATCCCTGATCCTTATTGGCAGGCTTTACGCCATCTCCCAGGATAAAGACAGAGCCGCGGATGTGGTCTGCAATGATCCTGAAACTGCGGGTGACCTTTTTCTGCTCCTCCTCGCTTAGGCCTTCTGTCTCTTTGTAGCCGAAGCCGGTGATGCTCTCCAGTTCGCTGAGGATTTCTTCAAACAGGTCTGTTTCAAAAATGTCATCCTTGTTCTGGGCAAGCATGACAACCCGCTCAAATCCGCCGCCGAAGTCGACATTCTTCTGTTCTATCTCCTCCCACTGTAACTGCTCATTGAGCCGGTACTGAATGAAAACACTGTTTCCTACTTCGATAAACCTTCCGCTGTCAGAGTTTACGTGATCCTTTCCGTCCGGTTCCGGCACTTCGACGACACCACGGTCGTAAAATATTTCTGTGTCAGGTCCGCCGAGCTCACCGACAGCATTACCGCGCTGCCACCAGTTTTTCTTCTTGGGATAGGGAAAGATACGGAACTTGTGCTCCTTGTCAAAGTTTTCAAGTGACGGAATATTGTAGATATCTTCAGTGAATTCCGCATCAACACCATATTCAGCAAAGGCTTCCTTCCAGTATTTAATCGATTCATCGTCGCGCGGTGCATCATCGTCGCCGGCAAACACCGTCACATAGATCCTGTTGGGATCAAGTCCGAATTCCTTAACGTAGAGTTTCAGTACGTTCTTGATCTGGGTTTCTTTAAAATAGTCACCCAGGGACCAGTTGCCCATCATTTCAAACATCAGTGTATGTCTGTTGTCGCCGATCTCTTCAATTTCTTCAAGAGATGTACGCAGGCAGCGCTGAAAGTTGCACAGCCGGGTTCCGAGCGGGTGCTCCTCTCCAAGCAGGTACGGCACCAGCGGGAACATTCCTGAATTAGTAAAAAGAATTGTCGGGTCGTTGACCGGAACCAGTGAGACGTTTTCAATCTCGGTATGATTACGTGGCGGTGAAATCATAAAGTCAAAGAACCGCTTGCGAATTTCTGTTGAATGCATAAGCACGTGTAGGTTAAGGTAAAACTTTTTGTTATAGTTCTGAAACGGATGCCGAGCGAAGTCTTTACAAAATATATCAGTATAAGGTATGCAAAACAACGAATTCATTGAGACCGAGAAGCGACTTGAGGCCTACACCCAGAAGTCGATCTGGATTGAAAACTACACGCTGGACAGGTTTCTGGGATTCATGAAATACCTTGGCAGTCCTCATGATTCACTCCGGTTTGTCCATATTGCCGGCACATCCGGAAAAGGATCAACAACAGCATACACGCAACAGATTCTAAGTTCACACGGTCTTAAAACGGGATCATTCTTTTCTCCTCATATTTTTTCGGTCAGGGAACGTATCTGCATCGATGGTGAACCAGTCAGTGAAGAAGAATTTACTGCTGTGTTTGACGAAGTGGCGGCAGCACATGATAACTATTTTACGGACAAAACCGGTGTCACACTGATCTATTTTGAATTTGTACTGGCAATGGCATTTGTTCTGTTTGCCAGACGCCACCTTGATGCGGTAGTCCTGGAGGTCGGAATGGGTGGGAAGCTTGATCCTACAAACATTATTGATGCAGAGGTCGCTGTCCTCACTTCGGTCGGACTGGACCATCAGGAGTTTCTGGGTAACACTGTCGAAGAGATCGCAGCTGATAAAGTGCAGATCCTTAAGCCCAGCCGTACAATGGTTACAGGTGTAACCAGCAGTTCTGTCCTTCGCGTCATTGAAGATCACGCTGTCAGAATGAATGCAACACTGCTGCGCACAGGCAGAGACTTTACTGCGTCCGATATTACTGTAAACAGGGCGGGGACAGTGTTTACCTACACTAAAGACCGCCAGGTGCAAGTTACGCTGCGACAGCATGGCAGGCATCAGGCTGAAAATGCTGCAGTAGCGCTCACAGCTGCTGCCGAGTTTCTCGGGGACAGGTTTAACCCCGATCATGCAGCTTTAGCCCTTCAAGATACCAGGCTTAACGGCCGTATCCAGATCTTCTCAGAAGATCCTCTGGTAATTACCGATGTTGCTCATAATGCAGATAAGATGGCCGCACTGGTCCGGACCCTGGATGAGATTGATCCTGATGTCAAAATCCGACTTGTGACAGGATTTAAGAAAGGCAGAGACAAAGTCCGTGCCAGAGATGCGGTACGCCAGCTTTCGACAATTAAGGACCGTCTGCAGGCGGTCTATCTGTGTGATTTTGCGGCAACACAGGACCTGTACGTGTCATCTGTGCCTGCTGCCGAACTTGACCTGATCTTCGATGAGATTTTACCTGGTGTGACGAGGACGTCGTACACCGATGTAAACCAGGCTGTGCTGCAGGCTGTCGCGCAGCTTCAGGATGACGAGATGCTTCTGATTACCGGCTCCTTTTACCTCCTGGGGCTGTTAGATACAGCATCCTTAAGGTCAGCCCTGGAAGCGATGTAAAGAGTGATACCACCTGAGAACACGGACAGTAATACAAGCGGTACAAGCTCTGCCGTTGTGATCTCCCACGGCGCAACAGGCTGATTGCCGGCTGTAAATGGCCATAATACGCGTACTGACGCCAGCATGAGTCCCCCCACAAACGCCATAAGATACCGGTACTGATGTGCCAGAAGATAACGCAGCAGTTTGACGCTCAGCATAAAGCCGGTTGCCAGACCTGCGGCAAAGATGATCAGATTGATCAGCTGATCTGAAGTCGTTGCAAAACGAAATGTATCGCGCACGCTGTCAATAACATAGTGGTACAGTCCCAGGATCAGGAGAATAAATGAACCGCTGACACCCGGCAGAAACAGTCCGGTGATACCCACGATGCCGCCAAAGTATACGAGCAGTGGATGGGGATGTTCAATTTCGGAAGGTGTCAGTCCAAACAGCACAAACCAGAGAACGAACGAAACGACAGTAAGCGTAAACTCTTCAATAGTGATACCTTTCAGTTCTCGAAACGGAATAACAAGCGAAGCCAGAATGATACCCATAAATACTGCGTAGACCTTGCTGGTATGCTCATCAAGCAAAGTGCTCATTATTCCTGAAAACAGACCGATTGCAAGCACAGTTCCGATACCCAGCAGAACAGCAAAATGCAGATTGATTGTTTTGAATGCAGTAACAATGTCTGAGCGTCGTTTTTTTCCGATACCAGCAAGAATTATAGTTTTGAAAAAGAACCGACACGTCATGGAGAAGGTCGACAAAGTCATCATAAATGCCCATTGTCAGTGCTAGTGTGGAGCCACTGATGCCTGGGATCAGTTCCGCTACGCCCATAACCGCACCCTGAAGAATTGTTATCATGGAAGATTCTGATTAACTGAAAGT
Organism: candidate division WS6 bacterium OLB20; assembly: GCA_001567355.1. GTDB lineage: Bacteria > Patescibacteriota > Dojkabacteria > B142 > OLB20 > OLB20. The sequence continues at coordinate 152,870 of JYNZ01000003.1, read as the reverse complement.
GATTATACCCTACCCTCTGCTCTGCTGATAACGGGTAACAGTAATAATACGTTTGATTACCAGTCCCGCCAGAACAAGCAGCGCCCCGGCCGCCAGATTTCCCCAGTTCTCGATCGCCGTGTCTGGCAGCAGCTCGAGGTCAAGTGAGAATGTTGTGGCGACGATATCACCAGCCGCAGAAGCGCTAATTGTGTTCTGCCCTGCGGTCAGGGAGCTGAGGTCACTCAGACGCCATTGACCGCCCGAGTCTGCTGTTGCTGAGTATTCTGTTCCGTTTACATCGATCAGCACAGTGCTGCCTGCAGGAGCCGTACCGGTAAACCTGGGCGGTGATGAATAGCTTCTGCTCTGCCGAAGATCGGTAAAACTGACACCTGGCTCAAGGTCCAGTGCGACAGTCTCATCAGGATCTGCAGTGGCGGTATCGGAGCTGTTGTATTCTCCATAGGCAACAATCCTGATCTGATCCGGGCTGACGTATGATCCTGTGTCAGGATCAACAAGGTCACCGTAACTAAGCGAAAAACCTCCAGACTGTGGTGCAGGAATACTGGACCAGGTTGTTCCGCCCCCAAAACCCTGACCTGCAATGATCAGGTCGCGGTCGATAGTCCTGGTAAAGCCGGTATCCACAGTACCCTCAATACTTGCCGGGGATGGAGGGGAATCCGAAATCTCGGGTACTGTAACCGAAAAACGGAAATCCTCGATGCCTGAAAATGTTTTGTTGTTTGAAGTCAGCTGGAATGATATCAGGTCACCAGGATCCGCATCGGATGTGTCAATATCAACCATATGCGTGTAACGTGCACTCTGGCTTGAAGAGGTGTCGCGATTATCCAGATACTGTGTGCTCTGACTGCTGACCACCACTGCGCCTGTCGTCGGCTCCTTGGTGAGCCAGTTTACAGTAAAACCGTTAACTGAAAGATTGCTGATAAAAACGGTATGCGGTGCACTGGAGTCTGTCTGCTCAAGTCCACCGCTGTATGCTGCAGTAAGGATTACGGAATCATCCTCACCGGGTGAGGTCGTGGCTGTAACAGTGGGGGTTACAGTCGCAGTTACAGTTGCCGTTGGCTGGCCTGTAACGGTTACTGTCGGTGTTGTTGTCGGTGACGATCCGGTTGTAAATGTAGGTGTGGCGGTGATCCCTGTCTCCGGAAGCGCTGTCAGCACAGGAGAGTAAGCCAGGGTTGAGTTTCCGGTGATAGCCACCCTGCCGGGTTGTGCGGATGCATCAAACTGGACTCCACCCCGTGCATTATCCTCGGTTGCAATAACTGCAATCACCTCCGCCCCTTGCAGGTCAAACACCTCACCATCCTGTGTCCTCAGGGATCCCGCATCAAAGGTAAACGTACCGTTATCAGCTGTCAGTGTTGAGATTGGAGTAGAGACGGTACCGTCGTTGACTGCATGTGCACGAACAAGTGCACCTGCGCTGGTCGGATTGACCGAACCGTACTTCGGATTAGGGACAGCCGGAGCGTCAAGCGTTGTGAACGTCTCAAACGAGTACGGTGTATTTCCGTTGTTGTAGGTTGTTCCTCCGATTACCGGCGCAAAAAAATACTCTGTACCCGGGTTCAGGTTGCTGATCTCAAATGTGTGCACTCGGTAAGCCCCTGACTGACCTGTCGTCAGGTCGCGTGTGTCTGAAGCGATGAGGTTTAGTGCATCTGCAGCGGTCCCATATTTGATAAGCGCATCAGTGGGTGCTGCCGGAGTGAGAAACGAGACCGTTACACTGGTGTCTGTGACATTTGCAACAACCAGCTCGGCAGGAGACTCTGTTGGGCTGGCAAATGCAAACGGATTAAAACCAAGGTTGATTGCAACAATTGTTGCAGGAATACCGATGACCAGTATCAGCAGTGCGATTATCGAGATTATTGACGGTTCCCTGCGTCTCATACCTTAAGGTTGCTCAGTTTCACAGAATAAATACACTAATTAATATGTGCCGGAAGGATATTAAGGAATTGTAGAGTACCCGGCTGCACACACATGTCTAATTATCGGACGTAGTATCTGGTATCAGTTTACACGAAATTGTATGCAGGTAAAACAGAACCTGCGGTGGCTTTTCCACCCGGATTGTGCGTGCATAACGATAATCTTCTTCTTAGCACTCTCTGCTAATGGCAACATTCAAGAAGGATATTTCAATTAATAAGTATGTGGTATCAGGTGTTAGTTTTTCGCGTCTAATTAGCTTTTAGATTATGGGGATTGCTGATAACCATTATTAATGGAATCAAAATTACACCCAGTGTTGAACTAGCAATGCATCTATTGATCTAGGGTATGGTCATATAATCTGACGCATAGGATAAAATAACTGACAATATCGATCGGATCATAAGGTGTCACGAAAAGTGTTGTCGCACAGTAGAAGTCAGCGCTACCTGTGTTGGTGGATCGGCTATAGGCTTCGGAATAGAAACAGCTGAGCAGTAAAAATCGATCCGGATTCTATTCATGAAATACACGGTCTGCAATGGGCATGACTACATTGACCGGAGACTCTCAGACACAGAAACAAATTTAGTATATAGTATGTGTTAGTGACATTGCAGATATATACGATTTTGCATTCCGGCAAGCAAATTTCATCGCCAAAGGGCTTTGAGTGAGAGTATACAGTGAAGAAAATAATATATCAGAGAGACAAACGACCTGTATATAGAGTAAACTGACACAACACGTCGCAGCAAACGACGTTGACAGATTTCTGTACAAGAATACTACACAGACATCCAAGACGCTATGATTGTCAATCACATATTTGTTGTACATTAGTACCGGTTTAGACCTCGCTGGTGTTGCAAAGGTCGCATGTCTGACTGCCTGTTGAGATAATTGCATGATATGAAAATAAATACTTTATGAGTTTCGGTGTCTGATCGGTCTCTCGATACTGGTTCTTCTCTCTAGCTGCTTAAAAGCAGGCAGAGTGTATGAAGGTTTTTAGAATAAGCCGATAGTTACTACAATAATCTATACAGCAAGTACAGTTGGTTATCGTACGCTTACCTTGGCTAACTAATATTATCTGTCTGTATACTCATTCTTTTACGCCTCTATACTATCGGTCGCTTTGCAGTCGCCTTATATTGGCAGCAAATTTTACTCAGGCTCTGAGCGGACGAGGTTTATGATTTCTGAAACGAAGACGGTGTGAGATATATCTAAACGATATTGGACTGGTGCTGGTAAAAATATCGCGAACGGACTTCCTGGCAGAATGTCCGACATTGTGTCGCGAGAATATGTTCGTTTAGCAGAAACCGCAGTATCTTTTCCTGTTTATCGCGCTATGCTGGTGTAATAATGCAAAACGGGAAGAGAAAACGTTAGCTGGTATAGCCTGGGTATAGAGTCAGGTGTGTTTTTGTCGGACAATGTGCTACTCCGACGGCTACTTTTTCCTGGCTTTCTTTGCAGCAGTTAGAAATTCAAGGAAGAGCGCATGAGGATGGAGTGGCCTTGATTTGTACTCAGGATGAGCCTGCGTGGCAATAAAGAACGGGTGCAGGGCTTTTGGTAACTCGATCATCTCTACAAAAAAATCGTCCGGAGAGGTCCCAGAAATGACGAAACCTTTTTCTTCGAGTATTGCCCTGTATTCATTATTAAACTCAAAGCGGTGGCGGTGACGCTCGCTTATGATTCTACCGGATTTATCCTTCCAGGCATCATGCTTTGAATACACACGTTCTGCAAGGGTTCCCTCTTTGAGTACACAATCAAATGCACCCAGTCTCATGGACACACCTTCGCCTTTAATCGTCTGGTACTTTTTATTAAACGGAATACTGTGAATAATCTTGTGCTCTGTATCCGGATCGACCTCTTCTGTATGAGCATTTCTAAGACCGGCAACATTGCGTGCAAACTCGACTGCAGCAAGCTGCATTCCATAACAGAGTCCCAGATAAGGGGTTTTGCTCTCACGTGCATACCTGATAGCGGATATTTTCCCCTCTACACCTCTGTTGCCCCAGCCGATTGGTACGATTATTCCGTCCGGGGATGTATCTGTGAGCATTGAAATCCCCTTCTTCTCAATGTCTTCTGTGTTTACAAATTTCAGTCTGAGATCGATACCCGTATACCATGAGGCATGCCGTAGTGCATGAAGAAGTGATGCATATGAGTCCGACAGTTCGTAATCGCCTGTTGCAAAGTACTTTCCAGCGATAGCTATGGTTACCGGTGTCTTGCTGTTTCCGCGGACCCGTCGTTGCAACGCCTGCCAGTCTGACAGGTCTGTTCTTGTGCGAGGTGGTTTGATATTGAGCTCTTTCATTACCTTGACATGAAATCTTTGCTTTCTGAACAGTTGCGGCAGAAGATAGATATTTGCGAGGTCAGGATTACTGATAATATAGTCTGAGTTGAGGTTGCAGTTTATTGCCAGTTTTTCTCGGCGTTTTTTATCGATCTCTACTTCACTGCGCACCACAAGGAAATCCGGCTGTATCCCCGCCTGGTTAAGAAGCCTCAGTGAAAGCTGTGTGGGTTTGGTCTTCGGTTCGCCAAGATGTGCCGGAACAGGTACATAACTGAGGTGTACATGGATTACATCCTTCGGGTGCTTTAGTTTCATGATGCGTGCCGCCTCGATATTGAAGATGTTCTGATACTCGCCTGCTGTGCCACCCAGCTCGATGATGCAAATGTCAAAGCCTTTTGCTGCCACTTTAATGCGGCGAATTATCTCTTCGGGGATGTGAGGGATTGCGTCTACTGTCTTACCTTCATAGCGCATGTGTCGCTCGTCATTGATGATCTTCTGATACACCTGGCCCATGGTTGTAAAGTTTTTTCGACCTACTTCTATGTCCAGAAAGCGTTCATAGGTTCCAAGATCCATATCGGCCTCCAGACCGTCCTCACAGAGGAAGGGATCACCGTGCTCAATAGGGTTTATTGTTCCTGAATCGACATTGAGATACGTCTCGCATTTGATCACGCTGACTGAGAAACCGCGTTTCTGCAGAAGAATTCCAAGAGAGGCCGCGCAGACGCCCTTTCCGAGCCCAGAGAGTACTCCTCCGGACACAAAAATGTACTTTACCGGATGCTTTTTCATGTTAAAGTGGGTAAACAAAAAGAAAAGGGCAGTCTTTAGTCCCCGTTATTATAGGAACTATTATTCAATGCTTCGACAATAAATGCAAATTCCGCCTCCCGGCCATCCTGGAGTCTCGCGATACCCTCAAAGATATAGAACGGTTGCAGGAACTGCGTATAGGGCAGATTAGGATCCCAGTTGTCCGGCTCAAGATAGATTATTCGGGTTTTTTCGGGCTGAGCATCAAACCGTGTGACAACCACCTGTTCATAAGGGTCGAAAACGTCTCTGTCCTCGGGCCTGAGCCAATAGAGATATCCCAGGTTAGCCTGAACGTTGTTCCATGCAGTTTCGGGATTTATCAGGGTATATACTCCTTTGTCTGCTGGCAGAAATTCACGGTACTTATATGAAAGTATGTCTTCATCAGGCTCGTCAGCACTGCCCTGCAGCACCAGCTCAGCAGGAGCACTCATATACGCTGTTTTTCTCACTTCTGAGGTTACGGGACGTGATGCAACCTCGCCTTCGCGGGGCTGGTAGTTTTCTACAAGACTTGACGATTCAAGGGCCTTGAATAGTGCAACCCTGGCATAACGTGCATCGGTTGGCTGAACAAAACGTGTATAGTTTCCACTCGCATCAATATCAATATAGTCAACCCGTACAGTGTCAGTGCTGAACATTCCTGACTCCGGACCCAGTGACCCGATAATGCCGACAGCAGCCTGTTTGTAAAAGTCCTGAATAGTAACCAGTTCTTTGTCATCGAGCTGTGCGGCAGGATCGGTCGCAAGATTTACTTCAAGCAGCCAGTCTTCAAGTACCTTATTATATGTCAGCGTCCTTGTACTGTTGGGTGTTGACCAGAATAATACATCATCTGATGTATTCTGATACTGGTCAGGATCAAATCCAAGTGCTGCAGCGGTTTTGAGGGCATTCGGCACACTGAGGAACGTCTCTGTCGGACGATCGATACGGTATACATTTACAGTTGGCGGAAACTCTGGCAGCGCGCTTGTTAAGGCATATGATGCTCTTGTGTCAGGAGCAAGAGTGAGAGACCGTACCGGAAACCGCGGGATTGTCCCGAGGGCATTATTGGCTTCAACGTACCCCTTGTTGTCCCTGCGCGGCAACGGAGTATCACGTTCTTCCGGAGAGATCAGGGCAAGTATGAAATCAAATATGAAAACAAAGATTGCAAAAATTATGAAGAATACAATCAGTTTCCGGACGAGGTCAGTTGATTTTGTTAGTGATGAAGCCAAGCGGCAGCATGTAAAATCTAGAAAAGAAATCAGATTGAATGTACTATGGATATTATGAACAAGAGAAGCAGCTCTGACAAGCGTGCAATTCGGGTTACGCTCGATAAGGCGACAATTCCTTCAAAGCAGAAGAACTTCAGACCTGTTCCGCTGCGCCTGAGTGTTAGGATGCTGGCGCGGTTTGCGGCACTTGTGGTTCTGTTCATCGTTGTCTTCACGGGATTTGTTGCAGCTGATTCTGTGCTACAACGTCGGACACCGATCGACCTTGACACCGAGTTCAGAATTATACCGCCAGCTGCTGCCGAAGATATTGTGCTGGAGTCAGTTTCGCTCCCGGCCCAGATTAAGGATCATGAAAACCCTATAAATGGAACACTTATGACCAAAGACGCGTACGATCAAATGATCGTTCAGCATCCTGTTGCGATAACCATAAATAACCACACGGCAGCAAGGCCGCAGCATGGTCTTTCAAAAGCCGATATCGTTGGTGAATTTCTTGCTGAAGGAGGTATCACTCGATATGTACCTGTATACCTCCAGCACAGGGATGTCGAAAAGATCGGACCGGTGCGCAGTCTGCGTTACTACATGATTATGTTTGTTTCGGCATTTGCTGACCCGGTCATTCTGCACGAAGGACAGGCGGGATATGATAATGCACCATGGGAGACGTACCGCGAAGAGGCAGATGCCCGTGGCGCCATTTACCGCTGGGGGCTTAAATCACTACAGTCGGCCGGAAGCAGATACAGAGATTCTGCAAAAGCACGCTCTTCAGGCTATGTGCACTCGCTGTACACCGATTTCTCGCTGATAAATAAAGAGTTGCAGCGCCTGTCGGGATCATGGGATTATGGTGCGCAGAGTATTAAACCATTGAAATTCAAGCATGACGCTCCGGTGACAGAACGCGGAAACTTTGCATCTGTTGACATTGCGTTTCTGTCTCTGGCCCGCAATGATTACGCTGCAAGGTTTGTTTATGACAAGGCCAGCAACACCTATAAGCGCTTTATCGCAGGACGCGAGGATATTGATCTGCTCACCGGAGAGCAGATTGCTCCCAAGAATGTGATAATTGAATGGCACAACTACGGCGAGGCAAATGACGGACACAACCGGATAATCATTGACATGCTTGGTGAAGACAGGGCCGTAATCTTGCGTGACGGGCAGGTAATTGAAGGAACCTGGAAGAAGGATGACCGGCTGGAGCGTGCCCGTTACTTCGATTCGGACGGAAACGAGATTGAGCTGGTGCGCGGACAGATATGGACAGTATTTGCTGTCAAGGTGGGTGACCGGTTAGTAACAAATGTTGAACTCAACTACAATGAACAGAATGAAACAACTGCTGAGTAAATACACCGCAACCGCCGTAGTTCTTGCTGTAACGCTGGCTGCCTGCACAGGTGGCGGTAACCAGCAGGTAAACCCTACGCCTACTCCTGGCGGATCAACTGAAGAGACTATTCTGATCTGGTGGAATCTGTTTGAACCCGAGGAAAACGTCCGTCCATTGATTGATGCATACGAGAACCTTCATCCGAATGTGACGATCCAGTACGACCAGCGCGGCGTCAGAAATGGTGTTGAGGGATACCGCTCAGAGCTTGATGTTGTCCTCAATGATAACAATGCGCTTAGCACGCCGGATATTTTTACCGTGCATAACAGCTGGATGACTGTCTACGAAAAGTATGTCTCCCCCGCTCCGTCAAATACATTCACGCCGGCTGATCTGCAGGACTTTTATCCTGTTGTTACCTCTGACTTTGCCTACAACGACCGGCTGCTCGCGATTCCGGTCTACATGGATGCGCTGGCTATCATTTACAACAAGGCAAAGCTGCAGGAGGCGCTGTATACGTTCCCGAGTGATGACTGGCTTGAGTTTTCAACTCAGGCAAAAAATCTTACCAGACGGGATGCTAACAACAGGATCATCAGTTCCGGTTTTTCGGCAGTTTTTCCGAACAATACAGAGTTTAATTTTGATATGTTTAACCTGCTTCTGCTCCAGAACGGTGTCCAGATGACAAACGGTGCAGGTACGGCGACATTTGCCAGTGATGCGCAGATCGGTAAAGCTGATGAGGCCCTGACCTTTTACCGGAGTTTTGTCGGTTCTGCCGGTGTCTGGACAGAAGATCAGAAAATCGATATTGCCAGCTTTCTTGAAAAGAAACTTGCGATGTATGCTGCTCCAAGCTGGCGGTTGATTGATGTTCTTGAATATAATGAAGAATATAATCTGGGGATTGATGTCGGTGTGGCACCCGTACCACAGCTGGGCAGTATTAATAATGATGAGGAAATCTACTGGCCGACCTATTGGGGACAGACTGTATCAAAAGAGAGTTCGAACACTGCGGTGGCATGGGATTTTCTCCAGTTCATCACACAGGCCGAACAGCTGAAAACGCTTGATCAGACAGTTAAAGCAAATGGAAGACCGATCGGCATTCTCTACCCGAGGATTAGCATGGCGGGAGAAATAACAAACGATCCTGAGGCAAATGAACTGCTGGGCCCGTATATGCAGGCACTTGCCAACAGCAGGAACTGGCGTATTCCAGATGGTGACAGGGTCAAGGCTGCGTTTGACCAGGTGCTTCTGGGAGATCAGGACCTGAATAATGCGCAGGAAACTGTAACTAATCTGTATAAACCGCAAGAGGAGGAAGAATGAAACAGCTGATGCTGACAGTCCGTGTACTGATTTCTGCCGCCTCCCTTATTGCTGCGGCCGGTGTTCTTGGCCCCGTCCTTGCAGTCAGCAAAGGGAATGACGAGATCTACATTGCATCACCGGTAAACAATGCCGTTGTGACCGGCGTGCGCCAGATATCCTGGTTTATGAAGGAGGCTGACAAATCTGACCTCCCATTTCAGATTGATCTGTTCTCGCAGTCATGCAGTGCAAATGGCGGGTTTTTCGGTACCATAGCAAACGGTACCAAAACCGCTTCAGTTCAGGGGCAGACGTACACACAGTCATGGGATACTGACGGTCCGATCGTGAACAGGAGTTCAATACCTGACGGATACTACTGCCTGCGCGCCTGCGCGACATTCCGTGAGACACCGAACAATTTTTATACGCTCTGCGACAAGCATACTGTGATAATCGGCAATACCAACCGCTCTCCCGTTATCACCTCGCAGCCGCCGGCAATGACTATTACGACAGGTGCTGACTTTACCTATCAGGTTGCTGCAAACGATCCTGACGGACATTCTCTTACCTACGTGATCGATAAAGGGGGCGATTTCTTCCTGTATATGAACCGTACTACCGGTCAGATCTATACCAACAGTCCGATCAATACCCCTGGTAATTACGATATCACGGTGACTGTTACTGATGGCTTTGGAGGCTCTGCCACGCAGCGGTTTACACTAAATGTTGTTCCGCCGCAGGTGACAGAACCCGAGATCACGTTTACTTCACCGACCTCGGATGTGGTAATTACAAAGGATAATACAACCGTTTCATGGACGATAACCAGGGTTTCACCCTCCTCTCTTACACTTTCTTATGCACAGGACGGTGACGACTGGACACAGCTGCAAAGCTTTACCGGTAATCCAGGGACCTATGACTGGGATATTACCGGTCTTGAATCGGGACAGTACCGGCTCAGGCTGGTTGTCAGAGACAACAGTGGCAATACGTTCGAAAAAATCAGTGAAGAGTTTACCCTCAGCAATGACACCCAGGGTGGCGAGCAGGTGCCTTCAGTAGTAATAGTATCCCCGGCAGAGGACTCGGTCAGTGCTGACAGGCGACCGGTCATTGAACTGCAGATTACCGCACCAGAGGGCACTGAGGTGCTGAATGAGGATATCAGTGTTACTCTTGACGGATCCGAGCTCAGTGGCTGTGATTTTGATGCCCCGGATTTCACCTGTGAAGTACCTGAGGATCTCGCTCCGGGCCGGCACAAGATAACAGTCAGCGTTACCGACAGCGATGGGGGAACAACTGTTAAGGAGTGGTTTTTCTCGGTCGGAGACGATCCTGATTCTACGCCTGACTCGGTTCCGGATTCAGTCCCTGATGGTTCCGGCAGCGGTGTGACCTACCCCTGGGATAACCTCAGCGGGGATACGCTCTCGCTGGCGCTGCTGATACTTTGCTGCGGACTGCTGCTTCTGATTATTCCGTGGCTTGCCTATACTCTGATATCCCGCAGACGTGAACAGTCTGTTTACGCACCGGAAAGCTATCCGCAGACAACAAGTTACGACTACAGCCCGACATACACTGAGCCGGCTCCGCTTGTCCCTAATCCGGATGTGCCCGCATACAGCGAACCTGTGCAGACATATTCACCACCTCCTGTGTCAGAAAGCTTTGAACCCTCAATCGGATCTCAGACTGTCGGATCAGAAGATCAGTTTGCGACTCCTGAGCCGGTCACCGCTGATACAGGAATGGGCTCATTCGATTCTCCGGAGGTATCGATGCCGAGTATTTACAGCGATGATGAAGAGATCCCGGACTGGCTAAAAAGTGCAGACAGTGATACAGCAAGTTCGCCGGTGGGTCCCGGTGGCACGGATATGGGGTACACAGATAAGGTGGATAATGACAACGCAAAGCCATACGGCAGTTACGGTCTTGCCTCACAAAACGATCAGGATCAGTAATTTGAACTACTGCAGCAGTGCCTGCTGTGCATATCCCAGAATATAGTCCGGACGGTAGCCCAGATTAAATGCCTCGGGCTGAATGTAAATGAGTGTAAACCCGTCATCCGCCAGCGCGTCTTCGCGACCGATGGCGAGAACCACCTGCTCACCCTGCCGTGTGAATGCATCAGGCTTCTGCTCGAGTGCCTGCATAAGTATCATGATGCGTTCATCTGTCCATGATTCAGTCTCTGTATCGAGAAGTGCGATGTTGTAGTGTTCAAGTCTGATGAAGCCTCCTGCTCTTGTTTCGCCATGAATGCGTGCCTCATCAGATCTCGTGTCCTCGATTGCCTTGTTTTCTCCACCTTGCTCGGAGTTTCGTTCTATCACCTGTAACAGGGCAATAAGTCCCATCAGTGCAGACAGTGCGTTTTCGGGGCTGATACCCTGAGTCATAAGACGCAGAAGGTTGAGAATACCCATCAGACTGTTGAAGAAGCCGGAGATTCTGCTTGTAAAACTCTCAACAACATCATTTACTGCAGTATCAAACAGGTTGCCGATAAACTGCCCGAACAACTGCCCGACTGTAGTGGTGACCGTTACAACAACAGTTGTCAGAGCAAAACCGACACCTCCGGTGCCGATACCAAGTGCACCTGCAATCACTCCTCCGGCGATGGCACCGACGGTCGAACCTATTGCAGCTCCAAGCAAAGCCCCTGGACCGGCACCAAGTCCGGCACCAAGTAGTGATCCGATAACCGTGCCTGCAACCATGCCGATTGTAAGCGGGTTTGTAACCAGCGAAACCGGTGCGCTGACGAGCGCCTGAAATGGGGCTTTAACGATATTTCCAAGGGCACGGCCGACATTGCCAAGTGTGAGTCCGCCTGGTTGAAAGGGCGTTGTAGTAAGACCAAACCGTGAGAGAACATTGCGCGATGCACTGCCCCAGGCAGCCCATCTGCCTCCGGAACCTAATGAGTTCCGGAACACAGTCGACATAAGAGAATTTGACGAGGAAATATATGCCGCAGCACCTATGTAGTTGGTGAAGACTCCAATGTCTCCAAGTGCTCCTCCACCGCCGCCAAAGGTCCAGTTCTCCTGGAGATAGCGGCTGAAGTCGCCTTTGTACTCGCTGTTTACGCGTCTTATCTCTTCGATAAACCACTGGTTGCTTAATGTCTGGTTTAAGACAGAGTGACTTGGCAGTGCAGCAAGCTTGGCCAGAAAACCAGCCTTGCCCTGCAGCATGCCGGCAACTCCTCTGCCCACATAGCGGTCGATCAGATATCTGCCGCCTGCACCGATTGCAAAACCTGCTCCCGCTCCAAGCAACGCGTTGCCACCTAACAAAGTTGCTGCGAGTGCTCCGAGTGAGCCGTAAGTGAAGCCTGCATCAAGCGCTCTGAAAACTCTTGTTGCTCCCCGGTAAATATTGCCGCGCTCGGTGATCTGCCGCTGCACATCTGCACTCACCCTGCCGTTTTTAAAGGCATCCGGGTCCCAGTCAAAGGTTGCTGTCTTAAGATTTTTTGTATCAAGTGTTGTCAGTCGTGAGGCACGATACGTTACTGCAGCTGTGGTTGCAAAGACAGCAGCGCCAGCAAGTGCTGCCGGTGTGCCGGCACCCAGGACTACAAATGCTGTTCCTCCCGCAAGCGCTCCGCGTGTCACACCGCTTGCAGCAGCAGGTACACGTTCGACACCACCTTTAAACAGCTTCCAGCTGCGGCTTGGCAGTTTACGTACAAAGCCGGGCGTTGCCTTTGCTGCCTGTACTGCTTTGGTACCCACGTATTCGCCAGCCTGGCCGGTCCAGCGGGCAAGCCTCGTTTCGCTTACTCTGCTGCCGACCCGGACAAAGTTTCTGCCGACTGACCTGACTGCTTCAGGAGCGCTCTCAATCATGCGGCCTGCTCTGGTTGAGATTGCTTTATATGTTTCAGAATTTCGCATCTGCTGCAGCGATGCTGCCGTGTTCCGGGCTGTCGGAGTATTAATAGCGGTCTGGACAGGACGCGAATTAATTATCCTTGTTCGGGTTGCGATGCGGGCGGTTCTGTACGCTTTTTTGGTACCTTCGACAACATTGTCGATAGTCCGCATGATCGAGTCCCGGATGCCGCGCAGGATTCCGTCAACCACCATCTGCTGGAGCGCGTTCTGAATATCATCTTTTTTCTTTTTTGCAGCACGTCTTGTGGTTGCGAGGCGGACCACCACCTGCTTGTCATGAAAGCGCTTCAGATCTTCTTTACGGGCGGATGCGATTCTGCTGACCGGTGAAGTCCGTGGATTGAGGAACTTTTTGATCTGATAACCCTCGCTTGCCATTTCTTCTTCGGACAGCCTGCCGACAAACTTGCCAGCCTGGCGGCCGCTCCACCTGAAGACTGCTGTTCCGCCTTTTTTGGCAACAATGAGGGGCAGAACCGCGGTATTCATCGCGACCTCTTTCACAGCCTTATTGATAGTTTTTCCGGGCAACTGAGCAGCCTGCCGGATCATATTCCATGACTCAGCCATCGTCTCCTTCTGCCGACGTTTGTAAGGAGTATCGTGCCTGACTTCAGCATCAAACAGAAAAGCGCTCCAGTTTTTACCCGCCATCCGGAGTCTTTGTTCACGGTTTCTCAGCTCCTCTCGCAACAGTGGATCAGCAGGTTCGGCAAACAGATTACGGACTTCCTCCCGCACCGAACGTCTGAACTCGCGGGCCCGCTGAGGCAGCGGTTGCGGGGTTGCCTGAGGCGCCGGTGCGGCTGCAACGGGTTGTGTTGTCTGCACGGGTGACTGCACGCCAGCTGTCTGCTGCGAAGCAGCCGGCTGCTGTGCATCTTGCTCAGCAAGCTGCTGACGCAATGCTTCTGCTGCTTTCTGGTCGTCATCTGTCAGGTACTGCTTTGAGAGATACTGCTGAGCAGAGCGCATGGTGCTGTAGACAGTATCAAGGAGTTTACGGGTGCGGGCAAGCAACTCGTCCGCCTGACGTGTCATGTCGACAAGCTCGTTGCGAGTCTTTCTGATTTGTGGCTCAAACAGGTTTATGTTGTTGTTTGTCTGCGCTGCTGTCGCCATTATCTGCCTTTAATCCGTTTGAGTAATTCCTGCATTTTCTGATCGATTGCCGCAATTTTGAGTTTCTGTTCATCAATTTCTGCCGCAAGGCGCTTAATCTCGGTCAGATGCACTCCAAGCTGCTCCTGTGACAGCTCCAGTTCATGACGGATCACCTGGATAGCTGTCCCCTGCTGTCTACCCGCACTGATCTCATTCTGAATGTCTTTCTCGAGTTTTTCAACCTTTGTCTGCTGCAGCATGACTGCCGCATTCTGGCCGTCCAGCAGATTCTGGCTGCGGGCCATATCCTTGAACAGACGTTCCTTGCTGGCCTGCTGAAGTTTAAGTTCCTCCTGCAGCGGCCGCTGATTATCAAACATATCAAGAGCCCGGATCATGCTTTCGCCTGATACACCGTCAGATACATTTTCAGCGTAGCCGATCAGCTGCTGCATAACTGCAACTGCTGCAGCCTGAAACTCGGTCGGTCGGTACTCGCCCGTGGACTTCATTGTACTGATAAGCGAATACACTGATGACTCCATCTGTGCGATGCTGAGTTTATCGACACCTGGCAGATTGAGCTGCGGTTTGAGCGCGTCAAGAACCTTATCATCAATCTGAGCTCTGGCCTTGGCACGGGTCCAGGATGCGGTCAGCTGTGTCAGGCCTTCAACACTTTCTCCCTTATCCGGCAGCGATGGGAGCTGCTTTATCTGCAGGAGTGCTGCAAACAGGTCCAGCGGATCCCTCTCAAGGATCTGGGCAAACTGCATTATCTGCACTTCGGTTCCATCCCGTACCCTGTTTCTCCTGAGCATCAGCATCATATCTCTGAGGATCTGCTCATTTGCGTTTGCGCTTTCAGGAACCCCTGCTTTGTTGCCTTTGACAGCATTCCAGGTGGTTAGGATTTCCAGAAGATCAGTGGAAGTTATGGATACTATTTGTCCCTGTGCATTTTTTTTCATCAGCTTACTTCAGACAGATATTCTGTAAGGGTAAAGTCTGGGTTCTCGAGTCCGCCGGTGACCGCGTCAAATATCTGCTGACGTGATTCCTGCGTAAAGTCAATGTTATATGTCTCAAACGGTACAGGAAGCAGCTCCCCGTCATCGTTATACAGGTACAGGTCAAAAAGCAGGTTAAACCGCTGCTCATCCCTCGTGTACTCTCTGGGATCACGGAACTCAAGCTTGTAGTAGTTCTCCGGCAGCAGGATGCCTGCATGTATGTAGTACAGAATCAGTTCCTTGTATTCCTCAACCAGCGTGATCCGTGTCTGCGGTTCGAGCTGTTTGATCTCGGCAAGCTCCTCCGAGAGCAGACGCTCAATTTCACTCCCCAGATCAGCAAGATCAGGTGGAAAATCAGGAGATGTCCCTTCGCTGATCTGGCGGTGATATTCCTTTACATTTGCCACACCTTGTATCCAGCTTTGTCCTCTGTCCATATAGGCATATACCCGCCTGGTCAGGTAGATGATTGTCTCCTGCAGTACAATCTCATTTACATGCATCAGTTCTTCACGAAGAAAGAGCGTGGCGTTTTCAAACACTGTAATGTCATCAAGGTCCTGGAACAGCTGTGCGGTCAATGATGGCAGCAGCGGGATTGCACTGAAATACGAGACGATCTGGTGATCGGTTGCCTCTGCTTCAAGTGTTGCCGGCACATCAAGATTGCCGTCATCATCGATGACAAACGCGTCCGGTATCTGAAAATGTATGGACACTGGTACGGTATGATCGGCCTTGTCGGGCAGGTTCATCTGGTTAAGGATACTCTGCTCTGTTCTTGTCGGGACTCTGACAAGCTGGTACTCCGCAAACTGCCGTTTTGCTTCGACGTATCTGAGCAGATACATGTCATGCAGTCTGCTGATAAACTTTTCATGCAGCGGAACATCCTCACCAGTTGCCGGCTCTATGCCAGAGGCGTTCATTATCCTGTCTGCCAGCTCTATATAGTGCCGGACTTCTGTTTCGACATCCGGCGGCAGCTGATGAAACTCAACTTTTACGGACTCGTCTTTGGTAAACAGGAAAAGGTAATCAAGAACCTGGGGTCCCATTTTTGTTGCAAAAAACGACTCAAGTTCACGCAGTTTCTTGCTGATCTGCAGGGTTGTGGTATTTGCTGATCCTGCCATAGGAGCTCACCTTATCCGGAGCTGCCCAGTGCGCCGGTCCTCTGGCCGGCTGCAATGATAGTCCGGCTCGTATCCATAAAGTTGGCACGTGTTCTGCGGAACATATTCTCAAAGAATACGTTACCCTTCGGTACACCGAGGTTATCCTTGATCAGGTCAGGAATATTGGGCAGGTAGAGAAACACACCATACACAACGATAGTCCGGTACAGACCACCTGAAACCTGATCAGAAGTGTATCCTACAAGAGGTGGCGCCCAGACAAGCTGCCCGGCAGCCTGAAACTCCTGTTCAAAAGTCAGCGACAGTACGATAAGAAACAGCATGATTGCGTAGACTGCAATGAATACCAGTGCAGAAGCAAACATCATCTTGAAGTAGTTAACGATTACCGGATTTACCGGTCCGTTTCCGCCGGGTATTGCTGCTGTTAAGAACATCAGCGGAGAAAATATCGGCATTGTAGTCAGAATGATGTAGTTATTAAGCAGCGCCAGCATCAGTTTAAACGCGGCACCCAGTGCGGTTAGTGCCAGAAGCAGACTGATGAGGACGTTTGTCGAGCTGCCTTCACCTGGAATACCCGCAACCTTATCAACCACCGAGCCGATGAATTCAAGCGCCGGACCGCCACCTTCAAAGTCCGGAACAAGTGAGCTGACTTCACAGTTGGATTCACCGCCCTGGCCGCCACTGCAGAGGTTTACCTGTGTTGATCCCCAGACCCCCCAGATGCTGACCTCCTGATCATCAGGCTGCAGCTGCGTTCCCTCGAGTTGTCCGCCCGGCTGCACAAGTTCGTATCCGGGCGAGTTCGGTGAGCCGACAAGGACGGCGTAAGAGAAATTGGAACCGAGTGAGATGAAATCTATAAACAGAGCGGACAGCGGATAGCTGAACGTTACGAGAACAAGTGCAATAATTACAGATGGAAGAGAGTTTGCAAGGGTTATGACGGTCTGTCCTCCAAGCTGCTGGCGGAACAGGATCATAAATGCGATCACGATCATAACGATGATAAAGAATCCGTATGAGATGTTTCTTGCCCAGGTCCAGAAGCCGAGGATCGGACGCAACAGATCAAAACCGGGACCCGGGAAATATGCCTCCTGTGCACTGGCCTCTCCGGAGTTTGTCAGCATGTCCAGCTGGTCCTGCGCCCATACCATCGCGCTGGCCGGCTTTTCTTCAAACATGGTATCCATCACTATGGCGATCGAATCAAGTGCTGAGGGAGTCCGTACTATGTACCGGCCTGGATTATTAGGGTCCTGAACAATATCCCGGACATCCTGACCCTCGGCATTACGGCCGGTGACCTGGACCAGAAGTGAAGAACCTATCTCTTTTATGCTTCCGGTGCTGGGATCCTGGGTACCCGCCCAGACACCAAATGCAGATGTCTGTGCCTGCGTCTGAAACGCGTTGCCAAACAGAAACACGCAGGTGAACATAATCAACAGAAGCCATGAAGCCCTGGGAAGACTGATGCTTTTAATACGTTGCTGTACACGACGAATCATCAAAAACAGCTAAGAGGTACGATGATGATTCCAGTATAGGGACAAGCACAGACGATAGCAACACTCACTATGATGCAGGGCGGAATTTTTTCAGCCGTTCGGGGAGCTCAAACTCGGGAAAGCGGTCTTTCATCTCGAGTATCGCGTTCATGTCAGCAACAAAGAATGTACTGATCTCGGCCAATGCTTCTTCGGGCAGTGCGTCAAGCAGGTCAGATGTTATCCCGCGATGGAGTGTGCGGATCTTGTCTTCTATCCGGTTGCCGAGTTCTGGAAATCGCTGCGCAAGCTCAATAAAATACACGTAGAGCATCTCAAGGTTTTCAAGTTGCTTTTCTTTCGGCAGGGTGGTATCGGAAAGACTGTCGACATATGCACCCTCATCGGTCAGTCGCTTCTCTTCGATAAAGTCGAGCGATTCCGTGATCTGCAGCTTCTGCATGGCATCAGCATAGGCATACTTCATCTCTAACAGGACATCCTCACCCATTCCCAGGTGCTTTGCAAGTATCGGTTTCATTCTGTCGTCAAACATCAGCAGCATGATGCTAAAGACTCATATTAGTTTTAACAAATGTATCCGCAAAGTTAACAAATCCGCTACTAACCTCCTGGGTCGAGTTGGGACTGTACTTGACCAGTTTGCTGAACTTCTCCATTGTATCCTCCCACATTTTCTCAATATTTTTTACGTAATTATCAAGCATGTTGAGATTGTCCGTAGACAGTGCCTGCGCATTACGTGCCTGCTCAAATGTATTGCGCATACCCTCCAGTTTCTGGACCAGCTCTTCAGCAATACCGTTACGTCCGCCCCAGCCGTCACGTGCCCGGTTTAAGAACCTGGCAAACAGCCAGTCCCAGACAAACATTCCGATCAGCATATCAGGTGTCCAGATAAAGACGCCAAGCATGGCTGGATTAATTGTAAGTCCTGCTACAACGCCCGCGTAGACTGACCAGCGCATGATACGGTTGATATTGGTCATAAATGCCCAGAACTTTTTGCGCTTTTTTGTTGCTTCTGCGAACTCCGAAACCTGCATCAGCTTTTCCATGTAATTGAAGTAAATGCCCAGTGCTTTATGTTTAGCGCCCATCTCGTCGTCAATATTAAACGTTACCTTGCCCTGTTCGCCGTCCAGACCAGATGCACCCATCTTTCCGAACAGATAGTTAAGGTCCTCTTCGCCCAGCTTTGCAAATGGATCGTACGTTGTGACAAAACCCTGATCCGTCTTCTTTTCAATTTTTGCGTACTGATCGTACTCGGTGAAGTAGACCCCCTCAAGACTGCCCGAGCGCTTATCGGGCAGGTCTATGCGGACCATCCGCTTACCTCCTGCATTGTCATCAACCTCAAACATGACATACCCGTCTGATCTGAGTCTGCGCAGATCCTCTTCTGACAGACCCAGTACCTCCCAGTTCTTTTTCTTGCCAATAACTGCACCCGTCACAGGGTCAGTTTTGTCTTCCATTGAGTCCTTTACCAGACTGAACATGTCAGCCGGCATCCTGTCAGCTGTAACAGGTAGTCCAAGCTTTGCCAGCACGGGAGTGTTCTCCAGCGCATTGTTGTAATTGACCTGTTGAACACCGTACACTCCAAGCTCGGCAACTTTTCGGGCCTTGGCCTTATAAAAGAACGAGACAAACTCCTTCAGCATTTCTGCTTCGTAGACAATGTCGTTTCCGTTTTCGTCTTTGCCAAGATTGACCCAGACATGCGGCCAGTCAATGCGACCCATTTCTGCCGGTACTGTCGAGCCTACTTTTTCGAGCCTCGATTCAACTCTGTTAACCCGTGAAATGATGTCGTCAATCGTGAAATGCCGGATCGGTACCGATAACGGGTTGGGGTCTGCTGCACGCTGTGTCAGAGAAGTGGTCAGTGCATTATGATCGAGGTACATCATATGCTCTGCAATTCTGCTGAATTCCGCACGCAGTTCGTTGCGATCAAAGGTATTCAGACCGGCAGATCCGCCTTTTTCTGACAAAAGTTCAAAATTTGCATCCGGAACCATCCGAAGCATCTCAGTAAGCAGTTTTACAGACATCTGCCCTTTGCGCAGATAGTTTTCATGTCCGATGGCTCTCAGGTCGTCAATGGAATGTACAACAGACGCACCTGTCGGGTCCGTCCAGGCAATTGAATCATCTTCAAGCCAGGCGCGGTCAGCTGCTGTCAGAGGTACTGTTCTGGAATTTGCAAATACACGGTTATAGCGATGAATGTCTGGCTCATCCAGACTGCGGGTTGCAGGGTCAAACTGCTGGTTTTTCTGCTTGATACCTCCGATAGCCTCGACCAGCAGCAGAGAGCTTTCTCGGTCAAACCCTGCCCCGGCAAGCTCTCCCATGATCGAGTAAGAATGCTGCGTAACAGAGTCAATGATTCGTACCGCCTGGATACGAGCCATATCGGCGCCAGGTTTTGCTCCGATCTTCAACTTCTTATCGAGTTCTCTTCCCCAGGCAGTTCCCTTGATCATTGAACCCAGGGCACCCGGGATACCTTTTCCGATCGGGTCAGCTCCCAGTGCACTATGAAAACCAAGCAGACCGGCTGTTCGTTTACCAAGCAGCTTGACCATCCAGGCACCATACGCCTCGTTCATTTTCATTGGCGTTACGCCAAAAATATCAAGTGGATTAGGCATACCCCTAAATCCAAACAGTGCGGGTGAGCGTGTATCTTCATGAATAAAGGAATGATTGCCCGGCCCCATTGCGTACCATGTATCGACAGCGCCACGCTCTTTGACCCGGGCGGGATTGCGATCATTCGTAAGCCAGTCTTTGACAAGACTTGAGTAAGCTCCGCCTTTAAGGTTGGTAGCAAACTGGATCCGGTCGCGATACTGAGCAGCAAGCGGAATCAACTGATCATCAGTACCGGTTATTGTTGCCCAGTATTCTGCTGTACGCTCCGGAGTTTTGTTCTCGGGATACTGGTCTGCAAGTCGGTCACGAACCGTATCTGCAGTAAGTGTCTCTTCTGCGCCAAGGGAATCCAGTATCTGCGCCAGCTTCTCTGTATCGATTCCTGCAAACAGTCCTTTTGTCATTGACAGATTGATAACACCTCCCCGGCGTACGGATTTGCCGTCAGAATCTGTTGTACGGGGCCCGAACAGCCAGTTCTGCAGCTGACCGATTGTCATGTCACCACGCTGCTCAAGCAGGTAGCCGAGCATTGCTTTCTGGCTCATAAATACCCGGTAGTATTCCTTGTCCATTGTTGCCCGCAGAGACATCTGGTTGTATATGTCGGTGAGAACCAGCATGCTTGCAGTTTTTTCGTCGACCTGTGTATCGCCCGTCAACCCTTCAGGGTCGATCCCCAGCCTTGCCATCGTCACAGGTTCCGGGCCGCGGTCGGTTACCATTGTGGTGCCAAGTTCCTCGGTCATCGGCATCTCGCTCACCTGACGAAGATACTCCCTCAGTTTTGCAGAGCGCATATACTCTGTTGCCTGAACAAATGCGCTGGCAGTTTCAGAGGCATTCTCGGGTAGCAACTCTTTACCGGCAAGGTAGTCCTTGGCTAATTCTGTGAGTTCTGTTGTTGTCTGATCATCAATCTCTCCATGCTCCTTAATAAACTCACGTACCATCATGCCGGCGATGTATGTCTGTTTGGCGGCAGCTCCTGCTGACGCAGAACGCCTCTGATCTGATGACCAAGCTCGTGATTGTCTGTCTCGTGTGATGAAAATATTACGCCGTCAATTGTCACACCTCGGGCATCTACATCTGCTGCGCGGGTTGTACCGTTTGTGTACGCTTCGACAAGTGTACCGATATCGCTTGCGTTCATCCTGATTGCAACGCCGGATGGTGTGATTGTCAGCACCGCATCGGGAGAGGCAAGCAGCGCACGCACTGCTTCGATATTGCCGGGTGGCTGGACGCGACTGAACAGATCTTCGACAACATACATTCGTAATGTGGTATTTGCCTGTTCAAACAGCGTGGCGGTCTCTGCAGGGTCACGTCCCTCAAGTCTTGACTGCGCCTCTGCCACAGAGTTTTTAAGGGATGCGTCATCCTCCGCCGGCGGATTATCGGGGTGCACCTCACTGCCGAGCATACCCTGGGTCAACACAGCCATCAGCAGGCGGTTCTGCCGGTTACGCTCCATGATGGTCTCGTACATTGACTCCATCTCGAGATAGGCACGCTCCAGTACAGGTGACCGTGCAGAAGTGCTCTCAACGGTGCGCTCAAGTCCGGAGGTGTCGCCCTGCAGAAACGCCCGTTCAAGTGCAGTCTGCTGCTCCGGGTCATCAAAATAGCGTTTATACACGTTTGCAATATGCTGACGCACACGCTCTGACGGGGTACCTGTCAGCTGTCCGTTACCTGTGTCGCTAAGGTAGTCTTCAATATTATTGAGGGGCATTACACCGGAGCCTGTCTCAAACATATTGGACGGGTCAAACAGCGGTGCCATAGCCAGCGAGTCCATAAGGATTTCTTCGTTGGCCTGTTCGATTCTCGCCTTCCAGCCTGACCTGGGCATCATGACCGGATCCTTCAGCGCCTCTCGTAACTGTGCGAGTTCAGTTGCACGCAGCTGCTGTACTTCGGTCATGCTGAGACCCTCAACGCCGCCGGATAGTGCTTTTTCCTGCAGAGTAGTACCACGCATCTGTTCAATCGCGAGAATTCGCTTTTCTCTGAGTTTGTGGGGTCCGTCTGCAGCTTCTGTTCCTTTAGTTGTATTGGATGTGTCGCTGCTTCGGGCGATCTCTTCACGCACAGCCGCACGTTCCCGTTCTTCTTCAAGTGCAGTCTGCCGTTGGCGAACCTCTTCTGCACGCTCCTCCTCTTCTGTCTGTTTCTGTCGGGCAGCTCGCTCATCCTCCTCCAGCTGTGTCCGTGCCCTATCGCGCTCCGCAGATACCTTTTCGCGGATAACATCCGGATATCTGCTGGCGATTTCTGCATCGCTGAATCCGGCATTCTTAAGCATCTTGTACTTGTCTTCGGCACTGCGGAAGACGCCGGTAATCATGAGGTTGATTGCAACAAGTCGTTTACGCACAGACCTTGTCAGACGTTCGATCATGTCCGCATCCTCTGCGCTGGTCTCGGGTGTTTTTGCTTCAGCTGTCTGGTTCTTGAGTACTTCGGCAAGTTCAGCGCGAACCTGTTCTGATTTCCTGATGGCATTGCGGGCTGCCTGCACCTCCTGTGACTGTGCATCCTGCGGAACAACACCTTCATTAACAAGTTCACTAATCTCTGCTTCAAATGCTCGGGGGTCTTCATCGGAAGATACAGTCTCTTCAGACAGTCTTGCCTCTGCCTCAGCAGTCCGCTCAGCCAGTTTGTCTTTGACTGCAGAACGTTTGTCCTGCTCATCTGTCTGCGACAGCTCGCCTCGCAGCTGTGCAATTGTTTCGGCTTTGATGTCGGTATTTTCTGCTGCCTGGCGCAGCTTCTGCTGGCGCTGTTCAAATTCGGCCTCTGCCTGCTTGTCTCCACGTCTGCCGGAAAGTGCAAACCGGTGGGACTGGATTGTCATCTGACGCTCAAGCTCCCGCTTTTTTCTCTTTAACTCTTTCTCTTTAGCTTTTGCGGCCTTTTCCGGATCCTCAGATTCACCATTGCCCTGCGTGCTTCCGGTTCTTCTGAGTGCTTCGTCTTGAAACCGTCTACCATAGTGGGTACCATCGAGCTGCTCATTTTGATTGGGGGGATTACCTGCACCAGCCTCTCTGCCAGGGGGCACTGGAGGTCTAGGGCGGTATGATTCTGGCGTGTGTGCAAGTCCTGCCATGATCCAGGTTTTTAACTGCGTAATTATATCATTGTTACCTGTTTTCACGGCACATGCAAGTTTGATATTTGTACAGCTATATGTCACACTGGTTGAAATTGTTATAACTGATTCTATGGCTGGTACCGGCACTGTCCCAAACCAAAACCCTACCGGAACAAATGATCCGGCAACACCTACATTGAACGGTCAGACTGCACCCATGAGCGATCCACTTGCAATGGGTGCGACAGACGCGTCTGCTGTGACACCGCTTCCGGCAGTTGATCCTCTGCAGGGGGAAACAGCTGTACCCAGCCAGCCTGCACCGATGCCACCTGCAATGAACTCAGGGACTAATGACTTGCAGCAGTACTCTACCCCGCCTGCAACACAGGCAGCTCCCGCACAGGGTATGCAGCCTGCACAGCAGATGCAGCCGCAGACATCAGCAGCTCAGGATGCGCGGCCAGTTCAGAGTTCACAGCCCATTGATCCCGTGCCTGCACCTGTTCAGCCGTCTGCAGATATGGCACAGCCTGTGCAGCCTTCGGCACCTGTTCAGCCGCAGGCCGCAGCGGATCCCGTTGCAGATATCATGAAGGATGTGGTTGAGACAGCCGGTCCGGCTTTTGAAGGTGAAGAGCCTGCTCAACCGGTTAATCAGGGGCTCGATCTTTCTGCACTTTCTAATGACTCAATGGAGCCAGTTCAGGAACCGACCCCGGCTGCCATGCAGCCTCCGGTCCAGATCCAGCCGCCTGTTACACCACCTGCGCCAGAAGAACCAGCAGCACCACCTGCAGCTGAAACTGCTACCCTTTCAATGGGACAGTCAGTTCCTGCAGAAGACACAAACGTGTTTACAATCCCTGCGGATGACCAGCCTGCAATTCCGCCCGGTGATCCCATGATGAATTCATCAGTGTCTGCAGGTATGCAGGATCAGATGCCCGCTGCGACTGCAGGTGATCCCCTGGATATGGTGAGCGGATCTGTTCCGCAAATGCAGCAGCCGGATCCCCTGACAGGTGCACAACCTGTACAGTCGCTTGCCGGCCAGCCGACAACACCGGTGGAAGCTGTACCCGGTCAGTCACAGATGCCTCCGTTAGCTCCAGCTGCAGAGACTTCAGGTCCTGCTATGATGCAGCAGCCCGCTGGCACACCCAATACCAATCTTGATATTCTTGACAATCTCCCCGGAGCACTGCCCCCGATACCAGCCGAACAGCCGGCTCAGTCCGGCGGCAGCAGGCGTGGTCTGCTGATTGTTATCGGAATTCTTGTAGTAATTGCTATAATCCTGTTTATAGCGGGTGTCATGCTGGCTTCCGGCGGCTCGCTTTAACACAAATTAAACAATCATCAGGTATGTTCATAGATAAGGTCCGTGCCGACTTTCGTTCGGGCACAGGAGGTAATGGCGCGATTGCTTTTGGCATTGATAAAAAGCCTTCCGGAGGAGACGGTGGTAAGGGTGGAGACATCTGGCTGATTGGTGACGCTCAGCGTTTTGATCTTAGATCCTTTGTGAAGCAGGATGTGTTTGAAGCCGGCAAAGGTGAGCCGGGAGGCAGCGAACGCAAACAGGGTAAAAACAGCAAAGACCTGGAGATCCGCGTGCCGCTTGTCACAGAAGTTACAGACCTTGCGGGAAACGTTCTTGCAGAGGTAACTGAAGACGGTCAGCGTGTTCTGCTTGCAACGGGCGGTCAGGGAGGACTCGGCAACTACAATTTTCGCAGCGGTCAGCGCCTCACTCTCAGAAAAGCAACACCCGGTAAGGCCGGCACACGTCTGCAGACATACATCACACTGAAGCTGATAACGGATGTCGTGATGATCGGGTTTCCTAATGCAGGCAAAAGCAGTTTGATTAATGCACTTTCTAATGCTAAAGCAAAGGTGGGTGCCTACCCGTTTACTACGCTTGAACCATCAGCAGCTGTCGCGGACGGCATGATCATTCTTGATTTTCCAGGCCTGATTGAAGGGAGCGCAAAAGGAAAGGGACTTGGCCGAAAGTTCACCCGTCACATAGGCAGTTCCAAAGCGATCCTGCACTGCATCAGTCTCGAGGAATCCGATCCTGCACGAGCCTACACGGCAATGCGTAATGAGCTTGAAGAAATTGACCCGGCACTGCCTGGCAAACCGGAGCTGATTGCACTGACCAAATCTGATGAATTTGATGCCGACTATATTGCTGATTTTAAGCGCCGGCTTGGAGTGCAGCCTGCAGTGACAGTATCGGTGCTTGATGATACATCGCTGCGTGAGCTTACTTCACGACTCAAAGAACTGCTGCAATGAGCAAACTCTATACGAAGACAGGTGACTCCGGTACAAGCGGATTATACGGGGGACAGCGTCTTCCTAAGACTGATCCTGTATTCGCAGCTCTCGGTACAATAGACGAGTTGAATGCGTACCTTGGTGTTGTTGCTGCCGCAGCTGACAAACAGACGGCAGATCTCATTATGTCGATCCAGCATGTCCTGTTCAGGGCCGGCTCGCTTGTCGCTACTCCGGCGGGATCACCTCTTCTCAAGAATCTTGCACGAATGCAGGAGTCAGATACCGCAACACTTGAAGAGCAGATTGATACAATGACAGCAGAAACACCGGAACTTAAGAACTTTATCCTCCCGGGTGGCGACATGACTGCTTCGCAGCTCTTTTACGCGCGTGCGATCTGCAGGCGAGCCGAACGTTGTGTAGCAGCACTCTCTGAAACGACTCCTGACCGCATGCTGATGCTTGCCTATATAAATCGTCTGTCTGACTGGATGTTTGCGCGTGCACGTCTGATCAATCACAAGGCAGGTGCAGCAGAAATTATCTGGAAGCCATAGATCCTTTACCTCGTATTTCAATTGCGCTATGCTGAGAGTAATTAGCTGTCCAGCATGGCAAAAATCAAATCAACCCCGCGTAAAAAATCTGCCGGTGAACCGGTAATCCAGGTTGACCAGTTTATCCTTGGCGCCGCCCTTGGCGCTGTGATAGGCTCTGTCCTGGTAAGTATCATCATGTTTTTCTCACTCGAAGAGGCACACGAGGTGACGCTCGACTCTCTGGAAGAAATAAATGAATCTGTTGATTTTACTCCAGAAACTGACAGACCATGAAAGCCGGAAAACAACAGGAGCTTCTCCATACCCGCAGTATCGCACTCGGACTTGTGTTCGGTCTTACCATGACAGCAGTTATCGTCA
This sequence comes from candidate division WS6 bacterium OLB20, assembly GCA_001567355.1. Classification (GTDB taxonomy): domain Bacteria; phylum Patescibacteriota; class Dojkabacteria; order B142; family OLB20; genus OLB20. The sequence continues at coordinate 126,128 of JYNZ01000003.1, read as the reverse complement.
CAATACAGTCATTTATCGGACTGAGCGATATTCGCATTGCTGCCGCGTACAATCTTGCCGATCTGCGCTCGATCTTTCAGATAAATCAGGCTGAGGAGGAGATGAAACAAAACGGAAGCGACGGGCTTATCAGCTACGAAGAAGTAAGCTCACAGACCACAGTGGACTGGGAAACATATACTAATGAAGAGTATGGCTTTGCACTCCGTCATCCCGGTTACAGCGCAGGAGAATCCGGATTGCTTGACTGCAGACAGGAGGGGGTAGCCTCAGACTGCTTTACTGCAGTTTTTACTGATGGCGGTACAGAGGTTACTGTCAGTACTGATGCCAACCTCATGAGTCAGTCAGAGGCCACACGGTTTCCTGTTGTAAGCTTTATCGGTGGAGAAGAGATTATTGCAAGTCAGTTTCGACGGTCATCATGTCAGCGTACAAGCGACGGACAGATCTGCACGCCGGATAAACATGCCGAAATCCTCTATACACAATACACGCTCAATAACGGTCTGTCGCTGTTTGTAACCGGTGAACCCACACCAGAAACATCAGCCGTTGTTAACTCCATCCAGACACAGTAATGTCCGGACTTTACGCGCCAGAATCAATTGCTGTCATAGGTGCCAGCCGTGAGCCGGATAAGATCGGTTCGGTCGTGCTGGCAAACATCCTTGCGTCAGGTTATAGCGGCAGAATATTTGCAGTTAATCCACATGCAGACATAATACAGGGAGTAGACGTGTACGCGAGTGTAACCCGGATACCCCACCCTGTAAGTATGGCGGTTGTGGCTGTTCCGGCCCGGTTTGTGCTCGAAGTCCTTGAAGAATGTGTCATGAAAGGTGTCAAACATGCGGTGGTTATTACTGCAGGATTTGCAGAAACCGGAGAACAGGGTGAACAGAAAGAACTGGAGATCGCTGCGCTTGTTAAGCGGAGCGGCATCAAAATCACCGGTCCAAACTGCCTGGGATTTATCAATACAGAGGTTCCGGTGGATGCCACGTTCTCTCAGACTTCAGCGCATCCGGGCAATATCGCGTACGTTTCCCAGTCCGGTGCAATGGGTACGTCCTTTCTTGACTGGGCGCAGAAAAACGAGATCGGGCTCAGTCACTTTGTTTCCGTTGGAAATAAGGTCTCGGTTAACGAAAATGACCTGCTGCGAGAATTTGGAGCTAATCCCAAAGTCAAAACATTACTGTTTTATCTGGAGGATTTTGTGAACGGGCAGGAATTTGTGTACGAGGCACGACGCATCACAAATGATAAACCCGTTGTGATACTGAAACCCGGTAAGAGTAAAGGCGCGCAGCATGCCATGGCTTCTCACACCGGCTCGATAGCCGGAGATGAAAGAATCATTGATGCAGCACTCGAAGACGCAGGATGTATCCGTGTCGATACAATCGAAGCCCTTTTCAACATCACAAAACTCATAGCCTGGCAGCCGCTGCCAAAAGGAAACCGTGTTGCAGTTATTACAAACGCAGGCGGAGTCGGTATACAGACGGTTGATGATCTTGAGGCCCAAGGGCTGCATGTTATCCCGTTTGCAGAAAAGCTGCAGAAGAAACTGGAGGTTATCCTGCCCGAAGAGGCAAGCACAGCAAATCCGGTTGATCTGCTGGGAGATGCACTTGCCGAACGCTACCGTCAGGTGCTTGATATCGTGATCAGAGACAGAAGTGTGGATGCTGTTCTGGTTGTCCTGACTCCGCAGCGCGTAACCCAGTCGCTTCTCACTGCAAAGTACGTCAATGAGATAGCAGATGCCCACAATAAGCCGGTAGTTGCATCGTTTCTTGGTGGTGAAAGTATCCGACAGGCTGTTGATTTTCTTGACCGCGAGCAGATACCGCAGTTCAGTTTTCCTAACGATGCAGCTGTAGTGCTGGGTGAACTTGTTAAATGGAGTACGAGAGTTAAAGAGGCAAAACGAAAGAAACCCAAGCTGTATATGCCGGCAAAGGTGAATAAAACACTTGAAGCTGCGGCTGTCGGAGGTACTGTCCCGCTTGCTGCAGCTCAGGATCTTTTCCGTTCCTATGATATTTCTCTGCTTGAAAGCACTGTGTTTGAAAGTAAAAAATCGCTGCTGGCAGAAAAGGATAATCTGCCCTACCCGATGGTACTTAAACTTGTTCATCCCAAGCTGATTCACAAAACGGAGTTTAAGGCTGTGCGGCTCGGAATAAAAAACGAGCTTGAACTTGAAAACAATGCCCGCGAACTTGATGATATTGCAAAGTCACAGGGCTGGAACGGTCACGCATTTGAACTGCAGCCGTTTGTAGAAGATAAACTTGAGATCATAATCGGGGTCAAGAAGGATATGCCAGTACTGAAGGAGTATAACGGTCAGACATTTGTTCACAATGCTGGTTTCGGGCATGTGCTTCTGTTTGGAGCAGGAGGCATTTACACAGAACTGTATCAGGATGTCGCACTGCAGCTGCTGCCGGTTACTAAAAAAGAGGCTCTGGCGCTAATCAGTAATACTAAGATAGGATCGATGATATCCGGCTACCGCGGAAAGCGCTATGATCTTGAAGGTGTGGCTGATGTTCTTACAGCGGTCTCAAAACTGATCAAGTTTAATACCAACATTACACAGCTTGATATCAATCCTCTGTTTGTGACACGGGATAAAGTCTACGCAGCAGACATCAAGGTGTTTATCTGATTATCCCCGTTTCAGGAGTACATGCATGATTTCGCGCATCTTTGGCCGTCTGTTATACATCAGCGAGCCGAGATTAAACAGCTTTAGTGCAAGCAGCCCCGCCAGCGCCACATAGACCAGGTTAATCAGTAACCCGAAGCCCACCTCAAGCGGACTGAGTGTGGTGATTGAATTGCGGAGAATAAAGATCATGGCTGATGTAAACGGGAAGTAACTGACTACCTGTGCGATCACCCCATTGGGATCTGACAGCAGGATGGTAATGAAGTAGAACGGGAGTACAGACAGAATCACAAATACGGAGGAAAGGCTCTGACTGTCCTTGTAGCTGGTTCCAATGCCGCCAACACCCGTCATCACGGATGCAAAAAACAGAAAACCGAGCAGGGTGAAGATGATATTTACCGGTATTGTCTCAAGTGGAGCCTGGCTGAAGTCAATTGCAACATCAATGGACTCGTTTGCTATTCCAAAGATGACAGCACCTCCTCCAAGCACGGCCCAGACAATCAGCTGTGTAAACGCAGCCCCGGTCAGTCCCAGAAGCTTGCCGAAGATCAGAGAACGTGAACTCACCATGGACAGCAGGTTTTCTATCATGCGGTTCTCTTTCTCTTCGGCGACACTCTGCAGCATGTACTGTCCTGAGATAAACACACTCAGAAAGAAGAACAGCAGAGATACGCCAGGAACGATAAACCGTTCAACGCCGAAGGGCTGTGTCTGACCGTTTTCGCCGAATACCGTAACCTGACTGCTCAGCGGCTGCGTGATCATTGCAATTGCTGTCGGATCATCAATGCGCTCATACGCGCTCTGCTGGATCAATGCCTCTGCAAAACCCTGGTAACCGAATGTCTGAAACAGTCCGACATCTTTTGTAACAACCTGATAGGAGCCGCTTGTGAGTGTGTCTTCAGGAAAAAACACTACAGCGTCTGTCTCTCCGGACTGAACCTGCTGCCGTGCCTGTTCAAAGCTGTCTCCTTTGAACACGGGATCACTGAAGAGTGACTCGCTGATCAGTCCTGCCTCGTCAATAACGGTGATATGATCAATGCTCTCAGAAACCTGTTCGAGTCGTTTGCTGCCTTCTACACTGCTGAAAGCCGATACAGCCATGATGACAACAATCATGACCGGCATGAACAGCGTTGCAAACCAGAACGCCTTTCTTTTAACGGTTTTCAGGTATTCAAATTTTGCGACGACGAGCATTCTATTCATCTTTGCTGAGTGCAATAAATACTTCATTTAGACTGGGCAGATCAATCCTGAACGAAATTATTCTGAGATCTGATGCCAGCAGCTCCTGCAGAATTTCTTCCGGATCAACGCCTTTGTTTGGAATGATCTCTGCAGTTTTTGTAGTGCTTACGGATGTATAGAGTTCGGATCTCTTCGGGAATTTACCGGTAAACTCAAGGTGGATGTGTTCACTGCCGTGAGTCTTGCGGACTTCTTCTGTTGTTCCATAGGCTTTGCGCTTTCCATCGTTGATTATCACCAGCCTGTCAGTCAGACGCTGAGCCTCGTCGATCACGTGAGTGCTGTATACGATAGTTACACCCTGCTCCTTCAGTTCCTTAAACATTTCGATAAAGAGCTGACGGTTAAGCGGGTCAAGGCCTTTAAACGGCTCATCAAGCAGCAGCAGGCGGGGATGATGCTGCAGTGCAAGTCCGACCTGGACCTTCTGCTGCATTCCTGAACTGAGCTGCGAAACCTGCTTGTCTTTGTGCTCAATCAGACCGACACGTTCAAGATACTGATGGGCGTTGTCCAGTGCGTCTTTCGTACTGATGCCGCGCAGATTACCAAAGTAGACAAACAGATCGATGACTCTGGACCTTGTGTAGATGCCACGCTCCTCAGGCAGGTATCCGATATCCTTGCTCATTGAAAACTCGTACGGGCGGCCAAAGAGGTGCAGTGTACCGGAGTCGGGAGTGTAGATATCAAGCAGACAGCGGATTGTAGTGGTTTTCCCTGAACCGTTACTGCCCAGAAAGGCAAAAATATCGCCTTCGTAAACATCAAAACTGAGATTATCAACTGCCGTCTGGCTACCGAAGGATTTTGTAAAATCTTTAATTTCAATAATCTTCTTCACGGGAGTGTTTTTATAGCAACTTCTATACTACCACCGTCAGCGGAATTCCGCCAGTGAGGCGGAAATGTCATAGCCTTTGACCTCGTCGATAAGGTTGCTGCTGTACTCTTTTCGGTACGGAAGCTGCTGCATGTACGACTGGGACTCCTTATCCTGATACAGTATACCTGTTGCAACCCCGTCATCGGCAATCTCGCTGATGCTGTATGCGTAATCGCGCTCGTTGCGGTAATCCTCCTTTGTTGCCACGTCATAGACACGTTCGCTCAGCCAGTGATGATCCTGAAAATGGTTGTATGTCGGGCAGTGCTGCAGCACATCCACATATGAGAATCCTTTATGTGTGATACCGCTTCTGATCAGGCTGACCAGCTGTGGAAGGTTGCCCGTAAATCCGCGCGCGACAAATGAGGCACCCAGGCTGAGAGCCAGTTTGACAGGATTCAAGCGCTTTTCGACAACTCCCCACGGTGCAGAATTCATCACCTGCCCCTCCCAGGTTGTCGGCGTGGGCTGACCTGTTGTAAGTCCGAAGTCGCAATTATTGTGAACGATAAATGTGATGTCATAGTCACTTCTGATGGAATGCACAAAATGCTGCATACCCTCATCAAATGTACCGCCGTCACCTGCAATGGCAAGCACCGGCATCCCCTGATTTGCCAGTTTTGCCCCGGCAGCTGCGGGGATTACTCTGCCGTGCAGACCTTTGTACACGTAGGCATTAATCTTGTCGGCCATGTTGCCGTTACACCCGATATCAAAGCAGATCAAAACATCTTTGGGACCGAATCCTTCTGCAACCAGTGCCTGCTTAATCGCACTCCAGATTGCAAAGTCACCGCATCCGGGGCACCAGGTGGGCATAACTGGCGAGTTGTATTCTGCTACGGTTGGCATCAGTGGTGAGCTAAAGCTTCAGAAATAAATGTCCTCAGTTCCTCGATATAAAACGGCCTGCCATCGTATTTCAGCTTGCGGTCAAGGATCTGGATGCCCGTCTGTGTGCTCAGCAGCTGTGTGAACTGACCTGTAGCGTTAACCTCAAGGCTGAATACGTATTCTGCGGCATCGATCAGTTTGCGTACTCGTTCTGTTTTAAGCGGCCACATATGCGTGTAGTGAACATAGCTGATTTTTCTGTCCGGAAACTCTTCCATGGCATCAAGTATCAGTGTTTTGTTGCTGCCCCAGCTGATAATCAGCAGTTCGGGCTGATCCTGTTCACCAAATACATCCGGCTCAGGCACTGCTGCTGCAATCGTGTCTCCTTTGCGCAGCCGCTTCGCCATCATTGCTGTGATCTCGTTGGCTTCTTCTGTGGAGTAGCCTTTTTCAGTGTGTTCATCGCTGTTCGCAAGGTAAGTATTACCCTGTGAGCCGGGCAGCCAGCGTTCCGAGATACCGTCATCAGTGATCGCATAGCGCATGGCCTCTGCTCTGTCAGCAGCCTCTTCACCGGTAACAAGTCTGCCGCGGTCAACGGGGACTGGTTCGCCGGTAAGATTGTCAACGCAGAAATAGCTTTCGGCCAGGTACTTGTCAGTCAGAAGAATAACCGGTGTCTGGTAGAGATCCGCGTAGTTGTGTGCGATCTGGATCAGGCGATACGCCTCCTGTGGATCACCTGCAGCCAGAACAATCCGCGGGAACTCGCCGTGTCCACCGTGCAGTGCAAGATTAAGATCCCCCTGAGCTGTCCAGGTCGGTACTCCTGTGGCCGGGCCGGGACGCTGTCCGAGTACAACCACAAACGGAGTCTCTGTTATGCCGGCAAGCGATACAGCCTCTGTCATCAGATCAAATCCACCGCCGCTGGTCGCACACATAGCTCTTGTACCGGCAACTGAAGCGCCGATAACCATGTTTGCTGCGGTTATCTCGTCTTCTGCCTGCTTAACAACCATGCCGTACCTGGTACCTTCTTTTGCCAGATAGGAGAGAATGGAACTTGCAGGTGTCATCGGATAACTGGAATACAGCCTTACGCCTGCAGCAATTGCACCAAGTCCAAGAGCTTCGTTGCCTCCGATAATCAGATCATCCGCATACTGTGAATCGCTTTTAGGAAGTTTTGTGCTGCTTGCTGCCTCGTCGCTGACGTGGTTATAGCCTGCCTCTGCACATTTCCTGTTTGTGGCGACAATCTCTTCACTTTTGTTGAACAGCTCAGCGATAAGATCCTGCAGAATTGCAAGATCAAGTCCGAACACTTTCCATACCGCTCCCAGGCTGACGGTGTTTTTCATGATCGCGGTACCGCCTGAGTCCTTTGCCAGCTGCAGAAGCGGAAGACCGATCATGTTAAGGTTTGATTCTTTGACCTGTGCTGCAAGTTCTTCTGACACCTTAAACGTGCCTTCGTCAAACAGTATCACACCACCCTCAACAAGCTCATTCCGGTGCAGCTTTACAGATTCTTCATTGAGTGCAAGCAGGATGTTGAGATGCTGTGAGACAGAACTGATCTTCTGTGTGCTGATTTCGACCTGAAACACGTTATGACCGCCACGGATCAGAGAAGGATATTCTGTATAGCCGAAGCTGGCATAGCCCGCACGCTTGAGTGCTTTGGCAAGGACAAGCCCGGCAGTCTTAATACCCTGCCCCGCTGCACCTGCCACTTTGATAACAACTCGGTCTTTCATAATCTGTGCTTAGTGTAATGAATTATGCCGGCAAAATAAAGTCAGTTTTTGCGGATGCGGTGCAGTACAGACTTGATAATTTCAAGAATGACAACATTCATCAGCGCAAGACCGATGAGTACAATCCAGATATCTAGATCAAGAGCTACCGTATCAAACAATAGCTGCATGGGTTCCCAGTACACTGATCCCAGCAGCAGGATAATTACCGAGAGAACGGAAAGGTTAAGTATCTGATTACTGAAAGCCATTCCTGTGATGATATTACTGTCAACGGTTTTCGCTGAATAGAGAAACACAACGCTGCTGGTTGCGATGCCTGCCAGGATCACAGTTCTGGCAAATTCGATGGAATTGCCGTCACGGATAAGGATGTAGAACAATGCAAAATATACGATATCAACCAGCAGACTTACGATCAGAACAGTGCTTACAACTGTTTTATCAAGAATACCCTGGTTGTGCGGTCGCGGCTTTTTGCGTAAAAGCGTGCCGTCAGATTTATCAAAACTGATTGCGATGCTGGGCAGTCCGTCAATGATCAGATTGATCCACAGGATGTGCAGTGGAAGCAGCGGGAGCGGCAGTGCGAAGATAAGACTGAGGACGACCAGAACAGATTCTGACAATGCATCAGAAAACAGTACAACACTGATTTTGCGCAGGTTCTGAAAAATGTTTCTGCCCTCTTCGATAGCTGCGACAATTGTCTCAAAATTCGAATCAAGCAGGACCACATCAGCAACCTCTTTTGTGACGTCTGTTGCGTTATCAACAGAGATGCCGATTTCTGCCTTTTTTATTGCCGGTGAATCATTTACACCATCCCCCATCATTCCAACCCGCTTGTTCTGCCGCTGCAGACTCTGAACGATTGCCATCTTCTGGTCCGGTGTCGTCCGGTAGAAAAGCTTGCAGCGCATCACTGTCTCATCAAGTACGTTTTCATCTGAAATCTCTGCCAGCTCTTTGCCGGAGATGATCTCATCATCGGTAATCGCAAACTTTATTGTGCGAAGCACATTGAGGCTTGTTTCCCGCAGATCACCGGTTATGACCTTTACCTCTACACCGGCCTGGCGGATCTTCTGGATTGAGTCAGCAACAGACACGCGAACAGGGTCTTTTACAATGATAAGACCCAGAAAGTTCATTCCCTCAAAGTCCGACCGTGCTGCTTTGGTGGTCTTTAGCGGCTTTGCAGCAACTGCAACAAGCCGGTTGCCTTTGCCAGCCTCTTCATCCACCCGCGAGTACCAGGCTTCATCAGGATTACTGCTGAAACCGAGTATTTTTTCCGGAGCTCGACTGCGTACAATGTCGAGCCGTCGTATGCACCGGTGTATTTCTGCTGTGACGAGAACGGAAACAGCTGTCTTCTCTCTTCAAGTGTCTCTGCAAGATAGGAATCGTCATTTGCAGTCGAGACATACGACGCCAGAGCATGGTCGATGAAGTTTGCATCATTATTGCAGATGGCGATCGCCCGATGTGCAAGCACGTGGTCCTTGAACTCCGTATCAATCACCGACATGCGTCCTTCAGTCAGAGTGCCGGTCTTATCGATACCAAGAACGTCCACAGCACCAAGTGTCTCTGCTGCGGGCAGGTTGCGCACAATCGCCTTGCGCTTCATAATCCTGTTCATCCCGAGAGCAAGCGTTACTGTAAGCGAGATAATAAGCCCTTCGGGAATAGTGCTTACACCAAGAGCCACAGATGTGAGAAAAATCTCTTCGAAGGCCAGACCCTGGAGAATGCCGAGCAGAAATACGATAAAACTGATAAGCACCACGCCTGCGAGGATGAGCCTGCTGATCCGCATGAGTTCCTGTTTTATCGGTGTGGGCGGGTCAAATTTTGACTCCAGTGATGCCGCTATCTTGCCGAATTCTGTATTGTCACCGGTTGCATATACCCGTGCCAGACCAATACCCTCTGTTACCGACGTGCCCATATATAGCTTTGATTCGTCACTGGCCTTGTCTGGATGTGCAGGGTCAGCTGCAGACTCCTTGGCGACAGGTTCGGATTCTCCTGTCAGGATTGCCTCATTGGCATGCAATTCGTCACCCTCAAGTACAACTGCATCTGCAGGGACTTTAAGTCCCGGCTCAATCACAAATACATCGCCCGGAACCAGCGCTTCCACTCCGATCTGGATGCGTTTACCATCGCGTATCACCTTAATGTTCTTTGATACCTTCTGCTTAAGTGTGCTGAGGATGTTCTCGGCCTTGTATTCCTGGTAAAACCCGAGTGCCGCATTGATTAGCACGACAAGGAGAATAAAGAATGCGTCAGTATATTCATCGAGCAGAAGCGAGAAGCCGGCTGCAAGGAACAGAATAAAAATGAGCGGGCTTTTGAACTGATTAAGCGTAAGCTCAAGTACACTCAACCGTTCGGGATCGGTTATTCTGTTCGGGCCGTACTTTTCCATCCGCTCCAGTGCCTGGTCACGGGTCAGTCCTGAATGAGTCATACAACAAGAATAGCAAAATCGCAGTCCCGAGTCAGGAGCATTTGCACTGTAACTGTGTTCGTCATACTATTTGGAATATTAGCATTCGTACAATGAAGAAGTTTGCGTCCGTACTTGCCCTGATTGCACTTGCAGCATGCACCCCTGTGATGGTTGATAACGAACCGTCTCCAACACCTGTTCCTTCAGAATATGCTGAGCCTACACGCCCTCCGTATGACGTTAAGACTACATTTACCGACGAAGAGCGCGGCATCTCTGTTGAATTTTCTTACGGAAACGGTCGCTATTACTATTACGGAACAGTGACAACGCCGACACCCTGCCACAAGGTCCTTGTCGATACACGTATTGCCGAGAGTTTTCCTGAGCAGGTGACAATGGATGTGACTGTCGAAGCAACAGATGCTGTCTGCGCTCAGGTTATTGCCGAGCAGGTTTTTAGCGGAGAGATCCAGGTATCAGAGCAGGCAAGCCTGACACTTCTGTTTGAAGGTACCGAGGTAAGCCGGGAGACTAATTAATCTCGAGAAGCTCAACCTCAAACAGTAATGTAGCACCTGGTGGGATGGCACCCTGACCGGTTTCGCCATAACCAAGTTCTGCAGGAATGGTAAGTTTACGCACACCGCCGGGTTTCATTCCCTGCAGTCCCTGATCCCAGCCCTGGATTACCTGACCCTGTCCGAGTGTAAACTCAAATGGCTCCCCATCGCGTGAACTGTCAAATTCTGTTCCATCTTCAAGCGTACCTGTGTAGTGCACTGTGAGTGTGTCACCTGCTCTTGCCTCTTCGCCTTCGCCTGTTTTGATATCCTCTATACCCAGCTCCTCGGAAACCGCAAGCGGCGTCGGGGATGGCGTAATTACATTGCCGTACTGATCGACAGACTCGATACAGCCGCTGAGAGTGATAATCACAAGCACACCGGTAGCCAAGAATTTATACATCATGAATTTGTGTAATAACTAATCAGGGCCAGAAGAGATAGGGATTGCCAAGCCCGCCGAGAGAGTCGTTGAGCCAGACAAACGGCAGTATACATACGCAGCTGCACAGACAACAGAGCAGCAGCAGACTGATCACAATACCCAGACCGATATGGTTCTGGTTCAGTTTACTCGTATCTGGCAGCTTTATCGGTTCATCAGTCATCGGCATACAAAACTATAGCACACCATCAGAAACAAAATACACCTCAAACGCTCCTTCACCTCCATAGCCATACCCTGCCTGTTTGAATGATGCTACAAGTTTGTGGCGTTTGAGCAGCTCTGCCACCAGAGGCCTGATAACAGGGCCTTTGGGTGAACGGTTCCCTTTTCCGGTTATGACAAGCACCATTTCATCACCTCTTGCATAACAGTCCTCAAGAAACACTGCAAGATGCTGTTCAATGTCAAATGCATTTCTGACATCACGTCCGTGAAAATCCAGTACCGAATCAGGGACAAACATCATTCGAACAGCTTTCCATGACGATAACTGCCAAGGATCTGCAGCCAGCTGGTGTGCTGATCGATCTCGCGTAATGCCTTCTGAGTGCGTGCTTCATGCAGACCTGCATCAAAGTCTGTATAAAAGTAGTATCTGAAACTCCTGCCAACTACCGGACGTGACTCGATTTTGGAGAGATTGATCCCCAGATCGGCAAACACTGTAAGAACAGCAGCAAGGCTGCCGGGTTTGTCGGCCGCCTTAAACACAATCGAAGTCTTATCAGCATCCGGGGAGTAAATGTCATTCTTGCTGATAACAAGAAACCGGGTATAGTTCTGCTCATTTGTCTCGATATTCTCTGCAATAATATCCAGTTCATAAAGCTCTGCCGCACGTCTGCTTGCTATAGCTGCTGTTCCGTCCATCATCCGGCGACGGATCAGTGCAGCACTGCCAGCTGTGTCCGGTGCCTCAACAATGCGCCAGTCAGGGTACCTGTCGAGAAAATTCTGACATTGCTTGATTGCCATAGGGTGAGATCTGACTTCTGTGATCTCGTCAATAGTCGTACCCGGCAATGCCATCAGCTGGTGTGATATGCGCAGATAGTGTTCGCCTCTTATATGAAGATCATTTTTTAAAAGCAGGTCGTAGTTTTCGAGGATGGAGCCTGCAATTGAATTTTCGATTGCAATAACACCTGCTTCGGCCCGGCCTTCGCTGACATCGGCAAACACTTCTTTAAAGGTGTCGCGCTCAAGTTCGTCAATGTCAACACCGGCAAAGCATTCGTGTGCGGCAACATCATGATACGAACCCTTATTACCCTGAATTGATACTTTCATCCGGATACAGTAATTAGAATAAGTTTTTTCAGCGCTACGAAGCGAAGAGCAACCGGGGAAAGTCCTGCATAGACAGATACCGTACCCGACTGTATGTCTGTTTACGGGAAGTATTGTAGCAGATCAGGACAGCGCCTGGTGGATTGCCTCCAGTCCGGCGGATATTTCCGGCTCGGGGATACCAAAACTTATCCGGATGTAACCGGGAGCACCAAAGGCTGATCCGGGGACTACTGCAGTACGTGCCTGATCAATCATCCGCATGGCCAGTCCGGTATCGCTGCCATATTTTGCAGCAAATGTGCTGGCCGGAACAAACGCATACAATCCTGCCGCCGGCCGTGTGAGTTCTGCCTTGAACAGACGGTTGAGCTCAAGGTAGAGGTGGTTCCGGCGTTTTTCGATTGTTGATCTGACGTGTTCACTGATCTCGTCAGCATCTTTCAGTGCCGCCTCTGCTGCGGCCTGACTGATGGACGCCGCTCCGCTGGTTGTCTGGCTTTGCAGTGCTGTCAGGTGCCTGATGATCTGCTGATCTGCAAATACCATTCCCACTCTGAGACCGGTCATCGCAAAGTGTTTCGAAAAACTCTGCACGATCACCACGGTTTCTGAAAACTCAGGAAACGAAGCCGCGGAGGAAAACGTGGAGCCGTCGTAGACGAGACCGCTGTACACTTCATCCGAGATAAACACAATCCCGCGGTCGTGAACTTTGCGGATCAGGGCATAGAGTTCTTTACTGTTGTAAAGCGCGCCTGTTGGGTTGGCACCATTATTAAAAACCACTGCCCGGGTGCGCTCGCTGATTGCCGCTTCCAGCTGCTCAGGCACTACCTTCCAGCCGTCTTCGCCTGATGTCCTGACCTCGCGGACCTGTCCACCAGCAAGTGCTGCCATCGTGGGATATGAAACCCAGTATGGAGAGCAAACAACTATCTCATCGCCAGGACCAAGCAATGCCTGAAGCAGCATATACAGAGCCATTTTTCCACCCGGAGTAATCAGTGATTCTGCTGCAGAAAATGAGGAGCCGGCAATTCTGTTATGCCAGGATGAGACCGATTCCCTTAGAGATGCGTAGCCGGCTGCTGGCGGGTATCCTGTTCTTCCCTGCTTCATGGCGTCAGTCACAGCCGATATGATCCGCTGATCAACTGCGATTACCGGTTCACCGATTCCAAGGTCATAGACTGTCTCTCCGTTTTTCTTTTTTTGCTGGGCCAGAGCGCTTATTTCTGCCGTGGCAGATGTCTGCACCATGGTGCGTTTTGAAAAACTGTACTGCATGGTCAGTGGATCTGCAGGCTGAGGCACTTGATACTGCCACCGCCTTTCAGAAATTCAGATGTAGCAACAGTATGCACCGTAAAACCGTGCCCGGCAAGTGTCTGCTTAAGACTGTCAGAAATACCTTCTGCCATGACCAGATTGTTGTTATGCCTGAGCAGATTGGGAGCCATATATCTGTTGTCCTCCTCTGATGTCTCAATCAATGTTGTAAACGAATCGCTGAGGGTCTGTCTTCCCACTTCTGTAAATGAACGGGGGTTGTAGAGTGCAATGTCATCAGTGAGCGGGCTGAATGCTGTATCCAGATGGTAATAATACGGATCAATCAGTTCGAGCGGAGTGACATCCGATCCAAGGATGTCGCTGAGATAAGAAGCGGCTTCTTTCTGGGTACGCTTACCATATCCCATAAAATGTCGTCCGTCCGGAGTCATCAGGTGATCGCCTTCACCTTCGTAGATGATCCCCTCAGGCAGGTACTCAATTCTAAACCCCTGTGCTGCAAACCACTCTGCAGCATAATCTGTCTCGGGTTTGCGCTGGTCATACTTAAACCTCGCAGGATGAAGAGATCATCAATTGCAAAACCGAAGTTGGCAGTATACACCATGTCTGGCAGTCCCCTGACCTGGTCTATCTGTTTAACCTCAATCCCGAGTTTACTGTATGTGGCCAGCAGATCTGCAAACTGCTCTGCAGCCGAGCTGCCGTCAACAGCATTTTCAACGTGCATCCAGGGATTTATCTCGTAATCAATCGAAAAGAAATCAGGTGCACAGACAAGAATGTAGCGCATGGTGATAGTTAACTTGTTAAACGGAGATTAAAACGATGCAGCTTTGACTCAGTCACGACAAATCATGAAAAGCGTTGTGGGGTTTGTAACCTGTTACGGACCAGATTCTTGTGTCGTTTGAAGTATTCCCTGCTGCGAGCATTTTTTATCTGGTCTGCACTGGCAGGCAGACCTGCCAGCCTGATGACAGGCGAGGCAATCTGGATAAGTGCAGCAGGTACCGGAACCACAATAACACGTCTGCCGGCAGTTTCAGCATAACGTTTTACCAGCGCGGAAAAACGGTACACATCCGGACCGCAGACCGGCAGAATCTTACTGATAGTTGCCCTGGTCTTGATTGCGAGTGTAACTGCCATGCCGAGATCCGAGGCGGCCACTGGCTGCACCATGGCTGTTGAGGCAGGTACAGGTGCAACGATAGAGCGTGTCAGCAGATCAAGCATAGTCGCAAAGCTGAAGCCTGCTGAACGTCCGAGAACAAGTGATGGTCTGATTATGGTCCATTCCAGTCCCGACTTCATTACATGCCGTTCACCCTCACGCTTGCTGAGTGCATAAGGTGTATCTGCTTCATCAATCCCGTTTGCACTGATCAGGATAAACCGTTTGCAACCTGTCTGTCTGGCTAGCTGAATTGCGTTCTGCACATAACTGTCGTGAAAATCCGCAAACGTTGCGTCCCTGCTCTCCTGCAGCAGGCCGATGCTGTAAATTACCGCAGATATGCTTCTGCCTTTCAGCTGTTGTGTCAGTGCGCCCGGGTCTGCAATTGATCCGAATACCGACTCATACCTGCTTTGGGTTCTGTGGGATCCTACCAGAGGATGAAGCCCGGAGGCTTTGATTGCATCACAAATGTGCGAACCGACGAATCCGGTTCCACCCAGAACCAGTATTTCCGAGTTTATGTCCATCGGCTGATATAATCTTCAATTGCAAATTTGCGCTTTAGTCCTGCAAAGTTCATGTAGCGAACTGTTCCAAACACGCTTCGCTCTTTCCAGGGGCGGTCGTGGAGTCCGCAGATGCTCCACATAATACCTGTGTAACCGTTAGGGTCACCTCCGTCTATCGAATAGGTGTCGTTGAGTCTGATTGCGGTATCGAGAGCTGTCTGTGCGTCAGGAGTCCATTCGAGTATCTTTTTTAGCCCAGTACATTCGCATATACCCGTGCATCTTGCCTGTTGTGGCCATCTGTTTCTGGGCTGCGTTCCAGGCAGGGTCGTGTGTCTCAGCATTGTTAAACTCTTCATAACTGTAAACATGCTCGCGTATGTCTCCCGAATGTTCTGCAAGCGTCTTTTGTGCCCAGTCGGGAGCACCATCGAGTGAATCGAAGAGTGGATTGTAGTAGCAGAAATTATCCGACAGCTCCTTGCGGACAACCGCTTCTTCGATAAATGCTGCTTTGTCTCTTGCAGAGGCGCGAGCAGATGATACAGCTCTGACAGCATCCGCTGCAGACAGCATCCCGAAATGAAAATACGGGCTTAATCCTGACTGCATGTCATCAGCAGGATCATTGCGCTTTTCTGCATAACCATGCAGACGTGCGTCAATAAACTCTGCCAGTTGTTTCTTTCCGGCCTGCTCTCCGGGCTCTTCAATAATCACCAGATCGGCAGGTCTTTCTGCAGCTATGTATCCGTAGGCTGCCTCCCAGTCAGCCGGCTGCAGAGTAATTTCTACCGGGTGCTTTGAAACAGTGAAACGCTGGCTGAGAAAATCATCAAGCTGACCCGTAATTTTGGGGCGTATGGTTCGTGCAGCGTACTCCTGTTTGGCTGAGGCCTGATGGACAGGCACGATGTTGTGTGCATCAACGACTGCCACCGTAAACGGTGACTTTAGAAATGTGTCGGCTGTTTTTCGGGGTCCCCGCAGTGGTGAGAAATCGAGTATCAAAGCTGACGCTTTGATCTCCAGAAGTTTCCGTCTGACCTCGACGTCATCTCCTGTAACGAGGAGAAATCCGATACCCAGCAAACCCAGTGCTTGTGCAAACTCCTGTAATCCAGCAAGCATGAAGTCGAAGTGCTGAGCGGAACGGTATCCCATTGAGCTGTGCAGTCTGAAGAGCACACACAGAGACCGGTTGTGTCTCAGTGCAAGCTGTTGCGCATACCAGAGTGCTGCGTTATCAGCTGTCCGCAGATCCCTGCTTGCCCAGTACACAACCGGGCCTTCGTCTGCAGGTGACTTGCGGTTATCTGATTGTATTCTCTGTTCAATCATTATCTAACTGTTAATACCGGTAGACGTGCGGTTTTAGAGCAGATTCGCGATATAATAAAGGCATGATAACCGCATTTGCCAAAAAATACGACCTGCCGTCGTTTCGTACCAGGCAGTTTAACGAGCAGTTTTACAAGCACGGGATACCCGGTTGGGACAGCCTGACCACATGGCCTGCAGAGCTCAGGGCAAAGCTCGCAGAGGAGGTCCGCTTTATGACGCTGGAATTTGAACTGGAACTTATCTCAAAAAACGGAGACACCGAAAAAGTATTGCTCAAGCGTGAGGACGGTCAGCGGATCGAAGCTGTATTGATGCGACACAAGGATGGGCGTAATACTGTCTGTGTCAGCTGTATGGTGGGATGTCCGGTCAACTGCAGCTTTTGCGCCACCGGGAAGATGGGCTTTGGAGGTAATCTGAGCGCGCGGGAGATAATCGACCAGGTCATGTATTTTCAACGCAAGCTAGTTTTGGAGAGCGAACGGGTCAGCAATGTTGTCTTCATGGGTATGGGTGAGCCGATGCTTAATCTGAAAAACGTTATGGAGGCAATTGATATTCTTTCAGATCCTGACAAACTTGCGCTTGGTGCACGCAGGATTACTGTTTCGACTTCCGGATACGTCCCGCAGTTCAGACAGCTCATGGATTCAGGTTTTCGCGGACGTGTAGCAATCAGTCTGCATGCTCCCAACCAGGAGGTACGTGCCAGATTGATGCCGGTAGCCAAACTGTTCCCGCTGGATCAGCTGATGGCAACGCTTGACGACTATACTGCTCTTACAAACAAGCGCATCAGCTACGAATACGTCATGATCAGAAACGTCAATGATCGCGACGAACACGCGCGCGATCTCGCAAAACTCCTGCGAGGCAGACTGGCACATGTAAATCTTATCCCCTACAATCCGATCCGCGAGATGCCTTTCAAGCGGTCTGAGCGTGATCAGATCAGACGTTTTACCGACATACTTGAACGTGCCGGGGTAAATGTTACTGTGCGGGTGACAATGGGTGATGATGTCGATGCGGCATGCGGGCAGCTGGCAGATCGTGCCAACAAGGCGAACCGCGATAAGAAGATCCGGATCTAGTCCAGATACCCTCCCTGAAACTCTCTGTCGTATGCCCGTGCAAACAGCAGGGGTGCCAGAGCTACAAAGCTGAAACCAAGGATCAGCGTATTGATGTTGAGCAGGTCAGCCGGCAGCAGCAGTAATATGCCTACAGGTATAAGTCTTCCGGCAGACATGAAGAAACTGTTGAATATCTGAAACGACAGTTTATGCTGGTCAAAATCAGGGTCACGCTGTTCGATCTGACTGAGATAATTGTAGGTCACGATAAAGTTGGTTTTATCGTAGATCAGCTTGACGAATGTAAATACGATAAACAGTTCCCTCGTAAAGCTGGAAAGCAGAAGTATCGGAGCGGTTGCGTACAGCAGACTGCTTAACACAATAATCGATTTTGACTTTGAGCGTTCCCTGGTTTTTACGGACTTGAGCAGCAACGCAATGACAATCCCTGCAGCTGCTAGAGCTGTTGAAACACTGGTCCATCCTTCCAGTGAACCAAGAACATCAAGAATGATGATATTAAGCAGCCCCCAGCCGAACACGCCACTGATTGCGATGGAGATATGAATAAGTGCCAGACTGCGGATTGATGGAACAGAAAGGGTCCGTGTCAGCAGCTGGGGAACAATAAACCGCTGGTTTGTAATGCGCTTGCTTTTAAGCACAATACTCATCAGCGCAATGCACGCAAACACGCCTGCCATGATCTGAAATGAGAACGGGTATCCTGCATTCTGTATCAGAACACTTGTGATGACAGGCGTTGCTACACTTCCGGCTGACATGATAATCTCTTTTCTTGAGCTGTAACTTACCATCTCCGCTACCGGAATCATCGTCAGACCCATGATATTTTTCGCATTCTGTATGGCGGCATTTGCAAAACCATATGCCAGTGCAACAACTGTCAGATGGGAGGAAAGTTCGCTGCTGTGCATATACGCAAACCAGGCTATACCCGCATGCATCAGCATTCCTGCAACAAACATCAGTCTTGTCCCCAGGATAAACTGCAGAGTCCCCGAGACAACGCTGCTCATAAGCAGACTCGTGAACACTATCAGATTAAATTGCAGGATCAGACTGACAGACTGACCATCCTGCCAGAGTAAAAAACTCAGCAGTGTGTAGTTGATGATGTCGGCCAGGATTGAGCTGCTGTCGAGGATAAGCCATACAAGGGTCTTCATATTATTCAGATAACTGATGAGACCTGAGTGCGTCACTGACGTCACTGACGGATGTGTAGACGACAGCGGTTAAGCCTGCCTCACCTGCCGCTCTGCAGTTCTCAGGTGAATCGTCGATAAATAGCATTGCTTCTGCCGGATACCCGAGATAATCCGCAAGTTTAGTATACGTCTCCGCATCATCCTTGGCAGCGCCGATTTCGGCAGCTGTAATAATACGGTCAACAATGCCCGAAAGCTGCTGCTTTACGTACGGGTCCTCAGGGATCGAGATTCCTGAAGTAAATACGATAACCGGCAGCTCCAGTTTTCTGTAAACCTCAAGCAGCGGAATATTAAGCGTGAACACATCTGCAAATGATGCACCGGAGGATGTCCTGTCCCGATAGAGCGTGTTGAGACTGCCTGCAGTTTCTTCTGCAGGAAAGACAATAACTCGTGACAGATCACTGACGATGCATTGAATCATGCCAGTATTGTAGCAACTTCGGATGCCCTGTGCACCAGATATTCGTCTTCTTCTGCAGTCACTACAAGCGTTCTGTCTGCAGAGGGTACACGTGCTGGATATACCGCCCCGGGCATAATGTGTGAGTACTGCCCCACTCAGGAATCCGGGTCAGTGCTTGTTTTAGGGCTGCTGATATCTGTAAGATAGGAGCATTGCTAACTCAACAAATGACGGACCCGGAATTTTTCCCGACTAAACGTATTAAAGAACTTATTGCAGATTACGAACCTGTATGGGCACTGGGCTACCTTGCCGGACTGGCAGAATGGGACCTGAATACATACATGCCCGAGGACGGCGCACAGCTCAGGGGTTCTGCACTCGGACATATCAGTGTTCTGCAAAAAAAACTCCTTGCCGATCCCGCATTCAGAAAAAAACTGTCCCGGGCTGAGTCAGAAGCTGCAACTGTGTCAGAGCATGCCCTGATCAGGGTTCTGAATCATGATCTGCTGATTCTGGACAGGCTGCCCGAATCCTATCTGCACGAATTTCAGCAGGTCACCAACGAAGCGCATATTGCATGGAAGAAGGCGCGCGAGCGTTCGGATTTCAGCATCTACCGTCCGCTGCTCGAGAAAATTGTTGAACTTACGCGGCGCAAAGCTGACCTTATCGGATTCGATGATCATCCATACGATGCTCTGCTCGATACATTTGAAGAAGGACTTACTACAGCAGAAGTAGACACCTATTTCTCGCAGCTGAAACCGGGACTGTTAAAGCTGCTTCCCCGGCATCCGTCAGAACAGGAGCACGAACTTGCCGCAATTCATTATCAACAGGAGGACCTGGCGGCTGTCAGCAACAGACTGCTTGAGCAGCTTTACGAAAACAACCGGCGTCTGCGTCTTGACGTTAGCCGCATCCGTTTACCCAGGGCCTTGCAAATACTGATGTCAGAATCACCACAAGGTATCATTCTCACGACGTCGCACGTTCGCTCCTAGCAACAATTCATGAGTTTGGACATGCATTGTACGAACTGCAGATACCGGACGGTCTCCAGATGACACCTCTGGGTTCAGGCCGGTCGCTCAGTATCCATGAGTCGCAATCACGTTTATGGGAAAATATGATCGGTCGCACCAAGTCCTTCTCGGAATTGCTTCAGCCGCTGCTTAGTGAGCATATTGAGGGTTTCCGGGACGTTACTGCCGGCCAGCTGTATGCATATCTGACGCATATCCAAAAACAGCCTCTGCGGGTTGAAGCTGATGAACTGAGCTACCATCTACATATTATTATCCGGTTTGAACTGGAAACGGCACTTTCTGACGGCTCACTTGCTGTTAAAGACCTGCCGGAAGCATGGAACGAAAAGTATCGTAATTATCTGGGCATTGATCCTGTTTCAGAAGCTGAAGGGGTGTTGCAGGATATTCACTGGAGCATGGGTGCCATCGGATACTTCCCTACTTACTCCATCGGCACTGCACTAAGTGCTGTTCTGCAAAACCGCATGATTAGTGACGGGCTCTCAGTTGCAACAGCTGCCGCAGATCCAAGGGGTTTTGAACGTGTGTCGGCATGGCTTGCAGAGCGCATTCACAAATACGGAGCAATCAGGACACTAAAACAGACACTTGCTGATCTGAACACAGGCTTAAGCGCAGCGCCGCTGCTTGATTATCTCTCAGAAAAATACGCAGATGCAGCCGACAGAAAATGATTACAGGCTTGCTGGCATTCTCCTTGATCACTCGCTGGAGATAAAGCCAAAGGAACATGTTCTGATTTCGGTTTCAGAACATATCTCAAACGGTCTGATTAAAGCCGTGTTTGAAGAGACACTGAAACGCGGAGCGTACCCGCTGGTTGACAGCCTGACAAATTTCTATCTCAACAGGGCGTCATTTGACGGACTCAACTACCGACTGCTCAATGACGGTAACGACTGGCAGGCAGGATATGTTCCCGAAACTGTTCTTAACTCCATCGTGGACTGGGCTGATGCATTTGTCCGGATAACCTCGGTATTTAACAAAAAGGAATTGAGTGGTGTTGACGAGCGGCGAATCACCGGCAGAATGAAGACTGTCCGTCCAATTTTTGACAAAATGGTCAATTCTGACCGCTGGGTGCTTACATACTATCCGACACCTGCAATGGCACAGGCAGCAGGAGTGTCGCTCAGCTGGCTGCAGGAGTTCTATTACAGTGCAGTGCTGGTGGATTATTCCAGGATGAAGCGTGAACTGACGGGACTTGAAAAAATACTTGATGCAGGCAGTCAGATCAGGATCAGAGGAGACCGTACAGATATTACACTCGACATAACCGGCAGACTTGCCAAAGCTGCATATGGTGAACGCAATATCCCGGATGGTGAGGTGTTTCTCGCACCTGTGAAAAATTCGGCACAGGGTGAAATCTACTTTGATCTGCCAACCATCTATGCAGGACAGGAAATGCGGGGAATAACCCTGACATTTGAAAACGGCAAGGCGGTAGCTGCGCGGGCAGAAGCCGGTCAGAAGTCACTCGACAGAATACTCTCAACTGATGAAGGGGCAAGGTTTCTGGGTGAGTTTGCCATCGGGGCAAATTACAGGATAACGCAACCGCTTCTGGATACCCTGTTTGATGAGAAGATTGGTGGAACAATTCATATGGCTCTCGGCCGATCGTACATGGAAGAACGTGGAGGTGCTCCTCATGGAGGTAACGAATCAGCGATTCACTGGGATATCGTAAAAGACATGCGTCTGCCTGGTTCGGTTGTAGAGGTCGACGGTACTCCTGTCCTTAAAGACGGAAGACTGCTTGTATAAATTGACTGCTGTCAGACGCTGTGCTAGCCTGAGGTATGAAATTCCTTGTCATCAGTATCATTCCGCTATTGCTTGCAGCATGTACCACCCCTGACGGTCTGGTAACCATGACAGAACGGTCTGCGACTGTCGAGCCGGAAGAACACTCGGTTGATGTGCATCAGCTTGACCTGACCGCACAGGTCCGTGTGAGCACATTTATTCCTGACTACTT
This sequence comes from candidate division WS6 bacterium OLB20, assembly GCA_001567355.1. Taxonomy (GTDB): domain Bacteria; phylum Patescibacteriota; class Dojkabacteria; order B142; family OLB20; genus OLB20. The sequence goes on along the minus strand of JYNZ01000003.1, from coordinate 103,810 downwards.
TCCAGCTGCGGGAGTGCTGCGCGATGAGTACGATGAGACCAGACAGTTCGTGCTGCTGGATCTGTCAATCTCAAATACAGGTGCAGAGAGCTTTCCTCTCAACCCTGCATCGTTTTCGCTGCGCAGTAACGAGGCGGTTTTTGAGCAGACCCCTGTAATCAACTCGGGGCATCGTGATGATCTTCTTGCGGAAGTTTCAATCCCACCTGGTGACAGCGTCAGCGGAACAGTTGTCTTTGAGATCCCGGATGATGCAAACGAGCTGATCCTGCAGTATGAGGGATTTACAACAGAACCTGTCACCTACGATATCAGGCTGCGCTAGCTACTCGTAGCGGAGGGCATCGATAGGGTTCAACTGCGCTGCCCGATATGCAGGATAGAATCCGAAGATCAGACCGATGATCACAGAAACTGACGTGGCAAGGATGATGGCTTCCAGACTGAGTACAATGCTTATGCCCGTCAGCTGACCTATCACATACCCGAGTCCAATTCCCAGAGCAATACCGATAAGTCCGCCGATCAGAGTCAGGACGATGGCCTCGAGCAGAAATTGCGTCAGAATAGCCTGCTGCTTTGCGCCGACAGCTTTGCGCAGACCGATTTCTCTTGTCCGCTCGCTGACTGATACGAGCATGATGTTCATGATACCGATGCCTCCAACGACAAGAGAGATGCCCGCAATACTGGTCAGCAGACTTGTAAAGATGGTAGTGATTGAGGATGTAAGAGCAAGAATATCTTCTGATGTGACCACAAGAAAGGGTGAATCATCATCAGGCGGGACGTTGTAATAATCTCTGAATGCATCCTCGATTTTTATCGCAGCGGCGTCAATCACATCTTCGCTGCTCACCTGTACCGACAGTCTCGAGATGTCGCTGTTTCCGATCAGCAGGCTGGATGCCGTTTCAAACGGGATATATGCTTCGCTGTCAAAGGTTCCGTTCTTTTTTTCGAGAACACCGACCACCTCAAAAAACTGTCCGTTAAGGCTTATTTTTTTTCCGACAGGATCGCTTTCTCCAAACAGATTTACCGCGAGCTCGTGTCCAAGTACAACGACTTTAGCTGCAGATGCCTGGTCACGTTCCAGAATGCGCCTCCCGGATGCAATCTCAAGCTGCCGGATATCCTGAAATACCTCATTGATGCCGTTGACACTGCTGAACCGGGATTTTGACCTGTACACCAGCTCGACACTGGTAGAGTTTTCAACTCCGATACCGGTAATCTCTTTAAACACAACCTCGTTATCAAGCAACTCTACCACCTGTCTGTCCAGTCTGCTGGTAGCAAGTTGTGTAATCGAGGACCGGTTCTGAAATGCGCCACCTCCTGCTGCAATCGGGAGTACAGTTATGGTGTTGGAACCAACACCCTGAACCTCGTCGAGGATTGATGCCTGCGCTCCCTGCCCGACTGACATCAGTGCAATCACTGCTGCAATTCCGATGATGATTCCGAGGATGGTAAGCAGTGTTCTGGTTTTGTTGGCAGATATTGAAGTTACAGCAGTTTTCAGTGCGGCACCGATATTGTTCATGGTACGACCCTCCCGTCACGGATATTTATGACCCGTCTGGCATTTGCGGCTATGTCATCCTCGTGTGTAATCAGGATCACTGTATTACCCTGCTCGTGTATCTCTCTGAACAGTGACATGATTTCTTCTGATGTCTTTGTATCCAGGTTGCCCGTTGGTTCGTCTGCCATGATAATACTGGGTTGCATGATCAATGCCCGTGCGATAGCTATCCTCTGCATCTCTCCGCCGGATAGCTGATTTGGCATATTTGCCGACTTTGACTCAAGTCCTACCTGACCGAGCAGTTGCAGAGCCCGTGCTTCAGCGTCAGGCAGGTCACCATAGAGCGCAGGCAGAAGAACGTTTTCCATCACACTAAGACGCGGGAGCAGATTGAAGCGCTGGAATACAAAACCGACATCCTGGTTTCTGAATTCCGCAAGCTGGTTCTCGCTGAGGCCTTCTACATTTACTCCTCTAAGTGTGTATGTTCCGCTCGAAGGTACATCAAGAGCCCCGAGTATATTCATAAGTGTAGATTTGCCTGATCCTGACGGTCCCATGATGGCCACAAATTCACCTTTCTCAATCACCAGATCAATACCTTTCAGAGCCTGGAACGCATTCTCCTGCCCTGCATTGTAGATTTTTGTAATACCGGCAAGTTCGAGAAGCGTTCCTGACTGCCCGGTTTGACTTGCGGGGGCTGTGGTGGTCGGGTGTTGCTGCAGTACTGCCTGCATGGCTAGAAGAATCCAAAGCTGCGCTCTACCGTGAATGATGGTTCAATGATCTGTGTCCCCTCCCTGATTCCGGATGTGACCTCTGCAAATGTTCCTGTTTTTAATCCGACTTCAACCTCTGTCTCAACAATATCGTAATCCGAGCGCTCGCTGTCTGTAAATGTGATGACTTTAACAAAGTAGTTGTCGTCACGTTCAATCAGAAAATTAACCGGTACTGACAGAACGTTCTCGGCCCTGTCGGTGCGAATGGAGACTTCGACACTCATTCCGAGGCGGACGGCCTGAGGGATGTCCTCGGGAGTAACAGTTACAGGATAGTTTACTGCAGCGCCTGTTTTGAGCGGAGACACGCCAACCGCGCTGACCGTTGCGTCATACTCGTCGTCAAATGACAGCGCAGGAAACACCAGACGGGCTGGCTGATCCTCTTTGACATCTCCGATGTCGTTTTCGTTGACTGCGAGTTCTATGACCAGACTGCTGTCGTCGGTAATGACAACAACCGGCTGCGTGGAGTTAAAGACAGATTCGCCTGCAACCACATCAATAAGGGTCACGAGACCTGCAAATGGAGCTCGCAACTCGGACTCTGTCGTACCTGTAAAACCGGTTGATTCGTAAGTGAGCAAAAGTTCGTCTGCACTAACGCGCATCCCCTCTTTTACTGTGACCTCCAGAATCTTTGCGCCTGACGGAAGACTCAGCTCTGTCGATCTGACACCATCGATATTGCCATCAACTTCCACGGTTGCATCAATTGTCCTGACAGTAGCCAGATCAAGCGCCTCTGCCGGCAGCGGCCGGGTTCTGTCACGGGTCACAACAAGGATACCGAATAGAATAATGATCACAATGATCAGCAGTGTGACCAGTGTTCGCATACTTTTAAGTTTCTGTCTGAGTGCATTCATCTCTATTCAGTCTATGATGTAGGCGCTGAGAGCGCAACTACTGAAATACTGCCGTTGCGTAGCCGTCACTGATCCCGATACCGATCCTGGTGTGAGAACCGAGCATGTTCTCATTGTGACCGCTGCTGTTCTTCCACTGATTAAAAATATTCTGTGCGGTCGGATTTGAGTTTTGAGCCACGTTCTCCGCATCGCAGGTTGTACCTGCATCTGCACACCGGTCCCATGGACTTGATCCGCCTTCGCCGGTGTGGCTTAGCGTTGCGTTAGCGGACATCCAGTCGGAATGGTCCTGTGCTGCCTGGGACATGGCACCGTGGAGCATGAGTGTACCCTTGCCGTTTTGCTGCCGGTGATTATTGATCAGACACAGGAGTGTCTGTGTGAAATTACCGCTGCAGCTCTGTGCCTGGGCAGGAGCCGGGGTCGCGGGAGTGCTGCCTGTCTCCGATCCGCCTGCGGGTGTGCCGTTATTATTTTCCTGTTGTGTTGCGCTGCGTGTGTAAGTACGTTTAACAGTTGTGGTGTTACCTGCAGAATCCCGGGCCAGAATGTTGAATGTATTGGTTCCTTCTTTCAGTTCAAACACCTTTGAGAATGATCCATCCTCTGCAACAGAGACACTGGTCTGATTTATTGTTACCGTCGCCTCTGGCTCTGTCCTGCCTTCAATCTTCACTTTTATCTCATTGATCGTGGCATTATCTCCGGGAATGACGTCTGCTATCGGGGGAGGTTTCAGGTCACTGAGTTCCTGAGGCAGCATATCGAATGTGCTGAGAAGTTCAGCAAGTGATTTGTATGCTGACTCACGGGAGAACAGCTGCCGGTCAAATGCTGTGATTTCGGGATTGTCGATGGCAAACGAGACTGTCTCACCCGCAAGCAGCTCTGAGGACTCGCCGAACTGCTGACCACCGGCAAGAATAGTGAATGACGAATCATCGGCGTTCACGATAATGACCTGTCCTGTTGCAAGCTCAAGCTGCTGTTCCGGCAGAGCGACTCTGATGCGTTCTGCTGTCCTGATGAGAGCAATGCCTGATTCCAGCTGCAGTGTATCTTCTGTCAGTGTCAATTCAGAAGGTGCGGCAACAAACAGTTCACTGCCGGAAAAGCTGAAGGTCAGCAAACCATCCTCAACACGCAACGGACCGCTGATCACAATCGAATTTGTTCCGGATTCACGATGCAGTGTTGCTTCGATCTGTCCAGCCGGTACATCAGTGCTCTCGATGGTCCGGCTGCTACTGCCAATCACTGCCCCGCTCAGTATGCTTAAGACCATGATCAGTGTTGCAGGGAAAATCACAAGTTGCAGCAGTTCACGTTTAAAACTGAAAGGATTATCAATTGCTCGCTGAGCCAGCAGCGTGTAGGTGCTGATATTTTTAAACGTGAGTTGTAGCGTTGAGGGCAGTTTCATTGACACATTCTAATACAGTTCGTAGTTCTTAAGGAGTTTTTTGTTGCCTTCGATCTGGTAGGACAGAAGCTCTGCGTAGATACTGTCCTTTCTGGCGGCAAGTTCACGCGGAGACCCCGAATCAGCAACTGTGCCTTTGTCTATGACGACGACCCGGTCCACATTCTGGATTGTTGAGAAGCGATGCGCAATGATGATTACAAGTCTGTCCTGCATCAGTCGCTCTAGTGCCTCCTGGACCTGCTGCTCAGATCTTGAGTCCAGGCTGCTTGTCGCCTCGTCGAGTATCAGTACCGGTGAATCTTCAAGAATGGCACGGGCTATCTGTAAACGCTGCTTCTGCCCGCCTGACAGCTTGATCCCCCGCTCGCCGATTTCGGAGTCCAGGCCTTTTGGCAGTTTGGAAACAAAGTCCCAGGCGTTAGCCTGTTTGAGTGCTGTGATCAGTTCTTCTTCCGACGCATCGGGTGAGCCATAGCGGATATTCTCCCGTACAGTGGAACTGAAAAGCTCGTTCTCCTGAAATACCATCGAAATGTTATTGCGGATATCACGAATATCCGAGGCTGAATAAGCTTTATCCTTAAGGTAAATCTCTCCGCGTGTTGGTTTGTAAAAACCCATAATCAGATTAATGATAGTAGATTTACCTGCACCGCTGTGTCCTACAAGAGCAACTTTCTCGCCCGATCTGAAGTTGAGGGTGACATTATGTAAAACCTCGTCACTCTCCTCATATGAAAAAGATACATCATCAAAGCGTATATCAGGGCTTTTGATACGTCTTGTGTCGAAGCCGGTGTCGTAATATGGCTCGGTGGCCTCAAGCTCAAGAATCTCAAAAAACTCTTTTGATCCGCTTTCTGCAGTCTGAAGTTGCGTCAGAATAAATGACATGGCAAACAGCGGTCGCTGGGCCTGTACGACAAGCTGCAGGATAAGCACCATGTCCCCGATTGTCAGTGCCCCGGTGTAGGCGTTACCGTAAGTAATGATGTTTACGATCAGAACAATCACTATCAGACTGAGATTGCGCAAAAAGTCAAAGCGGTGGAACATTCCGCTCTGGCGCGCATAAATTGTGTTGATGCCTGTCTGATTATCAGAAATAAATCTGTACTCTGACTCCTGGGTATTGGCAGACTTGACCAGCTTCATATTGCTGATGACCTCCTGGATACGTCCGCGACCAGCGTCTTCAAGTTTGTTCTTCTTTTTCTCCTCTTCACCCCAGCGTTTGGATGAAAAATAACTGATCGTCAGATAGATGGGAAACAGCATGAATACAAAGAATGCTGTCGGAGGGTTGAAGTACGCCAGAACAGCAATTGTGATTATTGTCTGCAGAAGAGTTGGCAGTATAAAGTTTGTGGCCGTATTGGCAAACCCCTTGATGGTAAGGATTCCCCTGCTCAGCTGGTTAACAATCTTCCCCGAAAGCTCCGAGTCAAAGTAACTTTGCGGAAGCGCAAGGATCTTCGCGTAGAATGTCTCGGTCAGAAACTGCTGCAGTCTGCCTGCAAAGTGATCCCCGAGCCTGTTTGTCACCGTTGTCAGAGTGATATTTATCAGAACAACGATAAAACTGGCGGCGATGAGGTTGACCAGTATCTGCTGATCACCTTCGCCTGTCTGAATCTGCTGGACAATCTCATCGACGATAAATTTGGAAAGTATCGGCGCAACCTGATCCAGCAGTGCGGTTATTATGATCAGAAAAGCAATCAGAGCAGTCAATCCCCACAAAGGCTTTGAGATTCTGATGATTTTGGCAATGTTTTTCATGTAATGGTGCTGGCGGGAACAACGTAAATATAAATGCATTGTACAATAACATCTCTCAATCATGGCAGTTGGACTGACTGAAACTTCCGATACATTAGACGAAATAAATCCCGCACTGCTGGAAACATCAGAAGCAGTGCAGGTACGCCTCTGCGAACCGCAGAAACACCTGATCGGCCTCCTGGAAGGTGCCTCCCCGGAGTCGCGTGACCCCGGCAGACTGCTCTGGGCATCACGACTGCTGATGGCGGCAACACTCACTGATATTGACCGAATGCACTTTGACGCCGCAAAGCTGAATCAATATGCAGCCCGGCTTGACGATTTTGTCTTCATGTACATGCAAAGTGATGGCAATAAGTCCGCATTTATCAGGATGCCGGTCGAACAGCGTGCGGCAGCCCTGGCAGCATTGCACCGCCGCAATACATTTGCCGCCCTGACAAGCGCAGCCGTTATGAATGCAGCTCTGGTGCGGGAGACTGCAGGTTCAGCAAATCCGATCGGAATAATGGACAGTATCAAACCGCTTCTCTATGACACAGAAGGGTTGATGGAGTATGCAGACGAGGTTTCTGTTTTCCTGAGCAGTTCCGAATACCAGACATATATCTCTGAAGAGCAGTTGAGGATTACAACCGAGTACAGTCACGATCCGGAGCATGCCAGCGAGCAGCTTGAATATCTCGGCAGGATCGAACGTGCTGTGTTGCAGGGACTGCTTATGAATCATATGTACCCGTCCCATTCAGCAGAGCGCCCGGCTGGTCTTCTCAAGCTTGGTATACCTGCTGATGTGCCGTGTATAACAGGTAAGCAGCTGACGGTAGACAACATGCATGTGTTCAGCGAACACTTCGCGACAGCAACCGAGATATCACCGGCGATGCTGCATCTTGCGAAGGAGTATCTGCTACAATAGATGCATGCTTGTGCTGATAACGCCAGCAAAACGCCTGCTGGAAGAACATTCCAACTCTCCAGTTACACCGACAGCGCCTGACTATATCGCTGAGGCAGCAGGTATTGTCCGTATCCTGAGAAAACTTTCCACCAGACAGCTTGCGCGTCTGTATTATGTCAGTGACAAGATCGCAGAGCTGAATCACGAACGGCTGGTTGACTGGAGTGACAGTCATACACAGAAAAATTCATTTACAGCCCTCACGATGTTTAACGGTGACGTGTTCCGTGAGCTGGATCTCAAGGCATATTCGGACCAACAGCTCGAAAAGACACAGCATCATTTGCGCATAATTTCTGGACTGTATGGCATTCTCAGACCGTTTGATCTTGTTCACCCCTACCGCCTCGAGATGGGAACAAAACTTAACTATGCACGCACAGCTGTTCTCAGTGAGTACTGGCAGCAGCCGGTTGCAAAGCATATTAATGCAACAGGACATGATTCAGTTCTCAGTCTGCTGTCAAACGAATACCGTGCTGCCGTCTCGGACAGTCTTCTGAATATGCCTGTTACTGATGTTGACTTTAAAGAGTGGCGCGATGGCAAATATGTAACGGTTGGAATCCTCGCCAAGCGGGCACGTGGAAAAATGCTGCATCACCTTATTTCGCAGGGCAGGTTTGACATAGAGACGGTAAAATCATTCTCGGCTGAGGGTTACTCGCTACTTGACGAACAGCACGGACTGCTCGTGTTCGCCCGTAAACGCTAGGGTACTTGTTGCAATTATGGTGAGCCGTATCTATACTACTACACATATAGTAACACGCTGAAGTGATGATAACGCCAGTGCACGATGTTAACCTGATAACTGCCTTTGTGGCAGGGCTGTTGACGTTTTTTGCCCCCTGTACTTTTGTAACGCTTCCCACATTTATCAGCTACCTTGTCTTCCGTGCAACCGGAGAGGACACTGTCGCTTCCAAAAAGTATTACCGTCAAAGAGTCCTGCTGAGCGCTTTGTCCTATGTTGCCGGTTTTCTGCTTGTGTTTGTTCTGCTCGGGATGAGCGCAACCGGGATCGGCTCCCTGCTCATGCGTCATACAGATTTTCTGCAGACAGCCGGTGCCGTGACCATCATTCTATTTGGTCTGTTTATTCTTTTCGGAGAACGCTTCAAGCGGCTTCAGTTTCTGTTTCGCGAGCGCAAGGTCGAGTTTAATACCGGTAAAGCCGGCAAAGGGTATGTGTATCCGTTCATTATCGGTGTAACGTCAGCATTTGCCTGGACGCCCTGTATCGGTCCGATCCTGGGAAGCATTCTGCTGCTCGCAGGTACAGCTTCACAAAATGTGTTCGAGGGCGGTTTTCTGCTGCTTGTGTTCGGGCTGGGGATTACAGTGCCGTTTATGCTGCTTGCACTCTTCTTTGGCTCAGCACAAAAACTGATGCGCAGGATTAACCGTTATACACGACTGTTGCATCAGGTCAGTGCTGTTCTGCTTATTATCCTTGGAATCATGCTGCTAACAGGAGGGCTCGATCAGCTGTATGGGTCTCTGTACCGGATTTTTACCACCTTCGGATATCAGCCTGTGTAGCTATCTGCGCAGATTGTTCTGCTGATAGTCATCATCCTCAGCAGGCTCTTCGACACCTGCGATACCGGTTCCACCGTTTGCGGGTTTGTCCGTTGGAGCGGCGTCATCAGTTTTTTCATCTTCGTTGGCGTGAATTGTCTGACCCTCGACAGACGGTTTGCGTGAGCCGGGACGTGTAAGTTCAGTAGGTGTGGGTTCGCCTGCCAGCAGCAGATTGATTCTGTCATATGCACCACTTGCAAAAACAAGTGCAGTCTCATAGTCGCCCTCTGCATAGGCTGTTCGTGCAGCTTCAAGCTCCTGCTCTGCTTCTCTGCTGTCAATTATGCTGTTTTCGGGGTCGATCAGAGACTCAACCTGAGCAATAGCAAGCTCTGCGTTGATTTTGAGTTCATCCGGTGTCTGCGGACCTTCTGCGGTCCATGCTGGCTGATCAGGAAGATTAACTGACTGTTCAACCGGTCGTGAGGCAACAATGAATGCAGCACCTGAAAGAACAATCAGGAGTGCTGAAAGGCCCGCCTGCAGTGGTGTGCCTGTAAAAAATGCTCGCAGAGATCCAGCAAAGGAGAGTCTTTTTTCCTGTTGAAAAACATGGTCCGCACGCGAAAGGAATGCAGCACGTGCCTCCTGCTTCCAGGCTTCATCTGTCCGGATCATTTCTGCTGCTTTCGACAGCAATGTCTCTGCGTTTGAGTTTTTCATAATTTATTGTAGCAACTGCTGTAACTTTTTCACCGCCCGAAACCGAATGACGCGAATGTTTCCGACCGGCTTTTTAATTATTTTGCTGATCTCCTTGTCATTAAGACCTCCAAAGTACGTGAGCTCGATAACTTCCCGCTCAAGTCCTTTCAGATCCTCAAGGTATATCCGGACTTCATCAATCAGAATCTCTGTATCAGCGTTTTCCTCATGATCAACTTCGTCCCTGGCGATGTCAATCATTTCGGTGGCTGTCACGAACCTGTTTTTACGTAACGAATCAATCAGCGCGTTACGGGCTATCGTAAACATCCATGCCTCAAAGTTCTTGGAAATATCCAGGCGGTCAATATTTTCAAGAATCTTGATAAAGATAACACTGACAAGATCCTCTGATCTGACCTGGTCGCGTATGCGTATATACACATACCTGTACAGGCGATCAGCATATTGATCGAATATTGCAGCAAGAGACTCCTTATCTCCTTGCTTTGCTTTTAAAAGCGTCTCTTTGTCCACGCTCCGATCTAGTAATAATTACGTGCTTTATTCCGCATAGTTACAAAAATCAGGACAGATTTTTGCTTTGTCCGAAGGGTCCAAAAACTGGCTTTGCAAAGCGAAGGATTGCACAAATACTACTAGATGGCAAGCTATTTCTCAAGTATGCGGGAGGATGAGCGCAACTTCAAAGCAGGTGCCCTGCTCTGCTGCAATGCGTTCGAATGACGACCCTGTCTGTGCAACCGGCTTGCCGGTCCACTCTGTCCTGATGTTATCCCGAGCCCCGACAGTCACACGACAGTGATAGGTCTTGTCTTCTGAACCTGCAGAGCGAATCTGCAGAAATCCGCCATGTTTTGTCGCGTATTCAGCAGCAAGGAATGTTCCCTGCCCTCCTGTATGCCCAGTGCTTGCGCCTTTACTCAGAAGGATGCGCAGCATCTGGCGCGGGATTCCGATTCCGTTGTCGGCACTGGCAAGACGCAGAAATCTTCTGCGGGCGGTGCTGATTGTACTGATATCCGATGCCAGACAGGTAGATTGACCATATTTTGATGTGTTCTGCATGAATTCTGCAAGATGAATAAACGCTTCTGACGGTATACGTGTTTCCTCCAGAAGTGATGTGTCCGGTGTAGCAGCAAGCAGTTTTAAATACCCCGGTTCGTTTGCTAAGTCTATACTGTTGCGGGTAGATATGTTTTTCAGCAGTGCCACATCCTGCAGAATGCTTTCCATCCTGACAGCATACGCGACAAGGGGTTCCAGCCGTGAAGGATAGGACGTTACAGCTGATCTGCTGAAGGCAGCTGAGTGCAGGACATTTTCAGCGTAGTGGCGCAAAGCCGACTGGCTGATAATGGTTTGCGCTGCCTCTTCAAAGACTGAGCTGATCAGTTGCACTCCTCCGGATCCTGCTCGCGCAAGGGTTCTTGATATATCCTGAGTTCCCTCTCTGCCGGGTATATCAACTGAAACAGCAGCCCATGTGCGTGTGCCTCCAATATTTGTCTGTGCCACCTGAACGTCAAAGGAGCTGCCCTCAAGCTGCAGGTGTATTGTCTGCGCGTCAAACGGGTAATCAGAATCTAATCCACCCAGACCCTGGAGCGTCCCCCATTCATATCTTTCTGTCCCGGTATCATGTCCGACCAGTATTAGTGCCGGGTATCGTGTGTAAACATCCTGCAGTTGCAGGCGGTCTTCAGCAAATTTTTCGAAGGCACGTGTCTGTTCCATGGGCAAGTAATTACGGTAATGGCCTCAGTATGTTACAGCAATATACGTGAACAGCTGCAGGTCATTTGGTATAATGGCTGCGCAGACTCACAGTCTGCAGTGCATCTGATCGGGGATCGTCTAATGGTAGGACACCGGCCTTTGAAGCCGAGAATCGGGGTTCGAGTCCCTGTCCCCGAACTTCTTCACGCATTATCCTCTTGTACTTCATTCCGCAACCGGATCTAGTGTCTGATGTATACCCGGTATTTAGTTCTGGCAGATCTCAAAGCATTCAGATGCGTTTTGATTGCCGTTAGGGACGTATAAAAATGTTTCCGGCTATACTCAAATTACGGGGAGGGCTGCAAGGCCCCTGCATATATGCTTTACAAAGCCACCCCGCTTATATCCCGGGCAAACATGCATTGCAAGAACACTATGCAATTCGGATCAATCCGCTTTGAGAATGAATTGTGCTGTTATATAATTGCGCAATATAGACCGTACTATGACAACACCCGAACAGAACCAGCTACCAAAATCAAACCGTCCTCGACTATCGTTTGAGCTGTCAACTGCAGAGTATGCGGTTTTTGCAGCAATGAAATCCTATGAGCCATCAGAACCGCGAGCTCTTTCTGAAGAGGCAGCTCTTCATGCACTGGAGAGTTCAGATGGCACAAGTTCAGAATGGAACCTGTCGTATAACCAGATGCTACAGCTGGTTGTTAATCATCTAAACTGGGTCATCGATCAGAAGAATGCCGGTGTTGAATTTCCCGAGAAGGATCCTTCACTTACGACCTACGTTGAGAAACCAGAGATGGCTGCTTACCCGGGAATGAATCCGGAAGAGATCCTGCAGCTTGCCCGCCGGAGACTTATTGCGTCGGCACGGTACATGGTTGCCAAGTCATACATCGGTGCCACCGCCAATAAGGTCAGAATTGAGGCTGCTGTGGATCACGACAGGGAGGAAGATCCGTTTCGGAGACTTGAACTAGGAGCAAAAGGAGTGAGACGGGATGACCTGGCTCAGGCAACACTGATCATGCGCAACACGCAGATGATGGCAGAGGGACTGGTGGATCCGGCAGATATCGAGGCTGCAGCCAGAAACGAACTTCGCCTGGAGGCACCCGAGGAGGCAGCACTGTTAGGAATATCAGAACAAATGCTGCATATGTATGGTTTTGCTGATTTCCATGATTTCATGGTCTTTCATCATATGGCGGATCGCATGCGCGACTTCTGGATGCGGGATATCAGCAGAGCCACCGATATTATGCTCGGGATGCTCGATCAGCAATATCAGGAGGATACTATACGGGCTCAGAAGGCGTTACAGGGAAGAAAAAATACGAGTATGGAACAGGTCAGTGACGCCGTACGCTTGCGGCGACTGCTGCTCCGTCCTACAGGTGGTTCAGATCCGGCGCATGATAATGTGCGCCTTAAGGTCGAGATGATGCGCTCTGATATGGGTGATGAGCTTCATAAGCTGCAACAGTATCCTGAGTCTATGCAAAAAAGCGTGTTTGCCTCCCGGATCAGGAACCTGCGGACTGAGCTTGATCTGCTTGACCGGATTGATATGGACAGGGATGGCAACCGGGATGTGATTGATGTTGCCGGGGATCTGATGCTGGCAATCGGGGTAGGTTTAGAAGCACGAGATGCCATGGAGAGCGCAGATAATACTGAACGAATGCGGACATACTGGACTGAACTGCGGGACAGACTGCATGATAACGGTATCTATAATATTATGCTGCTGGACAGAATCCTGCGCAGAACTGCTGATGAAGCTGATGAGGACAACCGTGATCAGGCTGTTCTGCTTCTCCGCCGAAGGCTTGCCATACCAGATGTCATTGAGCTTCCTGTCGACTCTCAGGGTCTATTTACGCTAGAGCCTGTCTATGATAAAATAAAAGCACAGTCAGAGCAGGATTGGGCACGTAAGTTACTGGGAAATTTAATAGCGATAGACAATGTGTTTTCTGCACTTACTTTAGTTCCCGCAGAGATAAAATAATGGAACAGCTAACTACTACAAACGGATCCGAGAGAGAGTCAACCGGACCGGTTCAGCCAATGCCTGACCATGCAGAGGCGACATTTCTCAATAACGGTGCTTCGTTTCCAGTCTACCAGCCAACTACTCCTGACTTTGCAGCCAGTTTAAAAATATTACAGGAACTTCAGGCTAGACCTAGACGCATAGAACAGGTAGAGCCCTGACTGCAGGGTGATTATAGATTTTAAAGGACGCTTCGGCGTCCTTTTTTTATGCTGAAAAACCCCCGCCCGCATTATTGTTGCGAGGAGCGTTCTGCCCGAAGGTGGGTTGATGACCCTGCGGATATTGCCCCTGCTGTGGCGGCAGGTATTGTGGCGGTCGCTGTCCCTCAAGGTGGTTTGCCTGATAACCCGGGTACGGCTGTTGCGGCTGCGAAAAATGGACCTGACGCTGGTCGATTACCTGCGGTTGCTGTGGTGGCAGATTGATATTGATGCTTGGCTGCGCTGCCTGCTGATACTGAGGAGCCGGCTGCTGCTTTGGACGTTTTGGTACTCCCGCGATGCTGTCAATGATCCCCTCCGTTACGAGGTCAAAAATGATAATCACGATGATTGCAATCAGTGTCGAGCTTTCAAAGATTATTCCGAAGTCCGCTATCCTGACTGCGGGGAGAATGTCCTTAAACGGCTCGTAGACGACAGCAGATATTCCGTACACAAACCTAACAAAGTCGCTTTCTATCGAAGCAGCAGTCAGCTTTAAGAGAAAACGCGCAATCAGAAAAAATTCAAGGAATTTGAACAGCGAATCGATAATGCTTTTGACGACATCCAGTCTGGAGTCCTCGGTAAATGAACTTACCGACTTTTGAGTCAGCAGTGCAACCACCAGGTAAAATACCATGGCAAAAATCGAGAACAGTTCAATCCTGACAGTCAGAAGCTGCGCCTGCAGCTGCGGGTATATGTCACGAAACGCTCCCACAAACATATTGGACATATCAAACCAGAAGATTACAAACTGCGAGTCCCGGTTTGCTCCAACAAGCACAAGCAGGATACGCACAACGACGATAGCAAGGGCGATACCGAATATGCCAAATACTACAGCCCTTAGTTGTGCGCGCATGCTTGCTGCATTCATTGGTATATTATGAAGATCATGTCGCTGTTTTGCAACAGGTTCCAGGTAAACATCACCATACGTCAGCTTGTGTAGGACTGTCTGTTGCCAGAGTTGCTGAACTCGTTTAGCATGGAAGGAATTATTTAAGCAACAATTGTTGATGAAGCGATACTCTATACTGCTGCTTACAGTTTTTGTCCTGGCTGCCTGCACGCCAGGAGTACCCACGGATGACCCATCTGATCAGCCCGACTCTGTTGCGGATACTCAGCTTTCTGATATCGATACTCCGGATGAGCAGCGCAGGTCGGATGTGACAGCACTTGCTGATGCAATCAGCAGGTATCGTGCAGACAACCCCGGCTCCACTCTCTTTGATGATCTGACAGTCTGTAACAGTGAAAAGCTGATGATTGGAGACAGCTTTGATCTCAGTGTTCTTGTCCCGGACTATCTTGCCGGTCTGCCTCGGGATCCTGAGGCATCAGCAGGCAGCGCAACTGGTTACTCCATCTGCCGTAACAATAAGGGCGAGATCTCAATTTGGGCCGAAAACGCAGCTTCCGGTGATATCAATGAGAAGGTAAAGTGATGAAGATACGAATACCATTCCCGACAACTGCTGTTATCTTGTTTGGTGCAATTGTGCTAACAGCATGCACTCCGGCACAAAACAATCAGACGGTAGATCCTGCACCCTCACCCTCGCAGGTCCAGCCGGTTGTAACAGACGCTCCAGAGGATCAGGACCAGACCCGGCGCTCTGATGTAAAGCAGATCTCGACAGCGATTACACAGTACGTGACAGAGCCCGGAAACGCTTTGGCTGACTTCGGTGTAGTGCCGGTCTGCAACAGGCAGAAGATAGAGATCGGTACTGGTAGCGGAAACATGGATCTGGGGTCGTTTCTTGTCCCCGATTACCTGGTGAGGATTCCGTTTGATCCTGCAAAGGGTTCTGATGAGGCCACCGGATATGCAATCTGTAACAACCAGAAAGGTGAGACAGTCATCTGGTCACTGCATTCTGATGCTACAAAGCTGAATTCAGCCAAGTAGAAGCTTTTTTGTGCCCTTCCGGTTTATGCATGGCCAGTGCCAGTTCCGCCCCCAGCGGCAGAATATTGACATGGTTACCGTTCAGGATGGTGAGGATTGCATTGCGATGCTTTTTGATCAGTTCCTGCGCCTGCTTAATCGGGAAGACATGATCACGTGAGGTCGTAAAAATGGTATGTCTGATTGATGTATCCGACATCAACTGCTCCTGCATTGCGTTGACACAGCGCAGCGGCATCCGTAAAAAATCCCGAATGTCGCGTGTCCAGCTCCCGCTGTCTTTAATGAGTAGCAGCCAGCTGTGATTGTTGCGCTGCAGCGCCGGGTGTATGCTTAGTGTCTCAAGCGAGATCGTGACAGCTATCTTAAGTGAATACCAGAGTCTGCGGATCCTGCTGATATTATCCTTAAACATTCCTGCCGGTGTGACAGAAAAAGTATCGGATATCAGCCGGTACGTCTCGGGTTTTGTCTGTCTGAGCTCGCTGATTATCTGTGCGGCGATGCACGCCCCTGCAGAATGACTGACAATTATCAGAGAACGTATATCAGGGAAATGCGTTCTGATCAGGTCACTGAGCATGTTTGCGTACAGCCTCGCCTCGTATGAAAATCTTCCTGCTGCACGGTCTGATCTGTACACGGCCTGGCGTACTGCAGGTACATCCGAGATCATACAACCGGCGTTAAAGATATTGGCAAACGACAAAACGCTATGCCCAAGGGCGGCAAGTGGTACGCCGATTGAAGCCAGGCTCCGTTCGGAGCAGATTCCACCCCCTACCAGCACGTACAGCGTGCTTCCTCCTGCAATGCCCACATATGGTATGCTGATGTCTGCCTCGGCAGTTGAGCAGATGTACTGATCGGGCTGATGATAGTCACGCAGTGCGTCACCTATACGCTGTGACAGTTTTGAGACCTTAATCCCCTTTTTCGCGAACAGTTCCCTGGTTGAGTCGATAATAAACCCGGATGCTGACTGATAGTGTGACTTCATAGCGTAAGTATACCAGTCCGATTGCGTTGTGTCAGTATCGCAGAGGCTGGATATGCAAGTCAGATGATTTTTTGTGACAGCCGCTGTAGCGGATCGTTTTTAACTTCGGGAGAGCAGTTAGTACAGCGTATGGTCCCGGTACAAACCGGGATACGAGGAGAAGGAAGTAGTCCCGGGCACGCCCGGGAAGAATATCGAATCCTGAGCAGTCAGGTCCTGTATCGAAACAGGAATCAGCGGGTACCTTCCGGGCCGTTTACCTATCAAGGTTTTCGGGGTCCGTAACTGATGTGACAACACCACGGTCAAAACACATCAGAGCCGAAATATCTCCCGCATTAATATGTTAAACGTACACATATGTGCGGTATCTTCGGCTACGCCGGCAGCAGGCCGGCTGCAGATCTTATCCATACCGGGCTTAAACGTCTTGAATACAGGGGGTATGACTCCTGGGGAATTGCTCTTCGAAGTCAGGAAGACATTCTGCTGACAAAGCATACTGGAGCATTAGCGGCAGAATCAGGACTGGAAGGCAGCACGCCGACAGTCGGTATCGGTCATACACGATGGGCAACTCACGGTGGTGTTACCGATGTCAATGCTCATCCCCACATGGCTACGGATGGATCGTTTGCGCTTGCCCAGAACGGAATTGTCGAAAATTACCAGGAGCTTAAAGAACAGCTTCTGGCAGGGGGGTACAGTTTCATCTCTGAAACAGATACAGAGGTGATCGTGCGTCTGATTGAAGAAGAACGCAAGCATGCGGACTCACTTGCAGAGGCAGTCCGCAGAGCATTTGTAAAACTTGACGGACGCAATACGGTAATAGTTCTCCCGCTTGCAGGCGATGAATGTGACCTGATAGCGGTACGCAACGGATCTCCCCTCGTTGCAGGACGGGCAGCTGACGGTATTTTTATCGCGTCTGATACGCTCTCGTTTGCAGATCAGACGGACGAGGTCCTGCTGCTCGAAAACAATGAAATGATTGTGCTTGCGGGATCCGAAATCAAGGTGCTTGACGCACGCAGCGGAAATCCGATCAGCAGATCCTTTGAGACGATCAACCACGAGGACAGTACTATTGATAAAGAGGGATATCCGCATTTCATGCTCAAAGAGATCCACGAGCAGCAGCATACAATCCGTGAGGCCATGCGCTATTCGCAGCATGAACTGCAACCGTTTGCAGAGGCCTGCAGACAGGCACGGACCATTTACACTGTCGGTGCCGGTACTGCCGGATACGCTGCTGGGCAGATAGCATACTATCTGCGGACTATTGCCGGTCTGCGGGCGTTTGAGCTTAAAGCATATGAAATTGACAGTTTTACAGAAGGATTCAGTGCCGATGACATCATAATCGGGGTAAGTCAGAGTGGTGAGACTGCAGATACAATCGAAGCGCTTGAGTTTGCCGCACAGGCCGGTGTAAGGATTGCAAGTATAGTTAATATGCGGGGCAGTACTATCCCGCGTATGTCGCAGTGGTCGTTTTTTTACCAGGTCAGGTCCTGAGATTTGTGTCGTATCCACAAAGGCATTTACAGCTCAATGTGCATGGGGAATGCTGCTGGCTTCTGAGATCGCAGGTTCATATGATTCTCTGCTGCATGAGGCGGACAGTTTTGCAGGATCCCTGAAGCAGTACCTCGGCTCTGAAGAGGCTCATACTGCTGCACGGGGACTAGCTGAACATCTTAAGGATTCTGAACATGTTTTTCTCCTGGGACGGGGGCAGCACTATTATATTGCCCTCGAAGCTGCGCTTAAACTCAAAGAGACGACATATGTTCATGCTGAAGGATTTGCAGCCGGTGAACTGAAGCATGGCGTGATTGCACTGATCGAAAAAGGCACACCCGTGATCGTGTTTGCAGCTGATGACGAGCACAGGCAGGATATTTTAAGTGCCGCTGCAGAGGTTAAAGCACGCGGTGCGTATGTGATCGGTGTTGCCGAAGACAGAAACGAGCTGTTTGACATGTTTGTGCCGGTTGCCGGAAACGGTCGCTTTTCTGCTCTCGCCTCAGTGTTACCTATGCAGCTTACGGCGTACGAGCTTGCCATCGGGCTGGGGCTGCCGCCGGACAAGCCGCGAAACCTGGCCAAGAGCGTGACAGTGAAGTAACTGAAGCGTTGTGATACTATACTGGGCAGATATTATCTAGCTAACCAGACTGATGAGTAAGAATATTGTCGTGATAGGAGGAGGTACGGGCACAGTGGCTGTATTAAGCGGCCTTAAGCAGCATGATGACCTGAATATCAGTGTGATTGTGGGGATGACGGATGATGGCGGCAGCAATCGTATCGTCAGGGATGAATTCGGTCTGCTGCCCCTCAGTGACCTGCGTAAATCCATTGTAGCTCTCTCTGATAACGGAAACGGCATCCTGCGCGAAATGTTCACCTACCGGTTTGATAAAGGCGAAGGCCTGTCCAGCCACACGCTGGGCAATCTGATGCTGATGGCACTCTCGGATATCACCGGGTCAGAAGTCGGGGCCATCGAGGCTGCCAGCAAACTGTTCAACTGCAAAGGAAGTGTTCTGCCGGTAACACTTGATGATGTGCGCCTTGTGGCAGAATACGATGACGGCCGGACCGTTACCGGTGAACATCTGATTGATGAACCGGTAGAAAACCCTGACGCACGGATTACGCTTCTCAAGCTGAGCGAGCCGGCACAGGCAACTGATGCTGCAGTAAAAGCAATCCTTGAGGCGGACTTTGTTATCGCAGGGCCTGGCGACCTTTACACCTCCACTCTCGCGAATATTATTGTAGACCGGATTCCTCAGGCACTGCAGGAGTCAAAGGGGAAGTATATCTTTATCAGCAATCTGATGACCAAGAAGGGGCAGACCCACTGGATGAAAGCATCAGACCTGCTCGCTGAGATCAGCAGATACAGCGGCAGAACACCTGATATTATTCTACTGAACAACGGCGATATTCCCGAGGCTACACTTGCCAGGTATGCGAAAAAGGGCGAGTATATGATTGAGGATGATATTACGGACGGTGATGCAACTGCTATCCGCAGTGACATCGTCTCAAATGATGTGATCCAGGAGGAAGCCGGCGACACGCTCGTCCGCAGCCTGGTGAGACATGATGGTGATGAGCTTGCGTCGGTGCTGTATTCGATTTTTACTCAATAGTCCATGAAAGCAGTTATCATTGCAGCAGGTAGCGGAACAAGGATGTATCCCCTCACTGTTACCACACCAAAACTGCTCCTACCTGTTCTCTCTGTTCCTCTTCTCTCATGGTTTGTGCACAATCTAAAAGGTCTGGTAGATGAGATTGTTATTGTGATTAATGATAAAGATTCAGGAAATCAAATCAGGACATATGTGCACAGTCATGAATTTACAGTTCCAATCAAATTTGCAGTCCAATCAGAACAGAAAGGTACAGCACATGCCATGCAAATAGCTCAGGAGGCGCTTGCAGATGATGATTCTTTTCTTGTAATGAACGGAGATGATCTCTACTCCAGGAAAGACATAGAGTCTGTTATTGCAGCTGGTCCCGGACTTGTGGGCACGCCTGTTAATGACCCAGAGAAATGGGGAATTATCACCAGAGACGGAGCTGGAAAATTCACCGGGCTTATTGAAAAGCCCTCGGATGCCGAACCTGGCAGTCTAGCAAATATCGGTCTGTATCATTTTAACTCTTCTATTTTTGACATCTACGACAGTGTTCCGGAATCTCCGAGAGGAGAATACGAGATCACTGATTCTGTTTCACTGTTTGCGAAGTCAAACGATTTCAGTGTAATTGAGAGCAACGGTGACTGGTATCCTATCGGATATCCGTGGCACCTGCTTGAGGTAAACGAAAAGTTGGTTGCGAATACTTCTGGTATCGACACCTTTCTCCTTGAACATGGTTACACTCGTGTTGATCAGCAGACTGATCTTTCAACTCTGGAAACACAGGGTATCAAAATTGAGAACGGTACAGTAATTAAAGACGTTATCTATGTTAAAAAGGGAACGCATGTTAAAGCCCCAAGTTATTTTGAGGGTGTTTCGATACTTGATGAGGATGTCATAGTCGGTCCGTTTGCATATATTCGAGGCACTTCAACTCTCGGCAGAGGCGCAAAGGTTGGAGCAAGTGAGGTCAAGAATGCGGTGATATTCTCAGAAACCAAGCTTCCTCATTTTAATTACTTCGGCGACGGTATCGCTGGCAATGATGTGAATTTTGGTGTCGGCAGTGTTGTTACAAATCTCCGTCATGATAATGAACCAGTGAAAACCCTAATTAAAGGTCAATTGGTCTCTACAGGAAGAAGAAAGTTTTCAGCAGTAATTGGCGATGGTGTCCGACTT
The DNA here is from genome assembly GCA_001567355.1 of candidate division WS6 bacterium OLB20. Classification (GTDB taxonomy): domain Bacteria; phylum Patescibacteriota; class Dojkabacteria; order B142; family OLB20; genus OLB20. The sequence continues at coordinate 82,904 of JYNZ01000003.1, read as the reverse complement.
GGAGCAGGAACGGTTATCTATCCCGGGAGAAAGCTGTGGCCTGGAGTCTTTACTTTGCCTAATTCAGTAATAAGCGATGATGTCACAGAATAAGAAAGAGATTGCGAAACTGGCAGCTGATTTTCTGGTTAAAGAAGGTGACAGGGTTAACAAAAACTGGACGTCGATGACAATCACTGATCTTAAAGATGGGGGGGCTGACGTATCTACAAATTTTGACAGAGAGATCGAGAAAAACTTCTATGATTTTATCTCGAAACATTTTCCTGATGACGGATTCATTGGTGAGGAATTCCCCGAATTGCAAAAGGACGGGGAAGATATCTGGATGATTGATCCAATTGACGGGACAAAGTTCTTTGCAGCCGGTATTCCACTATGGTCCACGACTGTGTCGCGAATAAAAAAGGGGCAGTCACTCGCTGATATAGGTGTCGTTTACAATCCTGTATCCGAACAGCTGTACATTGCTTCGGAAGGCAACGGTACTACTTTAAACGGTGTACCTGTTTTTCTGAAAGAAGAAACAGATATTACAAAGCTGCAGGTCTCAATTGACGTATCGGCCACATCTGTTGGAGAAAGTGATTTTACAGATGAGGTGCACAGAATGATTGATATACTTGAACGCAATTTCTATCGGGCTCGGATGCTCGGCAGTGGAGCACTTTCGCTCGCATGGTTAGCACAAGGGTTCTTTGGAGCATTTGTTGATCCCGTCCGTGAAGAAAAAAAGCTCGTTGATATAGCGGGTGGGCTGCTGATCGCAAAGGAGGCAGGAGCAGAGATCAGACATCACCAGTTTTCAGATAACTCATCTGTTCACTATCATTTTGTCGCACGTCCTGAGGTACTTGATCAGCTCGAGCAACTTCTCAAATAGCGAAACCCTCCATCTAAACCAGAGCTTAGCATGGTGCTTCAAATTTGTTGACTTACAGCGGGAGCTTTGCAATAGTTAACTATTGCTCCCTTATTCAATGCGTAAACGGAATGCTCTATTTGCTGCAGCAGCCTCAATCGGGCTGATAATTGTGCTTTCCACATTTCTGATTCAACCAGCGGCAGGCGCATCCTATACATGGGATGGCGGCGGTTCTGACGGCACATGCGGTGGCAGCCCCGGTGACGGTAACAAGTGGTCATGCGCGCTCAACTGGTCGAGCAACATTGTGCCCGGTCCCCTGGATAATGCTGTCTTCAATAATACTTCCACAAAGGACGCGGTTATTGACAGCGGCTTTGGAGGAACGATTACAAATCTAAGTGTCAACTCGGGTTATACAGGCACAATTACTCAGCAGCGCTCCCTTTCAGTCGCAAATCTCAATATTTTCAGTGGCATATTCAATGCCAGCTCTCATGGAATATCCACGACTAGCACCTTCAGTGTAAACAGCGGAACCTTCAACGGCAGCTCAGGAGATCTCACGGTCGGAAATTCGCTTAGCGTACTCAACGGAACATATAATGCACCTACAGGAACGACTGATGTGGCCCTTAATATGACTCTCAGTGGTGGAAGTTATACATCAAGTGGCGGTATCGTTGAAGTCGGCCAGACGCTTTCAATTTCAGGAACCGCTAATGTCAACTTCGGAAATCATACCGCAGTCTACCTTGACTATACCGGACTGGGATTCAATATGGCATCCGGATCTCCCACGTTTACTGCTCCGTCAGCTACCATGTCGGTGTTCGGTCACTTTACTAAAACCGCTGGAACGTTCAATCATAACAACGGTACTGTCGCATTCACGACTGCAACATCGAGAGATATTACCTGTACCGGTGATTTCTTCAATGTAGCCACCTTTAACAATCTTGGAGGCTACACAATCCTTTCCGGTTGTACGGTAAGGCTGGGAAATAATCCAACTGCGACCGGTGGTCTGGTACTTGACGGTGGTGTTATTACAGGCACAGGAACGTTTACCGCAGATGATCTGTCTTTTTATTCAGGAGGAAACGGAATCACAGGTTTTTCCAGTCTCATTGTTGAGGGAACATTTTCAACCAACGGTGGTACTGCAAATCTTTCTTCAATGACGTCTGCGACATTCAATGGAGGTTTCTTTGCCCAGAGTGGTGCATTTACAGCTCCAACAAACGGGACTATTTACTTTAACGGGCCATTTGCGCAATTCAATGGTGGCTCCTATTCAGAGTCAAACACTTCATATGTATTTGACAATGGAATCGGTGAGAACACTGAGGTCTCAGGTTTCGGTCTCTCCGATGTGACTTTTTCGCATGAAGGCACTGTTGACTACACAACTAACTACTTTGTAGTTGGAGCTAATCCAGTTTCCACCGGCTCGCTGGTACTGCGTAATATTAATACATTCGGAAGCGGAACATTTACAATCAACGGAGACCTGACATTTTTCGGAGCCCCTAATGTCAGCCAGTTTTCTGCAATCACGGTCAACGGTGACTTCAGTGCGACTCAAGGTTCACCTGATCTCACGGGGACAACACTGGATGTGGACGGCGACTTCACTGTCACTCATGGAAATCTGACACTTCCCGCTTCAACAACAATCGGTGGTGATGTATACCTGGGACCCGGATCAGGCAGCCTCAATCATGCAAACAATGGTACGGTTACTCTTGACGGTGTTGCGCAGACTATATTCGGACCGGATGTAATGACTGACTATGAGGACAAGTTTACGTTTTATAATCTCACTAAGACTGTATCCTCTGCAGATACCCTTTCAATAGCAGTGCCCGGCGAAGTCGTTGTTGAGGGAACACTCACACTGCAGGGAGCATCAGGCAATCTGCTGACGCTGGCGTCAGACACACCCGGCACACGTGCCTATCTTCGGACGCTGGGGAGCGAAACCCTTAGTCACCTGAACGTACAGGATATCCAGCAGACCTACTACTACGAGATTGAGGCTTCGGGCGGTACTGTAACTGATCTAGGTAATAATGCAGGCTGGGATTTTACCGGAACAACACAGGCAACACCCGAGAACATTTATGTACTTGCAAACTATGACGATGAGATCTATCTGGTTGACACAGTGGATGGAACGCTGCTTGATACACAGACTGTGACACTGGCCGGAAAAACTGTTCTCTGGCATAACGGAATGGTCAGACATCCTGTCACCTGCACACCGTATGCTCTTATCACTATTGACGGTCAGACTGGCAGGTCGCTGGTAACTCTTGACCCTTCAACCGGTGTGGCAACAGAAATAGGAGATACCGGCAAGCTCTTTGGAGGTATCGCGTTTGCACCTGATGGCACGCTGTATGGGATCACTGGCGTCGGTGAGGCTGATCAGCCGGAGTCACTGTATCTGCTTGACCCCAGTGATGCTTCTTCAACATATCTTACTGATCTCGCTGACGGCGATGGCAGCGACACACTTGTTTATAACTATGATACCAACCATCTCCTGCATATGACAGGACTTCCTGATCCCGATCTTGGCAGTCTGAATGTACGTCAGATAAACAGAGAAACTTACGCGACAACACCAGTTGCCTTCTCAGGTATAGCTCATAACAACGACTATATCTACGCAGCATTCTACAATCAGGCAGAACAGACATACATGCTGAGTCAGTACCAGTACATGGTCCGGGTGACTGATGATGTGGGACTATCCTACACACGTACAAACCAGAACTGGTCCGGTAAAGGAATTATTGGAGAAAACTGCGAGGCAAACCAGATCGTTAACCTGTCCCCTGCTCTGAGTGCAGCAGACCTGGCAACCGGACTTGAGGTAAACTCTCCAAATACAGCCTACTCGCGACCTGGCCGTACAATCCGGCTGACCGACTCGTCGCGGCTGCTGGCAGACATCCCGACCGACCTGACCGATGACCGCGACTGGAGTTCGATCAGCGCCGGAATCAGCATTTCCCAGGGTAAGTCATTCGCACATAATGTCACAACTGCACCAGGAACCGGCAGCAGTTATTCTCTGTATATCCCGATTCCGGGTGGTACAAGTTCAAGCAGTGTAGTGATCTGTCCCGATGCAACAAATCTCACAGAGGTAACAACAGACTGCAGTAATGGTGTTACCTTTATGGATGGTCAGACCCAGTCTGTCTCCGGCGACTCCGTGACAGTAACAAAGATATCCTACCAGGGTAATGAATACTGGAGAGCTGAAGGAGTTACAGGAACAGGAGGCATCAGCCTGTTTGATGACTACGCACTTAAGGATACTTTGACACGGTTGCAGGTTTCAACCGCAAGTGATCACGCTATCCAGTTTGGCAGCGTCAACAATACCAACACATCCGGTGACACCATAATCGTTGATTTTGACGATGCCTGGGATAGTTCAGCGATCACTCTTTCAGATGTCGACCTGGAAGATGACGGCGTTGATAAGACGCTGGCGGCAGCACCAGGAGCAGATATCTGGGGATTGAGCATTAACACATCTACCAGCACATTTACATTTACAGCGCCGACAAGCGGAACGGACTATATCGCTGCATCAAGCAATCTGGACCTGAAGATCGGTACAAATGCGGACGGTGGTACAAATCAGATGGTGAATCCGGCAACCGTTAACAGCTATGAGATCAGCATTATTATTACCAACTCATCCGGTACCGAAACCGGTGAGATCGAGGTCCCGGTAATCGATGATGATACTGTCAACGTTTCCGGCTACATTGACACATTTATCTCCTTTGACATCGATACATCAGATACTGATGAGGATTGTGATGCCGCAGGCGGAACGAGTCCCTGCAACAGTCATGGCGGTGCAAACGACAGTAGCGGCTACGTGATTGATCTCGGAGAGATGAATACATCATCTGTCAATGATTCAGGAGACACTGTTGTACACGCTGACGGCCTCTCAGGTGCAATCAACTACGTATTCTTTGATCTGTCGACAAATGCAGACGGTGGTGCGATTGTAACGGTCCGCAGCCTTAACGGTGCTCTCGACGGTCCGGGCTCAAGCCAGATCCCCTCGGTGGCTTCGGGCAGCGAGGTGCAGATCACCTCAGGAAGCAGTCTTTACGGTATCAACAGTTTCGGTGGTCTTGTAAATACAGCTGTGACCGGTGCATCCACGATCCATGCAGACTGTGACGGTACAGGTGGAAACGATTACTACTGTGATGTCCCGACCGTTGCCGGCGAGATCTTTAATACATCAGGCAACCCGATAGACAGTCTGCGTATCCAGTGGGAGATCGGTGCCTCACCTGGAGCACAGAACGCCACAGGAACCTACACGGACGAACTCACGTTTATTGCGACTGCAACGTTTTTAGATCCGTTTCACAAATCCCTGCTGCTTTTCAGCTACAATTGAGTATAGGGAACGGGGCGCGAGACACAGGTGGTTTTCATCCGAAGTACGAGTCACTATCGATACCGGATCAGCAGGGGTTATAAGCCTCTGAAGAAGAGAGACGTTGTTTTTCTCTGAGTACAAGAGCTCCCTCAGCTGCCGGGATGTTCTTCAAGCTCCTTCTTAAGCCAGATGCCGGTATGACTCTCAGTGACCTGAGCGACATCGAGCGGTGAACCTTCTGCGATTACACGCCCTCCGCGCTCCCCTCCTTCGGGACCGATATCAATTATCCAGTCTGCAGTCTTGATCAGATCGAGATTGTGTTCAATTACGATCACAGTGTTTCCGCGGTCAACGAGACTGTGAAGAACGACAAGCAGTTTCTGAACGTCATCAAAGTGCAGTCCGGTTGTGGGTTCATCCAGAATATAGAGCGTGCGGCCTGTACTTCGTCTGGAGAGTTCTGATGCAAGTTTAATACGCTGTGCTTCTCCGCCCGAGAGTGTTGTTGCGGACTGTCCAAGCCGGATGTAACCCAGACCGACCTGGATCAGGGTTTCGAGACGTCTGGCAATGGCAGGAATGTTTTCAAAAAACTCGTAAGCAGTTTCTACTGTCATCTCCAGAACCTCAGCGATATTCTTGCCCTTGTAATCAATCTGCAGTGTTTCGCGGTTGTAGCGCTCTCCTTTGCAGACATCGCACTGCACATACACATCGGGCAGAAACTGCATTTCAATTTTAAGAACACCGTCGCCCTGACATGTTTCGCAGCGCCCGCCCCTCACGTTAAAACTGAACCGTCCCGGTTTGTACCCGCGGGCCTTGGCCTCTCGTGTCTGTGCAAACATGTCACGGATATTTGTAAAGACGCCTGTGTATGTTGCCGGGTTGGAACGCGGTGTTCTGCCGATCGGTGACTGGTCGATGCCGATTATTTTATCGAGATGCTCCAGACCGTCAATACGTTCATACGAACCGGGTACATCTTTACTGCCGTGAAAATGCTGACGCAGAGCTTTACTCAGAGTCTCATTAATCAGACTCGATTTTCCGGAGCCGGAGACGCCCGTTACAGCAATAAATTTTGAAAGAGGAAATGCAACATCGATTGATTTAAGATTATTATGGGTCGCACCAAACAGTTTCAGCTCTTTTCCGGTGGCGTCGCCTTTCAGCTGTAGTGGCTGGCCTTCATTCAGCTCTGCCGCTTTTTTGCGGACTTCGTCGGCACTGATGCTTTTCCTGCCGGACAGATACAGACCTGTGATCGAACTATCGTCCGCCATGATCTCCTGCGGAGTCCCCTGCGCCACGACTTCGCCACCATGCTCGCCTGCACCGGGTCCCATATCAAGCACGTAGTCTGCCTGCAGGATGGTATCTTTATCGTGCTCCACAACAAGGATGGTATTGCCCAGTTCGCGCAGGTTCTGAAGAGTTTCAATCAGGCGCTGATTATCGCGCTGATGCAGTCCGATTGACGGCTCATCAAGTACATAGAGTACTCCCGAAAGACCTGTCCCGATCTGTGAGGCGAGTCTGATCCGCTGCGACTCACCGCCGGACAGGGTCCGGGCAGTCCTGTTAAGTGACAGGTAGTCGAGCCCCACAGCGAGCAGGAATGTTACACGCAGTTCAATCTCCTTAACAACCTGGCGGGCTATGGTTTTCTCCTGAGTGGACAGTGCATCGGTGTGTCCGGAGTCGTGATCGGGTTTGAGCGTTTCCAGCCACGGCTGCAACCTGCCAAGCGGCAGTCTGCTGATCTCGCTGATACTCCTTCCCTCGATCGTGACTGCACGCGCAAACTCGTTCAGACGCTCACCTTCGCATAGCGGGCAAGGCATCTCACGCATATAGTTTTCTATCTCGTTACGGATGTAATCAGACTCGGTCTGCTCATATCTTCTGTAAAGCGAAGGGATCAGGCCCTCATATGTAATCTCGGTTGTCGTCTCACGACCGGATGACGGGTTATAATAGGTAAACCGGTACTTTTTTTGCCGTTGCCTTGCAGCACAATACTTCGGTGCGCATCACTGAGCTGTCCAAGCGGGGTGCGAACAGAAAACCCTTCTGACTCAGCTACTGCCTTAAGCAGCTGCATATGCCAAGAGTTTTCATTATCAGCCATCTTGGACCACGGAAACAGTCCTCCTTCGGAGATGGTCAGATTCGGGTTGTAAACTGATGCTTCGTCAATCTCCTTGATTGATCCAAGACCGCTGCAGCGCTCGCATGCACCATGTGGAGAGTTAAACGAGAAGGTATGCGGCTCAACCTGTGGGAAGCTCTCTCCTGTCTCAGGATCAACCAGTTTCTCAGAGAAAAATTCATCCCGGTTTTCGTCAACCAGGTTAACAAGCATTTCCCGGTCACCAAGATTAAGCGTGGTTTCGACAGAATCGGTCAGCCGTTTCATAAACGCCTCGTCGCCGGTCTTGTCTGCTGACAGAGCAAGCCTGTCTACAACGACTTCAATCGTATGCTTCTTGTATCGGTCCAGCTGAATATCCTCTTCGAGGGAATAGATCTGACCATCGACACGGGCGCGGATAAAACCCTGTGACAGAAAACGTTGAAAAAGCTCTTCGTATGTACCTTTACGATCCCTGATAATCGGTGCAAGCAGCATGATCTTTACAGATTCCCTGCCAAGCTTTGCCGGCAGCGCAAGCAGCCCGTCAACGATCTGCTGAACAGACTGGGAGCTCAGACGTGCACCTGTTCTGGGGCTGTGCGGGTGTCCGGCGCGGGCAAACAGCAGACGCATATAGTCGTAAATCTCGGTAACTGTTCCGACGGTAGATCTGGGGTTGTGACCTGAGGTCTTCTGATCAATCGAAATCGCAGGAGAAAGTCCATCAATATGATCCACGTCAGCCTTTTCCATCATTCCCAGAAACTGCCGTGCGTATGAGGAAAGCGATTCGACGTATTTGCGCTGTCCTTCAGCATAAATCGTGTCAAATGCCAGTGATGATTTCCCTGAACCCGACAGTCCGGTAATAACAACCAGTTTATCCTTGGGGATGGTGACATCAATGTTCTTCAGATTGTGAGATCGCGCACCCTTGACGACGATCGATCGTTCAGAATCCATGCATATTGCTGATAACCGTAACGTACATTGTATCATATGGATGCATTGCGACTGCGTATATTGTCAGCAGCAGAGCTTTTACGTATACTGTGTTGTAATTAGATATTAAGACTGCCTGATCATGACCGAAGAGAAAGCCACACTTACGCAGCGACGGGCTATGTCAGGTGCTGCAAAGCTGGACCGCAGTAAATTGCGGGGTGTCAGTGGAGGCAGTGAAACTGAAGAAAAAGGCTCGGCTGCTAAAGTATTTATTGCTGTGTTGATTGTACTCATCCTGGCGGCAGGGGCGTTTCTTGCCTATGACCGTCTGATCCGCAACAGGGATACGGGTGAGACAACATCTGAGACGACTCCGACACCAACACCGCTTCCTACAAGCAATCCGACTGAGGATATTCTCTCAAGTGAAGTGCTTGCTGATACTGATGCGCTCGGACTTCAGGCTGCGTCTAAATTCCTGGTAGGAGACCAGGCTGTGGGCGAGGCCAGTGAGGATGCATTTACTGTCGAGTCGCTGATGCTTCAGCCATACGAAAGCTTCATGCGTGTTGAATTTCTTGTCAGTTCTGACGGAGAACAGCCGTTCCCTGAGACAACTGCAGTCTACAGCAGTGACGAACAGACAATCACCATTTCAATGAATAATGTGATTGAGGATAAAAGTGAACTTGGTTATAACGAGACAGCAGAGATCCCCTCTTCGGTCGTTGACTCGATCAGCCACGAGGCCCAGTCAGGTACAACCGAAGTATATGTGATCACTCTTGAAGAGGAGACACCGTTTGTCCTGCACGAGCTAACACAGGCGCTTGAGAACAGGATCGTGCTTGACATCAGAGAGCTTGAAGAGGAGACAGATCCTGAGAACCCGGATACAACACCGACAGCTTCACCGACTGCAACACCCACCAGTGCAGTGACTGAGCCGGCCGGGATCAATCTTACAAATGACTTTTCAAAAAACAAGCAGTTCATTACAACCAGTACAACAGGTCCTAACGTCGGCATCGGCGGATACCTGTATAAGGACGAGGTTGCAATCTTCAAGTACTATCTGATCCTTAAAGGTGGTGGAGATCCGTATCCCAACGCTACAGCAACTCTTGAGGGCAACACGCTCACCCTCGAGATTGAAAACCTGGCCTATGACGCACTGCCGGATTCATCCGGTCAGGGGATGACTGATTTTGCAGCCAGAGGTGTCCGTGACATCAATACAGTTGATATCACGTTTGCCAACAACAAGTCGACATATGTCTTTGAGCTTGATAAACCGCTTGATTACCGCATCTATATTGATGAGGATAACAACCGGTTGAATCTGGAGTTCAGGCACTAGTCACGCCGGGACAGAACAAATAGTTGATACCTCTCCGTTTCGGGGAGGTATCTTTTTACGGGAGGTCTGCAGTCTTTCTGTGCAGGCGGATTACCATCATTTCAAGTTCTTCTCTACTGAACTCTTCTGTCAGTGATGTGATCGCCCGTTTTGTATCGGGGAGGTAATCAATATACAGGAGCATATCATTACCAGCACTCAGTGCCTGCGAGGATTTATCAGGCCAGGCATCAAGTGCGCCCATGCGCAGGTCATCGGTCACGATTATCCCCTCAAAGCCCATCTCCTTGCGAATCAGTCCTGTGACTACATCACTTGAAAGTGATGCCGGCATGTCCGGATCAAGTGCAGGATACAGACCGTGTCCTGTCATGATCATGCTCCCCCCTGCTTTTACATAGGCGGTAAACGGTGCAATATCCTCGGCAAGCATGTCTCTGTCTGCAGGTATGACAGGCAGCACCTCATGAGAGTCTTCCGCCGATCTCCCCAGGCCCGGAAAGTGCTTGGCTGCTGAGGCAACCCCCTGGGATTCGATCGCAGGAACGATGCTTTCGGCATAGGTGGAAACTCTGCTGCTGTCATCCGAAAACGAGCGGGAACCAATCCAGGAGCCAGGTAGGCGCAGATCGAGGACAGGTGCAAATACGATGTCCACTCCGAGTTCGCTCAAGAGCTTTGCACGCTGCCTGTGAACCTCTGCAGCTGCCTCTGGTGTTCCTGTACCAAGGACCTGGGCGGACAGGCCTGCATTTTTCTCCCAGTGGATCCGGGAGACGATTCCGCCCTCCTGGTCGACTGCCACAAGCAGATCCGGTACAGCTGCTTTATAGGAGGTAATCAGCGACGTCAGCTGCTGCGGGCTGCTGATGTTCCCTCCCATCAAAATGACTCCTCCGATAGAATGATCGCGAAGGAATGCCACATTCGTATCTGTGGCAACCGGACCTGGCAGGTTGATCATTATAAGTCTGCCGGCCAGCTGCTGATCACTCAGATCGCGGATACTGTCGGATAGTGCCGTGTATTGTGTGAAAGCAACACGGTTTGAACGTTCTGTCTGCAGCAGGTCATGTTTGCGGGAAAGATAGGAAAGGCTTGTAGTGCGTTCCTTGTATGCATTGCTGTACGAGTCAGTTTTCCGCTGCTGCAGAGTCCCGAATACAGCTACGCTACTTACAGCGGCCAGAATGACTGCAGTGATTGCGATAAGTCGCATCAATGAATATGTGTGACTGCTACATTGTACTGTATCCGCGTTTGAGCCTCAATGATCACGGATACAGCCTGTTGAGCATGCGCGGAAACGGTATTGATTCACGAATGTGTTTGATACCGCTGATCCAGCGCACTGTCCGCTCAAGACCGATACCGAATCCTGAATGCGGAATTGTCCCGTATTTGCGCAGATCCATATACCATTCATAATCCTTGTAGTCGTAGTTGCGCTTCTCCAGTTCTGTCAGCAGCTTGTTGTAATCAAATTCACGCTCTGCACCGCCCATCAGTTCGCCTCCTCCTTCGGGAGCGACAAGATCAACTGCACGAACGCGTTCCAGAGTATCACCTGCTGATTTGAACTTGGGCATGTAGAATGCTTTTATCTCTGCCGGCCAGTCGTAGATAAAGACGGGAACGTCGTACAGCTCTGACAGCTGTGCCTCTTCAGGGGCGCCGATATCATCCAGTTCAGACAGACCTGCTGAATAATTTTGATTGAGAAGTGCTATAACCTCTTTGTGCGGCATACGGATAAAGGGTTTCTCGGCAGCGGCCTTAAGCTTTGCTGTGTCCCGTTCCAGGATCGATAACTCCCGTGCAGTGTTTTTGAGGCAGTCACTGATAATGCGCTTCAGCATGGCCTCCTCAAAGTCCATAAGTCCGTCAAGGGTTGTAAACGGCAGCTCGGCATCCATCATCCAGAATTCGATCAGATGTTTACGCGTCTTTGATTTTTCCGCACGGAACACCGGACCGAAGTCATAGCATCTGCCAAGCGCCATCTCGGCGGCCTCGCTGTACAGCTGGCCGGACTGAGTCAGGTATGTCTTCTCGCCAAAGTAGTCAACCTCAAACAGTTCGGATGTATCCTCACACGAAACTGGCTGAAAAATCGGTGTGTCAAAGCGTACAAAGCCTTCCTCACGCAGGAACGATGTTATGCTCCAGAAGATTTCGTCCCTTATTCGCATGACCGCTCGCTGCGATTGTGCACGCAGCCAGAGATGGCGGTTATCAAGCAGAAAATCCGGTCCGTGTTCCTTTCGGCCGATCGGGTATTCCGGTGAGACCTGAATTATCTTTATTCCTGTAACCTCAAGCTCGTATCCGAACGGAGAACGCTCATCGGCATGAACAATCCCGGTGATCTGCAGCGATGACTCGATTGTCAGTTCATTTGCCGCATCCCATACATCTTTGCCTGTCTTCTCCTCTTCAATTACTGTCTGAATATCTCCAGCACCGTCACGGATCTGGAGAAACATGATTTTCCCGGAAGAACGGATGTTATAAACCCAGCCGTGAACGGTGATCTCCTTTTCTGTGTAATCCGCTACGTTACGGAGGGAAACAGCCGGATCAAGTTCGGCTGCAGAAGCGATTCTTGGCAGAAACCTGTCTTCGAGCCGCATTGATTCCCAGTTGAATTCTGCTTCTGTCTCCTGACCTTCTTCAAGTTGTGTAAAGGTTCCGTCTGTCAGCTGTTTCAGATCCGCCGGACTGAGAAGGATCTCGATCCCCCACTGTCCTGCACCCACAGCAACCTCGTCCATTTGCTTGACTGCAGCGTCGATATATACAGGCAGTTTCAGCTTCAGTCCGAACGGCGGAATAGAGCCCACTGCATAACCGAGTTTTTCAAGAATTTCATCCTCAGGGGCAAACGAAGATTTCTCTCCTGCGATCCGTTTAATCACCGGCTTTTCGATCTTCCGCTCTGCCTGGGCAAGAACGATAAACAGTTCACCGGACTTCTTCTTAAAGACGAGTGTTTTTAGCACCTGTTCAGGCTTGAGATTCAGTTCAGCTGCAACTGAGAGGGCGCCTTTTTCCACTTTTGGAGAAAATTCCCTGACCTGGTACTGTACCCCCTGCTCGTTCAGCAGGTCTATACTTGCGAGATTATGTGACATGAATTCAATTTTGAAAGCTACTGCATTATAAGTACTGTGCGCTGTGCTTGGCAAGTAAGGCAATCGGGCTTTTCTTGCGCTGGACAGTTTGACCTGTGTGCGGTAGTATTGCTTAGGTTTTAGAAACATTATGGACAAGGAACTGCAGGTAGACCTCAGAGGGATTGTGCAGGGAGTTAATCTGCGCAGGAGTCTGAGTAAATACGCCAATATTCTGGGGCTGAAAGGCTACGTTAAGAACGAATCTGACGGTCGGGTCACTGTTCTCGCTCAGGGTTCTGAAAAAAAGCTGGAGGAACTTCTGGCATGGATACTTAAACTACCCTTCCCGGTAAAGATTACCGGAATGAATTACGAGTGGCGCGAACCGACAGAAAAACTTAAGGCCTTCAAAGTAGAAAAAGAGAAACCGTTTCTGCAGGATGAGGCACAAAGCTTTCTCAACCTCAGCAAGGAACTTATGCGTATGAGGACAGAACGCCGCATACCGCAGCATGTCGTTATCATCCCTGATGGTAACCGGCGCTGGGCTCGCGAACAGGGATTAAAGGCATGGATCGGTCACAAAACATCATCACAGCCGCAGCGGATTGCGGAGTACATAGCAGAATGCAAGGATCTCGAGGTTAAATATCTGTCATTCTGGGCACTATCAACCGAAAACCTGACTGAACGTGATCCAAAGGAGGTAAAAGTGATCTTTGATCAGCTGCTCAATAATCTGCAGGAGTATAAAGACATTATGACTCGCGAGAATATCCGCTTCAGGCATCTGGGTCGCAAAGACCGAATGCCCCGGCCTGTGCTGGATGCCCTTGCTGAACTGGAAGAAGCAACAAAAAATAATACTGCTGTCAGTATGCAGCTGTGTCTTGATTATGGTGGACGTGATGATATTGTCCGGGCGGTAAATAAGATGATTGATGCCGGAGTCAAAGAAGTCACAGAATCCACGATCTCACAGTACCTTGATAGTGCCGGACTGCCGGATCCTGATCTGATAATCCGGACGTCGGGTGAACACCGGACGTCCGGTATCATGGCATACCAGGCGACATATGCCGAATTGTACTTCACAAATATTTATTTCCCTGATTTCGGACCAATGGAGTTCCGCAGGGCAATGCTTGATTATGCCGGTCGTGTCAGACGTTTTGGGGGTACAGCTGAAGCAGATCTCAAAAATAGCTCTGAGGCTAAACTGGCTGATAAATCAGGCTAATCTCTGTCTGAGTTCTGCTGCTGCTTTTGTCAGCACTGCATCAAGGCTGCTTAGTTCCTCTTCACTGAACCTTCCGAGAACGTAATCGGCTCCTTCGATCCGTATATCTGTGCGGTTTTCAATGCCAATGCGAACATGCAGAAAGTCATCTGTTCCGAGTGCTGCAATCACACTGTTAATGCCGTTGTGTCGCTTTGGCGATGTTCCCTGCTGGATTTTGTATGACCCGAGCGCAATATCAAGATCATCATACGCCACCACAAGCTTTGCCCCATCAGGAAGCTGACGCAGGGCCTCAGAGACGGCTGTCCCTGAGCGGTTCATAAGCAGCAACGGTTTCAACAGTGCAATCCTGTCTGCCGGATATCGCAACAGCTCAAAGTGATCGTTTTTTTTGATAGTGCTGTTACCGGTAAACTCCCAGTCGGAAAGCAGCCTGTCAACAAACATGAAGCCTGCATTATGTCTGGTCTTTTCATAATCCCGACCGGCGTTGCCGAGTCCTGCAATAAGTGTCGTCGTTTCAGTCATGATGTTTTAGATGATCCGTTGTCAGCATAAATGATACAGGTCCTTCGTTGACAGATGTGATTTGCATATAGTTGCCAAAACTTCCCGTTGCGACGCTGAAGTATTGTTTAAGCTCTGCTGTTACATCGTCAAAAAACGCGCGGGCTTTCTGCGGTTGCATTGCTTTTGAAAAATCTGGCTTTGTGCCCTTCTTCAGTGATCCGTAGAGTGTAAACTGTGATATGAGCAGGATAGATCCTTTTGATTCCGGCAGTGTCAGCTGGAACTTTCCTGTTGTGTCCTCGAAAAGCTTAAGTGTCTGGAGTTTTCTCACCAGATAGGAGGTATCTTCAGATGTATCTGATGAACGTATGCCAAGAAAGATCAGCAGTCCGGCTTCGATGCTTCCGGTAATGATTCCTCCTGAGTGACATGTTGCCCGGCTGACCCGTTGAATAAGTGCGCGCATATAGGATCTTCGTTATTGAAGCAAGTATACCACTCTCACACGCGTGTTGGGGATTATTCTGAGACGACGTCTACAAATTTCTGACCGCTGTGATTACCTGTCATATCACGAAAACGGACAACACCGTCTGCTGTTGCAAAGATTGTAAAATCCTTGCCCATTGCAGTGTTTTTGCCGGGGTGAAACTTGGAACCACGCTGTCTGATGATGATGTTACCGCTGATTACGTTTTCACCTGCATATTTTTTAACTCCCAGACGTTTGCCTGCAATATTTACTGTACGTTTTGCTGCTCCCTGGGCTTTTGTATGTGCCATGTCTTATGAAATCTTGGTGATTTTAATCTTGGTAAGCTCCTGGCGGTGACCTGCGCGGCGCCTGCTGCGAGCTTTGGCTTTGTATGTCATCATTGAGATCTTCTCGCCACGGAAGTGTTCAACAATCTCTCCTGTAACCTTTGCTTTGGCAACGGTTGGTGTGCCTACAGCAACAGACTCCCCGTCAGCTGTAAGCAGAACATCGTTCATTTCGAGTTTATCTCCAGGCTCGCCGCTGATGCGGTTAACCTCGATAACACTACCCTCACTCACTTTATACTGAGCGTTATTAAACTTTACAACGGCGAATTTGTCTGCTGTTTTCATGGTAAATTTCTAATGCAGTTGGCTTTGAGATCTTACCATCAAAGTATCCGAAATGTCAACAGCACGCTTGCTTCCGGCAATTGACTGCACTATACCCAGTGAGATTGCTGTTACAAGCACAGAGCTTCCTCCGTAACTTAACAGGGGCAGCGGAATACCGGTAACAGGTAGCTTACCCATGTTCATACCGACGTTAATAAAAACATGCAGCAGGATCATGGTAGCAATACCAAGCGCCACCACCCGTCCAAAATCACTGCTCGATTCCAGACCTGTCTTGAGGATTCGAATAATCAGGACAAGGTATAGCACCAGAAGGATTACGGATCCGATAAAGCCGAACTGCTCACTAAGTGCAGCAAATACGAAGTCGGTATGAGCCTGTGTCAGCACATTTAGACTGCTCTGTGTGCCACCCAGAAACCCTCTGCCATAGAGACGTCCTGAACCGATTGCAATCCTGGACTGTCTGACCTGATAACCGGTACCAAGCGGATCTGACTCGGGCCCGCTTACAAATGTATCAATCCGGTCTTTCTGGTATCCGGTGATGTGATTATTCCAGATGTATATGAATCCGAAGAAGACCAGAACGGTTACAAGCGGTACTGCAAGCATGTATACAGGTTTGAAATGGGCTGCAAACATTAGACCGGCTGTCAGAATCAGACCGGGGATAATCAGCAGCCAGTTGGCGGAGTGAGCAGCAAATGTAGCAACCATATCATAACCGCTGCGTTCGATAGTGAATACCTGTGACAGCAGGAACAGAAGCAGTATCTGTATGGCAATAAACAGCAGCAGACGCAGCTGATCGGGAAAAAGAGTAAACAGCATGATGCCCCATATCAGCGTGATAATGACAGCATTGCCGAGTGATGGCTGGATGACTGTCAGTATCACAACAGGAAAAGCAGCGGCTGTTGCAAGGATCAGTCGCCATAGAACCGGGTGTTCGTCGGGTATTCTTACTATCGAAGATAGCGTAATGCCGGGCGAACGTCTCCTTGAAACAGTTGCACCGCGAAGGAAGGTTGCCGGCTGCCCTGAAAGAACACGGTCATTGAGAGTAAAGATTGCGGCGATCATGAGGATAAGGGCAATCTTCGCATATTCTGACGGCTGAAACGAGAAAAAACCGATATCGATCCAGCGATTGGTGCCGGCAATGTTCTGCCCTACGAATAAAACAGCGACCAGCGAGATGAGGATAAGAGCATAAACCGCGTGTATCAGTGGTTTGGTCTGGAGCCAGGTGACGTCAGTCATCGAGATTGCGAAGTAGGCAATCATGCCGACAACGATAAAGATCAGCTGCTTAGGCAACGTACCCGCACCCTGCGCCTCAGAAACAGAGTTTACGGTTGTTGAGAAGATAGTGATTACGCTGATCGCCAGCAGCAGAAGAACAATCGCCGTAATAAACCAGTCGTGATTTTTCAGCTGGGAGGTGTTCACGTTGAGATCAGTTCAGGTATTCCTATCATACCATTGTCCGAGGCAGTTGCAGTAACAGAAGCTGATCTTTGATCAGGCGGCTCCGCTGACGATAAAGATCGACGTGATGAAAAAGAAGTAGGAGATAACCAGAAACAGACCCTCCTGCCAGCTCAGTTCGTCCCTGCTGCGCACAAAATAGTTGAACAGCATTAGAATAATGACCATAAACAGAACGCTGAACTGCACAAGTTCTGTAACCTGCACAGTAAAGGGACTTACAGCTGAGAGAATCCCGATCACCAGTGTTGAGTTAACCACCACTGACGTAAACAGATCTCCGAAACTGAGGTTGCTCAACTTTGAACGGACAAGCTCTAGCTCTACGATTAGTTCAGGGATAGCACCTATCGGAGCGATGAGGGCCACAGCAATAAGAAACGGAGTAAGACCGGTTGTCACAGCCAGGTCTTTACCTGCAAACACGATCGCCTGAGACGAGAAATGCATAGCCAGCAGACTGACCAGCATAATAAACAGATGCACTGCAAGTGTCTTCTTCGGCTCTTTGATCTTCAGCGAGAACGCTTTTCTGTACTGAATAAGATTGAGAAGATAGTATGCGAAAGCAATGAGCAGCACAGTACCGTCGAGCCTTGACAGGTAGCCGTCAGAAGCAAGGAGAAACAGAAGTACAACAGAAATGGTCAGCGATGACAGGTCACGGTGATGGAAGAAGTTTTTTGTCTTAAATGAATGCGAAAATACTGCGATCATTCCGCCGATAAAACTGAGACTGGCGATGGAAGTACCTATTGCATTGCCAAAAGCCAGCTCCGGAATGCCAGCGTGTACGGCATTGAGACCGATAAACAGTTCTGGTGCTACAGTGGCAAAACCCAGCAACACAAATACTACCGAGAACTCACGCAGCTTGAGTATTCTGCCGGCGCTTGAGACAGCATGAACAAACAGACCGCTGGCGCCAACAAGCACGAGCATTCCTGCGAAGATTGTCAGTGCATCAGTGTACATATAGTTACTCTACCGCATTGCTGAAATGATGTCGATCAGGTCTGTTTCCATTTAATACTGCATCCGACAGATGGCGGCTGCTCAACCGGAGCGGGTTTTCCTGCGAGCAGCAGTTCAATTGCATCTCTGAGATAGTGCGTTGTAACGTTGTCTGGTTCCTGCCAGTTATCATTTACCTTACCGCGATAGAAGAGCTCGAGTGTTCCACCTGCATTTCTGAACAGGAATGAATCAGGGGTACAGACTGCATGGTAACTGTCAGCAACTGTCTGACTCTGATCGCGCAGATACGGAAACGGAATCCTCCACTCCTCCGCTTTCTCTTTCATCACAGCAAACGAGTCCTCGGGATAAGCGCTGTCATCATTGGGGTTGATTGCCACAAAGTCTATGCTGTCTCCAAACTCCTCATGCAGTTTGATAAAAACCGGCCACAGGGCTTTTGCGTACGGACAGTGATTGCAGGTGAAGATGATCAGGGTGCCTTCTTTTGCTGTAAAGTCAGTCAGCAGATAATCCCTCCCGTCAGTGCCCGGCAGCATGAAATCAGGTGCCGGCCAGCCGGGGGGAGTTCCGGTGCTTTGTGTAATCGGCATATCAGTCTGGCTAAAATGTAATTGGCATCTGCAATCTGTTACAATTGCACGCATGTTGCTAAAAGATACCATAAACAAAATCATGCGCGATGAGTTTGGCAGACCAACTGCTCTGCTCGCGCTTAACAAGCCGGCAGGAATATCGTCGCATGACCTTGTCGACCAGGTCCGAAAAAACTTGGCACCCGTAAAGTCGGACACGCAGGGGCGCTTGACGTATTTGCTGACGGTCTCATGCTTGTGCTGGTCGGACGGGCGACAAAAGGCTGATCAGCTGCTAAATCTTGATAAGGCATATGAGGCGGACGTACTTTTTTGGGGTTGCTACCGATACACAGGACCGCGAAGGTGCTGTCACAGCGACCGGCGACAGTACCGGGTTGAATGAGGCGGATATCAGCAGTGTTCTGGATCAGTTTAGAGGAGAGATCGATCAGTATGTCTCCCTTTACAGTTCTGTCAAAGTGGATGGAAAAAAACTGCGTGTTCTCATGCGTGACGAACGCTACGCGAAATCAGTCAGTTTTGATGATGAGATGCATAAGCATCTCATACTTACCCCGGTAGAGGGTTCAAACGCTCCGGCACTGGATATTCCTGTTCCGCGCAGACGGATTTCGATCTATGACATCAGTCTTATCTCATGCCGAACAGCAGCAGGCAACGAACTCGCCGAACTGCAGCTTCCTGAAAATGCTCCTGAACAGTTTACTGTTGCCAGGATCAGAGTTCATTGTTCCAAAGGCACCTATGTACGTCAGCTGGCAGAGGATATCGGGGACGCACTGGGTACACCTGCCACACTGCTCCAGCTTACAAGAACCAGCATTGCGGATGTCTCAATTGCCGATACGGTTGATATCGAATCACTTTCCTGAGGGATAAAACCGAGGTATCCGGTATACAGATGCCGCGGAGTTGCTATCCTGCTGAGGCTTACCCTGAAATTCAGTTTCAAGCGCAGTCGTTTCTTTGTGCAGAGGTTCCTCATGGGCTGAGACGGATCCCGTTGTTATTGCAACTCCCATAATGCTTGCACTATATGAAACAACGTCAGTCACCATACCTTCCGGCGAGACAAGGTAGATCGTGTCACCATCATTGTTTAGCGTAATACCCCCGCCATTGATCCGTCTGATCTCTCCGGCAGCAGCAGTACCATGTAACGGTGTCTGTCTGCCTGATGCATCCCTGAGAAACCAGCCGCTCAGGTCGGCCTGATCAGGACCGAGATTAGTGATCTCAGTCCATTCGTCACCGGACTTCGGGTACGGAAGCAGAGCTGAAATATAGAGAATAAAGTCACTGCTAGTCGAGGGTATCTGTACAGTTGTACTGGGTGTGACACAAGCCGAGTTGTGTTCCCCGGGAGTGCCGGTTTGATGTTCTGCAATCAACCTGCATTCACCTGTGAGCAGTTCAAAGCTGCGTCCTTCATGTGACTGCGGGTAGGTAAATGCATCCTCATTTGCTCCGCTGAGCGAAACTGTACCTCCGCCATTGGGCAGCGAAAACTGATGCTCAAGTACCGGTACCTGAGCAGGAACCAGCGTGCGGACGAAACCGGCATTGCGTGCAAGGATTACAAAACCGGGTTCTATATCAATGTCTGGTAGCGGCATTCCGTTGAGGCTCCAATCTGAAAGATTAACAGGTGAATCAGCACTGACCAGCAGCTCTATCCATTCACCAGTGGTATCGCTTCCGTCGGGGTTGGGCATCAGTTCGGTAATTGTCAGGGACGAAGGAACCGAGGCCTGAACCAGAACAGGAAGGATTATAATGGCGGTGAGTCCGGTTATCAGCAGGAATATTCGTTGCATGTCCGTAGAAAGTAATGCTAATGCAGTCAGTCTACAGATTGCAGGCTTAAACAGTCCTTAACTTCTAGCGAAGATGCCAGTACAGAGTCTTAAGACCGTTATTGCAGTTGTTCTTGTTCTGGCAGATGATCTTGTAGTTTGCGCCTCCATTTTTACACAGCGGATTTGAGGACGAGCATGGTTCAAATCCTGAGATCATATATCCATCGTGTGCAGCATAGATAGGCGCTGACGAGTTGTAATTGGCTATATCAAGACCGTAGTGGAATTTTCCCCAGCGCCAGCCGTAACCGCTCGTAAGAACATAGCTTCCGCTCATGGGGAAGCTGATGGTACCGTTACCGCCACCACAGCCACCAAGACTGCCAGCCGGTATCAATGAACAGGGGTTCTGGTAGACGCCGTTAAGTACTGTTCCAAAGTGAAGATGCGGACCTGTGCAGTATCCCGTGCAGCCCTGAGCCCCGATAATCGTGCCTCGTGTGACGTATGCACCGTTAGGGATGGAATTTACACGGTCAAATACAATCTGCTCCAGTCTGCGCTGTTCAGCCAGTGCCATCTGTTCCTCTTCTGTAACCAGTGCCAGCTGATCCTCCTGCGAATCGATCTTGGCAAGGCTTTCGTTACGTTTGCGGTAATAGATTGCCCTTTGCTGATCAATCTCTTCTTTGTCTTTTTCCAGGGCGATTTTCTCCTCCTGAATCTGAACCTCGTCACGTTCTACCTGTACCTTGTCCTCTTCGAGTTTAAGCTTCTGTTCGGCCAGCTGCGCTTTTTTCAGATCAAGCTCCTCAAGCATTGTGTTGGTCTGCTGCTGTAGCGCGTTCTGATACAGGTCAATCTTGATAACATCGGTACCCTCTGCGTTAACAAACAGGTCAAGATTACTGAACATCTTCTGGGAAATATACATATCCACCAGACGTTCATCAGTTTCGCCCTGCAGCTTGGCAACTTCGCTCTCAGCTTGTTCGATCTGGCTTTTTGCCGCAATGATGTTTTCTTCCAGGATTGCGATCTGCAGTTGCAGCTCCTCTATGGTCAGTTCTTTCTCTTCGATTTCGGTACCGAGAAGATCGATCTTGTTCTTAAGTGAGTAAAGCTCGCTGGTGTACTGGTTGGACTTTTCTTTTTCGGAGTTGATGTTGTTATTGATACCCTCTTTTTTCTTACGCAGCTCTTCCAGTTTCTCCTGCACTTCACGAAGGTCATCCTCTACTCCTGCCTGTACCGGGGCAGGGAGCATGATTACAACAGCTGCAAAGAGGGAGATAACAACACCTAGCGTATGCAGTTTTGATCTCAGTCGTGTGTGCATAACAGTATCATTCTAAATCAGTAATGCCTGATTAGGCAAGTTAACAGGAAATACGTTGCCGGTGTCCGGGGTGTTACTTAATATGTCGTCTGATGGCAATCAGTCCGTTGAACATACCGATCAATCCTCCGATCACCAGCATGATGATAAACAGAAGGATAAAGTGCAGTATTTCAAAATCCGGCCACTGCAGATTGCCGAGGAAGTTAACAATAAATGTCACCTCTTTACTGTCACGTGAGGCGACAAAGATAAAGTAACACAGACCATACAGGAATGATGTGGAAAGAAGTGATCCGAGAACACCGTACACAGCTCCTTCGAGGATGAACGGCATGCGGATAAACCAGACACTGCCTCCGACCAGCTGCATGATTCCGATCTCTTCCTGTCTGCTGAATGTCCTGAACTCCACGGTAAGCAGCGTAAACAGGAATATCACGATCAGCAGCAGTGCCATTATGATACCGCCTCCAAGCCTCAAGGCCTGAAACAGGGAACGGATCGTGTCGATGGTTTCTTTGCTGAACCTGACAGTAAAAATATCAGTATTGGTCTCCTGCTCTTCTTCGAGCAGCTGGATAATAGTATCTGCGTCTTCTATGCTGGTAAGCCGGATCCCAAGACTTGCAGGCAGAACATTATCACGGATCTTATCTGCCACCTGCGGGTTTGTACGTTCCTGCACAGACTTGAACTCTGACAGAGCGCCTTCTTCGTTTGTGTATTCGATGGTTGCGATCTCTTCACGCTCAAGTAGCGAGTCGTTAAGCGCCTGAATGTTTTCTTCAGATGTGCCTGGATTGAAGAACACGTAGATATGAGGTTTACTTTCGATGGACTGCAGGAACAGGTTTGAGGTGTATGCCAGCATCAGAAATACTGAAGCTATGAAAAGCGACAGCGTCATGATCAGAACAGACGCCCATGCCATCCAGCCACTTCTGCGAATCTGTTTTGAGGTTTGCGCAACCGAGCGTTTAAGCATTGTTCCCAGGGCCATGTCTGATTCTTAAGATGTAGATTTTGCTTCTTCAGTCTTATCCTGTGATTCGCCGTTCTGTCCGTCAGCTTCTTTTTCAATGGATTCGAGAACCTTTTTTTCCATCTCGCTGTCCTGTTCTTTCTGATCCTCTGTCTTCTCTTTTTTGTGCTGAATGAAATTTTCCGCTTTTTTGTCTGTTTTGTACTCTTTTTGTCTGATTTTACCGGCAGATCAGAACCTGCTTTTGCAGTCCTGCCCTTTTTTCGTTCTTCTTTCAGTGATGCCTTGGTAACAGGTTTTGTTTCTGCATCGGCTGCAGGTTCTTGTGTTTGAACTGCCTGTTCTTCGTCTTTGTGGTCCGGAGCTGCAGGTACAGGCTGCTTTTGTTCGGTCTGCTCAGTGGTTCCGGCTTCTTCAGGCTTTGGCTGCTCCTGAACCAGAGCTGCTTTGCCAGCCTGGTTTTTTGATTCCGACAGTACCTTAAGGCTGAATTCGTCCACCTCGTCATAGCTGCCACGATAATCATCCCGGACCAGCTTGCCGTCCTCCATACGCAGAACGCGTTTGTGCAGAGAATTAACGATATCTGATCCGTGAGTTGACATGATCACCGTCGTACCCCAGTTATTGATCTTGGAAAGGATCTGGACGATATCCCAGGCAGAGTCGGGGTCAAGATTACCGGTCGGTTCATCCGCGATCAGCAGCTTGGGATTATTAGCCATGGCCCGGGCAATTGCAACACGCTGTTTTTCGCCTCCGGAAAGCATACGCGGGAAGAAGTGCATGCGTTTTGAAAGACCAACGATATCAAGCAGATACGGAACGTTCTCCTTGATGTCACGGTCGCTTCTGCCGGCAGCTTCCATCGCAAATGCGACATTCTCGTACGCATTCAGTTCGGGGATCAGTTTGTAGTCCTGAAAAATAACGCCTATCTTACGGCGCAGTGCATATACCTGACGCCTGTTGTAACGGGTGATGTCGTCATCGTGGAAAAAGATCTTGCCCTCGGTCGGCAGTTCTTCGCGGATAAGCATTTTAATGAGTGTTGTTTTACCGGACCCGGAGGGTCCAACCAGAAAGACAAACTCCCCGTCCTGGATTTCGAGTGATATATCACTAAGAGCCGCAATATCCTGGCCGTATTGTTTGTTAACAGAGATCAGCTGAATCATTGACATTGTATTTCAGTCATACAGTGTAATAGAAAATCCGGTTTCGGGCAATTTGTCGATTTGACAGACAGGTTGGTACCAATCTAGTATACAGCAATACTGCCCCCTATTTTAGTGATATTCAGTAATGCCGCAAAAGTCATCGGGGGGTGATCCCGTACAGGTCAGATATAAACTGCGACCGGGTATTGTGCTCGCCCTGCAGCTCATCATTGCGCTCGGAATAATTGTTCTCTTTGCAACAGCGGTATTCCGTATTCGCGGAGGTGAGGGATCTATTTCAGAAGAATCCGCAACAGACCAGCGCGTCAGCATTGCAGGAGAACAGCTCGACGAAAATTCTAATCCCATCCCCGATACAGTTGAAGAACCGCAGGGTGATTTTTCTGAAGATCCCGAGATACCTGATGCTGCCACTGAAGACGCAGCGGCAAAATCATCCCGCACGCAGCTTTTGATCGAGGAGACAGGCATATGGATCGCCACCGACTATGCAGAAGGTGATATCAACCCCGGTAACTACACAGTACAGTCAGGAGATACACTCTGGGAAATAGCGGAGGCAGTCTACGGCAGCGGCAGTATGTGGACTATGATCAGGGATGCGAATGCCGGTCAGATAGGATTTCTTGCAAACGGTTCTCAGGCGCTGATTGTCCCTGGACAGGTTCTGTCGGTGCCACTGCAGCTTTAAAGTCTGATCTCTGCTTCAATAAATTCGTGCAGGTCGCCATCCAGAATGGCATCAGGGTTTGATGATTCTACGCCGGTCCGCAAATCCTTAACCAGTTTGTACGGATGCAGAACATAGTTACGGATCTGGTTGCCCCAGCCTGCGATTTTGTGCTCACCCTTTACCCGGGCCTGTTCCTGCTCGATCTTATCCTGTTCAATCTGAAACAGTTTTCCTTTTAACAGATTGCGGGCAATCTCCCGGTTTCTCACCTGGCTGCGTTCGCTGCTCGATGTGACGGTGATCCCCGTCGGGATGTGAACAAGCCGTACAGATGTCGCTACCTTGTTAACGTTCTGACCGCCTGCTCCCGATGATCTGACAGCAGTGAACTCGATATCCTCGTCCTTAAGATTGACGTCAATGTCATCATCGATGATGGGGGTCACCTCCACACCCGCAAAAGACGTCTGGCGCAGGCCCTGAGAGTTGAAGGGCGATATCCTTACAAGCCGGTGCGTCCCGTGTTCATGCTTGAGATACCCGTAGGCGTAGCGTCCGCGGGCTTCGATACTGACTGTGTTGATACCTGCCTCGTTACCGGCAATTTTGTTGAGGATCTCAACCTCCATACCTTCCTTCTCTAGGTAGCGCAGGTACATTCGCATCAGCATTTCAGCCCAGTCGTTGGCTTCGGTACCGCCCTGTCCTGCATGGATGGAAATGATCGCATCATATTCGTCGTACTTACCTGACAGATACGTTGTAGTTTCGGTCCTGTCGACCTGCCGTTCCAGTTGCTCCACCATTGATGCAATCTCCTGCCAGACATCCGGATCAGGTTCGCCAGGCGTGTTTTCGGGGTCGCGCACCATTTCGATCATCACATCAATGTCCTCCAGCTGCTGGCGAAGTTTTCTGACAGTTTCAAGATCCGATTCGACGGCACTGAGTTTTTTCATTATCTTTTGAGCTGACTCGTTGTCGTTCCACAGATTGGGATCCTGGCTCTGCTGTTTAAGAGAATCGAACTCAGTCTGCAGTGCAGCAGTATCTTTTTTTTCTGCTACAGCTGCAATACGGTTTCGCAGATCATCAGCGTGTGCTGTAATTTCGTGTTCTGAAAGCATAGGTTGATTCTAGCAGAAGTCCTGCTGCCAGGATAGTGACAGGGCTTGATTATTGGCAAACACCCTGATACAATTAGCATCGTCTATTGAATCACTATGGCAAATACAACATCCGCACAAAAAGCACTGAGAGTAAGCGAACGCCGCAGAGTACGCAATGCACGTGTACGCACAGAGTACAAGGCTGCACGCAAAGCAGTAACAGACGCACTCGCAAAAGGAGACGTCAAGTCTGCAAAGGCTTCTCTGCCTCAGGCCTATGCTGAGATTGACACTGCAGCCAAAAAAGGTGTTCTGCACAAAAACACTGCTTCACGCTACAAGTCAAGACTTTCTGCAAAGGTAAAAGCTTCCGAGTCATCCAAATAAGCTCCGGCGTTTCTTTTCAACGCTCACTATTACAGTTAGAATGAGCCATGACATCGTCGCTTATCAAGCTCATTGATTATGCGCTGCTGCCCCTTGTGCTTATCATTCTTGGCAAGGTGCTCGGTGTATACGTGGTCTCAGCCCTGTTCGGGGTTGAACTCGGGGTCTCCCAGGGAGGCTCTTATCTGCCGTTTCAGCCTGCGGTACCGGCTCAGGATCTTCAGACCGTCTCGTCATACTCTGATCTGTTCATGTTTGCAGTGATTGCCACGGGATTCTCATTTATCCTTGTCTCTGCACTGAAACTCCACGATACGCATATCGATGTCAAGACAGTAACGATGCTGGCAAAGTTCAACCTGCTGTCGCTGATGAAGACGACATATGAACTCTATCATGCCGGTGCCATCTGGATTATCTTTGTCTGGCTTGCTACAGCAGTTATTCTGCTGAATGCTCTGACCGGGGCTACGTACTGGTGGGTATTTGTCTTTGCGCTGGTCTTCAGTCTGTCCACGACTATTGCTCTGTTGCGTGATCTGTTTGCCGAGATCAATGCCGCCAGGGATGCCGTCTTTAAGCGGGGCTATATTTAACGTCTGGATCGCAATTCCTCAAGCAGGTCACGCATCTGTGCGGCTTTTTCAAACTCCAGCATATCAGAGAAGATATGCATCTGGGTTTCAATCTCCTGAAGCAGACGTGTACGTTCCTTTTTAGCCATCAGTGCAAACTGTTGTGATGCTTTGACGAGCTGTTCACTCACTGCTCCCTCACGTGTTTCGGATTGCTCCTGTTCATCCTTCTGCCCGATGAGAATATCTTTAATCTCTTTCTGGATGCTTGCAGGTGTAATACCGTGTTTTGTGTTGTATTCTTTCTGGATCTGGCGTCTGCGGCGTGTCTCGTCAATTGCATGCTGCATACTGCCGGTTATACGTTCTGCATACATGATAACTCTTCCCTCCTGATGGCGCGCGGCGCGTCCGACCGTCTGGATAAGACTTGTGTTAGAACGCAGGAAGCCCTCCTTATCTGCATCCAGAATCGCGACCAGTGATACCTCGGGCAGATCAAGACCCTCGCGCAGAAGGTTGATCCCAACGATCACATCATATTTGCCCAGTCGCAGATCCCTCAGAATGTCCACCCGCTCAACAGCGTCAATGTCTGAATGAATATACTGGACCCTGATCTTCAGCTCCTGCAGAAACGATGTCAGATCTTCAGCCATCCGCTTTGTTAACGTAGTAACCAGAACCCGCTGATTGCGTGAAATCGTGTTCTGGATTTCGACGATCAGGTCATCAATCTGATTTTTGTCTACCTGTGCCGGGTCGATCTGGATGTCATCATAACCGCAGCGCTGTATCTCTGCAGCGAGTGTCTGGGCATGGCTGATATCCACAGGACGCAGGAATATCTCAGGATCAAGCAACCCCGTCGGTCTGATCAGCTGTTCAGCTACACCACGGTAGCCTTCGGGTATCTTGTCTTTTGCATCAGGCCCAAGCGCTGCGATGCTGCTGTTGCTTGATTCGATCTCAAACGGGGTCGGAGTGGCTGAAACATAGACAACCTGAGACAGACGTTCCCAGAATTCATCCCACTTGAGCGGGCGGTTGTCAAGTGCTGCTTTCAAGCGGAATCCGTAATCAACGAGTGTCTGTTTGCGCGCCTGGTCTCCGTTGTACATTCCCCGTACCTGCGGGAGAGTCATATGTGACTCATCAACAAACAGAAGCCAGTCGTCGGGAAAGTAGTCAATGAGCGTTGATGGCGGCGTCCCGGGTTTTCTTCGTTCGATGTAGCGGGAATAGTTTTCGATGCCTGAAGTGTAACCGGTTTCCTGAAGCATCTCGAGATCATATTTTGTCCGCTGCTGCAGGCGGTGTGCTTCGAGGTCCTTGCCCTGCTCCTTAAATGCGGCCGTTTCCCTTGCCAGGTCCTCCTCGATCTGCGGGATAACTGATTTGAGTGCCTCGTAGGGAGTGACAAACTGCTTTGCCGGAAAAACGGTAAATTCAGCAGGACGGTCAAGGATTTCTCCGCTGACTGCGTTAATCAGTTTGAGACTTTCTATCTCATCCCCGAAGTACTCAATCCGGAGTGCCTGCTCACCAGTGGCAAGATAGACATCGACGACGTCGCCACGGACACGGTACAACCCCGGGTAAAAATCAAACTCACTGCGTTCATATTGCATATCAGAAAGATGCAGGAGCAGCTTTTCACGCGAGTAGCTGTCACCGGTGACAAGGTGACGGGACAGACTCAGATAGTCGTCAGGGTTCCCGAGGCCGTAGATACATGAGACCGAAGCCACAACGATCGTGTCTTTTCTGGTCAGAATAGACTGTGTAGCGGCACTGCGGTAACGTTCTATTGTTTCGTTAATGTCAGAGTCTTTTTCGATATACAGATCCCGTCGTGGCACATACGCTTCAGGTTGATAGTAATCGTAGTAGCTGACGAAGTACTCAACGGCGTTGTCAGGAAAGAAGTCGACAAATTCTGAATACAACTGTGCAGCAAGTGTCTTGTTATGAGCAAGAATGAGTGCAGGTTTCTGGGTCTCCTGAATAATATTCGCCATGGTAAAGGTCTTACCTGATCCGGTAACTCCCAGAAGAGTCTGCGTACGTGCGCCTGCTGCAATACCCGCAGTGAGGCTGCTGATTGCGTTTTTCTGATCGGGTGACGGTTTGTACTTGCTGGCAAGCTGAAAGGCCAGGTCCTTGTAACGCATTGTTACCAATCTATGGCTATGCTATATTTTAACTAGATTGCACGCGACTATGAAAGCTATTGCCACGTATTTGCTGTTTGTGGGAGCAGTTATTGTGCTCTCTTTTTCCATTGTACTCTATACCGTCAAATCAGGCATCCCGGCTTCGCCCTCTCTGCGTGCCATTGCTGAAGTATCGGGTATCAGACGTGTACCCAGCAAATCAACATCTGCACGGCTGGTCTCCGCATCCAACGAATCCGAGGGGGTCGAGGCTCAAAACGATAATTTTGCAGTGGTTATCGAGCCGGTCGTGACCAATTACTCCTATGAGGTATGGGAGGACTTTGAATTTGATTACGGTCGTCAGAACGAGATCATTCCTGACCCGGACATGGTCTATAAGAACTCATTCAGCGAGCAGCCACTCGTGGATGAGGATTTCTATCAGGGAAAATTTGAGAATGCCGCTGCAGGTGTCCTGGGGCTCAACAGAATGCCCGTGTTAACACCCGGGATGAGCATCGGGGTTGTGCGTGACAGATACATCAACATACGCGGGAACAACGGGTATGTGCGACCCGCAAACGGCTACTACTTCGGTTCGGGTGTCTGCTGGAGCACCAGCACGCTTGGTTTTCTGCTGGACAACGCCAACAGTGACTTCCGTGACAGGTACGGACTTGATCTGTTTGTCTACGGGCGTGGAGATCGGGCACCGCACGGAGATTACTACGAGACTTACGGCGGCAGAGGCTATACAATCCTTCAGGCAGCTGAGGGAGTGCCGGTGCAGGATTACCGGTTTACAGTAAACCCTGCTATCAGTAAGGTACCGGAGCTGGCCGATCTGAAAATGAAGATTGTCATGCTTGCGTCTGACGATCATGCAAGTGCAGCGTATGGACAAAGCATTGCAGGTTATATAGTATCTAATAAAGACTTCTGAGCACTATGTAATGAGCCGACTTGTCCTTGAGGCACTTGGAACACTCTGGTATATCCGCGTTTACGACGATGAGTTTCCGTATGAGCTTCAGGCCGAAGTGACATCCGTAATTCTCTCCTTTCAGCGTGACTATTCAAGATTTGTGCGGGACAGCCTGCTAAACCGTCTCAACCGTACAGGCAGGTTTTCAAATCCGCCCCAAGCTCTGTTTGAGATGTGCAGACAGGGCGAGGAGCTCCGCAAGCTGTCAGGTGGAGCATTCAATCTCAGTGTCTGTTACGTACTTGTAAAAGAGGGGTATGGAAACGACTTCAGGGAACGTGTTGCAAATATGTCCAACTCGGAACTTCGTGTGCCGTTTGTTCAGCTTGAACCGGAAAGCATCAGACTTCGTGACGGTGTGAGTATAGATCTGGGAGCGATTGGTAAGGGCTACCTCGTGGATACAGTAGCAAAACTGTTGAAATCAAATGGTATACAGTACTTTGTGATCAATGCCGGCGGGGATATTTACGCAACTACAAACCATAACGAAAGGATCACCTGTGTACTTGAAAACCCTTTTAATTCCCGCGAGTTTATCGGAACCATATCGCTTTCCAACAGAGGGATAGCATGTTCATCACAAAACAAGCGCTACTGGACATCAGTTGTCTCTGGTAAACGTGTCGCTCACCTGATTGATACGAAAACATTCAGACCAAAGCGCGGTGTTGCAGCAGTCTTTACGGAATCCGAAACCACTGCTACGGCAGACGCGGTCAGTACTGCTTTGTTTGTATCCGATCCGGATAAATACAAAGCTATTGCAGAATCAACTGATACGGAATTCGCGATAATATATGAAGACGGGAGATGCTACCGGTCGTCTGGCTACCATGGCAATTTCTCCCGCTAGTACTATTTTTTATTTGTCCTGATATGACAATGCAGAATAATTCAGATGATATGCAGCAAAGCACACCACCCCAACCTCCGGTAGAGCCGGAACCGCAAGCGGATGCTCCTGCCGCTAAGCCTAACCTTGTGCTTCCGGTCGCAGCAGGAGGCGGTGTTCTGATTCTTGCGCTTGGCGGACTTGCACTGGTGAGTAACCGCCCGCAGAACGGTCAGCAGGTTGAACTTACACCAACAGTTACTGAAGCACTGCTGGAACAGGTCAGCTACCGGGACGGCATCTATTACGCAGAAGCCACCTTTTACGTCCAGCCTGTTGAGGCAAATGAGACAGTAGGTGTAACTGTTGTAGTCAGTGACGGCGAGATTGCATCCGTTGAGATAGTCCAGCTTGAAGATGGCGCAATCGTCGAAAACGAATATCTGACTGAGTTTACTGACAAGCTGCAGGATATCGTTGTCGGTCAGTCGCTGGACAGTATTGAGGACATGGAGCTGATAAGCGGTTCTACTCTTACCAGTGACGCGTTCCGTGAGGCAATCAGGTCCGTGCAGGATCAGGCTGCTGCTTCCTGAGTGAATCCATGAGACGCTGATAAAACGCCAGGTTGTGCATGGTTGCTATTCGCATACCTGTGCCGCTTTTCATTCTGATCAGATGTCTTAGGTATGCTCTGCTGACCTGCGGGTATGGCGGATTATCCATCCCTGGGTCAATCATTCCGTCGTCAAACTTGTAGCGTTCTGATTTTATATGCAGAACGTCATAGCTGCCATAGCTTTTATCTCCACTGCCCTTTGATACATAAAGGTATCCGTGCCGTGCGTTTCTTGTCGGGAGGACCGAGTCAAAGATATCCCAGCCGGCGCTGTATGCGTAAATGAGATCGTCAGGGGTCCCCATACCCAGGCCGTAGCGGATTCTGTCACGGGGAAGCAGATCAGCTACATAACTGATCAGTTCGTGGTAAAACCCTTTCGGGGCATCCTCCTTCCAGGAGTATTTATTCCGCAGTGGCAGACCCCCAAATCCATACATGTCAAACCCTATCTCGATCAGTGCATCAGCACTGCGTTTTCGCAATTCAAAACTATTTGCACCCTGAACCACAGCTGTCAGGAGTGGACGTTGTATCCGGGGATCGTTAAAGTCTTTTTCTGTCAGGCCATTGAGCTGCAGAAAAGCCTGTTTGGAGCGTTTTGCCCAGCGGGTTGTGCGATCCACCGATGCTGTGATTGTACTGACTGAGTCGTCTTCGATTACAGGCTCATCGAGCACAACACGCATATCAGATCCGATCAGGTGCTGGACGTATTGCGAACGCTCGGGTGAAAGAAAGTTGTAGCTGCCGTCACGGTAGTCGATAAAACTGCATCCTGCTTCTGTAATCAGATTCTGTTTGTTGTTGTTGCGGTGAATAAGGGAGAACACCTGAAACCCGCCGCTGTCAGTCAGGAGCGGTTTATTCCATCCAAACAGCTTGTGTGCTCCGCCATACTGCTTCAGATATTCAGCACCAAGCTTCTGTTCGATATGAAGAGTGGTAGTGACCAGCGCTTCTGTGCCGATTGTATCCAGATCGTTCATGCTTACCTCCTGCACAGTGCCATAGGTGGCATCCGGCATAAAGACCGGTGTCTGAATGGTTCCGTGGGAAGTCAGGATTGTTGCCGTTCTGTTCGAATCAGTGCGCTGAAACTCAACCATGATGAAGCTCAAACAGACTGATCCAGTTCTGTTGTGTCAGCTCACCTGCCCGCGCTGAGGCTGTCAGCCCGGCAGACCCGAGGAAATCTTCTGTCTGTGTCTTATCATATCCGGCATTGTTCAGATTTGAGCTGACTTTTTTTTCGCGGTGAACTGAAACCGATTTTGATAAACCGGATCAGTTCCTTCATCCGGCTGTAACGCCCTGCAACGGGACTGATTGTCATGATGCCTCCGTCCACTTTTGGTTCGGGATAAAATGCCTTGGCCGGGATTGTCTCGACAAGTCTGCAGTCGGCATAAAGTGCTGTGACTGTATGCAGAAATGATGCTTTTGGTGCGGGTGTGACGTAGTCAACTGCAACTTCCTTCTGCAGAATGAGTGACATCTTTTCGGGCTTGTGGCTGCTTTGCAGAAACAGTGAGATGATTTTTTTGGAAATGTTGTACGGCAGAGACCCTACCACTGTGTAGGGATCAGTTCCGAAGTAGACTTCGGGGTCAAAGCGCAGAATATCGTCATTGAGCAGCCGGTAGCGTCCGTTGCTGATGTAATCCGAAAACTTTGCGCTAAGGGGAGCAATCAGGTCAGTGTCAATCTCGACAGATGTTACATCATGCGCCTGCTCCAGCAGAAATTCAGTAACTGCACCGTCGCCGGGACCGACTTCAAGTACACGTGTCTGCGGATTCAGCTCTGCTGCCGCAACAAGCTCGATTACAAACCTGCTGTTTGTAAGAAAATTCTGACCGTAGTGTTTTTTGAATGTATGCATCAGGTTCGGTAGCGGTTTATTACCGCAAGCACATCAGGTTTAGGTTCAATAGTTCTGACAATCTCTTTCCGGTTCATAGGCGTTCCATAAACGATCTTGAGCTTGAAGTGCCCGGGATTTTCCTTGATCACAGTTTTCAGCTCCAGCAGACGATCCTTATTTGTCTCTTCGAGAATGCTTATAGTTATCTCGTCGGACGTGTTGTACTCCTGAATGGGAATGAGATCGTCAATTATAACGCTGAACTCGTCGTTGCGCAAACTGACCTTGCCTACCACAACTACCGGGTTTGGATCCCCTAGTTTGTCGCGGAGCTGGTCGTATGCGTTCGTAAACATGACGCAGTCAAACTTGCCGTCAATATCTTCAAGCTCTACAAATGCCATCGGTTTGTTGTCGCGCTTTGTGTAAATTACCCTGGCTGCACTGATTGTGGCCAGCATTCTGATTGATGACCCGTCAGACAGGCCCCTTGCACGCTCTGAGGGAGTGACATCGCCTGTCAGGAACATGTGACCGTAGCGGTCGAGTGGATGTGAACTGATATATGCACCCAGAAGCTCCTTCTCCCATGTGAGACGGTCCATTTCGCTTTCACTGGGAAGTTCGGGAGGTTCGGCCTGATACTCTTCATGCTGCTCGATCACATCGCCAAACAAAGAACCCTGTCCACCCATCATGCTTTTTTCCTTGCGGCTGACCGCTTCGGTTACAAACGGGATAAACTCCAGCATCTGATTTCGGTTGCCGAATTCATCAAATGCGCCAACCTTAACGAGCGCCTCAAGATCCTTGCGCGAAATACTGCTGCTTCCGACCCTTGTGACAAGATCAAGCATATCAGTGTATGCGCCACGTTCGATTCTCTGCTCGACAATCCGCTTCATAGCTTTTTCGCCGCCACCCTTAATACCTCCAAGTCCGAACCGGATTGAGTCGCCGTTTTCAATACTGAAACTGTAGAAGCTGTGATTGACACTGGGCGGCTTGAGTTTAATACTCATGGCCTTTGCCTCACGCAGGTCACGGGTCAGCTTGTCTGAGGAGTTGATATCTGTCTCCATCAGACCCGCAAGAAACTCAAGCGGGTAGTTGGCCTTAAGATAGGCAGTCTGGTAGGCAATCAGTGAGTAACATGCACTGTGTGACCGGTTAAAGCCATAGTCTGCAAACGGTTCCATGTATGCAAACACTTCTTCAGCGACTTTTTTACTGTGACCCTGTTTCTGGGCGCCGGCAAGAAACTTTTCTTTTTCCTTGGCCATTACTTCGGGCTTCTTTTTACCCATTGCACGTCTGAGCATATCGGCCTCTCCCTGTGAGTAGCCGGCAAAGACCACTGCAATATTCATTACCTGTTCCTGATAGATGGCAAAACCGTACGTTGGCTTAAGGACCTGTTCAAGGCTTGGATCAGGATACTTGACCGGTTCCTTACCCTGTTTGCGCTTGATGTAATCAGGAATGTACTTCATCGGACCGGGCCGGTACGCTGCGTTAAGGAAGATCAGATCCTCTACCTCGGTGGGTTTGAGGTCGCGCAGATACTTTTTCATGCCATCAGACTCAAACTGGAAGACACCGGTTGTATTACCCTCCTGAAAGAGTTTGAACGTTTTTTCATCATCAAGCGGAATGGTATCAATATCGATCTCAACGTTGTGGGTATACTTCACCTGCTTGATGGTATTGGCGATGACGGTCAGGTTGGACAGGCCAAGAAAGTCAAACTTCATCAGTCCAAGCGGCTCGAGGTTGTGACCTTCGATCTGTGTGATGATCTTGTCACCACCTTTCTGCTCGAGCTGGACCGGTACATAGTCTGTAATCGGGCTGGGTGTGACGAGGTATCCGCAGGCATGTATCGAAACATGCCGTGCAAGGTTTTCAAGTTTGCCTACATAACCCGACAACTCCTCAAGCTGGCTGGATCCCCTGATGATCTGATCAAACTCACTTACCTCTTCACGCATCATTTTGATGGAATGTACACGCCCAAATTTGACAATCACCATTTTAGACAGCTTGTCTGCAATGCTCAGGTCCACACCCATAACGCGCGCAACGTCACGGATTGCAGCCTTTGTTTTCAGGCGTCCGAATGTGCCGATGAAGGAGGTGTTTTCGCGGCCGTACTTTTCTGACATGTAGCGGAACAGCTCGTCCCGGCGGTCGTCCTGAAAATCGATGTCAAAGTCAGGTGGCGACATACGTTCGGGATTGAGGAAGCGTTCAAAAATGAGATCCCATTTGATCGGATCCAGGTTGGTGATCCCGAGACAGTATGCAACAACACTGCCTGCACCCGAACCGCGCCCGGGGCCGACAAGAATGTCCTGTCTGCGGGCCCAGTTAATGTAGTCTTCAACAACGAGAAAGTAGTCGTCATATCCTTTGTCATGGATCACCTCGAGTTCGTAATCGATACGTTGCTGAAGTTCGGGAGTGATCTTGTCGTAGCGGTTTTTTGCTCCTGCCATGGTATGTTCATACAGAAGATCCCTGGTACTCTTGCTGTCCAGGCTCTCATCAAACCGGGGCTGGATTCGGTCAAACTCGATATTGTAGATCTCGACCATATCTGCAATCTTTTGCGAGTTTTCAACTGCTTCGGGATAATCCGGGAAGAGTTTGTGCATCTCGGCCGCGTTTTTGAGATAGAACTCTGTCGAACCGTACCGTCTGCGTTCCGGGTCGGTCAGTTTGCGCCCGTCGCTAATGCACCAGACAATCTCCTGGATTTTATGGTCCTCGGGCTCGAGATAGTGTGTGTCGCAGGTCGCAACCAGTTCCAGGCCGAGTTCTTTGGCTACTGCGACCTGCTCCGGGATCAGGTCATGTGATTCTTTGATACCGTTACGCTGCACCTCGACATAGACATGTTCGATATTTTTCTTAAGAAACGAGAGCCATTCGACGGCTTTGGCACGTTCGCCTTTAGCCAGATGCCGGTTAAAGTTGCTGGCCAGACATCCTGAGAGCGCAATCAGTCCCTCACCATATTTTTCGAGAAGCTCGCGGTCAGCTCGTGGCTTGTAGTAGAAGCCTTCTGTATGTGATTTTGAGACAATCTTAAGCAGGTTTTTGTAGCCGGTGAGGTTTTTGGCAAACAGGGTCAGATGGTAGCGCTTATTGTCCACTCCCGTCTCTTTGTCATGCCTTGTGCGGTGGGCAACATATATCTCACAACCCAGGATCGGCTTGATACCCAGTTCTTTTGCATAGTTCCAGAACTCGTATACTCCGTACATGACACCGTGGTCAGTAATGGCGCATGCGTTCATCCCCTGCTCCTTTACTTTCTCAAGAAGCGGCTTAACCTTGGCAACGCCGTCAAGCAGCGAATACTCTGTGTGCAGATGCAGATGTACGAAATTCTGTGAAGACATGTCTGTTTGTGTGATGTTCTTATCTTAAAACAAATGAGGGGGGTTAGAAAAGGAAAGAAAGACCGAAACAGCGAGTAAGGTCGGACGTCAGGGACACACCTTACCTACAGATCTTACCTTGGATTAGTTGTGTATCCCTTGCAGTGCAAGGAGACTCTATAGCTTTGTTTGAGCAATGACCATAGCCGCGAAATGCAGCGTTTAGACAAGTCTCGCAAGACGAATTGGAATATGAATCAGAATCAACAAACACTGATTAAATTGCGAACATCGTTATAAAACATTCTGGTGGCTAATTCACGGATAAGCTCACTGGAGAGTCTCATCGGGGAACCCTGCGCTCAGAGAGGGTATGTTTGTTCAAAGCAGTAGTAGAGCCCACTTGCACAGTCGTTCTGCCAGTATTGAACTTTAGCGTCTGTAGATGAGATCTGAACCTGAGGTCGGATCCCGGATTCGGGGTATCAGAGTCTGCGATCTGATGGTGAGAACGCTAAAGGTGTAAAATCCTGGAGAGCAGCATCGGGCTGTCTTGTGCCCGAGGCATAACCATAGCTCTAAACAGCCTCAGCATTCTTGAATATATAGAACTGCAGATAAATACAATCTTACATCCTACGACCCTCTGAATAATCACGGGTAGACTATATATGATTAGCTTTGATATAATCCAGCCAGGGAATTACGGGTTATAGAAATAAGTAGCTCCCGCTTGGGAGTTACGTAACCCTTGCCCGGAGCCTGCACGCTTGTGCAGGCTTGCGGGCAACTTTTTTATGAATTGAATTCGTGAAAGATATTAACTACATACTGGGACTGGATATCGGGGTAGCATCACTGGGTGGAGCGTTATGGAGGTGGATGTAGATGAGAAACTCGGCAGAACTACCCCTAAACGGATTTACGACCTTGGCGTGAGGGTTTGGAATAAAGTTGGCGACCCCAAGACGGGTGCATCGCCAAACTTAAAAACGTCGTGAAGCAAGATCCACAAGAAGAAGGCTCAACAGGCGCAGGCAACGATTAAATCACACACTAGCTATTCTTGAGAATTCAGGACTTATTCCCTCCAGGTCTGAGTACTACGATTTGGTCTCACAGCTGTCGAATAAGGATCTAACCCCATATCAGCTTCGGTTCGAAGCATTGGAAAGGAAGTTGTCTGGTATCGAACTTGCACGGGCACTCCTTCATATTGCTAAACGCAGGGGGTATAAATCTAATCGAAGAAGTGAAATCGAGAAAGAAGAAGGCAAGGTACTGGAAGCAGTTGCTGAGAACCGAAACCTGATGAAACAGAAAGGGTACAGAACCGTTGGTGAGATGCTTCTTCTTGATGATAAGTATAAAGAACGTAAACGCAATTCCTCCGGATCGTATATCGGTGTAACTGCTCGAGAAATGCTTGAGGACGAAGCAAGGCTGATACTTAAGAGACAGCGCGAGCTGGGAAACGAAAGACTGACAGAGGATATACAGGAACGGCTACTCGGCGAAATGTTTTTTCAGCGACCATTCCTGAACCGATCAGCGCTTGAAGAAAAGATCGGTAACTGCGAGTTCTTTGCCGAAGAACCACGGCTTGCAAAGAATACTCGAACTGCAGAACTGTTCATTCTCTACTCTAACCTTAATAATCTAAGATTGCGACAGAAAGGGTCATATGAGGATGTCATGCTGTCAGATCACCAGCGTGAGCTAATAGTCGCAGAGGCACTGCAAAAGGGAGCAGTTAAACACAATAGAATCCGTAAAATTCTTTCACTCCCCTACGATACTTCGTTTAAAAATGTTAACTACCGAAAACCAAAGAAAGCAGATAAAAATGTGACTTGGGAACAGGTCGCAGATGACTCAGAAAAACAGGGATTCTTCGTTAATCTGAAAGGAGTCGCTGCAATTCAAAAGGCATTGAAAAAGACTGACCCCGTACTTCTTGAGAGAATCAATCAAGATACTGAGCTAGCTGACTCACTTGTCGAGGTGCTGGTATTCAATAAGGATGAGGACGCTATTATCTCAGAACTCACACGTCTGTTCCCTGATATAAAGGATGACGCGCTTAAGGAACTATCAGCAATAGCGGAACTGAAAGGGTTTCTACATCTGTCCAAAAAGGCCCTCAATTTAATAGTCCCGGAATTAAAGAGTGGGATGGTTTACTCCGATGCGGTTACTAAGGCAATTCCTGAAGAGATCAGGATAAAAAACGGTCTGCAACAAAAATACCTACCCCCTATTGATACTGACAACCTTACAAATTTCAATGTAATCCGTGCACTTGCTCAAACCAGAGTTGTTGTAAATGCCATTATCAAAGAGTATGGCTCCCCTCTCAAGGTACATATCGAGTTTGCACGGGATGTGTCAAAAACGCATGAAGAACGCCGTGCTATAGAAAAGCAGCAGGCAGATAACAGGCAGGAGAATGAAAGGATAGTTAGACTATTAAAAAACGAATTCGGCCTGTCTGATCCAAAGGGCAAAGATATCTTAAAGTACAAACTTTGGACGGAGCAGGCCTATCATTGTGCTTACTCATTAATGCCAATACCGGCAGATAAGCTCTTCAGTGATGACACTTATACAGAAATTGATCACATACTTCCCTACAGCAGGAGTCTTGATGATTCATACTTTAATAAGGTGCTTGTTCTCAGTTCTCAGAACCAGAATAAAGGCAGCAAGACTGTATACGAGTATCTTGGGACAAACGAAGAGTTATGGAAAAAGCTAATGACCTGGTGGCAAACGTCAAATATGCCGCTTTATAAAAAAGAACGTTTAATGACAACGGATTTTGACAAGCGAGACATCAAGACTTTTATGGAGCGTGATATGAACGACACCCGTTACATTTCGCGCTACTTGCGGTCGTTTCTTGAGCAGCACCTGGAATTTAAGCCAGCTCCATTTAAGAGAAGGATTTTTGCTTTTCAGGGACGGGTTACAGCAATGCTGCGTAGGTACCTGGGAGTAAACCATTTGAAAAACCGTGATGAATCAAACAGACATCACGCGCTTGATGCTGTGATTGTTGCTATCGCAGATAGTTCAATGCAACAACGTATAACAGAATTTTTCAAGAAACAGGAGGAGCATACGCAGAAAGCTAAAGACTACTTCCCTGAGCCGTGGCCGTATTTTGCAAAAGATCTTGCAATTAGAGTTTTTGCTGACTCCACACTCCATAATGATCTGCAGAGTTACGCAGAGTTGCATGACAGATACAAAGACATTCTGGATCAGATCCGGCCGATACTTGTGTCACGGAAGGCGGAGCGCAAACTGACAGGTGCTCTGCACAAAGAGACAGTCATGTCTGTAAAAGATGCAGAGCGAGGAAAAGTGATGGTCAAGCGTATTCCGATAACTAAACTTGAACAGAAACACTTCGACCAGAATCTCATCTATGGCGATGACCCTCAGCTGGTAAAGGTGTTAAAAGACAGGCTCGAGGCATTTATGTGGGATGCAGAAGCCGCATTTAAAGAGCCTGTACTTAAACCAGCTAGAGAAGGCAGACAGCAGAATGAAGTTAAACGGGTGAAGATTATTGATGGACCTGCGAGCAGTTTTGTACAACTGAAGAATGATGGAGTCGCTGCACAGGATAATATGATAAGGATAGATATCTTCGAGGATAAGGGAACTTACTTTGTGCCAATTTATATAGGAGAACTTGCAGGTAACTTGTTGCCACGAAAAGCGAGTAAATCCGGTGCTGATTACTTGGAATGGCCAGAAATGCGGGAAGATACATTCGTGTTGTCCATCTATCCTGATGATTACGTCTGCCTTACTGGAAAAGATAAAATTATTGAGGGGTACTATGTAAAAGCAGACAGAGCAACAGCCTCAGTTGAAGTCCGAGGACATGATAACTCGTGGAGTAAAAGAAGTATTGGAATAAAGTCGATGAAAGTAACTAAATATTACATTGATCCCCTTGGGAGGAAGTACGCGCTTTCCAGAGAGAAAGAGAGGAAAGTCCCGTGGCGTACCGCACCGTCTACATAACCAATCCCACCCACCTGCACACACGCGCAGGTAACATGATACTTTCGTACGCTGATGGTAACGACGTTGCTGTGCCTCTGGAGGATATCGCAACAGTTATCATCGAGCATCCTCAGGTAACCCTCAGTGCTCCATTTATGAGCGAGTGTATGCACAATGATGTTGCAGTCTACTTCTGCAATGACCAGCATCTGCCGCATGGTATTGCCCTCCCTTTTCAGAGTCATGTCCGTCAGCGTAAAAGGATGCAGCAGCAACTCGCGATGAAGGCAGTCTTTAAAAAGCGACTATGGCAGCTGTTGGTCCGCGAAAAGATCCGTAATCAGGCTCGTGTATTAAAACTCCTTGGCTCCAGTGGTGCCGACCAGCTGATGATGACTGCAGCCAGGGTAAAGTCGGGAGATGCAGGTAACCTTGAGTCCTATGCTGCTCGCTTTTACTTTCAGAGGTTGTTTCCTGAAGGGTTTGCCAGGTTTGCAGACGATACAACCAATGCAGCATTAAACTACGGTTACGCTGTCATCAGGGGCGCAATTGCCCGCTCGCTTGCTGCATATGGTTTTATTCCAAGTATCGGTATCCATCATAAAAATGAGTACAACAATTTTAACCTTGCAGACGACCTGATCGAACCATTCCGGCCGGTTGTCGATCTTGTTGTAGCATCTCATCCGGAGCTAGATGAAACATTAAATCCGGCGGTAAAAGCCTCTTTGGTCAGATCACTTGGTATTCAGGTAACGCAGGACGATAAGCGCATGAGTACGCAAAATGCAATTGAAGAAATGGTGAAATCTCTGGTAACAGCAGTCGAAAATAACAGCCCCGGAAGCCTGAAGCTGCCGGTTATTGTGGCACAAAAGCAACATACTTATGCATAACAAGTTTATGAGAATCCTCGTGCTGTTTGACCTGCCAGTATCCGATAAAGATGCCAGACGTGCATACAGCCGGTTTCACAAGTTCCTCGAAAAAGACGGGTATGACATGCTTCAGTTCTCTGTATATTGCAGACTGTGTAACGGACTCGATGGCGTAAAAAAAGCATATGCAGCGACTCGAGTCTAATCTGCCCGATGATGGCTCGGTACGAGCGATGGTTGTGACCGAGCGTCAGTTTGAAAACATGAAGATACTGGTAGGTACAAAAACATTGCAGGAGTTAAAAGTACCAACGGGACAGGTGTTGATGTTCTGATTTATCCAGCTCGAGAACACGTAAAAACCCTCCTCTGGAGGGTTTTCGGATGTGGTATTTTACACTACGGGGAATTACGGGGAATAAAAACGTCATGCTCCGCATATTCCCTTGTGCGGTAATTTTACCACTACTGGGAATTACCCCCCCCCGCTTTGTTGTCGGTCTTGCTGACCTAGTACTGATACACCGAAACAAACATCTCCGCCGTCAGCCAGATGACATAGATTGCCACCAGTGCATACCCTTCTTTGCGCGTAATGGCCTGACCGGTATATGCAAACCGCAAAAACACAAGCAGGGTTATTGCAATTGTGATCATCGCCGGAACCAGGGCTGTAAAGCTGTTAATCGTGTGCGGATTAAGGATTGCCAGCAAACCCATCGTCGGCACGTTCATTGACGCGCTCCCGATAAAGTTGCCGACTGCAAGTTTTTTCCTTTTCTGCGCTGTTGCTCCGGACCAGCATGGTAATTTCGGGCAGATTTGTTCCCAGACCAAGCATTCCAAGTCCAATCAGAGCATTTGGCACCCCAAGCTGGCTGGCAATAACAACAGCTTTATCAACCAGCAGCTGAGAGGCAATGATCAGTCCGGCTGTCCCAATGACCGCTGACAGCAGCAGCTTGAATGGATGAATCTTCTTTCTGCTTTTACGCTCCTTTTTCCTGCTGACTCTCTGGACAATCAGAAATGTTGAAAAAACATAGAGTGAAATCAGCACAATGCCATCAAGTCTGCTCAGATGCTGATCAGCAAGCGTAAGAACCATTGTACCGATTACTGCCATAGACATGGTAAGAAAGCCGAACGAATACCCGCCCTTGAATGGCAGTTCACGGTGCCTGATTGCGTTTAACCCGATTACCAGTGTAAGCAGAACAATTGTTGCCCCGAGAAGATTACCGATCGACAGTCCGGGAACATTATCTAACGATGCGCTTGCAGCTACAGATATCTCTGGCAGCGATGACGCAAAACTGAGGACTGCAAATCCGATCAGAAACAGATTCAGACGGAGTTTGTGTGCAATTGTCACAAAAGCATCCTGCAATACATCAGCAGACTTGATCAGGATAGCCAGAAACAAAAACAGTAATAGGAGATCTAACAGAAGCACAGCAGTAAAGTAATATGCAACATAGACTATAACCCGGCATGGCAAATCTGTAAAGACGCAGTGGTGTCTGATTCAGTAGTCACCGGGGCCTATCATGGAGTTAGAACAGCAGTTTGATTACAAGAATCCAGAAGGCGGCACTTACAATGCAGCTGAGGCATGATTCAATCTCGTCAAACTGTTCAAAGTCATCCACGATGGATCAATACTAACAACCTGATGCACCAGCGCTCGCCAGCATGCCGAAGGTGCAGCGTGTCAGATTCTGCTCGCAAACCACCTCATGTTGGCAGATGTACGCTCCCACTCATGCTGGCCGTATGCCTTGGCAAGAGCCTCAAAGTTCCAGCCGTAGCGGGCCGCATACTGACGTGAGACTTTGGGGACAAGATCGTTGAGTGCGCTGGTATATGAGCTATATTTTACACCGTTGAGATAACCGAAACAGTTGTGCCAGAAAGAGGCACGGCAGAATCCGGACTCCACTCCCATAATGGCAACGACGACTTTGTAGTCAGCCCCGTTTGCAGCAGACAGATCTACAATCTGTGCCGCATAATCATAGGTAGCAATCGGAGAGCCGTTTCTGCGTAGATAGTTAACAAGATTATTGATTGTGTT
Source organism: candidate division WS6 bacterium OLB20 (assembly GCA_001567355.1). Taxonomy (GTDB): domain Bacteria; phylum Patescibacteriota; class Dojkabacteria; order B142; family OLB20; genus OLB20. The sequence goes on along the minus strand of JYNZ01000003.1, from coordinate 39,226 downwards.
CTCGCGTGCGACACGTCTGCGCTCCTCCTCTGCCTTGCGTTCTTCTTCAACCTGCTTTTTGTCTACTGCGACAGCATAGGTCTCGGGGCTTGGTGCACCTAGATTAAACGACGCTTCCGGCGTTGGTAAAGGTAGCAGAACAGTGGACGGTGTTGATGCGATAGTCTTGATATGAAAACTGACTGACACAACCAGCATACCCGTAATGGCCACCAGTGTGATAAATATGCGGAAAAATACTCCCGGGTGGGAGCTGAGAAGTGTTGTTGTTGCCCGTACTTTCGTACTTATCCTGGGATGCCGCAGGCACTGCCAGCGACCCTTTCTAATAGTTTAAGCTGTCACGCATGTGATCAGCAACTTCAGAAACATACGTTCCAGTATAGCACAGATCAAACAGGAGCAAAAACCTGCATAGTTGCTCTTATCAGCTGTCTGGGGTAGACTTCAGGCATTAGTTAAAGAGCGTTTATAACGATGAGACAGGTGAAAAAAGCAGTTATTACCGCAGCGGGCTTTGGATCCCGTTTTCTGCCGGTTGTAAAGAGCACTCCCAAGGAGATGCTTCCGATTATTAATAAGCCGATTATCCAGTATGTTGTCGAGGAATGTGTGGACGCGGGCCTGGAGGAAATTATCATAGTTGTACGAAAGGGTAACGAGGTTATCCGCAACTATTTTTACGAGCAGGTGCCTCATATGGAAAAGCTGCTTGCAGATCAGGGTAAGTCAGAACGTTTTGAAGATGTGCTCCGGGTGCTGAATATGGGCAACATCACAATCATTGATCAGGATCCTGACCTTCCGTACGGTAACGGGTCACCAGTTATTTCTGCACGGCATCTGCTCACAGAAGGCGAGCCGTTTGCGGCCCTGTTTGCTGATGACCTCGTGCTGACTAAAACCAGGAGCGCTTTGTCGCAACTCAAGGAGTATTACGAGCAGTCCGGAGCCGACGCTGTGATGGGCGTGCAGTACGTGCCGGACAAGGAACTCGACCGGTACGGCATTGTTGATCCCGTTGAGGGCTCGCAGGACGAGACAAGCGGACAGATCCGCCGGATTATCGAAAAACCTGATCCCAAGGATGCAAAGACCAACTTTGCCCAGTACGGAAGGTTTATCATTCCGTTTGAGATTTTTGAGCATCTGAAACCGGATGCAACCGGAAAAGACAACGAGGTCTGGCTGACAGACGCCAACGACAGACTTGCTGAGCGTATGAACTATCGCTACAAACAGATCGAGGATGGCACCTGGTATACAACCGGGGACCCTGCCCGGTACTTTGAGGCGCAGGTGCGTTACATGATGGCAAGTGAAGAATACGGAAAAGCAACCAGAGAGATCGTAAAGTCAGCCTCAGAGTAACAGGAGATCAGCTGTTATTACTGCTGCAGCGTCTGCCTTTACAAGGGCTGAGGCCTGAGTCTGCGCTTCTGCCAGTGAGCTGCCGTTAAACGCCTTCCCCTGCTCAACTGTCCCAAGTGCTGTCAGGATCGCATCCCTCAGTTCCTGCGGAGGCATGGCGTCATACTGTGTGAGTATAGTTGCCAGACCGGTTTCTGCAACCAGTTCAGCATTCTTCTGCTGTTCATTGTGAGAACTCCATGGAATTGGGATCAGCAGTGCCGGTTTACCAAGCAGCAGCAATTCTGTGATTGTATTTGCCCCTGCTCTGCTCACGACCAGATCTGCTTTGGCAAACGCCTCCCCTATCTCCTTACCGAAGATTCTGTCCCTGATGATATACCGCTTTTGCAGATGATCCGGAAGCTGTTCGCGGACCTGCAGTGCACGTTCATAATCTTTTGTCAGTTCTGATGAGCCTGTCTGATGAATCACCTGGGCAACAGCCAGAATTTCGGCAATTGTGTCCCGCAGCCGCCAGTTGATGGTGTTTGCCCCCTGATTGCCCCCGGTGATGTATATAACAGGGGCAGAGTCCTGCAGCTTAAATACGTCAGTATGAGTCGAACGTACCTCCTCGCGGACCGGATTCCCGGTAACAAGAGTTTTGGCTGGATCAGAGAATGCTGCAGACTGCGGCCATGAGAGGTAGACCCTGTGAGAAAGTTTTCCGATGATGCGGTTGGCAAGGCCAATGACAGTCGTCTGCTCATGAGTCGCTGTCCTGATCCCGGTGAGCCGTGCTGCCACGACCAGCGGCAGTGCTGTGTATCCTCCAAAAGAAAGCAGTGTATCGGGTCTGTGGCGCAGCATAAGATAGACCGCAAAGACAAAGCCGACAGGGATAAGTAACAGATTCTTTAGACCTTTAAAAAAACGTTGCTGCGGTCCATTTTCGCCACAGCTTACCGGCTGTAAACGGGATAAAAGTAATTCCCCTTGCTGTCACAGCCTCGTATTCCGCGCTGAAGCGGCTGTCTGCTGTCTGGGAATGCTTTACCCCGAACCAGATTACCCTGACATTCTGTTTTGCAAGCTCCTCAGCTACTGCAAGAGCAGGCGTCAGATGCCCGCCTGTGAGAGCTACTGTTTTTTCTGCCATCGTTCCAAGATTATAGCAAAGACAAACATCGCGCATAGTATTAGTGCAGAAAGCGTTACAGAGATGAGTACAAGTTCGGCAAACAGATCCTGAGGCAAAAACCTGATCAGTCTGGATGTGGCGGGATCAAGCTGCCAGAAGGTATTTGTGCTGAAAAACACCTTATGGAACATAATAAACAGCGGTTCGAACAGCAGAACGACCGCCGCTGCGGATGCAATTGTAATACCAAGTGCAACAGAGGATATACGCCTGAGTTGCTGCAGTCTTTTTCCTGACGGCAGACGCACAAAATAGATACAGATCAGCAGCACGGAGGTTGCCGTTACAAGTTTTGCTGATGCGGTTAGTTCGGCTACATCGCGCATATGCAGCTGATCCTCTACCGAATAGTATGCGGGATCAAGATCGCTCCCGTATCCGTGCATGACCGCCAGAACCTGCTCAAAGTATGCGAAATCGCGCTCAGGATCAGTCCCCATAGCTGTTATGGCCTGACTGTGTCTGCTAAACGCTCCTGCAAAATAAGCAGACCGGCCTGATATGATTAGGACTGGCAGGAGTAAAACAGAAAGCAGCAATGCTGCAACCGCTGCACAGGTAAATACTTTCTCAACGGCGCCTGGAAGAACGTTTTTTTGCACCTGACTGTGAACTGATATTTAGAAGGATACCGATTGCTGCAAGGTTGACGATTGTGGAGCTTCCGCCATAACTGATAAACGGCAGGGTGTTTCCGTTAATCGGCAGCAGAGCCACGTTGGCTGCGATATGCAGCATAGCCTGCAGCATCAGCCAGGTGGTGATGGATACAGCCAGCAGAAAACCTAGTTTGTCCGGCGCATTGCGTGCGATTTTGTATCCCTTCAGCATGATGTAAACAAACACGCCCGTCAGTACAAGAACGCCGAAAAATCCGAATTCCTCTGCAAAAATAGCAAAAATCGTATCGCTGAAGGCTGTGTCTCCGAGGTAGTGGAACTTCTGACGTGACTCACCAAATCCGACTCCAAACAGACCGCCGGAAGCTACTGCGACAAGCAGCTGACGTAACTGATATCCGGTATGAAACGGGTCGACCACAGTGCCGGTGCGCCAGAAATCAAAATAGGTGCCGAGCCGTTCGATCCGATACTGGGCAAGGCTTGCGCCAATCAGACCGGCAATACCAAGTACACCTGCAGTAAAAATAGAACCGATGAAGTGAATATGGTCGTTACCGGCAATAAAGTAGACGATAAATGATGTGACCGCGAGAATAATAGTCGTATCAAGGTCGGGCTGAATAAAGATGAGAAATCCGACAACGCCAAGCAGGAGCAGAAACGGCAGCAACTCGGACATAAAATGGTCCTTAAAGGCATCGACACCCTTGCCTACGCGTTTATGAGCTTTTGAAAACAGAATCGACAGGTAAATCAGCAGGGCCGGCTTGGCAAGCTCAGAAGGCTGAAGATCAAATGCCCCAAGGTCGATCCAGCGCTTGATCTCCTGGTCTGCATTAACAAACAGCACAAGCAGCAGCAGTGCAACTGTAATCAGCAGCAGCGGCAGGATAGCAACTTTGAGCAGATGGTAATCAATCCGCATCAGCACAAACAGGGCAACAAATCCTGCTGCCACCCAGATACACTGCCGGACAAAATAAAACGAGGGATCATTACCCTGTCGAACAGCAACCAGTACACTTCCGCTGTATACCATGATGGTGCCAAACAGTGACAGGATACCAACTACCGTCAGCAGCGAGGTATCAAAGTCCCCTGCGCTGAACGAAGGCAGACGCAATCTTTTTTTTGCAGTGGCAGTACGGCGTTTCATAGGTTTAGTGCTGAGAGCATTGTAGACTTCCGGTGCAATAAAATGCAATCATTTCCGGCTGGCTCCTGTGCTGGTGTACAATGTCACATGGACAATAAACAGCTGCTGATCGAACCCGAAACTCTGATTTCCGAAATCGCCGAACTCTATCCTGAGGTCGTTGACTATCTTGTACATGAGTACGGCTTTCACTGCATCGGTTGTTTTGCATCCCACTTCGAGACATTCGAGCAGGGTGCCTTTGTTCATGGCATTGTCGGAGACGACTTCAACGAGATGCTTGTCAAAGCCAATGAGCTTGCGCAGACCACTCAGTCCTGATCCTCGCTGTACTTGTCCTGTATCTCCTTGATCTTCAGTTCGACACCGCTCAGTTGCGTGCGGATTTCGGATACGAGTTTCATAGCTTCCTCATAGTCTTTGAGTGCTCTGTCTATATCAGTCTGTTCTCCTGATGATTCAAAACTCTTAACAATTCTGTCAAGCGAATCGAGCTTGCCCTGCAGGGTCTGTTTTTGTTGTGCCATCGTTACTGATGTCAGAAATAATACTGTTGATAATGCCGTCGTGCATGGTGATCTCAAGATGGTCACCAGCCGTCAGTCCGCTACTGCCGGAAAGGTGTCTGCCGCCTGAAGCAACCAGGGCGTATCCCCTTTTCAGCACTGCAGAAGGATTGTATGACTGCATAAGACGTTCACTGGCCGATAGCCTGTTTTGGATAGTACCAACAAACTCAGGAAACTGCTGCAGGCTGGTCTTCGCTCCTTCAAGCTGAGTATTTAGGATATGAAGCTGTCTCTGCAGGGCTGACTCAACTGATCTGACTGCATGCCAGGTCCGTTCGCGCAGTCCTTTTGAGATTGCAGCAGCCGTTCTCTGCATCAGCAGTTCTGAGCGGTCGAGTCGTGCCGAGTGCCGGTGCAGCAGCTCTCGGATGGTATGCGTGGCAACATAGGATCCGTCACGCAGATTGCGCTGGTAGACAGAAAGTGTCTGCTCAAGGCTGTTTTTTATCGCAGCTGTCTGCTGATCAAGTTTTCTGATGAATGTATGGTTGAGACTTGCGAGATAGTATGCCGCCTGAGACGGTGTCGAACGCGCGAGTCGGCGACAAAATCAGCAATACTTTCATCACGTTCATGGCCGACACCGACTATCACCGGTGTTTTTGCGGCAAAGATGGTCCGTGCCAGCACCTCGTCATTAAATGCAAGCAGGTCCTCGAGGCTGCCTCCTCCGCGCGTGAGTACAATACAGTCATAACCCCCGGTATCTGCTGTTTTAAGTGCTGCAATGATCTCCTGTTCGGCGTACCTGCCTGGACGTGCACGGGGTAGAAATCAATCTCAAGTCCTGCCTCGTTTTCGCGCAGAATCTTGAGGAAGTCGCTTTCTGCTGCTGATCCTTTGGCTGTGATCAGTGCGATACGAGTCACATACTCCGGCAACGGTCTCTTTCTGTCCTCATCAAACAGACCTTCTGCAGCAAGCTTGGTCTTCAGCATTTCGTATGCTTCGCGGAGAGCACCTTCACCAAGCGGCATCAGTTTAAACGCTTTGATACTGAACAGACCTTTTTCCTCCCACAGTGTCGGGGTTCCCCAGACAGCAACGCTGTCACCCTCTTTGACAGTATGAATGCCCTGGATCGTTGGGGCATAACCGCTTACTCTTACGAGTGCAGACCCTTTGGGATCCTTAAGGTCGATGTTTACCCCTCCGCGGGCTGTCACGTTCATCTGAACTATTTCGCCCTCGACGATCATAGGTCCGATGGTCTCAAGCTGCGACCTGATAAGGGAATTGAACTGTGCAACAGTAATAGCGTCAGTCTGCATTACTCAACGGCGGTTCAGTACGGTATAATAACACCATTACAATACCATACTGCCATGAGAAAATTCTTTACTGTTGCTCTGATCGTCATTCTTATCCTTGGCCTGACCGTGACGACTACCCTGGCCGTTGTCCTTGCTCTGCAGCTTGATTCGCGCGAGACAAGAATCCGTGATCTCGAGGCGGAGGTACAGGAGTTGCGATCCGAACTTGAGGATGCTGTCCTGCCGACTGTTATCCCGACAGCGACACCAACTGAAGCACCTGACGAAGCTGACGACTGCGTCAACAGATCCGAGGATGGCGCGCTGATACTGGTGGAACCATGCCGCGATGATACTATCGGTCCCAACTTCAAACTCTCTATCCTGACCAGGGCAGCGCAAACTGCTGTAGTTGTCGAGGTCCTTGATTCGGAGGACGTCACAGTTATCAAACAGCCGCTGCCTGTCAAACCGGTTGCAGGATCATACGTGTCACTGACAAAAGAGGTTCTGCTCCCTGCGGTGGAGTCAACTGACGGTACACTCCGGATCTATACAGAAAACCAGGAAGGCAGAAAGCTGCATGTGGTTGAAATCCCGGTAGGGTTTGCCGTTACACAATAATAGTTCTGTAAACTTCTGACTGTGCCTGAACAGCTCACGCTGATGTCAAACGCGTTTGAGGAACGCTACAGCTCCCGCTATGAGGAGCTTAACCCCGAACAGAAAAAAGCTGTCGACCTGATCGAAGGGCCTGTGCTTGTGCTGGCAGGTCCCGGTACCGGTAAGACCGAACTTCTGGCGATGCGTATTGCTAATATCCTCAGACAGACACAACTCTCAGCCAGTAATATTCTCTGTCTCACATTTACTGAAGCAGCTGTTACCGAAATGCGCAGCCGTCTGTCGGAGATAATCGGTCCCGATGCCAACCGTGTTGCTGTATTTACCTTTCATGCATTCTGTCAGAACGTTATTTCTGAACACTCCGAGCGGTTTGCTCAACTGGGCAGTGACGCCGAACTTATCAGTGAGCTTGAGCAGGTAAGCATGCTGCGCGGTATTATCGATACACTACCCCACGGGGATCCATACAAACCCGTCAGTAATCCGTATCTGCACGTTAAAAACTTTCTCAGCACTGTTTCTGATCTCAAACGAGAGCAGATAACACCAGACGTGCTTGTGGCAGGCATTGAAATGGAATCAAAGTTTTCGGCACTGCATGGAGAGTCACTGCAGACATTTATCGGTACTCATGCGAGTTCGCTCAAACGTCAGCACTTTGAAGATCTGCGCTCAGAACTGTCGGGCAGCGACTTTGCCGAGTACCCGATCTCTGTAGAGATTGTAAAGATTCTGACACAGCTGCTTGAGCTCGATGTCGAAGAGAAGATCTGGAAGAAACACCGCGCTCCTGCTAAGGCAACCATCCGTAAACTCTACGAAAAACATGTGTCCCCGACGGCATTAGCCAAACAGCGATCGCTGCTGCAGGTCTATAACGGTTACGAATCAGGGCTGCGGCAGAGCAACCGCTACGATTACAACGACATGATCAATTTTGTCATCGAGCGCTTCCGTTCTGACAGCGAACTGCTGATGATCTATCAGGAACGATATCAGTACATACTTGTTGATGAGTACCAGGATACAAATACCGCACAGAACGAAACTGTAGCCCTGCTGGCATCGTTTTTTGAACGCCCGAATGTGTTTGCTGTCGGAGACGATGACCAGTCGGTTTTCAGGTTTCAGGGAGCATCGCTGGAAAATGTCATTTATTTTGACCGTCAGTTCCCGGGTGCTGAAGTGATTCCTCTTATCCGCAACTACCGCAGCCAGCAGACGATACTTGATGCTGCTCACGCTCTGATCGCAAGAAACAGCAACCGTGCCGTCAATTACTTCGGCGGATCGATCGAGAAGACGCTGATAGCAGCAAATGCTGACAGGACACCTGCACCGCTCCTGCTGCAGACATATGCCAGTGAACTTGAAGAACTGCATGGTGTGGCAGACGCAATTGAGAAGCGTATCGCAGGTGGTGCACAGGCGGAAGACATAGCTGTCATAGTCCGCAAAAACAGGCATGCTGATGAGATTGCTTCGGTCCTTGCGCAGCGTGGTATCCCCTACCGGCTTGATAAGGGAGAAAGCGTTCTGAACAACCCGTTTATACAGCGATTCATCGGCCTTCTTACCCTGCTTGCCGATCCTTCCCGTGATGAGCTGCTGTTTCAGACGCTTGCCTGGGAACCGTTTGCTGCAGGCGCACGCGATCTGGTCGCGCTGCAGCGCTATTGCAGACACAATCGCACCGGACTCTGGGATGTTATCAGCAGTGATCAGCTTTCTGAGGTGCAGCTTGCAGATCCTGACGGGATCCGAACTGTCACCGAACGCATCAACAACTGGAGCAGAATCAGTCTGGAAATGCCGGCACTCGAGGCAATGGACACAATCCTGCAGGATTCGGGCGGTATCATCACGACCCTGCTGGGTAAAGATAATTCGCTTCACACGATGCTGCGTATCTACCGGCTGCGCAGCGAACTTGTAACACTGTCAGAAAAATCCGACAGCACGTACATGCTGGAAGACTTTATCCGTGATCTGCAGCTGTATGATGAATACAACATTGAACTGTCCGAAAAGACAATCCGCGCAAGCGATGATGCTGTCGAAATTACGACCGCACACAGTTCCAAGGGACATCAGTATGACCATGTATTCATCATCAAAGCAGTTAAAAAACGTCTGGGACAAAGAGATCGGTTCCAACCGCATGAACATTCCGCTTGGTGTTGTACAAACGCAGGAACTCCTGGATACACTCGAAGAGGAACGCCGTCTCTTTTTTGTCGCTCTTACGCGAGCCCGGCATTCGATTACGATCAGTCGCTATGAGCAGGACGGTAATGGAAAAAGCCAGTCGAGATCAGTGTTTGTCGAAGAGCTCCCCGATGAAACAACTGCAGAAGTCACAGTCAGCAATACAGAGCAGGCTGTTACAGAGATTCTGGCAGAAACGCTTGGTCCGGCACCGGCTTTAATTACTGACAGCAACCGTGAACTGATAAGGGAATTCCTGGCCGGATACCGTCTCAGCCCGACTGATTTCAGTGCCTACAAAAACTCGCCGCGTAAATTCTTTTTTGAACGTATCCTCAATCTTCCGTCAGAACCCAGTCCTTACCTTGTGTTTGGGAATGCAGTCCACGCCGCGATGAAGCAGGCGGTTCTGACGGCACGTTCAGGTGAAGTGCCAACCTGGCAGGATGTTGTGGATATATTTACAGATGTCATCAGAAACGGCAGGCTTGACGAGCATGAGACCGGGTATCTGCTTTCGACAGGTGAAAAGCGTCTGCGACCCTTTTTTGAGTCCGAGGTATCCGGTATCACAGGATCTTCTATGGTTGAATACAGCTTCAGAGAGCACAAACTGAAGGTCAATGATGTTCCGCTTACAGGCAAGATAGACAGATTTGATTATGCTGATCAGTCAAAGACCTCGGGCACAGTAATAGACTACAAGACAGGCAATCCTACCAGTCTTACCGGCAAAATCAGTATCAGGAAGCGCAGCGGTGACTATGTCGACCAGCTTAAGTTTTATCAGCTGCTCCTTGAAAACAGTCCTTTGAAACTTAAGGTTAACGAGGCTGTAATCAAGTATGTGGACCCGGGCAGTGACGGCAGGTTTGTCAGCTTCCGCTTCAGTTTCAGTGCTGACGAGATTGAAGCGTTTGCCCAGGAGGTGCAGGATGTCTATCAGAGGATACTGAGACTGGAATTTGACGACCCGGGTAATATGAAAGACGCATGGTACTCGGATTTTCCTGTACCGATATAGTACAATACCTTGTCTTATTTCTTGGCCTTATTCATGGACAAACCAGTAATCATACAGTTTGACGGGGACGAAAACTACCATACAGTGGTAGACCTGATCTGTTTTAACATGGATCTTGAGGTATCACGACATGCCAACTCCATCAAATCCGCCCGCAGAATATTTGCTGATATTGAAGACGGTAAGCTGAAGCCCACAATTGCAATCGTGGCCAGTTTTCTGGAGCGCGATCACCGTGACGGCAGTATTGTCGCTAAAAAACTGCGCGAGATTGCACCTGATATCAAAATTATCGGTTATACCGTCATTGAAGATGAAGACTGGTACGATGAACTTGCAGTCAAATCAAACAGAAACCCCGAAAAGACGGTGATCGACGTGCTTGCACGCCTGACCAGGCACTCGTTCAAATCGTCTAATGTTCCCGTCTGACTTATTTCTGTACCCGAGCCTTGCTGATGACGATCTCTTTCAGAGGTCTGTCCATCGCGTCGGTCTCTACTGAAACCATTGCATCAACCACATCCATGCCCTCGATCACTTTACCGAATACAGGATGTTTGCTGTCAAGAAAGTTGTTGTCAGCGACATTGATGAAGAACTGGCTGCCGCCGGTATTAGGACCGGCATTAGCCATACTTAGTGTCCCGCGGTCATTGCTGTTGTTTTCAGTGAACTCGTCACGGATTGTGTAGCCAGGGCCACCTCTGCCGGTTCCTGTTGGATCACCACCCTGTGCCATAAAATCAGGGATCACGCGGTGAAATATCACACCATTATAAAAACCCTTCTCTACCAGAGTCTGGAAGTTACCGGCAGTGACCGGCATTGTTGTATTAAACAGTTCGATCGTAATCGATCCCATTGAGGTCTCGAGGACTACGATGCTGTTTTCGGCAGGTGCCTGATCGTTTACCTGCTCACCCTGCACATCTGATCTGTCCTCTGTAACTTTGGTCTGTGATGTTGTGTCTGCCATGGTGCATGCGCTAACAAATAGAGATATGGCAAGGAATACTGCAAGTCGTTTTTTCATTGATTCCTGAATAATGGTACCCCGGTACTATACCTGCGATTACTCAAACGGGTCAAGAGCTGCCGCACATGCTATAGTAAGGGAAATTATCAGTACCCAGTGGCAGAAAATAAAACAAGACAGACAGACAGCAGTGTCGCAGATTTTTTAGCAGCTGTGCCCGACGCACAGAAACGTGAAGACAGCCAGGTGCTTATACGCATTATGCGGGAGATTTCCGGAGAAGAGCCGAAAATGTGGGGACCAAGTATTATCGGTTTCGGCAGCTATCATTATAAATACGAAAGCGGACGCGAGGGAGATATGCCTGTACTTGGCTTTTCACCGAGAAAACAGGCGCTTGTGCTGTACATGGTGCCAGGGTTCGACACTACTGATCATGCGGCTAAACTCGGTACATACAAAACAGGCAAATCGTGTCTGTATATCAGGCGACTGACTGATGTTGATATTACTGTACTGAGGAAAATGATCGAGGATTCTTTTAATCATATGAAGGAGAACACAACTGATGGAACTTACAGCGGTCATCTCGGTTATCAGACACGGTGAGAAAAATGCAGGTGGTGACCTGACAGAAACAGGAGCAGACCAGGCACAGGAACGCGGACGTGCAATTACTCACCTCAAAGGCGATGTAATACTCATGCACAGCGGTGTCGGACGAGTTAAAGATTCCATTTCGGCAGCAGCGCGGTATCTTCATCTTTCTGCCGATGACCCACGCGAGGTCCTGGAAGAGGAGGCACAGCTGCAGGAATACGTCAGCCGTTACCTGCATTATCTTTATGATCCTCAGTCAAAAGGATCATTCTTCTCATCCTGGGATATGCCGGATATGTCTGATGCAGATCGTAACCAGCGGATGCAGGATTTTCTTGATCTGCATGATACCTCGCCCGAGCCGGATATTTTCCCCTCCCCTGTCGGGATGGCAAAATGTGCCGCACGTGTGATCCTGACAGAGATAGATTTTGCCCTGCTTACCGAGAGCAGGTACCGGACAAATTTCATCAACGGGACTCACGAGCCGGTCCTGATGTCGTTGATTGCCTATCTGTTCAATGGCTTTGCAAAAGCACCAGCAGATTATATCGAGCGCATCGGCGGGAGCGTCGGGTATGCTGAAGGAATTGATATTCTTGTGTATCAGGATGATACTGCGGCAGAGATACGCTGTTCATTCAGAGACAGCAGTCTGGCCATCGATTATCAGGCGCTTTCAGAATTTGTCCGCAGCTAGCGGTTTATTTTTATGTATCCTCTGCTCGTTGATTTGGGGTGCATGACACCAAGCAAATTACCCAGCACCTGATAGAGTTTGAGATCAGTAATCACGGCCTGTCCTGCACCTTGCGCAAGATAATGACCATACAGAAACTCCGGATACCCGGACCCTTGGGGCAGGGGTCTGCGCCTGGGTACGACAATGGTCTCAACAGGTGCTCCCCTCATATCTGCATGACTCAACGCTGTCTCCTGAAAACGGTACACCGTCAGATATGTAAAACCTTGTGAATTCGGCGTTTCCGGGCATACAAATCCGTGTGCCGGCCCTTCTTCGAACCGGAATTTATGCGGGTTGTCGTCAACTGGTACCATATACCCGGCAACACCGTCATACGTTGTTGAGCGCACTCCGACAACATACGGGATCGGCATATCGCCATTCGGATGGTAAATCAATCTGACTGCTTCGAGGTTATCACCGTGTTCAACTCCGGCCAGTCGGGTGGGTAGCTTATTCCAGGTGTGCAGACCGTTCCCCCAGCTGAGCCGGTTGACGGGATGTTCACGACCGGCTGATTTATCGTGTGTATATGCATCCCATGCGACATTAAATAGCGCTTCATTCCGGTCTACAAGTGTAGCCTGTTCAGACCTGTAGAGCGTAAGTCGTTCTCCTGCTTCCATAACAATGCATTAAGATACGAGGTATATACCAGAAGAATATCAGATGCGCAATATCAGTAAAGAAAAACCCTCCGCCATGTAAGCGGAGGGTTTTTTGATTCCTCAGCGAATCAGGTTAGAACGTTCCTGATCCGGAGGTCTCATGATTAAGGCTAATCATGGATCACCTCCTTTCGAAGTCTTTCCGCAGTTCCATCACAGAAAGCCTGAAATAATTACATTATATGACCGGTCGGGGAAAAATGAAATCTACCTGAGTTTTTTACTGAAGAACGTTTTTACCGTGCCGTCTGCTTGTTCTTCTGTCGCCGTGATGTCATATCCTTCAGCACGCATGAATGCATACATCTCGGGAAAACGCTGCTCGTTTGTATTGAGTGTAAGCGTTCTATAGCCCGAGAAGAGCGCGTAGTCCAGGATGTTTTCATACAATCGTCTCCAGATCCCTTTACGTCTGAACTCCTCGTCAACACAGGTGATCCAGATATGAAACCTGTCCCCGGGCTTTCTGGTGCAGAGAGCAAACCCGGCAAATGTCCCCTCTGAATAGGCGGTAAGAAACAGGCCCCCGTTGGCGATCCGTTCTTCCCAGTCTTTACGGTTGTGATACTGCTCACGGTCCTCTTCGCCGGGGGTGAATACAGTTTCGGCCAGATCAAGTGCACGGCTGAGATCGTCTGTCTGGTTTATTCGGATTTCTGTAGGTTGTGCCATTCAACTGAGCATACAGATACAGATCGGACAGCGCAACTTAGACGGTAAATCCCTGCTTCCAGAGAGTCAGAAAGCATTGTGCGTTTAGCGAGAGATCGGTTCGCACATTTAGCTGTGACTGACTGAACCAGTCGAGTGCATCAAAGAGATCCTCTGACAGTGCAGGCAGACCTGAGTATTCTGCAGTATAGATGTGACAGACAAAATTACGACTGTCCTGTGCGAACTCGGTTGTGGTCAGCAGTCGAGTGGACGAGACCCTGACGGAGAGTTCTTCTTCAAGTTCGCGCGCAGCTGCCGCTTCGGGGGATTCGCCTGCATCGACCTTGCCACCAGGCAGTTCCCAGTGAACACGCTCGGGTGTATTGCGATGGACAAGAAGCAGCCGGTCGTGAGAATCAAACAGTGCGCAGCAGGCAAGTGCGATTGTGTTCATGGTGCAGTTGTGGTATGACGTTTACAGTATCATGCTCTTACACTTCAGTAAAGATGAATGCACTTGTTATAGCAAGCGGAGGTCTTAATCCCGAGGGAAGTCTGGCTCCATGGACACAGCGCCGTGCCGACAGAGCCATAGAACTGTTTAACACAGAATCATATGAATGGGTGATACCGGCAAGCAGAGGAACTGTCTACAAGGATCCGCCACTCGTTGACGGAAGTCCCCTTGATGAGGCAGTGGCCATGGCGCATTATCTGATTGAACATGCCATCCCTGCAGAAAAGATCCTTACTGAAAATCTGTCACGCGATACAATCGGAAATGCTCTGTTTACCCGTCTCCTGTTTACAGATCCACTAGGGATAAAAAATCTTACGGTAGTTACCTCTGACTTTCATATGCCAAGGACAAGAACACTGTTTGAGTGGGTCTACACTCTTGCACCTGCTTCAGGGGTCGCTCTCAGGTACGAAAACGCTTCGGATGACGGGATTGATCTCTCCCTTCTGAACGCACGTTTGAAAAAAGAACAGGATGCGCTTTCAAAACTGCGTCCGCTGATCGCAGACATTGAGGATCTTGCCGGACTTGTCAGGTTTCTGTACCGGGAGCATGCAGCCTACAGCGCTCTTGGAGGCGACTTCTATGCCATAGATGAAAAGGTTGCAGCCACATATTAGATGACATTCACGCACGCGCCGGCAAATGTGATCGGAAGGTCTGCAATGTCAGTTTAAACGGAGTCTTTTTCAGGCTTCAGACCACGAGGTGTCCCCGATTGGCTATAAAAATGCTTTTACAGGCAAAAGCAAGTTGTGGTCAAACAGATGCGCGCAAAACCGGTTATATCACATCCCGAGGAATTTACTGTGTAGTGCTTTATTTCTCTAAAGTGTCCGATATGTCACTGTCAAACGCGAGAGCGCACGAGTTGATGCAGAATCTCTCTCCGGTCGTCTCCGCAGGGCCGTCAGGAAACAGATGTCCCAGGTGCGAACCGCAGTTACTGCATATGACTTCGGTTCTGACCATGCCATGGCTCGTATCCTCCCGCAGCTCCACAGTACCCTCAGCAAGTGGACGGTCAAAGCTCGGCCAGCCTGAACCTGACTCAAACTTGTGTTCAGAGGAAAACAGCTTCTGTCCGCATGCTTTGCATCTGTACATACCATCCTCATGGTTGTCGTAGTATACGCCGGTGAATGGTGCTTCTGTCCCCTGTTCACGCAGCACCTTGTACTCCTCAGGGGTGAGTCTTTCGCGCCAGTAAGACTCCGGCATGTCCTTCAGTGATTCTGCAGCCATAATTGGTTGGAATAATTACTCTATTGTAGCGTACTCTGTCATTAATGTAAGCAGCTCACGGATGCCCGACCACTTCGCCGCTCCGTTCTTCCAGTCTTCAACAATGATGCAGAACCGGAATGTCCCGCCGTCATCCTGTGTAACAGAGCCGGTTAGTCCAAAGAGAAAGTCGGGGAAGTAACCGGTTTTGAAGCTGATTGAATCAATCCCGTCAATGGATCGTACTCCGAAGTAATCACGTGTACCCGCCATAAGCTCCAGCATCTCAGCGCTGCGTTCCGGTGTGACAACAAGTCCTTCTTCAAGCAGGCGGATCAGCTGAACCTGCTCACGGGCGGTTGTGACATTCGGTTTGCTTGCGCCCGGCTCGGAGTAAAACCCTGGTGTGTGATGCAGCGTTGTGACAGCTGTTTCACCCAGAAGCTCCCGGATTGTATTGTTGACAGACTCCGTGCCGCCAACAGACTGAATCAGTGCGCCGGTTGCACTGTTGTCGCTCCGATGCATCATCGCCGTCAGGGCCTGGGAGACGGTGCCACTGAATCCGTACCGGCTGACACGGGTCTCTGGGGTCAGTTCGCCTGACTCCAGCTGTCTGTAGACTTCAATCATCACTGTAATTTTGATAAGACTCGCAGAGCGAGTTACGTTGTCTGAACCCGATCCGTAGCTTCTGGTTTCATCTTCGATGAACAGATATACATTTTCGCGGTTCTGCGTCTGATAGTCGGCAATGGCCTGCTCAAGTTCCAGGAGTCTCGGGTTTCCCGGTTCAAGTGCTTCGGTCTGACTGATGGCGAGTGGAATAAGAGTATCTGCCACAGGGCTGCTGTCGGGTGCGATACCTTCACGGAACACTACTCCGGCTTGTGGCTGACTTGAATAAGTAAATGCTGCAGCCATAACTATCACTGCCAGCAGAGACAGTGTGACTGCCAGTTGAGGTTGTGGTTTCTGTTCAGGCCCGTGCACGGCGGTTTACCAGACTGGCAATCAGAACAAGCCACAGTACCAGGTCGATCGCAGCTGCAATGACTGGGATGCCGGCATCTTCAAACGTGCATCCCTCAAGCCGGAACTGCTGCAGTTGCTGCATACAGGCTTCTGGAACACGCATAAACATTGCTACTGCAAATGCAAGCAGCAACAGTGCCATTGCGGCATGAATAAGGTTTCGCATGATCTATTGTACCCTCTGTGACAGATACTGCAAGAAGACGTATGTGGACAAATGTCTGTTACGCAGGTGTTACGTAACCAATAATGATATGTCCGAGAATGACACCGCCCTGCTTTTTGATGACGAAGTGGCGCATGGTAAAATATACCAGATATATCGACGGACATGATCGAAACTGAAGAACTGCTGCCGGTCAACACGGACTGGCAACCCGAGAAAATGCTCAGCAACAGCAGGATCACGCTATATGAGCTGATTCGTGAGCACCTCTCCAGTCAGATGCTCTCGTCTGATTCGCTGACGGTACTCGCTCCTTGCATGGGAAGCAGTATTAAAGACATACTGCTTACAATCCCATACGCGCCTTTCGTACGCATTGTTACAGTTGATTCCGGAAGATTTTCAGATCTGCCCGGTGCAGAGATCGATATCCCGGGTCGTGAGAAACTGATAGCTGAGTATTTTGCCAGCTACCGTCGTGAAGCGGCTGGAAACTACATGAACGAGTCCGCACTGGAGATATCACCACTTGGAAGAGGATCACTGATACATGCGGAGATGGATCAGTTGAACTGTGTCGCTGCAAAATGGGAGGAATCACTGTCAGGAGCGACACCTGTACAGAAGCTGCGCGCACATATGGTACGTCCGGATGAGGATCTGATGACCCTGTCACTGGAACGCTTCCAGATGCCTGTGCAGGATTTCTTTACCGCATACGGGACAGAACATGAATTTGACCTTGTCATCAGCAGAGCAGCGCAGTTTGCAATGAGTTTTCAGTCAACACAGACTGGAATGCTGCGCTCTCTGCGACCTGGAGGTATTATCGTGACTGATAATGACGATTTACGACGGATGAGACCGTTTGGTGAAACACGGCTGGAATGGCAGGCACGTCATGCTGCAGTAATTGGTTGTCTTAACAGAGACATGTCTCAGCTGTACGAACTTGAACTGTCAGAAGCCCTTCAATCTCATTTGCTGATGCACGGCATACCATTTGGATATCCGGATTCCGGGGGGCTGTGGAATACCCGAATGCTGCTGATGCTGCAGAAACTGTCTCAGGTATGAATCATACGGTCAATACTGCTTTTTATCCTGTCATGGCGTACCATATGCGTCATCTGCTGCAGCGGTCCGATTGAGAGCTTTTTTCGCGCGCCAAGCTCTGTATCGATGCGTTTTCTGCTCAAAATATAGAACTCCCACAGATCAAGGTCTACCACACGATCCAGATGCCGGTCCTGGCCTGTAAACACTGAAAAAACATAGATATCGGCAAGGCGTGTAAGATCCTCACTGTAGCGGTTTGCTTTGAGCAGCCATGACCGTTTCGGTGCGATATCAAAGCTCAGTTTGGACGGAGTGGTTTGTTTCCAGTTCTGGATGTATGCAGTGGATTAAACCTCGATACAATGCTGTTTGTACTCGAGGTCGTAAGCATTCCACTCTAACCGCCTGAGCTCTGCTACTCCAAGCTCGGATGCAACTATGTACTCAGCGAAGACCGATCTGTTGCGGTTTTCAAACAGATCACCGTACGCCCATGTCCAGAAGTCTTCTACTGACTTGCCCAGCGCCTCTATCGGAGTAGTTGCGTGTACATGACCGTTTTTCAGCATATGATCTTATCATACCACAGGCAAGGCTCACTCAATACGCTCTTTGCAAATATCAATCATCTCTGCCACAATGTGATTGAGAGTTCTACCTGTTAATTTTTTCAATCATGGACGAGCAGACTATGCAGCAGCAGGCACCTGAGCTGTCTCCTACACCTGTCTCTGCAGAGACAACTTCAAACGGACCGGGCAGAAAGTTTCTGATAGCAGTTGCAGTTGCACTGTTTCTGATTGTTGTTCTTATTCTTGTGGCGCTTGCCGCGGTTGTCGCCAACAATGCACAGCGTTCTGATTCATCAGGAACACCTGACAGCGGTACTGATGTTCCTGCAGATGGTGGCAGCGATGGCCTGGATGGAGAGGATGCCGGCAACATCAGAAACGTTTCTGTTATGGAGGATGAAGAAGTCAGTTCACCGCTTACAGTAACCGGTGAGGTTCGCGGATGGTTTTTTGAAGGCAGCTTTCCTGTCAGAGTTGAGACATCGGACGGATCTGTGATTGCAGAAGAGCCCGCCATGACAGCAGGAGGCGCAGACTGGATGACTGCAGGATTTGTCCCGTTTGAAGTAACACTCAGCTTTGACCCCGGGGACGCAGTCGAAGGTGTGATCATCTTCATAAAAGATAACCCCTCCGGCCTGCCGGAAATGGATGAACGCTATGAAGTGCCGGTCAGATTTTCCGGCGAAACATCTGAAACACCAGGCACTGAAACTATATCGATCAGTAATCTTACGACCGGTCAGTCAATCCGCTCGCCGTATACAGTCCGCGGTCAGGCTGAAGGCTGGTTTTTTGAGGGAGAGTTTCCGGTTAAGGTTTATGACCGTGTCGGCGGGACCCAGATCGGTCTTGGCTTCGCCACGGTTCCTGAAGCTGCAGGCAGCTGGACTGATGGAGGGATGCTTCCGTTTACTGCAGATGTTTACTTTGTAGCCAATGCACGTACAGAAGGCGTAATCGTTCTGGAGAAAAACAACCCGTCGGGTCTGCCCGAAAATGACGAGTCGGTCAGCATACCGGTTCGTTTTGCACCTGAAGATATTCGTATTACTAATGTCCTGCCCTACCAGGAGATTCCGTCTGGCTTTGCTGTCAGCGGCTCGGCTCGCGGTCCCTGGTTTTTTGAGGCAAGCTTTCCGTTTTCTGTACAACGCCTAAACGGTACAGTTGTGTATACAACACCTGTTCCGGCAATTGGTGATTCCTACACGACTTCATTTGTTCCGTTCAGTGTCAGTGTCGGTGCAGGACCCGGATCCGGTCAGACAGCACTGCTTGTTTTCGAAAAAGCAAATGCTTCGGGTCTGCCTGAGCACGCAGACAGCTTTGAGATACCTGTGAGGTTCCGCTGAGAACAGCCTCTAGAAAACCCGCCGCAAGGCGGGTTTTGTTTTACTGCAAGGTTTCTGAATACGCTGTTAAGGTGATATAATCACTCTATAGTTGTAATCCGGTGGTCCTTAACGAGACGCTGCGACAACCTGACGAAGAGCGATTTCCTATCAGTACTGCTGAGAAACTAAGCCTGCCCGTTGAAGTAACACAGGGTCTGCTGGTCGGCAGAACGCTTCAGCTGCAGATCAATACAGCCAACGGATACAAGTACTATCGTGCTTCGTTTACTGCAGAAGATGGAATGCTGCTTACGGGGCTTGGACCCTCAGCACACGGCGAAGTGCAGCTGTTTAATGAAGTGGAGCCAGGTGATCTGCAGGCAGAATACGGTCTTGATCTGCCTGAAAATACTGCATTCACAGACTTCAGGTGGCAGACCGTCAGTGAACCTACGCCAGCCTTGTTTCCTGCAGTAGATGATGGCCGGGTTGCAGATATGCTTAATGCCCATTATGAGCGTCTGCAGCGGAAACACGAACAGCATCCCGATGAGGAATTCTTCAGTCTTCTTACCCGGCTTGATATTGATACCCTGATCGGCAATACGGCCGGTCATGATCTGGTATTTGTATCAAAGTATCTGGCAGGCAGGCTCGGGTTCGGTGAAGGAGAATCTATCCTCGCGGCAACGGTGACCAGCAACAGAGATCATTTCAGCGCTGAGACACCCGGTCAGCTTGTGTTTATCAAGTCTGACGGTGAACATTCCATCTTCGATCTTGCCTTTCGCAGGACTCAGGTACATGAGCAGCAGGGTCTGTACGAAATTCTCGACCTGCACCCACGCAGCTCAATAACAAACAGGATCTCGGTCACGCTCGGTCAGGGTTTCATTGACCCTGAGGGTGCAACCTATCGGGGACGGCGAGCCTGGGTCAGCGGCGAGGCAGAACAGCCCGGGGGTTATATTACCGTGCTGTTTGATGAGCATGGCAACAGAGAGGCGCTGTTTGATGAGCAGTTTGCAGAGCGCGGGTTGAACCAGGTCAGTGTACCACTGACAGCGGAAGAGACTGATGAGATGCACGAGCGGTTCAGGATGCGCGAACAGATGCTCGGCCGCAGAGCATTTGCCGAAGAGATGGTGCGTACGGTATTTGGTGATGTTGAAGATCAGGAGCAGTTTGAGCGGATGGTTCAGGCAGTTAAAGAACGTTTCGAGCATGTTCCGCTGCATGATGTTCCGGCGCTTGCCCAGGGGGGCGAAACTATTGCTTTTTCAGGCAGCAGACTTGTACCACGCCTCACTGAGACGGGGGGGAATACCGGTGTGCACGAGTACGGAGTAACAATTACGATGCCTGGCAGACAGCTTATGTGGGACGAGACACTGCTTGCGCGTGCGCGGACAGAAGGGCTCCAGCTGATTGATAATCCGCAGCCCCAGGAGATCAGAAATCTTCTCCTGCTGCTTGCAGGGGATCCTGCGAGACCGGATCTGGTTAGCATGCCCTATCTGGGCGCAATTGTATATCCTGACCAGCGGACCCTGTATGTCAGCAGACTTCCTGAAAAAGCAGGATCGGAGATACTGTTCCCCGGCAACCAGCTTGCTGTCTACCCGGATGTTCTGATGGATTTTGACGCACATGCTGAGATTGAGTCTCAGGACCGTCGTGAGGTAATGCTGCATACGACTGACCGCTCTGCACTCCTTGTGATTGCATCCAGCGGTATTATGACCCGTGAGTCATTCGGTTCTGACCGAGACGGCTTTTACGCAATCAGCGAGGCGGAATTTGCAGGTGTAGAGCAGGCATGCAGGATTCATACAGTCGGACGTCAGTCCGGTATGACACAGACGGATCTGCTTGCATTCCTCCGCACCTATAACATCACGATGGAAAAAGGACAGACGCGCTACGGCATTCATCTTCTCGGCCAGGCGCTCACCGACGCAGCACGTATGACACATCCGCTGAGTGAGCAGGACAGAATGCTGCTAGAAGACCGCTACAGGCAGATGATGACCGCGCTGGCAGCTGACTATCCCATTAAACGGGAACTCCCGCAACAGAATGGAGACGGATTGTTTCTGTCTGCAGTGGAGCAGCGCAGTTCTGTGATGGATTTTGCAACTGCAATCAACAGCTTCGGCGTCAGTATCGATTCAGTAAATGCTACAGTTCCAGCGCTGCTTGTCAGGTCTCAAAATGGAGTGCTGACTGTCACCGCTGCTGATGGCAGCAGACTTCCGTCACCGGTGATGACATACATTAATGCCGCAAAACTGCTTACAGAAAACAGTCAGCAGATCGGTGCCGACAGTATTATTCACAGTACGGTTGTTGCGGGCGAATCACAAGGTATGCCCTGGCTGCTGGCGGGAGACACAGTATGGAGCGAACTAAACAGTGATGGACAGGTCACGAGTGAGACTGTTGTCCGCAGGATTACAGAGCCTGACCCTGGAGATCCTGCCGGTGTGAGAATGCGCGAAGTATACTGCGAGGTAACCCCGGACGGTATCCGCAGGCTTCCTCAGTCATCTCTCGAAGGGGTCCGGATGGAACTTATGTACCGGTATCTTAATGGTGAAACAGCATTTGAGGATGTTGACGGTGAGACGGTTGTGGCTCCGGGGGATGGAATCCGCAAGCAGCTGCAGATAGCTTCACTGCAGACGACCCTGTTTCAGCTCGAGCGGGCGGCAAGGCGGGAACATACCGCCAGAAACCTTGACCGTACGGCAGACATGCTGATGACAAAATTTGCCGTACAGATCGAACGGGAGCAGTTTAAGACACAGCTGGAAGGAGTATTCAGATCACTGCAGCAGCCTGAAGTGCAGAGACCTGAATTTACCGGTGCAGGCATAACGGACTTCAGGATTTTTGCTGACGGCAGTATTGATATCAGTATCAGCTATAAAGACTTTATCGGTTCCGAAGGAACCTATGTGCGGCGCATAATAATTGGTGCAGAAGATGATGAGCCCTGGTTTGGCAGGGTCGCTGCCCGCAAGAGACTCAATCTGCAGCAGCAGGTGGAATACATTGAAGATGAAGATCCGCTGATGCGTCAGTTTACAGCGCTGATGCTTTCGCGCGGATTACAGCTTGGGAGTGAGGATCTTATTCAGGCTTACGGCCAGTACCATAATCGTGAAAACAACGTCTGGATCCACAGTCGCGATGCTAGGTCATATGCAGTCAGACGGGGTGAGCAGGTTCTGATTTTTAATTGTGCAGATGGTTCAGAGACAGGTACTGTTCCGGCTGAGGCTTACGCGTTTGCACAACAGGCTGCCAGCCGGCCGGCACAGATTGTTGAATGCAGATTCTTTGTAACAGAAGTCCTCAACATGTTCTCATTTAAGCAGCCCGGTATGCTGTCCGCATTCTCTGCAGAACAGACAACCCGGATGCAGACAAGGATTGAAGAGTTGTACACCAAGGAGGCACAGACCCGCACTGCCCTGGATACAGCCAGAGGACAGTCCCGTCTTGCCGCAAATGATCTGCTCCCGAGCGCAGACTTTTACTCCATCATGAGCAGGCGTGACAAGATGCTTACCATTGCTGTCATACTTGCACTTGATGAGACAGAGGATGCCGACAGACTGGTCAGCGACGGTACTCTGTTTGAACTGAGTAACAATTTCATCCAGGGAACGCTCAAGGTCAACTCGCCCACTGTTCCTCTGATCAGTATCTGGGACCGTCTCAGGATGACAAAGGATGTCCGTGGATCAATAAAACTGGCGACAGACGTTACTGCTGATGACGGATCAACCGGTGTTGTGGTAGGTCCGCTGGTAATGAAAGGCGCCACATTTGCAGGAGTCCCTGCTCACAACCCGCCAACCTATGGTATCGGCTATATCATGAGTTACGACGAGGATTCCGGAGCACGTGTGGAACGGGTTCCCGGCACTCTTTGTCTTGATACGGAAACAAGGACATACAGACCATGTGAGGAGCGCATCGTTTTCAGAGATATCCTTGGTATGGGAGGACATTCTGACCACAGGACGTACAAAAAAAATATTTGCAGACTGGTCGAGGCTGATGCTGTAGGCCAACTTGTTACACAGACAGGTAGTGGAGAAACAGCCGATAGCGACAAAGCAATTATTCTGGCCGAACTTCTGGGAATTGCAACCGACAAGGTTGCCAAGGGCGGGTATCCGCGAACCCTCAAAACAATGCAGGACTGGATGCTGGCACCGTTTCCCGGAAGAATGCGTTCAACACCTGATACAAAACGTGATAATCTGACTCTCCGGATTGACTGAGTTTATTCTTCAGGGTGGATCCTGAATGATGTGTGATACTCCTGCTGATTAAAGAGCCTGTCGTTATAGAACGTGATGTCTCCCCGGTAAAGACCGTCAAATTCAGCCTTGAGTGTAAGTGTGACTGCCCTGCTCTCTCCAGGTCTGATCGTAAACGGATCAAACGTGTATTCAAGGTATTCCTCAATTACTGTAAATGATGACGATGATACCGGCTCGGGATCAACCGAGATGACATCGGTGCCCTCAAGAAGCGACTCGCTGATATCCATCTCGGTAATGGTCAGATCGCTGTCACCGCTGTTTGTCACGACCATCCGGAACTCAAACTCATCGCCTTCGGTTATCCGTTCGGGTGTTTCTACTGATATTGAGATGCGGTCATCAGTTTTGTATGCCTCATTGAATAACAGCACTCCTCCTCCGATTGCGGCTATGCAGCAGATGGCGACTGCAATGACGCAGCCAGCTGCGGCCAGAAGTATTTTTACGGGTCTGCTCATAGAATTACTGCTAAAATAATTGCGCTGATAATCCCCAGCGACAGAAACGCCAGCGAGGTTTTCTGGATGTCTGTCTCCTTACCCCGTCTGCTGCGAATAATAAAATCAAGCACTGCTGTCATAATTATAGTCAGAAGGATGATCACAGCTGCAAGACCGGTGTTCTCGGCAGTATATGATCTTGCTGCAAGAAACGTATGCACGACTGCAAGACCTACTGCAATCCAGATCATCCTGTGCAGCGGCTTCCAGCTGGTACCAAGCCTGCGCTTGAGATAGCCGTGGGAGGTAATAAGCAGCAGAAGCAGAAATCCTTCCGCAAGAAAACCGGGGGCAATTGCCGGTGTGAGGTAAAATCTCAGATCAATAACACCAACCGAAGCTCCGCCATAGTAATAAAATGCAAACAGAGCGTGCAGGATGACAACCCAGGCAGCACTGATGCCAAAATCGCGCCTTTGTCCCTGCAGTTGCAGCAGAATGCGATCGGAACGTTCGCCAAATGAGCGCCATCCGCGCAGTCGTACAGGTATCAGTGTCAGGGCGAGGTAGAGTATTGTAATGTAGCCTGCAAGTTTGACGGCAAGCTGAATATTAAGTGCAGCAAGCGTAATAAGCAGCACATAATTAAAAGCTGTTGCGATAATCCAGCGTCTGTTGCGTGCAAGTATCTGTTGCATAAATAAATGATAAGTAGCAGATTATAGCAAGTGCAGCTCATCAAGTGGCGCATATTCTTCTTCTGCTCCTGTCACCACAGTGAGCAGTAAGCTGCATGGACGTTCCGCAAGTACCTGAAGCAGCCGTTGTCCCGTCTGGACAAAAGCGATTGTATCAAGCGGGTCATCATTGCGCTCATTTGCAATGTCGAGACAGAGGTACAGCTCATCAATTCTGTACATCCCGGCAGGTGTTGCTGCATATACCAATCCATCAAAATAGGAGAACTGGAGGTTATTACACCCTACCCCTGCCGGGCTGTCACTCTGGGTGTGTATCGGGTGCAGTCTGCCTGAGCGTGCACGCAGCTGCGCAGCCACACGTGATCTGTCCACTCCCATAAGACATGAAATCAGGATGCTGTTGTCCCTGTTTTCCCGGAGAAGAAACGGCAGTTCTGAGTTATGCGCAATACCGTAGGATGGAACAAGTCGTGTAAGCTGTTCGTGAGTTATATCTGCAAGTTCCATCACTCTGTCCTGCGGTAGGATCCATAGATCCTGCTGCAAAAGTGCTTCAGAAGCTGTAGCCATTTGGAATAAGCTAAGGCTTATTGTAGCTTGGGTGTTGCAACATGTAAATCAGTTCATGCGGCAAGCGCCCCGAATGCAGGCGCGGGAGTCTGGCTGCTGCCTGACAACAGATGTATACGTTTATTTACAAGTCCATCCTGATCAACAGTAACAGTGAGAAACTCGGTTCCGCTGCCTGACGATTTAGTTTCACTGCGGTGATGGTCAGGATCAATTTTTGCATCCTGGCTGCCGACCGCTAGCAGGTATGTACCCGGTTCGGCTCTCAGCAGATAACGTCCTGCACTGTCTGTAAGCGAGACATCAATCTGACGTTCCTCCTCCTGACTGAACAGCCTGACAAACATACCGCTTTTACGTGCTCCGTACTGATCCTCAACAGATCCGGACTTGCGAGGTGTAAACCTGTACCAGAAGTAGATCTGCACCAGGTAGAGGAACGTAACCAGAGCATTGAATATGTTTGGCGAAAACAGCAGCGCAAGGATTGAAAATAGAAAGCCGGCTGAGAAGATGATGCTGTTGATTTTCGGCAGCAGCTCACGAAGACGGTCCCTTGCCGGTACACCGGTTGTCAGTTCGTGTGCCATTGCTATATCCCGGGTGACAAACTCATCAGCTGATGCCTTGCTGACTGACATGACAGCTGTCTGATAATCAGGGTGTTCGGCTTTGATCTGCCAGGTCCCGGCGTCTACAGCATGTGCATACCTGCCCTGCAGGTCAGAGATTACCTCAGCTACAAACTCTCCTGTTGTCGAATACAACCTGACTGCTGCAAATGCCACGGGTGTGCGGCTGTCGGCATCATACACAATTCCCCACGGTGCCTGTTTTTTCGGCCGGCGCAGCCAGAATACGGCATAGAGAACCAGTCTCGGATACGTAGCTGCAGTAAGAGCTGAAGTCGCAACTGCACCAACTGTCAGAATGGACGGAACGGCTGTCTCACTGGCATCTGTGAAGAATTCAAGTACTGATTCCACAAATGCTGCCGGCCCACCCGGGTTGCCTGTCTGAGGCAGATCAGAAACGACAGGAGTCGGTGTCGCGGTTGGTGGCGCGGGATTGCCTGGAGAATCGGGTACCAGCGGATTTGTAGGACCGAACGTGTTGTCTGAACATTCAGTCGTGTTATCGAGATAGAAGCAGCCTTCAACTTCTTCGCCGTCAAGCTGTCCGTCACCGTCTGTGTCAGGCATAATCGGACTTGTTCCCGCCTCCTGTTCCTGTGCATTTGTCAGCCCGTCAAAATCATGGTCCTCGAGTCCATCGACCACACCGTCAGAATCACTGTCCGGACTGAGCGGATTAAGGATTGAGCTGTTGTTGGTGTACTCTGACTCGAATCCGTCACTCAGACCGTCGCCATCGGTATCCGGATTATTCGGGTCTGTTCCGAGTTCTTCTTCTTCAGCATCACTCAGTCCGTCACCATCGCTGTCAGTAACAGTATCAGGGGTCGTCGTAGCTGTACTGGTAGCAGTCACTGCAGCAGTTGCCGATGTCGTGGGTGTCAGAGTTACAGATGCTGACGGACTTGCTGTCGGGGTCATTGTGGGTGTAGGTGACTGAGTTGCCGTTGGTGTTGCAGTTGGTGTGGGTGTGTTAGTAGGAGTATTTGTCGGTGTCGGACTGGGTGTCGGCAGGGAGCAGCTTAACGGTGCAAGTCCCTTGATGTCATTAACAAAGGTGCCCGGCAGACTGCTCAGGTGGGTCTCGTTACCGGAAGTATCAACAGTGTAAACCTCTTCGTTCCAGTCAACCATCAGGAACTCTCCGAGATCATTATCGTAGATAAGAACAGTTGCTGCTTCTGATGGCGTCCCTCCGTCTGGTGTATACGGCAGGTTCGTTTCTGACGTACCCGCAGTCGTGATTGATTGATACTGTCTGTCTGCGTTGTATCCGGAGAGGTAGTAAACCAGATCATCTCCGGGGTGATAGTCCGCTGTGTTGCCATAGTTGTCATTGTTAGGTCCGGGTGTATCAGCAAACGTATGAATCACGGTTGCGGCTCCAGTGCCTGTGTCAATCGAAACAAGCGCGTGCGGGTTTGTGGAGCCGTTGCCGGTTACCCCGAACAGATTGCCGCTGTCATCAAAGAACATGTTTGAGATGGCCTCGCCAGTGTCACCGATGATTGTCATCTCTCTGGTGACGATGTCTACCGTAGCCAGTGAGAAGAAGTAGATACTGTTGCCGTCGTCCAGCCTGGCAAGGGAGTACATCTGACAGTCAACCGGATTGTAGACAAGACCCGAAGCTCCCCAGAAGGTGAAGCCTGGCGGTTCGTTGGTTACGGTAAACGTATCACCGTTAGACTCCAGACCGTTTGCAAGGTCGACAATAGCATAGTTTCCGGCATAGTCCACTGCGTGATATTCAATCGGCTGAACGGTCGGTGCAGGTGTAGGAGATGGCGTAGGTGTAGGTGTCGGTGCTGCCAGTGACAGTATCCCTATGCCTGTCTGGTTATCAACACGCCAGTAATCAGCACCGTTAATATTTTCAATTGATACATCAGGGTGTGTCTCATCAGCGGTTGTTCCTCCCGGACAGGTGTCCGTTACATCAACAAGTGCAGTTGCCGACGGACAGATCCGTACAAACGAGTTGCCGTTAACAAGAGCGTACAGTGTCATGGTAGAGCTGTTGACACCTTCTTCACTAAGAAGTCCGCTAACGGCCGTGGTAGTACCGGTCAGATCCTGCTCTGCTGTAAAGTCATTCCAGACCCGATCAAGACTCATATCAACGTCATCAACAAGTGCCAGAGGCCTCCCTGTAGAAGTTCTGTAGACAAATACAGGCACTGATGATGAGGTTGTACCGTTTGTCAGTGATGGGTCTGTCGATCCTCCCTGCAGTCCGTCGATTCTGGTTGAGGGATCGGTTCTGGTGTCGTATCCAATCGGCAGATCAAAAATCTGGTTAGTGAAAGCGCTGCGCATCACGTAGAGGTCGCCATTGTTTCCGGGTGTGCGTTCATCAGTCCATGACAGGATTACATCGCGTGTTCCGCTTGGTCTGATATAGGGGTAGATCTGATCATTGACAGCGTTGGAAAAACAAATGCTGGGCGAGATGGTTGCTCCGTCACTGAGCCTGTATTTGATTGAGCGGATATCGTGGCCTCCGTTTGTCGTTGTACAGAAGCCGTGGGCCGTAACAACTATGGCACCGTCCGCCGTAACTGCCGCTCTATTGTATACACCTGGGGGAATAACTGTGAACAGCTCTGTGCCTGCATTGTTTATCCTGCGTACGCGCGAAAAGTCAGAGATGATAACCCCTCCCTGACCGTCGCTGGTGATACCATTGAAATTTGAGCTGCTGTAGTTGACGCCCGGGCCTGCAAACTGAGGCACTCCTGAGGCGTTGTACTTCTGAAGATGATTAGTGAATCCATTATAGTATGAGATAAAATACTCCCCTCCGGAATAAGCCAGACCAGGAGTTGCAGTAACGTTTATACCTACCAGTATGCCACCAGGTGTCCACTGCTCTGCTCCTGCAGCGTCATACCGTTGAATATACAAGTCAGTACCGTTTACCCAGGCATAGACTGCTCCGCCGCTTCCGTCAGGAACAATTGTGTGGTTCAGCGAGCCACCCGGAACCGATATACCGGTAGCGCCCCATTGAATAACACCGGCAGAATTGATACGCTGCAGATAATAGTTCCCTGAAAAGGCAGAGGCGACAATCGCTCCACCACTGCCGTCAGAGACAGGTTTGGTGAAGTTATAGTTCCCGACAGGATTACCAGGATAGAGCTGTATGTCGAATACCCCCCAGACATTTGGTGAACATGTGGAATTTACCTTGCGTGCCAGACGGCCCCAGTCAGAGAACATGATTGCCTCACCCGAGTTGCCCTCGACCAGCTGATAAGATGCACCCCCTCCGGCAGCCCACGTACAAGGAATACTGCCGTTTTGCGCCACGCGCATTCCTGATCCGGATCCGTCGTAGTGCCAGAAGAAAAACGCTCCCCCGCTGCCATCATCTGCGCTGTAGTAGCCGTTCATGTTTTCACCTGGGCCGCGCGCGTATTGTGATGCAGAACTATCCAGGGAGAGCCCCTTTTGTGTCCAGCCATGTGCCGAGTATCCGGCAACACTGGTTGCAGTTTCGGATCCGGGTCTGCTTACAGATAACGCAATAAGCCCGGCAAGTATTGCCAGGATTAGTGATAGGTAGATTGCCTTATTCAGTCGTGTCATAAGAATATGGATATTCTCAGACTACCCGAGTATGCGCTCTACCGCAAGCCCGAATGCAACCGCATGGTGTATAATCAGCGCATTATCCGGTCACATGTATGGCCTTCAAAATTCCGCAACCAGTACTGAGACGACTTGAAAGCGCCGGTATCAGTGTCCCCGACCGTGCAGACGGAGATATTCGTCCGTGGGGAGGGTATCTGCATCTGCGTGTCGATAATGATGAGGACGAAAAGATTCTCTGGGTCAATCCCGGCGGGGATTATCCCCACGGGATCAATGCGCTCAGTCTGCAGCTGCATGGGATTGGTAATTCGGCCGGACACCATGAGTACTGGGAGGCGCTTACACCGATCACGATGCTGATCAGTGACTGTGTCGTGCCTGCAGAGCACAGGATATCTAGGCCCGAGCTCTTGCGTTATGCAGAGCAATCCCTGCTGGTACTGCATATGGCAGAGAGTCAATCTATTCATATTGAGGCTGGAACTATGCATGCACTGATGAACGCGACCGTGGACCATGTCGTTGTGCGTGAGCGCAGACATTCGGTAGCAGATGGTGCAGGAGCAGCGCACAGAGAGGATGACATTGTCCGTGTACTCGACCACAGCAGAAGGGATGGAACGCCTGCCTACGCGGACATAGCGTGGGAGTGGATCCTGAGGCAGACCCGTTTGACACACAGTGAGTTTGTCCGCTCAGGGTCTATTCTGCTGAGGACAAAGCTCGACAGAAGCCTATCTGAAGAGCAAAGCAGCAGCAGTCAGGATAATCCGGGTGACAGCAGCGGGAACAATACTTCCGGTTTTAAGCGTAAGAATCCCAAGGAAGATCCCGGTGAGAAACAGACCGGCAGAAGCAAGGATGATACTGGGTACCGGACCGAACAGGACCAGAAGCGGGATCTGCAGCATCAGGGCAAAACAGACAGACTGAACAAGTACAGCTACTGATTTTGAATGCAGCTGTCCTGTCTCACTCTGCACAAATCCTCTGAAGAAGAGCTCTTCAATAAGGGGAATGGCTATTATCCGGACAGGTATAAGTATAAGCAGCGGAATCCCGCTGTTTACAAGACTGATCTCACCATCTGCAAGCAAACCGGGGGTACTGACAAGCAGGGCGACAAGTACACCTGCTACTGATGCAGCTGTCGTCACTGATACCTTTCTGCCAGAACTGATCATAAATACAGACAGGGCTTTTTTGCGGGGGACAAAGAGTGTATACCCGAGTGCAGGTACGACAAAAATAAGCAGCTTGAAGAGAAGATCGATGCTGAGCAGTAGCGTTGTATCCTGTACAAAACGTTCCAGCAGGGGGTCAAGCAACAGCACACGACCTGCCCAGATAACTGAAACAGCAGTCAGCAGCAGATAGAATGCATAGCGTCTGGTTTGGATTGCAGGTGAATTCATTTCAGGTACAGTGACCCCGGATAGTCAGCTCCAGATCGTCAACTTCAAAGTCCTTGATGTCAATCGCATCGATCAGCCGCTGCTTGTCAAAACTGACATGCAGCAATTTGCCGCAGTTATTGCACAGCGCATGCTGGTGATCATCTCTGATCAGCTCAAACATGCTCTCACCTTTTTTCACCAGAATTTCTCTGGTGATGCCCTCTTGTGTAAACAGATTGAGGTTGCGGTAGATTGTAGCCAGATCCATCCCGGGCAGGAGTTCGTGCAGTTTTGCAGCGGAGAATGCACCACCTTTTTCAAGTATTTTCAGGAGTTGTTGCCGGCTTTTTGTATTTCTCATTTGCAAACAGCTTGCATAATTGTACCATAGCTATAGCTGTTACGTTCATTCCGACTGGTTTCAACGATTGTACGACATTTCAGTGCACAATTTAATCATGGCTGCTGTACACTCAAAATAATAACATTCGTACATATGCAGAAAGATATTGCAGAATACAACAAAGCTCAGAATGCGTCAGATCAGGAAATCTGTGCAAAACTGAGCGGAATGATTGATACAGTCCTGCCCGAGGCCGAAAGCAAGATCTGGCACGGGCATCCCGTCTGGTTTCTAAACGGAAATCCAGTTGCAGGCTACAGCAAGCTCAAGGATTCTGTCCGGCTGCTGTTCTGGAGCGGACAGTCCTTTGACGAGCCGGAACTGAAAAAAGAAGGGAGCTTTAAGGCTGCAGAGAAACGCTACACATCTGCCGACCAGATTATTGAGGATGATCTGGTTCGCTGGCTTGAGAAATCGCGCCAGATCCAGTGGGATTATAAGAATATTGTAAAGCGCAAGGGAAAACTGATCCGGCTGTAGACCATGCGAGACAGCACGTCTCCGGGATTATCTGTTCGCAAAGCTCACAAAGTAGCTGAAAAGATTCGCCTCAGAGGCTTTTACATGTCGCAGCACTGCTCGCTGCAGACAAGCTGCAGCTCGAGAGCACGTCTCTGGGAGTATTTGTTCGCAAAGCTCACAAACTCTGGAGCAGATGACGGGGCTCGAACCCGCAATCTCTTCCTTGGGAAGGAAGCATTCTACCATTGAACTACATCTGCCTGGTAGATTATACTCCCGAGTGAAAATTTCTGCAGGTGCTAAAAATCGACCCGGTTAGTTACACAGTTGCCTCCTTTAAATCATACAGTCTGCTAGCCTCCTAAGGTCCCAAATCTCTGGATGCCATGCATATCTGTAAGTGATGCCGCAGACTTTTCCAGGAGTATCGCTTGTCTGATCAGACCGCTCTTATCAGGACGCACCGCAAGAAATAATTCTCCATTTCCATTTGTCACCACAGGCGGGTTTGAATCGGATTTGTGAAGCTGATAGCCGGGATGATCGACTTTTAAAAGGTAGTCACCCGGCTGCACATTAAACAGGTATCTGCCATGCCGGTCGCTCAGCTTAAGATCGATCTGTCTTCCTTCTGAAACGCTGAATAATCTGATGAATGCCCCCTGTATAGGATTGCCCTGCGAATCTTTAAGGCTGCCTGCCTTGTTTGGAGAAACTCTGTTCAGAACAATAATCTGTGTAGCGTATACAAACAGAATCGCAAAATTCACGAGTATTGGAGAGACGATGGTCGCGACAATGCTGATTGAAAGCCCTGCATAAAAGACTATCCTGTTCAGGCTGGACAGTGATTCGCGGAAAAGTCTGTTGTGGGAACTAGTCCCCTCTTCCGGGATCAGCCTGATGTCCTTGTTGACGATTTCGTTCTCCTGTGTGAGCGATATTGACTCCTGGGAATTCTGGTAACCTGTTTGTTCGGCCGAGATTCGATAAATCCCTGGCGCCGCAGGCAGACTGTACCTGCCATCAAGGTCAGAGATTGCCTCTTTGATGAATGCGCCAGACTCACTTCGCAACCTTATGGCAGCAAAAGGAATCGGTTTGCGATCAGCACCGTCATAGACGACGCCCCATGGGTGCTCTTTTTTTCTCCGCTTAAACCAGAGAAACGCATACGGAATAAAACGCGGATAGCTCAGTACGGTTACAGCTGTTGTTGCGGCACTCCCGGTCGCAAGGATCGCAGGAATCACATCATCACTACCCTCAACAAAGGCTGTTGAAACAGAGCTGTAAACTGATGCAAGTGTTTCTGTCAGTGCTGAAAATGGCCGATCGGAGCCGGTCTGGGGTAATGCAGGTATCCCTGGTGATAGTGTGGGGCGTGCTGGTCTGACGCTGAAGTTCAGGTCATTGTCGGCAACCAGCGGATCTTTTGGCTCAAAGGTTGTGTCGCTGCAATCAGTTGTGTCTTGGTAATAGATACAGCCTGCTACTTCTTCTCCGTCGTACAGACCATCTCCGTCAGTATCGGGCGAAAGTATATCAGTCTCTTCTGCCAGTTCCTGCAGGGTATCCAGTCCGTCGCTGTCAAAATCCTCGTCTCCATCGGTGACCCCGTTCATGTCCGTATCGGCTTTGGTTGGATCCAGCTGGTGAACACCTTCAGGATCGCTAAAGTTGTATTCAAATCCATCTGTCAGACCGTCCCCGTCGCTATCAACCTCAAGCGGGTCAGTTCGTATTTCAAGTTCCAGTCCATCTTCGAGGCCGTCACCGTCAGTATCCGGATTGTCGGGATCGGTTCCCAGAACCAGCTCTTCAGAATCCGTAATTCCGTCGCCATCAGTGTCAACCTCAGTGTCACCTGTCGGGGTAGGTGTTGCGGTCACTGAGGTTGTATTACTTGGCGTCGTGGTGGGAGTGCTGCTTGGTACTGATGTGACTGTAACAGTTGGCGATGGCGAGGGACTGGTTGTCGGACTTGGTGTGGGTGTCAGCGTAGGTGTTGGACTCGGTGTAAACGATGGAGTCGGTGAAAATGTAGGTGTCGGTGTATTTGTCGGCGTAGGACTTGGTGTTGGTGTCGGTGCGGGAGTGCAGCTTACTTCTGCAAGACCTTTAATATCGTTGAGCGATGATGAGTTGAAAGCTGTAACAAGAGTCTCAATACCTGCAGGAGTAACTTCGTAGATATTTTCTGACCAGTCGATCATATAAAATCCACCAAGATCCTCGTTGTAAACAATAACCGTAGCTGCTTCGGATGGGGTCGTACCATCTTCTGTATATCCGATCACCGACTCGTTATTGCCATCCGTATCAATTGATACAAAAAGGCGATCTAGATTATACCCTGACAGATAGTATGCTTTTTGATCAGAAGGGTTAACTGCCAGGGTGTTTCCGTAGTTATCATTGTTTGGTCCTGGAGTATCGGAAAAACTGTGGACAACAGTTGCTATTCCAGTGTTTTTGTCTATTTGAACAAGCGAATGAGGATTCGTTGATCCATTACCGGTAACACCGAAGAGGTTTCCCGAGGAGTCGAACGTCAGATTGGATACAGCTTCACCTGTATCACCGATAATGGTTAGTTCTTTGGCAGCGATGTCTACCGAAGCCAGCGAGAAAAAGTAATAACTGTTTCCGTCGTCAAGTCTGGCAAGTGAATACATATTACAGGTCAGCGGATCATAAACGAGTCCTGACATACCCCAGTAGGTATAACCGCCGGGGACGTTTGTGACAGTGAACGAGTCGGTGTCGGTTATCTGGCCTGTGGTCATTTCAAGCAGACCATAATCTCCGTCGTAGTCGATTGCGTGGTAGTAGACACCTCCAGGCACAGGTGTTGGCGTTGGTGAAGGAGTTGGCGTATACGTTGGCGTGGGCGTATCTGTGGGGGTACTGGTAGCTGTTGGTGTATTTGTCGGAGCTGCAGCGGTGAATGATCTGATACCTCCGCTAACAGCGTTTTCCAGTCTCCAGTGATCGACCCCGTTAATTGAAACAGTGGTTAGTTCCGGATCGGACTCAATGTAAGTGGTTCCTCCGACGCATGCCGTTTGTATCTCGCCCAGATTTGTTGCGGATGGACAGTACCGCACTGCATTGTGGCCAGGTGATTTTACCGCATAAATTGTCACTGCCGGGCTTATCACACCCTCCTGGCTAAGCAGATTGCCAATATATGTTACCTCACCCGACACACTCTGGCCGAAGGAGATACTCCAGATCCTGTCTTCTGTCATATCGACAGTCACGTCAAACAGACGGTACTCTGACGGCGTAATGTGAATATTGAGAATCTGATTGGGATCAGTGGATCCATAAATAAGCCCGACTGCGAACTGCTCTGCACCAAAATATCCCCTTATACTCTCAACTGTCGACTCTTTATAAAACTCATAGTTTAGAAAATTTGTTGAGATCTGATTTTCCTCAAATGACAGTTTCTGAGCATAAATACCGGTGGGAGATGATCTGAAGTCTTGCCAGTAGACAATCGGTTGTCTGTCGTCGCTTGAAATAAAGGTGTGAGGATACTGCTGATTACCTGATGCTGTTCCGATACAAACATCCGGTGATGTCTGCGCACCATCAGAGAGTCGGAATTTAGAGCCGACAATATCCCATGCACTGCCACCGAAACACGTACCGTGACCTGATACAAATACAGTATCATTTTCAAGAATAGTCATATTTCTGTACACGCCAGCACCTGAAGTCTGCCAGAGTTCGTTGCCGTTGGAGTCAATCCTGGTTATGTAGTCAATGTCATGGATGACTCCTCCGTTGCCGTCAGAGATAAGCGTTGAGCGAATGTTTGTAAACGAAACATTCAGATCTACACCTGTACCGGCAAATTGTGTCGTACCTGCTGTTGATATCTTTTGAAGATAGTATGTCGTGTTGGCAACATCTCGGAAACTGACGAAAAGATGTCCACCGGAATATGCAACCTGCGGCGGATCAAATGATGAGGTTGCTCCTGATGGAAGCAGCTGCAGTCCGGTCGCTCCCCATTGCTTTACGCCGGAAGAGTCATACATCTGCGCATGCACGTTGCCGTTTGTCTGCCATGCTGTAAAGGTATTACCACTTCCGTCGGTAGTGATGGTATGAAGAAATCCTAGCGATGATCCGATGTCTGTTACAACTCCATCAGCTCCCCACAGCACTGTGCCGGAGCTGTTTACCCGTTGTGCATACATGTTTGTAGTTACCGTGTCCTTGCCGATAACAACGACTCCACCCGATCCATCCTCTGCAACTCTGAGAGTGTGCTGTCTTGAACCGTTAGCAGGAAACAGTGTGACTCCTGCACCCCATTGTGGTACACCTGCGGAATTGTACTTCTGCGCAGTCCTGCCTGCATTGTAAATTACTATCAGACCACCTGATCCGTCGTGAATAATGCCGCTGAAAGTGCCCGAGCTGACTGTGATACCACTTGCACCCAGACCTTTGCTCCGCTGCTGTCGATTCTTTGGACTATGACATTACCTCCAGTTTCAAATGCAAAAAATGCTCCACCTGCATTATCGGCCACGCCATGTCTGCCTGCAGGACCGTATTGCGCAGTGTTTGCCCCGGATGTGTATACACTTGCTGTGGCATTATCTACTCGAAGTCCGTTGAGTGGCCATTGCATATTTGATGTACCAAGTACTTTGGGAGTGACAGAGGTTGACTGATAGAGCAGAACCATCACAGTCGCGAGCGTCAAGACTGTAACTACACCCAGCGCAAACAGTTTATTGATTATGTAATTCAACTTTAAGGATTGAATCCAGGTCATCAGATTGTGTTTAAACATGACAGCGATTTGTGAGTTGTCTGTAGTACAGCATTCGAAGATTGAGCCGGACGTTTACAAATTGAGAGAACGCAGGTGGCGCTGTGATTTCGATTACTTTAACCGATTCTTCTCTGTAGCTCAACCCTGCAATTACTTCTTTGTAGTATTTGTCCGCCACCAGGCGTATCAGGCAAATACCTGTATCAAGAATGCAATATGCAGACTCAGGAGCTGTATAAAGAACTTTCGGCAGGTGTGGGATTAGCAGTACCAGTGTAAGTAATTCGATTCACACGGATGATCAGCCTTCTGATGCTGTATATTTCAGTCGACTGATGAGTTTGACTGCCAGAAATATCGCAAAACCTATGATGAAAAGCTCGACAATATCTGAGATAAACTGACCGTACTTAAGTACTGGTGCAGCGGCAGCTTCTGCAGCGTCGAGGCTTTCGTAACTGTTTCCATCAAGGGGAACATACAGACTGCGGAATGCGGAATCACCTATGACAAGACCGATAGGAGGCATAATAATATTCTGCACAAGGGAGTTAACGACCTTGGTGAATGCAACTCCTACAGTAAGTCCTATAGCCATCTCGACAATGTCACCCTTTGTGATGAAGTCCCGGAATTCAGCAAGGAATCCCTGCTGTTTCTGCGGATTGTTCTTTTTCATAGCTGATTGTAGCAGTGAACTGCGGGATAGTGGTAGTGTAACTAGAGTATTGAACAGTGATTGAAGCGAAAGTGAATACCGGGCCACTCATCTGCGGTATGTTAGCGTATGTGCTATCTGACCTAGAGTGTGTTCTGATCAATGGCAGACCAGCGCGGGAGCGATTCCCTTGGAGCATAAAAACCCATTGGCAGGTGAAGAACATCAGGATTCTTCAGGCTTGAAGCTGCTAGCGGTTTTGAAGCCGAATTCATCTCCATCATCGCATAGCGCTGGTGTAAACCGTTTCCGTTTGCTCCGTTCAGCATCAGATAGACACCGATAAGTGCATGAGATTCCTGCAGATCTATGCCTCTAAGCGCAGGTATGGTCCTGAAGCTGCGGTGGTGAACAGCAAGCTCGCCCGGGAGAAACGCCATCGTGTAGTATGTAAACCCGTTATCACTAGACATGTCCTGTGCCAGAAAACCGAACTGCGAGTTGTAACTGCTGTAAAACCCGCTTGCTTCACAGATTGCAACTGCCTGCTCCCACATCTGGTTTTCATCCATTTCGCTCCCGTCATGATCAAACGTTATTGCGGTACCGACCAGCGCTTTCTGCTCAGGAGAAGGTTGGGCTGCGACTGCCCCGGCTTCAGCCGGACTCAGCAGACTGATGGCATAGCTATCGTTCTGCCGGAATATCGATACAGCGCCTTTTGCAGGATGCTGCGGCACATGCTGCATCCAGTTGCCTGCATCCACTCTGAATCCCGAACCATTGTTGTGAATTCCGGTCGATGTATCAGATGTCGGTCCGTTGATAATCGCACCGTCAGGATCGCCTGTACGGTAGGCGTTCCCGTTCAGGACGTTCCCGACCTCGTAATAGTAGTCAGCCAGAGGTGAGCGTGTACCCATACTCCAGACAGGCCGCAGATCTGTACCAACAGGCATTGTTTTAACGTATCCGAACAGAGTGTTTGCAGCCTTTACAAGATGAACATTTCGAACAGGCAGGCTGTCAGTGTGAAAGTCACTGATGTCCCTGCGCATTGCAGACAGGTTAAACTGAGGAGACAGAACGCGCAGTGTTTTAACGAGATAGTTTCCCCATTGTGAGGGATCTGCGAGGATATTGCGTATCTGACCTGGAGTCAGATGTGCTGCGATGATGTTCTGCTGTTTAGGTTTTTCACTGGACATGCAGTAATTATAGGATATATCTGCTATATATACAAGTTGCAAATGAAGTCATCTTAGTCTCTAACAGGGATCTTCGTTCAGTGTCTGGGCAGTGTGAAAATGCGTTGGTACACGACGGCTATCGCAGTTTACTGCAACCATAATGATTAGACAGCGGAATAAATGGATCGTAGCCAATGCCTGGCTTCTGTTGGTTTTCAGGACGATTTCATGACTGCCTTGCTGCTCGGGTTTACAATAATCCTAAGGGGAGGGGCTGATAAGCCCCCGGTTTGTTTTGATACGTTGACTTACCCTGGCACATGTGTGCTCCAGTTGATCAAAAATCAAGCAATGGGACTCCCGAAGGAATGATTACGGGTAGGAAAAGCTTTCGATGTAGTGATGCAGGTTGCTGTGAGCGGCGAACCAGGTTCGAACTGGCGACCTTCT
>JYNZ01000002.1 GCA_001567355.1 candidate division WS6 bacterium OLB20 | reverse complement strand
CGAAGCTGGTCCGGCTGTTCAACTCACAGTCTGCGAGCACTGCGAGCATGTACTGTGAGTTAATCCTGTCCGCCGGAGGCGGATCAGGGAGCTACCTCGGCATACTGTGTCAGATGAATGACTGTCTTTTTTTAGTTGTCAATGGTACCGGCCAGAGCCTGCGAAGCTGGTCCGGTGGTCAATTGCCTTTCTGGCTGACATGTGTTTCAGTGCAGAATGCATCATCAACAGCGTTACAGATTATAGCCAAGAACGGCCGCTGAAACAAGCACTTATCCCTCTACTGTGGTGTAAAGCGCAGACTCGCCACGATCTGTGCCATTTCTGAGGTTGCAGCTGTAAGGTCAGCTGTGTCACCATTAACGACACCGGTAAGAGTCTGATCCGCAGACAGTACAGTTATGATGGTAAGTGCACCGCTGTTTCCGGTGCTGTCACAGGCTACATATGGCAGATCAATCAGACTGCCGCTGTTACTGTCCGTGTATGAAAATGTTCCTTCTGCCGCCTGCGGGATCTCGCCGCATTCTGTCAGCAGCTGTTCAGGGTTCTGGCGCTGGAATACATATACAAGCCGATCCAGTTCGGTGTCTGCTGCACCTGTGGTCTCGTACCTCACCTGGTAAACCTCATCGGTCGTGTCTCTTGCAACCTCACTGAAACCTGCAGGATACTTGAACGATGCAACCAGACCGTTAGATGCATAGGGACTTGTGTAGAACTCTTCTGATAACGCTATCGGTGTGAATGGTTCAGTCGGGATTACGGATGCAGTTGGTGTCGCGGTGGGGATCTCTGAACTGTCAGGGAACGATGCGGGGCTTGGTGTCGGGGTGACAGCGGGCTGACTTCCTGACTGGCTGTTTAGCACCATAAACCCGATCACAGCGACAATAATGACATTAATCAGCACGATACCTGCAACAAACATTCTGAATCCGCGATCGCCGCTTTTGCTGACAGCAGGCCTGTCAAAATCAAGCAGCTCCTCATCTTTGATAACCGGGAGTCCGGGGGCTGAACCTGCAGGTGTGATTGACGGTGCAGGTGCCGCATTTGTATCAGTTCCTGGCAGCGGTGGCAGTCCCGCGGGGTTTGTGGCAGTACTCATGTTTTTTTGTTACTACAGATTCAAGTGTACCCTTTGACGCATAATCAATCAATAAAAGAGGAGGCATGCAGCCCCCTCTTTTTCTGTATTATTGGTTCTACTTCAGAACTGCTGGTAGTCGAATGCTGACATGAACAGCTCCATATCTTTAATCGCCATATCCTTATACTGATCATTTTCGACAGTCTCAGGATCAAACCAGACAAAAAGTGACTGATTATCACGTAGGGATACCGCTAAATAGTATCCCTCGCCAAATTCATCTCCAAATCCACAAACCGCGTAGGGCAGATTTTCAACTTCACCGGTCATGATATTCTCGTAGTCAAAATTACCGGTTTTATAAGTATCGCTCATACACTGAGGTGAGACCGGGTTTACTCTGCTACCTGTTTTATCCCATGAATATTCGATGGAAGATAGAGCTGTATCGCCATTATCTACCAGTGTAAATCTATATACCTGCTGATTATTCGTAATAAATTCTTTTGTAAATTCAACTGGCAAGCTGAAGACCGCCGCATAACCTCCTGGATAGATACTATCCTCGCCTGTTGATACTGTGTTGTTCGTAAGTTCCAGTGCTACAAACGAAGATGAGCTGGTATCAGTTGTTGTAGCCGGCCTTGTCGTTACGGGGGTTATCGTTACGCCCGTGGGTGTCGGCGTGGCAGTCTCGCCAGCTAGACCGTCGCTGTCATCTGCATCCAGTTGTTCGCCGCTATTAACCTGGTCAGTAGTGTTATTGTCTGCAGTATTTGAGTTTCCGTTAAGTAATGGTACCAGTACCAACAATATAAGCAGGGTCAGGATTACTCCGACTGTAAAAGCGCTTCCAATCAAAAAAATTAACTTACCGCGACCTGGATTGTGAGTAGTTGCAGTTGTTTGAACAGGCGCCGCTACTGTTCCTGTAGCGGGTTGATACTGCGTTGGCTCTATTGATTCCATCAAAACTATTTCAACAAAGTAATATTATTCAGTCTACATGTGTTACAAAGCAATGTGAAGCTTAAACGAAGTACAGCCACACACCAAAAAGTGCAGCTGCAAGAGCAAAGATCCAGAAGCGCATCACAACTTTCTCTTCTGTCCAGCCGAGCATCTCAAAGTGGTGATGCAGCGGGGCCATCAGCAGCAGTCTGCGCCCGAAAAGTCTGCGGAAGATGCTTTGTGTGAATGCTGACATGAATTCGACGACAAACAGAGCACCAAATGCAAGGAGCAGCAGCGGTTTATCAAGAGCAAAAGCAACGACAGTCAGCAGTGCACCCATGCCGTACGAACCGATATCCCCCATCTGTACTCGGGCTGGAGGAATGTTGAAATACAGATATGTGATAAGCGCACCGACCACGGTTGCGCACAGCAGTGCTATCGGCTCATTTCCCTCAAACAGAGCAACGGCCAGCAAACCTGCAAATGCAGAAACAAGTATCCCGCCCGAA
The DNA here is from genome assembly GCA_001567355.1 of candidate division WS6 bacterium OLB20. GTDB lineage: Bacteria > Patescibacteriota > Dojkabacteria > B142 > OLB20 > OLB20. The sequence continues at coordinate 264,861 of JYNZ01000002.1, read as the reverse complement.
AGGCCGTCCATACCGTCTGTAATGTTGACTGCATTGACCATACCGATCATCGCAACCGCGGCAAACGGTATCATGGCTGCCCCAAGCCAGATGCCACCGACAAGCGGTATCCACAGCTCACCTGCTGCAGGCAGAAACGGTACGGTCAGGATCCATGTTCCGAGAAGAATACCAAGGAGCACCTGGACGAGAAGTTTTTCGTGACCAAACAGACCCTTTCCTGGATGGGACTCAAACACATGAATAATGCGTCCATAAGCATTCCATGGCAGTGCAAGCAGCATTCTGACACGTACAAGCCGGCTTTTGTGGACACGTATCAGCCGGATAATACGCCTGACACTGCGTATCTTGCGCGCCCGACCGAAAATGTTTAATAGATCGTCAAGTCCGCCAAGCATCGAGGCCATAATATAGATAAATAGCGGGATCGCTGTCTCCTCGTGCAGGTTAAACAACACAGTGATCACAATTACCGGCACTGCAAAGATCAGTCCACCCATGATAGGCGTTCCTGCCTTTTCTTTTCTGCTCTCAATCAGTGCAGAAAAATCGACATCAAAATGCCGGACGATCCGGAAGCGGTAAAGAATGTTTATGATCGGAAACGCCACAAGTGCAGTAACAAGCATTGCAGTCAATGCATATGTAGCCAGCGAAAACACATCAACAGTTTGAATCAGCATGGTGATTTGTCGTTTAGGAACATTCTACTCTTTTTGGCACAGGAGGCAAAACCGCTCAGGCATGGTATTATGAAACACATCGATTATAAAGAAACGTATGGTAAAAAAACTCATCACACCACTACAGAAAGTCCTTCTACAGCGCAGACTGTGCCCTGCATGCACACGCAGCCTCGATAAGGCCCGCCTGCTTGAAAGCCGTGCCAACGGAACAAATATCGTCGAGTGCGAGTGTACGCGTGTGTTTGTGTACGACAAGGATCTCGACACATTCCGGCGCGCACTGCAGGAGGAGCTTTAGACGTGATGTACCCGTCAGAATCAGTAAAACAGACAGCTGCCCAGGCGCCGCTGCAGCCCGGCTGCTATATCTACCGCAATTCTGACGGTCATGTTCTCTACGTCGGTAAAGCAAAGGTTCTGCGCAACAGGGTTCGCAGTTATTTTGAGCAGTATGATCAGACAGAACCAAAGATCCGGAAGATGGTCCCCCAGATAGATTCGATTGAGTTTGTTGTCACTGACTCCGAACTTGAGGCGCTGCTTCTGGAAACCAACCTGATCAAAAAATACCGTCCAAAATACAACACCCGTATGAAGGACGATAAAAACTATGTCTGGCTGCGCATTGATTCATCGGCCGATTTTCCAAGAATTTCAGTCGTTCGTGAGAAAAAAGGCCCTGCAGCCGAGTACCTTGGTCCCTATCCTTCAACACTCCCGGTAAAACGGATCCTGCGAATGCTGCGAAAAATCTACCCGTACCGCACCTGTACCAGGATCATTGAGGAGGTCAGAACTGCAGACAAAAACGGAACTGTTTCAGTATCGGTAAAGTCATCTGATCCGAAACCCTGTCTGTACTATTATCTCGGTCTCTGCCAGGCGCCTTGTGCCGGTGCGGTAAGTTCAACGGATTATAAGAAGAATACTGCCAGCATCAGACGGTTTTTCACCAACGACAAGCACAAACTGCAGGATGAGCTGCGCAAGGCAATGCAGCAGGCTGCTGCAGACCGGCAGTTCGAACGTGCTGCACAGCTGCGCGACAAGGCGGCTGACCTTGAGGCAATAACCCAGCGGATCAGTATCAGAGAAAGAACAGACGAGAAGCTGTTTGCTGAGGAGAAGCAGAAGCGTCAGGAAACGGCATTGCTCCAGCTGACAGCAAAACTCGACATGTATGATCTTGAGATTAAAAAGGGATTCAGAATTGAATGTTTTGATATCTCAAATATCCAGGGAAAGCACGCAGTCGGCTCTATGGTCGTTTTCAAGGATGGCAAACCGGCCAAAAGTCTGTACAGAAAATTTAAAATCAAGACAAAGGATACTCCTGATGACTTCGCTATGATGCGCGAAGTACTGACAAGGCGTTTAAAGAGGAGCGAATCGTCAGACGATGAAAGCTTTCGCGAACTCCCTGACCTCCTCATTGTTGATGGTGGAAAGGGACAGCTGAGTTCTGCCTACCAGATCCTCACCGAACAGGGGTTTGCGCTGCCCGTCATCGGACTTGCCAAACGTATGGAGGAGATATTTATCCCGCGAGAGGAGGACGGTGAGCTGGGTTTTCTCAAACGTACCTTGCGCGCCGGTTCTGAAGGGAGATTCCTGATCCAGAGGATCAGGGACGAGTCGCATCGTTTTGCTATCTCGTATCACCGCAATCTGCGCTCAAAGTCGCAGCTCAAGTCAGGACTCGATGATATCCCGGGTATCGGACCTGTCACCAAGCGCAGGCTTCTGCAGGCGTTCGGCAGTATGGACGGGATAAAAAAAGCAAATGCGGACGAATTGAACCAGATTATCAAAAACAGAACTACCGTTGAACGTATTATCAAACTGCGTGATCTGGTTTGATATCAACCGGTGAAGAAAAGCTATGATCCAGCGTTAGTGGAGCGATATCCGGTCTACCTGTTATAGAGCATGTAGCGGGTACCTCTTCCCTTCCCTTCTACCTTCAGCAGTTTTTTCTGAACAAGCGCATCAAGGTCGCGGTATGCGGTCATTGTTGATACGTCCATCATCTGAACGTAATCCTCGCGTTTAACTGTGGGGATGGTCTGAAGATAGCGCAGGATCTTGAGCTGACGCTTGTTAAGGTCAAGAAACGGCTGCCGGGCTGACTTGGTCTCGCTCTGCTGTGATTTTCCGATTTCTTCGCGCACATCAACCATGTCATTAGAGAGATTGCGGATAAAACGCTCCAGCCAGAGTGTCACGTCTTCGTTCTGCTCAATTGCGTGTGTCCACGCTTCGCGGTATTCGTCCTCGTAGACATCAAAGTTTCTGGTTGCAGGCAGGTATGTGTGCTCGAGGTAGCCGTTCTTCTGCAGCAGAAAATCAGCAATAGCAATAATGCTGAGCTTGTTTGCCACCATAAACGGCGAAATACGCATGAGTCGGTAAATCAGTACGCCAATCCGGATGATGTTGTGTACTTTGGCGATCGATGACTTATACCAGTCCAGCACCTGCAGCAGTTCGTCCTGGATTCTCACAGCTTCGATTGAAGTATCACGAAGCGCGACCCAGTTATCAAGGATCATATCGATGTCCTCACCACCGGTACGGAATTTTGACTCCCAGGTCTCCTTCCAGTCTGTCAGCAGTATTTTGTTGAGATGCAGCATGATGTTGAGGTCAATATCCACATAGGTGTCGGTGATATTTGATCGCACAAACTCAATGCTGTTGCGGTAGTTGTTTAGAATTATGCCACGTGCGTCATCAGTCTTGATCTTTCGGCCCTCAGCTGCTTTTTCCGCGTCTTTTAACGTAAGCTCGACGCCTATGATATGAGCCATATGGAACATATTGACTGCCTTGGCACGAAGTTTAAGATTGCCTTTCTGCTGCGATGAGAGAGACTCATGCTCAATCAGGCTCTTTTCAACCTCGAGTTTAACGAGGTTCATGACCATTCTGTTTGTCAGAGAGAACTGTGGCTGGTACACGCGTACTGCGTAAGATGTATGTAACATAAAGCATACCATACGGCGTTACGTTTTTGCTACGCTTTTACTGTGGGTTTTTTACAGTCTGCGGTCGCGTTTCTGCTTGATGCGTTTAAGTCTGCTGTCGTAATCTTCAGCCTGACGTCTGTTTACTCTTGCATTCTGTCGCACCTCTGAGCGCTGAGTAGAACGCTGCTGCCGTGCCGGTCTGGCCTTTGTCCGGCGCAGGTCTTTAATCAGTATGGCACCTCCTGCAGCTGCCATCAGTCCGGCAAGTCCAACAAGACACAGAAGCGCAGTCAATGCAGTGCCGGATTGCTCATCTGTTCCTGTTACCTCCATACCTGTGTCAGAAACAACAATGGTAGGAGTACTTTCAGGGCTTGCAGCCAGTATCGTTGCCACAAGCGTAGCTTGCATCTCCTCAGTTGAGGTCAGTACAGGTGTTATCGAAGCTTCAGGTGTTATAGAAGGGGCAGGACTTGCAGGCTCCTCTGTGTCTGCCGGCTCAGGTGTAACCACAGTTGCCGTTTCGGTTGGAACATCTGTATATGTTGGTGTCGGAGACGGAGTAGCTGACAGTGTCGCTGATGGTTCGAGAGTCGGCACCTGTGTCAGAGTTGCTGTCTGCGTCAGCGTGGGTATAAGTTCGGGTGTGGGTGATGCGATCTCGCCCTCAGCAGCAGGCCCGTAAAGCATCAGATACAGCTGCAGCTGGTTGGGACCGATCGGTGCAGGATCATACTGGCCGACATCAAAGCCGTTGTTGGTACGTTTACCGTAAAGATGACCGGCAACAGGCATGCCGGTTCTGTGAATAACATAGGCATCGACAAACACAGCTGTGACCGGGTCTGTCATCGCCTGTGCAAATTCCAGCGGGCTGTTAATATTGATGCCGTGCGCACGAGCATCGTCAGTGTTGAGACCTGTAATAGTTATCAGTTCTGTGGCTAGGTCGGGAACAGTACCGTCAAGCTGCCGGCCCGAACTCAGTCTGCCTGCATATATCTGATAGCCCGAAGCCGCAAGCGAGTTTAAACTGCTGCCATATGCCTCATGCAGAAAGATCGCGTCAATCAGTTCATGCTGAAGGCGGATGTGACCGTTTGTCCATTCCTCAAAAAACGCTTCTGCACTAAATCCCTGCAGTTGCGCCTTTAAGACATCAGAGTAGAATGTTACTGACTGAAGTGCCTCCTCGGCAATAAACGACTCGTATACGTATTGGCCGTTTCTACTGTTAACCGAATCCGAAGAAAAAGCTATTACATTTGTATTCATTCGCGGACCAAAAGAGCTGATCGTGCAGTTATACAGCTGCAGCGTCGTACCCCAGCTGTGCCGTCCGTTGATGATGGTGTCTACGTTCACAGTGTTCCCGTCCTCATGACCGGGTATGATCCAGATATTGCTGACGTAGTCAGCTACAGTTGTATACCCCATAGACTGAATCAGTCTGCCATCAGGATCGGCAAGGTTGATAGCTTCCTCAATGTTTGCGCGCGAGGCTGAGCCTGGTTCAAACGTTGATCTGAAGCGATCCACAGATGGAAACCATTGCTCATCAAGCTGATCAACTTGAACAGCATTTGTAATACCTCCGATGTCCGGGATTACACTGTGATGAAGTGCAGTCCCACCGGGGTTATATATGCAGGGTTCAGCCGGCGGATACATAAAGTCCGGCAGAGCATTAAGGTAGGATCCCGGATCCAGAGATTGCGCATCTGCTTTGCCTGATGCAACTAGTGCAGCAATCAGTGCAAGCAGCAGCGCACGAAGCATCTGCTGATTCAGTTGTGGTCGGTATGACTCACGCGGCTCCATTATCTATAGTATTTATATATACTATAGTATAACCCATAGTGTCAGTGTCGCCAAATCAAGGAAGCGCTCAATAGGGTGACAGGACAACGAAAACGGGGGGGAAAGATCTGAAAAGTTCGTGTGTTTTGAAAGCTGGAGAAGGGAATTGAACCCTTGACCGACGGTTTACGATACCGCTGCTCTACCAGCTGAGCTACTCCAGCAGACAATTTATTTCACCTGCAGTGATTACTTCTCGTCTTCGATAAGTGAGAGTGTATATTCAACGCCTGCTTCTGTGACCTCGAACTCGATTCCGCAGAATTCACACTCGACGACATCACCCTGCTTCAGGGTGTCAGACAGCTGTGTTTCGTTTTTGCATTCAATGCATGTGAGAGTTTTTCCGGTTGTTGTAGTTTGCTCGTCCATCTGAAGTTGATTAATATGTAATTCAAGTGCAGGATATGCGTTTGCATTGTACAGAGATTACCTGATTATTGGCAACCCATGTGGAACCGTGACCCAGTATCTGATCTGCCGGTTGAATACCGTTATACAAGCCCTGGAGACACCACTCTGACCGTGCTTGAGACCAATGAAGGCACAATACACCTTAAAAATGAGCACGAAAACCCGACCGGATCGTTTAAAGATCGCAGTCTTGCATACCAGATCGGTTTTCACATACGCAGCGGTCAGGAACGGTTTGTGATCTCGTCATCAGGCAATGCTGCAATCGCAGCGGCAGCGGTATGTACAGCAGCAGGTGCTGAACTGGACATTTTTTGTGTCCGAGACAATTGCGGGGCACAAAATGGATGAACTCAAAAAGTACGAGGGAGCGCTGATCCGGATTCACAGCGGCAGAAAGGCAAAATCAGATGCTATTCTGTTTGCACGACACCACGAAGCCGTTAATCTGCGTGGCTCAAAGGATGAAGCTGCTCTACCTGGTTTTGCAACCATCGCTTCAGAGCTTGCTGAACAGATACCACATATTGATGCCGTATTCATCCCGTGCAGCAGCGCAACAAGCTCGGTGGCAATCGCGCGTGAATTTATCCGTCTGCAGAAAAATGTTGCGGTACATGTCTGTCAGAATGTGCGCATCAACCCCATAGCCGGACAGTTTGATTCGGACTTCTTACCTGCCGGGTCGAGCCTGAGCGACTGCATTGTTGACAGAGTTGTGCTGCGACGTAACGACGTAACAGAGCTGATTCGTGCAAGTGACGGCAGCGGCTGGGTGATCAGCGATGAGCAACTGCTCAATGCCAGGGATGCTGCACCTGGATATTCTTTTAACTCGCTGCTGGCGCTTGCCGCCTGGCAGAAAGCTGTTGCGCATGGTTATGAATACAAGTATCCTGTAGCTGTTATGAGCGGACGATGATAGATCTGATATTCTGGAGCGGACTGCTGATTGTGGCCTGGGTGTATATCTTTTACTGGGTATACTCGATTTATAAGGGTGCACCATACTACCCGAGCAGCAGAAAATTCCGTGATGGACTTGTAGAGGCTGTAAATGAAAATGGCAATACACTCAGGATTGCAGAACTCGGTGCTGGTGACGGACGTGTTGCGTTTGCTCTTGCGAAGGAGGGCCACCGTGTTGACGCGTTTGAGATAAACCCGTTTCTGACTTTGATCATGCGTATGCGGAATCTTTTTGCAGCAAACAAAATCAATATCATCAGAGATGATTTTCTGCATCATGACTTCGGTGAGTATGATGTTTTCATTACCTACCTCTACCCTGCCGTAATGCAGAAGATTGCACACAAAATCAGTGCACAGGCAAAACCTGGTGCAACCGTATTCAGTAACACGTTTTCATTTTATGACCGCAAGCCTGACCGCAAACTGTTAAACGGCAGGCTGCTGGTATATTCCAATGTCACTGTCTGACGCACTGCAGGCAAAGTTAAATGAACGACCGCTGCTCTACGTAAGTAGAGACCCGGAACGCGGTCTTGGGCTGGAGCTCACACTGGACAACATTCACAACATCCACGTCACGGACAGTTATTATCGCGAGTACTTTGATAAACTCGGTGTTGAATACTTTTGTTTTGCAGAACATTCCGACCCGGGTTCATTGACAGCAGAGACGGCGGCCCGTGTTTTTGCATCATCAGAATTTACAGAGTATCTGAACACCAAGAATATCACTGATGCCTGGGTGCAGACCTTTAAAGTAAGTGGCAGGTTTGAAAAGGCTGTCACTGCGAAGGGCTTTACACTCCTTAACACAAGTGGCGAGCTCAACCGCAGCTTTGAGGAAAAACTCAGCCAGACGCATCACTTTGCTGCAGCAGGAACTGATACGCCTCGTATGGCTGTAATAATGCTGAGTGAGCATGACTATGCAACACTTGCAGCCGGGTTCGGATCTGCCTTTGTTATCCAGTTCAACCGCGGACACAGCGGTAATGCAACATATTTTATCGACAGCAGTGCTGCATACGACAGCCTGAAGCAGCAGTTCCCGAGCAGAAGTGCACGAATCAGTGCATTTGCAGAAGGACTGCCGTACACACTTAATGCATGCGTCACTGATGCAGGTACATTCTGTGCCGGGCTCAGCTATCAGATAACCGGCGTAGAAGGGCTGACTGATGATCCCGGTGCAACAATCGGAAACGACTTCAGTTACCGTTCAGGGATAACGGATGCAGTTAAAGAGTCAATTCTTGCCAACATTGAAAGACTGGGAGCATACATGCACAGCAAGGGCTACCGCGGTCTGTTCGGTATCGACATGATTGTCGGTGACCGGGTGAATATCATCGAAATCAACGCACGTCAGCCTGCTTCGGTGTCGTTTCATACACGGCTGCAGCTGATGCACGGCCAGGTGCCGCTTTCGATGCTGCATCTTGCTGCATTTACCGGCATAGATCATGGACTGTCTGTCAGTGACTACAATCGAGCGGGACTTGAACCGCTTAATTACGCTCAGATGATGCTGCGTGCTGATGAATCCTTTACTGCAGGATCAGACATAGCAATGGGTATTTACCGGCTTTTGAGTGACAACAGCGCAATAGATCGTTTTAATAATGAGGTCGTGCCGGGTACTGTGTTTCTTGATGAAGACCAGGATAAACCAATGATTCTGCAGCACAAAACATATGCCATTGAAGACACACGTGAATATCCAGGCGTTCTTATTCTTACGCCCAGAAAAGGGACTGTCATTGCCGAAGGTAACGAGGCTGTCCGTATCCAGGCCACGCAGGGTCTGATCGGTTCTGATGGAAAACCCGCCCCCTGGAGTATCGAGACGCTGATTTCATTTGCACGACAATTACACTGATATGACTATCTATTCTCTACCCGATGCCGGTCTCGACGTGATTGCTGACTACGAGCACCTTGAGCTTGGCGGTAAGCGTGTCAAAGCACCGTACTATATGAACAAACGCAAACAGAAAGGTGGTTTGCGTGTCATGGTCGGCAAGGGTGATCCCAAAGAAATGGAACGTGAAGTCATGGTGCTTGCCCAGGTCAAGGGATTTGCGGTTCAGCAGGCCTCGGCAGCTGATCTGAGAGCGTTTCTGCAGGACTGCGATATTGGCATAGATTGCTCGGGATTTGTTGTGCATGTTCTTAATGCCATCCTGGCAGAAAAACACATGGGTACAATTGATCAGTATCTTGTCTATCCTGAACGCGGATTGACGGCAAAGTTGCGTAGGCTTCTCAGGCCCGTCGAAAACACCGGTGCAAATACGCTCACAAGTCCTGCGAACACTGTGCCTGTCCCCATTCAGGATGTTCGTCCCGGGGATCTGATCAGAAGCAAGGGACTGCAGAAAAACGCACATCATATCCTCCTTGTCGAACGTGTCGGGCGTGAAGATGACCGCGTACTCTGGATTGATTATGTCCATTCATCAGAACAGTATGGTGATGACAACGGCATCAGGCACGGCAGGATCGAGGTTACGGATCAGACAGCACATCTCAAGGATCAGAACTGGCTTGAGATCCAGGACGGAAGAAACTGGACGCTTGAGGGACTGCTTAAGGATTACGAAGACAACGGCCTGAGACGACTCAGGAGAGTAACAATACCTTATGTTGAGCAGCAACAGTAATGGCTACATCCGCGCTAATCCCGGGGGGTCACACAGACCGGCTGCATACAGGTGAAACCGGTAAGCTGCCTGCTCTTCAGGAGACCTCGATAAATCCGGGTCTGAGCCATAAGGAAAAATCAGCGACTCTACCAGACGGGACGCGTGTTGCGTCCCTGACAGATATCGGCGGGACAGAGGCAGGCAAGAGGCGAATCTTTACCCGAACCGAAAATAACGATGCTGCTCAGACTGTTCATCTGGTTGAGCCAGGCACAACGTATACCGCAGTTTATGATGGAGTCGGTGTAAAAAATCGAGGTGATCTGGCAGCAGCAACTGTTATGACCGCTGTACGGGATGTACTGAACAACGGTGAGGCGCTCGCACCTGCGGATCTCCTGGAGAAAACCTACCGGCCGTTTATGGCTGCCGAAGATGTGGTAAGAATCACGTCTGCAAACTGCATCTCCACCTTGATGTTCAACAGTAAGGACATCCCTGCTTCGCGGCAGCAGCTGGACAAAATGCTTGCTGATCTGCATGCTGCCAATCCTGATCCCGAATCACACGTCAGTAAGCTGCTCAAACGGGCCCTACCGCTGAATGAGCTAACTGATATTGAACTTGAGGATGCTATTTTTAACATCCGTGATAATCTGTCGTTTCTGGGGATTGACTGGTTTCTAGACCCTGAGCACTGGAGCGAAATACCTGATGAGTATGCTGCAATCGTTGCTGTGCTGCCTGCATTTGCGCTCAAGGTCAGACCTTCAGACCTGCTTAATGGTTTTAGGGAACCCGGTCACGGTTATGATCAGCACGAACTTGATAATGCTGCACGTCTGGTTTACGGTCTGATTACAGGTCTGCCTGTCAGGGTCGGTGATACACTTGATTTGTCTGCCGAGGATATTGAAACACTGCACTTCCGCCCGGAATGGTTGGCAAAAGGCAGCAATCCCCTCTCCTATCTTCGCAGACGGATAAACGGATGCAAGACCACTGCAACAATGGCACAGATTACCGGTCATCACTACGAAATCGCATATGCAGGCGATACGCCTGCGTTCCTGTTGACTGTGGATGGAGATGTGGCAGAACTGCTGGATACACATAAAGGAGCCGATACGCAGATTGCAAACATGCGAAACGCGTATGAAGACCTGCGACTGACTGACAGCCGCGTTCGTGAGCAGCTGAGCAGTGACGAGTACGCCAGGTATGAGTCCGTACTTATGGACTTTTATCAGTTCTGCAACTCTCTTGGGGGTAAACCATACAATACTGAATATGTCCGTACAGCTTTTTCGGAGCTGACAGACAGAGAAAAAGAGGAGCTCCGGCAGACAGTGTATCAGGGATCCGAAGCTGACATATCCTTCCGCCTTTTCAGAGAACGGTTTGATACCATGCCTGCTGACGTTCAGAACATGATCCTGCGTACGGTCTTCAGTAATCTGATTGTGGATGATGTCGGTGTGGATCGCCAGCGTAATCCCCGACGGAATATTCATACAGTAAGCGGAACTATTGCACCCGGTGATATGCTTTTAATCGGTTCGGACGGTTTTTTTGAGCGGATCTCAAACGCGGAGCTGTCTGCAGCTGCTGCCGATATCAGAAACGGTATGAGTCCTGAGCAGGTAATGCTGTCCCTGAAAAAACTTGCACTTGCACGCGGGACCTCAGACAATCTCACTGCACAGATAATCATTCCACCAGCCCGACCGCTTAGCACTTGACAGTCTTTTCTGCTAACTGGTATAGTACCGTGAACTAGTATATCCGGCAATGACACCACGACAGAGCAAGCTGCTCAAGGCAATTATTGATGAATTCATTCAGAGTGCTGAGGCAGTCGGCTCGGTGAACCTTGCCAGTAAGTACCGTCTTGGAGTCAGCCCTGCCACGATCAGAAACGAGATGGCAGAGCTTGTTAAGCAGGGGTATCTTGAAAAGCCGCATTCATCATCCGGACGCGTTCCCACAAACATGGGGTTTAAGTTTTTTATCGACCGTCTGCTTAGTGATCTTGAAGAACTTGAGGTAAAAGAGCGCGCCAGCATACGTGAAGAGCTGTTTCAGGCAAGATTTGACAGTGACAGTCTTATTTACCGCGCTCTGCAGCATCTGGCGGCGCAGACCGGCAATCTTGCTGTCTTTTCGATGGAGTCCCGTGCCTACTATAACGGATTTTCATACCTGATCAGCAAGCCAGATTATGCAGGTAAAGAAGAACTGCGTGATATTTTTGCAGTGATCGAGGATAACAGTCTGCTGCGTAAGATGTTCAACAGATATCGGGGTGACAAGCAGATACGGATCCTGATCGGAGAGGATACTGGACACGGTATCTTTTCAGATACAACAATGCTGTTTTCACCTGTAAAACTGCATGGTGGCAAAGACGGATATCTGGCACTTGTAGGTCCCAACCGGATGAACTATGCCCGTAACATTCCACTGCTCGAATTTATTGCCACCAACCTCTCACAGGTTGTGAGCGGCTGGTAAAAAATTACCTGTTAGAATCAACATATGGCAACTGATACACAGTCAGACAGCAGTAACGTACGCGACGATACTGTCACAGATCAGAGCAATGACCGCATCAGTGAGCTGCAGTCACAGCTTGAACAGGCAAATGAAGCAAAGCTTCGTGCTCTGGCTGACTTTCAGAATTATCGCAAGCGGATGGATGCAGAACGTGCAGCCATGAAGGAACAGGCTAACAGTATGCTGATGCACAGTCTGGCTGACATTATTGATGACTACTACCGATCAGTAAAACACAGCGGCAAGGATGCCGGTCCCGAAAAACAGCTTGACGGACTCAGCATGGTGTTTGAGAAGCTGGAGGGAGTGCTCAAGGATATCGGGCTTGAAGTAATCGAGGTAAACGAAGGAGACAGATTTGACCCTGAGACGATGGAGGCGATCACAACTATGCCGGCTCACTCCGAAAAAGAGGATAACACAGTCATGCATGTTGAAAGCAAAGGGTACAAAAAATCAAATGGAACAGTTTTCCGGACGGCCAAGGTCGTCACTGCCAGATATCAATCGTAGCTGATAGTTTATATTTTACGACCGGACAATGGGAAAAATCATCGGTATTGACCTGGGAACGACCAACTCGTGTATGGCGTTCGCGGCCGGCGGTGACCCGGATGTGATCACCAATAAAGAAGGTAACAGAACCACACCATCAATCGTTGCATTAACTTCTGACAACAAGGAGGAACTTGTCGGTATCTCCGCCAAGAACCAGATGGTGACAAACCCTGCGCAGACCTTTTACTCAATCAAGCGACTGATCGGACGGCGCTGGGATGAGGTCGGAAGTGAGGGTGACAACAAGCGCCTGCCATTTGAGGTACGCAAAAGCAAAAAGGGCGGTGTCGAGGTTAAGTTTGGTGACAGCTGGCTTGCGCCTGAGGCAGTCTCTGCAAAAGTACTGGCAAAGCTGAAGAGTGATGCCGAGGCGTTTCTGGGCGAAACCGTTACAGAAGCAGTCATTACGGTCCCGGCATACTTTGACGATTCGCAGCGCCAGGCGACAAAAAACGCAGGTAAAATCGCGGGACTTGAAGTCAAGCGCATTATCAATGAACCGACAGCTGCTGCTTTAGCGTATGGTCTTGATAAAAAAGAAGACAAGCTTATCGCCGTCTATGACCTGGGTGGAGGAACATTTGATATCTCAATCCTTGAGATCGGTGACGGTGTATTTGAGGTCAAATCAACCAATGGTGATACACACCTGGGTGGAGATGACTTTGATGAGGCAATCATTGACTGGCTTGTTGATGATTTTAAAAAGGAGCAGAACATTGATCTGCGCGAAGACCCTGCTGCTCTGCAGCGATTAAAAGAGGCGGCAGAAAAAGCAAAAATCACATTGTCAACGACAGAAAAAACAGAAATCAACCTGCCCTACATCACCGCAGATGCTAACGGACCAAAGCATATGCGCAAGGACTTTACCCGTGCTGACCTTGAAAGGCTTGTCGGTGACCTTGTGGCTAAAACCTTTGAACCGGTTAAAAAAGCTCTTAAAGATGCCGGAGTTGATAAATCTGAGATCGAAGATGTTGTCATGGTTGGTGGAATGACACGTATGCCAATGGTGACCAGGCAGGTTAAGGAGTTTTTCGGTAAGGATCCGCACCAGGGGGTCAATCCAGATGAGGTTGTAGCCATCGGTGCTGCCATCCAGGGTGCCGTTCTTGCGGGAGACTCAAGTGTCAGCGACATTACGCTGCTTGACGTCACTCCTCTGACGCTTGGTCTGGAAACACTTGGCGGTATCAGGACGCCGCTGATCGAACGCAACACCACGATCCCGACAGAGAAAACACAGGTATTCTCAACTGCAGCTGATAACCAGACTGCTGTCGAGATCCATGTTCTGCAGGGAGAGCGTGAGATGGCAAAAGATAACAAGACACTCGGGCGCTTTATGCTTGAGGGTATTCCTCCGGCACCGCGTGGTATCCCGCAGGTCGAGGTATCCTTTAAGATTGACGCAAACGGAATTCTTAACGTCAGCGCCAGGGATAAAGCCAGCGGAAAGGAACAGTCGATTACGATCACCGCTTCAACACAGCTTGATGATTCTGAGGTTGATGCGCTCGTAAAGGAGGCAGCCGAAAAGGCATCGGAAGACAAGCAGAATAAGGAACGTATTGAGGCGAAGATTGAAGCAGAAAGTCTGGTGCTGCAACTCGAAAAGTTTGTCGACGAGATGAAAGACAAGCTTGACGATGCAGATAAAGAAGCACTTAAAAAGGCAGCAGACGAACTGAAGGAACTCTACAGCAAAGACGACTATGATGCTGCCGCTGTTAAGGAAAAAACCAAAGAGGTGTCAACGCTTCTGCAGGAAAAAGGTGCAGCGATGTATGCCAAAGCAGCAGAAGAAGTTGAAAAAGAAGAGACAGGCTCATCAGAAGAAGCAGATGTCCAGGAGGGAGAAGTGATCGAGCCGGATGACAGCAGCAAAAAATAATCCCTGCTGACCGCACGAATGAAAAAGCGCCGCTGTTATGCGGCGCTTTTTATTGCTGCATCATTATTTATGGGTGGATTCGTAGAGTGACTTTACCAGCGACGGCAGCTCCGCTGCGCGACGGGCCTGATCATCACGAAACGCTCTGCCGCGATCAAGGAAGCGTTGTTTAGCTTCGGGGCTGAGACCTGCCTGCAGAATTTCCATCAGGCGGTCTTTGTCAGGTACATATCTTCCAAGTCCCTTTTCTTCGATAAACGCCCTGTGCGGTAGTTCCTGTCCGGGTCGCGTGCGGAAAACAAGCAGCGGTCCACACTCTGATTCAACAAGTTCATTGAGGGTTGCAGGTGCAATGCCACCAAGAATCGGAAAGTCGCAGCTGTACTGGATGAGCGCATACACCTCAGGGTCTACCCAGGCCAGCGGAAAGATATTACTCCAGGACCGGAACTTTTTTACTGTTGCCGGAGATACGTTCAAAGTACTTCATATCACGTCCGGTGATTACCAGAAACTGGTAGCGATCTATCAGTGAGGGATCGTTCTTCTGTTCTCTGGCAAGTATTTTAAGTAGTTTAAACGTTTTGCGGGAGTCTACTGCTCCTGCAGATACAAGCACCGTAGTCTTGTCCGGATCCATCTGGGTATAGGGCATATAGTCAAGCACCTTCATCAGCTGCAGACGCGCATCGCGCTTTGTCTTATATTTAGCAGCAGTCTGGGCAAACACTTTTTTCGGATTAAATCCGGCGAGCAGAATATCTTCTTCAGGTACTTTGTACTGCTGCGCAGAGCCCTTACGCGTCCATTCTTCAAACACCATCAGGCGGTCCGAGCGAAAGAACGGCAGGCGCGGGTGCATGATCTTTGATGGCGGCCCGTAATCAGGAATGCAGTTAACGATTACTGCTTTGGACCGCAACAGCCGTTTTGCAAGGCTGAAGTGCAGACTGAGCACAAAATGCGTCGAAAGCACGATATCCGGCTTCTCGCTCTTGAGCACTTTGTAGCATTCGCGCAGGAAATTGAATGTCGCTATCGTCGAAATATCTGACAGATAGCGGGGTGAAAAGAAATACGTCAGCTCGTAGAGAAACGGTGAGATCGAGTGTATCAGATGATCGGCTGTTTCAAGAGCTTCGCCGGGATGTGTCCAGGATACGTTTCTGAATGTCTCCTGGTCTGTCTCGAGCTGCTGATAGAGAAAATCCCTCAGGCTTATGTGACCCCCTCCGGCTTTAACGCCTGCAAGCAGTACTTTGATTCTTTTCTTCATCAGGCGGTCATCTGAGTGATAAATCCTTTAAGCTTTTCGATCGGCATGCGTTCCTGTTGCATCGTGTCACGGTTTCTGACAGTGACAGACTTGTCGGTCAGACTGTCAAAGTCAACAGTGATGCAAAACGGTGTACCGACCTCATCATGCCGTCTGTACATTTTACCGATGTTGCCCTTGTTTTCATATTCGACGCTGAAGGAGTCTGACAAATCAGTATAGATATCACGCGCAAGTTTATGCAGCTGTTCATCCTTCTGCAGCGGGAAGATAGCAGCTTTTACAGGGGCAATCCTGGGGGCAAATGCCAGCACAGTGCGTTTTTTGCCGTTAACCTCCTCTTCACGGTAGGCATCCATCATCAGGATGGTAATCAGACGTGAAAGACCAAATGTCGGTTCGATCACATGAGGGATAAATTTTCGGCCCTCCTGCGTTCTGTACGAAATGTCCTTACCGCTGTGCTCTGCATGATTGCGCAGATCAAAGTCTGTACGGTATGCACAGGCAAACATCTCCTTGTAACCCCAGGGGAATTTGTACTCGAGATCCTCAGTACGTTTTGAATAGTGGGAAAGTTCAAAATCCTCATGCGGACGCCAGCGAAGGTTTTCCTCGCGCAGTCCTGTCGAGAGCGCAAATGCGTGGATTTCTTCCTTCCAGTATTCAAACAGACTGTTCCAGTCCTCCTCGGGATCAAAGAAGTATTCAAACTCCATCAGGTCAAACTCAAGCGTGCGGAAGGTAAACTGCCCCTTTGTGATCTCATTGCGGAATGCCTTGCCTGCCTGTGCAATACCAAACGGCAGCCTGGGATGCATACTGTCAATAATGTTGGGGTAGTTGATAAACAGGCCTTGCGCAATCTCTCCGCGCAGATATGCCTGAGATTTGTCTCCTTCAACAATACCGATTTTGGTCTCGAACAGCAGGTTGAATTTTCGGGCAGGTGTAAAACTGTTGCCGTCAGGCGACTTGATAGTGTATTTTTCGATGATCTGCTGAAGTTCATCTGCTGTTTTTCCGTCAACCTTACGCAGCATCTCACGTTCCTCATCAGAGAGATCTTTGGCAGAGTCTGCAAAGTCCTCAATAATATGATCAGCCCTGTAACGCTTTCTGGTCTTTGTATCTTCCACCATCACATCACCAAATGCTGCCACATGTCCGCTTGCTTCCCACACTGACGGGTTGATGATAATGCTTGAGTCGATACCATACATATCCTCACGTCCCCTGACAAACCGGTCCCACCAAAGACGGCGGACATTCTCCTTCAGTTCTGTTCCGTATGGACCGAAATCATATGTGTTGGCCAGTCCTCCATAAATCTCCGAGGACGGATAGATAAAGCCGCGTCTTTTAGCCAGAGCTGTAATGTTATCGAGAGTAATATCAGTAGTCATTCTGTTTAATGTAACAAAAAAAGTCCCGTCAGCAACCATGACTGGTTACTAACGGGACTCTTCAAGAGCGGTTCCACCCGGATTTCCCAAAAACTGGGACTCCTTAAACTATCTATGTGATTGTATGCCAACAGCTGTCAGAATTTCACCTGGTATCTGACTCTCTTAGGCAGATGGTAGCATGTCCTGGGGCTATTTTCAATCACTCTCTGTCAGACAAAGTTCCACTTGATGCTGTCTTTGGTTAGGCTGAGCGAGTTACCTGTGCCGAATGTGGCTGTCTTGGAGAGCTTAACAAGTTCACCTAGCACGTTCTGCAGGATCTGCGCACCGCGGACTGTAGTGCAGTGGCCTGGAACCAGAAACTCGAGCCCGTAGTCCTGAAACCTGATTGCATGTTCACGGATCTCGTCATCCGTCATATCAGTAAAGTGAAATCCGCCAATCACCCCCCGTATTCTGGAGTTGCCCGTAACATTGACTGCCTCCGTTATCAGTTCGTGAACACCAGGGTGTGAGCAGCCTGTGATAACTGTAATGCCGGTCTCTTTCTGATCGATAACCATTGCCTGTTCCTTCATCTGATCTCCGATACAGCCTGTGGTGAAGATCCCGGGTATGACTTCAAACCCACCAGTTACTGTTTCTGAATGCCTGTATGCTGTAATCCTCTCTGCATGCTCCCGGCTTATACCCACATCATAACCACCATCAGGATTGGGTGTAAGAAAACTGTAACTCTCCTTTGCCGGTTTGTTGTCCGGCTCTCCAAGCTGCATAGGCAGTAGCAGTCGCTGATCACCCATATCCTCAAGCATTTCAACAAGAGCACCGATATGGTCGATATGCCTGTGTGAGATGGCGATAACAGCGATATCACTGATCTGAAGACCAAGCTGTGTGAGGTTATGTGTCACCGCTCCTGGTACTTCTCCTACATCAAACAGAAGCCTTTGAGTATCACTTTCTATCAGAATAGACTGACCATGTTGTGCAAGAACATTATGACGGTACGTAGTGTTCTCGGCGAGAAGCGTTATCGTATAGTTCATTGTTTACTCCTGATTTAGGGAAGTATAGCATTACAGCTGCCCCAGAAACACTTTTTGCACCTCTGCAGGGAATGTCTGTACGTCTTCAG
Source organism: candidate division WS6 bacterium OLB20 (assembly GCA_001567355.1). Lineage (GTDB taxonomy): Bacteria > Patescibacteriota > Dojkabacteria > B142 > OLB20 > OLB20. The sequence goes on along the minus strand of JYNZ01000002.1, from coordinate 246,478 downwards.
GGAACAGCTGCGTGATCTCGCGCATGATTTCTTCAGAACTCGACATCAGCTTTTTTTTTCAGAAGATCCTTGCGCATTGACTCTTTATCAAATGCAGCATGTCTTTTAAGCACAGCCTGCGCACGCTTGTGCAGCTGCTCACGGGTTGTCCCCTTCATCTGCGGCAGTCTGGCAACACGGTCAAGTATTGCTGTGATCTCTTCTTCAACTGTAAGTGAGCTGTTATCGATGATAACGTTGTATTTGCGTGCTATCAGCTCGTCGTCAAAAATGTCCGTATCCCAGAGTTTAATATATTCCTCACGAAGCGCGGCGTCCCGTTCCTCAAGTGGTGCATCAACTCCCACCCTGCCGTCTTTCGCTTCACGTTTTTTTCTGGCCTCCATGCCGGCTCTGATGAATATTGAGTATACCTTGGGGTGTTTACCGATCCGGAATGCAGACAGATCAGACTCAAGAATGATCCCCGACTTGTTAAGCAGAATGTGATCCACATATGTATCAATGGTTTTACCGATCAGCGGCTGAATCATCTGTTCAAACTCCGAGCTGAGCGAATGTTCACCCTCCACCTTGAGCTTTTCGTTGATAGTTCTGAAGACCGACCCGATATAGACATAGCGCATATCGAGTATAAGTGCGAGCAGCAGTGTCAAGGTTGATGTGCCTACACCGGGCCAGCCGGTAAGAGCAATGTTGATATCAGGCCTGAGCGTGTCTGGCATTGATTTCGTCAATAAAGTTCATGGATTTGAGTGAACGTTCCAGGATGCCTTGCATCCAGTTACGTTGCACTGATTGTAACGTATTTTGCTGATTTTGCGTAATGGCAAGGTGTCGTGCCGAACCCAGATCTTCATGTAACAGATACCGCTGCACCTTAACGATATCATCCCCGATCAATACGGGAGAACGTGGCTTGTTGGGCAGCGCCTCCAGGCGCAGGTAGCCGGCCTGCCCGCTGCTAGCCGATACTCTGCGCTCGCCGGGCTTCAGGTCACTGCCAGAATGAAGACAGTGGTAGAGGTCGGGACCGAAACCAAAGATGTCCAGAAGCTTGAGTTCAAAACTGCGCAACAGCGTTATCCGTGTTGATTTATCGGTAAACAGCTGCAGAAAATCCTCAAGCATGGCGAAGAGCGTATCATGTTCGGGCAGGTAGCGGGTAAAGACATCAAGCAGCTCAAGAATATAAAACACCTGTGAGATCCCGGCAAGATCCTGCTTGACGGAAGCATAATCGTCCTCAAGGGCAATCTCGGTGATAACATCAAGCTGCTTGCCCTGATAGAGATTGACCGTAACACGGTTTAACAGGTCAATACTTGAGCTTTTGCGGCTGAGCAGGCGCGACGCACCCTTTGCAACAGTCTCGATCCGGCCTTTGTCTTTAGTGAAGAGCACAACAAGTTTATCCGCCTCGCGCAGCTGTCTGACTTTGATGATATAGCCTGTATCTTTATAGCTCCTCATCTGAGCTTGTGTTTCTGATTTTCTCAAGCAATGCGGTTGTAGAAAACCGGGGGTCACGCTTGAGCAGAATAAATGTGCCTCCTGCATCGGCTATCAGACGGCTTTTGTTCTCCAGCCCGCTGTCACCTTCAACACCGACAAGGTAGTCAGGCTTGAGACCTGATACAAAGGTACGCAATCCTGACCAGTGGCTGTGCCAGGGCATTACATAATCAATGCTGCGCAGCGCACGAAGTGCAAAAATACGTTCCTCAAGATCCTGCAGTGGTCTGTCAGGCCCTTTCCGTTCACGGATATTGGCATCATCAAGTACAACAACAAGCAGCGTTACCTGTTCGTCAACCTCTTCACGCGCACGGACAAACATCCGCATGTGCCCTGCATGAAGCAGATCAAATGAACCGGTTATCAGCATCAGCGGTCTGCTGCGGTCAATCGATCCGACCGTTTTGGAATTTAACAGTTCTGCCTGAAACATGGTTTGATTATACATCAGCGCCAGAGCCTGCGCAGGAGACTTCTAAGCATTCCTGCCAGTTTAATCCGGACCGGGTTATAGCCCTTCCAGGCTAATCCGCGCCTGAAGCGGCTGCGGTCATATATATGAAACACATGCAGCCATGCGGGATCCTTCCACTCATGAATTACAGAATGCTCAGGCAGCTGTTCTCCTCTGCAAATGGCATTGGCGGCTCGCCTGGCTGCTTCGTTTGCCGCTTCCATGGTTGCCAGATCAGTATCAGTACGGATGTAATCTGCTGCAAGCATCAGGTTTGTTATTTCGGTGCCTGCCTCCGGACGCAGCTTCCAGCTGCCCGCAGTGTTTATCAGAAGCGGCTCTGCGTTAGTGTTGTGCGTATGACTTTGTACTGCTGTGTCGGCAGACACTGCAGGATCCAGAAACCAGGTAACCAGATCATTATCATGCAGCTCAATACCATGTGCACCTATAGTTGCTTTGAGCTGACCCCAGACCTCATCTTTGATCTCCTCCGGCGTACAGTGTTCGGCTGGTTTGTTTACAAACAGACCATCACGATGCCAGTCGGAAATATCTACAGACAGCAGTGTCTTAATTGATCCGTCACCATAACGGCTGATATCGAAATCCTTCCAGAACGGAAGCTGGGAGATGAACGTCAGTGACCACGGACTGTCCATGATCATTACATGGCCGCTGTAATGGTCAATGTCTTTATTCAGATACAGCTGCAGACCGTTCATCCATTCTACTTCGTCAGCAAGTTTTCCAATGCCCCGGAGTGACTGGGCTGTATCAAGCAGACCTGCAGAACTGCGGATTATCTCAGCCGCCCTCTCAACAGGGACAGCAAGGACATAATAATCCGCATTGATGATGAGGTCCCGGCTGGTTTCATTGTCGTGTGCAACTACACCGGTAATCCGCCCTGAGTCGGTCTCAAGCGACTGGACTGTTACACCGCTGATAAATGTGACACCCTTGTCTGTCAGATAGTCGACCCAGGGATCGATCCAGACATCGTTTGTGGGGCCGTTGAGCAGTCTGTCATTGCCATGCGAGCCCGGATTGATGATGTCACTCATCAGTTTAAGAAATATGTTGCCTGCAGTTTTAGCGCTGATCTTTCGCGGATCGGCTGCCACCAGCGCCCGGACCTGTTCAATGAACATAGTTCTGTAGTTTTCTGACCTGTTTTCGGCATCTAGCATCTCCCAGGCACTGCGCTGTTCGTATTCCGTGTCACGGCGTTCCTTGCAACTTGTCATCAGCTGCCAGATCCGTTGTGAAAAGAATTGCGCATCAGCTTGCGGCACATCAAAAGAATCAAGGATCATAAAATCAAGGAAGTTCTCAAGTTCACGCAGTGAGCGGGGGAATCGTGAGACAACCACCTGTTCTCCACCCACAGTCCGTGTCATCAGATTAACCTTTGTGTGCACGAGGTTATCAAGAACAGACCCCGCCTTGTAAGGGATTTCGGCCATTGTCTCATCAATATGCCGGTAAAAACCCGGAAAAAACCGGTAACCATGTTCACCCGGAAGATCAGCTCGACCATCTGTACCGCTCGCTGGAACAGGCATGCTCCGGGCTTTGCCGCCCCAGATGCTGTTTTTGTCATATACGGTCACCGAAAAACCGCTTTTTACGAGTTCGTGTGCGACACTAAGTCCGCCGACTCCCCCTCCAAGTACTGCGACTGATGTATTCATGATCCTAATCTAACACGTGCGAACGGTTGCATCCATATCCTGTGGTAGTATGTAGTATGAACGACGCAAGAAAACTGAAAATTGTTCTTATCCATGGCACTTCACGTCCCGGAAACAGGACGGAGATGGTTACCCGCTTTGTTCGTTCAATGCTCGAAGAGCATGACGAGATAGAGCTTTCCTATGCTGATCCGCGCGAGATGGAGACACCGCTTGACGGTAATTCTGACGGGCAGAAGGATCCCCGATACTCAAACATGACAGCAGAAGCGGATGGCTTCTTCATTGTCACACCCGAATACAACCACGGTATTCCCGGATCCCTCAAGCGTCTGCTTGATTCCGAGCTGAAGAATTACATTCACAAACCTGTTGCATTTGCCGGTGTCTCAGCTGGTCCCTGGGGTGGTGTGCGTGCAATTGAGTCCCTCGTCTCGTCAGTCCGCGAGATGGGAATGACAGCATGTTTCACAGACGTGCATTTTCCTAAAGTCCAGGATCTGTTTGATGACGATGGTAATCTGCTTGATGTGGCGTTTGTTGAACGCACCGAGCGAGCTGTTACTGAACTTATCTGGATGGCGCGAACTATGCGCTACGGACGTGAAAACATAGCCAGCAGGTATCACGAAGTGTGAGCACTTCCCACTGCTTCAGTAATTGATGCATATCCGTCCTGTCTCAGAAGTTCTGCCAGTCCTTTGTTAATCTCTCCGATTATTTGCGGTCCCTCGTAAATCATCCCTGTAATCATCTGCAAAAGAGTTGCCCCAAGACGTATCTTCTCGTATGCGTCCTCTGCAGAGAATATTCCGCCGACCCCGATGATTGTGAACCGCTGTCCGAACTCCTGAAATGTTCTGCTGATCAGGTTGTTGCTGAGTTCCCTTGTCGGCACACCCGAGATGCCGCCTTTAACATCATCAGACAGATCATCAAGAATCAGACCCGGGTCTCTCGCTTTGGTCAGATTACCGATAACCACACCGTCCACTTTGTGATCCGAAGCTGTGACAAGCAGATCTCTAAATTCATCCCAGGTCTGGTTGATAGGCATCTTTATCCAGACCGGGCGATCAGAGTGCAGTGTGTCAAGTCTGCTGAGCAGGGCGTCAAGACGCTCAGGAGTCGTAAACGGTTCGCCGCCAAAAGTGTTTGGACATGAGATATTAATCGTCAGAATATCTCCCTTGTTTGATGCCAGTACTGTTTTCATGCACTGATAATAATCTTCTATGCCATCTTCTGTCCTGGCTGTGGCTTCACTGTTTGTCTTGGCAATACTGATGCTAAACGGATGACGGCTGCCTCTGTCAGGAATCCTGGGAAGAATGCGTTCGACACCGATATTTTTCAGTCCGTAGTAGACGACAATCGCTTTTGACTTCGGAAGCCTTGTGAGGCGTGGTCTGGGGTTACCCTGATATGGCTTCCATGTTACTGAGCCAAGTTCGGAGTAACCAAAACCTACAGCAGGCAGAATCCGTGTCAGTTCTGCATTTTTATCAAAACCCGCAGACAGACCGACCGGATTGGGGAATAATACTCCTGATACTGTCTGAGAAAGAACCGGATGATCAAAGCGAAGAGCCAGCCTTGTCAGAAACCGTGCAGGCGGTATCGCACCAAGCAGCCTGCCAGCTGTCAGCATTCTGTCATGAACTGATTCGGGATCAAACCTGAATAGTAATGGTTTGATCCCGTTTCGATAGAGCGGACCGAGAAGGTGCATATTAGTTTTCTCGCAGAAGCCGGATAAACTGCTTGCGGGCTTCCTGCTTTGTTGATGCCTTCAGCTCCTGCTGAAACTGAAAGTTTGTTGCCTGATATCCAAAACCAGTAACGCGCATACTTAAAATACTGCACCGGTAATGACCGTTACGTGATTTGTAGACGTTAAGGTTAGGCAGGTTGTACATATCGGCAGTGTTCATGTGCAAGTTCTAACAAATAATAGCACTTATCCGCATTTGCTGTAACCACAGCTCCGGCATAAAATGCATCCTTCGGCGTATTCAAGATCTCCAGCACAGTCAGGGCATTCGAGCAGATCACCCATTGTATTCTGTTTGCTGTATTTGCTGGTATCGATACCGCTCAGTATAGCCGGCAGATGTTCATCAGCTCTTTTTACAGGTTCCGGTTTCTTTTCTGTGACGGTAACCTGCGGCTGCGGCTTAGGTGCTGTCTGAGCAACAGGTTTGCTGTTCTGAATGATCACCTCTTCGATTACCTCCTGCGTTTCAAGCTTTGCGGGCTGAAGCGGGCGGCTCTCTGTTGTAACCTCTGCTATCACCTGCTCGATTTTGCTTGTCTGAGCATCATCCTCCGGAAGCAGACGGATCTGGTTCTTTTTCTCCTCCAGGTGTTTCTTTAGAACCTTGGCGACTGCGTCGGGTACCGAGTATACAATCAGTCCTCCGCGATTCATTGTAGGCGCTGACGTTCTGATGCCCAGAAGCTGATCGATGATAGCTTCCGGCTTGATACCGGAACGCAGTGACATTGATACCAGACGTCCCACAGCCTCTGTATAGCCGGCTGTGTAGCTTCCGCTCTTACCAAGGGTCAGGAACACCTCAACGATGCCTTCATCGTCCTCGTTGATGGTGACAAACAGTTCACCCTGTTCTGTCCGGACCTTTGTTGTCAGTCCGCGCACAACTTCATCACGTTTTCTGGGGCTGAGAGAGTTGCGTGCAGCACCTGCTTTGGCTTCAATCCTGACTTCTGCTGCCGGCTCGGTCTTTTTCTCAACGGTACCGACCTGCAGCGCAGGATCCTTGGAACCATCCCTGAAGACAGTGATGCCTTTACAACCCAGATCATACGCCAGTTGATATACACGGGCTATGTCCTGCCATGAAGCTGTTTTGGGAAGATTGATTGTCTTTGATACCGCACTGTCCACGTATTTCTGGAATGCTGCCTGGATCTGAACGTGCTTTTCGGGATCGATTTCGTGCGTTGTTACAAACACATCAACAACATCAGCGGGGATCGAAAACTCCTCCTGCAACGCTGTCAGATGAGCACCGTCGGCGATCTTCTTCATCAGCTCATCTGAGTAAATTCCTCGTGCCCGTGCTACTGTTTCAAACTGATGATCGATTACCTCCTGGTCCGTGCCCCCCATTGAGTTTTTGCGTCTGAACCCCAAGGCAAATACAGGCTCGATACCTGGATTCACATTGGCCACGATGGAGATAGTCCCTGTCGGAGCAATGGTGGTCACTCGGGTATTCCTCATTGCGGTCTTGCCCTGCTGCTTCCAGACTGACTCCTCAAATGCCGGGAAACTGCCTTTTTCTTCACCGATCTTCTGTGATGCTTCATGAGCAGTATCCTGGATAAAGCTCATCACTTCTTCAGCGATCCTAACCGACTCTGCAGATCCGTAGCTGATACCCAGCTTGATCAGCATGTCAGTGTACCCCATGACACCGACGCCAACGTTTCTTGTCTTTCTGGTCATCTCCTCGATCTCTCTGATCGGGTAGTTGTTGACATCGATAATGTTGTCCAGAAATCGGACTGCCAGGTAGGTAACATCCTTGAGGCGATCCCAGTCGATCAGTTCCATCTTGCGCTCAAAGCTCCAGTCTCTGACCGTCTCATCTGCTGCATACGGGAAGCCCTGAATCATCCGAGCAAGGTTGATATGACCCAGATTGCAGGTCTCAAACGGGATCAGCGGCTGCTCTCCGCAGGGGTTTGTGGCATCCATACGGCCAAGCGCCGGTGTTGTATTTGCACGCTCAGCGACATCAACAAAAAACAGTCCGGGGTCGCCGCTCTTCCATGCATGACGGGCAATATTTTCAAACAGTGCGCGTGCTTTTACTGTCTTGTAAACCTTGCCGTCAGAGGGGTCTGTAAGATCCCAGTCCTCATCGTTTTTTACTGCTTTCATAAAAGCATCGCTGACTCCGACCGAGATGTTGTAGTGCGAAATCGCTGTAAGATCGTCCTTGCTTTCGATAAACTCCTCAATATTCGGGTGGTCGGCGTTAAGTATTGCCATCGATCCAAGGCCTCTGCCACCGCGGCCCCTGATAGTATCCTGTGCCCGATTGTACATGCGCAGATACTCTACTGGTCCGGCTGCAAACTCGCCGGTCGTTTTAACCTGGGCGTAGCTGGATCTGATGGTGGAGAAGTTGAACCCTGTCCCGACTCCCCGCCTGAGGCACTGAATGTTCCAGTTAAGTGTCTGAAAGATCGAATCGATTGAATCCGAGACCGGAAGCACGAGGCATTTAGACAGAATAGTCTCTTCACCCATACCGGCCCAGAGAAGTGTTCCTCCGCTGTAAAACTCTCCATTATGCATGAGCTGATAAAACGCCTCTTCGTAAGTGTCCTGGAGCGACTGCTGCTCGGCAGAAGCAACCTTGCGTGCAATTCTGCGCCAAAGCTGGTCGGGAGTCTCTGCGATAGCACCGCTGTCATCTTTGGCGAGTGCCCGCTTTTCAAGCACTGTCATCGCATTCTCAGTGAGAATGTGTTCTTCCTCGTGAGTCTTTGCGCTGACGTTAAATGTAAGGTCAAGTTTTGCCTCCTCCTGTTCGACTTTTTCTTTTTTGCTGACGTTTTCAAGTACCTGGAACTGCTTGCTGCCGTCACGGTAAATGGTGATACCTTTACAGCCAAGTTCCCATGCCTGAACATATGCGGTTCTGACATCATCAACAGTTGCCTCGTTTGGCAGGTTGATTGTCTTTGAGACAGCAGCGTCTACAGAGTCCTGTGCTGCTGCCTGCATTTTCACATGCCAGTCAGGCTCGATATCGTGAGTTGTGACAAAAATGTTCTGCGCATCAGAAGGAACCTCTGCCAGACCGTGCAGTGAACCGCGGTTTTCTGCAATCTTCTCCATCAGATCCTCGGAGTAGAAACCGTGCTCACGCGCGTACGCCTCGAAGTGCCGGTCAACGTAAAGAAGCTGTTTTCTTTCCTCCTGTCCTTCATCCTGGTAAAAACTGCTGCGTTTGTATACAAGCGCAAAGACCGGCTCAATACCGCTTGACGTGTCTGCCACCAGGCTCAGAGTTCCGGTTGGTGCCACTGAGGTCATAGTTGCGTTGCGCACCTCCCGACCCAGATCATCCCATTTGCTTCCTTTGAAACCGGGGAATACCCCTCTGTCCTTTGCCAGGTTTTCGGATTCAACGGTAGCCTCCTCCTGTACAAATGCCATTATCTCCTTTGTCAGATCTGTAGCCTCCTTTGAGTTGTACGGGATTTCCATCATGTAGAACATGGATGCAAGACCGACAAGTCCGAGTCCGAGTTTGCGTGTCTGTTCGACCTCCTGTTCAATTTTCTTCAGCGGGAATTTGCTCAGATCGATCATGTTATCAAGAAAGTGTGTAGCTGAGCGCACTGATTTGCGCAGCAGCTCCCAGTCAACCTGATACTCACCATTTACCTTTATCAGGTGAGTGGGGAGCACAATCGATCCCAGATTGCACGATTCGTATGCACGCAGCGGTTCCTCACCGCATGGATTGGTTGCTTCGATAACACCAAGCGGCTTGGTCGGGTTGGCATTTTGCGTAGTATCAAGAAAGAACAGTCCGGGGTCTGCACATTCCCATGCTTTTTCGCAGATAAGATCAAAGACCTCGCGTGCCCGCAGGCGTTTTACAGCCTGTCCGTTACGCGGATTGATCAGATCATACTCCTCATCGTTCTTTACTGCCTGCATGAACTCGTCCGTCACACCGACAGAGATATTAAAGTTGCGGATAGAGTTGTCCTGGCCCTTAAGGTTGATAAACTCGATGATATCAGGGTGGTTGACGTTGAGAATTGCCATGTTGCCGCCTCCGCGCTTTTTACCCTGCAACACCTGGTCAAAAGCCTGTGAAAAACTGCGAATAAAGTGCACCGGACCTGCGGCCACATTTGGGGTGCCGCCGACACTGTCACCTTTTGGTCTGATATGCGAGAAGTTGAATCCGGTACCGCCGTTGTTCTTCTGAACAATGGCAGCTTCCTTCATGGTTTCAAAGATGGACTCCAGGCTGTCTTCAATAGGCAGCACAAAGCATGAGGACAGCTGTCCTGTTCCGTCGATCTCGTTTCCGGCTTCGTACAGCACACGTGACCCTGGCAGAAACCTGTTACCGGCAAGCAGCTCATAAAACTCACGCGCTGTCCGCTTGACGACACGCTCCTTTCTGGCCTGAGCACCTTTTACATACTTGGCATCTTCCAGTGCCATGCTTCTGGCAACACGCCAGAACATGTCACGCGGTTCTTCCAGCAGTTCACCCTGGTCATCTTTAAGCAGATGCCGTTTTCGCATAATCTCAAGCGAGTTTTTCGCTCAGTTCGGGTGTAAACAGATCCTCAGGAATATCCTGCAGTTCTTCAAATGGTTCGTTAGTGCTCATGATTGTGTGCTGTAAGTAAAATAAGTAAAAATAGTTAAGTGCGGAGCGCAGACAGAAAATCGTGCGCCTTGTAAAGCATCAGATAGTCTTTTTCGTTGACCTCTGAACGGTCAATATCGTTGATATGCACCCAGACGACCTCGGTAACAGTTTCAGGTGATTTAATCATTGCCGTACCGTATTGATATCTGCAGATAAAGTACTGCATGACAGTATCAAACCGCTCTTTATCCATGAGAATCTGATCAGTAAACGGGATCTGTCCGTCTGCCACCTCAACGCCGGTCTGTTGAAACACGGTTCTGGCTGTCTCCTGCTCCATTGCTTCCCAGCTTCCCTTGATACTTCTGTGCAGAGCACCTTTCGGTACTTCAAGATGGTCGGGACGTTCTGCGTAGCGAACCAGTAAAAACTCCTCCTGCTCATTAATAACCATGGCACCAAGCTGCACGTGGTAGAGAGCATTCTGTGCTGCGATGTAGTCTGCTGCCTGACGGTAAACAATCCTGACAGACTCATACTCAATCACTGCATCGATTTCATCACGGCTGATCCAGCGCACTTCGCTGACTTCGCTCGCCTCCACTGCCAGTGCCTCGCCAGCAACATACTCGGCTGCATAGGCTACAATGACGACCTTTGATCCTGATTCTTTAACGAATGCATGAGAGCTCAGGTAGGTAAGTTCTCCTGTTTCGATCCCGGTTTCCTCTTTTATTTCTTTGCGCAGATTGTCTTCAAGGATAAACATCGTATCCCTGCCGTCGCTGCTGCCGTCATACTCAAGTTTCCCTCCTGGATACGAGTAAACCCCTGCCGCGTGATCTTCCTGTGCAGCACGTTTTGTGACAAGCAGCCTGCCCTCTGTGTCATAGATCACACCAACTGTTGTAATTGTTACGTCTGTATTCATAGTGATAACCAGTTCTGAACGTCCTCCTCGTTTGCAAAACTTGTAAACAGCTGCTGCGTCAGTGTTCTGTTTACAGTTGACTGCATATACCCCTCCATAAAATAGCGGGCCTCTTCAGCAGATACATCTGACAGCTCGGCAAAATTGGGACTGAGCTTTTGCAGGTCAATCTCAAGTTCGGGCTCGGTGTGGACAGCGATCAGCTCATATATTGAACGCTTGATCCGAATGACTGGATCTCCACACGCTCAACAGTAATGACCTGCTCGTCATCAATCAGCCCCATCAGACTGAACTGCCAGCTCTGTGTATCGGTCCAGACGCGAACCACATCTTTGCCGGTATCACGGGACCCTTTTATCCTGACACCGAAACTCAGGTCCTGACCTACTTTTTCCAGAAACACTGATTGTGAAATACTGAAGGCTTCTAATCCCACGTTCATTTTGAGTTATGTAAATTTAATACCTGCTGATCCCGGCTTTTATCCCGGTAAATAGTAAGACCCTTCAGATCCAGCGACGCTGCCAGACGGAACGCTTCTGCAACATCTTCTACACTTGCCTCTTCAGGCATATTTATCGTTTTTGATACAGCATTGTCAGTATACTTCTGAAATGCGGCCTGCATCCTGATATGCCACTCAGGAGAGATATCAAATGCCGATACAAACACCTTTTTGACTCTGTCCGGAATCTTGTCAAATGATGCAAGTGTGCCTGTACCGGCAATCCTGCGCATCAATTCCTTATCATAGAGCCACTCATCCTTCAGTTTCTGTTCAAGATATTTATTCACATACACCATTTCGGTATCTCCCATAGTCTCCATGTTCTTACGCACATATGCCAGGGCAAAGAACGGTTCAATGCCTCCGTTGCAGTCAGCCAGTAGACTTGTCGTACCCGTGGGGGCGATTGTCGTCACTGTTGCATTGCGCATGTGTTTGTAGCCTTCTTTGTCCCATTTTGATCCCTTAAAGTTGCCGAAATCGCCTTTTCTCTCGCCGAGTTCCTGTGACTTCTCGTGGCCCTTCTCCTTGATAAACTTCATCACGGTCTCGGCCAGTTCCAGTGCTTCCTTGGAGTTATAAGGGATTTCGAGCTCATACAGCATGTCAGCCCAACCCATTACACCGATTCCGATCTTGCGGTTGCCGTGTTTGACCATTTTCTCGATCTCAGGAAGCAGATGCTGCGAAACAGTGATGGTGTTATCCAGAAAATGCACTGCAGTTTTTACTACATATGCAAGTCTGTCCCAGTCTATCTTGTCTTTGGCAGGAACATCCTGTTTACGTTTATCCTGGATGACAAACCTGTTTAATACAACAGAGCCCAGATTGCATGCCTCATACGGCAGCAGTGGCTGTTCGCCGCACTGGTTGGTCGACGTCATTCTGCCGATGTGAAGTGTGGGATTGTGCCTGTTGATTTCGTCTACAAAGATGAATCCAGGCTCACCGGAACGGTGGATACTTGCTGCAATCTCGTTGAGTACCTCTTCTGCAGAGATCTGCCCGTACACCTTTCCGTCATGCTGCAGGTTGTAGCTTGTACCTTTTTTAAGAGCATCAGCAAACTCGTCAGTAATGGCAATCGAGATATTAAAGTTGGTCAGCTGGGAGTAATCCTGTTTGGCTGAAATAAACTTACGGATATCCGGGTGATCAATACGAAGGATGCCCATGTGACCCGCATGTCTTACAGCTCCCCTGTTCATAATCACCTCGGAGCTGAAGTCATATAGTTTCATAAATGAGATCGGACCGGATGCCTCGCGACCAGTGGTGGAAACTGTCTCACCCTCAGGCCTGATCTCCGAGAAGTCGTATCCGATACCTGCACCCCGTCTGTGGAGAACGACTGCATTGGCAAGCGTTCCATAGATGGATTCGATATTATCGTGAATCGGCAGTACATAGCAGGCAGCAACAAGATCCTCTTTGCCCCTGTCCAGCAGAGACATACCAGACAGAAACTCAAGGTTTGCCTGGATCTCAAAAAATGAGTTCTCAAGCTCCTCTATCTCTTTCTGAGAGGGCCTGGAGTAATCCTTCTTCTTGTCTGATGTGTCGCTGTCACCGCTGGCTATAAACCTGGCAACGCGGGCAAACATCTCGCGTGGTGTCTCTTTTACAGAACCATCAGGTTCAAGCTTGAGATATCGTTTTTCTGCAATCATCCTGGCGTTATCTGTCAGTTTCGGTTCTGTTGCAAAGCGTGATTGTGCCATAGCTGAATAAATGTATTAAGTGGAAGTAACATGTTTAAGTTCTGCTATTGCCTCCTCAAAGTCGGCGATGCAGTTAAAGTCGCGATATACGGAAGCGAACAGAAGATAACCGATAGTATCGATTTTCTTTAGTCGTGTCAGAACCATTTTTCCGATTTCCGTGGATTTTATTTCACTTGTCTTTCTGTTGAGAAGCTTCAGCTCGATATCATCAATCATTTCGTCAATGACAGATTCGGGGATCAGCCGTTTCTTTACTGCTCTTGTTACACCGCGTTTGAGTTTTTCCCTGTCAAACTCTTCTATTTTGCCACTTCGCTTTACAACATGCAGGCTGATATTTTCGATTCGTTCGTAGGTGGTGAAGCGTTTTGTACAGATAAGACATTCTCTCCTTCTTCTGGTTACACCAGTCTCGTTATTATCGCGTTTATCGATAACCTTGTTTGAGTCTTTATGACAAAACGGACACAGCATTATTACGCAGTAAAAAAGTTTGACTAAGAATCTTCACTAAGCACAACTTCTTGTGGAGGTAACACAAGTTAGCAACAATTTATTGTGTGAGTCAAACATACAACAGGCTGATTGCTGTATGTACCTGAGTGTGTGGAAAGATACAAATTTATCTGATTGATGTATCCTGCAATCAGACAGAATTGCAGAAATACGTATCTTGTATCTGTACCCGATCTCACCCCGCTGAAGTTGTTGTACAAGGTTTTTTGACCGGACCTCCGGTCTGGACCGATGAGCGTATTGTAAAACTGTTGTAACAAAAAATTTCCTAATTCGTAGGATTTCAGTTTTTATTCGGTATTGTTTCTCTGGAGATTGCGTTATATGAATGTATTCAAGTATCTTACAGGTAGTATGGACAACTGGGTACATATAATTGGTATCGCCGGTGTAACCACCTCAGGAGTAGCGGCAATGTTCCGTCAGCTAGGCTGGAAGGTTACCGGTTCTGATAAAGGCTTCTATCCGCCTGTCAGTACGTTTCTTGCCGAGCAGGAGATTGAGGTCATGCCCGGATTTAAACCGGAGCGTCTGACCGTGGACGGAAGACACCCTGACCTTGTTGTGTTTCAGGGGACAAAAGGCAGCAGCAACAAGGAGTATACTGAGGCTCTCCGGCTTGGGTTAACTGTCAAAACCTACCCTGCAGTTCTGCAGGAGTATGTAATAAACCCGGCCAGGTCGATTGTTGTTGCCGGAACTTACGGCAAAACGACAACTACAGCAGCTGTTGCTGCAATACTCTCACATGCCGGTAACAATCCAGGCTGGATGTTCGGGGGATTGTCAACTGATGGAACGCTACCCGTAATGCAAGGCGGCAAACAATCGTACAGTGTTGTCGAAGGTGATGAATACCTGATTTCGACCGATGACAGGCGCTCCAAGTTTCTGCTGTATTCGCCCGTATATCTTGTCCTGACAGCAATGCAGTGGGATCACCCGGACCTGTTTCCCACAAAGGAGTCTTATCTTGATGCATTTACGGGGCTCATCAGTCAGGTACCCGCAGAAGGTCTTATTGTTGCCAATGCCGCCGATATACATATAGTTGAAGCTGTGAAAAACGCTGCATGCAGAGTTGTGTTTTATGCCGCGGATCATACAACTGCTCACGCAAAGCCCGACTGGATACTGATGCGCGGGTCAAAACCGTTGCCGTCCTTTGTAAGGGATACAGACAGTCCTGAGATTATTCCATATGAGCGTAAACTGATCGGCGAATTTAACGAGGAGAATCTGCTGGCTGCCGGGGCACTTGCATACGAACTCGGTATCCGCAAGGAACGGATACAGGAAGCTATCTCGAAGTTCTCGGGAATACGCAGACGTCTCGAAGTCCGGTTTGAGAACGAGCATACTGTGATCATTGATGACTTTGGCAGTTCACCACCCAAAGCCCGCGGTGCCCTGCATGCTGTCAGAACAGATTACCCTGATGCCTATATTGCAGCAGTATTTGAGCCCAACACCGGCAACAGAGTTGCCGCATCGCTTTCCGAATACAAGGATGCGTTTGCGGATGCCGATGCTGTGTATTTCCCACGGTTTACCAGATTACCGAAAAGTGACACGATCCACATGGACGAAAGCGAACTGGCCGAAGCCTGAATGACGAGAGGATTACAGTTGTTTCAGACGACCCGGAACTTGTCGCAACGCTGTCTGGTATTATTAAAGAACATGACCGATCCGTTGTTATTTTTATGGGAAGCCACAGCTTCAGAGGTATGATCCCTGCTCTTGTTACTACAGCTGATGAAGAAAAAGACTGAGCCGCAATCTATTAAAGATATTCTGCTGAAGCACGATTTCGTCGCCCGGCTGCAGCAGAAAAACCCCTATATCAGCGAAGAGTTTCAGGATTACGGACTGCGTCTCGCGCATCAGCTGAACGACATGGAACATAAGGCGTTGTATATCAGACTTGCAAAGGACCTGCCGCGAGCGAAGCTGGAGGCCGCGCTGTCATTTGCAGTTGATTATCCAAACACCGCCAAAAAAGGACGTGTGTTTATGTGGAAGCTTTACCAGATGTATGACGGTAAGCTGCCCGGTTCGCCGCGGGCTAAAAAAACATGCAAAAGGGAATACTGACACGGATACACCAAAACCCGAATCGCAATTACATCTTATCTGATCAGATATGGACTGCATCTTCTGCAAAATAGTAGCCGGTGAGATCCCCTCACACAAAGTGTATGAAAATGACTCCTTTATTGCCATCCTTGATATCAACCCCAGCGAAACGGGTCACACACTGATCATTCCCAGAAAACATAACGAAAATATATTTGACCTTGATGAGGATGACGCGCGCGAACTGATGCCGCTCGCAAAAAAACTGGCAATCGCCATTGACCGGTCTCTGCATCCGGATGGAATGAATATCAGGCAGAATAACGGCACGGCAGCAGGACAGGAGGTCATGCACTACCATCTTCATCTGATCCCACGGTATAGCGGTGCATCTCCCGATAAAAAGGATTTTACCGCACTGGCTGAGGCGATCAGCGACCAGATCATCTAACTGCTTTTCACTTCACTCTGACGGAGAGCGCGAAGCTGACTGATCAGAAAATCAAGAGAACTGCGCTTTTTATAATCAGGCTGCTTTTTCTTCGAGGGTTTGTCTGAAGAGGTATCTGCTCTTGTCATGATATATACTGATTTTATAGTAAACGAATATCAAGTATAGCGTTGATTCTGTCTCTGTCAACCTAAAAAGAAGTATCCCTGGACTCTTAATACCTGATGAATGCTACAATACTGACATGATTGACGTCATCATCACCTCGTACAAGGAGCCAAAAACCATCCGTAATACCGTCCGAAGTATTCTGGATCGCGACTTCAGCGGATACAGGGGTGTGATCAATCTGATCGTAGCCGCTCCGGACAGAGCCACACTGTCTGCAGCTTCTGCCGAAGCCAAACGGTGGAAACATAAAGAACTGATACTGGTGCAGGATAAGCACAGAGGCAAGCCGGCCGCTCTTAACCTTGCAATGCAGCACCTCAAAGCTCCAGTGACTGTATTTACCGATGGAGACGTCTCGTTCAGTAAAGGGACCGTTGCCTCACTTATTGCAGAACTTGATGCCCATCCGAAGCTTGGTGCTGTCGGAGGCAGACAGTACAGTATTAACTCACGCAAAGACTTTTTCGGCTACACCAGCCATCTGTTTACTGAGGCGCTGCACAGACAGAGATACGCACAAATGAACGGTAATCCTGAAAACCGGTTCTTTCCGCTGTCGGGATATGTAATGGCAGTACGAACGCATCTGCTGAAACCGCTTCCGGGACATATTCTTGTTGATGATGCGTATTTATCCTACGAAGTGCTGAAACAGGCCTACAGAATAGGCTACACACCTGAGGCTGCCGCATATGTCGGTTATCCGAAAAATCTTGCTGACTACTTCAGGCAGAAGGTACGTTCGACTGGTGGATACCTCCAGCTGAAAAACATGGGTATCGTTCCCGAGGGTGCTCCTGCCAGAACACTTGGGCAGGATCTGCGTATGGCACTGTTTCCGCTCAGCTTTGCCAGAACCCCGCGTGAACTGGTTTATTCACTGCTGCAGTACCCGCTGCGCATTGCACTGTGGCTGCGAATTTACTACCTCAAACTGATCAGACCTGATGATTTTGCCGCCAGCTGGCAGCGTGTCGAATCTACAAAGTGATCAGCCGAGAAGAAACCGCACAACGCTCTCGTTTACCTGTTTGAGTATGTCAGGCTGATGCTTGTAATCGTGACGCATCCCCTCGATCAGGATTGAATGCTTTGGTTCCTGTGCATGTGCAAATATCTTCATTGTCTCTTCAGCAGGTACCGTCGTGTCCTGATCACCTGCTATTACAAGGAGCTGACTGTTGATATCAGGCAGTATATCTAAGGCATCATACTTCTGCGCATCAGTATAAAAAGTATACGGGATATGAAGCCTTCCGAAACGTGAACTCGATTTGATCAGGTATCCCTGCTTCTTCCACGCGTTCTGCTGGTCTTTAATGTAACCGGACCGTCCAAGTTTTGTGGGAGAAGAGATAACACAGACCTTATCAACATCTGCATGCGATCTGGCAAAATACAGTGCCACCAGTCCGCCGAGGCTGGTACCGACAACGTGCATGGTCGGGTCAGTCTTCTCACGCTCGGATGTGATCCAGCGATATACAGTTTCGACATCCGACAGATAGTTGCTTACAGTAAATTGTGAGATAGGTCCTTCACTTTCGCCAAAGCCGCTGGCATCAAAACGTACCGGCATATAGCCGGCATTCACCAGCGTATCACTGAGTGACTCAAGGTGAATTTCCTCCTTATATCCTGTAAATCCGTGCAAAAGAAGCACTGGCTTACCTTTGTCTTTATCCGGTCTGGAAACGGTGCCGGCCAGCAGATAACCCTGCGGGTTTTCAATCGCGAACTTTTCTGTCTGCATAACGTAGATATTCTCTCGTCAGTAAACGCCTTGTGTACCAATTGTACAGGAAGTCAGGCGTTATTGAAAACTGTGATCTGTGAGAACGAAATGCACGCAGTTTAGTTAACACGTCGAGAGGACTCAGAATCACCTCAACCTCTGGTTCAACCGGCCTGACGCAGTCGATATCTTTTGCCATGTGCTGAGTTGACGGGTGCTGTCTGTAACCCGGCATAACAGTAAGATAGCCAAGCAGTGTTCCTGACTGGTCTGTCTCACGGGTTACTGTCCTGCTGAGGGCAATGTGATCCGGGTGGCCATAGATACCTGAAGGTTCAAGTGTCAGCACCAGGTCCGGTCTGAATGACTGCATCTCTTCCCGAAAAACTGCTGCGGTCCGTGCAGTATTATCCTCAATGCCTCCATCCGGAATATCGTAGATGTGATGTGACGTGGCGCGCAATATCTTCAGTGCAGCGGCAAGTTCTGCAGCTCTGTGCGAAACAAGATCCGCATCCGGCGCCAGCCCGTAGCGCAGAGTGCTTTTTTCTCCACGTGTGAAGCAGACCACACGGACATCTGTTCCCGAGTCCGAAGCCCGTTTGATAATACCGGCAGCATAGGCTGTTTCGTCATCCGGATGTGGAACGGCAACAAGTAATCTGGTAACTGCTGCAGGAAATGAGAAATGTCTGGATTTAACTGAATGCACGGGTCGAGCGTAACAAATAGAAGTTCACTATTTGTCAGCTGCAACAGGTTGTGTGGATAGAGACTGCATTCATAGGAGCTATTTTACTTATTCGAAGCAGCGAGAGCAATACCATGGCTTTTATTCAGATACCCGCTCACCGTTGAGAATGTATATCCCTTTTGTGCAAGGCTTCTGACCAGACTGCGCGTTTTATCCAGATGCCGTCTGATACCGATATAATGTCTCATACGCTTTATAGCCGGAACCGATCTGACATACGGCTGATCAGGGTCAAACTCCCATGGATGCAGATACATCATGAAGTAGTCACTGGTCTTTAAAAATGAATCTATCCAGTACTTCTGCAGCAGCAGCGGATAGAGCCGGTAGTAGCCACCACCACCAAATGGAAGCGCAAGCCTGTTGTTAAAATAGCGTTTTACCGGGATGGTGAGTTCAAAAAGGTTCTTGTACGTAAAAATTCCGGGACTGCCGGTCGCATTCATTTCTACATGCAGATGTCCGTATTGCGGATTAAGTCGAAAGTCGTGCAGACTTGAATCGTAGACATAGCCGTTCTGTGCCAGCTCTTCAATCGCGTGATCATTGATCGAAAAATACGGTGCGCGGAAGCCACCGACTTCCTGTCCGGACTGCTTCTGCAGGATTTCCCTCGATCTGATCACGTTCATGCTGATATCCTCAGGAGACTGTTCGTACAGAAGCACATGGTCATATGAGTGTGAAGCTATCTCATGGCTGCTGTTATGTTCAAGGATCATCGGTACAAGGTCAGGAATTTTTTCTGCCAGTGATCCGAGCACAAAAAAGGTGGCGGTAATATCAAATTCCTGCAGCAGATCCAGGACAAAGCCGAGATTCTCCATTACTCTGGAGACCGAGAACAGATGTGGATCAATGTAATCAGTCATAAACGTGGTATGAAACCACTCTTCGACATCAAAGGTCAGCAGAATTGTTTTTGAAGTGTTCATAGCAGACGCAGACCTTTATTCCTGAATTCAGTGACATCCCTGCGGGCGGGAAAACGAAAATAACCGGGTGTTAGTTCACTGTTTACAAATGGTTTGATACTGCCCTGTTCATAATCCCGGATTACGTTAAACAATGCCGGTACTGCTGCCTCTTTAGTCTCACGGATAAGGCCAGTCAGACTCATGTCGGGATGTATCGGTATCTCGGTCTCGCTGATAATTCTGCCTTCATCAACTTTTGCCACCATTTCATGAATAGTTACGGTTGACGTGGATTCTCCGTTAAGCATCTGCCAGAAGTTGGGAAACAGTCCCTTGTATGCAGGCAGTTTGCCTGAGTGAATGTTAAGTGCTGCTGTGGATGGAATACTAAGCAGATCCTGCCTGAATATCTGCGGGCAGGATACGGAAACTATTACATCAGGCTTGTGCTCACGGACGCGCGCCAGAAAGGATCTGCTGTTTACTGATGCAATCTGCTCAACAGCTATTCCATGTTTTTTCAGCAGATTATGCGGAGTGACCGGATGTCCAAGTTTCTCACGCAGTTTGATACGTGCATACTGAAGGCCCACGCGTACGAAGTCTGCCGGACCGTAAAACTCCCATGTGCGCCTCACAAGATCAGCAAGTGAATCCTTCATTGGAGCGAGCAGATATACTGCCTGCAGATCAAACTGGTGTGCATATTCCTTTACAAACCTCTTGAAAAAGAAGTGTGTGTAAAGTGGATCGTTTTGACTGAGTATGATTACCTTCATGCGAACAAAATTATACGCCAGTAAGTGCCTGTATACCAGCCCTTGACAGCAAAAGCCCTATCAGAGATAATCAGCGCGTGGATATAACCGGACTTTTCAACAACAAGGCAAAGTGCAGCTTCTCCTGAGGCGGGCTTTGTGCTGGTTGTGTAGCATGCTCCCGCAAGGGAGTTTTTTGTTTTTATAAACATCTGATGAAAAACAGGCTTGTTGATACATTTATCGAGCTGGTAGCAATCGATTCGCCGACCGGGCGTGAAGATGAGTTTGCGAAACATATGTCAGACAGACTTGTGAAGCTGGGGCTGAACGTCACAGCTGACAGCTACGGCAACCTGGTGGCCCGCAAGGATGGCAGCGGAGAACCTGTCTTTTTTGCAGCTCATATGGATACTGTTGAACCCGGGCGGGGAATCAAAGCGACTGTAAAGGGTGGCTACCTTGTATCAGATGGCAGAACCATTCTTGGAGCCGACAACAAGGCGGCGATTGCTGCAATGCTTGAGTTTCTTGCCGAGACCTCCGAATCGCAGATCAAGACACTTCCTGTCGACATTATTCTGACACGATCAGAAGAAATCGGTAACTACGGAGCGGTAAACCTGGATATCTCGCTGTTACGGGCAGGTAAAGGCTACTGCTTTGATTCGTCAAATCCTGTCGGTACAATTGTCACCGCATCGCCAATCTATGAACGGTTCGATCTGGTGCTTAACGGTAAAGATGCGCACGCGTCTGTACCTGAGCAGGGAATTAACACGCTGACAGTTCTGCAAAAACTGCTGACCAAGTTTGCCCTGGGCAGGCTTGATGATATGTCAGTGATAAATATCGGCATAGTGCATGCAGGTTCAGTCAGAAATACTGTCCCGGGTGCAATGACACTTGCAGGAGAGCTGCGCAGCTTTCGCGAGAAAGAGCTTGACCAGCACAAGAAACGATTTACACGGATGGTAGAAAAAGTCTGTTACAGGATGGGTGCCACCTATACGATCGACTGGGTACGCGAAAACCCGGGATACCGTCATACCGAAGGAGCAGGCAGAGCATTTGTTACCGAAACAGCAGCAGTAATTTCTGCAGCAGGTCTTAAGCCAAAGCAGCTAAGAAGCTGGGGCGTTTCTGATGCGAACATCTTCAATGACCGCGGTCTGCTTTGCATCAATCTTGCTGATGGCAGCGAGTTTTCGCACTCCACAGAAGAGCGACAGTCTGTCCGTGAACTGCGCCGTCTTGTAACTGTTATGCGGTCACTGGCGACATGAACTCCGAAAATCTGCTGATGGGTCACCCGGGTGAGGGTGTGTTTCCTCTGGCTCACATCGGCGCAACACTCTATCTTGAAAGCGGCAATGAAGGTCGCAGCGAAAACTCCGACTTCAACAGCATGTATGAACTGGGGCATGTCCTGCCGGCATCGATGCAGGGCAAGACATGTGTACTGTCGGCACGCTCATATGAACATGCTCTCAGGTTAAAAGGAAATTTTGCAAACCTTGCACAGCGCACCAGTGCTGTGTCTCTGGCTACAGGAATCCCCCTGCCCTGCATAGAACCGGCAATTATTGTTGTCTCACTTGATGAGCAGTTTGATGCAACGGCAACATGGAATCTATACAGCAGCAACCCGCGGCGCGCTGCAATGCTGGTCCGTAATATGGAGTCGCTGCAAGTCAATCAGCGAACGGGTCTGCAGCTTAGAATCATGGAACAGATTGCGCGTACACGTGACAGAATGCTCTATACAAATGGTGCACACGAACTGGCTGCACTGACCGGCCAGCTGAATAACAAACAGACCTATGTCGAGATGATGCAGGGCATGAATGGCGAACTCCCGGCCCATGTACCGACCAGACTCATCAGCATTAATGATCTTCCGGGAACATTTGCTGATCTGCTTGACATGCTCGATTTACCTGCAGAGTGGCAGCCCGAAACAGGCGTGATCCTGAAATCAGCAATAGATGCAGGAAGCGAGGTATTAAGTTTTGTATACCCGGACAGCTATGAAGCCGATGTCATGTCGCTTGTCGGTCAGAATCAGGAGAAAGAGCAGAACGCTCACAGGTCAATACAGAACATCACACTTCTTGCGCAACCTGTCATCCGGGTGCCTGCAGACCCGGACAGCCTGAAGTCGTTTGGCATTATGCTCAGGATCGGCGAGACTCCTGGTATTATCGCCGCCACATCACAGATCTTTAACAGTCAGTACTACGTGGGATCTTACTACGAACAGGCACAACAGGATGAGATTCTCTCTGCAGTAGGCAGTGACAGGCTCACCGCATTTGCGGAACATATGCATGCTGTGTCGGGTTACGATGGTATCGCAGTATTTGACGGTATGAACGATATCCGTTTCGGACCACACCTGATCTATGACGGCAACTTCAGGCAGTCGGCAGCATTTTACGCACTGACAGTTGCACGGTTCCTGCGCGAGCAGGACATCAGCGTTGCTTCTGCAGCCAACATCGGATATACCGGAAAACTGCACTGCAGCGACCAGCAGTTTCTGCACCAGTCATTGAGAAGAAGCGGTCTGCTGTTTACACCGCAAAAACGCGCAGGTATCATTCCTCTCCCCAATATGAACAGCAGTGACGGATATGACCTGGTTTTCATTAATATGAGCAAATCAGATATCACAGGATCGTGGGAAGAGGTCACGAGGTCTGCCGATTACACAGAAGTAACTGATCTGCATTTCTAATCCTGCCGTCCGATGCTACAATTGCACTACACAACAATTTGTCTGTTAAGCAGAAAACATGTCTGAATACGACTCGTCACTAGAAGGACAGCGCAAACAGCGCATTGACAACCTGCAGAAACTGCAGGATCTTGGAATCAATCCGTTCCCGTCAAAAGGTGCCAAACCCCAGGCCATCAAACCGCTTGTCGATGAGTTTGACTCCCGACAGGGTAAGGTATTTACTGTCTCCGGACGACTGATGGCGTTCCGCTCTCATGGCAGGCTTGCGTTTGGAGATCTGCAGGATGAATCAGGCAGAATCCAGTTGTACTTCAAGACTGATACACTCTCAGCGCTGAACACAGAAAAAACAGCTGCTCGGCTGGGATCAGCTGCCACTGCTTGATACAGGCGATATTGTTCAGGTCACAGGTACCCTTGTAACAACCGAACGTGGCGAGAAATCGGTACTTGTCTCGGAGCTGATGCTGCTTACAAAATCAATCCGGCCTCTGCCTTCAAAGTGGCACGGGATTACTGATAAAGAGGAACGATTCCGCAGGCGCTATCTTGATATGACCATGAACAAAGAAGTGCTGGAACGTTTCAAGCGCCGGGCACTCTTCTGGAAGGCGCATCGTGACTTCCTGGATTCACGCGGGTTTCATGAAGTCAACATCCCAGTTCTTGAACATATCCCTGGCGGTGGTGACGCTGTCCCCTTTGTAACACATATGAATGCGATCGATGAGGACTTTTACCTGCGCATCTCGCACGAACTGCCGCTAAAGCGATTAATCGGCGGCGGATTTGAAAAGGTTTACGATATCGGCGCACGATTCAGAAACGAGGGCCTGTCAGATGAGCATCTGCCCGAACACCAGGCAATGGAGTTTTACTGGGCATATGCAGACTGGAAGGATGGAATGGAACTGATCAGGGAGCTGTTTACCTATATTCTCGATACGGTCTATGAAGGCAGAAGAACATTTACTATCCGGGGTCATCAGGTAGACTTCAGTAATGACTGGGAGATCATAGATTTTGCCGGCATCATGCGGGACAAATACGGTATTGAGGATATCTACCGGCCGGATCTGGAGCAGCTGAAAAAACTGCTGACGGATAACGGTATAGAATTTGATCCCGAAACAGTCAACAGCGCCCGTGCAACTGACAGCCTCTGGAAAAAACTGCGCAAGGACATCTCCGGTCCTGCGTTTCTGATCAATCACCCCAAATTTCTGTCTCCACTGCAGAAACCAAGCGAACAAAACCCGCTCATGGTCGAACGTTTTCAGCCGATCATAGCCGGAAGTGAGTTGGTAACGGCTGGAGTGAGGTCAATGACCCGCTTGACCAGTATCAGCGCTTTGTTGAGCAGATGCACATGCGTGAATCAGGTGATGACGAGGCGCAGTGGCTCGACATTGATTATGTCGAGATGCTTGAATACGGTATGGCACCGACATTCGGATACGGTCACAGCGAACGTGTATTCTGGTTTCTGGAAGACGTAACAGCCCGTGAAGGTGTTCCGTTTCCGCAGCTTAAATTCCTCGTCAGTGACGATACCAGAAAAATCTATCCCGAGATCGACTTTGATATGATCCGCAATCCTCAGGAGGACGCATCCGAT
The DNA here is from genome assembly GCA_001567355.1 of candidate division WS6 bacterium OLB20. Classification (GTDB taxonomy): domain Bacteria; phylum Patescibacteriota; class Dojkabacteria; order B142; family OLB20; genus OLB20. Next base: position 221,515 of record JYNZ01000002.1, on the reverse strand, counting down.
ACACGAAGCCAGGATACAGACAGCAAGTTTGTGATCGTTCTGCGCGAAGGTCTCGAAGAGTGGCAGCGTCTTAACACTATCGGTCACATCACAGCACTGCTCGGATCTGAACTCGGGCATAACAATATGACAACAAGGGCACGGTTTGAGCTTGCCGGTGACGCAACAATCAAGGCAAACTCCCAGTACCCGATTATCGTGATGAAGGCAAAATCAGCAACACAGCTTTTTAATCTTCTCGAAAAGGCCGAACAGCAGAAGGTCGAAATCATGCCCTATGTCATGGACATGATCGAACATAATCTGGATGAGCCGCTGGCACGTTCACTTTCGCAGAAACAAAAACAGGATCTCGATTATCTGGGGATTGGTCTGTTCGGCAATTCACGCGACATAGATACCCTGACGAAAAAATTCAGCCTCTGGAAGTAGGGCAGTTTTACCTTGCCTACTTCATCAGACGCCAGCGGTCAGCGAATACGACCAGACTGGCCTTTGCTTCTCCGTCCTTGCTGATGTAGGCGTCAACATCCGGACGTCCATCTACAAGAACCAGATCACCTTTTTTTATCTGGGTGGCACGCTCTGAAGACTTATTAAATACCAGCACATTGTAGTACTGTGTTTTTTCCTGCCGGTCATCACCTTTGCCGTAGTATTCGTTAATGGCAAGTGAAAACTTGGCGTACTGTTTGCCCTCTTTGCTTTCGAGGACCTCAGCGTCCCGGGTTGAACGACCCAGTAAATAGAGCTGTTGCAGATACATTGGTAGCAACTAAAAAATAATTGCTCCAACTATACTTCGTGGCTGATTAATAAATCCTTAATCCTGTAAGGTGTACCCGCGACCGCGAAGTGTACGGATGTAGTTCTTTCCGGCGCCTGCTTCTGACAGCTTTGTACGGATTCGTGAGACAGCCTTATCAATCGCCCAGTCAGAGAACCTGTCGTCCTTCTGTTTTCCCCACAGTATCTCTGCAATCGCGTCCCGACTAATAGCTTTTTTCTGCAGAAGAGCGTGCAGGACAGTCTGCTCGGTATTGGTGAGAGTTTCGGTTATATCGTTGCCAGCCCAGAACAGATAGTCACCGTCACGAGTCAGTTTTTCCTGTGCATGGATGCGATCAAGACGGCTGAGCCAGTTTCCGGTCAGACCATTACTGTCTGCCATGTTATGAATGTACAGGTACTGAGCAGCCTCATCCTCACGTGTTACAATACCGTTACGTATGCCACGGATCAGTTGCTGCTCATAGGGCTGAAAGCTGCTCCAGAACATATAGAGAATGTTCTGCATCTCAATGCTCTGAATTGTTGCCTCAACAGTCTTATAGCGTTTCAGTCCACGCAGAACGTTTTTTCAGGAGCACCGGAATCCCCCCGCCGAAGGAAAAGACTTCGTCCACCAGCCGGTCTGTCGCAGTAAGGTCAAGCGACCTGGCACGTTCAACAATCCAGATCCTTGCAGTCTCAGGCCGCATGTACGGCATCCGGATCACGTTATGAAACGCGTGGGTTGAGGATTCGAGCGAGGGCACTGTCTGTGTTGATTGGGCAAAATCGCTTTCAAGCTGAAATATCAGAAACGTGATTGCGTCAATATCAATACTTCTGATGCTGAACAGAAACTGAGAGGTCTCGGGTCTCAGGTATGTGTAGTTATCCAGCACAAGCACTATCCTGTACCCCTTGGCAAGCACATCACGGACCATCTCACGCTTTCTGGTCTCATTCGAGTGATCAGAAAGAACGTCTTTAAGCTGACTCTCGATCGCTATGTGATCAAGTGTATAGTCAAGATAGATAAAGATTATCGGGATTTTATTGTTTTTGTCAGGAAAGAATTCTGACAGAGGATCGCTGTTTTGCAGCTCAAGACCGAATCGTGTGCGTCCTCCGCCCGGAAGCCACAGTGTTGTCACATTCTCACCACCTGCCAGCAGGGCTGTCAGCTCCTCAAGGAGTGATCTGTCTAACGTATGGACTATGTGGCTCATATATAGTCTGTCAGAATATATAGCAACCCGTGTCAGAATTATAGCATTTTGTCAGGTTTTCCCGAAAAGGTGTCATGTTGCAGTCAAGTCTTACATAGTAGTACTGATTTATACTACCTTCAGTTACTATTTTATCTATTAACAGAAGAACCAAGATGTCCCCATCCTCCAAAACTGCCACGTCTCACGGTAAAAAGCCCGTAACGGGTTCAATTTCTGCAATGCCATCATTTGCAGCAATTGAGCCACAGTACCGGCTCGGCACGGCGCGGCGCAGCCGTGAGCGACTTTCTACTCTTGTACGCTATCTGCGGAGCTACAAGGCAATCTAGATATTGTTTGTTACAACTCATAACCCATGACACGTAAGTACTACAAAAGTCATATAACTCTGCTTGAACAGCAGATCAAAGATATCAGCACTCTGCTGGAACACGACAGGCAGCACAGCAATGCCGAAGAGATTTCCACCCGACAGGAACTTGAAGTAAAACGCAACATGGTGATGCGCGAAATTGAGCGCTGCCGGGACCTGATGCGCTCGACTGCACAAAAACAGAAGCAGACCACCTATCTTGTCGAATGTGGCGCGATGGCAATGCGGATACGGATAGTAGAACCGCACGAAGCCGATCCCAGATCGGGACGTGTGTCATCACAGTCTCCACTCGGTAAGGCGCTCTATGGAAAACAGGCAGGTGACAGCGTGACAGTTGAAACACCGATCGGAACACAAACCTATATGGTACTCGAGGTTGCAGCTATTGCCTGAGCTCTGCCTTAAGTGGGTCCAGGTCAGACGACCATCCGGTCCGGTCGTAGTAGCTCAGTCCCGAAAACTGCAGCTTGTAAAGATCTCTGACGGAACGAACTGATCCAAGATAGCAGTACTTTCTGCCAGTCTCTTTAGACAGAAGGATTGCATGCACCATCATCGCCATCCCGAGGTTTGCAGGATAGTTCTCAAACTCGTAAAACGGATACGCGTAGTGCAGCAAGTCGCCGTTAGCATAACAGATCGCATAGCCTGCAGTGACAGAATCCACAGCATACTGCAGCAGCGTCGAAAAGTGCATTTCGGGAGACGTCAGCAGATACCTTATGCGGGCAGCAGAAAACGAGATATCATTAAACTTTTTTCCGTAGAATTCTTTTCCGGTGCGATGGATATTCCAATCGTACTCCTCTTTTGGTATCGGCAGACCGCGGCTCTGCACTGAGAGACCGGGCAGCTTGCGAAGTACCCGCCTGTTCTCTGAATTGAGAGTGAACTTTGCAAGATCAACCCGCAGCGATCTTGTCTTCTGCATTGCGCCAGGGGACGTTCTGATAAATACATACCCCTCATCATACGCGGAGGATACCGCCTGATCATCCGTGACATCCACTGTTTTCTCGCCCCAGTTTATGTATCCCATACTGCCAAGCATATCAGATTATTGCTCCTGACATCACTCATAATCAGTCAGTTGTTTAAGACGCTCGATCTCCTGTGCCAGGAGCTGCATGTAAAGACCGTAACCGATCTGCGAAATATTTCCATGCTGTTCACGACCCAGCAGATTTCCGGCCCCGCGGATTTCCAGATCACGGCTCGCAAGATTGAATCCCGAACCCAGATGTTGAAAGTCAAGTATTGCCCGGAGACGTTCCTTGTACTTCTGATGTTTCCGTTTTTGTTTTAACAGCTTTTCTCCAAGGATTATCTCCTCTTCTGGCGTATCCTCTTTTGCAACATCCTCACCCTCGTAAAAGAAGTACGCATGGGCCTGACGCTCGCCTCGGCCGACTCGTCCGCGCAGCTGATACAGCTGTCCCAGACCAAAGTTCTGTGCCTGTTCAATAATAATCGTATTTACGTTCTGCATATCAATACCGTTCTCAATAATAGTTGTGCAGATCAGCACATCATATGTTCCTGCATAGAAGTCATTAATCACCTGCTCCAGCCTGGCGCTTGGCATCTGTCCATGGGCAAAGACAAACCTGACTCCGGGCAGCAGCTTCTGCAGCTTGTCGTAGACAGACTGGATCGTCTGTACCCGGTTGTGCACGTAATACACCTGACCTCCGCGACTGACCTCAGCAAGTATTGCATCAGCAATCTTCTGATAATCCAGACGGGCGACAATTGTATCTACACTCTTGCGACCCTCAGGTGGTGTCTGGATGAGCGAAATCTCCTGGATTGATGACAGCGCCATGCTTAACGTGCGCGGGATCGGTGTTGCACTCATAGAGAGCACATGCACACCTACCTCAAGTGTCTTCAGTTTTTCCTTCTGACGCACACCAAACTTCTGCTCCTCATCGATAATTATCAGTCCCAGATTTTTAAACTTGACATCAGCAGACAACAGTCTGTGCGTACCCACCACTATCTGCACAGTCCCCTTTTCCAGTCCTTCAATCACACTTCTGCCGCTGCCTGCAAACCTGGACAGACCTGCGACGGCAAATCCGCTGCCCTTAAAACGTTCACTGAAAACCTTAAGATGCTGTGCCGCAAGCACTGTCGTAGGGCATAAGACAGCAACCTGTTTACCCGTCTCTGCAACTTTAAATGCTGCCCGCATGGCGACCTCGGTTTTTCCAAATCCCACGTCGCCTACAATCAGCCTGTTCATCGGTTTGTTTTTATTAAGGTCCAGATAGACCTCTTTTTCGGTCCTTTTCTGATCCTCTGTTTCATTGTATGGAAACGCCTCGAGAAACTCCTCCATTGCGGGGCTTATTTCGGTCGGCACAGGATCGACAGTGGCAAGTGACCTGCGAGCGTAATGTTCAACCAGCTCCTTTGCCATTGCAGCTACAGACTCTTTAACTTTGCGGGTGATTGTCGCCCATTCTGTTCTGCCCAGACGGGTTATTCTCGGTTCCTCATCATCAGGTCCGATATACTTGGTGATCTTATCTATCTGGCTCAACGGGATCAGAAGCTCATCACCCTGTGCATACGAGATCACCAGATAGTCCTCGTAAATCACATTTGTTTTAAACTCGTTAAAGCCAAGCGAGATCTTCTGCTCAAATGTCTCCTGTTTTATACCCTCGTATACACCGATACCGTGATCCTCATGCACCACGTAATCACCAATTTCAATTTCACCCTCAAGTTCTGCAAGCAGCTTTCTTGCCTGAGTGCTCGATATGTGACGTGTTCTGCGTGAGAGGAATACCGTGCCAAACAGTTCCCTGTCTGTAAGGACAAGCAGGTTCAGCTGTGCAGAAAGTACGCCTGCATCCAGCTCTTCTGTCTTGCCTGCGACGAACTTCTGCAGCGAATCGGGCAGGATATCTTCGTGAGAGGTGTAGATGCAAACTTCAAACCCTGACCGGGCATATCGTTCAATATCCCGTTCAAGAAGCTCAAAGCGCCTGAAATATAAACTCGGATAAGCAAAGTCAAACTCTATGCTGCGGCTCTTCTCCTGCCCAAGCGCCTCTCCTCCGAATACAACTACCGATGCTGCTGCCCTTTGGTGAGTAAGGGGGATTGACAGCGCACTCATCAGTGCCTGGGATTCAAACGCGCGCAGATCCCCGATCAAAACAGTCTGAGCAGTATGCAGCTGTTTTCCGTATATCTCGTCATAAAATGCAGCTGATTCAAAATCCTCTCCAAAATATGAAACCCGCAGCGGATGTTCGTAGCCGGGGGGCCAGATCTGAAGGATATCACCGATAACCGCAAATTCTCCAATACTGTCGACCCGTGCATTCTGAGAGTACTCATGGTTAATCAGAAGCTGCACAAGCTCTGACAGAGAGCGACCTGACAGTTCCAGAATAAAGACTGTCTCCAGGTAGTTGCGCAACTCGTGCGCATCACGCTCGGCATACATTACACCTGCTTCCGCTTCAGAACTGACCGTTGCAATCAGATCCTCATGCAACGCCAGGGGAACGCCGCTGACCTCGATCAATTCAACCTCATCTGAGTGTCCTTTTACCGCTGCAAGTAGCGATTGAAACGAGGGATGCTGTGAAAACGGGATCAGGTCTTTCATTCCAGTTCAGATCTCAGGTCATGAAGAGTTTTCAGCGCATCAAGCGGAGTCATACTGTCTGTGTCGATTGAGCGTAATGCATCCTCGATGTGACTTACTGAAGGTAGCTGACCGAAACTGAGCTGCTGAGGATGATCGGCAGGTTTTTCGCGCTGCGATTCAAGATCGCTCAGGAGCTGATAGGCACGTTCTGTGATGGAACGTGGTAGACCGGCTATCTCTGCAACATGAATACCGTAGCTTTTATCTGTAGCGCCCCGTTCGATTTTTCGCATAAAGAGTATTGTACCGTTATGTTCCCGCACCTGCACATTATAATTGACAATGCAGGATTCAAGCGACTCAAGCTCAGTAAGTTCATGGTAGTGTGTCGCAAACAGCGTGCGGGCCGGCACTATCCGTGCAAGGTGCTCAACGATTGCCCGCGCTATGGCAATGCCGTCGTATGTGCTTGTACCCCTGCCCACCTCATCAAGTATGAGCAGTGAACGTACCGTCGCATTATTGAGAATGTTCGCTGTCTCGTTCATCTCAACCATGAATGTAGATTCACCGGAGGCAAGGTTGTCTGAGGCACCGACGCGTGTAAATACACGATCAGCAATCACCACCTGAGCACTGTCCGCCGGAACATAACTGCCTGTCTGAGCCAGCAGCACAATCAGCGCCACCTGACGGATGTATGTGGACTTACCTGACATGTTCGGTCCTGTTATCAGATGGATTCGCTCGTCATCATTAAAGAATGTATCATTGCGGATAAAGTCTGTTCCGGCAAAACGTTCGACCACAGGATGCCGGCCTCCGCTGATAACTGTTTCCCCCTCCTCACGCAGATCCGGTTTGACGTAGTTGTTTAGTGCTGCAACCTCGGCCAGCCCAGACGCAACGTCTATGCGGGCGATCTCACTCCCCACCTCCTGTATCTCGCGAATATGTGCACTTACACCGGCACGCAGTTCTTCAAATAACCGGTATTCAAGTGCTGCAGATTTCTCCTCAGCTCCAAGCACCTGTTCCTCCCAGTGCTTGAGTTCATCAGTGATAAAGCGTTCTGCATTGACAAGCGTCTGTTTTCGCACATAGTGGGCAGGTACCTTATCCAGGTTGGATTTGCTGACCTCAATATAATAGCCGAATACTTTGTTGAACTTCACCTTAAGCGAAGTGATCCCGGTGTTTTCAATTTCCTGCTTCTGCAGGTTTCTGATGAACTCCTTTCCCTCGCGCTCAGCCTGCTTAAGCGTGTCCAGCTCTGCTGAAAAACCGCGGGCGATAATGTTGCCTTCGGTCACCGTGACCGGTGGATCTTCGACCACTGCACGCCTGATGAGGCTGACTACGTTCTTTTCAAGAGTCTCAAGACGCGCCGTGTCGGCCTTGAGACCGGGCGGTGTTTTTGCTGCAGACAGCAGTCTGGCAGTACTTGCTGCATGCTCCAGTCCCGTTGCCAGATAGATCAGATCCCGTGCATTTGCACCGCCTGTTCCGATCCTGCCGAGAACACGCTCCAGATCAGGTATCTCAGCAAGGTGAGAACGCACCTCCGTTCTCAAATGCGCATTGCCTACAAACAGTTCAACACAGTCCAGGCGCTCCATGATTGCATCACGGCTGATCAGAGGACGCAGGATATGCTGTCGCAGCATCCGCTGCCCCATCGGTGTGAGGCAGTGATTAAGGATTCCGTACAATGTCTGATCCATTCTGCCGTCTGATCTGAGGGGATATACAAGTTCAAGGTTGCGGATAGTCGACTGATCCAGCAGCATCCATTCGCTGTGCTGGATCTGCCTTACTGAGGTGAGATGTTCAAGACGGGTCTTCTGGGTATCCGCCATGTACTTTACCAGCAGTGCTGCCGCAATAACTCCAGCTGTCTGCTGCTCAATACCGAATCCTTTGAGGGAAGTAACCGAAAACTGTTCCTTGAGCGTGCGCTCTGCCTCTGCATGAGAGCAGGTATACATCTCGTCAAGCAGGGTTACCGGAAAGCGCTCGGACACGATCTGGGAACGTTCATCATCCCTGTGTATCAGTACTTCAGAGGGTCTCACCCTGAAAAGCTCGTGCATCAGTGCTTCGGGCAGACGGTGCATTCCCGCAAATTCACCTGCAAAAAACGCGCCTGTACTGACATCAGCGTAGGCAAGACCCCAGCTGATACCCGAGCGGCCCTTGATGCTGATGACTGAAGCAATGTGATTATTGTCATCCTCGGCAAGCGTGTTTTCATCCATCACGGTGCCGGCAGTTATCACTTTGACTACTTTACGTTCGACCAGTTTTCCGCTTTGCGGCTCTTCGGTCTGCTCTGCAATAGCTACTTTATGTCCTGCCCGGATAAGCTTGGGGAGGTACTGTGCGAGGGCGTGATAGGGTATTCCTGCCATCGCGGTTCTGTTTTCATCCTTTCCGCGTGCTGTCAGTGTAATACCCAGTACCCTGGAGACAAGCCGGGCATCATCCAGAAAGCATTCGTAAAAATCGCCCATGCGAAACAGCAGCACACAACCGGGGTGCTCGGCTTTTAGCGACTCATATTGTCGCATCATCGGGGTTTTTTCAGCCACGATACGTAATTCTAGCACGTGTATGATAGCATGGGGTGCAGTGCTTTGGTATAATAACACTTCATGGCTGGCCAAATACCGTCATGAGAGTGCTGTATGTGCAGGACAGAGCTGATCTTTGTCTGGTACGTGTGGTCAAACGCTGGTAATGTGCCGAGGTGGCGGAATGGTAGACGCGCTGGTCTTAGGAACCAGTGTCTTCGGACGTGGAGGTTCGACTCCTCTCCTCGGCACCAGTATTTGCATATATCACCTGCGCACGTTTCTGCATTACTGACCCGCTCGATTCTCCCTCTTCATGCGTGTGGATCATCTCATATATCTGAACATGCTGTATATCCTCCTGCGAAAAACGTAACAATATTTTAGCTCTTTGCAACTGCTGCTGGTTTCATAATAATGACAATGGGATACAAAGTTGTTATTTACAGTTTGTTTCTTGACACGCAAAAATGCTGTTCCTATACTAAGCATAACTGAAATACGTTATTGCAATCTGCTCTATTTACAACTAAATCTGCCTGCATGAGTAGTCACCTGTACACTCAGCGAAAATCATCCAAACCATCGAATACTACTCATCAACTAGCAATCAGTGCCAATTGTACTGTTTTTACAGTGGATCGCGACACTGTAAAACTGCTTCAACTTCCGGAACTGGGAACAATCACGGTATTGCAGCCCGGTTCCGGCAGTTGAAATTGGCTGACAGACAGCAGCTACTAAAAAGCTGATGTCCGTCGCTGAAAACGGCAGTCCGAAAGGACGCCAATGGCTTGTGTTTGAGGTTGAGATCCTGCAGTTCTCAGCTTTTCAGATACAAGCCGGTATATTTACTTATTTTATATAGAATATCGCTATGAACAATAGCACCAAAAACCTCAAGGGTTTCACTCTTATCGAAATCCTTGTTGTAGTCGCTCTTATTGCTATCCTAGCTGCAATCACGATTATTGCAATCAATCCGCAGCAGAACTTCCAGGATGCACGCAACACTCAGCGCTCATCTGATGTAACTCAGATTCTTAACGCTGTAACTCAGTACACTGCACAGCAGGGCAATGCCATCGGTGACCTTGGCACAATCCCCGGCTGTACAACATCTGCATCATGTGTCGGTACAGACACAGCATGTGTGGATCTTGCAACCAACCTGGTACCTACCTACCTGGTTGCAATTCCGACTGATCCTCAGACAGGAGCAGCAGCTGACACAGGATACACCATCTGCCAGGAGGCTTCAGGTCGCGTAACAGTCTCTGCACCTGACGCAGAAGGTACAACTATCTCAGTATCCAGATAGTCACTTACCAAGACTTTTAAGGGGAGCCGTAAGGCTCCCCTTTCTTTTGCAGACGCAATCCATATACTGATACTAACTACACCTGACAACCATGGCCGAAGAAACAAAGGCTGCCCCGGCTGAAAAAACCGGTCAGGCACAAGAGGATGCAAAACAGAATAGTAAAAAGGAACAGGCCACAAACGAAGCTGCGCTCAAAGGCCAGACAGTAAAAAAGAGAGAAATTGAGCATATCAGCGCAACTGCAGGGCCTGTAAATATTATTGAGCTGCTCGACAGCATAGTCTTTAACGCCCTCAAAAGCAAAGCATCAGATGTTCATATGGAGCCACAGGAGAGCGAGCTGCTGATCAGGTTCCGTGTTGACGGTATTTTGCGTGAAGTTCTCACCATTGATAAAAACCTTGAGCAGGCACTGATTTTTAAGATCAAAGTTTCTGCCAAGCTGCGTACAGATGAGCACTTTGCTCCACAGGACGGACGTATCCGTTTTATTTTCGATGGCAAAAAGCTCGATACCCGCGTATCCATTCTGCCGATTACACGTGGTGAAAAAGTTGTAATGCGTCTGCTTACATCAGCTGGCCGGTCATTTAAACTGCAGGACCTTGGTCTGCGGGATAACGAGCTCGAAGCTGTAGAAAAGGCATACAACAAGCCCTACGGTATGATCCTGGCGGTAGGACCGAAGGGATCCGGCAAGACGACTACTTTGTATTCAATACTTAAGATCCTTAACTCGACTGAGGTGAATATTACCACGGTTGAAGATCCGGTTGAGTACGACCTTGAAGGAGTCAACCATATTCAGATCAATACAAAGGCCAATCTGACATTTGCTTCAGGTCTGCGTTCAATTTTGCGTCAGGATCCGGATATCATCATGGTTGGTGAGATCCGTGACGCGGAGACTGCACGTATTGCCACCAATGCAGCTTTGACCGGACATCTTGTGCTTTCAACGCTGCATACCAATGATGCGGTCACAGCAATCCCCCGTCTGATCGATATGGGAATCGAGGATTTTCTTGTTGCATCAACAGTAAATCTGGTTATTGCCCAGCGTCTTGCCCGTAAACTTTGCGACGAATGCAAAAAAGAGTTTACGCTTACTAAGGCTGACCTTGAGCAACTGACAAAGATGCGTCCTGATATTGCAGCGCTTCTCAAGCCCGAAGAAAAACTTTATCATGAGGTAGGATGCAATGTCTGTGACGGTACGGGGTTTAAAGGACGCGTCGGTCTGTATGAAGTGTTTGATATTGATGAATCCATCCGCAAACTGATCACAGAGCATGCCAGCGTTGACGATATCTACGAACAGGCCAGAAAGAACGGTCTCGTGCTGATTGTAGAGGATGGCGTAAAAAAACTTAAAGCCGGTGTCACCGGGGTGTCTGAGCTGATCCGTGTTACTGCCCTTAAAGAATAATGGTACTAGAGGTTGTCAAAGGTAAAAAGATATACATTCTTCACAAGGTATCCCCCCTTGATATTGCGCTCTCTATAAGACATTTGTCAATCATGCTTCGGACGGGTCTTGCTATCGAGGATGCGCTGAAAGTAATGGCAGATCAGGCAATTGACGAGAAGCTGAAAGAAGCATATGAAGAGATTCTTCTTGATGTCAGATCAGGAATGAATCTGGCTGATGCTATGCGTAAACACGAAGATATCTTCTCTGAGATTATCATCTCAATCATCAGTATCGGTGAACAGGGAGCAACGCTTGAGAAAAACCTGCTCTTTCTTGCGGATTATCTGAAGAAAAACTTTGAACTGCAGCGTAAAGTCAAAGGTGCGCTTGTCTATCCTATGATTGTACTTGCGATTACAGTCCTTGAAATGACCGGTGTCATCTTTTTTATTCTGCCCCAGCTTGAACAGCTGTTTGCATCCTTTGAAAATAAATCAGAGTTTACCGTGTTTGTCCTTAACTTTGCAGGGTTTATCCGGGCCAATGGTATAGCAATTCTCGGAGGCGCAGTCATTCTGATCCTGATAATTATGAGGCTGCTTAAAACAGAGCCGGGAAAGAGATTTAAGGACTCGCTCGGTCTAAAGATACCGGTGATGAAAACGCTTGCCATGAACAATATGCTTACGCAGTTCTCAAGGACTCTTGGGATTCTGCTTGAAAGCGGTATGCCGATCCAGACAGCACTTAAGATCACGGCCGATACAGTCGAAAACTACAAATACCAGCTTGCGATCAAAGATGTATATGAAGGGATCAAAAGCGGCCATAATCTTGCCGATACACTCAGCACCTATCCAAAATACTTTCCCGGTACATTTGTAAAAATGATTGATGTTGGTGAGCAGACGGGATCTCTGGAGGAAAACCTCAACTATCTGTACGACTTTTACTCAGAAGAGGTACAAGAGATGAGCAGCAATCTGACAACCCTGCTTGAACCTCTTCTGCTTGTTTTTATCGGAGCCATGATCGGTCTGCTGGCTCTGTTTATCATTATGCCGATTTACCAGCTGACCGGATCAATACGCGGATGAAGCATAAAGCATTCACAATGCTTGAAATAGTTGTTGTGATGGGTGTTCTTGTTGCAATCGCTCTTGTGTCTATTCCTCTCACGGTATCAAGCATTATTCAGACCAATGCAGATGCGTACATGCGAGACATGACTTCACGCTTTTTTCTGCAGCAGCAGCTGTCGTTTTCGGGAAACGGAGGTAACGATCACGGGATAGCTTTTGACGCTGACGGTATAACCGTTTTTACCGGTCCCTCGCTCGCTTCCGCCACTGATACGGCAGAATTTGGACTGCCATCAGGTGTCGCCTTTGACGAGACAGCATTTGGAGGCGGTGCGACAGAGGTTGTCTTTGCCAGCGGGTCCTTCAGGCCTGACGTGTTTGGCTACGCTTCGTATACTGACGGAACGTACCAGCACAGGCTGCAGGTCAACAGCGAAGGGTTGATAGAATATCTTAAAACCGCACTCTGATGGTGAGACAACGGGCGATAACTCTGATTGAAACTCTTGTGTATCTTGCCGTGTTTGGTGTCATGTTCACCGTGGTCATCGCATTTATGCTCAGTGTATCTGAGTCCAACAGACGCAGTCTCGTCCAGAATGAGGTAGAACGCTCCGTCCTGTTTCTGTTTAATCATATGGAGGATACATTCAACCGCGCATCGGCCATCAATGCAGGGACCTCCGTGTTTGACAACAACAACGGCGTACTGCACCTTACGGCCGGAACCGATGATTACATCTATCGTCTCGACTCGCAGCGGATCGAGTTCAGCGAGGAAGGGGTTGATAATTTTATCTCATCCGGAGAACTGCGGGTCACACAGTTGCGCTTTGAACCTGTTGAACTGTCAGACGGATCGCTTGTGGGGATCAGAGTTGTTGCAACGTATACCTCTGATAAGTTTCCGGATGTGGTACGTGAGGTGGAGTCAGCGTTTCTGCTGGACTTCTAAGTTGCACAGACAAACCGAAACAGTTACAGTTGATTAATATTGCTGACTATATTCATGCTCAGGCGGGCAAAAAAATTTCAGGGCTTTTCTGTGGTTGAGCTGCTCGTAGTTATCGCAGTAATCACAATTGTCCTTTCCTCAGTTTTTGTATTTGCCACTGATGCAGCCACCTTCACCCGCAGAACAAGAGGCTTTGTTAATGCTGCCACCATTCTGCAGGAGGAAATGCGTGCCCTGCTTGTAAACAAACAGAGCCTGTGGAAGTCAATCATTGATAATACCGAAGGCGGTGAGAAGAGCCTGTCCTACACCAGCGACACATATTCTATCGCAAACGGTCCCAAGCAGAACGAAGATTACCAGATCAGTTTTACGATTGACAGAGTTTTCAGGGATGATCTGGGCACAATTATTTATACCGGCGGCAGCGAGGACATTAACAGCAGACTGATCAACTTTACCGTAAGCTGGACTGGTAGCGATGGCGTACTGCTGACCACAGAGCATGCGCTGATAGTAACCAACTGGAACACACCTGTCTGGCTTGAGACGATCCAGTCTGACTTTACTAATGGAACCGGCGACGGTATCATTGTTACTTCCACAAATGGAGGGGCGCTTGAGCTTGACCTGGAGGACGAGATTGAGCCTGACTGGTGTCTGCCGTTTCTGACTTCGACAACCTACAACATGCAGCGCCAGGGTAACCCGACTTCAATCTCTGCGATTCCTAATTACGCATACCTTTCTACAGGAGGCAACGCGTCCGGTCCCGGTCTTGACAGTGTCAGCATCACGAGTGACATACCACCGGTGGTGACTCAGCTTGATACCGACAGCACACTCAGCAAGCTCAACGATATCTATGCCGAGCCCGGCTATGTCTATGTGACATCGGATGATAATGGAGCCGAGGTCGGTATTTTTGACTCCTCAAATCAGAATAATCTGCAGTATGTAGGTTACTTTAATGCCTCGTCTTCCACGGATGGCAATGCGGTCTGGGTCAAGGGAAACGTCGGATACATGACCCAGGGCAGCACGTTCAGAACATTTGACCTGAGCAGCAGAACAGGATCCCGCCCTGAGCTCGACTCGGTAGAGCTGATTAAAAACGGCGTTGATATGATGGTTGTGGGAAACTATGCCTATATCGCAATCCAGGGTGCCTCAATCGAGTTTCAGATTATTGATGTTACAAACCCGTCAAATATCTTTGCGGTCGGTCAGGCTGATCTCAACGCACAAAGTGCCAACACGGTATTTGTCAACGCTGCAGGCACACGGGCATACGTTGGTACCAGCAACTCGGTTTCGCAGGCTGAGTTCTTTATCATTGACACTTCGGTTAAAACAGGCAACCGTCCGATTATTGCAAGCTACAATACAAATGGGACAACCATCCGTGACCTGACTGTAATTGAACAGGACAGCAGAGCAGTACTTGTCGGCACCGGAGGCGAAGAGTATCAGGTGCTTGATATTTCAAACGAGCTGTCACCATCATACTGTGGCGGTATGCAGATGAACCAGGGTGCACTTGGTGTCGAGGGTATTGTCGACTCAGGAAATAAAATCTGGTCATACGTACTTGTTGATGACTCCGGGGCTGAACTCACCATTATCCTTGGAGGCGAATTTGGCGGAGGTGGCGGTGGCGGTCAGGGTGATGAGTATCTTGAAGAAGGAGACTACATCTCACAGGTGTTTGATACCGGTTCAACCTCAACTCAGTTCTACTCGGTCTACTGGGATGAAACACTTGCAGAAAATACAGACATACAGGTGCAGATCCGGGCCGGCAACACCGCAGACCTGTCAGCACAACCGTGGGTGGGTCCCGATGGCACCGGGTCGACATTTTTTACCAATGCACTTGGTGAGTACACTCCTGCAAGTATTAACAACAGACGCTACATACAGTACAGGGTTTACCTGACCTCCAACAAGGTATTCACTCCGGTTCTTGAAAGTATTTCGATCAACTATGAAAACTAAGCACAAGGGAATCATCGCGCTGACCATTCTGATCCTGTCGATGGCAATACTGCTGGCAGGCGGTATCGCTCTCCTGCTCGCTGCCTCAGATGTTGCAGTCTCTACACGCGGCTACTCTGACAGTGTGTACGCACGCCTTACGACACGTTCCTGTCTCGAAGAGGCGGTACGTCTGATCAGAAGTGATAATAATTATCTGGGTAGCTTTATTGTAACCTATCCTGACAGCTATCCGGGCAGAAGTTGCACTGCAACGGTGACAGACGCCGGCGGGACACTTAAAAATGTAAGTATTTCGGCAGGATTTATGGAGTCAGAAATAACAGAAGTATACATCGTTGATTATTCAAGCAATCCCCCTTCACTGAGTAACTGATCAGCGTAAAAAGCTGAGACCTGCAGAATACTGCAGAAACGGAAGGATCAGATTCCAGAAAAGAAATGTTATGAGAATGCCAAAGACAATAAACGGTACAAACGGAATCGGAACGTTTTTAAGTGTCCCCTTGCGGAAAGCGACAACCAGACCGACAGCAGTTGCACTGAGGATGGTGACGTAAAATGCGACAAACGATTTTGACAGACCAAGTGCAAGTCCCAGAATAGCGGCTAGAAAGATATCACCTGCTCCCATGCCACGCTCCTTTGTAGCAACAACTATTACTCCCACCAGAAATGCACCCGTTATTCCTGCAGCAAAGCTGCTCAGAGGCCAGATCTCATTACCCTGCCAGAGCGTAATACTGCCTGTACCTGCAACAACAAGTAACACTGCGTTGGCGCAGATGAGAATCGCAAGTACCAGATAACTGACAGCTGCAGGAATCTCCATCGTCAGGAGGTCGTAAACCGCGAGATAGACAAGCAGCAGTACGATAATTCCGACCACTTTAATTGCCACAAGTTTGAGGGCAAGTGGCAGATCGCTGTACATCCAGACCTGTGATGAAATCTGCGCAAAACAGAGACCCAGAATCGTGCCTACCGTAAGGTCAAATGCGACATGTTTGGCATGCTTTTCTGAATACAGTATGGCAAGTATCCTGCCCGGACGTTTCAGCTGACTGAGGATTTTCTTTTCATGGACAACTGCGTTTCGCATAGCCCAACCGCAAAGAAGTCCAACGGCAAACGAAAGTGCTATGAAGAGATAGTACATCATAAAAAACAGTCTACCCGAAACAACACAGCTAATCCAGATATGAGGAAAGATCCGAATACAGGTCACCCTCTTCGCCCAGACGCCAGAAGCTGATCCCAGCCAGACCATATTCTTCAGCCAGCCGGTAGCGATCAAGTATGCCCTGAGGGTCAGTAAAGACGACTACTCTGTCTTCTCCCGACCTCTTGTAGCGGTAGATATGTTCGCCCTGAAAAAACACAGATTCACCCGGATATTCGGCGAGAATGCGTTCAACGGTGGAAAACGGATATGAACGTGCGTTCCCTGATTCAGACTGCGGATTGGTCAGGCCGTTCGGCTCAAACTGCAGCAGGGTCTCAGAGCTCCCCTGAGGCTGAAACCATTCATACGCGTAAGTCGGGACACCTAGTATTAGCTTTTCGCGTGGTGCTTTTTCAATAGCATACTCTGTCACAGCTCGAACCCAGCTCTCGGGTGCAATCGGCCCTGGATATGTAGCACCCTGATAGGTGAAATCATACGTCATTATCCGCAGCTGGTCCGCGTGGACAGCAATCTCTGTCCAGTCCTGAACTGCTCTGGTCTCTGGTCGGTAGCCGTAGGCGACCTGATCACCCCACTTGGCCAGAACAGTAACCGAAAGCAGTTTTTCGCGTGCATGCAGTTCTTCGGCGAGCGTGCGAATCAGTGTCATGTATGCAGGACCGTCTTCCAGCTTGACAGATTCATAATCCAGATCAATACCGTCGTATCCGTACCTGTCAACCTCTGCCAGGATTGCATCAGCATGGGCGTAGAGCTGCTCGTCGGTCGCAGCCAGAGAGGAGAACGTGTTATGGTCAAAGGATGCTATCGACGGGATCAGTTGAGTTTCAGTCTGAGCGGAATACCTGATCAGCGGGTCCCGGTCACCACCAACCGGCAGAAGAGTCCCGCCTGCCCCGACCTCGTACCAGACCGGAGATACACTGGCAAATAACGGATATGACTCCATTGTATCTATACCTGCATTAATCTCCCAGTGTGGTATCCATCCATGGATCAGAGGTTTACCGGTTGCGACCGGCACTGCTTCGGGCGGTGTATCCTGATCTTCCGGCAGTGGCTGTACACAGGCTGTTCCTGATACAATAATGAGCAGCACAGCGCAGATTGTTCTTAGTGATTGCATGATTCAAACAGGTTCAGATCCAATTGTAGCAAACATCACCCGCGACCCGGTCATGGTATTGTTTGATCTTGAAACCACCGGTGTACGTGCCGGTGATGACCGCGTGATAGAGATAGGAATGGTAAAAGTGCAGAACGGAAAAGAGATTGACCGTTTTAACGCGCTGATTAACCCCGAAATACCGCTGCCTGCATTTATCAGCAGACTGACCGGGATTACTGACCATGATCTTGTTTCAGAGCGTACCTTTGCCGAGCTCATAGCAGAGATTGACACCTTTATCGGAGACTCTCTGCTGATTGCACACAACGCCGCATTTGACATCAGCTTTCTTGCGGCAGAGTTTGAACGCGCCGCGTTCCCGCGCAGCTTTTCCTACGCATGCAGCGTTAAACTGTCCAGAAGACTGTACCCTGCGCAGAGACGTCACGGACTTGATCACATCATTGCCAGGCTCGGTCTGACTGTCGAAAACAGGCACCGCGCGCTTGACGACGCATTTGTTATCCATCACTTTATCGAACGTTCACGGCAGGATCATTCTGATGAGCAGGTAATGCGCCATCTGGCAGAGATCACGCTCGAGAAGCATGTCTCAGCCCGAAATAAACCGGTTGTTAACCTGCCCGAAGGACCCGGAGTCTATGTATTTGAAGACGAACAAGGCAGTCCGCTCTATATCGGTAAAAGCATAAACATTAAGAAGCGGGTCCAGGACCATCTCCGTTCTGGTGCAAACAGGTTCACCGAAAATTACTCAAGCATCAGAACTATCCGCACGACAGGAGAGCTTGGTGCCCTGCTGCGCGAGGCACTGATGATTAAAACAGAGATTCCGTTGTACAACCGGATGCTGCGCAGAAACCGTGGCATGCTGCTTCTGCTTAAAGAGACCACTGATGACGGTTATATCAGCCTCAAGCGTGTTGAGGTTCCGTCTGTATCACCTGACGAGTTTGCCAGTTTTTTTGGAGTCTTTAAATCAAAATCACAGCTTGAGCACATCCTGGCAAACTTTGCCAAACGATACGGACTCTGCCACAAACTACTCGGACTTGAGGCGGGCAAAGGCAGCTGCTTTGCATCACAAATCGGTATCTGCAGCGGTGCCTGCAGCGGAAAAGTAACACCGGAGGATTACAACACACAGCTGATGCTGGCATTCCATGAATACAGTGTTGACGCCTGGGAGTGGGAGGGACCGGTTCTGCTGACAGAGGAGAACAACGAAGGTGACAGTGAGCAGTTTCTGATTGACAAGTGGTGTCTTCTAGGAAGCAGCAAACCACTCCTTGAAAAGTTCAATTCCTCTGACCGCATGCAGTACCGCTTCGATTTTGATATTTACAAAATCCTGCGCAGACACACACGAACACACACTATGAAAATTACGGAGCTGCAGTCCGCCGAGGAACTGCAGCTCCCGTATTATTTACCCGCTAGAGTATCTCGTATACAAGGGTTACAGTGATCGACAGCTCACTCTGTCCGGGACTGATCTGTACACTTGGTGCTGCAGCAGCTCCGTCCGAGACTGTCTCTGCTCTGCCGAAGTTATCGTAATATGGATAGTAATACCCTTCTTCAACGGACTTCAGATCCCCAAGTCTCAGACCGGCTGCATCCGCAACTGCATCCTTTTTGCCTTTAGCGTCCTCAATTGCTTCCAGCTTGAGTTCCTCGAGGATTTCTTCACGGTTGCTGACCTCGTAGGAAAGCGAGCGAACTTCGTTAAGACCGTTACCCGATGCAACTTTTATTACATCACCGGCTTTGTTTTCTTCGAGCGTGGCATCTTCAACGGTAACACGTACCTCAATATTTACACTGTAACCGGTGATATCCCTGCCTTCGCGGTCATACTCCGGATTTAACGCATACTCTGATGTCCGGATATTTTCTTTTGGAATTCCCAGATTTTCAATCGCCTTTACAGCTGCATTGATCTTATTATTTGCTTCTGTCTGGATCGCAACAATGTCTGACCCTTCGACCCGTGTACCGACAGTCAGATAAATCGTGTCAGGTGTTACCTTACGCTCGGCAGTACCCTGAACGCGGTAATGCTGGGGATCCTGCAGCTGCTGTGACTGACGGAACAGCTGGGCAAAGGCAAGCATAACAAGAATCAGAACCAGAAAGAACACAAACATTGCCTTTGTGGCAAAGGTGAATACCGTTTTCAGGTATTCCCTGACATAGTGCGGCATGGCAGATATGTTAATAAATTAATCTCTACTCTGTTAGACGCCGGGAAGTTACACCCTGCGCAATTGCTATCAGATCATCAGGATACGGGTAATCATGGCTGTCTGACTCTTTAACTATCAGTTCAGCAGGATACTCTGCGAGAAAATCTGCCACTGAGCTGGCGGATGCAAAAGGATCGCCACTGTTCTGAATTGCCGTAACCTTTTCCGGCTGGAGTTTGCCGAGACCAGCAAGAATATTTCTGTGAAGTGCCGGAATTCCCATCAGTACAAGCTTTGAAATGTTCAGCTTTTCCTGCTGTCTGCGCAGCAGTTCGCAGACGAACCTTGTTCCGATTGACTTTGCAAATACGCAGATATCCTCACGTGCATATTCTGACAGAAAACGTTCAGTCTCTTCTGCCACTCTGAAGTTTTCTGAACCATCATCCCAGTGCAGCCACTTCTGCACTTCAAGATCGATTCCCTGCTGCTTAAATGCGTCTGCAAGTGAGGATGCCCATTCTCTGTTACCCGGTGAAAAGCCCGGAAGCAATACATACCTCATTGTGACGCAATACGTCCCCGTAAGAAATCACGTAATGCCAGCATTTCAGGTCTTGTGTAGAGAAACAGAACCTTGCGGTCGACAGGCCGCTCGTTTGACGGTCGGGACCCGATCACAAACTCCGTCATAGTCTCGGCAAGATCGTATTCAGGTGATGTAACTGCATACGGATTGACAAAATTTGATCGCTTTTCAAGGTATGCGGCGTATCTGGCGTCTGTCAGCTCAGGCTGGCGTATATCTTCCAGAGCTGCAGCAGTCTCGTAGTCACCTGCAGACCAGTGCAGTCCGGCAAAGTCAGATAGTATCGATCCGTCGGCTGCACAAACGAAATCCGACTCAGATACCGTGCAGTCCTCCTGAGTTGAAACCTGTGAAGGGTGCATGACGGTCATGGCAGTGTTTATTCTGATGCTATCCAGAACGACCTGCGCATCATTTACACCACGGTCGGATGACCAGTCCTTAATATCAATCAGGATAATTCTCAAAAGTGGATCCTGTGGATCGGGTATTACCATGGAGGTTAAGGATCCCGGACCGTCTGACATGATGTGAAGTTCAGATACATCCCTCAGATACGATTCCGGAAGCAGGCGCACAAGACTCTTCCAGAGCTCTTCATGGAGCTGTCTGTTGTCACGCAACGGCTCAAACTCTTTTGTCGTCTCCTGCTTAAAGACAGCAGAAAGTCTGCTGCCTGTAACGGTATAGCGAACGAGTGTGCGCATATTCGATACAGGTTTCAGAGAATGCTGCTCGCCTGTCAAAGTCCTGACAGCAGATCCAAGAGTGCGGAGTTCAGTTTCTATCAGCTCGCAGCCGCTTTTGCTGCAATCCGGTACGCAGATGGCAAACGTTTCATTCAGCCGTTCACCCTGAATACAGTGCTCGCTCTTCATACTGAAAGTGATCGCTGGAGAGCTGTCAGATGAGACTGACCGGCCTGCGCTGAGAAGAAGTGATACTCCGATGCTGGCGGAGACAATAATGAAACCGAAGACCAGCGCAATAAGTGCGAGAGCAGTATGGTTCTTCATACGACCATTCTACTCCAAGGCATAGCTGCTGACAACAGCATCCACAAGCAATGAGACGCCACCGGATGCTCTGTCAATGCTTGCCAGTCCGCCGGTCTGCAGAAAGTCCGATCCCTCACGTACTGAGACCTCAAGAGCAAGAACAGTGTCGCTTGATAACCATTGCGGGTAGCCGTATCCGTCAGTAAGTTTTGCTGCTGTACCCGAAGAGGTTGAATACAAACCAAGGTATGGACTTCCGTCGGCTTCAATATCCCAGTAAGCAAGGTAGAGGCCATTACCTGACAGTGCCAGGTTCATGCCGGTAAATGGCTGACTCACAGCCAGTCCGTATATACCGGTCTGTGATTGCACCTGTACCTCACGCAGTGAAGGACCAAAGCGGTAGAACATTGTGTTTCTGTCCCGAAACGCAGGAAAGGCCGGCAGACGTTCTTCCTGGCCGTTGATCGTCTTAATCTCGGAACCATCCCTGCTGTGCAGAGCAATGGTTTCTTTTTCACCTGAATATGTGTTTACAAGTGCGACAACAGTATCGTCATTGCTGAAATGTACGCCTACCTGATCCTGCGGGTCGATACCCCGCCCGGGAACAGGCGCGTACTCCTTGAGCACTTTTTGTTCAGGCAGTACCTGCCTGAACGTTCTTCTCGAGTCGCTGCTGTTTTCAAGTACAATAAGGATCTCACCGTCGTGTGACCAGCCTGCTGCTTCAATGATTAATCCCTCCGGGGCTGTATATACCGGTTCCTGGGAGCCGTTAACCAGGTCAAACACCTCGACGGTCCAGACTTCCGTACACCTTACTGCAAAGGGACGGTTTTCCGACTGCCACCCTGGAGAGCTGTAGACCGCCTCATCCGCCGGGTCATCACTGGTAAGTCTCTGACCTGCCGAACCTGAAACATCGGTGATCCAGAGAGCCCCCTCACTGACATACAGAATATTCTGCTCCTCGTATCCTTGGGGGGGGGCTTGCTGTCACTTGAGGGCTTACTTCTGCCGTCTGGCTTGTAACAGGGACTTCAGGTGTCGGTCCTGGCTCCTGCGGCCTTGCTGTTACGGCAAAAAGCAGAACTATGAGTAGTATTGTCGCACCAGTCGCAACTGCTGCCCTGATAAGATTTTTATTCATCAAACCACTGCTTCAGTTCCGAAATAAGATATCTCTCCGGTGCCATTGTAAACTGAACCCTGCGAAGTTTATATCCCCTGCCTGCTGACTCAAACCAGGTAATCTGTCTTGTTGCGTATTGCCGGTGAGCGACAGCAGTCTGCTCTCGCATCTCATCATATGACAGATCCCCTGCAAGATACGACATGACCTGACGGTATCCGATTCCCTGCAGATAGGGGGAGTCCGCGTAACCTTCAGATACCAGTCGCTCGACTTCGGATACGAACCCCTGTTCAAACATCTTTTCTGCCCGTGTCTCAATAGTTCTAAAGAGGTCATCCCGATTATAGTCTGGATACAACAGTACGGTCTGATACTTAGCTGCAGGGGGAAGCTCTGTTTTTCCTGCCTTCTCGATCAGCCGTATCAGCCGCACTGGATTTACACGGTCGCTGTCATTACTTGCGGCCAGTGCCTGAGGGTCGACTGTTTTCAGTTCGTTCTGCAGTTCTGAGACATTCAGACCCGAAAGGCGCTTACGAAGTCCGGTATCGGGAACAGCATCAGCAAGGCGGTAGCCCTTTACAAGTGCATCGATATACAGCCCCGTTCCTCCACAGACAATAAGATTATGCTCAGCTGCTACGCTGCCGATAACTGATTCTGCATCGGTAATAAACTGCTGCAGATCATACTTCTGATCGGGGGAAACGATGTTGTAAAGCCAGCCGCGTGTTTGTGAATCATCGACTGTAAACTGTCTCAGGATTCTTCCGTCACTATCTAAGGTTTTTCCTGTGGCTGTCAGGGATTCCTTGTTTGTACCTATGTCCAGACCGCTGACAACCTGCCTGGAATCAGCATTAATCAGTTCTGCATTCAAATGCTGTGCCAGCGCAAGAGCAAAAGATGTCTTACCTGATGCAGTGGGGCCCGCAACGATTATCAGTTTAGGGAGTTGTGCCGCCATTCACGGATGGATGCTTATTTGTTAGTGTGTGTTACAGCCTGTTCTGATTGTACCATGCCAGTTTGACCATGAACCGAAAGACGATAATCTACTATTCAACAAGCCGTGCACTTGCGAATGTATCGCTGGGTCTCGTCACCGTCTTCGGTACGCTCAGTATTTTCCAGATTTTCAATAATTCGCTGGTTCATGCACTTGCGCCTCTTGCGCTTATCCATCTGCTGCACGGACTGCTTGTGCCGCTGACTGCCGACTTTATCGGCAGAGTCGGAACACGGACATCAATAATCATCGGCTCAGTCCTGATGCTGGCTGGTCAGCTGCCTCTTATGCTTCTTGCGTCAGATAACTACGCCCCGGTACTTGTCTACATCGCACTTAACGCAATCGGCAGACCGCTTATGTTTACTCCTGTGCTTTATTATGTTGCACGACTGACAGACGCACGCAAGCGTGGCAGCGAATACGGTCTGATCAGAGCGATCATCCTTGTATCGATAGTGATATATCCTGCTCTGGGAGGTATCGTCTCTGCTTCCTTTGGTGTGGCCGGGTTGATCACAGCATCAGCCATGTTTGCCCTGCTGTCAATTGTCCCCCTGTTTGCCATAGAGACGTTCCGCTTCCGATATACCGGCAAGGTGTTTAAGCTGCTCACACACAAAGCATTCCGCAGGGCTTCGACACTTGCAATCATGAACCAGCCGATTGACCAGTTTGAACATCTCTGGGTTGTGTACGTGTTTCTACTGCTGGGGAGCTCATACCAGGATTTCGGCTATCTGTTTACTGCAATACTGATAATCAGTGTAGGATTGAGTCTCCTCATCGGCAGGTTTCTGGATAAGCACAACCGCAGAACATTCCTGCGCCGGGATTCGCTGCTGCTCTTTTTCAGCTGGATTATGAGAACACTTGCGACTTCGGCTCCGGGAGTGTTTGTATCTGATATTGTCTATAAACTGAACGCAAATCTGAAGGATTCGGCATACATTGTACTTACGTATGACCTCATGACTGCTAAAAAGCACAGAGACGCCCAGCTGGATGAACACATTGTTGTGCGAGAGATGGTAACCAACATCGCAGCCGCTGTTGCAATCATGTTTGGAGCGGTTATTGTGCTTAACTTCGGGTTTGAAGCAGCATTTCTGTTTGCAGCACTGATCTCACTTTTCTTTCTGTTTGTCTAATACAGCCGCAACAGCTTCATGATCACTCCACGGATATTCTGTCTCACCAAAACAGAGGCTCTGTTCGTGGGCCTTACCGGTGACAAAGACTATGTCTCCGGGTTCTGCTATGCCTATGGCCGCATCAATTGCATCAAGCCTGCTGTTAACCGAGTCCTCATCAAAACATACAACCGGTACACAGCCGCCTTCAGCTGAATTCTTTACGTTGCGGGCTAAGGCTGCGATGTCTGCAGCCCGGTAGTCTGCCTGTTTTGCAAAACGCTGTATAATTTTTCCTTTGTTCGCTTCAGCAAAAGTTGCGATCTCGGTGTTAATACTGGCCAGTTTTTCATTACGCGGATCTTCTGCAGTCAGCACCAGCACATCGGCAAGGCGGGATGCCACCTCTCCCATACTTCTGCGTGATCTGTCGCGCCTGCCTGCACAGCCAAACACCGTAATAACCCTGCTCTGTTTGCCTCTGATCTTGTTTACTGCTTTGAGCGCCTCCTCGAGCGCGTGTCCCGTATGAGCGAAATCGATGATAACTGTTACGGGCTTTTTGGCAACAATCTCCATCCGTCCTTTTGGTACCGGCAGTGTCTCCAGAGCCGATGCTATCTGCTCCGCAGTCACGTATCTGCTCGTTACCTCAATCGCAGCAAGTGCATTTTCCTGATTATAATCACCAATTACCGGCAGTTTTGTATATCTGGTCTTTGTACGTAAATTCAGTTCCGCTGACCGACTCATGCAGTGCCTGAATCTGCGACTTTGAATACCAGATTATTTTGATGTCACGCAGGGCTGCAGTTTTTTTTCTGCAGCCAGGCGGCAGAACGATCGTCGTCACTGTTGAGTACCAGGAGACCGCCATGTCTGAGTTTTGTTGCGACCCGGAACTTGGCGTCTGCATAGTTTTCCCATGTACCGTGATATTCAAGATGATCGGTCTTGATGTTTGTTATGGTCGCAGCATCAAAGCCGACTCCAAACAGTCTGTTTTGCTGAAGCCCTGATGAAGTTGACTCCAGCACGACGTGTGTGATGCCTTCCTCAACCATCTGTCTGAGATACACCGGCACTTCCCATGGCTCAGGTGTCGTCACATGCAACCCTGTGTCAAGAACACGGTCACCTATCTTGCTTCAATGGTCGAAATATAGCCAACAGGAAGACCACTCTCTTTGAGTATGTGGTAGATCATCGAGGTTGTTGTGGTTTTACCGTCTGTACCCGTCACAGCTATAACGGTCAGCTGCCTTGACGGCCAGCCGTTACGGATGTTTGCCCATACGGACTGCAGCAGATGGTAGGCATTTTTTATGCGTTGCAGTGGATGTGATTGTGTCATGAGAGCTGTTTCTTTTCCAAAATAGTGCCCAGTCGTTTTCTGATCCGGTGCAGTCTTGTTCCGATATTGGTCTCTGACATTCCGGTCAGTTTTGAAATCTGTTTGTTGGACAGTTCTTCAAAAAACTTGTAATACACCAGATACTGATCTTCCTGCTTCAGTTCACGCAGGGCATTGTAAAGCCCTGCTTCAGCCTCATCAGCCTGCATCTCAGTCTCTGCGCTGGGAGCGGATGAAGCGACAATATTAACGACCTTGTCCAGCGATGTATCCTTTTTACGCTTGCTGTTTTTACGGTAGTAGTCAATCACGTGATTGCGGGCTATTCTGAATATCCATGCTGAAACGGTAATTCCCTGCCACTGAAAATCATTGATTGATTTTAGTACCTTTTCAAATACATCCGACGTAAGATCCTCGGCGATCTGCTGATTACTCACACGTTTCAGGATGAAATCCTGCACCTTTTTATGGTAGATCTCGTATATCCGTGAAAAATCCTTTGCTGACAGGCTCTTCTTACTGAAGAGATCCTTTTGTTCTGATTCTGTAATCTCTTTTATTGCTGTGCGGTAATCTCTAATTTACTCCGTATTTTAGCAAGAACCGCACCCGGCAGTTCAAATTTTAGGGTATTGAACGCTGCCTCCGCCAGATCTATGCCTTTGTCATAGGCTAGTGCAAGCACTGCTCCAAGGGTCTCTGCCGTGATTCCAAATGTTGCCGGAAACGGGAATGTGGTATGTGATGATCCTGCAGATGCAGATACGGTTCCTTTTGTCACAGAAAGGGTTAGAGTCTGATCCTTTTTTCCGAATGTGACGGTGCGCTTATCTGTCAGAAACTTTTGAACAGAAGCGGGAACACCTTCAGGATTATAGACGACAGTCGCCCCCTCCTTTTGAGTCCGTAACAGCTCCCGTACGATTGCGGCTTCACGGTCATAGTTCAGAATGACGAGACAGTCAGCCGAAATAAATGATGCCCAGTAGCGTGCTGTATGGTCAAATGTGCAGTCAGCATTGAGAATAAGTGTATGCGGATTTGGCCGCGCAAACGTTAGATACAGCGATGCCCTGAGCAAGAGAAGTATCCAGCCTGGAACCGACCGTTTTCTGTCAGGATAGCCAAGTATGGCAAGCGGCAGAGAAAAGTCCCACCAGATCTCACGCGTATTGCGCCGGACTTTTAATGTGTCATTGAGAACCGTATATGCCAGTTCGCGGGCGATATCTGTCCCGTACCATCCGGTAATTACTATCAGCTCGATCGAGTGCTTTCGGATGGCGCTTTTGGCTAACGATCCGAGTACAAATCTGAGGAGTCGCCGGAAGGGATTCATAATCAGTCCTCCTTTCTGACAATGGTCGCACCGAGGGAGCGGAACTTCTCCTGAATATTTTCATATCCGCGCTCGATGATTTCTCCGCGTTCAATAATACTTTCTCCCTTGGCAGCCAGTGCCGCAATCAGAAGAGACATACCGGCTCTGATATCCGGTGACTGCAGGACCTTTCCTTTCAGCTGTGCGGGACCCGATACAACGATACGGTGGGGATCTGCCATAAATATGTCTGCACCCATCTTCACAAGCTCCTGCGTGTAGAACAGCCTGCCTTCATAGAGCTTGTCGTGGATCAGTATTTTGCCTTTGGCCTGTGTTGCAATCACGATTGCAAACTGAAGCAGGTCGGCAGGAAACGCGGGCCAGGGAAGACATTCAATTTTGTTCATTGTTCCATCCATATAGGTACGTATCTCCATGTCTTCTGCGGCTCGTGCGATGATTGCATCACCATCAACCTCTGTCTCGACGCCAAGCTTCGCAAATTCTGACAGAATCTGTGTCATATGCTCAGGAATCGCATTTTCGATCCGGATCTCACCCTTTGTAACCGCAGCTGCCGCGATAAATGTTCCTACCTCCATGAAGTCTGTCATGATTGTATGGTCGGTACCGTGCAGCTCTGCTACACCCTCAATATACAATCTGTCACTTCCGATTCCGCTTATTTTGGCACCCATGGAATTAAGAAAATTGCACAGGTCCTGAACATGCGGTTCGCTGGCTGCATTAATGATCTCTGTGCTTCCGTCGGCCAGAACAGCTGCCATGATAACGTTTTCGGTACCGGTTACAGCCTTTTCTGAAAGCCAGACTCTGTCTCCACGCATCTGTGACGCATCCACCTTGAAACAGGTATCCTCTACTTCGATCTCGGCGTGCAGACTCTCTAGTGCAATCAGGTAGCTGTCGACAGGACGCTTGCCGAGATTGCAGCCGCCCGGAGACCAGAGCTCGACCTGCTTTACACGCCCGGATAGCGCTCCGAGGAACAGAATAGAGCCGCGTGTCTTCATAACATCATCCTTGCTCAGCTTGTGAGATGTGATCTCTGTTGCCTCGATCTCAACTGTTCCATCCTGCAGGTTTCGTTTTACACTGGCACCAAGTTTTTTCAGAATCTTAAGCTGAATTGCGACATCGGAGATATTGGGAACGTTGCGCAGGACGACCTTTTCACGCGTCATCAGACTGGCAGAAATAATCGGCAGCGCGGCGTTTTTGTTTCCGCCCGGGGTAACAGTACCTTAAGGGGGGTTCCACCTTCAATCGTATACGATGACATAGTGTGTATCAGTAAAGTAACACTCTCTATAACGAAGAGCCCTGTGTAATTTCACACTAGCGGCTGTATTTTCTGACTCCCAGGTGCTCTTTGATCTCTTTGAATGTATCCAGCCAGACCATTCTGGCGTTGTAGAACGACAGGTCACCCACCTGCGGCTCTTCAAGCTTGATCAGCATGGCAAATGTGTGCTCAGGTGCAGCATCAAACCCGACATAGGTAGCATTGATTTCACTTGAATATCCAGCACTGTCGCGGTTGGCAATCAGCGCCGTTCCTGACTTCATTGCAATGTAATACTCAGAAAGGTCTTTGTATTCGCGCTCAGGAATATTTCCGAGAAACACCTCGTTCATCACATCTGTGACTGCCTGGGACGTTGACGGTGAGACTGCCTCAGACACAACCTGAGGATTAAATACTGTTGCACGTCCGTCGGCATCAACTACCTTGGAAACAAGATACGGCTGCATTCGCCTGCCCTCGTTTGCAACAGCGGCGATACCGCTGATGGTCTGCAGCGGTGTCAGCTGATAGCCGTGACCGTAGCTGAATACAGCCTGATCAGCATAATTCCAGCGGTCAGTATCCTTCAAAAGGCCGGTTGATTCACCGGCAAGTTCAATCCCTGTACTTCTGCCGACGCCAAACCTGACAAGATATTCATGAAACTCCTCGTAACTCATTGTCAGCGCGATATGGCGGAACCCGATATTGTCAGAGTTGATCAGTGCATCAGCTGCAGAGATCGGTTCGCGTACCGGCTCACGGTTGAATGTGCAGATACAGTCAAACTTGTCCGTTAGCTTGTCACATGACGCATCTGCAGGAGGATTTGGCGAAATTATCTCACAGCCTGGTGACCTTGCGGTAGAACATACGTGTCAGGCTCAAGTGTTTCAAGATCGACAGCAGCTGCAAGTGTGAACACCTTGGCTACTGAGCCGACCTCATATGGAATGGTGATTGCATGATTTCCGAATACCGAACCGTCTTTTTCTTCATAGTACGCGTTGGGATTGTAGTCCGGGACATTTGCCAGTGCCAGCACTGCTCCGGTCTTAGGGTCGATGATGATACCAGTGGCGGATGCCGCACCGAATCGGTTTACACCCAGTTTCAGCTGTTTTTCGAGAATTCCCTGCAGTGTTTTATCAATGGTCGTATACAGCGTGACACCCGGTTTGGGTTCAAGCGGTTCATTGTCACCGATGATGATTGGATTACCGAAGCTGTCAAATTCGCCTGACTCAAAACCCTCCTGAGGTTTAAGACTTCCCTCCCAGTATTGCTCAAGTCCGCCGACACCGACCTGCTCTCCTGTGGCGTTTGAACCGACAAACCCGATGATGTGACTGCCCAGGCTGTTTTCCGGATATACACGCTGACTTACATATTCAAACTGCAGACCCTGCAGATGGCGATCACTGTCGCCAAGTGTGACCTCCTCCAGTTTGTTTTTTGTATCGACATCAATTCTGTCTGCTATCTTCAGCCACCAGGGCCCGCTGTCAAGAATCGACTCTATACTCTCCTCGTCCGTTGCAAGGATCTCTGCCACGTTTTCTGTAAACTCTTCACGCGACTGATAACCCCTGCTCTCTGCACGCTCAAGCTCGGGCAGCCAGATATACACATCAAACCTGGGTTCGCTGAAAGCCAGTGTGCTGCCATCCGCAGCCAGCACAGTTCCGCGCAATGACGGGATACGTATATCACGGTAACGCTCGTTCGCGATAGCAATAAACTGCTCGTTATCTATCAGCTGCCAGCGAAACGCAAGTACAATTGCGCCAAAGGCAAGCAGGAGAAGGAGCGTTGCTATCAGTCTCAGTTTTGCGGTATGGATTTTCGCTACAGACATTTATTGCTGTGCCGCTACGTAAAACTCACTGGCATCAACATATACTACCTGTGCAGGCTGCATTTGCAAATGCTCATTTGCAGTCTTGCGGATTTCGGTTGTGGATTGAAGCTCCGAGATACGTGCACGCAGAATTTCATTTTCGATCTTTACCTCTGCCTGACGGTCGCGCAACTCACTGACACGCTCTCCCTGGGTTCCTACCGTTGACAGAACGTACAGCTGAATAGCAATAAACATTAGCACGAGAACTACAGACAGCTTTTTCAGCAGAGAGGGTGATTCAGTTGTTGATTTCCTGATGTTCATGGGCAGTAATTCGTTTTTTAATAATGATCCGCAGTTTTGCACTTCTGCTTTGCGGATTTGACGCCTGTTCATCAGTATCCGGTCTGAACAGGGCGGTCTCGGGTTTATGTGTTTTGATAAATTGTTTTACTACGCGATCCTCTCCTGAATGGAATGTGATAACAGCAAGCACTCCGTCATCTTTCAGATGTCCATAGGCTGCCTGCAGGAAATCCTTCAGAGCTCCGAATTCATCGTTCACCGCTATCCTGAGAGCCTGAAACACACGGGCCTCGGGAAGCCGGGCTGACGATGACCGGTTACCCTCGGGCACTACTGTAGCGATTATCTCGCGCAGGTCTGCGGCCGTCTGAACCGGGCGCACCCGCCTGAACCTGATAATTGCATTAGCCAGCCTGTTGGCATAATCGATATCCGCATAGTTTGTAAAGAGCTGTTCCAGTTCTTTTTTAAACAGGACATTGAGCAGGTCAGCAGCAGTAACTGCTGTCTCAGGTGACATTCGCATATCAAGTAACTCCTCACCTCTAAAACTGAATCCCTTATTGCTGCGTAGCTGATCTGTCGACATCCCGAGATCGGCAAGGATTGCGTCAGGAGCGAGCGACAGCTGATCCAGGATCGTTCCGATATTTCTGAAGTTGTCCTCCCGGACGTAGACTGTCGTTTTGCCTTTGCGATAAGCGTCTTCCGATTCGGAAAACCCCGAGCTTTTGAGGTAGTGCCTGAAGCGTTCTACCGACTCAGGATCCTGATCTATGGCAATCAGCGTTCCGTAATTCAGCAGGTTAAGAATCGCACGGGAATGACCACCTCCGCCGAGGGTAACATCTGCATAGATGCCACCCGGCTGATATGCAACTGCTCAATACTCTCTTGTAAAAGAACCGGTATGTGTTTACTTTTCATAATCCTGCATCAGTCTTTCTGCTATATCACTTGCCGAACCGGCAAGATCAGACAATTTTGTAAGCCATCTCTGTCTGTCCCAGATCTCGACCCAGTCAAGTACTGAGACAAACACAACATCCTGATCGAGTTCGGCATAGTCTTTGAGGGAGGAAGGTATAACAAATCTTCCCTGCGCATCGAGTTCGACCTGATGGGCACCACCCACCAGAAAGCGCATCGTATCCCGAATAGACATCTGCAGAAGCGGCTTTGCTGTGACCACTTCGATCAGTTGTTTCCATCTGGTACCGTCAAGGAGCAAAAGACAACCTTCGTAACCCCTGGATACAATCAGTCCGGACTTAAACTCACTGCGAACCCTGGCCGGGACTGCAAGTCTGTTTTTTTCAGTAATCTTTCCTTCGTACTCTCCGATCAACATTTTGTAGGTGGTGAACTCGGGTAAAAAATTTGTTTATCCGAAGTTTTGGAGGCAGTTGCCAAAATTTTTGGCGAAGCTTGGAGGTGTAAAAATACTTAATAGTGCATTGTTTGTCAAATTTTCACCTTACTTCACCACCTGTCACCAATGTAACCCATTCTTATTGACAGTGCAAGTATCGGGAGTAAAATTCTGCTGTTTTTTGACAAAAAAAAGCACAAAAATAGGAGGCTCATTCGAGCCTCCTGTTTAGTGATGCGGATGCAGTTATATGATCTGGGGTTCTGTTATCCTGATCAGATCGGCTGAATTCATCACCACTGAGTCTGTCCTTGTCCCGGCGTTAAATGCAACAGTGTCGTTTTCAGCGATGCGCGCTGCAAAGTAGGTTTTGAGACCGAGCAGATTGCCAAAAGGCGGTACAGCACCGACTTCAAGTCCGTAGACTGTTTTGATGACCTCCGGCTTCTCAAATTCGTAACGGGAGCCGGTCACCTCCTGGATCTTCTTCATATCCAGCTTTTCGTCTGCGGGCACGCAGACCATGATGCGTTCATCGCTCTTCTTGCTCTTCAGGATCAGCGCTTTTATTCCTGCAGACAGGTCTGTACCCCGGGCTGCCGCAGCCTCTTCACTGGTCGATACCGGTTCGTGCTGTACCTCGGTAAACGAAACACCTCCTTCATTAAGGCTTCTGAGCAGTTCATCACGAAGGTCCTGCCCGGTAAATACTTTTTCAGCCAGCCGGACACCGGCGATCCTCTTTGTATCCGACGGAAACAGTGTTGCCATCCGGATATTCTCAAGACCCAGTGCCATCATAGTGAATCGTTCCATCCCCATGCCAAAGCCGCCGTGGGGAGGCATGCCGAACTCAAAAATAGAAAGGTAATCTGCAAAGGCGTCAGGATTTAAGCCCTTCAACTCAAGCGATTCAACCAGCATCTCTTTTTCATGAATACGCTGTCCTCCACTGGCTATCTCTATCTCGCGGCACAGCAGGTCAAAATAGTTGCTTACTTCAGGATCCTCGTGGTTGGGATGTGCATAAAACGCTGTCTTAGACCGCAAAAAGTGCGAAACGAAGATGAAGTCGGTACCGTATTCTTCTCGCGCAAAGCTGCAGAGTTCCTTCTCGGCAAATGGGGACAGGTCATTTTCACCTCGCTCATCGACTCCTGTCCTCTCAAACACCAGTTGGAGTGCCTCTTTAAACGTGATGCGCGGAAATCTGACCTCCCCGGGAGCAAGGACCAGCTCAGCTCCAAGCAGCTTAAGTTCATCCTGATGACGCTCTGCAACCCGGGCGATCATAAACTTAACAACCCGCTCCAGCATATCCATCACTTCAGAGACATTCTCGATAAAGCCCATCTCAAACTCAAACTGGGTGGCCTCGGTAAGATGTCTGCGGGTGTTTGATTTTTCGGCTCTGAAGCACTTCATCAGCGCAAATACCCGTTCGTACACCCCTACCATCATCTGCTTATAAAGCTGTGCGCTCTGCGAAAGCAGCGCACGCTCGCCAAAATAGTTAACCTCAAACAGCTCAGCACCGCCCTCAGAAGATGCGCCAATAACGTTGGGACCGAAAAATTCTGTAAATCCCTCACTGATGAGAAATTCACGGTATGCCTGCACAAGAGTCGCCTGGATACGGAAGATCGCCTGATACTGCTGATGCCTCAATGTCAGCGGTCTGTAGTCCAGAATAGTATCCAGCCCTGCCTTGATATGCTCTTTATTGATTTCAAGCGGCATTGGCTCGGTCACCTCACTGAGGATCTCAATCGCAGGAGCGGAAAGCTCAACTCCACCCTGCACTTTTTCGTTTGCAGCCACTGTTGCAGCGACCGTCATCACCGTGCCGACCTGGAGTGTCTTGAGCTGATCAATCAGCGCTTTGTCTTCGACTACCACCTGCATAAGACCGGATCTGTCACGCAGGACCAGAAAAGCTAGTTTACCCAGAACCCGGGAGGTATGGAGCCAGCCCTTAACCAGCACCTGCTCCCCTGTATGCGCAGGCAGATCCCGCGCGAGAATACGTTCCATACTGACATCTATAAAAAATAAAAAAAGCGCCACCTGTTACTCAGGGGACGCTTTCACGCGGTACCACCCCTGTTCCAGATGGCGCTTTTAAAAAAGTCTGTTCTGTTGTTGTCACTCTAACTGCGGTCTTGCACTGTCTACCGCTCGCTTACCCTGAATACTAACGTATTACAGGTAAAATCACAAGTCCTCATCCGGCTCGATCTTTGTAAACCGCTTAGTCTCGATACCATCAACAACTACCGATTCTGTAAACATTTTCAGTGGCCGTACCCAGAATCTCGAAGTCTCGTTGTCATACAGACTCTCATACACTACCAGTTGCTCCTGAGTTTCGCTGTGCAGTGCTACAAAATGTACACGGTACAGTTTATTCTTGTAATGGCGGTAGATACCGGGAGTGATGTCCATAGCACTTTCATAACAGTTTATCTTCAGGTACAGTATAGGCATGAACAAGAAAAACCGCACCTTTCTGTCATTGATTCTTGTTGCCGTGATTGCAGCTTCAATACCGCTGACCCTGGGTATTCTGCAGAGCGGTAACCTCGATATCAGGATCAGCGCCTTTGAAAGCGACCGTCCTGCAAATATCATCATCAGCAGTCAGACTGCTACATCAGTACTTGTAACCTGGACCACAGAAAAAGCAGTGACAGGCGGGATCGTCCTGGATGGAAAACCGTTTGTCGAGGAGGGTCCGTCCACATCTCATGCTGTAACCCTACCCGATCTGAATGCAGGTACAGAATATGCATTCACAATCACATCTGACGGTGTAACGTATCCCGAAGACGGATCAACCTACCGGGCAAAGACCGCCACACGTGACATCACGTCGCGTGACAACTTTCTTGTCTACGGTCAGGTGTTTTCTAAGGACGGAGTTACCTTTCAGCAGAGCGGTATAGTCGTGATCGAGCTTCTTAACGGCGATTCCCGCTCTCAGCGCAGAGCTGCAAGAATCAACGAAAGCGGCGGATACCAGCTGAATCTGGCCAATCTGCTTGATGACTCGCTTGACGAGGTTTTTTCATTCAGATCGACTGCTGATGTGCTGATTACAGTCTATACGCCGGACAGTACAGAACCGGTGACAAAGCGGTTTACACAGGATCTGCGCTCATTCAGGCAACTGCCCAGTGTCTATCTTGGTGATGCCGGGATTGACATAATACCCGGGATTGACGGTGAGATCTGATGGAAACGCTCCTCAAGATCAGCGTAATATTTGCAATTGCATCACTGGCCTTTCTCGGTGCATCGGTCATTCAGT
Source organism: candidate division WS6 bacterium OLB20 (assembly GCA_001567355.1). GTDB lineage: Bacteria > Patescibacteriota > Dojkabacteria > B142 > OLB20 > OLB20. The sequence continues at coordinate 185,985 of JYNZ01000002.1, read as the reverse complement.
TTTCGACAAAACAGCAGCCCGCCCTTAACAATACCTTTGTTGCATCCGGCAGTAACATTGCAGCGATAGACGCAACCCAGACAGGAGCCGGGCAGCTGGATGCCGACTATCTGATTGCGGCAGACAAGGATGTTTTTGCAGAAGTTACTGAGGACACAATCGATCCCCAGGGATTTTATCTTCGCATTGATAAGATCGGCCTGTTTAAACCCGTTGTGCTCAATGTAGATCCCCGTGACAAACAGCTGTATGTCAATTCATGGGAACAGGGGATATCACACGGCATGTTCACTGCCACACCCGATCAGATCGGTATTACCTATCTGTTTGCTCATGCTGTGGGTGATGAGACCAGGGCGGTCGAAGAAAACGCATGGTTCACCTATCTTGATCAGCTTGAAAACGGTGACGAGATAATCGTTTACTACAAAGGATACAAATACACCTATGTTACAAGCGAGTTTTTTGAAGTCTCACCCCAGGCAACCGGTTTTTATACCGGTGCCTCTCCCGTATCAAAACTGCGAATGCAGTTCTGCGGACCTCCTCGCGGCTCGCTTGCAATGCGTACACTGGTTGATGCTCTGCTGCTGACAAAGGAGCCTGTCAGCTGATCATTTATGGTAATGACCTCCTGCATGCAGATTACCCGCCCTGTACAGCTGTTCCAGGAATACTGCCCAGGCCAGATCATGGGCAATGGTCAGTTTTGACAGTGACAGCATCTTTGCCGACTTTCTGAGTTCAGCGTCAAAACCGAATGCGTTTCCGAGAACAAAGGTCAGATCTGTCTGCTGACCTGCAAAAACAAGATCGGAGAACTCAGCAGTTGTGTACTCGCGTCCATGCTCTGACAGGATAATCAGATCACCTGCAGGCAGATGTTCTTCACTGACTATACAACCGGGATCCTTTAATGTCCTTACCTCAACCTTAGCGTAGCGGGCAATCAGCTTCAGGTAGTGGTTTTCAAGCTCGCGCAACTCTGAGGCTGCAGGGCCGAAGCGGTAAAGGGTGATCCGTTTCATTGTACCGGGTATCTAACAAGTGCTAGTATTGTATCGTATCTGACTATTTTCCACATGGCCTCAATCACAGATCGTGCCAGTAGTATTTTTGGCCTGACAAACAGGATATGGACCGTTGTGGCACTCTTTACCCTGGGGATAGCAATCCTCACGACCATCGGGCGCGGCGGGGACGAATCGATTCTGTCCGAACAGACCTTTTTCAGCTGCCCGACAACCTCTGCTGAGGAAGCTCGAGCCTATATCCCCCCGGTACTCGACCCTGATCCCGAGATATCATCGTTTGACTTTGAAAAACAGACAGCTGAGATCAACGGCTACACCGAGCAGGTCATTCCAGTGACAGATCCGCAGCTTGCAGACCCTGAAGATCTTGTGACCTGTCTCAGCGACAGTGACACAATGATTGTCATCACTGTCGAAGGAGAAAGCCGGATGTACCCGTTGCGCCTGCTCGAGAAGCACGCGCTGGTGAACGACACACTGGCAGGCATACCTGTAGCTGTCAGTTACTGCTTCACCTGCGATTCTGTCACGGCCTTTGAACGCGTCTATAAAAACGAGATTATGGACATGCACACATCGGGTATCATTTACCGTAATGCTGACCTGCTTTATGATCTTGGACACAGGACATACTGGTCGCATCTGACCGGCAAGGCGCTTGCAGGACCGCTGACCGGTGCCACACTTGACCGGATCGAGGTCTGGCGGGGGAGCTTTGCTGATGCCAGGGACCTGTTTCCTGATGCGCAGACCGCTACATTTGTAACAGGTTACAATCTCAACTACACCCTTCCTGCATTTCTGCAATTTGACCGTTCAAACACTGTTCTTGGCCCAGTTCTCAATGTCAGAAACGAAATACCACCCAAAGAACGAATCGTGGGTTTTACCTATAATAACGGGAGTTACGCCGTTCCCCTCGATACCCTCGTACAGGAGGGCTCTGCTGTGATCAAACTGGGCGGACAGCTGTTTGAGATTGATCACACGGCAGGGTATCCGCTCCTTAAAGTCAACGGACAGATCCAGCCCGAGATCCAGCTGTACAGCATGTACTGGTATGTCTGGGCTGATCACTACCCCGAAACCCGCCTGTTCTAGTGGTATAATCTGCAGATGGACGGGTCACATTCCAGCACACATGTATTTGTAGCCATGTCAGGTGGTGTGGACAGTTCTGTGGCTGCTGCTCTTCTGAAGGAACAGGGTTACGGGCTTACCGGTGTCTTTATGAAAAACTGGTCCGGAGACAGCTACGGAATCCAGGCTGACTGTCCGTGGGAACAGGACCAGAAGGACGTTGAAGCCGTCTGTAGTCAGCTCGATATCCCGTTCATGACGTTCAACTTTGAAAAAGAATACCGTGAGCGTGTCGTAGGGTACTTTTTTGAGGAACTCCGGGCAGGCCGTACACCAAACCCTGACGTAATGTGCAATCGTGAGATCAAATTTTCACTGTTTCTTGAGCGAGCGCTTGCAAAAGGTGCTGATCTGATCGCAACAGGACACTATGCCCGCATCAGACAGGACGAAAGCGGATTTCATCTGCTGAAGGGAAAAGACACGGCAAAAGACCAGAGTTACTTTTTACACCGGCTTACACAGGAGCAGCTAGCAAAGACACTCTTCCCTGTCGGTGAATATACAAAACCCGAGATCCGCACGCTTGCAAAAAAGTTTGGCCTGGCTACGGCAGAAAAAAAAGACAGCCAGGGTATCTGTTTTATTGGAGACATCAACGTCAGAGCATTTATGCGTTCGGGTATAAGGGTACATACGGGCGTCATCCGCGATCTGGACAGCGGTGAGATTGTCGGCGAGCACGACGGGATAGAGTTTTATACAATCGGTCAGCGTGAGGGTCTGGGTATCGGGGGTGCAGCAAAACCATATTATGTTGCAGACAAGCGTGAAGACAGCAATGAACTGCTGGTCGTCATGGGGTCAGACCATCCTGCACTTTTCAAAACAGAGGCAGAACTGACTGATCTGCACTGGATAACTGACAGACCACAGGACAGCCTTGCCGCTTCAGTGAGATACAGACAGACACCGGTTAGCGGAGATCTCACTGGATCAACCTTTAATTTCGATCAGCCTGTGCGGGCGGTTGCCCCGGGCCAGAGTGTGGTGATCTACAGTGGTGACGAATGCCTGGGTGGCGGAATTGTCGCATAAAAAAAAGGCCCCGCATGCGCAGGGCCCTTTAATATCCGTTTGTATCCTAGAAGCTGAACGTGTTCATGATTTCTCCAGCCTCTTTGTCACTGCCGTCATCAGATGCAGTATAGAAGATTGAGTAGACCTTGCTGTTTGCATCATTGAAGAACACATAGTACCGCTGAGTGATTCCCTCAAAGATCGATCCTTCAGAACGGCATCCCACGTTTCCGTTCAGTGAAAACAGTTCAAACTGAAACTTATCCTGCTCGTCTGCGCCAAGCTGCAGTCCTGAGCGGAAGCCCTCGCCGAACGAATCACAGAACTCCTGGTTGATATCAGTAATCAGGCTGAACGCAGGATCTTCAAATGCTTCAAAATTGATTGAGCTGCTGCCTTCAGGGTCAGAGAATTCGGCTGCGGAGCTTGAAGTCTCGGTAACATCCCAGTCAGAGGGAAGAATCAGTGAGTAACCAAGATCATCGCTCTCATATCTTGTCTCGTCTGCAGCTGGATCACGGCTGACGTTGATCTGTTCATAGTCACCAACAGTGACGGTTGAAGATGAGCTGAAATTAAGGTTTTCCAGCAGTGAAACACCGACTGCAGGAAGCACGAACATTACACACAGCGTCAAAAGACAGCAGACAAGCAGCAATCCTCCGACAATAAGAACAACTTTCTTGTTCATGGAAAATCTGAGTTAAGTAAGATAGTGAATTATCACGGAATATGTATGCTTAGTCAACACGGGCACGGATGAAATCAGCCAGACCCGCTCGTCTCACTGACTCCTGGGTCCCGCCTGTCATATCCTTCAGCACCACTTCGTCTGCTTTAACCTCATCCTCGCCTGCTATGACAACAAACGGAATACTGTTTTTATTAGCATAATCCAGCTGTTTGCCGAGTTTACGAACCTGCGGATACAGAGACACGGTAAGTCCCTTATCACGTAGTTCTTCAGCTATTGCGAGCGAAGCTGCGGCAAGTTCTTCTGACATAACAGTCACGAGTACCTGCGTTGTGATAGGCCCCTGTGCAATGCTCATATTTCGTTCCTGCATGATATCAAGCAGGCGTTCAATACCAAATGATGTTCCGGCTGCCGGCATATCAGGTCCTCCAAGTGATGCGACAAGACAGTCGTAGCGACCTCCTCCTCCTACAGATCCAATATTGCCGTCGCTGATCTCCCACTCCCATACCGGGCCTGTGTAGTAGGCAAGTCCGCGTGCAATAACCGGGTCTACAGCAAGCCAGTCAGGATCTCCGGTCAGGGTAACTATTTCGCGCATCTCGCTGATACCCTCAACTCCTTCAGGAATGTCCGCAAGCAGCTCTGAAAGCGTGCTCAGTACTTCGTTATTATCCCCGCTGACGGAGACAACCTGCAATACCCTGTCAGCTGCCTGTTCGTCCCCGAGTCTGTTTATCAGGTCCAGTCTGGTCTCTTCAGGCGTACGTTTATCCCACTTATCAACCGCAGAAACAATGTCAGCGAATTTGCCCGGCTTGCCGGAATATGACGCAATCGCGTTAAGAACCTTGCGACTGTTAACACGAAGCCGGTAAGAATCAAACCCAAGCCTGCTCAACGCTTTGTTACCCAGCAGCATCAGCTCCGCCTCCACCATCATTTCGCTTGATCCGAAGACATCAGCATCGAGCTGATAAAACTCCCGATAACGACCACGCTGTGTATTATCTGCACGCCAGACGGGCTGGATCTGGTAGCGCTTCCATGGTGAGGGCAGCTCATGCTGATACTGAGCCAGGACGCGGGCTGTAGGGACAGTCAGGTCATAGCGCATCGCAACATCCCGCTCGCCCGAATCGGTAAAACGGTAGACAAGTTTTTCGTCTTCACCGTATTTACCAAGCAGGACATCAGCATACTCAAGAGCCGGAGTCTCAAGTCCTTCAAATCCATATTCACGGAACAGCTGTTCAAAAACATTAAACACCTGCTTGCGCAGCCGCAGCTGATCGCCAAAAAAATCACGAAAACCTTTAAGTGTCTGTGGTCTGTTCATCGTCGTCTGTTGTAACGGTCAAGTGCCATCCGGTATCCGTCGTAACCGTACTTTAAAAATTCGCTCACTTTTGCGATGGTTGCAGAGCTTGCACCTGTCTCTCGTTCAATCTGGGTGTAGGGAACGCCCTCATCAAGCAGCTTTGCGACCTTCCAGCGCAACAGAACTGTCTCACGTTCGGAGCTTGTAAGTATATCTTTCAGGAACGCGGTAATCTCTTTTTCATCGCGGAGTTGCAGAACAGCCTTGGCAAGTTCCTGCAGATCTGATTCGGACTTCTTCATGGATGCGATATGAATTCTGGTTATTGTAGTATACCGGGCGGCAGTTACACAACTTCAGTCAAGGACAACCGGGAACGTATGTTCATAGAGAATGGCTCCTGTCCGTCTGTTGAGCATCTGGATCATAAACGTTGCCTGCTCGTATGCGCCCTGATCATGACATGAAAAGGCATCCTTGTTAAACAGGAACAGGTGGTTGATCGACACAACCAGCGGTGCCTCAATCCAGGTCTGGGCTGACGACCAGCTGTCTGATCCGATACAGTACTTGCCGTAATTGGCTGTATCGGGCTGGTTCTGCCGCAGGAAAAAGCGAACACGTACGTCATCGATATCCATATCATGAAACTCACCATCACCCTCGATCTCACCATTAAACGCACCCGCCGGTACTGCTACATTAAGCAATCCGTGCGACAGATCGTAGTAGAATTTTTCTGACTGTTTGAATGCAGAGTCAGCACCGGTCAAAAGCTGCACTTTGCAGTAATAGGAATGCTGATTGGTAAGACCTATTGCATCTGCATTACCGAACACTGCTGTTGTCTGCCCCTGAGTTGCATTTTCCCAGTCGATCACCAGCTGGTCGGTTGAACCCTCGAGATACTCCCAGAGTGAGAACATGACCGTCTGATTTTGCTGTACCTGACCAGTCACTGTCCATGAGCAGCTTACCGAATCAGATGACGTGATAAATGTTGCTGCTGCTGTGAGAATAGCGGGCTGAACAGGAGTTGGCGATGCTGTGGGTGCAGGCGTGCCTGTCACAACTGCCGGTTGTGTTGTTATCACAGGAACAGTTCGGGTGTTTTCTGCCGCGGATCGCGTCTCTGTGCCCAGAACCTCGGCACAGCTGTCTGCTTCTGAATATACTGCTTCAGCAGCCTTTGCGTCCGAGACAGTCGAATAGTCGAATCCGGCGAAGTACTGGTCAAGACACCGTTGATAGAGAGGCCAGGGCTCTGGCGGCTGCTGCACGGCTGCTACAACACCCGTCTCTATCACATAAGCGCTCTCTGCCGGCACTGTAAGGCTTTTTCCGTCAGCAGTAATACGGATGTTTCCCTGCTGACTGAAAACCAGATCAGGACGCACAAGGGCAAAATCACGCGAATCAAGTTCTATCGCTGCATCTACAGCATTAACGGTGATGCTTGAATCATCGAGTGGAACCCTGACGACATATTCTCCATCTGCAGATACAACCGGTGGCATCTCGGCAGTGAGCATATCAAGTGTAAGCACTGCTCCGTCATGTAGCGAGACGAAGTAGAGATTATCAATGGTAATGACAAGATCAGCGTCAGCAGCATCGATCGTATCCCCTTCAAACAGCTGCATGCCGTTATAAACACTGACATCGATTCCGGCACGTTCAAGACGGGGTGTACCGTCAAGCAGATACACTGAGACGGAACGCTTTGGTACCGGTGAAGAGGTTGGGGCAGATTCTGTCGGAACGGGATTGGGCTGCACAGAGTCTGCAGGATCAGCATTGATTCTGCTGATCAGAAACAGAAGCATAAACAAAACAGCAAGCCCCAGAACCACAACAGCAATATTCCGTGTTGCCTTGCTACCGGATCCGGTTTGTATGTGTTCTGTTCCCTTATCTGCCATGAGATATGACTAATAGTAGCAAATACCTGAGTTGATTAAAAGAATCAGTTATAATATCGTACGTCTGACAGGTATAAGCAGTTACTCTATTTTGCTCTTCATATCATGAACATTCCATCAACAATTAGAACTTTCAGTGACAGGCTGGTTGCCGGAATTCCTGCCGAACTCGTTCTGCCGCTGCAGATCATGATTATTTTTACTGCCACGCTGATCATCCTGAATCTGATCAGAATGATCATCAAAAAACGTGTCAGTGTAATTATCAGGAAGAGCCCGTTTACGGCAGATGACCTGTTTTTGCGTATTGTCGACGGTTTTGACGGCAAACTGTTTATTGTGGTCTCTCTGTATACGGCTGTAAGGCTCACTCAGAGTCCGGACTGGCTGTCACAGATGGCAACAATACTGATGATAGTCTTTGGAGTGCTATATGGCGTGGGAGTGTTTCAGAAGATTATCGGATATGCTGTTGAACGCTACGTCAGATCCAGGGGCGATGGCGCAGCTTACGAAAAATCAGTGAGCGGTTTCATCATCGGCTTGTCCACCCTGTTACTCTGGTCACTTGCCGGTCTGATGGTACTGCAGAATATCGGATTTGATGTGTCAGCTCTCCTTGGAGGACTTGGAATCGCTGGTATTGCAATTGGATTTGCTGTACAGAGCCTGCTTGAGGACATCTTCTCATTCTTTTCCATCTACTTTGATAAACCGTTTAAGGAAGGTGATTTTGTCGTTGTCGGTCAGGATATGGGAAAAATCAAACATGTCGGTGTAAAATCCACGCGTATCAAGTCCCTTAACGGTGAGGAGATCGTCATCCCGAACAAGGAGATGACGTCAACGAGGATTAACAACTTTGCCGAACTGGAAAAACGTACCAAGATCTTCACATTCGGCATCGAATACGGCACTCCGGTTGAGAAGGTAAAAAAGGTTCAGAAAATCGTGAGTAAAATCTTTGATGAACTTGAGAACTCAGAGTTAGGCAGATGCCACCTTAAATTCTTCGGAGACAGTGCGCTTATCTTTGAGATCCTCTATCACATTCAGGACCCCGCATACGAGACTTACATCGAAGAACGTCATCAGTTTAACGTACGGTTGCTGGAGGAATTCAGGAAAGCCGGAATAAGTATGGCGTTCCCTACCCAGACAGTACATATCAGGCAGGATTAGAACGTAGCAGTAGCAATAAATGTCAGCTCATCACTGTAGGTGCCTGTAGCGTCAGATGAGTCAGGACTTGCTCCGACCTCCCACTGAATACGCAGCTGATCGACCGGATCTCCGCCTGTTGTAAAAATCGTGATGGCATTTCCTCCGTCCGCAACACTGCAGTAGTAATCGTCACCGCCGTCACCATCACAGTCGTCGCTGATAACGCCAGCACCAGCCTGTGCAGTATTGGTCAGCCCGGCAAAGCTGTTAATACCATACAGGCCGCTTCCGGAAGTTATCTGGACTTCGCCTGCGCCGACCGAAGGAATCTCGTTTGAACCGGGACCCGCAAGGGCCTCATTGAGCGAGAACATGGTGACAACAGCACCTGACTCGGCATTGGTGGACAGATCAAACCAGATGGAGTTTATCGCACCTGTCAGACCGTCAGCATGATAGACCGAGTCACCGCTGTCATTGACCGAACTTGTATTAAGCTCACCAAGGTCAATCACATATCCCGACCCGTCTGTGGAGCCGCCATGACTGTTGCACGGACTCGCTCCGCCTGCTGCATCGCAGTCAGTGTCCGCGGTTGCTGTATCTAGGTCAAAACTGATAAACGTATCAATATAGCCGACAACATTTGTAGTATCATCATCAATCACCGGTATCTCCAGCTCTCCGAAATCCTCATCGGACCCGTTATCCATGCGGACAGAGATCTCATACAGACCGACATTATCTGGATTTATGATCTGCGTATCACCCGAAGCTCCGGTAACGGCATTTTCTCCTATCCTTATCACCATTATACTGCCGGCCTGGATTTCGCCGGGACCTGCATCAGTAGGTGCAGTAAAGGTTATTGTGTCCGCAGTAGCATTAATCTCCACCCCCCAGACACCTGCTGCAGGACTGCACGGGTTTCCGCCGGTACATAACGTAAGATCACCTCCGTCATCAACAACATCAATATCCTCTGAATCGATACCGTTAAAATCAAAATCCATCGTACCGTCTGTAGTAAGCTGCCCCGGAACAAAATCAACCACAATCGTGTCTCCTGACGAATCAAGATCATAGGTGGTGGTAAACTGAATATAGTGATCTGATGCTGTTCCGACCTGAAGACGTGTCAGAATATCTTTTGTATCAAGCAGACTGAACGCACCAGTACCTCTGAGTCCTCCGATCTTCCAGTACTCCCTGCCCTGATAGCTGATGATATCAACGTTTGGAGACGACTCATTTAGATAGAACACTCCAGAGCAGTCTTTATTGACTGCTTCAAGCGATGCTGCCCCCGGACAGACTCCGACCTTGTTGCTGACCCCTTTAAACACGTAAAGGTGATATGAGGCGTCCACGGCACCGGGGACCTCTTCAATTCCACCCGGATAATGAAAGAATGCCTTGTTGCCGATACTGCCTGCGGTAAGATCAGTCCAGTAGAGATCTGAGACAAACTCAACGTTAAAGGTTGCAATCGGCAGCAGACCGTCGTCCATTCGTAATATTGTCTGAACCGTACCGGTCTGCCCCATGACGGATGTGTCTGTTGTCTGGGCGATAACACCAGCAGTCGCCATCAGCCATGGTTTAAGACCAAGAATGCGCCATCCTGCCGGGACACTCGTAGGTGTCGGTGATGGCGCAGGTGATGTCTGAGGTTGAGTGGGAACAGCCGTCGCTGCCGGTGTCGGTGTCGGCTGGCTGGTTACCGGTGCCTGTGTGGGTCCAGGATTAGTGTTCTGATTGCCGCTGCCTCCAGGGTCTCTATTCCCTCGTCTGTCTGAGTTACTCTCAGTGCCTCCATCTACACCTGTCGGGGTGACTTCAGCTGTCGGTGTCGGGGATGTACTTCTCCGGGAACGTTTACTTTCTTTGCTGTCAAACTCTACATCATCAGAAGAAACTACAGGACCTCCGCTGTGATCTGGACCCGTGGATGCAGGAAAGTACAGGAGCAACCCGAGAAGCAGTCCGAGGATAAACATTGCTGTCCAGTAAGCAGCCGACTTGCGGCGTGATATCAGTTCAGTATCGGATTCATACTTGATCAGATACGGTCGTAGCTTCTCTACAGCAGCAGTAAAGGTAGTCATAGTTCACAACATGCATGTCTAGTAAAACTATACCGTTACCACGTCACAAAGACAATAATGTTGACAGCTCAGGCTGGTATTTTTATAGTAGTGGTATAGTTTTTAACGGCAGCCCATGCTGGACAGCAGTCCTCCTCCCTCACTCAGAGCAATGCGCGCTGAGGAGTCATCAGGTAATTCTCTCGTCACCATCCTTGCTGTCACTGTTATTATTGCAGCAGCTGTCGGTGCCTTTCTGCTTGTCCGCGGCAACAGCGGTCCTGCAGAAACCGGCGTTGATGATTCTGCACAGCAGCAGGAAGATCCAACGCCGTCACCCGAAGACACAGACCAACCTGAACCTACAGATGAACCTGAACCCACAGCCACAGCGACAACAACTCCTACTGCAACACCTACATCCGGCAGCAGTACCTCAGTTACGGTTGAGCTCCCTTCAAGCTGGAAACCTATTGAGATCAGCGGTCTGGGGTATCAGACCTATCGCCCGCCAACATGGTACTTCCGCCGCAGCGGTAATACACTGGGCATTGCACCTGAACCGATTCCCGATGCCAGCGAAACACTGGGTCTTGTCACCCTGACGCAGCGCAGCGGTTCACTCAGCTCTGTGCTGAGCGATGTAAAATCAGGACTGACAGGTGTAACAGAATCTTCGGTTGACGCCAATGACAACTCATGGGTGGTTGTTACGGGAACCGAACCGGCAGGCGAACTGTTTGACGAACGTATGGTAAAGACAGGTGTGATTGAAGCCGATGGCAGAATCTATGTTCTTGACTATCGTACAGCTCCGGCACAGTTTTCAGCCAATGTTTCTGTTTTTGACACTCTCCTGGGAGTGATTGACTTCAGCGCAGACTGATTTAGATCAGACTAATAGGTGAATGTTGCCAGCATCGGCAGAATAGTGTTCTCAACATCACCTGCATAATTGATGTAGAACTCGCCCGGCTCGATCGGTATTGAGGCAAATGTCGCTCTGCCAAACTTAACAAAGCCTTCAGCGCGGTAGATTGAATCCGATGTAAATACATCACGCTTGTTGGGCGTGCCTGTTCCCTCATACTGCGTCAGATCAGGCTTCACATTTGTAAACTCCATGTAGGTATCAAAGTCGTTATCTTCATCCTCGATGCGGGTGATGGTTTTACCGTTGTTCTGTGTCTCGGTCACCTTCCAGGACTCTGGATACCGTATCGTAAAACCGAAACTTGTGTTGGCGTAAAGCTTTGTATTCTCCTGCTCTTCTCCGCCGTTATCAAACTCACCATCACTGTTCCCCCTATTGTCATTAATGACCTGTCCGCCTGGTCCTGTAATCTGATTTGTAGGAGTCGGTGTGGCTGTTCCGCCTGTATCAGGCAGTACAGTCGGTGTCGGAGCCTGTGTGCCGGCGGGTACACTGGGCAGTCTGATGATAAGCGTAACAAGGAGAACCATAAGGACAGTCGAAACAGTTGTAAGCATAATATCCAGATTGACAAGTCGCTTTACGTTCTCGATGGTGTTCTTTTCGTCTGAATACTTGAAGAACGGGTTATTGAGAATGTTGTACTTTAGGGGGTGCAGGCGCTGATTCTGCTGCTTGATCTTCTTTTTCGCCTGATCTGTAGCTTTTTCAGAACCTGTTTTGATTGCTGAGTCGTCGTCGTCGATTGCCATAGAATCATTCTAATCAGGTCTGAGTGAAAACTCAAATCATCTGCTTCTCTCAGGTATGTCGTAACCCGTGTTATAATCTGTCATTGTTATTCATCTATCTATGGGCCCCTTTCTTGCCTTTCTCGTTCTGGTCTGTATTCCGGCATTTCTTCTTGTACTGTTCTTTTCGACGTTTTATACGGTCGGTCAGCAGACTGTTGCCGTAATCGAGCGTTTCGGCAAGTTTGTCAGAGTTACCGGAGCAGGACTGCACTTCAGAATCCCGTTTGTCGAAAGAATCGCCGGTCGGGTTTCGCTCAGGATTCAGCAGCTAGATGTCCGCGCCGAAACAAAAACAAAGGACAATGTATTCGTTCATGTGATCGTATCCATTCAGTACTTTGTCCTGCCCGAAAAGGTATACGATGCATTCTACCGGCTCGTCGACCCAAGAGAGCAGATCAATTCATATGTGTTTGACGTAATCCGGGCGCGTGTGCCACGCATCACACTCGACAATCTGTTTGAAAACAAGGACGAGATCGCCCAGGCGGTAAAGGACGAACTGAATGAGACAATGGTGACATTCGGATTCGAGATCATCAACTCACTTGTCACAGACCTTGAGCCCGATCCCAAGGTCAAAGCAGCAATGAATGAGATCAATGCAGCTGAGCGCCTTAAGGTCGCCGCAACAGAAAAAGGTGAGGCAGACAAAATAATGAAGGTTAAATCCGCCGAAGCAGAAGCAGAGTCAAAAGCACTTCAGGGTAAGGGTATTGCCGATCAGCGCATGGCGATTATCATGGGTCTGCGTGAGTCTGTAGACGAGTTTCAAAAGAGTATTAAGGGTTCATCAGCTCAGGATGTCATGAATCTGGTACTGCTGACTCAGTATTTTGACACACTTAAAGACATCGGTCAGAACGCCAGTTCAAATACCATACTCATCCCTCACGGTCCAGGTGCAGTCAACGACCTGGCATCGCAGCTGCGTGATGCCATGATTACTGCCAACGAGATCAACGGCAACTAATCAAGGTCAACCTGAACAGTTACCTGGTCAAGTACCTCTGAGCTGCCGGTCAGTACGACTTCGATCACGAGTGTGGCATTGTCGTATCCGTTTTCAATCTGCAGGTCACCCGAAAAGTCCAGGTCATCATTCAGATCCAGACTGAAGTAGTGCTTGGGGCTTTGCCAGCCGGATGTACCGAGGTACTTGCTGTCTGGTGCCTTGAGCGAAGCTCTGACAAATATGTCAGCGGCATCAAGATCTGTCTCAACCATCCCGGTAATCTCTCCGTCAAATCTGTCACCGCTGTCCGGCTCACGCACGTTAAGTTCTGCATCCTCTGTAAGCGGTATCGCTCCTCCTGATGACTTTTCTCCGGTTCCGTCAGCTGTAATTACACGAACTGTGCAGTAGTACGTTTTACCTTCTGCAGGTGTGAATGTGTAACTTGCCGAAGCATCCTCGATAAACGTCTCCTCTTTTACATCCTTCTGCCCCGGCGCGGTGCCGATCCAGTATGCGTAACCCTGGATATCAGAAGCAGAAGACTCCCACGAACACATCAGCGTAGTTGAAGATGTAAATGCTGCCGTCACCTCTTCAATTGTGACCTCTGTGTCTTCACCTGCGTCATCCGGGGAGATAACAATACTTGAGCATGTCTGCATGCCCTCCTCCACCACAGATGGTGACGGCTGCGGATCATCTGCGAGCAGAGATGCGAGGTAGGCATCAACACATGTAGTAAAGCGGAACCACTCATCCTGTTCGAGGGCGAGCTGATCAGCAGCAGTAACGTACCTGCTCAGAGCGCCACCTTCGTAGTCATTAAACGCAGAACTCTGCAGCGTGACCTCATCAAACTCCTCAAGCATAAGCGAAGCGATCTCTGTTTCAGACTCAAATACCGAAAGGTCATATTCTCCTGTCTGTACAAGTACAAAAACCTCACCTTCACTGACTGCTTCAACTGTTACAGATCCTTCATCAGATTGCAGTGAGGCAAACTCTGCACGATACACAGATGTTGCAGCAGCTCGGTACCAGCCGGTTCCCGAAAGCAGCTCGAATCCCGAAGACTGCGGGTCCGGATAGATACGTGCTTCACTTTGAGGCTTCAGCAGCAGTGTACCCCCATCTTCCAGCATTACCAGAGCATAAGCTCCTGCCGATGTGGCTGCAACAGATCCGGGAGCAGCAGACTGGTTACCGTCAACCTGAACCAGCCTCCCGCTGTCGCCATCGCGCAGCGTAACTGTTGTCTCCTCGAGCGAAAATACAGTTGCTGTCCGTTCATCAACCTGCCCGTCTTGCTGATCATCATCACTGTCAACCTGATCATTAACTTGTGCAGGACGTGACAGGAGTCCCGCAAGAAGAGCAGCAGCGATCAGAACAACAGCAAATATGGCAAGTGCCTGCCCCGGCTTTTGCTTTATATACAGTCTGATTTTTTCCATAGTTCAATATTCCCTAATAAAAGTGAGTCAATCATTTATTGTCGCATGATCAGTCACCGCGATCAATATGACTGGCCGTATTTGATTATTCGGACTGTCCGAAATATCTAAAATAATCGGACAAAATTGCTTGGAGAACCATACAGCTCAATGTATAATACTAGTTATGGAAAAACTAGCAGACAACAACAGTCAGGTGAAAATTGAGATCGGACCGGACGTTACACTTGCCTACGAACGGGGAACTATCCCCGCTACCGTCCCTATAGGTTTTGCGACAGGATTTGTCGGGAGGGAGATCCAAAATGATGGCAAAGGTTTTCAGAGGCTGTACCAGAACCCGTCAGCAGAATATGCAACGATGGCGCAGAGTGCTATTGTGAACGGAGCTCTTGCCGCAACAGGCTGGAAACCAGAGGATGTTGAAGCAGTAGTTGTAGGAAACGGGACACCGACAGAGTCCAATCTTCCTGAGACAATTGCGTATATGCATGGAATGAACCGTGCAGACACATTCAGACTGTCAATGCTGGCGTGCAACTCAGCAGCAGAAGTACTCTTCCGGACACTCAGCGATCCTGAACTGCATGGTAAGCGCACTCTGTATCTGGGATTTGACGACATCAGCAGGTATGTACTGGATCATGGACAATGTGACCCGCTTTCACCAGCGACCTTCAGCAGTGGGGGCGCCGCACTAGGAATCATACCAGGTGTAAACCTGCGCAAAATCGAAATTCGATCAGACATGGCAGGCACTCATGAACTTGACGGTGCAATACTCTCTGGTCTGCATGAATTTGAGGACAGCGCCGGGGTACTGGCTGCGGTGCCGCCGTATGACAGCGAACTGCTCGGACCTGACCTTGTTCAGGACAAAGCTCATGTACGGATGGTACGTCTGCCGGTTCCGCCCGACGGAAAAAAGCTGTGGATGAATGGCATGGGAACCAGCAGATTCTTTCTTAACCAGTTGAAGATAATGCTCCCACGTGTCTATGAGCTTTACAGTGCTCGCTACGGTCAGTCAGAACATCCTATGATGATTGCCGGTCATCATCCAAGTCCACAACTTGGTCATCTGATCCGCAAGCAGCTTAATCCGGAACAGCTGCAATTTCCCTGGGTCGTTGAGGAAGGTAATGTCAGTGGCGGTACAAGCGCCATTGCCCTCGCACGGGTCCTGGCTCGGGGTATTGTCAGACACAAAGAACACTTTATGGTCGCCGGATATGGAGCAGGTGGAACAGCTACGGCATTCATCGCTGCAACTGCCTGAAGTCTGGTACAATCCCCTTGAATATGGAACCATTATATTCAATCCGTGGCCGTTACGAGACTGATGCAGCACCGCTATGTCATCGTTTCCCTACTGAGCTGCTGCATGAAGCAAAGGAGTTTATTGCAGGAAAAGGGTTTCGCACGTTGCTGGCAGAAGAGACACAGTCATTCTCAGCGCAGATATTTGATCAGAATCTGACTGTATCAACCATTCACGCATACTGGACAAGCAACATCAGCAAGCGTGTACTGGCGGAGTATGCACCCTTGCATCTGCAGAAACCCGAGCTGATTTCTGACTCATATAAACATCTGCGCGGCACTAAGGCGATCTATCCCGAACTGATAGAATTTTTTTCAGACAGTTCCGCGCGGACTGCTTCCTGTGATTGCAGAATACGGTATTTTCGATTCTCTGGGGAGAGTCATGTGTGACATTACTGCTGAGATCGGAGTAAGGTCAGCTTTCGGCCCCGGTTCTCTGCGAGATTCGGGACGGTCCATGCGTGTCGCAAGTCTTCGGGATCTTGCCGCTGTGAAAGCTGCGACCAGTCTTTCAGAAAACTTTACTGCCCAGGACTTTGCCGGTATGGTGCGTTCAATCCTGCGAACTCCTGTTACACCTCATGAAGACGGGTCAACGCGTGACCATCCTGATACATTTATGCGTCTGTCTGAAAAACCTGACGGGGTTGACGTTTTTGTCTGTGCGGCACGATCAGAATGTATCAGCGCCCTGCACGTGTTTGGCGCTAATGTTGCGCTGCAGATGAATAATGCAGATCCACGACTGAACATGCTGGATGAAAACGGAAACATTCAAGCGCCGGAACGCATCTGGCAGCGGTATGCAGCTATTGTGAACGGATGAAGTCCCGTATGCTTTCTGCCACTTCCCCGGGCTTTTCGAGAGTAACAATATGTCCCGCATCAGGGATACTGACAAACGTGAAGTTTCCGCGTTTGGAGCTGAGACGCTGCTGAGCATCGTCTATTGAACTGATTCTGTCCTGCTGACCGTAAATAAACCGGACAGGTACGGTTGTGTCATTCAGATCCTCTTCGAGGTCGTTCTGAGTTACGCTGATGCCCATCTGAATAAACGCACGCTCATCCATGAGTCTTCGGCCTGTAAGACCATAGGCATCAACCAGTTCTCTGTTAAAACGGTACATGTTCAGGTACTTGGTGATGACGTACGAAACTGCTGTCGTTGTCATAATCCTCTTGAGTGCATAAGCTGCACCCTTTGTTTTATCGACAGCTGTAAATCCCATTCTTGATGCTCGGCTCAACCATTCCGCATCACGCACCTGGAACATAGGCCCGCACAATACAGCTGAATCAACGAGCTGACCGTGCCTTGACAGAAACTGACCGGTCACAATACTGCCCATCGAAAGTCCGACTATAGCGCGGGGCCGGATTCCCGTTGTCCTGAGAAAAGCAGCTATAGCCTCTGCTTCGGTCTCGACATTATAGGCGGCTAGACGCTCGGACTCCCCATAGCCAGGCAGATCAAGCATGACGAGGTGGTAGTCATTGATCAGCTCCTTAGCCAGCGGTATCCAGCCGATCCAGTTATTGGACATCCCGTGTATAAACAGAAGTGTCTCACCCTTACCTGCTTGCGCATAGTGCAGTCTGAAGTTTTCGGTCTGGACATCGTGTTCAGTAAAGAGCTCCAGATCATCACTGGTAATAACCTTTGGCAGAAGATAGATTTTCTGAAGGGCTACCGTAAACCACTCACGCAGCCGTCTGTTGATTGATTTCATTGTTTTTTCATATAGTGAGCCCGTTGTGTATCTGACAGATGTTCTATCGCGTAACGCAGCATTGTGCGTGGCATATCGCCGGCATGCCTGTCCAGAAACTTTAGCAGTTCGGATCTGTCACGTTTGCCCAAGTCGCGTAATGCCCACCCTACAGCCTTGTGTATCAGATCGTGCTTATGATGCAGCAGTTTGCCGGCAAGCGCAAGCGTATGCCTGTAGTCATCCCTGCGGATAAACGGAAATGTGGCAATAACAGCAACACGCTGATACCAGAGGTTGTCTGACTCAGAAAGAGTGTACAGGATGCTGTGATCCTCCTGCTCTGTCAGCCAGGTTCCAAGGATTTCATGAGCTGACGAGTCAACCAGATCCCAGTTATTTACCCTGTCCAGATTGTCCAGATAAAAGTCCTTAATCTTGGTTCGCTCTTCGGGATGTTTTCTGGCTGCCTTGAATTTAAGCACAAGAATGAATAGTGCAGTCAGGCGGTGCTCGTGAACAGGACTGTTCAGCAGAACCCGTATCTCGCCGAGTGGCAGCTCTTTAAACTCCTTTGCCACAGTTCGTTGATTTGGAACGGTCACACCGATAAAGGTGTCACCTTCTCCATACTGGCCTGGGCCTGTTTTAAAAAAACGGGGAAAAAAATTCTGCCTTAACCGGATCAATATAGCGGTCAAGAGCTTGTTTTACATCATCTGCTTTCATAATCAGGGTTTAAGCTCAAGTACGATCGGACAATGGTCAGATCCCATCACCTCGGGCATGATCTTTGAACTGACTACTCTGTCTTTAAGTTTCTCGGATACGCAGAAATAATCGATGCGCCAGCCTACGTTTTTTCTGCCGTGCATTGCGCCATGGAGTCCACCAGGTGTAGTGCCCTCCCTCTTTTGTAAACATTCTGAATGTGTCCACAAATCCTCCGGCCAGAATATTATCAAAGCCCTCACGTTCCTCTTTCGTGTAACCATGCTCTCCTTCATTGGTTTCCGGTCTGGCCAGATCAATCGGTGTATGCGCGACATTAAGATCACCACAGAAGATGACCGGTTTTTTCTCATCCAGTGACTGCACATACTTGAGAAACAGGGGATCCCAGACGGTATGTCTGAAGTTAAGCCTTGTCAGTTCTCTCTTACTGTTGGGTGTATAGACTGTAACCAGATAGAAGTCATTGTACTCAGCTGTAAGAACGCGCCCTTCAGTAGATACATCCCGCCCCTCAGAGTCAATCATCAATTCCGGATCATAATCGATCTGCATGCCAAGCTGAATACTCTCCGGGATTGTTTTCGTAAATATTGCCGTTCCCGAATATCCTTTTTTTTCTGCAGAATTCCAGTACTCAGTGTAATCTGACAGATCGACCTCGACCTGATGCTGATGGGCTTTTGTCTCCTGCAGACATATCATGTCCGGGTCTGCCTGGTCTACAAATTCTTTAAACCCCTTTCGCAAGGCGGCCCGGATACCATTCACGTTCCAGGAGATAAGTTTGATTGTTTTCATAGCTGCCAGTTAACAGGTGAAATAGAATGCTGTTTCAGATATGCATTTGCTCTGCTGAAAGGCCTGCTGCCAAAAAATCCCTTGTCCGCAGAAAACGGTGAGGGGTGTGCAGACTCAATAACAAGATGCTTTGATGTGTCTATAAAGCTGCCCTTTTTTCGAGCATACGATCCCCAGAGTATAAATACCAGATGTTCACGCTGTGCAGCAAGTTTCTGTATGACTGCATCTGTAAACTCCTCCCATCCCCGACCCTGATGAGATCCTGCCTGGGCGGCTCTGACAGTCAGGGTCGCGTTCAGCAGAAGCACTCCCTGCTCTGCCCATCCGCTTAAATCCCCGTGATCCGGAATGCTGTCTCCGGTATCCTGTGCAAGCTCTTTAAAGATATTGGCGAGTGATGGTGGAATCTGATCACCTTTTTTAACCGAAAATGACAGTCCGTCAGCATTATAGCCTTCACTTTGTGATACGGATCCTGGCCAAGTATGACAACCTTTACGTTTTCAACAGGACATGTATCCAGGGCACGAAAAATTGCTTTAGGATGCGGAAACACCCGGGCTGTTGCATATTCGGTGCGGATGAAATCTGCCAGTCCGGCAAAATAGGGCTTGCTGAACTCTTCTGCAAGCAGTGACAGCCAGGATTGTTCCAGTCTGACGTTCATCTTACAGATCAGTCTATCACAGGACTTGCAGCGCGCTCCAGCGTTTCTGTATACTTGATGCATGCAGAAAATACGGGCATACATAGCCTCAATCAACTTTAAGACAGCAGCACTGGTGTTTGTACCTCTGTTTATCATTTTTGTCGGAGGATACTTTATTGACCGCTCTGCTGACCAGGCTGAACCGGGTTCTTCACTGTATGGGCTGGACAGAACATTTGAAACGGTAAGGCGTACTCTGCCCAAAGGTGCTGTCGGTGATGCCCGGTTTGAGATTGAAGTGCAGGAGGAACGCTTCATTGAGTTTAAATCAATGTATAGCCGGAATCCTGACGATCCGAATCTGCTAGAGGCGGCAAAAGAGCTTCAGACACAACAGGACAGGCTATGGACAGCCTTTGATAACGCCAAAGACCGCTACTATGCTCCGCAAGAAAATGAGTACTGGCTGGCAGGCAGATACGAGGGAATGATGAACGTTCACATGCTTGTATTTGATGAAATCAGGCGGGACCGCAAGGACACAGAACTTGCCGACCAGGTCCGGCTTGCCACTCAGAAGTACCGCGCTACCGGCAATTACGTTTCAGAGCTGATGCAGCAGGCGACTTCGCTTGAAGGCGAGGACAACACCTGATCAGTCTGTAATCACAAGATTCTCCCCTGTCATAATGCCCGGCTTTTTTACGCCCATGAAGGCAAGAACAGTAGGTGCGATATCCGTAAGCGACTCACGTCTGTACAGCTTGTAGGAACCGTTTGTGACAAGAATAAACGGAACAGGTGACAGAGTATGTTGTGTATGAGGCTGCTCATGTTCGTAATCCCACATTATCTCTGAGTTTCCGTGATCAGCTGTCACCATCAGAACATAGTCATCCAGCCTGTCAGCCAGAGCATCGGCAATTTTACCAAGACACAGATCAACGGACTCAGCTGATATCACTGCAGCCTCGTAGTTACCCGTATGTCCTACCATATCAGCGCTGGCAAGATTCGCTACGATGAAATCATGACTGTCTGACTGAATAGCTTCGATAATATGTTTGGTGATCCTGAAGTTCTGCATTGACGGCTCAAAGTTGTAATGCGGTTTTACAAAGCGGTTGGATTCAAACATTTTCCAGGTCTCGCCTTGCAGCTCGGCTTCACGTTCACCGTTAAAGAAGAATGTCAGATGCGGGTATTTTTCAGTCTCAGTAACATGCAGCTGGGTTTTGCCTTCACGGGCGAGCACTTCTGCAAGTGTGTCTGATACGTCCTCGCGCGGAAACGCCACCAGAAGATCGCTGAACGTGTCACTCGACCTGACAAATGATCCCATCACCAGACTGCGTGCACGCTCTTCAAGCAGTCTGCTTGTCAGCTGATACTGCCTGTCAGTGCGGTAATGAAAGAAGAAAATACTGTCATGCTTTGCAACCCCACCGTAGTCTCCAAAAATAAAGCGCTCAAAAAACTCATCTGATGTTCCGCGGTTGTATTCCAGATTGACTGCAGCCTCCCAGTTGCTGACGTTGTTGCCTTCTGCATCAAGAATCGTTGCTGCTGCTTTAGCTGTCTTATCCCAGTCACGGTCACGGTCCAGCAGCCAGCGTCCCTGTAGAGTAGCCAGTCTTGCATCAAGTTTACTTTTAGAAATCCGTTTATCCAGAGCATGCAGGTAATCTGTAACCGATCTTGGCGGTACATCCCTGCCGTCAGAAAACGCATGGATGAACACCGGTCTGCTGAACGAACGTTTTTCAAGCAGATTAAGGATTGCGAAGATGTGTTCCGTGTGAGCATGAACACCGCCGTCGCTCACAATACCAAGCAGATGTACAGCAGAATTGTTTGTCTCACAATTATCTGCAAGCTGATGCAGTACCCTGTTGCCGTAGAAGCTCTCATCTTTTATGGCGTTGTTGATACGCGGCAGGTCCTGCAGGATGACTCTGCCGGCCCCGATTGTCAGATGATTGATCTCCGAGGTGCCGAACTGTCCTTCTGACAGGCCTACAGCTTCTCCATCAGATTTAAGTCTTGTATTCGGATAGTCCCGTACAAGGCGGTCAAAATTTGGTGTATCTGCATTATCAATAGCATTGAACTTATCCGGATCAGCAAGCCCCCAGCCGTCAAGTATCAGCAGAATCACCCGTTTGTTTTTTGTACTCATTGAATATCTGTAACAGATTAACAGCAGTATACCGCAGCATGGCAACCGGTGACATGGCAGATACAAACCTGGGCAGTGCGCTGACAGACATTGTTTCATCAAGAAATGCGATCAGATCGTCTCCGCTGAGACGTGAGACTAGCCGGTTCAGCAGCTTATGAGCTCTGACAGGGTGACGCTTTACCATGTTGAGCAGTATCAGATCGCTCAGGTTGTATAGCAGCGGGCGGTAATACCGTTTACCAGCGGCTATCAATTGTGCGTCACGAAGAAAGTATGGCAGACCGTAACCGTTGCTTGCACGCACAACAGTACCGCTGATTCCGATCCTGCCCGGTTGATGCCTGAACAGACGCAGCGGTGTCAGACCGCGTTCATGCAGGAGCGTGCTGCCCGTGAGACCCTGGCTCGCTATATAGCTATCGAGAATTCCGTCAATATCAGCAACGGCTCCAAAACTTACTACTTCGATCAGGATCTCATCAGACGCTACGGGCAACTGGTACCCAAGGACTACGTTATCCCTGACTGGAAGGGTAAAATCCATCAGTACCGGTTCATGTATACTGTGTGGCCGCTCAAGTTTAAGATGTCTGCCGCTGAAAAGCTGACAGAAGCCTGAACGCTTCCAGCGTGAGTCAAAAACATGCCTCGCGTTCCAGGACTGACCTGCCGAGATGACTTGTGTTGCATCAGCTGACTCAACCCGTGCGTGCACTACAGAGACCCCTTTAAGAAGCTGACTGATCATCTCATCGCTCCAGTGCATACTGTATGCAAATCTGTTCAGCTGCTTTATATGTCTCTGGCCGCTCGAATCAACAACAGCATAGCGATCCCAGGTGTGAAGCGCAGGTAACGGTGTGGCATTGCTTGTGTGCCAGAAGGCAGCAGCATGCCGGGCCGGTCTGTTCTGTTTATCAACAAGCAGAAATGAAGAATGTGGATTGTGTTTATTGAGAATAGAGTATGTTATGGCTGCAGCAGCACCAGTACCTGCAAAGGCATAGTCATATTGTGGAGTGTTTGCAGCCATGATCACATTGTGTACTATAGAACTATTACGGCAATAAATCACTATGGACGCAAAACTCAACTACCAGGAACTGATGGACCAGCATCTGAAGATTCTGTCTGATCTCCAGTATGCTTCGGGTCTTTTTGCAGCCTCAAGTAAAGAAGTATCAACCGGATACGATAAATCATGGTTGCGTGATAATTTTTACGAATGCCTTGCGTTTGAAGTGCTTGGAGACTGGGACACTGTTGAGAAGACTTATGACGCCGTTCTCAGCATCTTTCTCAAGCACGAATCAAAAATTGACTGGGCGATAGCAAACAAACCCTCATACCGTCACGAATATATTCATGCGCGGTTTCATCCCGAGACATTCGAAGAATTCTGGGAGGAATGGGGAAATAAACAAAACGACAGCATAGGCGCGATTCTTTATCAGATTGGCGAAATCGAATCGCGTAAAGCAGGCTCGATCCTCGAGTCTGATGATCATATCCGTATAACAGAGAAGCTTGTCCGCTATCTTGCAAGTATCGAATACTGGCATGACCGCGACAGCGGGATGTGGGAGGAAAACGAGGAGGTACACGCATCTTCAGTCGGTGCATGCGTTGCCGGCCTGAAAAGTGTTGCCCGGCTGAAGCAGATCGAGGTTGATCCCGAGCTTATCAGTAAGGGGGAGGATGCGCTGAATACACTCCTGCCCCGCGAGTCACAGGGGAAGTTTGTTGATCTTGCGCAACTGTCACTGATTTACCCTTACAACGTGGTCACTAAGGAACAGGCTGATCAGATTCTGGAACACCTTGAATATCATCTGCTGCGTGAACGCGGGGTGATACGGTATAAAAACGATTACTACTATAACCGTAATCAGGACGGTTACAGTGAAGAAGCTGAATGGACATTTGGACTTGCCTGGCTTGCGATCATTCACGAACAGCGCGGAGACCATGAAAAAGCACAGCAGTTTCTTGATACGCTTACAGCGCTGGATACCGAACGGGGCATTCCGGAGCTTTACTTCTCAAATTCGCCTGAGTATAACGAAAACACACCGCTCGGATGGTCAGAGTCTCTGTTTATTGTTGCTCTCTACAGGGTAAACAAGATGTTTATTGAAGGCAGACATGCTGATCCTTCAGTTCACTCAAAAAAGCCTACTTCTTGAGTTTACGTTCCTCGCTTGCGATAAGTGCCTGGCCAGGGACGGGAATAGAGAAGAAGAATGTTGATCCCTGTCCTGGAGTGCTTGTGACAGACACCTGACCACCATGGGCTTCGATTATCTGCTTTACGATATAGAGACCGAGACCTGTTCCCTGATGGGTCTTTTTTGTTTCGCCAACACGGGAAAAACTCCTGAACAGCTTGGGAATGTCCTCCTGCGCAATTCCTACTCCCTGGTCCTTGACCGCAACAACGACAAATGATTTCTGGCCGGCGATTTAACTTCGACTGCGACACTGACTGTCCCCTTGTCCGAATACTTGATTGCATTGGACAGGTAGTTCATAAATACCTCACCGATCTTGTCGGGATCCGCAATCACCTTGGGCAGATTATCTACAGGAGTTGTCAGCTCAAGCTGCAGACCTTTTTCCTGTGCCCGGGGTTTATAATCTTCAATCAGTCTTGAGAATGTTTCCTGCAGAAATACCGGACGCGGAAACACCTGTTCCTTACCGCGTTCGAATCTGGACACAATCAGCAGATCCTGCAGGAAGTTTGACTCATACTGAACGGTATCATGTATCTCCTTTAAGAGACGCTGGGCATCCTGGTTATCAGGAAGCAGAGCCTGTAATTCTTCAACATCAAGTCTGATACCGATCAGGGGCCCCCCGAGATCATGCGCTGCTGAGGCAAGTAATTCATCCTTATGCTCAAGCTGCTCACGCGTGTGCGTTTCTCCTGTTCTGCGCTGGATCACAGCAGCAGCAGCAAGGAGTATTAATCCTGCCGTAAATACTGCAAACAGATTGATAAATACAATCGAATTACTGCTTATAACGGAGACGAGAGCACTTACTTCGCTTGTATCAAATCCGATCTCAAGCAGCGAAATCACAGTCCCGTCAGAGGCTTTTACCGGTATAACAGGAATGATCCGAATACTCTTCTGTTCCTGACCGCTTGCATCTCTGGACTGCGTCTGACGCTGAAACGTAATAGTCTGTTCTTCGGAATATGCCCGGGAATACTGATCGTTACTGACAACCGTGCCGATATCATCAGACTCTGTACTGGCAATGACTCTGAATTTACCCTGCTCCGGAAGAAGGACTGCCAGACTCGCTACTTCAGGGAACCTGCTTTGTACGCTGACCAGTTCTGCCTGCAGCGTGTCTGTATCTCCTGCCGGATCGATAAGGGTTGCAACGGTGCTGCCTGTAAGTACAGCCTGGCGCTGCTGCAGGGCTGATGCGAATACAGACAGGGCTTCTGACTGGGTTGCGTTTACCCAGCCGGCGAAAATGAGTATACCTGCGACAGCAACTGCAGCAATGGCTGCAATCAGGAGCGATCCCCTATTGCGTAAAAATCCTGTCATGTGGGGCAGATCTCATTCTGAATGCAATCAGCAGAAGGCCAGAGACAACGGCCGCTGCTATGAGTATGTAAACTATGACCCTGAGCGGGCTGCTTTCGGTGACAGTATCTGATACGTCTGCCACTGATACATCGCCAGCTTCAGTAACCGATCCGTCATCTGCCGCTACTTCAAGAGCCACTACAGGTGAAACGACTGTAAAGCTGAGTACCTCAACATAGTCCTGTGGCACACCATTCGAGTCAATCAATGCTGCATACACAGTGTGATCACCTGGCGTCAGCTCCTGGGTAATTGTATACTCCCAGTTGCCCTGATCATCGGTTACAGCCTCAGCGGTCACCGGGTCAGAGTAGATAAGGATGCTTACCCGCGCACTCGGAATACCCGTCCCGCGCAGAGTATAGCCCTCATTTGCGAGCACCTCTGTAGACATCTCGATGGGTTCGGACGTATCGATATCGACTTCGTTCATTTTCTCGACGCGCATGACAGCCTGGCTGTCAGGGACAATCCGTACCGAAAGCGGAACAGCCTGTGCAACTACCTCGCCGTTAAGCCTGTATGACAGGCGGATGCTGGCACTTAGCGGCAGCTGCAGGGTGCTGTCAGAGCTGATATGGTACCTGATAACACGTGCATATCTGTCATCACCGATCGCACGCCGTGCAGATACACGGACAGGACGATCAGCAAAGTTACTGTCAATTGAGGAGAAATCAGCTACGACTCCGTTGTTGATTGTCTGGATCGACTTTCCGATGTAGGAATATTCCTCAAGCTTGGCATCCAGCCCGAAGTTCTGATCTCCGGAGTATTCAACAACAAGCTGAAGTACTGATCCGTTGCGGTAAGATGCTTCTCTATTGAGATAGGAAAGACTGTTGATAGTTACCTTCGGCAGAACGGTCGAATTCTGCTCGTTGTTTTCTGTATTGGTCTGTGCGTCATCTTCGCCTGTCTCGGGCAGAAGGACAACAGGCCTTGTTGCGTCCGGCTTAGGTGTTGCCGTTACTGTGGGAGCGGTAGATGTGTTTCCGGTTTTTATCTGAAATGTAGTGTTGGTTATCGGTTCAAGCGGATTACCGGCGAAATCACTGTTTGTGACGACCTCTACCTGTGCCGTGCCATCAAGATACTCCTGACCGTTTGCCTGTCTGACGTAATAATCAAAAAACCAGTTGGCTCCCGAACCATTCATCAGTGCGGCATAAACATCAACAGAACCGGGCTGATTGATGTATATCTTCGGCTGAGGATTAATCGCCTCAGAGCAGCTGAGACTGATCCTGTAGACACCAACACCTGCAGGTTGCGGCGGGTAATTGAGTGAGCAGGATGGACGCTTCGTATCAAGTTCGACAACGACCTCTTTGCTTGCCAGTTTAAGCCCCTGGCCATCCACAGCCTCAAGGTAGACGACGTTTCTTCCCTCGGCAAGTGAAATACCTGCCTCCCATGTTGTACCTTCTGTGAAGTTGCCGGCATCAGCCTGTGCAGTGCCATTTACCTTGATACGTATACTTGTATAAGACTGACGGGATCCGAACAAAGCCAGTGTCCTGTTCTTGGTCAGTTGCGGGACTTCTGCGATAACAGTAAATACCTCCGGGGCGGTATTTACGGTTGTTGAATAACCAAGGACTTCCTGCTCGTCCTGTGCTGACACGGATTGATTCGAGACAGTAACTGCTGTCTGTTCATAACTCAAGTGTGTCAGTAACCCCCACGTACCTGCTGCGAGCAGAAGACTTAATGATGAAGCAAAGACGGAAGCTGCAACGCGTTGAAAATCAAATTGCATAAGAGAATATCCTGAATAACCCATTATATGGACACCTGTAACCAGTGTAAAGCAGATATGAGGCGTATGGGTCTGTTATTGTGTATACTGTCATCAGTAGCACTCATACAGCATGCAAAATCTGAGACTGTTTGCCGGAGCCTTTGTCATTACCGCATTTCTTGTTCTGTGGTCAGTACTCACCTGGACCTCTGTACCAGCTTCTTTTATGTCAGACGCCCTTCTCAGCCGTGCCCCGCAGTTACGTGCATCAAATCCGGTCAGTCTTAACGTCAATCAGTCTTTTGCCCTTACGGTATCGGCACAGAGTTCTGTGGATGAGAATATGTCCATGAGCATTGTGGCTGGTCCCCCGTGGATAGCGCTGACGGATTGCAGAACATCCGAAGAGACTGTCCTGCAGTGCGACCTGCAGGGTATCTCACCTGCAGAACCGGGAACATACCTCGTTCAGGTGCAGGTAACAACTCCCGACGGCAGAAGCCATACAAGGGACTATACGCTGGAGGTCAGCTGATTGCATAAAACAGATTGCGGTTGTATAGTCTGACAGATTTAACAAAGAGATCATGACTGGCAAAAGCACAAAATCTTCCGGTATCGCCGCTGCTCTGGGAGTTGGTACTGTCGGCGCTGTTACCGCATGCTGTCTTATGGTTTTCATGTTCTGCAGTCTGTGTACTCTGTGTACGTTTTTTGCAAGTATTCCCACATTGTATTAATGCTGAGCGACATCACATCTCTTCACAGTTCACTGAAGCAGTCCGGGACAAGGGGAATAGCCCTTGACATTGACGAGACACTCTCACACACGGTACTTTACTGGTTCAGCAGGATGCAGACACTCTTCGGCAATCCTGAAGATCTGTCTGTAGAAGACATGATCCGCAAGTACCGGTATTCATATCATGTTCCATACTGGCAGACACCGGAGGTGGATGAATGGATAGCTGTTCAGCTGCATTCAAATCAGGTTCAGGAGGAGCTTCCTGTGATCAAAGGTGCTACTGAGGGTGTTAATAAGATCAACGAGACTATCCCTGTTGTTGCCTATCTTACTGCCAGACCTGACAGCGTGCAGGATGGTACACGGACATGGCTCACCATGCACGGCTTTCCTGAAGTGCCACTCATTACAAGACCACCCTATGTTGTCCCTCAGCAGGGTAATACCTGGAAGGCAGCAGTGCTGTCACACATTCAGGATCATGTCGTAGGGATCATTGATGACAATCCCGGTCTCGTGGAAAAACTCGATGAAGCTTATACAGGAACCGTTTTTCTCTATGATTACAGTGATACTGTCAACTCCTCAGCCGAAGTGATATCATGTAAAAACTGGGATGCTGTTGTTGATGCGGTTATCAGCAAATACAGCGGTTCCGGTAAAACGTGATGATTCTGACTGCTCATGCTCACCTGGATTCTGTCCGCAAAAACAGTTTTTGAGATAAAACAGCGCGTCTACTCTATCTTCCTGGGACTGTCGGTGGTAACGCTGTTTTTTTATTCCCTGCTTGGTCTGAGTTCAGGATCCCTGTCCGTTTTTCTCGTCAATGGAGTCAGCTGCCTTGCTGCACTTATGCTCTTTATTGATCTGATGGTCCGTAAGAGCTTTGCCCTAAACTCGACAGTGGGGGTTGCCGTGCTTACAGCGCTCATGGTGTACGATTTCTCGACAGGTGGTATCAACGGGTATGCAATTCTCTGGACATATGTCATGCCGCCTGTTGTCATGTTTGTCGCTCCAGCACGTGCAGCTGTTGGTGTCATCCTCATCTACCTTTCATATACAATGGTCTACATGGTTGCCTCGCAGTATATACCTGGCGCATTCACATACGACATCAATCAGTACACTGTGTATGTCATCAGCTTTCTGTCGGTAGCACTTATTTCGCTGCTGCTGAATAAGGCCTGGGAGTTTACCAACCGTCACCTGATCGAGAAATCTGAAGCCCTGCGAAGTGCAAACCGGACATTGAGCAAGCATATGCGTGAACTTGAAACCACAAAGGGTCAGCTTGAACAGAAAGTTACCGAGCTGGAACGTACCAATGATGTAATGATCGGTCGTGAGCTTAAGATGATGGAACTGAAAAAGAAACTCAGCCAGAAAGGCTCTGTTGACTCCTGACACTGCCATAAGTATGCTATGGTTGTAGTAAATGAATCTGACACTCTCAACCACAACTTACAGCAGACTGTTAATACTCTCTGCAGTTTCTGGAGCATGCGCTGTAATACTCTTTCTTACACTTGTTAGTGGCAGACAGACACTGCCTGTGATGAGTTCGTGCCTGCCTGCGTTTCGTGATGGCGGCGGTCCCTACTACAAACCGGACTCACCATTCAGGACGAGGATCGTTCCAGCCGGGACCGAGGGTAAACCCATGATCATTAAAGGCGTAGTGTTGTCTTCAGACTGCAGCCGTTCGGTACCAGGTGCTGTCATTGATATATGGCAGGCCAACGAATCCGGCAGCTATGAAGATGAGTGGTACCGTGGTCAGGTTACTGCTGATGCAGAAGGCAACTATGAATTTGAGACGGTCATGCCACGAGGATACGGCGAGGGAACGGGGTACCGGCCTCCACACATTCATTTCAAAGTATTTGCTGACGGACGCGAAATTGTGACCTCACAGATGTTTTTTGATGATGTGCGCGGGAGAGAGGGATTCAGTGATGAGTATATCGTCAACCTTGATGACAAACCCGAACAGCTGATCGGTACTCATCACATCGTCCTGCCGGATTTCCCTTAGGCCATATGCTACAATCGTCCATTGGCATTTGCTTATGGATACATTCCTTACTGTAGTTGTAAATTCAGCTCCACTCTTTGTAACAGTTGCGCTGGTTATTCTGTTACGCAGACAGAACATTCTGACTGCTGAGATGACACAGGTACTGGGACCCCTTATCTTTAAATTTATTCTTCCGTTTTTGTATTTACAGTCATTTACCGGCTCGATCCAGGTGATGCAAACATTGACATGCTTATACTTGCAGGTCTGCTTGGTCTCACTATTATGCTCGTTTCTGCTGCAGCAGCCCGTACTGCCAGGCTTAAGCAGGCTCAGCAGGGAGCCCTCGTACTATGCGCCCTTGCATATTCCGTCGGACCTGTAGCATACCCCTTTGTGCAGCTTAACTTTTCAGAGTCCGTGTTTGCGCAGGTTGTCCTGATCGACCTTGTTCTATTTGTATCTGTCATGGTCTTAGGCCCTGCAGTTGCCGCATCATATGACAGTTCCTCGAGACTGTCAGTGAACGCTGTCATCCGTACCATCCTTACAGATGTTTTACTACTGTCTGTTATTGCAGCGACGGTACTTAATACATTCAGGGTGGACCTTCCGGTATTTGTTACAGACAGCGCCAGCTATATTGGAGCTTCGTTCTCGTTTCTGGTTACAGTTTATCTTGCATTATCACTGAAGATGCCTGATATCAGGCAGATCCGTCTACTTGGAGGGTTTGTGATGTTCCGTCTGATCGCAGCGATGGTCGGAGCATTTGCAATTGCAGCTGCTGTCCGGGCTGACACGGGATCGTTTCAGGCGCTTCTGCTGACATTTTTCACACCGGTCAGTACTTTCCCGCTTGTTTACACTTCACGGCACAGGCTGGATTCTGAACTGGTGGCTCAACTTTCACTACTTAGCAGGATAATCGTACTTATTCTGTATCCTGTGCTGATGGCCGTCCTGCTAGAGGCCGGTCCTTGAAGTCACGAACATACACATCCAGCGTTGTGACGATGAAGATCATCACGATCGGTCCGAAGATCAGTCCCAGAAAGCCAAAAGCCTGCAGCCCGCCAAACAGTGCAAGTACTGTCAGCGCCGGGTGAAGTTCGGCGTCCTTGGGTACCAGCATCGGTCGCATGATGTTATCAATATTTGCAGTAACAAGTACAAAGGAGATGATCAGAAACAGACCGGCTGCCGTTGATCCGCTGATGATCTGAGCAATACCAAGCGGAAAGATCAGAAACCCTGCCCCGAGTGGCAGCAGAGACAGAATAAACGCAATCAGCATAATCAGCGCAACATAATCAATGCCGGCAATCCATGCAAATATACCTGTTGCAAGACTGGCAGCAAGCGCCACGACAAAAGACCCCTTGACCATAGCTGTAGCCATCGAGGCCAGCTTGTCAAAATACAGCTTATCAACCTCGTTTGGTAAGGGGCTGAGAGAGTGCAGTATTCTGATAATTCGATCATGATTAACCAGTACAGCATGCACAACTGCTATGAATATCAGGAGGCCGGTAAAAGCATTCAGTGCTTGGCCGCCGATAGCGATCAGATTGTTGACGGCAAACTGCCCCACCGGAGCCAGCAGCCCTTCAATACTGTCTGTTATCTCCTCTTCGGAAAGACGGTAGGTGATTACCGGGATCTGATCCAGTACGCTGTTTACTTCGGTAACGACGCTTTCTAATGATATCGCTTGGGAAGAGATAGTACCGCTCTCGCGAATATCACGTGTAATGCTGAGTACCTGTGATGTGACGATACCCAGGACAGCAGTTACGGGGACAATGACAGACAGGAAAATAATCAGTATGGTAACCGTGGAAGCAAGCCCGGCCTTCTTTTTAAATCTGTTAAGCAGAATTTTATATACAGGCCGGTAAATCAGTGCAATTATTAGCGACATCACTATCAACGCCAGAAAGGGTCGCAGCAGTATATATGCTGCAACTGCGGCCAGCAGCATCAGAATTGCAAAAAACCAGCGTGACTGTTTTGTTTGTGACATACTGTATTATATCGTTTTAACAGAAACACACCCAAACATTTTTGTCATGTATACAGAAACAACTGTTGGCAAAGTAATTGCAGAGATGACCGGCAGAGAGCCGCAGGCTGTTCAGCAGCTTGGCAGCGGTGCGTGGTCACATGCATACTCGTATGTATCTGAAGGCTCGGAATATGTGATACGTCTCGCAGCTTCTGATGCCAATTTTATCTGCGACCGGCACGCGGTTCGTTTTTCAGGTTCCGGTCTGCCGATACCCGCGTTTGTAGCATCCGGCAGATCAGAAAACGGGTATTACGCCATCACTGCGCGAGCACATGGCAGTTTTCTGGAAGAGGTCCCTCGCGACACACAGGGCTTTGAGGCTGTTACTGTGCAACTTCTCATACAACTTGCATCAGCTGATCTGACCGGTACATCAGGATACGGTCACTGGGACGACACGGGGATGGAATGCAGCAAAGCTGGGCGGAGTTTCTGCTTAGTGCAGGCCAGGACAGTGAAACAAGTCAAATCTACGGCTGGAAGAACAACCTGGGCACCTTTCAGACTGAGTTTGACCGCATCTACGCAGAGCTGAAAAAGAGTATTCCTGACTACAACTCACGGCATCTTGTCCATTCAGACCTGATCAACAGGAATGTTCTTTTTGACAAGGGACGTATTACTGCTGTCCTCGACTGGGGTTCTGCTCTGTATGGGGACTATATGTATGATCTTGCCTGGCTTCTTTTTTATGATCAGTACGTAAACGGTCTCAGTCCTGATTTTAAATCAGTTGCACTTGAGGGGTATCGAGACAGCGGACTGGATACCGGCAGCGCTGATG
The DNA here is from genome assembly GCA_001567355.1 of candidate division WS6 bacterium OLB20. Lineage (GTDB taxonomy): Bacteria > Patescibacteriota > Dojkabacteria > B142 > OLB20 > OLB20. The sequence continues at coordinate 153,077 of JYNZ01000002.1, read as the reverse complement.
AGCGTATCCGGGCATGCCAGCTGCATATCGGACTGGACTCAATCGCGTACAACAGCTTCAGAAATGATCCCGATGGAATAAAACTGGCAATCCGTCTGGTCAATCGAGCTACCGGAATCTGATCCGTTCGATTACTGCAGTCCCGTCCTGCTCTCCTGTATATACCAGAATCTGATCCCCTTTGATCAGATTGTCAGGTGCGACGCTGTTTTGTCTGGCCAGTACCTCTGGATCGAACGCATACGTATACTCGTTTCCTCCAGGATCGGTAAAGGTGACCGTCGAATCAGTGCTCTGCACAAACTCTGCATTAATAACTGATCTTCTGCTGACAACCTCCTGCGTCTTTTGTTGTGTAATCACTGTTGCTGCAGGTGCTGGTTGCCGTAAAAGCACAATGCCTGCGCATATAAGAATAATCAGCGCACATATTCCGGCAGCATGGATCGGCATCACTCTGATCTTGACAGTCTTTTTTTCTGCCGGCTGCTCGGACTGCTGTCCGAAATCACGGGTGATTGTTACTGTATGGCGTCTCATATGCGTTCAGTCACGATAATGACCCTGTCCGGGTAGGTGCTTTCTTCATAATCAAATGCACCGCCGCACGTCACGAGGTTAAGCTGATGCTCGATGCCCTGACGCTTTGAAAACACGACATCAGCAGCCTCGGATTCAGGAACCTGGATTTTATCCACAACCCGGAACCAAACTGCTGAACCATCTCCATACTCGATGCTCAGTTCATCACCTGCCGATACATCTGCGAGTCGGTAAAATATGCCTTCTGCAGTCTGTCCGTCGACGTGGCCATCAATAACACTCAATCCCTGTTCACCAGGCTTTTTGCTGTGGATGTACCAGCCTGCCATGGTCACGTTTGAGGGTACGGCGATCTTGCCATGCTGATCGATGCCAACTTTCTGAATATATCCGTCAACATTTGCAGCAGGAAGTCGGATACTGCGGGGTTCGTCAGAAGCAACAATGTACGGACCTTCCGGAGGTGATTCCTCAGGGTTCTGTGTTGAAACGGTTATTACACCGTCAGCCTCCTGTGTCTGCTCCTGTTTAGGTTGTAACGGTTCGCGCGACAGTGTCTTGACGGTCACAATCAGGGTAACAATTGCCAGGATAGCCAGAATCAGAAGCCAGGGTGGAATCCTTTCTGAGAGCTCAGAAAGGTTGAATCCACCCTGTTTTGAACGTTTTACTGTCAACGCTGACTGCCGCCGAGACCGGTCTGCGGGGCAGCAGCAGTATTGAATGCAGGTCCGGTGGGGTCTATGATGGTTCCATTGGCGGTTCCATCCATGTCGAGCGGTCCTCCGTCAGTGATATCAAATGTGATAACCAACACGTCCTCTCCTCCGATGGTGCTGTTGGTGGCAACTGCTCCAGGAACATCCAGGTACTCATCGTTTACGCCGTTAAACTTACGCACTGTCACTAGTGAGGCATCGTAATCACCGAAGAAATACATAGTGACTGTTGCTGTCTCACCCGGCGCTGCGCAGGTCAGCTCAAAGTCAAACAGACCGGCAGTATAATCAAACGCCTCATCGTCCATACCGTTTTCCGTCTCTTCGATGATATCAGCTGCAGCGATTGTATCGCAGGTTGACTCCATTGACACGTAGTTGCCGCTGACACTGCCTACAAAGGTAGTAACGTTTGCCTGTGTACTGTCAGAGATGCTGTCACCATTTGCATCGCCGCCATTGGGTCCTGCATCCTCGACGCTGTCGTCAATACCGTCTCCGTCTGCATCGTCCGCTGGCAGATTGTAGAGGAAGTCCGGATAGCCGTCGTTGTAACCCGGATCAATTCCCCATACGGTATCAAAGTCCCATGAGTCAGCTCCAAGGTCAGTAGTAAATGTGGCGCTCGACTTCATCTCTGCTGTCGTACGACCTGTACCCTGTTCGCTGTAAGAGAGTCCCGAAGTATCCTCATCCCAGAATGAGAAGTTGGATTCGGCCGGACCTCCACCTGAATATGCAACGAAACCGCCATCTGTCTCATCTCCAAGTACATACCCAGTTGAGTATGAGTTGTTAATCACTCCGCCATTGTTACCTGCAAATCCTCCAACATAATCGTAACCAGTGACATCGCCCCGCGAGTATGAGTTAAGGATCTCAGAATCGCCGCCGCTGCCGCCTGCAAATCCTCCAACATGGCTCTCATCACCGTATACTTCTCCAGTTGCGTATGACTCTTCAATGAAGCCGTACTGGTTTCGTCCGATAAATCCACCGACGCGGTAATATCCGGTTACATTGCCTGTGGCATATACACGATATGCCGAACCGGAATCGTTCATGCTTCCGATGGCTCCGCCAACATACTCGTCACCTTCGACGCTGCCTGTTGCGAATGACTCTTCAATGCTTCCCTCGCTGTTGTATCCGACCAGTCCACCGACATCATCGCATTCGGAGTAGACGTTCCCGTGTGCACTTGATCCAGTAATTGACTCTAATAGGTTATAGCCGACCAGTCCTCCTGTGTAGTCACACCCTTCAACATCCACATCGGCGCTGGAGTCGATGATAGTGTTACTCTGTACACCGCCACCGAAGTATTCACGCGTGTTCCACTCCTCAAGATAGGCTGTGTTTTCTGGAGTGTATGGATATGACTCAGGCGCCAGGTAGGGATATTCTGTCATGCCATGGAACGGGAGCGGCTCCACTGTCCGTGCCCATGCTCCTTTGTCCCAGTGTTTGTATAGAACCCAGTTCTGAAGTACAAAGCTGCGTTCCAGGCCGTCTGCTGCAGGTGTGTAGTCAAATTCCACATCCATCCAGTCCCCGTGGCGCAGGACTGCGAACTGGTTGTCCGGCGACGAAAGCAGCGGTGTAATGTCTCCATATTTCGTAAACTTGCCGGCTGGCGCACCAAGGAATTCAAAGGGGGTGTTTGAACGTTGCCTGTAGTCATGGTCCCAGAATACCGTCTTGTCAGCCTCTGTGTAACCTCCGAATCTCAGGTTTACGCTTGAGGGATAGCTGCCTGTAACTGTCAGCTCTGTCTGCGGTGTCGTGTCTACCGCAAACCAGTTCATACGCGCGCGCGGGAACGCGACCTTTACCGAGTAGTCATCAGTAATAAACAAATCCTTCAGGCTGATTAGGCTTGTTCGCGGTGCACCTTTAGGTGGATCAATCTGCGAGCGCGGGTATGCGTCAACCCAGTTGCCGTCAGCATCTTTAACCTGGATTGCCTTGAAGCGGGTGACTGTATCTATAGTATAGTCGGAGAAACCCTCTGCTATCAGATTGATATCCTCTGCATCAGAAAGGTCACCGAAATCAAGAACCCAGAAGTTGTCCGGGTCACCAGGATTTTTAGTACTCCAGTCGTCATCAGACTCTGCCAGCTGTGCCAGACAGTCGTTACCCCATTTATCAGTACATGAGACAAGCGGGTGTGTCGGCGATTCCGCAAACGAGAAGTATTCACCAGTCAGGTTGCGGTCTATTGAAGCTGCAACATCAAACCCCGGGGCGTGATCCACAGTGAACAGCTGCAGTTCGTCATAATAGACTATTTCATCATATTCCTGGGAAATCTTAAGATCATATTTGTCACCCCTGGGAGCCAGAGAACCGTCTCTCAAAGCAGCATGATCCTCGCCGTTTACCGTTGATGGCAGCGTGCCACCCACATCAACCTGAAACTCATAGCTGTCTCCGTCCCAGGTGAACACGAGCGGACTTGATGATCCGAGGCCGTCAGGATCAGCATGTGCACCGACCAGACCACCGGTATAATCGCCACCACTTACTGAACCTGTAACACTGACATCGGTTATAGTGCCGTATGAGATTCCTGCAATACTGCCGGTATAGTCACCACCATTGACCAGTACTCCATTTACAGACAAATCAAATACTTCACCACCCTCGTCAATCACTCCAAACAGACCGGTGTAGTCGCCTGCAAACAACTCCAGATTGTTAATCGCATACCCTGCTCCGTCAAGTGATCCCGTGAATCTGTCTATGTTGTCACCGATCGGCGTGAAAACAAACCCCTCACCAACTACTATGTTATCTACGTACCAGCCGTAACCGCAGCAATCATCCTCTGTGTCATAACGGAACATCAGCTGAATATCTTCATTGGCAAATCCGCTGATAGGAAGTCTCCATGTGGTAAATTCCCCGTCGACTGATTCTGTCGAGTGAAGCGCAAAACAATCATTAAGTACTGTATAGCTTGAGCCGCCATCGGTTGTGACCGCAACATCCTTTGAATCATAGTCACCACTGTCCGTACAGGGTCCGTTTTCATCATCGGCCCAGCTGTCAAACTGAATATAATGATGTGCTGCTGAGGTCAGAGAAATCACCGGACTGATCAGCTCGCTCACTTCAAGCTGTTCTTCGCTGCAGCCTGATCCTGAGTTCCCATTTGTTCCGTATGCTGTACTGTCAAACGTCTGTGTGCAGCTCTCTGAGTCAATGTTCCATGAGTCATTGGTACCCGAATGCCCCCAGCCTGCTGCTCCTGTCTCAAAGTCCTCCGTGTAGATTGTTGTCCCCGGCACAAACGAGCAGTCGATGTCATTTGCCAGCACGTAATGAGCATCCAGCTCATCATCTATCTCCTGCAGTTCTGTGCAGTCAGTTATTACATATGGATCCAACTCGGTCCCTGAACCGCTACCCGAAAAGGCCTCGATCCTGCTGACAGGGAATGATCCTGCAAACATAAGAATCATCACCGTAATACTGAAACTCTTTCGGACAGAAGTAATTGAAGGCAACAGACCTATGAAGTAACGGCGGAGAGTATCCATTCGTAATTCTGATAAAGTAAGGGCAATAATTCAGTGTAGTTAGAGAAGAATACGAGCGCAAGATTAATTGTTCTTTTTTTGCGCTCAGATCAGAAGCCTGCCTGCTGAGGCAGCAGTCTGTCCAGTTGCAGGAAGCCTGTCTCAACCCTGTTTGCAAGTAGTGACGTTCTGCTCTGTACCGATGGCCTGACTGCCATTGCTATCACCTCAGCGGTATCAAATCCGCTATTGTTTTCAAACAGAATTCTTACCGGATCAAGGAGTCGGGGTTCAAATGCAAATCTGCCGGCAAACTGAGCGGGGATTGATTTGCTCCGGATAGAGTCGGATCCGTAAACCATGTCTCTAAAGTAAGCGCCCGGACCGGCGATCAGATAGGATGAGCTGAGTGTAAGGAGCGCGACCTCAAGACCCGGCATTTCAGCGGGATCCAGCGAGGCGCCTGTTCCATACCCATATCTGCAAGCATCCGCGGGAAGAGCTGTTTGCGGACATACCATCTGCGGGCAAAGCGGTCGAGGAACTCATTGAGTGCATATCTGTCATTCTGATCACCCGTAAAACAGGACCGTGCTATATCTATCACATGATTTTTCGCATCTGGACTGACAACGTTGAGCCAGCGTGGTATATCCGTGTCAGCGTTGCAAGCTTCATAGTCAGCCTGGATTCTCCGGTGAAAATCAGGAGTTACGCCCGGAAGCTGCATGAGCTGTTCAGTAGTCGACATCAGTATGAGCCTTTCTTGAACGGATTATAACAGACGACTCACCTGAGGTCGGGGAAGTAAAGCTTACCATCCCAGTCCATCTGGCATTGATCATGAGCAATGCCACGGGCCAGACTGTAATTGAGCGCTGCAATCAATTGTTCACGGGCTGAGTAATCAAGCAGACGCTTGCTGTTGTATTCGAAGCCTGTGCACTCAAGAACTGAGACAGTGTTGCTGGAACTGATCAGGGTAACCTGATACCTCCAGACCTGATCCGAACCGGGTTTGAGTGCTCCGGTAAACCAGATGAGCTCTGTCAGCCGTTCTCCGTCAAAATTATTGTGATAAAGTTCGTACACTGTGTCATCCAGTCTGAAACGCACATAGTTTCTGTCTGAAATGGAATCTGTCAGTATTTGTAATTCTTTAATAAGTTCTTTCATAGAATCAGTCTTGCATTGATACAGTCAGTGCGCATTGTACCGTGACGCAAATTCCGGGAATTTTCTTAAAAAATGCAGTATGCTACTCTAAAAGAAACGCCTATGAAACGTTCCCTGCTTACGCTTGTTTTACTGTTCACCTTGCTCCTGCCGGCAGCAGCTACTGCACAGACTCCATCCGGACCAGAGCGGATTACAGATTTCCACAGTGAGATACAGATTGACGAGAACGGTACAATGCGTGTTACAGAGACGATCCGTGTTGTTGCGCTGGGAGGACAGATACGACGAGGAATCTACCGTGACTTTCCCACCAGATACACCGATACGTTCGGATTTACTCAACGCACGGGATTCTCGATTACCGGTATCAGAAGAGACGGAAAAGCTGAACCGTACCACACCGAAAACCTGCAGAACGGTGTACGAGTCTATATCGGAGAAGAAGACGTTTTTCTCAATCCCGGTGTTTACACGTACACAATTAATTACGAAACAGACCGGCAGCTCGGTTTTTTTGAAGACCATGATGAGCTCTATTACAACATCACCGGAAACGGCTGGTCATTTAGCATTGAAGAGTCGTCTGCCAACATTTACTTTCCAACCCATTTTAAACCAGAAGACCTCAATGCCTATGCCTATACAGGTGCCAGCGGAGAGCGCGGCGAGGATTATTCTGTAGAAGTGACTGAATCAAACAACAGACCGGTCGTCAGGTACAAATCCACTCGACCGCTTTCGCCAGGTGAAGGCCTGACAGTAGTGATCGAATGGGACAAGGGACTGATTGAAAGCCCTTCCGCTGCAGAGCAGGCAGTTAACTTTCTGCTTGATAACGGACTGCTGATCTGCGGGCTCTGCTTTACTGCTCTGTTTATCCTCTTCTGTCTGCTCACCTGGCTTATTAAGGGTCGCGACCCGGAAACCGGCGTGATTGTTCCACTGTTCTCACCTCCGGATAATCTTTCGCCTGCAGAGGTCGGCTTACCTGGACCGGCATGGGCATGGGTCATGACCGGCAGATCATGACAGCCGCTCTTATTAATATGGCAGTCAAGGGATATATCACAATCACCGAAGCGAACAGTGAATTTACTGTCTCGCTCGCCTCAGAGGATGCGTATGAGCGATTGAGTGCAGATGAGAAGCTGCTTGCTGATACACTCCTCTCATCCGGAGAGTTTACATTTGCAAACAAATACCTTGCGTCCCGCTACCAGAAGGTGCACTCAGCAACCGAGAAGCAGAAAGAATATCTCAGCAAGGAGTTTGGCAAAAAGCTGGTCAGCAGCAACTCCGGTCTGTTCTGGATGGCAGTACTGCTTGGTGTTGTCAGTGTATTCCTGCTTGCAATCCTGTCTACACTTCTCTACGGAGATGAGGATGCAATCGGACTGATGATCGCTCTGGTTGTCTTTGGATCAATATTCCTGTCCTTTGCAGGGACAATCTGGTACCAGATCACATCCGGCATGAAACGTGATTTTATCCGCAGCTGCTTCGGTCTTATGGGTGCATGCACCGGAGTCTTTGCACTGCTCATCCTCTGTATGATCGCATTTCTTGAGATCTCAAACACACTTGGCCTGCTGACTGCAGTACTTGTATTTGTGATGGGGATAACACTTCTTGTATTTCAGTCGGCCATCAAAGCGCGCACCGTTGCAGGACGAAAGCTGTATGACAAAGTACTTGGGTTTAAGATGTTTCTGACCGCAACAGAAAATGAACGCGTGCGCCTGCTCCACAAAGAGATACCACACACACTTGAGACATATGAACGCTTTCTTCCCTATGCACTGGTGCTTGGTGCGGAGGCGGAATGGACCAGCCAGTTTAAGGATGAAATTGCAAAGGCCTCGGCTGCAGGGAATGACACCTATACTCCTGTCTGGTACAGCGGAACGCACTTCGGATCGTTTGGCAGTGATATGAGCAGCAGCCTGGGCAGCACAATTGCTGCCTCTGGAACGGCACCGGGATCCTCATCAGGTGGAGGGGGCGGCTCTGGTGGCGGTGGAGGAGGAGGCGGCGGTGGCGGCTGGTGATTAGATCAGCTCTAAAGTACAGGTCTAAAGTAGCGCTCTGGCGTTAGAAGCTCGAAAAGTTGCTGTGTAGCGTCCAGGATCACGTCAAATTCTGCAGATATCTGTTATCTGAACAATCTTTTTACGGATCAATAACAGTTCTGCCACTAAAGTTGTGGATTAGACCTGTACTTTAGAGCTGATCTGTCGGGCGCCGAGACGTGATATAATGGATATATGTCGCTAGAAGAGCGCTATATCCAACAATCCCGGTCCGAAAAACATGCGATGCTGCCAGCAATGGTTCGTGCAGTTTACCCCTACACAGTTCTTTCAGCAGCAGCTTCACTGCAGGGTACTCTGCCGCTGACTGCTCTCACTGCAAGCAGCATTTCTGAGCGAAAGAAGCAGGATTACGAGCTTGAACAGAATACTCACTACTACGGAGTTTCAGAGGAACGTGACGGCGTTAACAACTACCGTCTAAACGCAATCTCAAGCGACGTGCACCATCGTGTGCCTGTTGTGTCTCACCCGTTTTTACCAGGGGATCTTAATCAGACACTGATGAATGCCGGCAATGATATTAATACGTGGCTGCATGAGAGTTTTCAGCCGCTTGCCGTCAAACAGCTCAGGACTCATATTGATAATCACCCATTTGGCGAGCCGGTGCAGGACACGTTTCTCGGCTCTGCTATTGAAGGTGTCGTCTCCGTTGAACAGACACTCGGACTCCTCTGGACAATGCCGCAGTTTACACAGGATGTCACATCAGTAGAGCAGCTCTTACTGAAGACCGTCACCACTGCCACTGGTAAACACGGGTTTGTGAATGACTTTGCCAGAGTTCTGCCCTTCAGCTCACTGGTTGGCAGTGTTTACCGGGGAAGCGTTCCAGCAGACATGATCGAACTGACAGAAGAACGTGGCGTCACGTTCTGGTCGCTTGGTTCGAAGCAGCTGTCAGAATATTCACGCAAACAGAGCGAATCCTACTGGAAAAAGCATGTCCCCTGCCCTGCAGTTTATTCACTTTCGGCAGCAGATCACAGCAGCGTGCGAGCATTTATCGGTGGACCTGCATCAGAAACTGCTTTCAAACTTTTGAATGATTATCCGTATGTTACAGCACTTGACTGGACTGTCTTTGCACTGTGCAGACAGATCGCATACCGCGAATCCGGCTCTGCGAGTGCTGAGCTGGTGACTGTCGCGTTTGCCGACCGCAGTGCGACACTCTCTGCTTCTGGACTTTCGGGCTGGACGTACTGAAAGGGTATGCTCTTTCGCTGAAGCGCTCGTTCTTGTATGCTTGATCAGAGCCTCTCTAGTAATCATGAAGAAAACATCTGTCCCCTTTCTGGCAATAGGGGTGTTTATTGTCGGAATTGCCGCTATTGCAGCGGGACTTGCACTGGCTAACCGGCCGAATGTAAACCCCGACCAGACGCGTGCAGATGAACCCACGCTTACCCCGACCCCGATCGCAACAACAACTCAGACGGCGACTCCGACAACAGCTGCTGCAGTATGCGGCAACGGAACTGTTGAACTCGGCGAGCAGTGCGATGACAACAACCTGACAAACGGGGACGGCTGTAACAGTTTGTGCCGCATTGACAGTGTTGACTGTACCCCCCTGATTGAGACTGTTGATGTGGTTATTCCTGCGTCTCCAGCCGGATCTTGTGACTGGTCACGGGGAGAAGCTGCAGGCAGAGCCAAGGGCTTTAATACTGTTTCAACAACTGTCAGCACTGCGGGGATCTGTTCGCTCAGCAACCTGACAATTCGTAATAATCCTGATACCACTTTCAGATATGATGACTCGTTTCTGATTACGATGAACGACATAATCCTGCTGGCATCCCACCGTGCATTGTACGATGTCTATCCCCAGCAGGGACCGTTCAGGATATTCAATGGTGTGAATACAATGAACGGAACCCGGACACCGAACAACAACCAGAGCAATCAGTACAAGTGCCTTAACAGCGACTGCAGGGTGCCGATCTCGCAGCAGCGCGGCACGTTTTCACTGGGAACATTTTCGGATGAAATCCAGGATCAGATCTTCAGCAGACTGTCCTCCGGTTCGGAGATAACATTCTCTACTGTTGCAACCGGTGACGACAACAGAAGCATAGACTGTGCTGTTCCTGCCATCACCATCCAGGTTGAGGTTGAGACGGTGCCCGAAAGCTGCAATTGCCCTGCTCTGACATCCTTCTGCGGTGACGGTGTCATTGATGCGGGAGAACAGTGCGATGGCGGACTGTCGACCGGACAGCCCTGCAATCCTGCTGCAGGCACAAGCTGCCAGTGGTGTACCTCGCAGTGCACCATCGCCTATGAAGCAGTCGATGCCACAGCACCTCCGACGCCATCACCATCATCAGTCGCTGAGCTGCCGGATACAGCTCTGTTCGGTGAGACTGCCGATCTGATCCTTCTTGGCGGTATGCTGCTGATGGCAGGCGTGTGGAGCTATGTACTTGGAATTCACACTCAGATTGGACGAACTATCTCGTACTTGGCGGGCGAGCCACAAAGAATATCTGACTCCATGCATAAGAAGAAGAAAACCACTCTTGAGAAATCAATTCTTGAGGACAATCCCTGAATTCAAGGCAAGTAGAGACACAGGTTCATCAGACAGTTCAGACGACTGCTGGCAAAGATAAGCTATTGCCAAGACTCTCAAGATCAGAAACGTCCTGATCATATCAAGGAATACACTGTACCCCGGCTTGCCATTGGCATCAGATACGATAACAGCACGTATGCTTGCTTACTGCAGCAGTGATGTAAGAAATACTTGACATAATGTAAAGAATCTTTTACAATAGCTACATAATATTTGTCAGTCTCTTACTATGCTCACGAAAGAACGTCAGAACATCATTTCGTTGTTCACTCTATTACTTGTTTCGGTCCCCTATCTGTTTTACATACTCGGACGCTATCAGACACAGCTGCCATCGGGTCAGGACGAGCTTCATTTCTGGGCAGCTGCAATCCTGCTGATGATTCCGTTGCGTATTGTTGCCGAGATCATTATGTATATTCTTGCTGCAATTGCAGCAGCAATAGTTACGCAGCGTGAAGACGTAGATGCTGTTGTTGATGAACGTGACAGAATAATCGAACTCAAAGGCACCCGCAACTCATACTTTCTGTTTGCTGCAGGTTTTGCAGCTGCTCTGCTGGCGGTTGTGGCGGGTGGTGGCATCACAACACTGTTTCTCGTCTTGCTTGTTACCGGCATGGCAAGTGAGCTGTTCGGGATTTTTTCTCAGATGTTCTTTTACAGAAGAGGATACTGATTATGTCAGCAGGTATAAGCAACAACATCCGATCGCTTCGTTTTGCACATGATGGTATGACACAGGAAGAGCTGGCCAGCAAGGTCGGGGTCACACGGCAGACCATCATTGCAATTGAAAAAAACAGGTACTCACCCTCACTGGAACTTGCGTTTAAGATTGCAGCTGTATTTGGTGTACCGCTTGATCATGTGTTCAGTTACAGCGTGCAGGGCTGACTGACTCTGCATATGCTTCTCAGTAATGCAGACCAGGTAAACTGAATCTTGGCACACCCCCGATTTTGCGGTATCGTGTCAGAAACAGTTTAAACCGACGTTATGGCACAAATTGATCTTTCCACCTACCAGACTGTTTTTGACATGATCCCGGTAGGACTAGGCATTGCCTCTCTCGAAGGCAAGTTGCTTATCTACAATGCTGCAATGCTTGCACCAGGAGGATACGAACGGGCCGACATCGACAGTCTGTCCAGTGTCGTTGAGCTCTACTATGAGCCGGCTGACAGAGCAAGGGTTCTGGAAATTGCGCGGGATCAGGGCAAGGTTGACAACTTCCGTGTCAGATTCAAGCGCAAAAACGGAGAGCCCTACTGGACACTGATGAGTCTAAGACCCGTGCAATTTGAGGGCACACCTGGCTGGCTGGCCTCGGTACTGGATATTGATATTCAGGTCCGGGCCGAAGAAGACCTGTCTGTAAAAATGAAAGAGCTGGAAGAGCTTAACAAGGTGATGGTCGGTCGTGAACTGAAAATGGCTGAGCTTAAAGAAGAGCTGCAGAAACTGAAGAGCCAGAAATAGCACCGCACCGGATTTACTGCCAGATCGCCTTTGCCCCTTCGAGCGGCACACGTTTTGACCGTGAGTGCTGCAGTCCCGCAAAGAGTAGTTCAGCCTGAGGCTGCGTCAACTTGCCTAGTCCGACAGCAGCTGCCAGTTTACTGTTCAGCCACTCGTTGTAGCTGTACTCATCAATCAGAAAATCACGGGTACGCTCTCCGGTTGGATCATCACCGTCGGGTGCAGGTGACACGTATTCCCCGGTAAAGAGTCTGAAAATTGAGGCAAATATGGCATAGCGGTCAGCAATCAGTGCAAAGTCTGTTGTCTCTGTTTCTGTGAATCCTGGCAGACGCTCTGCGATCGCCCGGACATATGCAGGTGTGGCATCCGAGTAATGAAAGAGACGGAACCTAGCTTCTGGGGTCAGGTATCCGTGTGTTCCGGTAAGCATGTTTCTGCGGCTTCTGAGCTTTCGTTTTTTTTCTTCACCATCAGCGCCCGTATATGTCTGCTGAATAATCTCTATTTCGTCGATAGGATCAATCATTACGACGTGGTAGCCATCATCAGTCCTCTCTAGCATGAAGTTGGACAGCTTGTAGTCACCATGAACTATGTCATAGTCCTGCAGAAACACTGCCATATCAACTATCTGCCCTGCTATAGAATTTTTCTCATCCATCGACAGATCATTGCGTGTATCCTCAGCATTTGTACCGTTGATCTGTTCCATCATATAAAACGGCTGCTCGTACAGTGGTGTCCCGATATCAATGGCAGGATAACCGCGCAGATCCTCAGGCAGCTTCAGCTGTTCATCTTCTGTGAGATCGCTGGCTGTTAATACTCTGACAAAACGTCTGCGTTCGGTAGGATTTGTCCCCTGAGCACGTGCCTCTTCTTCGAGCCTGTTTAATGTCCACAGTACACTGAGCCCTGCTGCTGCATTTTCTTTACGCGACACTGCAAACTGTGTGCTCCTGCGAAATGTCTCGTCAACGGTCAGACGCCGCAACTCCTTGATAATCACTCCGGCAAGCGCCTGTCTGCTCTGTGCAGAAAACAGCGCCCCCAGTCCAGCTTTCTCGATCAGAGATTGCGGCCTGTCATACAGCGTACCTGCATATACGTCTGCATAACCACCAGAAGCGATCATATCACTGACATCTGTCCTGCTGCGAAGTTTTTTGATATACCTTTTCGAGTTCTGACATTCTGTCATTATACCCGAAACAGGGGATATAACGGAAATATATAAGAATCCGCTGCCTGTCAGGCACCACGCAACGATATACGTTGCTCTAGGACTTTGGTATCCGGAGATTCAGCTGACAGCCTTGAGGACCATGTCTGTGATCAGTTTTTCTTCTGCTTTTGTCAGCTTAACGAGTGCAAATGAAACCGGCCACATGTTGCCGTCATCTAACTTTGCCACATCATTAAAACCAAATGATGCGTAGCGTGATTCAAACTTGCCTGCAGCCTGAAAGAAGCAGATCACCTTGCCGTCTTTATTGGCGTATGCTGGCATGCCATACCATGTCTTTGGCCACAGATGTGGCGCTACCTCACTCACCAGCTCATGAATACGTTTAGCCATTGTCCTGTCACTTCCCTTCATCTCAGCTATCGCATTCCGGACAGCTTTTTCTCCATCCTCTCTCTTTTTTGATGAACGCTGCTCTGCTGCAAGCTCTTTAGCTCGAGCCTTCATCGCTTGACGCTCCGCGTCTGAAAATCCGCTGCCTGTTTTTGCCGCCATTTTATTACGTGTTTCCAAGATAATGTTCCGGACTGGCAATCTTAATCAGCCGGTTAATCAACCCAGTGTAGCATGCACACCCTCAATGGTATAAATGCCATTACGGGCGATTCCGCGGACCTGACCCAGCAAGAAACCTGACTATAAAGAACACACTGCTCAGCACGTACAGGATTGCGAGAACAGAGAAGTTAAACGGAATCTGCAGCACTTTGATTGTGATAGTAAGAAAAATGAACAGCAATGCAATCATACTGCTGACCTGAAGCTCAGAGCCTCTGCCGGGTATCTTTGCAGCACCAGTCAGAGCAGGGACAAACGCATTGTAGACATAATCCAAAGGATGCAGGGGCAGCAGTCTGCCACCAAGCGCGATCAGTGCAGCAATCAAAAGGATAACCGGGTTTTCGGTAGCAGTACCCAGGAAAACTATCACTATATAAAGCGGGTAGCTGAATCGGATACCGTACAACACACTACGCCTGTCTGATATGGTTTTGCAGACAACCCATTGGGCTTTGAGCGACCTGATAATGTTGTCCAACATGGCACTGTGATAATAAGTACTGTCACGAGTGTACCATCAGCACAAAGGCAGGGGTATTGCAGTGCCCAGGAGGGTGTTATTTCTGCTGCACGATCTTCAGTAACAGCCAACTCTTTGCTATAATTACCATGCTTCACCTCAGTGAGGCAGATGTCCTTGGCCCCGTCGTCCTCAAGGCAATCTTGACGACGAAGGAGTCATAGAGTGCCCTAGTCCAGCCGGAGCGTAAGCGAAGGCGGATAACGGTTCCGGTTCTCTCGCATCCGGAGGTTAATAACTGAAATGCGGCCCCGTCGTCTAACGGTTAGGACACCGGGTTTTCATCCCGGCAATCGGAGTTCGATTCTCCGCGGGGTCATAAAAAATGCATCCGTCAGGGTGCTTTTTTTATGACCTTTAGGGATCAGCTCCAGCATGTAAACACACCAAACACAAGATATGTGAACGATCACCCTAACTGGCATAGAAAGTCAGGCGGGAGTTTGTTAAATGAGGGGTTAGCGAAGCAAGACGAAAGGCGCAGCGGAGCTTACCCGAATTAATCCTGGCGCAGCCAGGGATTCTCCGCGGGGTCACCATTCTTCGCTAAAGTTATGAGTGGTCACTAAAAATACTTCAGGGCCCTCCTTCCGCCACTCTGCTATAATACCCCCATAACGTCTTATCCCGTCTATATGAAAGCCAAGTCCTACGCAGTTACCTCCCCTGATGCACCAGTTGATCTGTACGAGCTTGAACGGCGCGAGCCGGGTAAACACGACGTCGAGATCAGGATCCTCTACTCGGGCATCTGCCACAGTGACATCCATACCGCCCGCGGAGACTGGGGCGAAATTGAGTATCCCTGTGTGCCGGGACATGAGATCATGGGCACGGTTACACGTGTGGGAGAAGGTGTAACAGATTTCAAACCCGGGGACACCGTCGGCGTTGGAGTTATCGTAAACAGCTGCCAGGATTGCGCTGCATGTAAATCTGATTACGAACAGTACTGCGAAAACGGACCGACATACACATACAGTTCAAAGGACCCGATTGATCGAACAACTACCCAGGGCGGTTACTCTGACCTGATCGTCACGCAGGAGAAGTTTGTGGTTCACGTACCCGAAAGCCTTGATATCTCAAAAGCTGCACCGCTTCTGTGCGCCGGAATCACCATGTACTCGCCGCTCAGGCACTGGAACGCAGGTCCCGGGAAAAAAGTGGGAATAATCGGCCTTGGAGGCCTGGGACATATGGGCGTTAAATACGCCAAAGCGATGGGAGCAGAAGTCTACGTGATAACCTCATCGCCACAGAAGGCAGAGGACGCAAAGAAGTTTGGAGCTGACGGCGTTATCGTATCATCAGACAAAGATGAGATGAAACGCCACTCACGCTTTTTTGACCTGCTCATTGATACCATCCCTGTCGAACACGACCTTTATCCCTACCTTGCCCTGCTTAACCTCAACAGCACGATTGTACTTGTCGGACCAATCAATCCGATGCCCGGCTTTCATGGCGGTGATCTGATCGATGGCCGCAAAGCTATTGCAGGATCTGGTATCGGCAGCATGAAGGAGGTACGCGAGATGCTGGAGTTCAGCGCTGAGCATCAGATCCTCCCCGAGGTCGAAACAGTCAGGATGCAGGACATAAATGAGGCCTGGAAGAAAATGCAGGATGGTGCAATGTCTCACAGGTTCGTGATTGATGTAGCCGCGTCATTTTAAGGATCCCATGAAGTCATAATCAGACTGCTACACACCTGGTTGAGTGAACTTCTTGTTATTCCCGTTCGCCCCAGAGTACCCAGTCCAGTGCCGTACCGATTTGTGCAGGAGTAAGAATGTCATGAGCAGTTCCTGATTCGGTATAGTTTCTGAAATTTCTCTCTGCTGCTATGACTGCTTCTGCTGACTCACCAGCCGCCTGAAGAAAGAGATCTATGTCTCGCTGTCGGGTAATTTCCAGACTCATTGTGCCATTACTTGCATATGCGGGCTTCAACTTCTTCAGCAGGGGGTAGGAGGAATTTACTACAACCCCCAGAAATGTTCCTGTTGCTTTTCTCTTACCCTTTTCAACACTGAAATTCATAAACTGAATCCCGTCCGGGCTCAATTCGACGTTTGCTTCATCATGTGTTAACGGACCAAACGCGAAGGGAGCGTCTTCTCCGATAGCAAGACCGATTCTGCACGAAGGTACGATGGCAAGATTACCTGCACTGATGTTCTGCATGCCACTTGCAAGGAGCACAGTTCGCTTAAGACCGGTAGCCTGGTCAATCGAACCGAAGTGTTCCGGAAAAAGGTTTCTGTCAATAATTGCGCGAAGTCCGGAATTTAATACTACGGTACTAAGCTCACCAAGCTTTTGCAGATTCTCGTTCTGTCTTCTGGTAAACATATGCTCAAGCTGACCGACGCGTCCGTCACCAAAGCAGCCGGGCAATGTCGGGTGGGGTGTGTGAAGTTGTTCCACTTAATTATGCGTAACGATTATGATATATCAATTATATCATATTGTCGAAACTTGTGGATTCGATGGCCAGGACGCAATAACAGTGTGTACCTGTTACCGACCTGACCCGACGACTGCAACAAGAGCAAGCAGCACAATGATGAGTGGAGTCATCGTGTAGCGCTCTTTTCTGCTTCTTGAAATTGCATTTGGGATCAGGCCAGTGCCCAGAAAAGCAGCGATAAGCCAGATCCCGGAGGACCTGATAAATCCTGCAGGATAAAGAGCAGCCAGACCTGCTGTATCGATGATTATGGAAATAAAGAACAGGTAAATGAATATGGAGACGAGACTGCCTATCCGCAGCGGTTTTGGCAGCACTTTGTGCTGCCGCCCCAGGCAAACTCACCGATCGGCATTCCGGTCACCAGCAGAAGCTGAAATACTGACAGACCGAGAAATATCAGAATTGCAAGGATCGCAGCAGCCTGTTGCATACTATTATTACGTATAGGTTATGTTACTCACTTATCTCTTTTATATGCTCGGCATACATCAGCTGTGATGCCAGATAGTCCTCGGGATTGCCGCAATCAAGATAGAGCGCGTCCGGCAGAATCCTTGCCAGCACCTGTTTGGAGGATATCAGATTATTAAGCGCATCAGAAAGCCACAGCTCGCCGTTTTTGCCGAGATATGTATGTTTGAGCACGTTCATGAAGTCTGAATCGAGTACATACGCTCCGTGTGTGGCATACTCGGACGGACTGGATCCTGGATCAGGCTTTTCGGTAATCCGGCTAATCTGTTTAACATTGCCTGACCCGTCCTGTTCAAAATCTTTAAGCTCTGCCATACCGTATTTCTGATGCCTGCCGGGATCAGCTATCCGCAGTGCTGAAATAACCGGAAGATCGTGAGCCTCAAACGTCTCTATACACAGCTCTGCCCTCGTTGGACCTTTTGTCAGAACGATCTCATCTCCCCAGAGTACAATAAATGGTTCATCGTCTATCAGTTCCTCAGCTGCAAGCAGTGCACCGCCATTACCGTATGGAACTTGTGTATGGACATAACTGTAATGTGCAAGTCCCTGAATCTCCTTGAGGCGACCAACTGTCTCCATCATTCCTCTGCCCAGAAGATAGTCCTCAAGCAGCTGGTTGGAGGAGAAAAAGTCTTCAACGGCATGCTTTTGCGGTGAAGTGATAAAAATAACATGTTCGATACCGGCAGCAACCGCTTCTTCGACCACATGCAGGATCACGGGCTTGCCACCGACCGGAAACATCTCTTTGGGAATGCTTTTTGTAGCAGGCAGAAAGCGTGTCCCGAAGCCGCCTGCAGGTATGATTGCTGTCCTGACACTATGCTTCCTGCTCATTGTCCAGATAGTCGATAATTTTAGTTATAATAATCTGCTTTTCAATCAGATTGTCCTTCACCCGCTCATAGTCATGCAGTGACAGCTGCTGTTTTATATCCTCAAGCAGCGCAAGTGACTCTTCCTGATTGTATGTCAGGTCCCTGAAGTACGATCGGATTGCAGAGGTGTTCATCATGACGGATTATTCTCTTCTGCATTCTTGTTAAGAAGTGCGATGTTTTCTGTTGTGATCTCGCGCATCCTGCTTATGTAACTGAGAATTTCTTTTTTATACTGTTTATGAATTGTTCTGAACTTCAGTATCGCTTCAGTCTTAAATACCAGCTCATCAAAGAACTGTGTTTCCAGCATACTCAGCTCCTGTAATTTTTTTCCTGCTGTCGTCTCGCATACCACAGTATAGCCAGTAAGTAAGAAATAAAAAACAAATGAAACACCACCCAGAACAGGTTGATTGCAATCCCCCAGTCCTGATTGCCGCTGGCAAGTTTGTACACGCCGACAACAGCTGCAAGCAGATTTACACCAATGATAAGAAGCTGGGGACGCAGCTGACGCAATGTGTACACATCCACCTCAGCTGACTTATCTGTGGTCTGAAACGTTGATTTTCTGCCCAGAAAACTGTCCAGCGACGCCTTAAGAAACACCGGTATGGAAAGAAATGTCAGCGATTCACCAAGCACCCATTCACGAAACGGGTATTTGCGGATAAACAGCGATTCATAAAACAGGATTGTAGTCACAGTAAAGTATGGAACATAACTGAGCAGGTAAAGCTCGGGTGACGTCAGATAGCTCGGCAGACCGAAGAGAATAAACAGGACCGGACTGAGAATGATGGTCAGCCGTGCCCAGCCGATCAGGTAGTACGTTCCTGACATGATATATTCGCGCTTCTGGCTGATTGTCAGTCGCGACGAAAAAATCATCGGCATCAGCTTCAGCTTCATTGTGTCAAAGTTGCCCTTTGCCCAGCGGTACTGCTGCTTGAAGTATTCTGCCAGATTTCCCGGGCCGTTACCAAACGCTGTGGTGTAATTGTCATAGCGTGACTTCCAGCCTCTGCTGTGAAGATTTACTGATGTCGAATAGTCTTCTGTTATTGTCGACTCGTCAAAACCGCCGACATCCTTTAGTGCTTCGACACGGATGATCAGGTTTGTCCCGCACATGAAGTTGGCATTGTCCATACTCTTTGCCTCGGAGATGTATTCGTAAAAGATCGACTGCTGCATTTGAGCTGCTCTGCTTGTGTACGATTCAAGCAGGTTTCCGTAAAACTGCGGTGTCTGGATGTATGCCAGATCCGGATCCGCCTCCATCTGCCAGACAAGCACACGTAAAAAGTCCTTGCTGGCGCGGTAATCAGCATCGAAAATCACAATGTACGGAGCAACGCTTTCCTGCAGAAACTCATTGATTGCTCCTGCTTTTGCGCCATGGCGGGGGTACGGTACAGAATAGTAATTGACGCCCATCTCCTCTGTCAGGCCTTGCATCTGCCTGATACTTTCCTCCTTATCAGATCCGTCAATCAGATGTACAGTTTTGTTCTCGTAATCAATGCGTGTTGCAGCAAACAGTGTTCTTCTGACAATCCCGACAGGTTCGTTATGCACGGGGATCAGCACGTCGACA
Source organism: candidate division WS6 bacterium OLB20 (assembly GCA_001567355.1). GTDB lineage: Bacteria > Patescibacteriota > Dojkabacteria > B142 > OLB20 > OLB20. Next base: position 133,180 of record JYNZ01000002.1, on the reverse strand, counting down.
TCAGGCCGGACGCCTGTGACACCAAAGGGCATATCATTGAGGGTGTACTTGTATCCGTAAAACGCGCGAAACAGATCATAAAAGTAGTTGGAACTCTGGATCACGATAAACGCTTCAGCAAACCAGAAGAGGATCACCACCAGCATATCAATCGATACGCCAAGCACCTGGTAGCTTTCGTAAACTGTATAGACCCTGAAGATAAAGTAGACACCAAGCAGCGTGTACGTCAGAAGTGCAATTGCTGTCTGTACAATGGTCTGTCTATTCATTAATGACTTCAACCAGCTCGTCTGGCGTAGTCTCTGATTTAACAATAAATTCATCAGCACCGCGTGCAAAACAGTCCTCGCGGTCTGTCATTCCGTCCAGTGTTGTCAGCACAATGATCCTCGGCTTGTGTTGCAGATTAAGTTTCTGCAGTTCCTCCAGGAATCTGATCCCGCTCATAATAGGCATGATCAGGTCCACAAGAATTACGTCAAACTGCTGCTTTTTAACAATCTCAAGTCCCTGCTCGCCATTATCTGCAAACTCGAGTGTAAAATGCTGACCGATTTCGGAGCGGTAGATCTCCTGATAGTATGGTTCGTCCTCGAGGACCAGTACTTTTTTACTCATCTGAACTGAGATGGGATAAATAAACAGTTTGGTCTGACATGACTTTGATCTCTGTAGTGATATTCAATGCTGAAGCAAGAAACATGCAAACATCATAGGTAAAATGCCATGATCGCTGATACGGCCCTGTGCCGTCCGGTGGAGCAAACTCGGCGGTATTGATTGTGAAGCTGATCTGTTTCGGGTCTGCTGAGTAGTCCAGCACTGGTGCATCAAGTCCCGATCCGGCGGCCAGAGAAAACAGCAGACAGTCAATATACAAGAGCAGCAGATCATTCTTTATTTGCACGCTAACAGGATTATTCACACCTGTTTGAGTGACTGTCGAGAACAGACTGCGTGCATAACTGACTCGGCGCATCAACAGGCTGCTCAGGTCAATCTCGGCATCCTCAAAGCCCGATGCATCAAAGGGATTATGCTTTTCGACGAATCTGTATGCCCTGGCAAGAATTTCACCTCTAAGTGCCGTCCGGGCAAGCAGCAGCTGTGTCTCAGCTGTGATCGGATCAGGTCTTGAGGTAAGCATGCGCGTGGCAGTGAGGGTTGCAATCAGATCATGCCAGAACAAAGACGCACTGTCAGAATTCAAGTGCTCACGTATGTCCTGATGATGCTTTTCGGCTGGCAGCATTTGTGTTATTGCAATGATACAAGAGTATCAGACGTCATCTGACAGCACAAACTTCTGTCCTAGTCCCCGGTATAGACCACACGGTAAATATAGCCGGTATCCCTGCCCGATACGTACATGGCACCGTTACGGTCAAAACCGATGCCGACCAGTGTGTCCCAGCGTTCTTTGCTGACCGGGTCAAACCAGCCCGTTACAAAGTCACGTACCTCATGTGTTTCAGTGTCAAAGGTTACTACCTTCTGTCCCCGTAGCTGGCCTGACGGGATGTTGCCGGGGTTGCTGCCCTGCAGTGCGATAAACAGTTTACTGCTGTAATCATCCGGAAACTGCTGTTTCTGACTGTTTCCTGCTGCAGGCATCATGGACAGACCGATCGGTGCAGAGTGTGCCGGCAGGAGTCCGACAGGTTTTGTCTGAACGTTTTCGCAATAAGGTTTGCTGCCAGCAAATCCCGGCTGCTCACTGTCATCTCCGTAGCAGTAAGGCCAGCCATAATCCTTCCCCTTTTCTATCAGATTGATCTCATCCGGCGGCAGGTCCTCGCCGATATCCTCGTTGCCGTTATCGGTTCCCCACATTCTGTAGCCCGCCGGCGTCTGTTCAAAATAAATGCCGACAGTGTTTCGCAGCCCCCGTGCAAACAGCTCTTTGCCCGATCCGTCCAGGTTGTAACGCATTATCGCGGCACGTGCCGGATCCTCTTCAAGACAGTGATCACAGCCGGATCCTGCTGCAATATAGATTTTCTGATCCGGACCTACAACCAGCGTTCGTGTTGCATGCCAGACATGCTTGTCATCATGGGGAGCAAGGACCGGCAGATCATCAATCACAATTTCTCTTGCTGCGAACGTTCCGTCAGGCCGGATACTTCTGAAAACATGCACATTACCCTGCTCTGCAACGTACAGGTCACCATTGTGCAGGTCCAGTCCATGTGGCTGGTCAAGTCCGCCGGTCACAACTGCTGTCTGGTCAGCACGTCCGTCATTGTCACGGTCCCTCACAACACTGACTGTACCGGTACTTCTGTCTGTAATGTACATCTCGTTTGCGGGACCGAAGACAAAAAACCGCGGATGACTGAAGCCAGACGCATAGACCGAGATCTCAAAACCTCGCGGCAGAAACATCTGCTTCTTTACGCCGTTACGTTCGGCACTGAACTGTTTGGGGATATCAAGTGTAAACGGTACAAGATCTGAAAACGGCACCGGTGTCATCTGCACAGGCTGCGCCGGTGCTGGAGCGACCGGGTGGCTGTCAACACCTACTGTGACTGAAATCACAAGAACAAGGGCACCAATTGCTGCGGCAGGAAGAAGTTGTGCAACAAGCGCCACCGCAGTGTTTAAACCGGTTCTGCGGGAACCTGTATCAGCAGGTGTATGATGGGTTTGTACCATGCGTGGATTGTACTACAGGCAAAAAGCACTGCACAACTAAGCGATATAGACCTTATATAGTATAATTCCGATCTATGCTGGAATTCGGATCACAGGAACAACTTGAAATTATCGAGACCATGGAGCGCATAACATCCCGTGTCAGAATTGCGACGGGTACACAGGATTATCTGAGGAGGATAGCAGATCCGGATGAGCAGTACGCGCTTGGGCGGGACTTTAAGACAGTGGGTGCCTGCCCCGGCGGTATTGAGCGGTCAGAGGAGTACAACTACATGCTCAAACGCACCGACCGCCTGGCCGAACTTGACAGGCACTTTCGTGCCATGGATGTCATCATGCACGGTACCAGACACGGAATACCACTTGGCGCACTAATGAATATCTTCATCCAGGGGGAAGGCACAGAGAAAGATGGCGGACTCCGGCATCCGCTGTTTTCTGACCCCGTCAACCGTCTGACGCTGTTTATCAATGGCGGTGAGATGGAGACACGATGGATGGAACGGCTGTGTTCGGTACTAAGTCTTCATGCTCCTGATGGCAGGAAACTGCCGCTGGAGGTTGACATAATCTGGGAGCCGAGTGTGCAGGCAGTCGTTTCGGAACTTGTTCCACAGATGCAGCAGCTGCATCTCGACTATGATGCCTGGACAGCCGACAGAAGTCAGACCCATAACGCAATAACTGTACCCAGCAGACAGCGACTTCTCGATCGTCTTGCAGACCTTGAAGCGGGATCACTTCCCGAACTGCCGGCAGCAGAATCACAGCGGGCAGGTCTGCGAGCAACACTGATCAAAGTCATGGGCAGGCTAATGCGGTCCTGATCTGCTACAATCAGATATGAACGTACTCATCCTGCACGGCACAGACAGTAATGCAAACAGCAACTGGTTCCAGTGGCTGGCAGAACAGCTGCGGGTATCAGGCTGGAATGTGTTTGTCCCCGACCTTCCACAGGCAGAACGTCCTGCGCCTTTGCGCTATAACCCGTTTCTTGATCAACAACTGCCGTTTACTCTTGATGGGCAGGCAGTGCTGATCGGTCACAGTTCAGGGGCGGTTGCCGCGCTGCAGTATCTGCAGCATGTTCGGCCTGCAGAACCTGTTCATGCAGTCTGGCTGGTGAGTGGATTTGTGACAGACCTTGGCTGGGAGGCACTGACAGAGCTCTTTAATCCTCCGCTTGATTATCATCTGCTGCAGACACTCTCTGAAGAATACCGTCTGCTGCACTCAAAGGATGATCCGTACGTTCCACTGGGCGAGGCTAAAACACTTGCTGCAAAACTGGACGGAAACCTACTGCTTAAAGAACACGAAGGCCACTTCAGTCTGGGAACAAACCCGTCGTATTCAGAATTCCCGGAGCTGCTCGATTTACTCCAGTCCTAATCTCTCTTTTATCCAGGGGATGACTTGTCCGGGGATAGTATCGTCGCTTTCAACCACAAACACCCTTCCACCGTGATCGGTTACAAGCTGCTCATACTCAGGTGTGTTAAAGCGCTCAATCTCTGAGCGCGCAAGCTCAAGGCGTTTCTGAATCTGTGCCTCATCTTCGCCACGATCTTGCATTCGCTGTTCAAGCATCGGCAGCTGTGCTTCAGTAATCTGCAGAAACACCGGCACAAAGCGTGGATCAGTTTCAAGCAGTGCAGGCAGGCTTTCAAGTGTAATTGCCATGGTCGGGTGCTGCCCGGATGCCGTGATGGCGTCAAAATCGTCCTTACGCCAGCCATACTGCTGACCCTTGTAGTCCAGCGTAAACACAAACTCGCCCCCTGCCTTCTGTTCTGTAAACTCTTTCGGCGACACAAATACTATATCAGTGGATCCGATCTCAGACTCCCGCGCGGCGCGGTCAGTAATCTTCGGGACCGGTACAAACCCCAGCTCACGCTTGAGAGTCTGCTCGAGGTAGGATTTACCGACACCAGAAGTACCGACTGCAACAATGCGGATATCTGAATTATTTTCCATCTCTTTTCTTTTCTGATCAGCTTCAGTCATGGTTACTGGTTTTCCTGACTGCGGAAGTAATACCCGATCACAAATCCCAGCGGGCCGCTCAAAATGCCGCTGATAGCCAGCATGATACTGGTAACAGAACCGACACGATCGGTGCCGTCCAGCGCTGCAACAATAATGCCTGCCAGCAGGACGAAAAAAAAGCCGACAACGAAGATTGTTGCCACCCTGCCCCGTGCATCTTCGCGGGTAACCTGCACAATATTCAGGTCCCTTGCTGGCTGGGGGGACTGTATCTCTTCAACCTGCTCAACTCCCAGGTCTTCAAGCGTCATCATCTGTTCCTGATCAGTCGCTGCTGCCATTGTCGTCATCGTCAAGAGTAACTGTCTGATTGTAACGCGAGAACTTTGAGATTCTGTAGGAATGTTTGCTGTCACGCACCTCGACTTCACGCCCTAGTGAGATCTCAAGCATCGAGAGTGCAAGCGAGATAACCTCAGCAGCAGAGCCAAGATGCATCTCCTCCTGAAGACGTTTCAGCTTTTCGTTAAGCTCACTGCTCGGTACAAATGCTGTCTTCTTGTCATTCATGGTTTATTGTAGCATCTGAAGTTCAGACCGGAAAATACTCGGCATAAACAGCCAGAGCAAATGCCTCATTGTCGGCATAGTCAACAGGCGGCAGCCGCAGCTCATACCCGAGTTCTTCGGTCTGAGTAGCCAGCAGCACACGGAAGCGTTCATTAAATACAAGCGGTCCGGAGTACATGACTGATCTGACGCCAAGCGTATGTGCCTGATCAATAAGTCGAGCGATCACCGACTCGCTGTATGCGTCGATCAGTGCAGCTGCAGTATCATATGCACGAAACGATTCCAGCTCGGCATGCACAGTATCTGATGTATCAGGGGTGATATCATACTGCGCCTCATCCACCTGGTCCATCAGTGCCTGTGCTGTCAGTTTACGTTCCAGAGGAATGCGTTTCAGGTTCATTGCGTACTGATCACCAAGGTCAGCAGCAGCCAGCAGATCATGTTCAAACGTCTTACTGAACAGATCTGCCAGACGGTTAAGTGACCCCTCTGGCATCTGGTGGACAGCCTTAACAATATCGGCGGACTCGGCAAGCAGGACTGTGGCAGTGTCATCAATATCGATCCAGATCAGATACGGGTACGATGGATCCTCTTTTTTGATATCAAGCGTCACATCATTTGCCCATGGTGCATGAGCAAGCGCAGGCAGCATGGGGAGCACAACCGTCCTGATGCCCTGTACCTCGATCCTGTCCTGCTCTGCAACCGCTACCACGTCATAATCGGAAGTTTTCAGTCCCGTCAGGCGTTCTATCTCTTCGGTAAAGCCCTGACTGTCAGCGACGCTTCCGCCGGAGACATACTGACTGCCTTCTGAAACCACAGCATAATCAATACCGCGTGAGGAATGTTTTAAACCAAGAACAAGCATTTACTGTAAGAGTGATGTATACACTGCAGCAACTTTTTTACTGATTTTCCCCCAGGTGAACCGTCCGGCATAGTCTCTGCCTGCCGCTCCCATCTGAGCCAGTTTTTTTTCATCTGCCAGCAGTGCTGCAATTGTATCATGCCACAGTTCCTCATCCCCGGGTGGAAGGAGAACTCCAAAATCCGTCCTGACAAACTCTGCTGTCCCGCCGCGGTCAGTTGACACTACAGGTACTCCTGCTGCAAGGGCCTCAAGCAATACGATCCCGAACGCCTCATGCAGACTGGGGAAGACAAACAGATCGGTTGCCGCAAACATATCACGGATCTTCTCGGTGGACAGAAACCGCTCGGTCAGCAGTACATTCCTGTATCCGCCGATTTCAAACCTGAGTTTGCTGAGATACCCGTCATCACCACCGGCAATGACAAACAGAACCTTCTTCTGTTTTTCAATCGCAGTTTTAAGATACTGAAAGCCTTTGGCCTGGTTTATGCGGCCGAGACCGGCGACAATTGCGCTCCATTTCCCATCTTCAATCTGCCAGTCGTCGTAAAACCGTTCAGCAGAGCCGGGCTGAAGATATTCTTCGGCAAAACCGTTGGGAATGACGCTGACCCTGTCTTTGCTCATACCAAAGCGCTGGACATAGCTTTTTGCCTCTGACCGGACAAGCGCAATCATGTGGTCACAGAACCTTGTAAACAAACGCCCCAGTGTCCTGTCATGAAGACTGACAAGCATATCAAAACGTGCTCTGCGCGATGTTGTTGGAAACGGATTATGACCGGTTACCACCAGTTTATACTTTTTGCGCTTCAGCAGTTTTGCAAGCAACGCAACGTATACTTCAAGTTTTCTGAACCCGTGAACATGAACGATGTCATAATCGCTACGCAGCAGATGAAAAAACAATCCAGGGTAGAAAACATGATACGGAGACAGTCGCACCAGCGCCCGAAACCTTCGCACTTCCACCCCCAGATAACGGGAACGCTTCTCAGAGATCCGCGGTGCCTGCTTTGCCGAATCGGACGTCAGCACTGTGACATCGTGACCCTGTTCTGACAGCTCACGCGACAGCTCAAGCGCGTGTGTCTCGACACCGCCTGTTACAGGATGGAAAAAAGTACTTACCTGTGCGATCTTCATGAATTGAAGGTAAATCTGTCAGTGTAATCGACCTTTACAGTGCTGCCCTCACCAAAGTCTCCTGCCAGGATCCTGCGTGATATCTCGTTTTCGATTTCGCGCTGGATTATGCGCCGCAACGGGCGAGCTCCGTACTGGGGATCGTAACCCAGCTCTGCAAGTTTTTCGAGTGCCGCATCAGTGATCTCAAGCGTAATACCCTGTGCATGCAGCAGCCTTCGTGTCGACTCTATCAGAAGCCTTACAATCTGCAGCAGGTCTTTCTGCTCCAGCGGACGGAAAATAATCACTTCATCGATTCTGTTAAGGAACTCAGGTCTGAATGAGGAACGCAGCACATCCTGCAGCTGTTCCTTTGTCTTGTCCCAGTCACCCTTTTGAGGTGCACTGGTCTGACGATCATCTTTCATCTTGATCAGTCCCTTGCTCTTGGGTCTCTCTTCAGTTTCTGCTGCCTCTTCTTTTTTGCCTTTAAGTGACTCAAGAATAAGGTCTGAACCGAGATTGCTTGTGGCAATGATAATTGTATTGCGAAAATCGACTGTCCGGCCTTTGCCGTCAGTCATCCGTCCATCATCAAAGACCTGCAGAAGAATGTTAAACACATCAGGGTGTGCTTTTTCAATCTCATCAAGCAGAATGACGCTATAGGGATGTCTGCGGACTTTTTCGGTCAGCTGACCGCCTTCATCATGTCCTATGTAGCCTGGTGGCGAACCGACAAGTCTGGCCACTGCATGCCGCTCCATGTATTCGCTCATATCGAGCCGGATCATTGCATCCTCATCGCCAAAGATGATCTCGGAGAGTGTTTTTGCAAGCTCAGTCTTACCGACACCGGTCGGCCCCAGAAACAGGAACGTTGCAATCGGGCGATTGGGACTTTTGAGTCCGACCCTTGCCCGGCGGACAGCCTCAGAAACGATACGCACAGCCTCGTCCTGACCAACCACACGGTCATGCAGTTGTTCTTCAAGTTTTAACAGGCGCTCTTTTTCGTCGGTCTTTAGCTCGCGTACGGGCACACCGGTGATATTTGCGATAACCTCGGCAACATCGGATACTAGTACCTCGGGAGTACCTGTGCCGATATCACGTTTCCAGGATTCCTCCATCGGGACGACCTCCTGCTTCAGCTTTTCGATCTCGACTTTTATTTCGGCAGCCTCTTTGTGCTTGCCGCCATGACTCAGTGATTCGCGCTCAGTCTCAAGTTTTTTGATACGTGCCTTGAGCTGTCGCAACTCTTCAGGTTCGGCGGTAACGCGCAGACGTACCTTGCTTGCCGCCTCGTCTATGGCGTCTATGGCCTTATCAGGCAGAAACCGGTCTTTGATGTAACGGTCTGACAGCTGAGCTGCAGCGATCAGAGATTCCTCCGATATTTTGATCCGGTGATGTGCCTCATAGCGGTCACGGATGCCACGCAGGATCTCGATTGTCTGATCAACAGTGGGTTCTTCAACTAGCACAGGCTGAAAGCGGCGTTCAAGGGCTGCATCCTTTTCGATGTACTTTTTATATTCATTTAAGGTTGTAGCACCTACAACCTGTAGCTCGCCGCGTGCCAGTGCAGGCTTGATCATGTTTGCCAGATCTAGTTCGCCCTCGTGCGCGCCTGACCCGACAATGGTATGCAACTCATCAATAAACAGAATTACTTCACGCTCTGATTTTTCGAGCTCGGTGATCAGCTTTTTGGCACGGTCCTCAAACTCACCCCTGAATTTTGAACCGGCAACCAGCATTCCCAGATCAAGTGACTTAACCTTTTTATCTTTAAGAACATCCGGAACGTTTCCGGTGACGATCCGCTGAGCAAGTCCTTCGACAATCGCGGTCTTTCCGACGCCGGGTTCACCGATCAGAACCGGATTGTTCTTTTTACGGCGCGCAAGGATTTCGATTATACGGGTGATTTCATCAGCGCGACCTACGACAGGATCAATTTTGCCCTGGCGTGCAAGCACCGTCAGGTCTTTGGAATATTTATCAAGCTCAGGCGTTTCTGATGCCTCGGCAAACTTTTTACCCTCGCGGTCGCCTTCTCCTACCAGTTTAAGAACGGCCTGACGTGCTTTGGGATGTGTCACAGTGCTTTTTCTCAGTATCTGCGCACCGAGCCCCTCATTTTCACGCAGGATGGCAAGCAGAATGTGTTCTGTGCCGATGTAGTTGTGACCAAGCTCAAGCGCCTCCTGAAATGCAAGCTGCAGGATCTGTTTTGCACGCGGTGTCAGTCCCACTGACGTTCCGCTGAAATTGCCGGCGCTCATCAGTGTCTCTGTGTACGCAGCCATCTCCTCCGGATCAACATCCAGCTCCTTGAAGATCCGTTTCATCAGGTCACCATCACGCAGCAGTGACAGCAGCAGATGTTCACTGTCGATAGTCCTCTGCCCCTTGGCTACAGCAATCTCGGCTGCACGCTGCAGAGCCGCATTAGTACGTTCTGAAAAATATTCTGTAATATCGGTCCGTTCACTCGGGCCGCGATAGCTGGAGAAGCTGTTAAACGGGTCGTCACCCTGGCCGAACGGATCAAACGGATTACCTGCCATTGTGCCTAACTGTTAATCTTAAGTGTGTTACCTGAACTATACCATATTTGTCAATCGAGAGGGTCGAGTGCTAATCAGGCAATGCCGCTGCCGGCCTCCCCGAAAATGTAGCCTTCATGGGTCGACTCTTCAAACTCATCCTCACTCAGACGTTCAATACTGAGGATCGTACGATCCGTTGTAGGGATTACCAGGATACCTCCGATCTTAAGCTGCATCATGTATTCCTCCGGGACTTCAGGAAACGCAGCCGAGACATGAATACCGTCAAACGGGGCAAAATCCGGCATGCCTTTGCTGCCGTCCCTGAACAGGATCTTGACAGTATCAATGCCCGGGTACTTGCTCAGATTGATACGTGCGATATCAGCCAGAAACTGCACCCGCTCGAGTGAATAGACCTTACCTTCAGCGCCAGCTGCCATGCCGATCAGTGCTGCGACCCATCCCGACCCCGTGCCGATATCAAGATAGGTGCCTCCCATCCTGATTTTTAACAGCTCCAGCATCTCTGCCGTCACCGTTGGACGGTTGATCACCTCTCCGTAGCCGATGTCGAGCTCGCGATCCTCATATGCCTGGCTTTTCAGCTCCTGCGGCACAAAGTCCTCGCGCAGTACTTCGCGAAACGCATGCTTGAGCGATGGGCGTTTTACAATCCGGTGTTTACCGGCAGTCAGGTAATTGACCAGATATTCGTGTGTCCAGGTAAAGGCATCCGGACCGCCGTACTCATCAAGGTTTATTCCAGGCATGATATGCATGTAACTGGTTCAAGTTTACAGCATAGCCGCTGCGCATAAAAGCAGGTCATTTCATCTTCAAAACCGGAGGTGTTTCTATTAAGATAGTAGTTAATGCACGAAACAGAACTGACACTAAAAGATGTGCTGCAGAATATTTGGCGGCGTCCTCAGGCTGTCATGCTTGCATTTGTCCTCACATCAGCAGTTGTCAGCATACTGTTTGCAAGCTTCCGACCGACGCCAGACAGTGGCGAAGCATCAAGACGTCTTGCGAACGGCGGTCCGGAAACGATAGTCAGCTCAAGCGAAACTATCATCGGCCGCATTCTCAGCCAGAACTCCTGCACGCTTGACGGTCAGGGCGTTGCGCTTATCGGAGACAGCATTACATTCGGTATCAGTGAGTATTTTCCTGACTCGTATGACGCGCATGGTGTCGGTGCATCCACGAGATGGTTCTTAAACAGAGGAACCAATTCCGAACAGCAGCGTACCTTTGACGAGTTTCAACGGCTGCTTGGACGCGATGATATCTCATATGCTGTCCTTATGCTTGGGACAAATGACTGCGGCGATGGCGGATATTCCTCCTTCGAGGCTGACATGCTCAATATCATCAACCAGCTCGATAACGCGGATATCAATGTCATCCTGAGCACTATTCCATCAGGCTATCAGAACTGCGGTGGCGAGGGTGTTGATACCTGGAACAATAATATCCGTGCTCTGGCGACACGACTGGGGCTGCCGCTGCGAAACGGCACCGGCATTGAGATCTCCTCAACAGATCCACTTGGCGTGCACCCGACGGCTGACGGCTATCGAGAGCTTGCCGCCCGGACTGTTGCAGTGCTTGATGACTATTGCAGCGGGGAGTCATCCGTTCCTGCCAGTAACGGTGGCAACGGATCAGGGTCAGGAAGTGGCAGCGGATCCGGAAGTGGATCGGGATCCGGCTCAGGAAGTGGATCAGGTACTGGCAGCACCGGCGCAGCGTCATGCGACAAGTTTGGCGTCAACCTGCTGACAGAACCGGTGCAGGCATCCAGCTATGACCGGATCAAATCATGGGGAATGAAATACTATCTGCATACTCTGCAGGGAGCAAGTCACAAGGACGTTGCAGTACAGGCACTCAACAGCTCAGGACTTTCCGGTGTCCTGCGCTACTGCTATGGAGATGAAGGTAACGAAGGGGTACCGAACGCGGCATGTGAGGTCTCGATCCAGAAGACAGGAAGTACGCCTTGTGCATCCGGCAGACGTGTCGGCGAAATCACAAACAGCATTATGGCAAACTACAGCGGCGAAGTTGTCGTGGCGCCGATCAATGAGGCTGTTTCCGAAAGCTGGGCGACAGGTCCTGTTCCCCCGCCGGCCCGCTTTAACCAGGTTGCAGAGTTTTACCGCTGCTTTGCTGATACCGTCCGGACCGGACCGGAAGCAAGCAAAGTCATCATCGGCGGACCGACATTTAACGTGCGCTGGAAGGATGGCGGACCCGGTTTTCAGCAGAACTACAATACCTTTGTTGCTGCAGGTGGCGCCGAGCATATCGATATGTGGACGTTCAACTTTTACAGCGGTGTGCCCGGTCAGACGCAGTTTGATATTCCAAACACGCTCGAATTTCTGCGTACCGTTGTGACCGATGACAAGCCATGGGGACTTAACGAGATCGGCGACTTTGAGCACAACATCCCGCGCCTTAAACTTGGTGTCGAAGCGATTGCAGCCGACGAGCGTGTAAGTTACGCCCTCTTTTTTAATGCGCTTGGTCAGGGTAACGGAAACTCTACCGCCGGCGTAGACTGGAAACTGATGAATCTCACTGATGCGGATGTTGCCGAGCTCTTCTCCGGTCTTGGTGACTGCAATATCCGTGCTCTGCCTGAACCTGTTGACCTCAGTGTCGCATCACAGATTGATCCGGAAACGGCAGAACACCTTGAGGTGCCATCACACTGGACGCTGCGCAGCTGTGAAGTGCAGCCCAACCGCATTAACGGTGAGCTGCTGGACAGAGACGGAGAGGATGAGCGTAAATCCCTCTCGCCTGACGGCAGGCTTGCTGTAGGGCTTGAACTGAACAACTGTGATCCCAATTTTTCCGATGCCGGCAACCGCAACACAAACGCGCCGGATGCTGACAAACCCTATCCAGTAGACGGCTGTCCGCAGGATGACACACAGAAATACTGGACTGCAGGGTTTGCTTACTCTGGCGGCATCCGTAAGATACCGCTGATTGCATACCTCGCTTCATCAGCCGAGACGGAAGACAATAAATACACACCATACTGCGAGCCACTCAGCTTCAGAAACATTACAGATCCGCGCTTTTTGTACCCTAAAGAGGATGGAACGCTTGCACCGTTCAATTTATACTTCACCAGCGAGTTCCCGGGTCTGGCCAGGTTTCTGCAAAGTGGCGAAAGTAATGCTGTTAACATAAAGACCCCGCTGCTCGGGGGTGCATCTGCCTGTGGTATTCTTAACTGGAACGAAACCGAACCTGACGCACTCGATACCGAGATCCTGCGGCTGCATCCTCTCTCGACTCAAAACATTAAACATGCTGGAGGACCGGACCTGGCTCCGCAGAACACGTCAGACAGCTGGCTGGCACAGCTTATCAAACGCATCTTTGACTTCTTTAATCAGGGAGCGCTGGCAGGATCTGAGGGCAACATTCTTGCATCAGACGGGCAGTTCTGCCCTTCAATCCCCGGGGTGGCGATCAACAACCTGCGTCAGAAGGACGGCCGCGAACCACATTTTGTCAATGATGATCCATCAGGTGCATACGAATATCTGATTGAGAAGCCTTGGAATTATGTGATCACCCGGACACAGATGTGTGATGCCGAGTTCGGTATCACTGTCACCGTACCCGAAAACAGCAGACAGGTGCAGATCAAGGTCACCGGAGGTCGCTGTCTGCTTAAGGACAACGACAGCACTGCAGAACGGACCTACTATGACAAACCTGATGGCAGCTACCCCGATGCTCTGGAAGCAGGATTTGTCAGCAGAACATCTCGCACTAACCCCACCACAGGCCTGTCTCAGGAATTCTGCCCAGGTGAAACTGTCCCCTGGAGTGGAGAACGCATACCTATGGAAAACATCTGCGGCATGGAAGTAACCTGCGGGACTGCTATTGATGGCATTTACCGTTCATGCAGGACACCCGGCAATGAAGTACTTCAGGCCGGCGGTGATCCGTTCCTGAGGTGGACGCGTGGCGGTTACGATGCTACAGACATGATCGGTCTTTCCCGCTATATCTACAATGTCTATCAGCTTGAGCGCATCAACATTCCTTACAAGATCATCCATAACGTCAACTCAGGTATCGAGACCGAATGGGGACTGCGTGTCTACGATCTGCAGCTCAAGCGAGAGCGGTCCAGCTACGTTGAGCAGGGCCGGGGGTGAGTATGACCCTGCATCTGTCCTTGGCGGCGACCTGCTTGGTGCAGTCAGTGCATATAATGCAGACCTGAGAGACGACCCTTACGGGGACTTTAATATTGACGAACTCGCCAATATGTACCTGAAGGAGTTTGTCAGTGACAGCTCGGATCCGGAGCTGTATCTGCCAGTCCATTATGGAGGATACCAGCTGGCACGGTTTATGGGAGGTACCGGTGAGGAAAACGGCGTATCTGCAGTTGATCTTAACTACTACTATCCTTGGGTGGGACAGATCCCCCGCATGATGGAACGTATCAGTATCTTTCTGACCAATGTTGATACACCCGATAGCGCGGCAGCCTTCAAAGACCTGCAGTGCGGCGAGTTGCAGCTGATTGATACCAATGTAAAAAAACGTGGCGCTTGATTTCTGTGACTGCGGCTGTCCGGACGGCCGTGATGTCTGTGACTGTATTGCGCGTGACTGGGACGAACCTGATCCGCTGGAGCAGTGGCTATTCTCGGACAGATCTTCTGACCCCTTATCATCAGGTGCAGGCTTCTCGGTAAATCCAAACGAACCTGGGGATGGCGGCGGCAATGGTGGCAGTCAACAGTGCAGCATAGCAAATCCTGGTATTTACGAATGTCCTGTTCTCAATGGAGAGTGCCTTTATGGAGCATATGTTCAGACACACGGATCACTTAATGCGATCGATCTTATTACGAATCCGCAGCGACCAAGCGATGTTGTTGCTCCGTTTGATGGAACAATTGTAAAAGTGCGATCCGGAAGAGAATATTCTTACTGCAAGAACAGAGCTGCAGCTGGTGGCGCTATCTGGTACCAGGGTGAATTCAATGGCCAACTAACGACTCTATTCATGTATCATGTTAATACTCTTGGTCTTACTGAAGGTCAAACATATCAGACAGGTGATATTATTGCTCCTCTATCCCGTTTTGGTGATTTTGATATGGACAGTAACGCATGTTCGGGTGGGCCCCACCTTCACATGGAGATCGCATCAAATAACCCTCCATACACACCTAATCAACCTGGCCCGATTGCAGCTTATAGCGCCTTGATGGGTTGCCCAACGACATCAACTGCCAGTTGTCAGCCTGAGATTCCAATTGATGATGTAGCTGACCCCGAAGGACCGATCGAGGTAATTTGCAGGGATAGAGATGGTGGTGGTGGCAATGTGTATGCCGAACTGGACTGTCTCATCAGACGTGTTGCAGATAATGTTGATGTTCCAGCCGAATTTTTAAAGGCGATTATGCAGCGTGAGACAAGTCTTACCAGTGATATTACTGGAGACTACTATACAGGTGATTCAAAGGAACGTGCTTATATAACCGAAAACTATGCAGGTGCAGCAGGACCAATGCAGTTTCTCCAAGGAGCATGGGGTGTTGTTATGAATAATTATGAATCCGAATACATTGCCTGCATCCAGGATCTCGGCTTCACAGATTCGGTATCTGTAGTGGAACACAGAACGTATGTTGGCCCATCACTTTGTGCAGCCGGTCTGAAATTCAGGCTGGATGCAAACTTTGTGCTTGGTTACGAGCCAAGAGGAGACGAATGGTGGCAAGAGAATGTTCCATATGATGTTAATCCTGATTTCTTCATGGGATGGGAGATTGATCACTGTCCAGAACTAAAACGCAATTACACCCCCCTTGAAGTTGCAGCGCGCAGATACTACGGTGCCTGCCTGTACGGAGATCCCGACAACTACCAGTGTGGTGACAATTATTGTGATGAAGTTATGGACTTTGCTCGTGGTTATGATCCGGTCTGTCCGGCTGGAGCAAACCCCATTGAGACAGGTGGAGACGGAAATACTGAAACGTTTGAATCATCAGTAGATTTCATACTCTATCCGCTTGGACAGAATAGAAGGTTACCAGAGCAATATTGCAGCGTTACAAGCCCTAAAGAACCCGGTAATCTTGTCGAGGCAAATCTTCACGGTCTACCCTACTTCGCTTCGGACGCAAACGATCCTGACAAGGAGACCCGATTGCGCCTGATATCTCCCGCAGCCCAGGCGCTTGATTCAATGCTCAGCGATATGCAGGTAAATGCACCTCAGGCGTTTGCAGCATGCGGTTTCAACTGGGGTTACCGTTCAGCCACCGTCCAGAATGCACAGCCTGGAGGTTGTGGAGCGGGAACTGGAACCGCCTGCGCCTGCTATAGCGAACATCAATTGGGAACCGCAGTTGACTTCAGGCCAAATAATGGTCGTCCCGTTCGTGAGTTTAAGAATGGTGCGGGTAAACAATGCTATGACTGGCTTGCAGATAATGCCCACAGATATGGATATATACAGTCCTACGTGAGTGGCACACCAGACTATTATGAAGAGCCTTGGCATTGGAGGTGGGTTGGGGAATCTATTGCAAATGAATTCAGAAGTTCCGGCCAAAGCCATTTACGATTATTTCTTGAATCACGCTGATGGTAATAGTCAACAAACGTTTTCTTATATTTCTGATCATTGGCATCGGCACTATCATTCTTCTTGCTGTTATTTGGAATGCTTTGATCAACAGACGTGAGCAGTCAGATATTGTATTACCTGATACAGTTGAGGTAGAGAGTAGGACCGAAGAGCAGTACGTTATCATCAATACACTTGATAAGGAGGTTGCAGAAGAGATTGAAGCCGAACTGGAATCACAAGGGAAAAAGGGGATACCTTCAGGAAATATCCTCCGCCAGTGGCGTGCGGGGTTTACGCAGGAGGAGTTGCCTTATCATACTCATGATGCGTATGCAGATGAGCCGTATGAGGTCGAAAATCAGAATTGATTCAGGAACAACACATGCTGCGGGGACGAAGTTGTAAACCTGCCCCGCCCCGCATCATTCTAGATCAGGGTTTTAATCTGATCGACAAGATCTTCCAGTGCTACCATCTCAGTGTCTTCACTGCTGCGCAGCTTCAGTTCGACTGACTTCTGCTCGAGTGTCTTCTGGCTGACAACAATCCTGACCGGGTTTCCAATCAGGTCAGCATCAGCAAACTGCTCACCGGCCCTCACATCTATGCGATCATCCCAGAGGACCTCAATACCCTGCTCTGAAAGCTCGCCGTATATGTTTTCAGATACCTTGTATGCCTCATCCTCACCTTTACTGATTGTTACCAGATGCACCTGGAAGGGAGCAATCTGTTTTGGCCAGACAAGTCCCCGCTCATCATTGCACACTTCGGCAATAACCCCAACGAGCCGTGTCGTACCGATGCCGTAACTGCCCATGTATACCTTCTGGGAAGCACCGGACTCATCAGTATAAGTAAATCCGAAGGCATCAGAAAACTTGGTTTCAAGCGGAAAGATGTTGCCCACCTCGGCAGCTTTGTGAACGGGATACGGTTTCTTGGTTGCAGGATTAATATCGCCTTCCTGCGCCACCTTGATATCGTAAAACTGTTCCGGTTTTTGTATGTCCCTGCCCCAGTTTACGTTGACTGTATGGTAGTTTTCTCTGTTGGCACCACATTCAAAATTGAGCCGGTTGTCACAGGATTCATCGATAATAACCCGGACATGCTCAGGCAGATCAAGAATCCCGACATATCCGACCTTGCTGCCAATAGCTTCGACCTCAGCATCCGTTGCCATACGTAGCGTCCTGGTACCAAGTACCTTTTTAAGCTTACCTTCGTCTACTTCATAGCCGCCGCGGACAGCGACTGCCACGGGTTGCTCATCAGCCACAAACAGCATCGTCTTAGTTGTCTGTTCTACAGGGATCTGCAAAAACTCAGCCAGTTCCAACACACCGATGATGCCTTCGCCCAAGACTTCGGCACGTTCCTTCATTTCATTATCAGGATACGAGACAGCTGGCGCCTGCGAGGGAGTTACTTCACGATTGTAGTATACCTCTGTCTTTTCATCGTAAAACAGCAGATCTTCGCCTGCCTCGCAAAAGGTCTGGAACTCATGTGAGAAATTTTCTGTAAAATCGCCTCCGCTGGCGAGTGCAATCACTGTTTTATCACCAATCCCGAGTGCCTCAAAAGTCCTCACGTAAGCCTGTTTTGCCACTTCGTAATAGCTCATCAGGTCATCCTTGCTGACATGAAAACTGTACAGGTCCTTCATTCTGAACTCGCGCCCTCGCAGAAGACCGGACTTTGGACGAGCCTCGTTACGAAACTTGTTCTGAATCTGGTACAGGGCTACCGGCAGCTCACGATAGCTCTGCACAAACTGGGCCACCAGTGGTGTAATGTTGTCCTCATGCGTTGGATTAAGAATGTATGAAGCATCATTCTGCTTTCTGCTGGCATCATTTGCCCCCCGAGTCTCCATAAGTACATCAATACCAAGTCTGCCGGTTTTCTCCCATAATTCTTTTGGAGCCAGAGCAGTCATAAGCAGCTCCTGACCGATTTCGTCCATATGCGTTCTGACAATGTTCTCGATTTTTGTAAGGACCCGAAGACCGAGAGGCAGGTACTTATAGACACCTGCCATTGTCTGATCGATAAAACCTGCCTTTGTCAGCAGCGTCGCATTTTTTGAGTCATACTGTTTAGACTCTTTACTTGTTCTGCCGAACAGCTGAGAGTATCTCATGATAGTTATCTAACAATAAAAAAAGCTCAACCCAGTTCACCAGTTGATCTGATGAACAAGGTTGAGCTTTAGACCCAAGGTACCACCCTGCTTTTCTGCATTGTCTGCAGAACACTTTCTTTGAAGTATCGCCTCAAAGCTGCGCAGAACTCATCGCTCTGTGGCTCGTGAAGTGGGTTGGCTTAGCTGGTGCGAATTCTCAGCAACATCGCTTTCTGTGAAATGTAAGCCGTTTGCTCCGTCAATGCCTGTTCAGTTGTATTGAGTATAGCGCGCGCTGTATTAGAATGGCAAGTCGTCAGGGTCAATCACCATATCGTTCTTCTTGCCTTTTCCACTGCCTCCCTTGGGAGAGCTTTTTGCCGCAGGTGCGTCAGACCCGCCATTAAAGCTGCCGCCAGCGCCTGCCCCTCCCTCAAGTTTACCCCGCTCGTAGCGATCTAGCAGAATCAGGTCATCGGATACGATTTCGGTCTTGTAGTTTTTCTTACCGTCAGCATCATCCCAGCTGCGGGTCTGCAACCTTCCTGACACGTATACCCGTGTGCCCTTTTTTGCGCGCTGCGCGAGCTGTTCAGCCTGGTTACCCCAGACAACAACATTATGGAATGTCGTCTCGTCCTTCCACTCGTCTTCAACACGATAGCTCCTGTTTGTGGCAATACCAAACGACGCAACAGCTGTGCCGCTGCCAGTGTATCTGACCTGAATGTCATTGGTGATGTTACCGATAATCTCTGCTCTGTTAAGATCTCCAAACATTTGAATCTAGTAATAATTGAAAGTTACTGCGCCTCATCAAGCGGAACTCTGCTGACACGGGCGCGTTTTGCCAGATAGGCAGCGGCAAGTGTAAGTGCAGCCGGAATACTCCATGATATCACAATATCAAGCGGATTGTCTGTAAACAGCCCCTGCGATACCAGCGCATGCGAAATCACAAGGGGGATAAGGCCGCAGACTGAGCTCAAAAAAAAACTTCCAGAACGGAACGCCGGACAGCGCGGCAATGTAGCTGACGATATCAAATGTGACAAACGAAAAGAAACGAAGCAGAAGCAGTGACTCAAAGGTTGCATTCTTGCCGTAGCGTTTGAGATAGCTGGCCGTAAGCGGAAACCGGCCCAGAATATACCTGGTGCCAAGACGAGAAGCAATCGCGTAATTGATTGTGGTCGCAGTAAGCATACCGATAAAGATAGCAGCAGACCCTGCGTATGGCCCGTACAGGATCATGGTAACAAACGCAAGTGGAGCGTCCGGTAACGGTGTCATTGATGTCAGCACCTGGATCAGATAGGCGGCAAGTATCCCCCATGCTCCAAGCGGTGCCAGAAACTCTTCAATCTCTGTTCTTGAGATCTGATTTTGCCTGAAGACGATATATAGTATAATGTAGACAGCCGCAAGAAGTGTGACCGCAATGAATACCTTTCTGTTCCGTGCCAGAAATTCCTGCATCTTCATGTGTACATACCAGTAGTGGCCATTTAGTTTATAGAAACATGATAGTATAAATTACCTATGAGTAATTCAAAAATCAAAATTATCCCGCTTGGCGGCGTACAGGAGATTGGAATCAACTGCACCGCAATCGAGTACAATGACGAAATAACCGTCATTGACGTGGGGCTGGGGTTCCCGCTTTCCGATCAGTACGGAGTTGACTACGTCATCCCGAACATCGATTATTTAAAACGCAACAAGGACAAGATCCAGGGCATCATTATCACACATGCCCATCTTGACCATATCGGTGCATTACCCTATGTGATTGAGGACCTCGGGTTTCCCGAGATATTTGCATCCCGCTTTTCGATCGAAGTCATCAGACAGAAGCTTGAAGAGCATGAGTTGATGGAAAAGGTTAATATCCGTGTCGTAACAAAAGAATCAAAACTCGCCTCAGGCAGCTTTGAAATCTCATTTTTCGGTGTGACACATTCAATCCCTGAGTCTATGGGAGTTATTATCAAGACTCCGGCTGGCACAATTGTACATACCGGAGACTTCAAGTTTGACAACTCTCCGATGAATGAGCCTGTAAGCGAATACGATCGTATTGCAAAAACAGGTTCGGAAGGCGTTCTCGCACTTCTGTCCGACTCGACCAACTCGTTTAAAAGCGGTCATTCAAGCTCGGAACGTGTCATCTACGAAACGCTTAAGGGCATCGTAGAAAACGCAGAAGGACGGGTTATCGTTGCGACCTTCTCATCTCTGCTGA
Organism: candidate division WS6 bacterium OLB20; assembly: GCA_001567355.1. Classification (GTDB taxonomy): domain Bacteria; phylum Patescibacteriota; class Dojkabacteria; order B142; family OLB20; genus OLB20. The sequence goes on along the minus strand of JYNZ01000002.1, from coordinate 112,348 downwards.
CACGTCTGTATCAGCTAATCACGATTGCACAGGAGACCGGCCGTAAAGTGGCCGTAGCCGGCCGCAGTATGGAAAACATTATTGCTGTCGCCAGAAAACTCAATTATATCGATGTCCCTGACAATCTGTTTGTTCAGGACCGTAACATAAAATCACTTCCTGACGACAAGGTTCTGATCCTTGCAACAGGTGCGCAGGGCGAACATTTTGCCGCACTCGCGCGCATGGCACGGGGTGATCATAAAGAACTTGATATCAAAAAGGGTGATACTGTTATTCTTTCCGCATCAATCATCCCCGGAAATGACATGCTTGTTCAGGGTCTGATTGATGATCTGTCCGAAAAAGGTGCAACAGTCTTCCACAAGGCTGAGATCATGGATCTGCATTCATCAGGACATGGCTATCAGGAGGATCAGAAGCTGATGATCAATCTTGTAAAACCAAAGTTCTTTATCCCTGTCCACGGCTACCCGTCGTTTCTGCATAAACATGCACAGACCGCCATCAGTGTTGGCGTCGATCCCAAACATACCATCGTTGCAAAACGAGGCGATGTAATTGAACTTGACAACGACAACTGGCAGATAAAAAAACATGTTAAAGCCAATCCTGTTCTCGTATCGGGATCAGGTGTCGGTGATATCGGAGAAGTTGTTTTAAGTGACCGTGAACAGCTGGCCAATTATGGTGTTGTTGTCATTTCGGCAAGTGTTGATGTTGCGGCGAGGCGCGCAACAGACGTGCAGATCATCTCAAGAGGGTTTGTGTTTGTCAAAACACATCAGGATCTGATCGATCGTATCGCTGAGACGGCCCGCAAATCTATCGAATCCGACGTTAAAGACCACAGCAGTGAGCGCGAGATCCGTGACAGAATATCCCGCTCAGTACGTAAGCTTCTGTACGATGAAACCGAGCGTGAACCGATGATTCTGACTGTTCTTAATCTGTTTAACAGAGGCAGCAGGAAGAACAGCAGCAAGGAGAAAAAGTCTGCTCAGGCTTCGTAACTGCCTGCAACAGGTTCATAGCCAAGCGACTTCATGGTTGAAAGCATCTGTGTCACCGGCTCTGTGTATTTCGGGCCGATGGACTCCGCCAGCGGAATGACAAATGTCTTGTATTCAAACAGCCAGCGTGGAAACTTTTTGGCAGTAGGATGCTGCTGCTCGACAAAGAGCGGCCAGTCACCCATATTGTCTATCAGATCAAACAGTTTAAGCTGACGGATTTTGAACGGTGCATCCTGAAAATATGCGAATTTGCGTTTCTTCGCTTCAAATTTGTCATTGGGACGTTCGTCTTCGCTGGCATCTCGTGTTCTTGTCATGGCAAGCACATAGTCTGCAGTTTTTTCGCCAAAGCGCTCTCTGATCTCTCCGATTGTTACAGGTGTGTCCTCAACCACGTCATGCAGGAGCGCAGCCATCAGCATCAATCGGTCCTTGACTCCGTAATCCCTGTACATCATGATTATCATTCGCAGAGGATGGACGATATATGGTCTTCCTTCATCACGATTCTGGCCTGCATGCGCCTCTTTTGCAAACCGGTACGCCTCGTCAAGCACCGTAAAATCCGGATAGTCATCAAACACCTCCCGGTATAGACTCTCCAACTGCTCAAGACTCAGCTCATGTAAGGGTGAATTGTTCATCGTTTGTATCGGTATCAGGTAATGACTCTTTCTTGAGAGCTTCATTTTTATAAACACGCGTACCAAGTATACGGTCATACTCGGTAAAGTCTCCTTCAGAATTGGCACGGCGCAGAACCTTCTGGAAGATGCGCACATGAGATGATGCCTCGTCGACCGCACTGACTATTGAGGCCTCAATCGTAACCGGTTTTACCGGACTGCCATATTCCAGTAGCCCGTGATGAGACAGAACGATATGACCAATGTTTAGCAGCTCTTCTTCTGTCAGAACACCTTCACCATGTTTCTGCACAAGCGCAAATCCCATCGGGATATGACCGAGCATACTGCCCGCCTTTGTTCTCTGAACGACCGTTCCGACTGTCTCCAGCTCCTGGAGCTTGCCGATGTCATGCAGCATGATACCGGCTCTTACAACATCATAGTTGGGTTCGGGATAGTAGGTCTCAAATACTGCGGCGAGATCAAGCATTTCGAGGACATGCTCTAGCATACCTCCATGAAACGAATGGTGCACATCCTCCGCTGCCGGTGCAACCCGGTAACGACGCACTGTTGATTCATCCGCAAAAAAAGAGTCCAGGAAGGTCCGGATGCTCTCTGATCTGATCTTGTTCAGATGTGCCGTAAATCTTGCCCACATCTCGTCATTATCAAAATCAGACGCCTCGACAAACTCTTCAAGTGCAGTCTCGTCCACACCGGTCACCTTGCTGATATTAAGCTGCAGAGCACCTTTAAACTCTTCGACACCGGCATCCACCATGATCACCTTGCCGGGCGTGAGCGCCTTTTTTTCAATACTGGCAAAACTGTCTGACCAGATCTGACCGTTAATTGATCCTGTTTTGTCCCTAAGCGTCAGCCTGTAATAAGGTTTTCCGGACTTTGTAGTCTGCTGGGATGCGTCCTGGACGGCAAACGTTTCGCTGGTCAGCGACATTCCCTGCCTCAGATCGGCGATGTAAAGGTTTTTCATGATGAATATTGTAAACTAAAGCTGCTCGCTGATTCTCAGGAGCTGGTTGTACTTGGACACACGGTCTGACCGTGACATTGAACCGGTCTTGATCTGACCTGTACCCATACCCACAACAAGATCAGCAATAAACGTGTCAGAAGTTTCGCCCGATCGGTGCGATACAACGGCAGCCATACCGTTTTTGTGCGCCAGATTGATTGCCTGAACGGTTTCTGTGAGTGTTCCGATCTGATTAAGCTTGATCAGAATCGCATTGCAGGCTTTTGTGTCGATGGCCTTCTGCAGACGCTCGATATTAGTGACCAGAAAATCATCACCAACGATCTGTGTCCCCGAATCGTTATACCTGGCCATGAAATCCGACCAGTCTTCCCAGGCGTCCTCGTCAAGAATGTCTTCGATCGAAAATACGGGATACGCTGCAATAGTGTCCTTCCAGTACTGTTTCATTTCGTCAGGTGTCAGTGTTATTCCTTCTTTTGCCAGATTATAGATGCCTTTGTCTGCGTCCCATAATTCAGAGACTGCGGGATCCATTGCTATCTCGATCTGCTCACCCGGTTTGTAACCGGCCTTTTCAACAGCCTGCAGAATTACTTTGATCGCATCCTCGTTCTTTTTGAGTGCCGGTGCAAATCCTCCCTCATCACCGACAAGGGTTACGTAACCCTGCTCTTTTAATATACCTTTTAGGGTATGGAATATCTCAGCCCCGGCCCGGAGCTTGTCGGCAAATGACTGGATACCGCGCGGCATAACCATAAACTCCTGCATATCAACACCGTCCGGTGCATGCTGACCGCCGTTGATTACATTCATCATCGGTGTAGGAAGCTGCGGCTCTGTACCTGATTCATTAAATTTCTGCAGGTAGCGGAACAACGGCATATGCTGTGACTGTGCTGCGGCAACTGCTGCAGCCAGTGAGACAGCAAGAATTGCGTTTGCGCCAAGACGGCCTTTATTCTCAGTGCCGTCAGCCTTGATCATTGCCTGATCAAGTGCTGCCTGGTCCAGAGCATCCATGCCCTTAATTAGTTCCGCGATCTCTGTATTTACATTACTGACAGCCTTGCCGACACCCTTTCCAAGGTACCTGGACGTATCCCCGTCACGAAGCTCGACAGCCTCATGCTCGCCTGTAGAAGCACCGCTGGGTACGGCAGCCCGCCCCAATGATCCGTCTTCAAGCATAACCTCAGCTTCGACTGTCGGATTACCGCGGGAGTCTAAAATTTCACGCGCATGTACTGCTGTAATTTTCATAACAGAAGATGTAGTGCAGAGCTAAAGTGGTATCTCAGGCTACGCCGAGATAGTTTTTTACCAGAGCGATAAGATCGTCCGGTTCAGTTTCTGATTTAAGCATATAACCGTCTGCTCCGAGCTTCATTGCCTTATCAATTGCGATATCTCCACCGATATTGCTGAGCATGACGATCTTCATGTCACCGTACTTCCCGGTGTATTTTTTTGCCTCGGCAAGCGTCTGAACACCATCCATATTAGGCATGATAATATCCAGTAGAACAAGATCAAACTTATTCTCCTGCATAAGTTCAAGTGCCTGCTTGCCGTCTGCGGCTGCCATAGCATCAAATCCGGCATCTGTCAGAATGTCTAGAAAGATCTGTCTGGCATCGTTTTCATCCTCTACAATCAGGATTTTCTTTTTTTCATCCATTATTCTGCTGTCTAAGCTAATACGTTTATATTATTTACGCATCACCTGATTTGTCAAGCCAGGCAATGTTGCTACAAGCTGAAGTTGGAGCCGAAAATCAGAATGTAGATAAACCAGTAGATGGCGATAAAAACAAGTGCGCTGAAGATCCTCAGACTGTTTCTGACAAACCCGAAGATGTTGAGGGTCAAGGCATTAAGACCAAGCATAAACACACGCATAACCAGTTTGATCAGCTGAATTGCTGTGATGATAAACAGTGCAAGCAGAACTGCTTTTTGTATGTCCTGATACAGGACATATCCGATAATCACAAAGATTAACGGGGAGAAGAGAATATCCAGCAGAAGACCTGCCACACTGAATCCGTGACGATCGTCAGATCCTGAACCGACTGTTGCTGGTAGCGTTGTGCCATACGTCAAGTATACGTCGAAATTACCAAAACAGCAAAGGTTGTACCCAGAAGCGTGTTGTAGAATAGTGCATTGTCGTAGTCAAGCACATCCCGTTTGGCTACAAAATGAAGCCACCCTGCAAGCGCCACGATAATTACAATACCTGCGACAGTCACGTGAATATTTAATGCATCAGCATTACTGACACCTATCCACACGGCAAGAACCAGCCCTACAGCCGTTACGATGTAGCGCAGTGCGATACTTGCCCTTAGTCCGATGATGCTTACGCTGTTCTTCAGTTGTGCTTTCCGGTCAGACTCATAGTCGCGGATTTCATTAAACAGGTCACCGCCGAGAGAGATCAGAAATACTGCCAGAAATGCAGGCAGTACCTCGGTATGAAACTCGGTAAAACTGAGGAATGAAATCAGCAGGGCACCGCTGCCGAGGAAGTAACCATGAGAGATCATATCGATAAAAGGCATGCCTTTGAGACGCACTTTCCTCCATGAGTATAGAAAACCGGTCAGAAGAACACTGGCACCGATAACTGCCGGCATCGGACCAAGCAGCGTGTAAATCAGCATTGCTGTGAGAGCCACGGCGACTGACACAACAGTTCCCTGCACATGTGTCAGCATTCCTGCAGAAATCGGATTGCGTTTGGCCTTCTTGGGGTCACGCGCATCGTCCTCTGCATCCTCGACATCATTGATCATAAAAGCAAACGTTGTCGCGAGAAAGTTACCCAGAACAACGAGCAGAAATGTGGGAGCAGTAATCTCTCCCAGGGCGTTGCTGTGTACAAGAAACATTCCCAGAGCAGATAGAACGGCAACAGAAGCTGCAACCTCCTGATACCGGGATAAACGGATAACACCTGATACAAACTTCATCGTATCTGAACTAATGAGTAAAGAATTCTCTGCTGAAGGCCAGTGCCTTCTTCAGATGAGATTTTGAATAGTTTTCGGCTACAGCATGCATATTGCAGTCTTCATTGCCAAGGGGGACAAGCACCGGCTCAAGCTCAAGATGTTCTTTAAGAAATGTGACAATCGGCAGCCCTCCTCCTGAGTATTTATATACAGGCTTTACTCCGTAGACCTTTTCCAGCACCGATGCGGCCTCCCTGGTAAACGGTGCGTCAGGGTTAAGTTTTACGCCTGCATACGGATCATTTACATCAAGCACCCAGGTGACATAGGGCGGAATATTTGCACCCAGCCAGTCCTGAAACAGCTTGATTATCGTACTGCTATCCTGTGATCTGACGAGACGGAAGTTCAGTTTTGCGCGTGCATTTGCCGGTATACTGTTTCTGTAGCCTTCTTTTGTGTAGCCGCTTTCAATACCCGTAATCTGAACTGTCGGCTTGAGACCTGTTGCTGTATACACGTTGTCGGTCATTAATCCCTTAACCCCGGAAATCCGGTAGTATTCCTCTCTGTCAAACGGTACCGATGCCAGCGCCTTACTCTCCTCAGGAGAGATCTCATCCACTGCATCATAGAATCCCGGGATCATCACTGTATATTCTTTGTCCAGCAGCTTTGCCAGCAACAGTGTCAGTTCATGTGACGCTGAGGGGACTGCTCCACCATAGATTCCCGAATGCAGATCCGTAGACGAGGTCGTCAGCTTCAATGTCGCATTAAATCCTCCCCGAAATCCCGTCTCGATAACGGGTGTGTCACCAATGACCTCACCATCAGACACGAGTGCAAAGTCTGCAGACAGCTTCTCTTTTTCGTGTTCGATAAAGTCTGCAAGATGTGGTGACCCGGTCTCTTCATTACCTTCCAGGAAGAATGTGACATTTTTAGCAAGAGTACCTGCATGCAGCGCATCAATCACTGTTGCAATATGTACAAGAACCTGTCCTTTGTTATCTACGACACCCCGTCCGTAAATACGCTCAGCAGCATCGCTGATCACAAACGGATCATGCGTCCAGCCATCCACTTCGTCTGCGGGCTGAACATCGTAGTGACCATAGACGAGAGCACGGGGTGCATCAGGATCGACATCAAAACGGGCCAGCAGAATCGGATTGTCATATCCTTCTACAACCTCAACAGCAGCACCTTCCTCGGCAAAAACCTTGCGCAACCATGTAACAGTATCGGTAACCTCCTGCTTATATGCCGGATCCGTGGAAACGCTTTTGAAGGCGATAAATGACCCGAGCAGGCGCATATATGTATCCATAGAAGCCACAATACCTTAATATGTGCTTTTTCGCAACGCTACAGCGCCTTGGTCTATGACCAGCCACGATGCCTGACCGTGCATAATGGCTCCTGTGTTATAAAGACCGGAGCTTCTGTCAGCAAGTGGTTTGTGCGAGTGTGAAAAGATAACAACATCAGCATCTATCAGCTTGCGTGCAGAATGCTGCTGCACTGTTTCTGTTTCTGAGAATGAATGGGTGAACGGAAACAGCCGCGACCACAGCCATGTTCTTACCCTGTTGGCATGAGCTATCAGGCCAAGCAGCGGCTGCGGTACCAGTCTTCTGACAAGACCCTCGGTGTCAAAGACATGCCCGTGCTCAATATGAAACCTGACGCTGCCGTCTGTAAAGCTGTAGACAGGCAAGACTTCTGCAGCAAACCATGCCTTTTCTGCAAGCAGCGGATCAGTATCGTGATTGCCTGGAAGATACACTGTTCTGAGAGCAGCCCACTTCTGCAGCAGTGGCCGCCAGGCACGTTCAAATCCCGCAAATTCCGTTATATCCTCGTCCCAGAGATCACCGTTGATTATCAGTTCATCAGCTTCAGCAGTAAGACCAGAAAGAAACTCCCCGAGCCGGGAGTCATATCTGTCAGTGAGATGGAGATCGGCAATCACAATCCTCATAGTGTCCTGCCGCGAAGAATTTTTCCGGCGGTAAGCAGTCCACCGGCAACACATGCTACCGTAAGGCTGACCGCAAGCACCTGCAGTAGCGTCTGGTCACTGCTCTGCGTATCAGGAAGCTCAGCAATGAGAGTTGCTGAAGCAGTAGGTGCAGGAGTGGCTGTGGAGACTGATGTTGGTGTGGGGCTTCTGCCGGCGGTTGTAGCTACTGGGGTGGCTGTTACTGTCACCGTATGCTGCGGCCGGGTTGTCGGTGTGGCAGGATCAGTATCCTCTGGAATCGCATATGTTGCAGTTACAGTTGGGGTAACAGGCTCATAGTCAAACGTTGGAGTTGCAGTGGGACTGACTGTAACAGGACCGACGGCAAAGGTCGGAGTCGGAAGCGCATCAGTGTCGTCAGGAGCAATATTGGGATTGCGCAGAAGCTGAAAGACAAGCACAAGCGCAACCGCAAACGGCAGAACAATCAGCATCACAACAAAAATACGGTCAATTGTCTTCATCAGTAGTACGGGTACAGCTATATCCTAGCAGATGCAGTGCAGCTCTTCTAGTGGGGATGGACCTGGTCATGGCGGAAGCAGCGCTTTTCGTGGTCATTTACGATACCGGTTGCCTGCATATGGGCATATATGATTGTTGGACCGGTAAAACGGAACTTATGTGCCTTGAGATCCTTACTGATCCTGTGCGACAGCGGTGTGGAAGCAGGAACGTCCTCATCCATTGCGATTCTGCTGTCCAGCGGGACACCGTTTACATAACTCCAGAAAAATTCTGCAAGGGTCTGCTGCTTTTGCATATGCAAAACTGCTCTTGCGTTATTGATGATTGCCTCGATCTTCATTCTGTTTCTGATAATACCCTCATCCTGCAACAGCCGTTCAACATCATGATCTGTCATCGCGGCAACACGCGGTACATCAAAACCGTAAAAGACCCGACGAAAGCCTTCGCGTTTGCGAAGAACAGTCAGCCAGCTCAAACCCGCCTGCATGATTTCCAGTGAGAGAAATTCAAACTGTCTCGTATCGTCATGTTCCGGCACTCCCCACTCTGTGTCATGATACTGCACAAGCAGTGGATCGGACTGTGCCCATTCGCACCTGTACTGCATTATTCGTTGCGTTTACGCAGGATAAACAGTGCCAGTATGAGAATAAAGAACAGGCCGGCAACAACTGCAGCACCGATGACTACCTGAAGGACCGGGTCAAGCCTGCGCAGCCGGTCAAAGAGGTCAGCCTGCCTGTCTTCCTCTGCGGAAGTGTCATCGAGCTTGTCTTCATGCGCAAATGTGACAGTGAGTGCCTGCATGGACGAAACATCTACAGACTGCTCTGCTACTGCTGTACCGTCAGCAAACCTGACCTGTGATCCAGCAGGACCGATAAGCCTGATACGCAACGTTGCAACTGTATCACCAGCTGCAAAATTGCTGCCGGTTTTAGCAACCGTCACTTCTGCCCTGCCTCCTGATAGCACCTTATCGATTGCCAGTGTGCCGGGTCCTTCACGCAGAGTGGCGATCAGAACGTTCTCTTCATCATAGTCAAACACCAGTTCAATCACATTGGTGTCGAGATCAGCAGGAACGCTAACCGGGACTTCAATCTCCTCTCCCACATCCAGGGTTACAGCATCCGCTGTGAATACCAGCGGAGCCTCCTGTGCACTGACCGGGTAAACGGGCAGCAGAACAAGCAGCGCACTAAGGAACGGGACAATATAATTCCTTTTCATAGACAAGTCCTAATAAACGGAAATCGTTGATATCAAGCCGGCAGTCATCACCGGTGATATCAAGGGAGCAGTCGATGCTGTCTTTTTTGTAGTTGAGTGCAAATACACCGAAGTCACGGGCAGTCACTGTACCGTTCCGGTCGTAGTCGGCCGCGCACGCATTGCCTGCCGGAGTCTCATTGTCATCGACTTTTTCGCAGTAGATAACACCGGGCTGCGCGTATGCACATGGATTATCATCATATGCGCACGATGGAACGGGAACACATTCGCCAGGGCACCAGTTCACTGACCCATCAATCTGACAGACAGGTGCACCCGGCTCTGCTGGATTCGCACAGTCAGGCACTTCGACGCAATCGGCTTTTTCACCAGGGCAGGCCTGGAACTGACAGCCGTTATTAGGGTCTCGCGCCACGAGACTTCCGTCAGGACAGGTTTTCATATCCTGCGGACAGACCAGATCACCATCACCGCATATCTGCTTTGTGACGGGTGCGGGACCACCAGTACATGAAGCCGGCACTGTTGAGATCACTGTTCGAACCCGCTTACCGTCAATGCATTCTGACCAGTCAGTATACGAGTAACCGGTACATATCGGGTCACCGGTAATCGTTGGTGTCGGTGCAGTACTTTGTGAAGGCACAGGAGATGATACGCCCGTAACAATCACTGATGGTGTCGGGGTTGGGGTCGGTCGCACTGACTGGCAGTCAGTCGGACAGCTGCCACCTGGCCCTGCTTCGCCTGCCTCACAGATCTTATTACCACAATATGCAGGTACAGGATTACACGGTTTAAATGCACAGTTGAGGCGTGCTTCACGCGAGACATAGGTGCCATCGGGGCATTGCATTACATCCTGCGAACATACCACTATTGTTGGACGCGGCGTCAGCGTAGGGGTTGTGTTCTGACCCGAAGGACAGGCAAATGTAAGATTGTCAAACACAGCCTGACTTGGGGGGAATGTTCCTTTAGAAAATGAATACAGCTGTGCCTGCACATCACCGAAATAGTATCCGCTGTATCGTGCCAGAGTCATCCGTTGTCCTTCACCGATCCTGTAGTACATCGTCAATGTGCTGTTTACCCGTTCGATGGTAAGCGTTATCTTTTCTGTGACACTGCTGACATCGACTGTCCTGGAACCCAGCCATGAATCTCCAACACGAACATTTGTCTCGATAATTTTTGTTCCTCCACCGCGGTTTTCGACGTTGATATGGGCATGTCCTGCAGGGCTCTGAATTCCCAGTTCACCTGTTGCGCCATTCTGCTGGTTTGTGTTGACATCCAGCACTTCGACACTGAGGCTGAAGTTTCCGCTCAGTGTCTTGCGCAGGTGTGTTACATGGTTTGTAAACGTATCAACATCAAGCGAGATGATTGCCACTCCATCCTCAAGCGTCGTCCTGCCTTTACCCTCCTCACGGAACAGCTGTGTATCCAGCAGCGGATCAGAGAAGTCTTCGGTAAATGATCCTGATTCGCAGGTCAGGGTATTACTTGCCGGGACGCAGAAATACGCAGGGCAGAGACCTGACCCCGGCACGGGATCGCCATGCAGAAGAATCTCTCCGGGTTTGCAGACAGGCATTGTTGGACAGGGTCGCTGAGATGGAGTTGGAGTAGGCTGAGGTGCACAATAATACTGCTGACAGCCGTTTGGATCCATTGTTCCGGGTCTCAGGACTGTGCCTGTCGGACATGGCAGGGGATCTGCACAGATCACATTTTCAGGGGTACAGACCGCATATGCTGAATCAGTGCACGAAGGACCGGTCTGGCCTTCTGTGGTTACGATCACATCGTAACGACCTGCAGTATCTGTTGTAACCTTGTCACCATTTTTATAGTTTGCAGTTGTTCCATCAGGTGTGCGCACGGTTATCAGTGTATCCTGCGCGAACTGCCCTGTGCCATTATGAAAGCTCCCTACCTCAAATGTCTCACCACACGCGAGCTTCATTGATGGAACCCAGTCCTGTGTGACATCCTTATGAACCCGGGCCTGTGTATTCTGATATGTGCACTGAGTGACAACAGGCTGATTTGAACATTCCACATACGCAGATGCAAAACAGGCAGCGCCGCTTTGACCCCGGGTTGTGACACGCAACGTGTAGCGGCCCTCCAGCTGAGTGGGTACGGAATCACCATTGCTATAGAGTTTCAGCGCTCCCGAAGGATCGGAGACGGTAAGAATGGTATCCGCGGCAAACTGATCAGTACCGTTGTGGAACGATCCCACATTAAATGTCTGACCGCACTGGATGAGTGTATTCTGCTTCCAGGGATCAGCACTATCCTTTTGCACACGCGCCTGTGTACTGAAATACTGACAGACAGGTGTCGGGGTTACTGACATGGACGGAGTGGCGGTTGCTGTCTGACTCGGTGTGACTGTCAGCGATGGTGTCACAGTCGTAGTCGGCGCACCCCCGTAGCAGTCTGAACCGATCATTGCCTTGATTTCTTCATCAGAGAAGAAGTTGTAGACAAAGTTCGGATCGGGATTGCTTGCAAACGAGTCAAAAAAGAGAAATGCCTTAATCTTTGCATCAGCCTTCAGCTTGGTGATCTCCTGGGCGAATTTCTGCTTAGCCTGCTCATGAGGTAATTTTACCCCTGTCCAGAGCGGGTTTTTTTCAGAATCGTATGTACCTGTCTCGGTCAGATAAAAATCGTACTGCCCGAGTGAAGTGTTTCGCACCCTGCCAATCAGTTCTGTTATGGTTCCTCCCAGGCTGTAACCTTCAAGGTTGTATCCGTTACCGGCTATCCCGTCCAGTTCGGAGAAACGGGCACCTCTTTGCGTCATCGCCGCAACCAGGTTTTCAAACTCAGGGTGAGTGATATTAAAAGCAGGTGAAAGAAGTTTTACATTGTCTTTATTTACACCGCTGATAACCGCATTCATGTAGGGAGTAATCACAGCAGCTGTCGAGACAGGATCACCTTCTGTATTACCAAGCCAGTTTTCACCGAGCGGCTCGTTTGGACCAGCAATTACGAAGAATGTGCCATCACCTGCCAGCCTGTCAGCAAGCGCATTAATAAACTGCACATACGTTGATACATTGCTGAATCCACACTCAGCACCGGGATAGCAGACTCTGAGAATCGGCGTCATGCCTGACTGCATGGTCCTGCGAAAAGATGCCTCTGTTACATCCAGCTGACCCGGATTCATTGCAAGTTCCAGGGTGTATCCCAGTTTAAGATTACGCGCCTTGTTAATGTAGTTCTCACCAATGGGAACTATAGTCGCAAAATTGATTCCTGCCTTCTGACATGCTGCTGACTGGACAGGTGTTGCGGTTACCACTACCGTCTGGCTTGGTGTCGGCGATGGAGCACAGTCTCTGGGGCAGGTAAACCCTTCACCGGTGTCGCACTGGTTATTGCCGCAGACGGGCACTGTACCCGAAAGTATTACCGGGAACTCGATAGCAGCATTTGCAGTAGAGATCGGTTCATTGCCGATACGGGACTCAGCTGACACCGAAACGGCAACTGCAGGATTTTGATCAGAACGAACCGTAAAACGGAGAACGGCAAGTACAACCCGATTGTTTTCGTCGCCGATAAAACTGCCTTCACCCTGCTTAACAAAATCAGCTGCAACTGTTCCGGGCTGCGTGTCTGTGTTTTCAATCATAAGAACTCCATCTGCAGCAGTAATATCCTCAAATTCGAGGACTCCTGTGTCAAACGTAATCACAGTCTCAGCAGAACCCGGGGCATCCGGATCATTTGGAGGTACAAGCGCCTTGATCTCGAGCTCGACTGTATCGCCTGCCTTGTAGTCAGCGGTTCCGGCTCCGGTCTGCTCGACGACAATTCCGTATTCAAACGTGGCCGAAGATTCGTCAGGGGCTATATTCTCGCCCAGAGTAAGCACAACAAATACCGCAATTGCTGCAAGTCCGAGGATCAGCAGCACGGGCAGAGAGTTCTTCAGAAGTGTCAATAGAGAGCGGGTAACAGATACCCTTATGCTAGAAAAACCTGGAACGCCTGTCAATCAATAGTGACAGAATTCCAGTCAACGCGGTTTGCCAGGGGGAACAGTTTACTTGCCGGAACGATACTGTCGGCGGGCAGGCTGATCTCAGCTGCTTCATATATTCTGTGATAATTCTCAAGAGTTGCTGTTCGGTATCTGCTTGCTCCTATTGCGTATCTCGGGTCTGCGTGATGCGAGGGCATGCCGGTACACTCACCGATCTGGTGCCCGTCAGGATCAATCATACGCAGACCACTGCCGAAAACACTGACATCAACTGCATTTGCGAGACGCATCCGCTGCACTGCAGTCATACCCCGGTAGTATGTATCTTCTGAATGCTGCTCAATCACACTGCCGTTTTTTATTCCTACAAGTCTGATGGTGAAATCAGCCGGCTCTCCGGTAAAGCTGTCCCATCCTGCCATGAAAAAAGCTGCATCAGACCTGTGTACAATTGCTTCTGTGTTTTCATTCGGCTGACCGTCAAACCATGACACAAGACAATCGGCAAACACTCCGTTACGGTTTTTCGCAGCCAGTTCATACATGCGCATCAGATCAGCCGGCGAATCTGCCATAAACTGTGCCTCATTAAGACTGATCGGTGTCCCCGGTCTGACAAGTCCTGAACAGATCTGCTGGTAAACATCTGCGATTGATTTGACTGGCCTGACGTCACCGGTTATCGGAGCACCGTTTCTCTGCCAGATGGAGTTTTCCTGCTCGTTGCCCCGCTGTGCACCTGCGAGTTTAAACATGACAAGATCAGGAATAAGACGGCAAACGACACCAAGAGTACCTGTTTTGCCTCCGCCCATCAGTCCGTAGACTGAATAGTTGCGGCCTTCCCGCAGGCCTTCTGCAATTACCATACCGGCATATTCCTGCCGTGCAGTGATTGTTTCCTGCGTCAGCCTTCCATTGCTTCGCAGCATCTCAGTAGTCAGCTCCATTACGGGATAGATAGTGTACCTGCATGTCAGAGTACAGCTGCAGGCTGCAGAGTGTCAAGCGCCCAGATTACCTGCAACAAAGCCGGATGCCCACGCCCATGAAAGGTTGTAGCCTCCGACATCGCCATCGACGTTCAATATTTCTCCGCAGAGGTAAAGTCCCTTGTGCTTGTGTGATTCAAGTGTTGCCGGGTTGACTTCGACTGTGTCGACACCACCGGCTGTAAATTCTGCCTCATTCCATGTGCGGGTTGCTGTAACAGGAATTGTGTACTCTGTCATTATTGCGACAAGCTTCTTTTTTTTCTGCCGGTGTCAAAGAACCGGACGTTCTGTCTGGAAGGCCTGCAAGTTCTGAGAAGACATCTGCAACTTTGTTCGGGAACAGGCCGTACATACTGACATTAACAAGTTGATCAGGCCGTTTTGTCCAGCGCTTCTCAAGAAGTTCGATTACGTTGTCTTCTGACAGACCCGGAAATGCGTTCAACCGGATCCCGGCACTGCTACCGCCATGACGGTTGATATGAATCGAGATCTCACGACTGATATTGAGAATTGCGGGTCCTGACAGTCCGTACTTTGTAAACATCACCTCATCAGTGCTCTGTTTTCCGTCTTTTCCTTCAATGACTGCTGTGGCCTCCATCTCAACTCGTATTCCCTGCAGTTTATCTGACAGCTCGTTTTCTGCTTCAACAGGCAGCGCAGACGGTACAGGCTCGATTATCGTGTGCCCGAGCGATTCTGCAAGGTCATATCCGCTGCCGTTTGAACCGAGGGCAGGATAGGTTTTTCCACCTGCGGCAAGAATACATACCGTACTTCTCAGAGTCAGTGACTGCTCGCGTACCGTATGAGACAGTTGGATGTCAAACCCTTCATCAGCAGGCGTTATGCCGGTAACCTCACTGTTAAGCCACACTTTGACCCCAAGACGGTTGAGCTCGTCTATGAGCATTTCGGTGATTGTGTCAGCCCTGTTGGTCACCGGGAACAGTTTTCCGATACTGCGCTTCAGCTCCACGTACACTTCGACACCGAGGTCTGCAAAAAAGTTCACGATATCTTCGTACGCAAAGCGTTCCATCACTGCTGACACAAAGGAGGCTTCTGCTCCGTAGTAATGACCCTGGGGTCCGTTTTCGAGATTGACATTAGTAATATTGCACCTGCCTGCGCCGCAGACCAGTATCTTGCGACCAAGGGCAAATGTTCTGTCTGTAAGTATCACCTGTTTATCAGGGTATTTTCTTTTAAGTGTGATTGCAGCCATTATCCCGGCTGCACCACCTCCAATGATTGTCACGTCGGTATTCTGCTTCTGCATGTACCGATTATACTGCAGTTTTGTGCTTTTGCAGAGCTTGATCTACAATGACTGTATGAAGATTCTTACTGCAGCACAGCGAAAAGACGCTGATAACTTTACAATTGCGGGAGGGACGCCCGAGCAGACATTAATCGAACGTGCCGCAAAGGCAGTCAGTGAATACCTGATCAGTCGCTGCGAACGTGGAAGCAGGATTCAGATTTACTGCGGCCAGGGTAACAACGGGGCTGACGGACTTGCGGTTGCCAGACTTCTTAAAAAACGTGCATATGATCCGCGCGTGTTTATTGTCAACCATCGCAAGGATACATCAAAACAGTTTTCCGCACAGGCGGAACGTCTGCGCGCAATGCAGACAGTTCCTGTTTACGAACTGACAGATCAGAGCACTCTGCCGGAGCACAATAAGGACACCATAATCGTGGATGCGCTCCTCGGAAGCGGAATCAGCGGTGCTGTGGCTGACGACTCCCTGCTTGCAACAGTAATTACACATATTAACTCACACGAAGGTCTTACTGTATCAATTGATGTGCCAAGCGGCATGCTGATGGATGAACGTACGGACGGAATTGCAGTCGCAGCTGATCATGTGATCACATTCGAGCGTCCTCCCCTTGCCTTTCTGCTGCGTGACAACGAGGATTTTGTCGGCAGCTTTGATATTGCTCATACCGGCATCAGTCATAAATTTATGGAGGAGCTGCCAGGACAGTTCTACTGGACCACAAGGGAGGTAGCCGGCAAACTGCTGAGAACAAACATTCGCAGGGTGTTCAGTGACAAACGCGACTATGGACACAGTTACATCATTGCAGGAGCAAAAGGTACCTATGGCGCTGCTGTACTGGCTGCCCGGGGAGCTCTGGTAGCCGGAAGCGGCAAGGTCAGTGCACGAGTTCCGGCAGCCGCGCATGATATTTTGCTGAACGCTCTTCCAGAAGTTATGGTTCTGGCAGACGGTAGTAAAACCATCATCACCGACAGCGGTTTTGATCCAGACCGTTTTACTGTAACGGGGATCGGTCCGGGGATCGGCACTCATCATGATACTGCAGAAATGCTTGAGGATCTGCTCGCCCGATCCGAGCTTGATACAAAGCTTGTCCTGGACGCAGACGCGTTAAACATTCTGGCTGATGAACCTGAGATGCTGGACATGCTGCCACCCGGAACGGTACTTACACCTCATGCAGGTGAATTTGAACGCCTGGCTGGCTCATGGAGAGATGGATTTGAGCTTCTTGATGCGTTGCAGGGCTTTGTGGCAACACATAACATCACGGTTGTCCTCAAAGGTCACTATACAATGGTTGCGCTCGCAAGCGGACAGGTTCATTTCAACTCCAGCGGCAATCCGGGTATGGCTACAGCCGGCACAGGCGATGCCTTACTTGGAATAATCACTGGACTGATAGCGCAGGGCTGGTCACCGGAGGAAGCAGCAATTCTTGGTGCATACATTCATGGACTGGCTGGAGACATCGCGGCACAGAAACATTCTCAGCTTGCTATGCGGGCCTCTGATCTGCTGGATGAAGTGGGAGCTGCCTTTATGAACCTGAATGTTCAAGAATAAGATGAAAATTACGAGTATGTGATGAACTTTCAGGGTCCTGACCTGCTTTTACAGGCTTACCGTCTTTTATCACTATTGCCATACTGTCTTCCAGCTCCAGCAGAACAGCTCGCATAGTCTTGTCTTTTGTACCCTGCTGTTCCAGAATACAGTCTGCATATCCCGAAAGTACCGAATGGAACTCCTCCAGGGTAAGCCTCTGCAGGTTAAGGTAGATATAACCGTAAAGCGTATCGTTGTCACCATATAATTCTGCAAAGGCAGAATAATTCTGGATACGTCCGTTTAATGCCACGCTGATGGATGCAAGTTCGTCGCTATCTGTTGTCAGAGTCAGAAATCCTGGTGTACCAAGCACAATACCCTCCCGCAGCTCACCGGCATCTTTCATTGCAACAGCTTCATGCTCGCTGAGAATTACAGCTGCTCCGGAGCGGGGCTGATAGATGGCACCGCGCTGATGCCCTTCACTGCCATGCATAGGTACCATTTCCTGACCGTTAATCATAAGCCAGTCACTTGGCACTTCAGCCTCTGTCGCCAGGGGGTGCCTGCTCATCAGGTATGATGCGTACCCGGGGTGATCCTCCAGAATCTGCCCCAGCTGCCGCAGGCGGAATGTCGGCCCGTCAATACATGCTACAGTCCCGGGATGATTTACAGCGCGCTGTCTGACATATGACTCGATAGACTGCGTCCGCTTCAGAAACGGTTCAATACGAAGATTCAATCCTGCAGGAAAGTATGTCAGTGCCCCGGCTGCTCTGTAGTCTCTTGTATCTCCCTCCTGGGCTTTGCGGTACAGCTGATAGACAACGAAATTGTCATCCTGCACCAGCGTTCCTCCTGAGACTATCGGCCCGCGATCAATCGGCTTCACCATATTGCCGACCTCCATGGCAAACTTGGTCATAAGTCCGAGCAGTTTACGGGGTCGCAGCTGCTCACGATCATGCTCATTTGCAATATGACGTCTCACACGCTCAACAATCCTGCCCAGCAGTTCTCCGCGGCCAGCAGCGTGTGCAGATTCCAGTTCCGGTAGATTAAACTCACCAGACATTGTATCCTCTTAATCTATAATCATTATATCACAGATATGCCACCGGCAGCTCCTGCCAGCTTGTCGTAAAGCGTTGTGATGCATGCTCGCGGCGGGGGTGCCACTTCTTCCTGGTTGTAATTCCGCTTGCCGCGTACTGGAGGCGCGTGCGGCCAAACCGGGTATTAAGCTTATCAACCGCCTGCATCAGCAGCGCCTCGCGCGGCCGGTCCTTATAGGTATGGAACATACTTAGCTGAATCTGGTCCTGAGGCGTAATGTCATGCAGCATCACCATGCTCTTCTTGTAGAGGAAACCCGACCGGTAGATCCGGTCAAGGGCACGATGAGCTGCACCAATCAGGTCAGGCGTGTACGAGCTGGGCTGCAGCAGACGGCAGGTTGCACTCGAAAAATACTGTGCCAGATCCTGGCGGTGCCGGTTTGTCATAATGACAACCTGCACAACTCCTGCAACAGAACCGTCTTTACGCAGACGTTCACCGGCACGGGTTGCATGAAGGGCGATCGACTGTGCCAGCGAATCCCTGTCTTCAACCATTGTGCCAAAAGATCTGGAGGCAATAATTCCCTTACGTGTGGGGACCTCATGCTGCAGGTCAAAACACCTGATGCCTTTAAGTTCAAGCAGGGTACGCTGCCCGACAACGCCCAGGCGCTGCCGTGCCCATGTCAGCGACAGCCTGCGCAGATCACCTGCGGTAAAAATACCTCTGCTCTGCAACTGGCGGGTAAATGCTCTGCCCACCCCCCAAATATCACCGACAGGAAGCCGTTCGAGATAATTATCAAAACCAGGTGTCTCTGTGCCTGCGATTCCGGCGAGTTCGGGGTTTTTCTTGGCAATATCCGCTGCCGCCTTGGCAATGGTCTTGGTCGGTCCCACACCTATGCTGACAGGTATACCTGTCCAGTTGAGGATCTGCGCACGCACCTCGCGACAGTACTCAAGCAGATCTGTTTTGTAATACCCCTCAAAATCAAGAAACGCTTCATCAATTGAGTACACTTCGACCTCAGGCGCGACCTCATGCAGAATACTCATTACACGCCGGGACATATCACCATACAGCGGAAAGTTACCTGAAAATACTTTGACATCATGGCGCTGCAGCACATCCTTCCACTTAAACGCGGGAGCACCCATTGGAATACCCAGTGCCTTCACCTCCTGGGACCTGGCGACAATACAGCCGTCATTATTGGAAGCAACAGCTACCGGCTTGTTACGAAGCCTCGGGTGAAACACACGCTCGCAGGAAACAAAAAAGTTGTTACAGTCAACAACGGCAATCACGGGTGCAGCAGTTCACGGACAACACCTGTCACAACGCCCCAGACTTCAAAGTCATCACCCTCGCGGATATGTACCGGAGCAAAGTCAGCATGGGCCGGAATCAGCATCAGAGATGATCCACGCTGCTGCAGACGTTTAACCGTAAACTCTCCATCAAGAAGCGCTATAACCACATCCCCGTCCTGCGCCTTAAGCGAACGGTCGACAACCAGAATATCACCACTGACAATACCTGCCCCGGTCATGGAGTGCCCCTGCACCCTGACAAAAAATGTTGCAGCAGGATGTTTGACCAGCAGTTCATGAAGATCAAGTGTACGGTCAATGACGTCTTCTGCCGGAGAAGGAAAGCCGGCACTTACCGAGCTGCTCGCAAGCAGCTGTCCGCGTATGCTGTTCATGTGTATCAGACAGGGTTAGCGAGGACGGAGATCACCTTGCCGTAGATGGTTCCGTCGCTGTCACTGCTTAAATAAATAGGGCGGTGAGCACTGTTGGTTGATTCGGGATACAAGACAATAATACCGCCGTCACGCCGGTAGGATTTTATGGTTGCGCAACCGTCAATAATAGCCAGTACCACGTCACCGTTACTGACCGGCTGATCGTTGGCCACAATGGCATAGTTGCCATTGGTCAGTGCTGTGCCGTTAAGTTTACGTCTGTTCATTGAGTCACCCTTAACAACAAGCGCAAACACGTTTTTAGTCACCGGCAGAAGACTCTTATCAATACGGAGGACTCCGATCTTCTGTTCTTCAGCGTACACCAGGGGTGCACCGGCATTTGCATACCCCAGAATGTTCATCGTCATCAGGTTTTCATTCTGCACCTCAATCAGTTTAATACCACGGGGTTTGCTTGATCGCAGGATCCGGCCCTTTTTCTCAAGAGCCTCAAGATGTTTGACAACAGCACGTTTGGTAATCCCCCCCCAGCGCGGCCTGCAGCTCTGACAGTGTCGGCGCATAACCGCGTGCCAGAATATGATTTTTTATATATTTGAGGACTGATGCCTGTGTTGCAGTGAGGTGGGGTGCCATGGGCAATATTCACTAAAGTATGCTTCATAGTATACCCTGTATACCCATTTGTCAATAAACGGATACCTAGCGACCGCCCGAAAACATTTCGAACGGAAAGAAGAGCCTGTGCCCGGATGCCTCGGTAAACGTGATGCCTTCCTCTTCCCATGTAACCGAAGACATCTGAATATGCTGATAGACATCAGCAGAGCCGTGGTTGAAACTGTACTGTTTGCGGTGAGAATAGACAGGATCACCTTCGTAGGGGGCAATCGCAAGATAGAATGTGCTGCCTCCGGTTAGCTCCTGGTAAAAGGTACGTTCCTCAACAACGGAGATGCAGTATTCAGCATCATAAAAACCGACCTCGTCAGGCTGGCATACCTGCCAGAACGTTCGCTGTGAGGGCAGAAGCACAACAGAAGTGATGACTGCGGAACATCCTGCAATCAGTACTATCAGAAACAGTAACAGCAACATATAGCGGAGCGAGGACGGCATGGTATCTAAGCTTACTGCCTACATACTACGCTATATCTGTTTCTGCGTTAAGATACGAAAACCTTTGCGATGCGCTGCTGCAGATAGCGGCGTCCGTTTCTGACTGTCTCCACTGCAGCATAAAATGCAGGGAACGCAATAATCACCATCAGAGTGCTTGATACCAGTCCAAAGATGATGGTAAACGCCAGCGGCTCCCAGAAGGGATCAGTGAGAGCAAGCGGCAGAAGACCTGCAACAGTTGTGAATGAGGTGGTGACAAGCGGCCGGAAACGTATTTTTACAGCATCAGCTGCAGCATCGATAATCCCCTTGCCTTCTGCACGTTCCTGATTCGCAAAGTCCAGCAGCATGATTGTATTATTGACAACTATACCCATCAGTCCGGTAAGACCGATCATGACAAAAAAGCTGAGGCGTTGCCAGTGAGTACAAGCCCCGGGAACAGCCCGACAAAACTGAATGGTATCGCAAGAAAGACAAGTACCGGTTGCAGAAAGGAATTAAACTGCAGAACAAGGAGTCCGTACATGGCAATCAGTGCAACAATCAGTGCAAATGCAGCTGACTGGAATGAAGACAGGTTTTCTGACTCCTGACCGAAATCAAAACCCAGCGCATCACTCTCGAGATTAAGATCCTCAAGTCTGCCCTCATCAAATTCCGCTGTGACCTGCTCTTGAATCTCCAGTAATCCTGCACTGTCCTCAGGATTCGAAAACTTTGCCTTGACTTCAGCAAAGCGCCTTCCGTCAAGTTTAGTCAGTGTTTCAAGGTTAAATACTGCAACCTCGGTTACTTCATTTTCGCTGCTCAGGTCTATGTCCCTGATGAAGTCTGCAAGCTCGCCAGTTGCGCCGGCAAGTACCGCAGGGTCTTCAGAAAACACCTGCATCGCAAACGGATAATCCGACACAGGCGGACCGGCACTGCTCTGCACAACTTTGACGCTTACCCTGTCATAGTCAGCAAACACATCCTCGAGGTCATCAGTAATCTCGGCTGACACAGGTCTCGTTCCCATTTCAGTCAGCTCGATACTCAAAGTCGCAGAAGTGCTGTCCGCTCCAAAGTAATTGACGGACATAATCTCCTCTCCTGCTTCTTCTGTAAGGATCTGTTCGACCTCAGTCGCAATATCCTGGGCATCAGCAATCGCTGTCCCTCCGGGAATGAGATCGAGACACTAATCTGGTCGGTATCGTCAGGTGCAGGAAAGATGCTGAACTTAAGCTGTCCTGCGAATGAGCCACCTACAAAGACAGCAGCCAGTGCAAGCACGACGATACCTGCACCAAGCAAAGGGACCGAAAGGTACAGTCTGACGAATTCACTCATCAGCCGTCCTGCCCCCTGGATCAGATCACTGAACCCGTAAAAAACTGTATGCAGCATCTTCTCGGGGAAAGTCGTATCCTTATGTTCGCCTGTAAGAAGAATATGTGAAAGCAGCGGTACGATTGTCAGGGCAATGACGAGTGACAATGCCAGCGCGATTATTACTGTGATGGGAATAAGCCTGATAAAGTCACCGAGAATACCCGAGATCGCCGCCATCGGCAGAAACACCAGAAGTGTAGTCACTGTTCCTGAAATATCAGCAGCACCGACTGCTCTGACTGCATCTCGGACAGCAGCAACACCCTGTTTCCCTTGCTTTTTCTGGTAGTCAATCGCCTCTACAACAACAATGGCGTCATCGACAAACAGTCCGAGTACCAGAATGATTGCAAACAGTGAAAGCACATTCAACGAATAACCGACAAGCAGAAGTGCAATAAACGTGGCGGCAAGTACGGTGGGAATGAAAATGGCTGTTACTATGGATGCCCGCCAGTTTACAAAGAAGAAAAGTACAACAACTACGGCCAGCAATCCCGAAAGAACATTGCTTTCAAGTGACCCTATCTGTGAGGTCAGGACGTCAGCAAGGTCTCCTCCGTAGGTTACCTCAATGCCCTCAAACAGATCTGTATCCTGCTGCTGCTTGATTTCTTCACGTACAGCTTCAGACAGCTCAACCGTTCCGATCGCATCAGACTTCTTGATCACCCCCACTGACACAGCCGGGTAGAAGGTAAGTCCTTCCCGCTCGCGCACGCCGACCCTGTTAAACGAGACCTGCAGTGTTACCGGCTCACCTGTCAGCGGATTTATCTGCTCTCTGTACTGATCAATAACCGAGGCTTCTCCTACAACCGAAAGCCTGTTCAGTCCGCTGACAGCCTGCTGCGCTGCAGCATATAAAGCCTGCTCGTCATCGCCGTAGAGGTTGAAGAGCATGTCATTCTCACCATCAACACTAGAGGCATTAAAGGTTGTATAACCGAGAGTTGCCTCAGCCGGCAACTGCAGCCGTTCAGCAATATCACCCCTGACCGAGTCGACCCCGTCCTCGCTTGAAATACCATCACGAAACTGGACGACAAAGACTGCAAAGTTGGCATCTGTGGTAGATCGTACCTGTTCCACAGATTCGTTTTCGCGCAGGACTGTTTCAATCGGAGCGGTCACCTGCTCGTCAACCGCAGCAGTATCATTAACGAAATATGTTGCCTGAATAACAGCTGTAGGTACCTCAATGGCAGGAAAGCCTTCGCGTTTGAGAAGAGATGTGTATGTGAATGCCCCGACCAGCAGAATGCCGAAGAATATCAGCAGTGTTACTCTGAAGCGTCTGATGAAGGCGACCGAGATACCTGCAAGGAGAGTATTGTTCATTAATACTGTTTGAAAAATCAACAGAGGATTATAGCATGGTTTTGTATGAGTACCGCACAGCTCTGGTCTGCTGCCGGACAACCTGCTAGACTGTTAGTATGGTAATCAAAGCCTCGACAACACGTCGCAACAGGATCTCCCGGGCAATCCGTCAGGCAATGCCCAGCAGGGATTTTTTCAGCGGAGTTGACTATGATCAGAAGCGGGCTGTGTATGCGATCGTTGCCGGAATCTCTGCACTGTTTGTGATGATCGCAATCAGCATCACAGGGGCAGTCGCTTTTAATGCATCCCTTCAGCGTCAGATTGCAGAGTTACGCAGCGGTTCTGCTCAGGAGCAGCCTGATTTCAGCGCCTGTGGCGAAAACGGCACTATCGTGTCGACATCAGAAGGTGAGATCTGCATCACCGAAAGCGGATCGGTTGCCGAACCCACTCCGACACCGACACTGCCGCCTCCAACACCTGTGACACAGAATGCTGCAGCACCAGTACAACCCGAACCAGTCCGCACAGGAAATACAAATTACGGCGGTACAGATTTCATCGGTGGCTCCGACAACTAGATTTGCAGTCTTCCCGTATTTCACCTACAGTAGAGTAATACTTACTTATTACTGCTCAATTGATGGCAACCCGTAAAAAGGCAGCATCGAAAAGCAAATCTGTAAAAAAGACAGCTGCTTCCAAACAGGTGGACCCGCTGATCCAGATGCTCCAGGTCTTCCTGATTGTGTATTCATTCTCATTTGTACTGGTACTGGTTCTGTTGCACCTGTATACAATCGGTAACAGTTCGGCTGTGCTGTTCCAGCGTCTGGGAGTCACTCCTCCTAATGCACCGCAGCAGGTAATGCTTATTCTGTCTGCAACGTACGTCGTGATTGGATTCCTTGCCGCATATCGCTATATGAACAAAACTGCAAGCCAGACAAGCAAAGAACGCTGGATCATGTCAGTGCTCACATTGCTCGTACTCTCAGTAATCGGGTTTGCATCGTACTTCCTTGCAAGTTACGTTCCGATCCTCTATCTGTCAGAGATGATTGTCAGATAAACGAGTCCTAAAGATTTTCCAAAACACCAGCCACCGGCTGGTGTTTTCTTGAAAAAGTCATTACCCACCTGCTAGTATTGCAGCATGAAATGTATTGTATCGTGGGGTGTATCACTTGAAGCGGCTGAGAGTCTGTCACAACTGACAGGAACTGACCTGATATGTCCTGAGTTCCGCAGGTTTCCCAACGGTGAAACAGGTGTATTTATCAGTTCTGACCTTGCGCAGTATACCGATGCAGTTCTGCTGTGCTCACTGACCATACCTGTAAACGACCGGCTGGTTGAGTTGCTGCTGGTTCAGGACATACTTATCCGTGCGAGAATAACTACACATGCTGTTCTGCCATGGCTCAGCTACTCGCCACAGGATAAAATCTTCAGACCCGGCGAGCCTTTATCAAGCGCTGTCGTAACAAGAATAGTTGAGGCTGCGGGCTTCTCTGAGATAACGGTCCTCGATATACACTCACCGGCTGTTTTATCGGGCTTTTCTATCCCGGCTCACAACGTTATACCGTATGATCTCTTTTCGGACTGGTTTAAAGAGAGCGGTCTGAAGAATGCTGTTTGCGTGGCTCTCGATAAAGGTGGCCGGCAACGTGCACAGGCATTTGCGGCAAAACTGGATCTGCCGCTGATACAGCTTGAAAAATCGCGTGACCGATCAACAGGCGAAGTCAGCTACTCTGCACCAGAAGGCAGCCTTAGTGGCAAAACAGCGGTGGCATTTGACGACTATACCGGTTCGGGCAGCACTCTTGTGCAGTCAGCTGAACTGCTTAAGCAGATGGGTGCTGAACACTGCGTATACATGCTGACACATGTTTTTGATAATGGTGCTGCCGAGCGGATACACTCGTCTGCAGTTGACAGGGTTATTACAACCAATGCTTCAATAAGGTCAGACCTGATAGCGTCAGAAAAGTTCTCCATACTCGACATAGCTCCGTTGCTGGCTGATATCCTGAGCTGATTACTCTCGTACCCCTTGAATAATCCTTCGGGCTGCGTTATAATATATATTCATTATAGATCAACATATGTCCAGCTCTATCAACCAAATTGAATGTGTAAATCCCGAGAGTATTAATCCTGTATTCCCCTGCTACACAGACTTTGGAATCACTCGTCTCCGTGAACATCTGGGTTCCGAGAGAATTATTATGTATCCTGATGCCCAGGTCGCGCCTCAATTGTTTCAAATTGACGCAGATATTATGGATATGAACGCAACCATGCGCGGTCCCGTTCATACCTTACGCGGTCTGCACTGGGTACAGCAGATGCCATGGCTGTTAAGACTCGACGCTGGCATCGAGATACACCAGGCTGAGGTGATGACACATGAGCGCCTGCAGAACATGTATATGCTTGATGGACAGGAACTTCCTCGCAATCCGATCGTTCGCATCAACTGGCCCGACCGCAATAGAATACATGGCGACGACGGACACAAAACCGGGCAGGTATGCAGCATTGCACTGCTGACAGACCCTGCAGGCTCATTTGACAGTCTGGAGTATATGAACAATCCTGAAGGCAGAAAGAACTGGATCTTCAAAGTAGATGAACTTGCGACAATGCACCACCCCGCAGGTCGCAGACCTGAACATCTGCGCAATCAGCTGCCGAAAGGCATTGACCCTGATGATCCAAAGGTCAGGATCATGATTGAACGCATGACAAAACTGATGGACGAAGGCAGAGCATCGACACACGACAGAACATTTATGGTCGCGACCCCAATCGACTACCTGGGCTAATCGGCCTCATTATAGGCAGCCTCCAGGTCAGCAACCGACAGCTTTTTCATTTCAAGCAGTGCATCCATTACGCGTGCTGACTTTTTCTGATCCGGATCACCAAGCAGCTTCTCGAGCACTGAAGGTACAACCTGCCACGAGACACCAAATCTGTCTTTAAGCCAGCCACAGCTGCTTTCTTTGCCTCCCCCGGCTGTCAGTTTATCCCAGTAGAGGTCAACTTCGCTCTGGTTCTCGCAGTCTACTGACAGAGAGAACGCCTCTGAGAAAGAATAGTCATGCGATCCTTCTGCGTCCATTAGAATCAGATCCAGGCCTGCCAGAGACACAGTCCCGTACATTACTGCACCTTCTGCATCACCTGACCCTTCGGGATAGAGTGTCTTGCTGGCGACAGCCGAATCCGGAAAAATCTCAGTATACAGATCCATTGCTTCTTCAGCCTTTCCAAACTGTTCTCCGACAAAGAGTAATGCGGGTGATATTTTTGTTTTATTAGACAGTCCGATCTGCCAGTCCAACCCGTGACGGTCTACTAGCCATCCGTATTTTTCGCTGAAATCATACTTCTGCAGATCCATTCTGACCATTGCACCGTCACTCAGTGCGTTCCATAACCTGTCAACCTCCTCTTCAGATTCAACTTCAACAAAAAACGAAGTGGCTGGTGTAAATTTAAACATTGGACCAGCATCGAATGCGCGTACAGGCAGTCCGCCAAGCGAGAACTCGGCAAGTCTTACCCTGCCTTCAAACTCGCCCCACAGATGCTTTTCCATCAGGGTGATGGACGATCCGTTAATCAGCCTGGTATAAAACGTAACTGCTTCTTCGGCGTTATTGTCAAACCAGAGACATGGAGTAATATTGATCATAGGAGATATCAGTGAACGTAAAAAATTACCGGACGGTGCGCTCAGCGTAGGATTTAAAATTGTTGAGGATTGCCTGCCAGCCTTCCTGCTGCATGTCCCGTGCGTTCTCAGATTCAGGGTCAAATGTCTGAGTGACAATCACACCTTCAGGTGTTTCTGTAAACTTTACAACCACATGTCGCTGGTCATCCAGATCGTACTCGATCAGAGAACCTTCCTCAACAACAGTGTATACACCGCTGAAATCAAATGCCGCACTTCCGTCCTTTGCAGCCATTACAGTATTGAACGTTCCTCCGGTGACAACATCATTCACCGACTCTCTGGCTTCCCAGTCAGCAGAAGCAAACGCCCAGCTGTTAATATCCTCGGGAGTCGTCCAGCACTTCCAGACATGATCGAGCGGTGCTTTTACAACTGTCTGCACAGTAATTGGATCCATAGGTCTGAGTATAACGGATAAAAATACCTGACACTGCTACAGTGTAACGGGATTCCTGTCGCAGAGGCAAACTGCGTAGCCTGTCGGGAGTTTTTGGGGTATAATAACGATTCGTACCGGTGTGGAGAGGTGCAAGAGTGGTTTAATTGGCAGTCCTGGAAAGACTGTGTACTGCAAGGTACCGCGGGTTCGAATCCCGCCCTCTCCGCCATTTTTGTTATGTTCTGACAAGACCCGTTTCTCGACGCTAGAAACACATACACTGCTTGCTAAATCAGCCCTAAATTTTTTCAAAGTCGCAAAGTACCTCATAATTCTCCAAATTTCTTCAAAACAGATGAAATAAACAACTCTGTAGTTCTAAGCTTTTTTGTTGCTAGGGTTGCGTTTCTGGTGCCTAAATATTCGTTGCAGTCCTGTTTCTGTCTTGAAAAATTGGTTATAAGAAGCTATGAAGAGTGAATTTTGACAAATCTATTTGAGGATTAGTTTCCTGTCCGTTAATTCAAACCTTGATTTGATACCGCCTAGTATGCTTTTCCTTTCCTCAGGGGTACCATATTGAAGTATATGCACTAAGTACCAAAGCGTATTGCTGCAGTATTAAGGATTAATTAAATGATTAGTGAACAAACAATGAGAATGGTAATTTATAACTTGGAATTCCCTGTATACGTTCAAAGACTGACTTTAGATGGTTACGAGTTTGTACGTCTAGAAAACTACGAAGAAGCACACTCTAAAATGATGTGGTTAGTAAATAGCTCTGGTTCTGAATTCTCAACCAATATACAAACCGGACAGCATCAAGCTACAGGTACAGTTCAAGAAATAAACAAAGAAGCAAGTTTACCATGGGGGAATACAAATAGTACCAGGCTAAATGATATCTGCTTAGTACTCTCAATATTTACAGGTAGAAATGTCTTTGCTGTAGAAGAATCTGTACACAATGATACTCCAACACTAATCTCCGATCATAGAATGTATAACTACGGAGGGATACTGAGGTGTTCAATTGCATATGAAGCAGAATACTTTAACGAAGATACGCTTGAGACACTTACAGAATCAGAAAGAGAGAATGATGAATACTACTTTGTTAACCAACCAGATGTCGGCTTTGGGAAGGGGATAAATCAAATATTAGATTTAATATCTACCCCAGAGTGGAAAACTAAATATGGGGACGGGTATTTCTTATTTCTCTTCAAGCAAGCTATGCAGAGAATGGATATTGAACCAACATTCATTCTTTGCTGGGCTATGTGGGAGCATCTCTTTGGAGCATTGAATCCAAGGCCAGCAAATAAGAAAGGTGTTGAATTCACTGATGAGCAGATTGAAAAAGATCTCTCCGGTGAGTACAAAATAACGTACTTTTTAGTCAACTATTTTGGACTCGTACTAAACAGTGATTCAAGAGCTGAAATAAGAAGAATAGTTAATGCAAGAAATAAATTAGTGCATTTTGGTAAACGACCGAAAGATCTAGATTTAAAGGAAATGGAACTGTTCATTAGGGCAACAGAATGCCTAGTCTGTAAAATACTTGAACTTGAACCTTCCAATGTCTTCAATACTAATGAGAGGTTGGCTGAATTTCTGAAATTAAATGAGACTTAACTTTTGATACTCCTTTTTTTAGGTGTCTTATTTGTCTCATTTTTATATGATGAAATTAGGGTAAAGGTTCCAGACCCGTATGTCCCGTGTTGTTCCACCAATTGAAGTAAGTCTACCCCCGTTCCATACCCCGCTTTGATCAGGTACCTGACAGTCAAATTCAGGACTGCGCCATTGCGCCAGATCTCTGCTATAATGCCCCCATTGATAAATACTTTTCATGGAAGTACTGCTTCATGGACTGGAAAACCTTATCGGTAGCAAGCATTCCTCGTTTGACGAGGCTATGAACCGGGTCATCAGCGTTGCAGAAACTATGAATGGTCCTGCCACACTGATCATGGATCTTGATGGTGTGATGAACGATGATAGTTTTATCAGAGATTACCCGTTTCTTGCACTTTACCAGGAGCGCCTCCTCAGACTGGCGCAAATGCGGGAACAGTTTCCGGACATGTCTGTGAAAGTGCTTACGGGCCGTATGCGTCAGTTTAACTGGGCCCAGGACTGGATCAGTGATCTGCAGAATGCTATGAATCCTGATAATCCCGAGCAGGTCTCGGTAGTGCAGCTGTACAGCGATGATGAATTCAATGCATTCTCACAGACCGGAGGAACCCCACAAACCATCCTCACAGGAGCAGGAAAAAATCTTAAAGAGCGGATAATGCTGCATGCAGCACGTCCGTTTACAAACGGAAACGTACCCGGCGGAATGCGGATAAAGGATAACATGCTGCACGAAGCAGTTGATATCATTGTTCGCAATACAACAGACAATATCATTGTACTTGACGGCGAACATGACATGCTGCCTGCATTTCATTATGCAGCAGAACATCACAACCACCGTTCTTTTGAGTATGTGTCAGTTGCAGCTGAGGAGCGTACGCATCGAAGACATGCATTTAAGGCTGTAGCAATTGCGGCAGCATCACTGGCACTTCTTCATGCCGGTCGTACCGCACATTCATACTCGCGTAAACGCTGATTACTGAGCTTCAGGACTATCAGAAGGTGTCGGGGTGGGTAGCTCTGCCGGTCCGACCACGATGAGAATATCCTCTTCTTTACTGCTTCGTTCAAAACCATACTGTTCAGGCAACTCCTCAGAGACGTCGACACCCAGATAGTCACTGATCCAGGACAGGCTTCCCGGCACTTCGCCAGCGGTGAAATCGAAGATTTTTATCCCTGCAAACTGGTCGGTCTGTTCTTCATTGTAGTAGAGGATTTCGTTGTAGAATTCGATATCGTCCTTGAGAGCAACTGCCGGATGATCATCTGGAAGCAGTTTGACATCAGAAACATTCCGCACAACAATTGTCGGTTGCTCCTTCCAGAAATCGGAGAACTTCCAGATACTTTCCAGGTAGCTCTGAATCGCCGAGTATGACTCATCACGGGCTCGGATAGTGTATCCGGCTGAAGTGGAGCTGTCCGCATAAATCAGCGAATTATAGCCCCCAAGTGCAGGATCCAGAACGACATTTACGGGATCTTTATCAGCAGTATCTAGAAACGCCAGACCTGCCAGTATGTCCTCAAACGCAAGGTCGTAGAACGTAACTGATTCACTGAACGTTTCGATCAGGGACCAGTAATACTCTGCTTTCTCTGACACTGAGCTGTCTTCACCGAGCAGTTTATCCTTTACCGACTCCAGAACCTGCTGCTGCCTTCGTGCCCTCGAGAAGTCAGATGCGTAAACGCTTGGCCCCTTTCTTACATAGCGGAACCTGGACCAGACAAGTGCATGCTCGCCATCGAGCTGCTGACAGCCCTCTTCAAACTCATAAAACAACCATTGGTCAGGACTTGATGCAGTCGCCTCATCATTCGGATACTGAGCAGTGAGAGTATC
This sequence comes from candidate division WS6 bacterium OLB20, assembly GCA_001567355.1. GTDB lineage: Bacteria > Patescibacteriota > Dojkabacteria > B142 > OLB20 > OLB20. The sequence continues at coordinate 80,888 of JYNZ01000002.1, read as the reverse complement.
TTCAATACAGACTTCGATACCACCGATCTTGTCAATGGCCTCTGTGACGCCTTCAAAACGTACTGTGGCAAAATAGTGGATAGGCTGACCGACAATGTCGCTTACCGTCTCCTTAAGATAGAAAAATGGATCCTCAGGCTTTCTGTCACCGGTAAACGCGTAAATGGCGTTTATCTTGGTAGCGTATACAGGCACATAGAAATCACGGGGTATTGAAACCAGCATTGTCTTCTGCGTTTCGTGATTGAACGAAAAGAACATGATGGTATCAGTATTGCGCAGAGAATCAGATCCCCCCGTCCTCGTATCAAGTCCCACAACGAGACCGTTGGTAAAGCCATCAGTCTGTTTGAGCTGCGGCTTGAATGCGTCTGTCCAGCACTCAGGATTAAGAATGTTTGTGCACTCGATTTTATTGCCGCCCTCATCAAATTTTTCCACCCGGGCATTAATTGCCTGAAGCCGCATATAGCCGAATACAAGCATCCCTGCAAAAAACAGGCCACCAAGAACCATTGCTGCCCGCTTAACCGGGATACGTGTCGCTGGTCTGTCTTTACGGGATGAACGTCCACCACCGTTCTTTGGCCGGGATGTTCCAGATCCGGCAGGTTTTTCAACCTGTTTCAACCTTGATCCCTTGGAGTATGTTCCTACATTAAGCTTTTTCATGAGCGTGAGTCGAGTACAATATTTACGAGCCGGTCTGCGTGCCTGTTCTGCTCGCGCGGAACATGGATAAAACCGACGGAATCAAACTTTGCGAGCCGTGCGTCAACCTGTGTCTTCAGTTGAGCGATATCGTCGTTTTTCACCCGGTATTCACCCTTCATCTGTTTGACTGCGAGTTCGCTGTCCATATACACAAGCAGATCTCTGATTCCGTGTTCAATTGCCAGATCAAGCCCCATCAGGAGCGCACGGTATTCTGCCTGGTTGTTTGTCAGTTCGCCACCATAACGGGCATCAAACCCCAGCATGCGATGATCTTCTGCAAACAGGATTGCCCCGAGTCCTGCCGGTCCCGGGTTGCCTCGTGCGCCACCATCTGTGAATAGTCGTCCCTTTAAGTCTTCCATTGTTAAGCAATCAATTATACGTGAGTGTGTCTGTGGGGTAAAGCAGGAGCAGCAGACATCTGCGCTTGTTGCTGCATGTGTTAAAGATTGTTTAATCGTTTTTCCGCTACAATAGTTACAGGGGCGGGGCTGACAGGCCCCTGCAATTTTCGGGCTTCGCAGAATGTTCAGACAATCTCATCGCGGCGGTCACGCAGGTACGCCGTCCACTCCTCGATCACCTTGATTACGGCCTTAAACGGTGCCTCTACCAGAACGTCAAAAAAAAATAATAAATACATTGAGCTGCGCAACTGTATCGGACAATCCTCTGCCGATGCGCAAAAGCGGCACTGATACAAGATCCAGAAACGGAGAGAACACACTGCGCGACTGCTGCACCACAACAATTTCTGTAGCGGTTCTGCGCAGACGAAGCGCCACAAACATGATAATAGTCAGAAACATCAGAAACACCAGAATCCCTACGATATTGAAGCCAAGTAGCAGAAGACCGGTAATGATAAATGCAAACACCGCGAAAAATGTCAGCAGATTAAACAGCCGGAATGCCCAGCGCAGGAAAGGGCTGCCCATATCAGCATAGTTCTTTCGGATCGCAGACATATCAACACTTGTGGGGTTGAGAATAGTATGGATCATCTCTTTCAGCTTGGCTGTATTTGACCGCACAGGAATGCTGAATGTGCTGGCGATCATAAACAGCATCACCGGCGGAAAAATCACATTAACCGCGACAGTAAAGTAATTAATGTGACCAAGAACAAAATGTTCGTAGGGAACCTCAACCAGCAGAGCAAATACTGCTTTGGTAATAAACAGGTAGATTATGCTCTTGATAATAGTCCCGTTAAGTTTACCCTTGATCTTTCGGTACTCGTCAGTTGCAACGGCTTCGATCTTTTCATCAAGGGCTCCCGAATCATCCAGAACAGCCTCAGCCCCTGCAGGATTGTCCCTGACGATCAGATCAATAATTTTGAATGGTATACCCTGCCTGACAACCTCATGTGTCAGCTTGGGATTGATATATACTCCCAGCTGCGAACGGATATCTCTGACAATCCGTTCCAGCTGGCGTGCAGCAAACTGGTAGTAATCGGCAGGTGGATTTGGCCAGTGCGGCAAAGCGTTATGAAACAGATAGTACGAGATAATATCATTATCTGATTTAAGCAGAGCACGATGAGAAGCGATGTAGGTCTGCAGTGCAATGTTTTTTTCTTCGATACCGGCGTCCTTGAACAGCTGCATGGGTAACAGAAACGTATACATGGCATTAACCTGCATATCCTGTGCAGAGTGAGGCACAAGAATACGCTCAACCTCGACGGCCATCAGGGAATATATAAACCGGGCGATATCTCCGTCAGGACGGTGACCGTAAGTATGAATGTAGGTAACAACAAGCTTCCTGTACTTCGCCAGGCTTTTCTGGACATACTGGGGTAATGTTTCAGGTATCGGATATCCTGCAACGTAGTTTGCCCAGATCATCTCTCGCACGACGTCCCGTGCAAGCTGTTCTGTGACCTCGCGTCTGAGTATACCCATGCGCATCAGTACACGTCTGATGGCTCGCTTTCGTAACAGATGGTCTTCCTCGTACTCCAGAGAGTTGCGAACCATCTCATAAAACTTTGCCATTGCACTGGCAGTCCTGCTTACGGACAGCTGTGGAAGCGCCCCGCTGTGTTCCAGCCGTTTTCTGTCCTGCACGTGAGCGGCCACGAGTTGTGTAATCGACTGGGGTAACGCCATGAATGAGCAATTATAGCATCACTGCCCGCCGGGATCAGAAAAATACGCCGGCAACTTATGCAGTGTTCTGTTAATTTTCGGGTAATGAAATCAGAAGAATTCGTTTTATAAAATACATTACATGTTACATCTGATCTCAGATGGAAGCACAAACTGTCAGAGCAGCACTTAAAGCATTAATTAAGCAGGAGCACATTACCCTCAGACAGATCGAATCCAGACTCTCCCAGCAGGAACCGTCTCTTTCAAACAAGCATTATCTTCAGCTGCTCTCCAGAGCATCACTGCACAGCAGCAATATTGAAAAGTACAAGCGCCATCTCTCCCGGTACAGTCGCAGACGTATCGTGCATGAGGCTATTGTTCAGGCTGGATCAACAGTCAAACTTGTCTCAACCAAAATTGGCGCCACTATCTGGGTTGATGCAGCCAACTATGCAGAACTTATGGGAAAACAGATCGGCGATATTGTCATGATGCACAACTCGCCATTTAAAGTGGCAGGTATCTACTGATTGTTGGGAGACCTAAAAAGGGCACCCGTGCGGGTGCCTTTTTACCTCTGCCTGCAGCCGTTACTTCAGCCAGCTCTTTCTGCCCCTGCTGTGGCCCGGCTTCTGTGAATCGTCTTCCGAACTACCTTCATCTGTGTCAGCAGTATCCGGAGGATCAAGGTTAAGAGTCATCATCTGAGCAACTGCAAGCATACCTGTACCAGGTTTAAGTTCGCGCTCACCTGGACGTTTACGTCTTGTGGTCAGCATTGATTCCATGACAGGTCCATATGTCCGCGTTCTGTCAAAACCTTCCATTTTCTCATCACTGTGCAGATACATAAACCTAACACCGGGTGCGTACTGCATAAGTAGCGATGTGAGCGAGTTGATAAACGGTATTGTCATCTGTTTAAACACTTCAATCCTTGTTTCGCTGTCTATCTCACCAGCAGCAAGCTCATGCTGTTTCTGCACCAGCAGTACAAAAACGGATCCCACGGATCCATCTGGTAGTGCCTGCCGACTGCCTTATCCAGTGTGTTCTGACCGATATAGCCGCGCATTGTGTAGTAATGCAGCATCAGCCTGACGAGCGGGGAACCGTAATCAGCGGAGAAGTCCTCAAGATTGTACATTTCGCTGAACTTGCTGATCCACGCATCAGACTGCATCGGCTGAAAAATGTTGCGCTTGTTTCTATCTGACATAATACCTGCAAATTCATGCGCGATTGACAGCGGTGGCTGCGCACCCTCATAGTACGTACTTCTCCGTTCACGGATTCTCATGTCAACCGGCGCTTTGTCAGCCAGTACCGGTTCACGCTCCTTCAACATTTCGACCGGCATATTGTGGGGATGCGAGAGTGAGGCGAGCATTTCCTGAACAACGGATCCTACTGCACCGAAGTAAATATCAGATCTGTCTACGACTGCAGTGTCTCCCGAGGTAATCGGAGAAGCATACAAAGCAAAGAGCGGATGTCCTTCACCAATATCCTCTCCAAGCATCATTCTGTCATATTCTTCAGCTACTCTAACCAGAGAGGTTTCTACAGCATTTGCAATATCCGAGATTGCCTCATCAACAAGCAGCGCCCAGTTCAATCTTAATGCCTCACTGTGCGAAAGGTCATACTGATCCTTAAGTTCCCTGTTTGCCTGGGCCTGTTCGAGCAGGTATGCAAAATAGTTGCCATTATGGTTTGGCGCTCCAAGTTTTGTGACGCTTTTTTCATAGGCTGCAATTGTTGCCGTAACCGCACTTGAATCATTCAGGCTCAGTTTCTCAACATGAAGCAGCTCCCCGTTTTTAAATACACGTCCCTGCTTCTGCTGAATCATCATTGAAAGTGAAACCTCTGTACAGACTCCGGCTGCGTCAACATGGTAACCAAACTGAATACGTTCTGTATCAGGCTGTACGACGTACGTGCTGCTGCGCGGGTCGTTCGTAAGATCAACCTTTGCGACCATGCGAACTGTTCGTGAATTATCAGCTTGTACTGTTCTTGATGCAGGTCCGTTAAATACATCTACAGGCATCATATCCAGCGGAAGATCCGAATCTTTGAAGCCGGGAAACTCTATCCGTGTTGCATCTCCAGATGCAAAGGATTCTGCCGTAAACAGCTCATCTGTCTCTGCAAGTACTGCTTGAGCAGACTCACCATCCAATCGCTGTGAATGATACTCCATCTATATATTAGTAATATATAACTATTATTATAACAAACCACCCTCAGATTTGAAAATCTTATAGTATCTGAGGTATAATTAAAGTATATTAGATTCCTATTATGACTGATCTCGCACCTATCATGGCAGACAGAGACAGAACGACAGTCGTACACGACATAACCGAACTTCCTGAAGGCGAAGGCTGGGTCAGACAGGAACGTGCTGCTGATACTCTGAATGTACCAGCGCTGAATTCTACACTAATCACGGCCGCTGGCAAAACAACCCAGGGTCAGGTATTCCCTGCATTCAGGTTTGTTGGAAACAACGGCTAAGACCTAGCAGCGATTCACCTCAGACTGAATCAGTTTTCAGTCAGTTTTTCCTGAGAGTTACTCTGGCGACCCTGCAGAGTGTATGTAATAACCTGCAAGAGATTTGCTTTCAACCTCTCCCTGAAATATTGATGGCATACAACGTAACTAGTAGAGAAACCGCATACCGTAGCCGTCCACAATAATGCATGCATCATGGATGCATTCGATTCCGTATTCCTGACACCTTTCAATAACCTGCTCTGACTCTGCGCCAGGCTGCAGCCAGACAGCAGCAATACCAGCAAGTCTGACATCATCGAGCAGCCTAAGCCCCACACCCGGGGGGACAACAAACACGGCAAGATCAATCCGCTGCTCTGTTGCCACCAGATCAGGCCAAACCTGATCTCCCCAGAGTTCCTTGTGTTTGGGGTTAATAGCGAGTACGTTCAATCCGTCTCTGCTCTTTAATGTCCTGTATACACGGGTCCCGTATTTATCTGCATTCTCAGAGACGCCCACGACGGCTATTGTTTTCACCTGATCAAGCTGCAGCATGCGTACGTTCCTCAATTTCAGCTATATCCGCCATCAGCTGTTTACGGAGATCCGGATACGAATCAAAATCCATAACTCCCCGGATAAAATCCGCCAGTTTGAATTGAATCTCTTCGCCGTAAATTGTCTTGTTAAACTCGAGCAGATGTATCTCAAGCACATCGGCCTCTTTATTATTAACAAGCTTGGGACCGAAGTATAATGCACCGAGATAGGTCATACCATCGTATCTGACAGTGCATGCGTAAACACCGCGCGTCAGGTCTACAGGCAGCAGTGACGGATCCAGGTTGACTGTCGGATACCCGATAGTCCTGCCCTGCCGGTCACCGTGGAGCACCGTCGCCTGTACCCAGTTTTCGTCTGTCTGCTTCAAAGCTGATCAGAATGATGGCTATAAGTAACAGTACTATACCAAATTGATTTGCCAGCGATAACTGCTGCGGCGCACCATAGGGATTAAGTGCTGTGATTGCAATCAGAACAGAGACAACCGGAAACGTAAGTTCTGCAAATGTTGCAACAGACGCACGCGTCAGCTTGAGACCGCGGTAATACAGAAGGATAGCTGCAGCGCCTGTTGAGAACGCAATCACCACAAACCGGATTATGACATCAAAACTCAGAACAGATGTGTCCAGCTGCTGACCGGTCAGTGCGATAGCAACAATACTTAGGGGCACTGCAAACAAAAACCGCAGCGCTGTTGCTTCAGCAAAATCAAGTTTAACAAGCAGATGTTTACTCATTACTGTGCCGCTCCCCCATGCTATTGCAGCTCCAAGAGCCAGCAGTACAACCTCGGTCTGCTGCTTGAGATCTACCGTTACGGGATCTGTCCCGAAACTGATCATGTAACTGCCGATCAGTGCTACCGGGATAAGCGCATAAAACCTGATACCCGGGCGTTCGTGCAGGACAACAAAAGAAAGCAGGACTACGATCAGCGGCTGCAGCTTCTGAAGGAGCACAGGCGTCACAAAGTCATAACCGGCAAAGCTTCTGCTCAGTGCTTCTGTAAACAGCAGCGTGCCTGCAACACTGCTGACCGCGCTCAGTACAATCATGACAACCCAGTCACGCTTCGTCATGGTACTGATCCGCTTTCTGTTATTAAGCAACAGCGGCATCAGCAGCAGAAAACCGACCAGATGCTCGAGTAAAACGATCCAGGCGGAGGGAATGATTGCAGTAAGCTGCGTCCTGATAAGAGCGTCAAGCGCCCACAGAGCAGCTGCAATCATTACCAGTGCCGGACCAGCAAATTGTTTGCCTCTCATAGTGAGAATGCTAACAGGTAAGATGGTCCAACGGGGTAAATGCAGCACCCGCAGCACTCAGCTGCGGTGACTGTCCTTCTTATATCCTGCTGTCAGCAGAATTACGCCACTGGCGTATCCGGACTGTACCGTCGGCTCCGGAATCACACCGGATCATGTCGTCTGTAGTTAGCAGAAAGACTCGTGGGCTGTACCACCGGTCTGGGAATTTCACCCTGCCCCGAAGGAATGCATTTACAATAGTTGATGAAGGAGCAGTCCGTCAAGCGTTTCTGCCGATCAGGCTTGCAGCAATGACCAGTGCCTTTTTAATAGGGTTGGGCTTGGGTCTGCGAGCCTGAAGCAACTCACGCGTCCCGGAAGCTGACAGATGTTTAACTGTATTACTTTCTGTACCGTTGGGAGAATAGACGACGGAGCCGCCAAACTGTTCCGGTGTGAAGGATTCGTTCCAGTTGATCTCACCGGGAAGTAGAGCATAACCATATTTTGACGCTACAACAAGATCCTGTTCCCCCCGTTCTATCCGAAGAATTTTAGCCTTTGTGCAGTCCGAGACATCAGTCATGGTGGCGTCTTCATCTTCGAGATAGGTATCAGGGGTAATCACCGGTAGCATATGGTAGCTTATCCTGCTTGCAGGGGAAAGGCAGACAAAGTCATAGGGAGGAATCCCCGGCATTGGCTCATCAGCAAATACTGCCCGTGCGTAAAGCTGTCCGGGTCTGTTCCACAATCCGGATCTTTCGTGATACGTGACGGGCACTGTCACTTCGATCTGCTTGGCAGCACCTGAATCTTTGTATCTGTGACGGGAGACCAGCACCTGCTGAGCGCTTCCCTGCTCTGCAGCATATACCTCCCTGCTGAAAAACGCACCATCAACACTGACAGCAGTAATTTCGGTTCTGTCTCTATTAGACCGGACAAGCCGCATAACAGCTGCCGTCTCGGGTATTGCTGATACAATCAGCTCCAGCTGATCCGGTCCGTATGCACGAATATAGTGTGACTCAAGCTCTGTTTCTGTTGACTGGAGACCTGTACATGCAAAATGAGTCTGTGCAAATGTGTGAAAATCCGGACGTGCATGCGGAAGCATACCTGTCAGTTCGCGACTGGAGATCGTAACCACTGAATTTGTTTCTGCTCTGTTTGCTACCATGGCTCATAGTATTTTATCATGTCGCATGTTCTTTCTGGTATGATGCAGAAGTATATTTTTATTCCTATGAGCAAGGACGCAGAACTGCTTGATATTGTTGACCGTGAGGGAAATGTGATTGGCAGGGCCACACGTGACGAAGCACATGCAAACCCTGAACTGATTCACCAGGTGGTTCACTGCTGGCTGTTTAACACAGATGGACAGGTGCTGCTGCAGCAGCGTTCGCTTACTAAAGATCTTGGTGCTGGAATGTGGGACGTGGCTGTGGGTGGCCATCTTATGCATGGCGAGACGGCTGTCACCGGGCTTGCGCGCGAAATGGAGGAGGAACTCGGTATTGTCGCACTCAAGGCACGGCTCGCTGATACGTACATAGCGGGAACAGATTCTCAGACTGAGTATATCTATGTATTCACCGCCCTGCTGCCGGATGATACCCAGTTGCAGTTTGATCAGCAAGAGATCGAGACAATCGCCTGGTTTGACCTGACAGATCTGTACACCGAAAGTATGGCCGGGAGGCTTCCGGTCACAAACTGGATCCACGATGAACTGCCGGGTATTTTGCAGACAGCAATCGCTGACTACCTGACAAATTCCTGACATCAGTAAGATCCGGAACAGTTCTGCGCTACAATACGCACATGACACTAAGTACACCAGAACCCAACCTTGATTCTCATTACCGGGAGAGTGATCTTGCTCGTCTTGGTGAACATATCAGCAGACGGCAATCCGTCGAGGTAATCGGTATGAAACGGGTGGGAATAGGCTCAATGCTCAGTCACTTTCTCGAACATGAAGAACTATACAGCAAGTACATCCGAAACCATGCACGTCAGCTGTTTGTACAGATCGATCTTAACGAACTGATTGAGCGTGAGCTGCTGGCATTCTGGCGCCTGACGCTCAAGCGTATAGTTGATGCGGGTGAGCGCACGGGCAGCGACACTCTGATTGACCTGTTGCGCCGGGAATTTCGCAATGCTATTCAGTCCGACGATCTGTTTCTGACCGTTGAGGCTGTCAGGACATCGCTGCGGGCGATTCACCAGGATGACTGGCTGCCGACACTGTTCTTTCTGCGTTTTGACAGGATGGACCATCTGTTTACCCCGGATTTTCAGAACAATCTGGCAGCGCTGAATGGTGTCTGTGACAACGAGCTGGTGTTCGTGCTGACCGGTCACCGCAGATTATCCCATCTTTCCAGCGAGACCTACACGGCGACAGACTTTCTGCCCTTTATGAAAACTCAGTTCATCAAACCGGCTGACGTGACAAGCGCAGGCATTGTGCTTGACTCGTTATCAGCCCGGACCGGTCTTGCGCTGAGTCCCCGCACCCGCAGTCAGATCATGCAGCTTTCGGGAGGGCATATTATGTACCTGCGGCTGCTATTCATACTGTATACAGAACACGGCGGGCTGACGAGGTCGGTTTACTCGAATGACGAACGTATTCTGCTGCAGTCAGAAGAGCTGACACGGCATCTGAACCGAATTGAAACAGGTATTCTGAAAAAGATTCTTGAAGAAGAAACCGTAAGTGACGAAGAACGATCGCAGGGATCATACCTGTGGGAGTCAGGCATCCTCACGCAAACTGATATGATCTTCAGTCCTCTACTGGCTCTGCATCTGCCCCGTCTGCTTGAATCCGGAAGTGAAAGAAGCAGTAAACCGTTCACCAGAAAAGAGAATGATCTCTTTAACCTTTTAAAAGATGCAATGCCGGAGATAGTCACCCGCGAAACAGTCGCCAGTCAGGTATGGCCTGAATACAGGGCCTTCGGAGTATCTGACTGGACTATCGACCGGCTGGTTTCCCGTGTCCGCAAAAAATTGCAGGACAGAAACAGTCCATACATCATTGAAACTATCCGCACCAGGGGCTTCAGACTCGCAGGAACTCAAACTGATGCGCCCGCAGATCAACCTTTGATCCCTTAAATGCAACCCCCTCAGCTGCAAGTCGGGCCCTGTGCTCTTCTGTCCCGCCAAATGCAAATGCCGGAGAGAGTGATCCATCTGCAAACACAACACGGTGACACGGATTGAGTCCTTCGTCAGGATTATGATGCAGTATTCTGCCTACAGCACGCGGAGATCTGATCCCTGCGGCAGCGGCAAGCTGCCCGTACGTGACAACTCTGCCCTCGGGGACAGTTCTCAGAAGCTCAAACACACGTTCTGCGTTACTCACATACAACAATTAATAACTCAAATGCGCCGGCAGATATGGTAGTATGCCGGTACTCTACTATACCATGCGACAGTATTCGATCACTCTGACAATCAGTTCACTCAGTCCCAAGGGATACGGCAGGGCTCATGCTGACGGACGTGATTTTCATATCTGGAATGCATTACCTGGCGAGACCGTCCGGGCAGAAATATTCCGTCGCAAACGCGGAGTACATATTGGCGAAGCATCGGAAATACTCGAACCTTCAGAACATCGTATAGAGCCTGTTGATGAGGCATTTATCAGTACAGCGCCCTGGCAGATCATGTCAGCGGAATATGAGGACCGTATCAAGCTTGAACTGCTGCAAGAATCAGCAGCAGAACTTGGCACTCAGTTTTCCGGTATCACAGGGGACGGAAAACGATATGGATACCGCAACAAGATGGAATTTGGGCTGTTTGAGGATAACGGCAGATACAGTCTGTCGTTTTTTAAACGAGGTCGTAAAGGCAAGGTTACAGTAACAGGCAGCAGTCTTGCTTCAGATGCAATTAATTCTACAGCTGCAGAACTTCTGCAGCGGATTAACGATGCAGGACTACCTCCAAGAACTCTTAAAACAATGATTGTTCGCAGCAACAGAGAAGGCTCTACGATCGCGGGAATATTTGCAAAACAGTCAGTAGCGATCAACACAGCAGAGCTTTCTGCCGGAATCGCAGGAACAGCGGTGTACCTGTCAGATCCCCGCAGCCCTGCATCAGTTGTTACAGATCATATCTCAACAGCGGGGGCCCTCCGGCTTACCGAGAATATACTCGGCACGAATCTTGAGTATGGTCTGCACAGTTTCTTTCAGGTCAACACCGGTGTGTTTGAACTTGCACTGCAGAAAATGCAACCGTTTCTCTCCGGAGGTGCAGTCACAGACTTTTACAGCGGTACAGGTGCCATCTCGATCCCGGTAAATGATTCGATCTCGGAAGCGGTTCTGGCAGACATCAGTGAAGAATCAATTGAGTATGCCAGCAGAAACATCAGCGCAGCAGGTCTTACCGCGTACAGCGCAGTGTGTTCACCGGCAGAAAAGATCACAGAGCTTATAACTCCCGACAGAACACTTATTCTTGACCCCCCGCGTGCGGGTCTGCATCAGGACGTCATCAACAAAATTCTCCGTGACGGGCCGGGACTTGTGATGTACCTGTCATGCAACCCTGACACGCAGATCAGGGATGTAACTCAACTGCAGGAGAGGTATCGGATCATCAGTGCTGAGCTGTTAAATTTTTTTCCCGGAACGCCTCATACTGAGTCACTTATTGTGCTCGAACAGCGTTAAAGCTGTTCTGACGCGCATCCATAAGTATATCCAGCACGTCCTTCAGAAGTTCTGCCTGACGGTGAGTCAGTCGCTCAATCTCAAACAGAATGCGCTGTCCTGACCGCGTATGCACACCGACTGCAGCTAGCCTCCTGCCCTTTGTAATATAGATATCACCAAAATCGGCTATAGGATAAGTCATACGATACTCCCACAATCCAAGGCGGGAGCGGTGCTCGATCGAGACGCGGCTTGCGTAGACTTTTACAGCAGTTACCTGCAACAGTGTTGCGACTTCGAGATAGTGAAGCACAGTATGGGCACCTGCCCGGATAGTGAGGGTCTCATCTTGAGCTGCGTTTGCAATCTCAACTGAAGCGTCCATGTACTTATTCAAACGTTGCAGCGGGGTTTTGATTACATGAAGCCGCCAGCCCTAAGGGCTGGCGGCCTTGCAAAACTCTAGAAGGTGGCTGTTGCGATAAAGGTCAGCTCATCTGTGTATATTCCAGTCTGGTCAAGCGCATCGGGGGATGCACCAACCCGGAACTGTATTCTTCCCTGATCCACTACATCGTTATTGGTATTGAAAAGCTCTCTTCCGAGCGCTCCTCCAACACTGCAGAAGTATGTATTGCCGCCGTCAGTATCACAGTCATCATTGATGATGATGTCTCCACTGACTGCGTTTTTAAGGTCAAGGAATCTGTTCTGCAGACCGTACAGACCGTCGCCTGCAGTGATCTCCACCTCGCCTGCACCAACTGACGGGATCTCTGAAGAACCGGGTCCTGTCAGGGCATCGTTAAGTGAGAAGACAGATACTGCTGCTCCTCCATTTGCGTTAGTAGACAGATCCATCCAGATAAAGTTGATCAGACCTGTATTACCATCCTGATGGGCAACGCTGTTTCCGCTTACATTGACACTGGATATTGTCATTTCTCCGATGTCTACAACATATCCGGAATTATCTGATGACCCGGCGTGTGAGTCGCAAGGAGTTGATCCACCTGCCGCATCGCAGTCCTCATCGATCTCTGATGTATCGATGTCAAACGTGATAAACGTATCTATGTAACCGCTGACATTTACCGTGTCATCGTCGATAATCGGGATCTCAAGCTCTCCGACCTCGACACCGCCGTTGGTAATCTGGATATGTACCTCGTACGATCCGATAGCTGCAGGATTTGTCACCTGGTTGGCACCAGTTGCCTGATGGTCTGCAATCAGACCGATGTGCACGTTGATAACGTCGCTGATTGTAATTGTAGCGGCATTGGCATCCGTCGGTGCTGTAAAGGTAAGAATGTTATTAACAGCATCCAGATCCACACCCCAGACACCTGCTGCTGCTGCACACGGGAATGAACCTGTGCAGAGGTCCTCATCAGCTGTGTTTACCTCCAGGTCGATATCATCGACTGTAATAGCACTGAAGTCGAACTCGTCAGCAAAGTCGAGCTCAATCGTGTCACCGGATGAGTCGATACCAAGTGTTGTTCCGAATTCAACATTGTGATCACTGTCAATACTGATCTGTTCACGGGTAAGCGTATCACGTACAGCCGATGCATCATTGATCGGGATTCCGCCGGTACCTGTCAGTCCTGAGATCTTAAAGTACTCCTGACCGTGGAATGTTGTAATGTCCACATCCATGTCGCTGAGCTGCTTGACCTCCTTGCCGGGGCAGCTGTCGGAAATATCCTCGAGCTGAATAGCACCCGGGCAGATGATGACCTGAGATGCATTTGCAGGTCTCGGCACAAGCAGGCTGAAGGTCGATGCATTGACACCGGGAGTGCTGCTGAATCCTAATCCAAAGTGTACAAACGCCTTAAGTCCTTCGCGTTGTGCTGTTACTGTTGACCAGTCAACGTCTCCGCTAAGGCCCATATCAAACTGGGCAATCGGCACGTCGTTGCCGTTTGTCAGCGTCGCTTCAAATGCTCCACCATACCCGTCAGTTTCGAGGTCAACCTCCACACCGGGAATCGCATCAACTTTAAGTCCAAGCGTCGGGTCGAGATTATTTACTTTGAAGGCGTACTTATGAACGGCTCCATCAGCACCGGATCCCGTATCTGCAATGAGCCCTGTATATACAATTCCTCTGGAGTCCACAACAAGAGACGTACCATAAGCGTTTGTACCGGCATCATACGTTTTGTTGAACTCTTCCAGACCTGAGGAGGTGTAGCTTCTCAGCATGAAGATGTTCTTGCTGCCGTTACTGTATCCTCCCAGCACCAGATAGTGCGGATTGCCCTGGAAGTCGGAATAGGTAGCAGCAGAGTTAAAGAAGTCATTGTTACCGGTTACGTTTATGCTTTTCTCCCATATCTTTGCTCCGGTTGCAGGATTATAGAGTTTTGCGAATGCATCACCCGGACCAGAATATAAGTCTCTGCCTGCAAAAAGCACCCTGTCACTGTCTGAGTTGTATGCACTTGCCAGAGTGTATATCGGGGCAAATCCCGGGTTATCAGCAAAGTTATCTGTATCACTCCACTGCAGCGCTCCTGTTGTAGTGCTCAGTCCAGCCACAAACCAGCGCAATGTTCCGTTATCGCTGACAGCTTTTATCGTACCGGCGGCTACAATCGTGCTGCCTCCATTTCCGATCTGTAATGCTTCACAATTCTCAAGTGCAAATGAGCCGGTAGTTGTCGTCGCGTTGCGATACGTCCAGACATTATTTCCGGTGCTGTTATCAATCTTGCTTACATAGAAGTCTCGGTATGAAGGTCCTGTCGTATCCATGTCCGCACCACCGCAGACATAAATATTACCTGTCGAATCAGAGATGATGTCGTATGAGTAACTGTGTTGAGGGCCTTCGTCCTCAACATAGCGCCAGACCTCTATTCCCTGTGCATTGACCTTTATAGTCCCTGCAACCTGTTTCCAGAATGGACTTGTTGGCCATGCGACCTCCAGGATGCCTGTTAGAATGGCATTGCCATTACTGTCAACATGCATATCCTGAAACAGATCAAAGGAATCATGTGCTGTGCTGCCGCCATCGTATGCCTTATGCCACAGTGCGTTACCATTGCTGTCAAATTTAATCAGGAAGTAGTCATGATTGTTTCCTTCCCCGGGGATCGCCATATCAGCACCTACAAATATGTTTCCGGTTGAATCCAGTTCGATCTTCAGCTGATCAAACAGAACGTACCCACCCGGATTTTCAAATGTTCTTTCCCAGATTGTCTCATTGTCATAGATGCGAATCTTGGAAAGGTTTATCTGGCCTGCGCCGTTTCCTGAAGCATAGATGATGTGCCCGTTTAACGCTTTAACTGTCGGTCGTGATTCATCCACACCGCTGTCAAAATCATAGATAGGAAACTCTGTTACATCGACTGATGCGTCAACAGTAATACTTGCAACTCCATACGCACTGTCAACTTCAAATCCGGTAACTGTAAATGTTGCACCATCATTTGTAACCCTGGCATCAGTGTCGGGCAGAATCTCCTCACCCACACAGCTCTCAGCAATGCTGACAAAACTGTCTGCATCCGGGCAGATTCTAACGGCATTGTGTCCACTGTCACGGGCGACTATAAGTGTATATTCTGCTCCAGTCGCAGGTGACTCACCTTCATAGTAGGTCTTGTATGAAACGGCATCATATCCTCCGTTAAGATCCATCGAACTGATGTCATCATTTGCAAATTCAAACGGCACTTCGGCAAAAGTGGTGCCCCCTGAGGTCCTGACCTGAGCAGTAAACTCGTTGCCACCCATGTATTTGTGGTCCTCAAGGTTGAGTCCTCTATCCTTTGCAAACACATTGTTTGATGAGGTCACTGTCAGTACTGACCATCCAAAGCGTCCCAGATACGAGTCTGCTCCGTTGCCTCCATCCATATCATAGCCCGATGCGTAGATTGTATTATCATCGATAACCAGACCGGTGACTCTGACCTCGGTACCGTTTGACCCTACTGTGTCATGTTCACCAGGTACACCCATGGAAATTTCATCTGCATTGGTCAGACCGATGAAGCCCTGTTCAGTTGCATCGTAGTCATAGCCTCCGACTGCCACCCATGTATCACCATCATAGCCTTCATATACTCCAACAGATGTGATGAGCGGGTTTGCGATACCGGAACCGCTGTATAATCCCGATTCAAGCAGCGATCCTGTTGCAGCAGTAAACTGGAACAGTGACGATCCGCTCCCCGGATTCCAGCTGACCGCATAGAGTTCTGTTCCTGAAAGAACAAGTAAGCCCTTTGAAGCAATCAGGTTAACCTCGTCAGCCGTGTAGGATGAGGAATCAATCTCCGAACCTGCAACCTGCGCGTACTGCTGCGAACCTGACGCGTCGTCAAGTCGTACAAGTGTTCTCTTCAGACCGCTTGCTCCTGCTGTTCCGCTGCTGCTCATACCCCAGATGTAAATATCAGAGCCGCTTTTAACGAGTGAGCGGCAGCTTTCGTTAGTGTTTTTGGGTGTGGTGCTGAAATTATAGTCCCATGTTACTGTTCCGGAAGTAGTAAGTTTCTGGACATACATATCCTGATACTGACTGCTGGAGTCGTACTTGTTGTATCCGCAGGCATATATGTTATCACTGCCATCTATGAATATATCCCAGATACCTGACCCTTCGGACACAGTGTCTTCAAAGTCGAACGTGGTAACCTCTGCGCCAGACGAATCAAGCTTAATGATCTTTCCTTCATTGATGCCTGATACATCCATATCGGCAGCAATATAGACATTGCCTGAGCTGTCAACTGCAAGGTCATTGGCATAATTAAGTGCATCACCTTCTTCAATCGATTTAGTAAAGAACCATGTCTCAGATGCGTCTGTGCCATGTTTAGAAATTCTGAACTGTCTGTTTGTAACCGAGTTAGTGTTGTTTGCCGCAGCATAGAAATTGCCAGAACTGTCAGCAATGAATGCTCCCCTGCCTCCTGCAATCCTGTAGGCACCCGAGAGTCCTCCTTCCGGTACGACATTTGCTTCAATATTCTTGAATGGAACAGCTCCCATTGCCCAGTCGCCACTCTGGTTAAGATCAAATTCCATAAGCGTTGAGCCAGCATCAGCGGTCTGGGATTCAACAGCAGAAATAATACTGTCTCCCGAAAGTTGGCTTTCCTCGTTTGCATCCAGTCCGGAATAAACAACCTGACTGCCTGAATCTCTGTAAGCTGTGATTCCCGCCATTAGAAATTCGTTAGTCGAGCCGGTCGAGACAGATACCTGTGGATCAATAGACGTTCCATTGTTGCAGACTCCAGTTCCTACCGGATCAGAATTATCAACACCGTTAAGGATAGACATATGAATGTGAGCCTCGTCAACACCGGTGCTAAACGATGCTTGAGCGTAGACTGAATCACTCAAAGCAGGGTCTGATACATAGTACTGTTCAAATACGAAATTGCCCTCATAACTCCTGCATAGAAACGTGGCGGCTATTGTCTCACTTGTGCTATCGTCATAGAACTCAACAGTATCAACTGGAGAGGACGCGGGGCTATCGTACTCATACTGTAATGTAATATAGGCTGCACGCTGTCCCCCTGTAGATTCCATATAGTTTGTCGAGAGATACGTAACAGGCGAGAAACTGTCGTAGCTATTACCCGATGTAGCCACAGTAATTGGAGAGGACTCTATCGGATTAATCGAAACTGCAGCTGCGGCCCAGGGCGTTGAACTATCCTGCACGACTGCTATACCCTTTTTATTGTCATAACCGTTAAAGCCGATTTCAGTAACGCTTCCGGTATCACTGACACCATAGAGGTATCCTGTACCAAAACCAAGAAAATCATACGATCCTCCCCAGTAACCAAGTGCCTTGAAGCGGTCATAGTAATCTCCGCTTGGATAGTATGTTGCGGCTACAGACGCTGTGTTCACATTGATCCTGTCCATCAGCCCGTCATAGCTGTCCTCACCTCCCGTGCGGTAAAGAAATCCGTCACTTGTGTTAAAAGCAATGCCCTGGCCTGAACCTGTTGAGCTTAAAGACATAAAGAAAGAAGTTGCCGCTGTAGATTTGTCGATTGTGTAAATCTCCTCGGGATTTACAGCTCCGTGACCTGTAACACCATACATGATGCCGTTATCATCGATAGCGATACCCGCAAAATTGTCACCAAGGTAGCCGATCTCGGTAATCTCTCCAGTGCTGTAATCGATGGTTGAAAGTACAAATGAGTTTGTATCCGTATCAAGGATTGCATACATACTGTCATCAGTCGGATCTACCGCAAGACCTGTGCCTCCGTAAACATCCCCACCGCTTTTATACAGCGAAAGTGTCCCGTTGGTGCTTCCTGTGTCGGGATCTATATCGTAGAGATCAGCAGAACTGCGTGCAAGCATATAGACAGTGCCTCCACCTCCTCCACCCGACAGGGTCCAGGAAAAATCAGTGGATGGTGTAGCCACCTTGGTTGCACCTGATACAAGTGTTCCATAGTTTGACCCTATGTTAACACCGCTCATACCGGCACCAAGTGAGAGCGAGTTGTTTTCATTCGTTGCTGCTCCTCCGTATGTGTATTTCCCCTCAGCCGAGGTGACAGTCACAGTAGGCGTTGTATCGCTACCTGCATTACAGTTGTAGTTGTCAATCGGATTATCCGGGGAGACTCCATTAAACGAGGTTGTCCTGACATCAATTGCATATACATAGTTTGAGAATGAAACTTCAATATTATGCTCTGCAGCTGCGGGATCCTCAAGGTACCACAGCGACGTATAATACTTGCCATTATTGGTTGTACACAGCTCGCTGAATGATGTGTAGTCACCAGTGTAAGAGTCAACATAACTGACAGTTGCTGACGTACTGTCGTTGTCCTGCCATGAAATCTGTGTCAGCATAAATCTGTTAAGGCCGCTTACGGTGTGGCTGCCCGAAAGGTAATCGGTATTCGAGTCACCAAAATTAGATGTGTCATCTACCGTGACTGTTTCTGATGCACCTCCGCCAGTACCCGTATCGGGTTTAAGAGATAGGGCCGCTGTACTCCAATGCCACGAAACGGTTGACGTCCAGGAAAGGTTGGTTGATGCTCCTGTTGCACTTATCCTCGCAGATGATGAGAGAACATTTGGACCGCCCAGCTGGTTGATCCAGTTTGATGTCGCTCCGACTGTATCAAGTGACTGACTGTTACCGCCTGAATACTGGGCATTAGCTCCAATGACAAGATCGCCGTCTGCAGATGTTACGGTAATTGTTGGATTTGTACTGTGTCCGTTTGCGCAGTCAAAATCACGGTACGGTGACGACTGTTCCACTCCCTCGGCTGATACATACCCGATCCTGATATCAGGCGTTGAGCCTGTCATGGTAAACCCGATGCTGTTTGTTCCGCTGTCTGGATTAGCAAGTACCCACAGCTCTGTACCGTAGTCACTGTTATTGTCATAACAGAGACGGTTCATGGCTGTTCCGTTATAATCGACCGCGCTGCCTGCAGGCGATGTTGCTCTGTACTGCAGAAACACAACAAGATAGCGTTTTTCACCTGTTCCGGTTGAGGCAAGATGACTGCCACTTGAAGCAGTGCCCTTGTCCGCCGAACCTGAAGACACATAGGCAAGCGGTACGGGCGGAGAACCCGCTGATGTAGATGCTGTATCCGCAGCAAGCAGATTACCGTCTGCCTCATAGTGAGCAATTCTGAACTCTGTGTCAGAGAATGCTACTGTTGAGAATGTACCGTCTCCGTGGTCATAAATGGCGTCGCCAAAGTCGTTATCAGCTCCAGCGCTGTTATAGTCATCAATTTTCTCAAGAGCAGGCGGAGCAGCGTTGATAATGCCGCTATACAGAATACCTGCGCTTGCAACCAGAAAAACTGCAATCAATGCAGCTGAAAAATAGACAGCTCTGCGGGGAAGGGTTCGCACCCTACTGACTAACGCCGTCCCCTTGCTGGTGACGTGTTGCATAAGTTCGATCAAACAAGTAAGAAGTGCACTTGAGCGATTAGCTCATGTCCGCTCTCTACATCGCGGTAGAGAGCGGTGCATTAGCCAACCCTAGAAGGTTGCTGTAGCGATAAACGTCAGTTCGTCGGTGTATGTACCTGTACCGTCTGTGGCATCAGGTGATGCAGCGACTTCAAACTGTGTGCGTGACTGGTCAAGAGGACCCGTGCTGCTGAAAATAGTAGCAGGTGTTCCTCCTCCAGGATCACTCGGGATCGGTCCAAACTCACCGGCAGCAGACTGATCGTAGAAAGCTGCGATCGTTGCGGCTGATCCGGATACAACTGTGTTTACACCGGTGTCATCAGCAGCAAATGCCAGACCGTACAGACCGTCACCTGCAGCAATGGCGGTTGCAGCTCCAGCAGCTACTGAGCGGATCTCGTTTGTTCCGGGACCCTCAAGAGCCGAGATCGTGTTATCGGGGGTACCGTCAACATCGTTCTCTCCTACAAGACTGAGCACGGTCACAACTACGCCACCATCGGCGTTTGTTGATGTATCGAACCAGATGTAGTTGATGCTTCCTGCGAGACTGTCAGCATGTACTACTGAGTCTCCAGAGTCGTTAACTGATGATGTGTTCAACTCACCGAGGTCAACGACATACCCTGAGTTATCAGATGAGCCACCATGGCTGTCACAGGGGGTTGTACCGCCTGCAGCATCACAGTCCTCGTCTACCTCAGATGTGTCGATGTCAAAGGTGATGAACGTATCGATGAAGCCTGTAATATTAACAGTGTCATCGTCTAGGATTGAGACCTCAACCTCTCCGGTATCCTCTACAACATCATCAACACCACCGAAGTTAGTGTCAGCACCGAGGTCGTATGTTGTAATACCGATTTCGTAACTGGCGGCTGTTGCCGGGTTGTCAAGATCGGTAGTGATGGTCAGAGTGATCGGACCTGTACCGGCAGCGCCAACAGTGTCGCATTCAAACTGAATGACATCGTTTGCTGGCACATAGGTAACCTCTGTCCAGGATGCACAGGCAGTGCCGCCTGTACCCTGAGAGATTGAGTAGTCAGCGACATCAAGATCGGTATCACCGAATGCGGAGGCCAGTGTATACTGGACACCGTCATCCTGGTTGATTGCTGTCACCGGTGTAAACACGATAGTGTGTTCGACATCGACGACACTCACCTGAAGTCGTGACATTGTGTCGCTTGCAGACGTAATAGTTGCAGCACTGACCCCGTTAACGAGGACAACAGCAGCGACCATGTAGAATGCAAACGTAAAAATAGTTAATAGTGAAACTGCTTTAAAGTTTCTTTTGACAAATAATTGCGTCATAGCAATATGGATAAAATTTAGTAAGCCGGTTTCTAAAGCTTATTGTTCCATGCTCACCCCCTTTCGATTGAATTTGCTCTCTGCCAGAGGCAGATAACGAAACCGAAAATAATAAAAGCCAGGAATGCGAAATACAACATCGCGTCCTGGCTTTATCAGCAAAGATTGGTTGTGACTGAAACAGCTAATATTCAAGGCAGTCGTAAAATTCAGATAGCAAAGAAGTGTGCAAGACTTCATAGCTACTGTAGAAATATTTGAAACCGATGTCAAGGATAAACGTAAGAAATGATGGAAAGAAAATCCACAAAAAACACAGACTGGCAGGGCGATCCGTGAGTCCTAGAGCTGTAAGCCTCCCCGACGTACACAGGTTGAACACACCTGAATAGCGCATTTCTGCACTTGATTACATACAATTGACAGAACCAGCCTATTAATTTAGTCTTGAGCCTAATGCCCATCAAGCTCTTATTATTTTCCTCTTTATTTGTTAGGACAGACTGATGTTTAAGAAGTCGCTACTCCTGACAGCTGCACTGACTGCGCTGTTTCTGGGAGGTATGTTGTCACAGTCATTTGCACAGGATAATGTTGTGGATGACAAAGGTATTACAGTTTCACCAGTAAGGTTTGAGTATGACGTTGACCCGGGAGAGACTGTCACCGGTCAGCTGAAGCTGATTAACTCAACGTTCTCTGACAAGACGTTGTATCTGTATACACTTAACTTCAAATCTGACGGTCAGTCGGGCACTCCGCTCTTTCATAACGAAGAACTGCCATACTCGGCTTCTTTAAAAGAGTGGATCAGCCTCTCTGAATCCGAGTTTATCGTTAAGCAGGTCGAGCCGGATAATCCCAATACC
Organism: candidate division WS6 bacterium OLB20; assembly: GCA_001567355.1. Taxonomy (GTDB): domain Bacteria; phylum Patescibacteriota; class Dojkabacteria; order B142; family OLB20; genus OLB20. Next base: position 58,869 of record JYNZ01000002.1, on the reverse strand, counting down.
AAAGTTATTGACTTTACTATCGAAGTACCGGTTGACGCAGAACCCGGAGGTCACTATGCAGGTATTATCGCTTCACTTGTAAAACCGGGCCAGTCTCTTGATACAGGCAACAACAACATTGCCTTTAAAGACGAGCGAGCTGCAATTATCCTCCTGAATGTTAAGGGCGATGTCGTCAGGACACTTACCGTGGACAAGTTCTACGCTACAGATCCGTTTACCCGCCAGAAGCCGCTTGTTAATGTCTTTGAGTGGATGCCGGTCGGTTTCGTTACCGAACTTCGAAACGTCGGTAACAGCCACACAGTTCCTCTTGGCCACATCTTCATCTACAGCGGAGACTCGAAGATTGCCGAGCTGGATTTCAATCCTGCAAACGGCAGCATCCTTAAAGACAGCGCACGTGTGTTTGTTGACCGCTGGACAGGTGCCTTACTAGAACTGAAACCTGTTCTGGACGAAAACGGAAACGAGATAACAGACGAAAACGGCACAGTACAGACGAGGTTTGCAGTCGATCCCTCAAACTTCAGCCTTCCATTTGGACAGTACACAGCAAAGCTGGCTGTCGGGTATGATGATGCCGGCAGCAAAAAGATTGTTGATGCTCAGGAGTTCACATTCTGGGTTATCCCCTGGAAACTGCTGCTCGCTATTGCAGTATTGCTGATTCTTTACGTAGGATATCGCATTCGCAAGCATCGCGCAGGCAAAGGCAAGAAGAAGTAGTCTGACGTAAACCCGGTAAAAGCCCTCTGCCATGCGGAGGGCTTTTTGGTACAATCATCTATGGCACGTATTCTGCAGGTCGCACAACTCGGTCACCCGGTCCTGAGAACCAAGGCATCCGCGGTGTGCATTTCAGATCTTCAACAGCAGGACACACAGGATCTGATTGCAGATCTGTTTGCCACTCTCAAAGATGCTGACGGAGTTGGGATTGCAGCGCCGCAGGTATACAATCCTTTACGTATAATGATCATTGCCTCACGACCAAACAGCAGATACCCGGATGCTCCGGAAATGGACCCTGTTGCAGTAATTAATCCGGAAGACATCGTGCTCAGTAAAGAAACTGTTACCGGATGGGAGGGATGCCTCAGCATCCCGGGAATACGGGGTCGTGTGCTCAGATCTGAAGGTGTTTCATTCACATACACCGATGCGCAGGGCAAAAAGTCATCTATGTCACTCAGCGGATTTCCGGCACGGATATTTCAGCATGAGTATGATCATCTTGAAGGTATTCTCTTCCCCGACAGAATGGAATCAATGAAGGATCTGGTCACAGAAAAAGAGTACTTCCGGATTCTCGCAGAGGAGTCTAGTCACGAATAAGAGGCGGATATCCCATCTCGACAGCAAGATTACTGATTGTATACCGCATTGACTGCACACCCGGTCCCCAGGAGTTGCAGTGCGGACCGCAATATACATGCTGCATACTCTCCGGATTTGTCATGTACTGAGGGCCATACGCGTTTACGAGCCGGTCGGTTATCAGGTCAATTGCATCTTCATAATCATCAAACCAGATCCGGTTGGGTCCTGATCCGCCAAACCCCCAGCAGTTTCTTTGATCATGTGAGAAACTGTAACCGCACAGACGTGTCTCGACCCATGCGATTGCAGGCAGTGTTGTGCAGTCAAACGGAGCTCCATACTGATCACACTTCTCAACAAAAACCTTGCCGTATCCGTATAGTGGTGAGTCGTTGCGGCGGAAGAACTCATCAAGCACAATAGCCCGGTAATCAGTATCAGCTATGTTCCCGCCACCAACAGCCGTCAGTCTGTTCTTCTGTACCTCCTGGGGGATTTGTGTGGCACGGCCAAACGTAAACTGCTGCGCCTCATACGTCTGATGGTCCGCACGCACCGTTGCCTGTTTTTCAAGATAATAAATAGCAGGGACAACAAACGGCAGCGTCAGCAGAAATACAGCCCCTGGCACAACACAGTACCACAGCAGTCCGCTGAAATAGCGACGCATAAAACTGTGTGCAAGAACATAAAGTTTCATTACAGTTGTGAACGTAACTGTTTGGCCCTTTCAGTTACCTCGCCGCCAAGATCAAGGTCAATGGCGCGGTCAAGAAGCTCCTGAGCGGCACCGTAATCCTCATTAGAAATGGCGAGCTCTCCTTCAAACAGATAGATCCAGGGGTTGGTCCTGTCTGCTGCTTTGGCAAGCGTAAACTGTTCTACGGCAGCATTTTTATCTCCGCCTTTGAACTTTGCATATCCTGCCCAGGCAAGATAGCGGGCATCCGATTCCTCAGTATCCAGCAGAGCAGCAGCGTACTGGTCTGCCGCATCAAACTTTCCGGCCTCAATCGAAATTCGGAGAGCCGCCAGTCGCATTTCGTTGTCAAATTCGACAGAGGCGGCAGTCAGTTTATCCAGGATTCCCTGTGCTGTTTCGTAGGCCTCGTAGCGGATCAGCAGATCCAGCAGAAACTCCCGCTGCTCAGGAGTAAACTGTTCAACAGGCATGCCAGCAGCAATACCCATCGGTTCTTCTGTAACACCCTGCTCGAACAGTGACCTTATCAAGAGCAGCCGCGCATCCCGGGTTGACGGTTCAAGCTCAAGCACTTTGCGGAAGTCAGCCTCAGCTCCGGTCAGATTATTTCTTTCAAGCAGTGCAATTCCTCTGTACAGGTATGGCGTCTCGTAAAACGCATTATCAGCTATCACTTCTTCCATCAGTGGAATCACAAGCTCGTGATACCCTGTCTGCAGCATGACATATGCCAGACGTGTCTTTGCAAGGTTGCTCTGTTCACCATCCAGTCCCTGCACGCTCTCCTTCATCAGTGTAACCAGGTTCTCATATTCACCTGCATCCACTGCATCTAGTGCAGCAGCAGCATTTTCTTCACCGCGCAGCACGTAAACCTGTACCATGATGTGCGCAGGAGCATTGTCCGGAAGTGTTCGTACTACTTCCTTTAACTCATCAGTTCTGCCTGTGGCGGCAAGTGATCTGACAAGTCCCTCCCAGGCGCGGACACTGCTTTTGTCAGCCTCCCATGCGGCACGGTAGTGCTCAAGTGCACTTTCATACTCACCCTTGTTTCTGAATGCCTCGGCTATCAGCAGCCTGAGTGTCACATCATTCCCTGTCCGCTGCAGTCCCTCCTGCAGAAGCTGGATCGTACCCTCATAATCATGTTTGCGCAGAAGTATATCCGCTGCAAGAGAGTACGCTTCGACGCTATCGGGATGTTCTTCAATCGCAAGTTTGAACTGTTGCAGGGCGAGCGAATACTCCTGATTGGTAAATGCCTCCCTGCCCTCCACCAGATACTGACTCTCTGCCGGCGCTCCGGTGCAAGCGGAAACAAGAACGATGCATAGTAGCGCAGCCAGAAATGTTTTTTTCATTATTGTTGTGTTTTAAATATCTGTCCCACGACTGTTGCCGGAACTCCAATATAGCTTTCCGGATTAACTGTCGGTCTGCCGGATCTGCTCAGGTCATAAATTCCAAAATGCAGATGCGTCACCCTGTTTACCGGAGCAATTGAACTGACATTGCCCTGCCAGCCGACCTGCTGACCTTTGGACACCCGCTGACCGACATAGAGACTGTGGTAGCGTTCTTTCGTAACTGCGTCTCCCATGTGCGCATACAGGATCTTAATATCAAGCGACGGCACTTCTGATGCAAACTCCTCCGGCAGCCGGTCACATTTGATCTCAATCTCTTCATTCGGCTGATAGACCCGGATCACAGTCCCTGTGCATGCCGCATATACAAGATACCCTCTGCTTGATCCCGCCTCAAGTCCTTTACCATTAACATTTGTCCAGATATCAACACCACCATGGCTGACAGGATCATAGAGAAAGTTTTTGTGCGCTGCTATCCCGTCAGTCGGTACTATCAGCGGTGAAGGCTTTTTATGAAATGCAACCTCACGGACCTGAGGAATCTTGAAGTCAGCAAAGCTGCTGTCACTGTCACCCAGAACCGATGCCTGACCTATTTCAGCTTCCGGTCGTGCTGCGCTGTATGTCCGCTCTGGTGCAGCTCCGGGGAAAATACTGTTAAACATATACATTACAGTGGTTGTAGTTTTTGCCGTCCCGAAGAGCAGCAGCGAAACAACAACCGCTGTCAGCAACCCTGCTGCAAGTGTAACCGGTATCGTAAGTATGTTCTTCATTGAATAGTCTACTATACCATCAGCGTTTCAGGAGTTGAACAGATGCCAGTTGGATGCCGTGTCGTGATACAGTATAATCCAAGTCATGCAGTCCGAACGAATACAGAAAATCAGAAACTTCGCGATCATAGCCCATATTGACCACGGCAAGTCAACACTTGCTGACCGCATGATGGAGATCACCGGCAATGTCACAGAACGCGAGTCAAAAGACAGAATGCTTGATACGCTTGAGTTGGAGCAGGAACGCGGCATTACAATCAAAATGCAGACTGCGCGGATGCAGTTTACCTACAGCGGCAGCGATGAGCGGTTTGTATCAGATGATCCGTACATTATCAATCTTGTTGACACACCCGGCCATGTCGATTTTTCGTATGAGGTATCGCGTTCACTGGCAGCAGCTGAAGGAGCTGTCCTGCTTGTAGATGCAACACAAGGTATTCAAGCGCAGACACTTACCACGGTCTATAAGGCATTTGAGTACAACCTGGACATCATCCCGGTAATCAACAAAATTGACCTGCCCAGTGCCAATGTGCCCATGGTCATCAGGAGCCTCAGTGAGACATTCGGCTTTGATGAGGATGAGATCGTTCTGACATCCGGCAAAACCGGTGCAGGTGTTACTGATCTTCTCAATGCCATTATCGAACGTGTACCGGCTCCTAAAACCGGCAACAACGAAGTACCCAGAGCGCTTGTCTACGACTCGTTTTACCACGAGCATAAAGGAGTTGTGGCGCTTGTCAAAGTTGTTGACGGCAGTTTCAGCCAGAAGGATACCATCGTCATGCTTGGAACCGATACAGAGATAGAACCGGTGGAGATCGGTTTTGTATTGCCACATCTTGTCCCGCAGAATGAGCTGCTGACCGGTGCTATCGGATATATCGCTACAGGACTCAAAGATATTCGCAATGTACATGCTGGAGACACTGTAGCTCTGGCAGGCATGGCACAAAAAACCGAGCCACTCCCGGGATATATGCCGCCTAAACCGATGGTGTATGCCTCACTTTATCCGATTGATGCCGATGATTTTCCACAGTTTCAGGAAGCACTCGAGAAACTTGCGCTGAATGACCCTGCAATCACCTTTCAGAAGGAAAACTCCCAGGCTCTGGGATCAGGTTTTAACTGCGGATTCCTCGGGCTGCTGCACATGGAGATTACACAGGAACGGCTGGAGCGTGAGTTTGATATAGACCTGATAACAACCTCCCCGAGTGTTGAATACAAACTGAAACTTGCCACACATGATTACAGCAAGTTTGAAACAATAAATATCGCCAATATCGACTCGGAAAAAAAGCTGCATATAAAAAAACGCGGCCGAGTTTCCCGATCCGACACTGATTGATGAAATTGAAGAACCGTGGGTTGAACTGGAGATTCTCTCTCCCGAACAGTATATCGGCAGCATTATGGACCTTACACAGGAGCGCCGCGGGATCTACAAAACCATGAACTATCTCGGCAGCCAGCATATCGCCGGCCAAAAACATGTAATGCTCAAATACGAACTCCCGACAGCAGAAATCATCATCGACTTCTTTGACAAGCTTAAATCGCTGTCCCAGGGTTATGCCTCAATGGACTATACATTCCTTGAGTACCGGGTTTCAAAGATCGAAAAGGTTTCCATTCTGGTCAACTACGAACCGGTTGAGGCACTTTCGTTTCTTGCTCACCGGGACAAGGCCGAGTTTCGCGCCCGCGACACCGTATCCAAACTGAAGGAACTCATACCGAGACAGCAGTTTAAGATCCCCATCCAGGCAAGCATCGGGTCAAGAGTCATCGCTCGCGAGACAATACCTGCCTATCGCAAGGATGTCACTGCCAAACTCTACGGCGGAGATATCACGCGAAAAATGAAGCTGCTCAACAAACAGAAGAAAGGTAAAAAGCGGATGAAGATGTTCGGGCGTGTGGAGCTTCCGAAAGATGTGTTTATCAAGGCACTGAAAAACGATTAGGGAAGCGTACTGAGTCCTGTGAACTCAACCGAAAGCAGCAGATCAAGCGGATAGTTTATTAATTCTTCAGATGAGAACATAAAGCTGACGGGAACTGTTTCACCCGCAGCGACATTCAGCTCATAGTCTCTCTGCAGTGCATCACCTGTGTCGTTGTATAGTTCATACTCCTGCCCTGCAACTCTGATCGCATAACGGGCACCATACCTGGCCTGATCCGGTAGCTCAATCTCGACTCTGAACAATCCTGTTCCGTCCTGCGGTGCCTCAAGAACAAACAGCTCCTGAACATACGTCTCCGATGCAGGTGTAAGTGTAAACTGAACGGATGTAGTGCTGTCAGACTGGCGTATCTCCTGCAGCTCATAGCTGCTGTCATCTGTTCCGGTATAGCGGACCTGCGAATCTGTGGCTGCGCCAAGAACACTCAGATCAGAGACGGTCTCAGGGTACGTAATCGGTGTCAGAGAAGCCACAACAATAAAAGAGAACATAATCAGAAGCAGCAGAAAGGTAGCCAGAACCATATCCGTGGAGTAGTTGAAAAACGACGTGAGCTGCTTCATACTCACAGCTTACGTCAGATGAAGCAGTCAAAGCAAGTACTAGCGGGCAAGTATCAGTGTGAAGTACTTGTATGACTCATCTGCTGAGACATCCAGTCTGATACCGTTCCGCCTGGCAAGTGCGCGAACGATATTCAGTCCAAGACCCGGGCGCAGAGATCCTCCAGCCTGATCGACATCATACGTTGCAAACAGAATGTGTGATAGCTGATCCGTGCTGAGCGACATCCCGTTGTCAGATACCGTAATGTACACGTATTCCTCATCATGATCTACTGTTAATGCAAGTTCATGATTTGGTGCAGCACCGTCAAGGACCTGCTGAGCATTTTCTGCCAGCTCTGTCACCATCGCCACGATATCATCCTTCGAAGCACTGATCTCAACACCTTCATCTGCTGATGCATGCACCTTAAATTCATCACTGACACCTGTGCATCCAGCAGACATCTCCTCGACCAGATCGCGCAGCGCAACTGATCCTGCTTCAGCAGTCCTGTTCCAGTATGCATCCGCAAACCGCAGGTACTTGTTAATTGTATTTCTCAGCACACCAAGTTTCATCGTTGCTGTCTGTACTTTTTCTTTTGCTCTTTGAACATCGTATGTCGCCATACCGAAAAAATCTTTTTCCATAGCGCTAATAAGCTGTGCGACCTCGCGAAGACTGTGCAATCTGTCTGCTTTTTCGTCATTAAACAGCTTCACGAGCCGTTGTTTCTCTGCTGCAACGGCTTCAGGGTAATTGCTGTCAGCTGGCAGAATTCCTGATCTCTGCGTCCTCATCGCCGCTGTGTCATTTACAGACAGTTCAAACTGAAAAGTATATAAATCTTCGGTAAAGACCGCAGTTGCTATTGAAGCAGCGACATACTCAGACATGTGGTTTTGAACAGGTCCGCCCTCACCTGCACGTTCAGCAGACTCAGGAAGAAGCATTGCAATCATCTTACCGTCCTCTGTTTTGGTCAGAGTGAGCAGATAACCGGTCGACTCACCGTTTTCCGAACGCAGAACCATACGCTGGCGGTCAAGTGCAGTATGCTGAAAGTCACCTACCGCCTGTTCATATGCTGTCTGCACGTCCGACTTACCAGCTAAAGTCATAAATGTTCTGTCTGCTGCAAGTCCGCCATCAGTGTCAATAACTGCAAATCCCCGCTGCAGATCAGAAAACACTTCGGAGACCAGTATTGAACGCGTCTGCGGATCATTCATGGCTCGTGTGATTACTTCGTTTTCTGCGTCGACATTGAACAGGGGATGTGTCTCTGTATACAGCAAAGAGAAGCTGTTAAGTCTCGAGACTCCAGCCTCTATTCTTTCCGCTGCTTCTGTATTAGCAACCATCTGCTCGGGGTTGATGACAAGACCGTTATCTCTCTCCGCCATCTGAATGCTTCTGGAAAGCAGATACGCAGAAGAGTTCACAATGGTAAGTGGAGTTCTGAAGTCATGCTGAAAATTCTCCATCACACGGTGGGTTACATGATCTGCTGACGCACGATAGATTTCACGCGCACGTTCTGCTGCAAGAATATCAAGATCAGCATCAGCAAGCATTAATCGCTCAGGAAATTGTGATAGATGCTCGGGACTCATTCTGGTATATATTCAAGATATAACTCGAATAGTATACCACGAGGATACCCTATAATACAAGATGTATATCAGACGAGGAGGTTTCTGCCGGTCATCTCGGGGGGTTTTTGGATACCAAGTAATCCCAGCACAGTTGGAGCGACATCCGCTAGTATTCCGAAACTGAGTTCGCGACCGTCCAGCCCCTGCTTGGCAACAATCAGCGGCACCGGATTGGTGGAGTGCTTAGTATCGACATTGCCGGACTGAAGATCAATCAGTTCCTCTGCGTTACCATGGTCGGCAGTGATCACAATTGCTCCTCCCATCGGCAGAATGACGTTCATAAGTTTGCCTATACATTCATCCACTACTTCCATGGCCTTGATCGTTCCATCCAGTACGCCGGTATGTCCGACCATGTCAGGATTGGCAAAGTTGGTCATAATCAGATCGTATTTGCCGGTCTTGATCTTATTGATGATCAGCTCGGTCACAATATAAGTACTCATCTCGGGCTTCTGATCATATGTGGCAACATCTCTGGGTGACGGCACCTCTATCCGGTCTTCACCGGGATACTGGATCTGGTTTCCACCGTTCAGAAAATAGGTCACATGCGGAAACTTTTTCAGACTCAGAGATGCGTAACTGATGAAGCCGGTTGTCTGACAGCACTTTACCCAATGGCTGGTGATGCGTTCCGGAGGGAATGCCTGATTTTTCGGAAAGCCTTTTTCATAGTTTGACAGACCGACGAAGAATAAATCCTTGACCGGGAGCCGTTCCCAGCCGGGAAAATTGGCATCTTCAAATGCACGTGTTATCTGTACTGCACGGTCAGGGCGGTAGTTGTAGAATATTACAGCATCGCCGGGTTTAACTGTTGCCATCGGTTCACCTCCGCGGGCAATCACATACGGCTCCACATATTCATCAAATTTCTCCTGCTTGTACGAATTATCAAGCGCCTCCTTCCAGTTTTTAACCATTGTCCCCTTGCCTTCGGCTATGAGCTCGTAAGCCTTGCGTGTGCGCTCCCAGCGCTCATCACGGTCCATGGCATAGTAGCGGCCGATAAGACTTGCTATCTGGCCTGTTCCGGTGCGCTTCATCTCGACCTCAAGTCGCTCCAGCAGCTTTTTAACACCCTGCGGCTTGGAGTCACGGCCGTCAGTGAAGATATGAACATACACGTTATCACCGTTAGCCTGCACGCGCTGTGCCATTTCAAGGAGTGCAATCAGATGCCCGAAGCTGGAATGCACCTGTCCGGTTCCGACCAGTCCCATAATATGGACATTGTGGTCATGTGATCGGTTGAACGCATCAATCAGTACCTGGTTCTTAAAGAATGTTTCCGAACTGATGGCGTTATCGATACGGGGCAGTTCCTGGAAGATCACCTTACCCGCTCCGAGGTTCATATGTCCGACTTCGCTGTTGCCGTCAACACCATGAGGGAGCCCTACATTAAGACCCGCTGCATGCAGATACGTATGCGGAAATGTCGGCCACAGATAATCAAGATTCGGTGTTTTGGCTAGACTGACTGCGTTCCCCGGACTGGGCGGCGCCACGCCTACCCCGTCCATGAACAGCATGAGTACAGGTTTCGGACGCGTAAACATTACTGGACAGTTACAAGTTACTACACTGTATGTAAAAACGTGATCCGTTTCAATAGAGGCGACCGGGTTTAATCCTTGCCTGTTTATGCTACTATACGTGTGTAAATCATGAAGCAACTACGCGGAGCAGAACTAAAACGGTTCAAGAGAAAACTGGACCGGCCTGAGGCCGAGATTGTTCTCGTGCTCGAAAACATACAATATGCGCGCAATGTCGCCAGTATGTTCCGTACGGCTGATGCTGCTGGAATCAGACAGCTTTACCTGACCGGTATTACCCCTGCTCCACCATTCGGTAAAGAACTTCGCAAAGTCTCACGCAGCAAGGAGCAGAGTGTACCCTGGACAGCCGGAAAAACCACTGGTAAGGTCCTGCAGACACTAAGGAACAAAGGATTCACAATCGTGGCACTTGAGATCACTGATGAGGGCATGAGTGCCGACCAATTTGCAGAGACCCGTCTCCCGGGACTCAGCAAAGTCGCGCTTGTAGTGGGCAATGAAGCACAGGGAGTCAGTAAAAAAACACTCGAACGTTCTGATGAGTCAATCTACATCCCCATGTTCGGCAAGGGTGCATCCCTGAACGTAACAATCTCTGCAGCAATCGCAATCTATACCTTACTTCTGAAATAACTGCTCATGTCTGCCCAGTATCGTAATACCAAGCTAGTATGCACAATCGGACCATCCAGCTGGCCTCCGTCAGTGCTGAAAAAAATGATTGCCGGCGGCATGACTGTTGCCCGCATCAACGGAGCCTTTGCTGATGTCCCCGAGCTTAAGCGTGTCGCAGACCTTGTGCGTTCCATATCTGACGATGTGGCAATGATGCTTGATATCAAGGGACATGAACTGAGACTCAATAAATTTGAAGAAGTTATCAAAATTAAGCCCGGTGATAAGGTTGTCATCGGTTCAAAACCGGAGCATCTGATCTATCCGGTTACCTATCCCGAACTCTACAAAGAGATCAGGAAGGGACGGATGATTTACATTGACAAAGGCGAGGCAAAGCTTGAGGTCGAACGTGTCTCGGGCGGGAAAATCTACACAAAAGTAATTAACGGAACACAGATTAAAGGCGGCAAAGGTATGAACGTACCAGGTACACAGCTGTCAAATCCTCCTGTCACCAAGCGTGATATCGAACAGATAAAATTTGCTGTCCAGGATGGCTGGGAGTTTATCGCCTGTTCGTTTATCCGCAACGCAAAGGATATGAAGACAATCAGGCGACACATCGGCGACTCTCCAGTCAAGCTGATTGCCAAGATCGAAGATCAGCAGGGAATCGAAAATTTTGACGAGATTCTCGCGGAGTCTGACGGTATTATGATCGCCAGGGGTGATCTTGGTGCGGAGGTACCGCTGGAACGGCTGCCTATCCTGCAGAAGGAGTTCATCTACAAGTGCAACGAAGCTGCAAAGCCGGTCATTACAGCGACCAACATGCTTGAATCCATGATTGACAAACCCCTGCCCACCCGTGCAGAGATTACCGATGTTGCAAATGCTGTGCTGGATGGCACTGACGCTGTCATGACATCAGGCGAGACGACAGCCGGTAAATACCCGGTTGAAACCGTAGAGACCATGATCAAAATCACGCAGGAAAACGAACAGTATCTTATTCCCGAGATCATGAACTCATTCCAGCTCGATGAGCACAGCATTGGAGTTGCAATGGCGAATGCAGCCTTTGAAGTCATAGCGCATCTGGCACCCGCAAAAATCATTGTCGTGAGCGAACAGGGCATGACAGCCCGACTGCTCGCACGTCACAATATCAATCACGAGATCATCGCCTTTGTAAGCACACCGGTCTACAAACGCCAGCTTGCACTTACCAAGGGAGTTCAGGCCCATGTGTTTCCGCGCAGATATAAAGACCGTGACAGCGCAGTCAACGGTATCATCACGTATGCCCTGGAAAACAAACTGATCAAATCAACGGATACACTGCTGATCGTCGGCAAGGGTGCCCGGTCTCTTATAGACAAGGCGTACTTTCCGAATATCTTTGAGTACGTTGATATTAAAACGTACCTTACTTCTCAAAGGTGATGAAGTACTCGTTAGGGATGATCGGACGATAATCACGTTTGATGCGTGCATTACCCAGCATCCTGCCTGTCAGCGAACGGAATCCCATATCGTAAAAACTGAGAAGCGGTATACGCACTCCTTTTCGCGTCCGCGAACTGGTCTTTATTCCTGAAAATGTTGACAGACTTGCGATACGGCTGCGGTATAGACGCCAGCGCTGTCCGCCGACACTTCTTGACTTAACAAAACCGTACACAGGATTTTTATAATCAGAAAACGCATCAGCAAAGGGTCCCTCAAGCAGATGCTGCGGGAAGAACGGCCCCAGAAATCCGAGAGAGCCTGGACCTGTAATCCTGTCAATCTCAGTAAGCAGATGCAGCTGCTCGCCGGGACTCATATAGTGAAAATGGTACGAACCGAATACCAGCCCCGTGAATGTATCATCCTCAACCGGCAGTCGTTTTGTGAGATCAGCTGCAACAAATGCAATATCTTCGTAATCTTCAGCCGGAACCCGAAAATCCATTCCGATAAGATTACCTGCTCCGAGTTTTTTCAGGTCAAGCAGCGCCTGTCCATGTCGCCCGCAACCGATCTGCATGATAAATTCTCCGTTTTCAAGTGCATGATCAATCGCTTTGTGCAGATTGTGTCCCCGTGTGTTCTCGGGGAAGATGCTGTTGAGCATCCAGTACCGGATTCTTTCGCTTGACGCATCCCACATGTAGCGAGGATGCAGCCCGGCTGTGCTGACTTTGGCAGCCTGATGTTTTACAGCACCTACAAATTTAGAGAATGGTCCGTCCTTCATACTGCAGTAATTGTATATAGTTTTCAGCCGATACTCAACCACTTGCACGTCTGACAGTAATTACCGTATAGTGGCAGCATTGCATGGGGAAGGGGGTGAAAATCCTCCACTGTGCCGCAACGGTAATCCTGCACATTTTGTGCCGGTAAGTCCGGATACCATGCAGTCATATTTGTTAACCTCCGAGCAGAGGGCATGCACCACAAAGGTACATCGCCACACTCGGGCGATGTATGACCGAAGCAGTCATTCCAGAAACAATATCCATTTATGAACGTGACTACGTCCGTTCAGTAAAAGACCGTTATGCGGGTATTGCTGCAAATGCCGTCAATTATGTGGCGACACTTCTAGAAGGATATCTCATCAGCACACCAGAGGCCATTGCAGCAGCGCGTGCCGAGGCGCACAGTAACCTGTTTCGTGCAGTCCGGGAGCACCACACCGCTTCAGCAACCGGAAAAGACAGCTATTGTCTGCACTGGACCGACACTCCACTCGGCCCGGCGCTGAAGTCACAGTTCGGTCTGCTTGACGACCTGTTCGCAGAAACCGACTCTTCTGCACAGCTGGAAGGTTTTGAGTTTGAGCAGCCGCGCAATACACAAAACCGGCTCTTTTACGAACGTCTCAAGCGTGCCCGCGCAGCAGGCTACAATGGCCCTATGGCTGAATTCAGTCCGCGCCCCGAAATGACACAGCAGGCGTATGCAAGAGGCTACGAAGGTAACGATACAATCCTTATTTACCGGTCTGAGAATGGCACTGAACATGTTGAACAGCTCTGGTTCAAGGGTGCAGCCAGCTATGAGGCTTACCGTCCTCTTCTGCAGCAGTTGGCTTCCGATCCTGTACGCAGCGCTGTTTGTGAATACAGTAGCGAGCCTGACCCGCTGCAGAACATGCCCGGGATCCTCGATGATATTGCGATAATGAGTACCTCGGGTCGGGTCAGCGAAGACTTTATCGACAGCCTGCGTCAGTTTGCTTCGACACAGAGACTGAAGACACTGCCGCCTGAAAAAGTCTCTCTGCTGCAGGATTTTATGCTACTTGATGTTCAGTCACAGGTTTACGATTCTATTCTGCCGATTGCTGAATCCGAAGCCGCCAGACTCTCCTCTTCGCGCGAAGGATGGATCGAAATCGAAACCCTGGAAGAGATTGCAGCAGCGATAATGCGCCAGCAGTTCAGAATAGAACAGTACATCAAAGCCCTGCAAGGTGAGACCTGCACACTTGACTCTTTTGATTCATTATCCAGAGACGATCAGGACACAATGATGCGGCAGGCTAACTTTGTGCTTAAGGGTTGCGGCTTCTCATATGCCGCAAACCGCCAGAACGGCAGTAATGCAGGATTCAGCCCGGGGATGGAGATCTCACTGCGACCGGCTTTGATGATGAAGCGGAATGTCCCAGTTGCGGCTGGTGTTTCAAGGTAAAAAACGGAGATCCCACTACATATGAGTCTTTCTGCCCCAGCCCGTTTTCCTGCCCTGACAGGTCGAAAGTCAGCTGCTAAAGCAGACCGGCATATGCCGCAATCACATAGACAACGTACAGACCGCACAGTATCAGTCCGAAGAGCCGGCCGGCCTTAAAACGCTGCGAAGCAAGCAGCAGCAGAACCATGATCATCGTTGCAAACAGAAGAAGGATGGATGTGTTGATATTTTCGGTATCTGTTGCTGCCAGATCACCATTAATCAGTGTGTAGATAAATACGGGTAGACCGAGACTGATAAGAATATCAAAGATGTTACTGCCGATTGCATTGCTGATCGCCATATCTCCCCGCCCCTGTTTTGCTACTATCGCAGAACTGATCAGCTCGGGTACACTTGTTCCACCCGCAAGGATTGTCAACGCAATGATTGCTGCAGGAACACCCAGCCCTGAAGCCAGCGTTTCTGCAGAAATAACAAGCACGTAACTGATGCCGGCTATGCCGACCAGAGACAGAATAAACACGGGGATGGTCGCTCTCTCTTTTTTAGAGGGATCAGGCAGCAGTCTGAGCGGAAACGTCATCAGATCGATCACAGCAGCGACAGGACTGCCTTTTGACTCTTCTTCCAGACCCTCTTCAAACAGCTCAATCGGATCAGGATCGCTTTCTTTTACATATTTTGTCCACAGAATCAGAACAAGCAGGTACAGAACGTACAGAGAAAGAAAGATTCCGCCTTCTACAACACTGATATTGCCGTCAAGCAGTACAAGCACCAGTGCAATTATTGAAAAGGTATAGAACACCCCGTCTCGCACAACGGGCTTCCAGTTAAGGTAACTGGTTTTCACCAGACTTGCAAAACCGATGACGACCAGTATCTGAAACAGAGCAGATCCGACAATGGTTCCAAGTCCGGTAGCAGGATTTGTGTTCGGCAGAAACAGCGCAAACATAGCTGTTGAGAGTTCGGGGGCGCTCGTACCAATAGCCATCAGTGTCGCGCCCGCTACACTTGGTGACAGTTTCAGCCAGTCCGCAATATTGTCCAGACTTTTCAGAAAGTAATTATCAACAATACACGCAAGATAGATAAAGCAGATAGCCAGGACAATAAGTGAGACAAGGATTTCCATACGAAGTTGTTAAATAATTCGTATCATACTACCACAGCAGCCCTGTATGTCCAATTATATCTACATGATATAATGTATCTATGCATACATTTGAGTATCTGATTCATAAAATCATTTCGGGGAGAAAATTAGCCCAGAGTTATCGGGAGGCCCGTGCTGAATATCTTAAACGTGCGGGATTAGAATCCGATCCTGAGGTAACCGATATCGGACTCGTTTCTGCACTTCTGGATACGGACCGATATCAGAGCATCAATAATCCATACTGCTCGTACGTCAACACAAGACGACTGAATACACTTGCAAATGAAGTTGGTCAGGTTGTTCATCTCCTGCCGCAGGAACTCAAGCTGCTTGGAGATGCCTCCCTGCTGGAGAGCATATTCTTTCATCTCAATTTAGAGTTATATGAACCGGAGCGCGAAGAGGCTGTAAAACTGGCCGAGACGCTGAAACCGCAATTGCATGGCTATCAGACTGAGAATCCCACACATGTGTTTGCAGAGCATCTGGAACGGGCGAATGATGGGTTCTTCTCTGCAGTAATGCATTTTACCGGCTATGCCATAGCACTCGGACCACGATATGAAGAGCTCTTTGAAGAAGATGATAATCCTGTACTGCCCCTGGAAACAGGTCTGGCAATGCCTGTTGAACTTGGAAGGTCGGTTGCGAAGAGTTTTTCCGGGCCTGTACAGTCATTCGATGATCTTATGTCACGCTTACGGATGGTATTTCCTGCTCCCGACAGAAGCAGTGAATCAAGTCTGTACCATGCAATTCTGTCACTGAGACATAGTACACACTCAAGGCAGCCTCTGCTCAGAGCAATATCAATCATGCTTGGTGACGGCGATGTAACCGAAGTAACTTACAGATCAGGTTTCAGTGTCACCCGTGGCAAGATGGAACGACACTGTCCTGCGGCACAATTAACGAAATCCATCCTGTCAGGATACGGACGCTGGGTATCAGAAAGTCCCGAAGGCGATGCTTCTCAGGCTGCAGCGTATAAACGGGTGCTGTCGGGTTACCTTGAGCATGCATTTCGCAAACAACGGTAGCATCCTGGAATCAATCCATCCCCGTTAGCAGCGCGATCTCAGACACGGAGGGAAAACAGAGCCTGTGGCTTCAGTCTGGTTGCCGGGCAGGGATTCGAACCCCGATTCTTGGTGCCAGAAACCAATGTCCTACCTTTAGACGACCCGGCAATGATCCGGACGAGGTCCGGCGTAGGTAATTATAGCAGGCAACGGATTAAATACAAGACTAGGCTATTGCCTTGTCAGCGAGTACAGTAAGAACGTTTTTCAGACCTCTGCGCGTGAACAGCCGTGGCATCTCTGAAAACAGCTCCATATGACTGCGTTTGTAGCCGAAACGTGAATAGGTCTCGTTCATATGAGAAAAGAACATTCCGATTCTTCTTTGTGTTATACGTCCGGACATCGAAAGCGGCCGTTCACGGGGAGTATCTGTAGGTATCCCCAGACGCCTGAGCATCTCAGCCCATGCATTATCCGGTGCAGGCTGTTTAGAAGCGAGAAAAGCCAGGTACTGATAGGTGCGAAACGATGTCAGCGGATCTTCGCTCTGAGTATCTGAAAATGCTGCCATCCAGTGTTCTATCTGTCCCCTGGCCGCAGCGGAGGAATCCTGCTCCAGCCTGAACGCTCCATCGGTAAACTCGGCGAAGTCGTACACAGAATCAAACCCCCACTCGTGAAGACCGGACTCAATTGCCAGCAGTGTCACTGCACTCATGCTTCTGGCGTTCATGGCATCAACATGATCTGCAAGTTGCTCCTCGGTATAGCCGTTCATGACAGAGACAATAAAATCATGATCATTGCTGTCCAGGACACCGCGGCCAAGAAGATCCCGGACAACAAGACCCGCCTGAACCTGAGCATCCTGACCATATACTCCGTTGTATTCGGAAAACAGCCTGCCTGCAGTTAGAGCGTCGGTAAATCCAAGTCCTGCATACTTTGACTGCACCCATGCAGCTGCAGGATACTCTTGTTTCAGTGCATCGGCCTCATCGATCACATCCTGCAGATCCCTTCCTGCACTATCCATCCGCAGCATGTCACCGTATGCATATACCATGGTCACATTCTGAATGTGCTTGTCACGCCGTGCCATCGTCTCAAGATAGCTCAACTGAAACTCTGGTCTGACGCGACTGAAACGCTCTGCATCCTCAGGCGCACGTGCCCACCAGTCTTTGAGCAGTGCTATGCCTGCGTACGTTCCCCGGTGCTGCATATAAACCCCTGTATCATCAGCAGCAGGTGCTTTGTGGTAGTCTTCAGGAACACCGGCACCCTGATGAAGTGTGCTGTCATCGGCGATCAGATACATCCGTTGCGCCTCCTGCAGCTGAACGTCGGTACATACCGTAGTCCGCGAAGCCCGCTCAAGCGCCACCCTGTTATAAAAATCGAGTGATGAACACCCGTAAATGCTGTCAGGATGAATCACAACCTCAGGCAGATTGTTAAACTCAAGCGCCTCTGTCATTGTTAGTAATACTCATCCCGGGGCATATTGTTACAATCAGGCAACGGCCTGCTGCCGCAGAAACGCTTGCGACTGGCGCTCATTGCGAATAAATGACTTATTCCAGCCGGTGAAATATCTGGTGATAAGTGAGACATCGGGGATCTGACCATCCTGTGCCCGAAGCTGTCTGGATGCACCAACCGGGATGCCAAGTCTGTGCATGGCAACGTCCCAGCCGAACTCGCCATCCTCATTTAATGCATACGGCTTGAACAGCTCATTGAGATAAAAGAAGTCAAAGAAACCGGCATCCACTTCGGAATCGGATACCGACAGGCCATAACGTTCTACAATCGCAGGGTCATAAGCAGCAAGCATCTGCTTTTTTGCTGCAGGACGTACAATATTGACATAGTCAGGTGCGTTTCTGAGAGAGCGCATCTGGCGCGCAAAAGCTATTGCGTCCTTAAAACTGTCAAACCCGTATGCGTCATAATCCTGTTTGAGCGTCGCGATTGCATCCTGTGCCATTTCGGGCATATCATTACCCATCTCGAGTGCCGAAAAAAGCTGTTGCAGCCGAACAGACTGCTGAGCAAACATATCTCGAGCAGCCATTTTTGTAATGTACTCGGCATACCTGTCAGGTAGTATACTGCTTAGCTCACCCTGAACCGGAGTTCCTCCAAGCAGCCAGCTCTCCCAGTAAGCCAGCGCGGCGACAGTATGCTCGTCAGGTACAACCGGCTCACCGTCAAGAGGACTGTGGTGTGCAGCATATAGGGATTCTGCAGCCTGCCTGCTGTGCCGCCCTGCTACGCCTTCATACTTGTGTACAGTTCTGCTCAAAAATTCTGACCGTGGGAGGATAAAGTGCGGACTGTCGACACCTTTAGTGCGACAGACTATCTCAGTAAACGGGCTTGTATCGTGATCGACGTGCGGTGTTACCGTGGCAGTTACCATGAAAACAGGTGTATTAAGAAATGAAATACAACAGCGAAGTTCAGTATTTAGTTCTACGAATCTGTGCCATTGTTTGTATCAACTTTTGCATAAAAATCTGAAAGCGTTCTTAAATACTTACGAGCGTGCGCCGGACAATAGTATCTCTCAGAAACGATCTGTCCCAGTCTGTGAAATATTTACCGATCTGACCGACAGGAAGTCCATAGTCGGTCGCTGCAAGTCTGCGTGGAAGCCCGAGAAATGGTGTAAACGCTTCAGCATCCTCAGGTAGAACAGACTTGAGGTACAGGAACCTGAACAACCCTGCCATTGCCTCTGCTTGGCCATGTTTTGTAACAGACCCGTTGACGTGCTCTATCAGCATCGGGCTGCTCATTGCTATTTCGTATGCTGTACGATCAACGAAATCCGGATTGGCGTATATATCAGCCACGGTATCCATCAGCCGGACCGCAGAGTTCACATCAGCAAAACCCCAGCTCTGGTATCGGTCTGCAGCCATAATCCCGAAGTCGGCTGGCTGCAGCCCCAGATCGGGATAGGGATTATTCTTTCGTCTGAAATCATAGAACCTGTCTGCATAATCAAACAGATCAGCAGCCATACCGTCAAACCAGCGACGTCTTCCTGCTGTGGCGGCATACTCCACCATTGCGTGCGGTTGCATCTGCCGGAACAGAGGTGTATCTCTCTCGTCCAGCAGTCTGAGGCAGACAGAAAGCCCGGCAGTATGTTCATTGTCTGCAGGAATATCCGTATACCCGCGCAGGACTGCACCGGCAAATTCATAAAACCTGTCAGCACAGCCCTGCTGTACCATATTCAATCCCGCAGCCTGACGAAGAAAGTCCGGAGTGGGTGAAAAACTGTATCCAAGCGAACAGAATCGCAACCGCAGTTCATCCGGCGATGCGGACTGATTGAGGACGTGTTCTTCCATACCGCTGTATTCGGCCACAATGGCAGTGTAATAAACAGAAAATCACACCGAAGTCATACAGCAGGTATTACGCAGCGGAGTAATATTTGTAACAGCGTTCAGGGTTCGCGGGAAGATTTCTCTGTGGACGGGGGAGTCTCGGTTTGCGCGTCTGGCTTTGGCTCGCCTGCAATCCGGTTCCAGACATAATCGTAATCAGGACGATTCTCGGTCGCAAACAAGGGGAACAGTTCCTGCGGGAGCGGTTCTGTCATCATCTGTCCTGTAAATCCTAATGTTTCGTTCATTTATCCAGCAATGTACGTGGTGTATTATTCATCATGATCAGGTTATAACCGGCCTGATACCATCTTTGCTGATGAATTGTACCATACACTGCATCTACACTTAAAGGAGAGAACGAGACCAGATCAGGATTGATTCCCAGTCTGCTGAGAACATGAGTCCTTCTTGCTTGTTCTTCTTCATTTGCTGACGGAAGAGCAGCATTCAGCGTGAACAGAGTTCCAAGTACTATAATGTCTGCATTACGGACAGGTCCTCCATCGCCACCACCGATAACAATGTTTGCGTCAGCAGCTCCCTTGCTGACGGCAGTATCAATCTCGGCCAGATCACCCTTGTTTCTTTTATACCAGTCCAGGGCAACAGCTGCTGCCGCTCCACGTTCGAACGATCCTGCCGACCTGCTAACAGAGCTGTAGTAACCGGTATCGGATTCAAATTCAGAGACGAGCTTCGATGCCTGCGCTGCAAGCGGCAGTGACCGATCCACCGCAGCCATTTCAAGAGCAAAATTTGAACGTGCGACTCCGTTCGTAACGCGCTGCACCAGAAAGTCACGCAGCGCCATCTGCATCAGGAACTCGAGTCTGTATTGTTTGTCCAAAGCATGCAGGTGGTTCTTTGCATGAAGAGAGATGCCATGCACACCGTCAAGCCATGTCAGCAGCTGATGTGCTGTTTCTTTTGTTACAGCCTCAAAACGCGGACTGAAATCTTCGGACAGGACTGCTGATGCATGAATCTGCGCTGCCTCAGACTCACGTTCAGGGTCAACACCGATCAGACCTGATGAAAATTTTTTTGCAGTCTCTGCAGCCAGGACAGTGTTATCAGCAGCAAATACAGGAATTTCTGGGATATGATCTCCCGGGATCTCTCCAGTCATGATCAGTTATCATATAGACTTATTATATATCACAACAACAGGCATAAAAACAACCTCCTGCGAGGTTGTAAATACGTCAACTCCTGTTACAGATTTCAGGGTTCCTGGTATTTCGTACCAGGTACTTCTGCACTGCTGTTTTGAACTTCGGCATCTAAATCATAGAGCCCCTCCTCTCGGAGTTGCTCGGCTGTCAGAATACTGGCTATATCAACGGCGGGAGCCTCAAGAGATTTATCGAGGTAGTGCGGTCTCCCGGTCAACCTTAACCCCTTCTCTGACATCATCTGCAGAAATGTTGGTGCTTCTCCTGCCATTTTGTTACCGTTTGCACAGTTCGTGCGTATAATTAAAGTAAGACCAGAATCTGCCTACGTGTTCAGGGTCTATGTTCAGTTCAATTATACCAGATGTCTCGCTCTGGTGTAGTTGCTCTCTAATCATTTGTCTGCTGATGACACTGTCTTCGTCCGGCTCAGGTATGTTAAGCAGTGCCCTTACTTCCGATCGTTTTTGAGGATCAGTCACTGCCGCATTAAACATCAGAAAATGCATAACTGCATTACGTGACTCAAGCTCGATATTCGGATGGACAAACTGCTCTTTTGGCATATGCATCATTATCTGCTCAAGCACATCCCTGCCGCCAGATCTGACATTCATTCTCAGTAACCGTCCGAACAGTGTTGCTGTTTCAAGCAGATGGTCTTTATCTTCAAATCCGTATGCAACAGGATTAACCTGCAGAATATCGAACATATCCGGCTCCATACTGAGAGCAAGCACCATCTGCAAGGACTGGGTAATATGTTCCTGCGGATCACTGCCAGCAGGTCTTCCAGATAGTGCTCATCGCGGACGGGGACATTATTTAACAGGTTAACGGTAGTCACGTATAATTCCGGATAACCGATATCAGCATATCCCGCAACCCGGTCAAGATACGCAACAAGCGATGCATTCTCAGTCAGCCATTGCGGCAGTCTTTGCGCAATAAATTCACCCGTATCATTTACGATGCGTTCCTGTTCCCCGGTCCTGGCTGAGGTCACCAGGTCTTCATATGCTTTCTGCAGACGAGTTATCTGCTGGTTAGATTTGCGCCAGTCAGGAGAATTATCTGTCATCCGTGCAGGCAGGTCGCTTAATCGCTGAAAGTCGATGGACGCATAAACCCTGTCAGCAGTCTCCTGATATTCACTGATAAACAACTCGAATGCATCCCTGTTGCGCGTCAGAAGCGAAGCAGCATGAAGGTGTACGTCATATCTGTTTTCTTCCATCCAGGCCTCACCTGCATTCTCAAGTACGTACTGTAAACACGGGAAGAAACAGAGGATCTTCAAAACCCTTTCTGGCAAGCTCAAACAGCAAATCAGGTCTGGCATTCTCATGTGGCAGCTCTGTCATGTATGTATCAGCAATCTCTGACGCTGTTACATACTCATCCGTACCCCACCAGTCATCTATCGAACCTATCGCCCCTGAAAGCTCAGGATCCGAAATTTCCGGGGGAGTTACGCCACGCTCACGTCTGAATTCCGCAACAGCTGCATAGTAAGCAATGTCTCTGCCAGAGCGGGTTGTGCTGACAGCCGGCCGTGATGAATAGTCTTCGTAATGACGGAGATACGCAAGAGTCCCGGTAAATCCCGGGTGACCTGTTACGGGGCTGTCCGGGAGTTCTTGTTGATCAGTATCCTTGTTTGACATCAGAATGAATACCGATTATATCGTAGTTTGGCATACGATCAAACAGATACAGGTAACTCTTTGACAAAATACTCAGGCCTGGTGTATCATTAGCAGGTATTCAGAAGTTTTGATTATGGCACGTACATGCGACCTGACCGGAAGACGCACTTCAACCGGTCATCACAAAAAACACAGACGCGGATCCTCTGGAGGAGGAGGAGTCTGGGCGTATAAATCTCAGAAGGTAAAACGCACCTGGAAGCCAAACCTCCGTAAGGTACGTGTTGAGATGGACGGCAAAGTCCAGACAATCACAGTATCCATGAAGGCCTATAAAACGCTTCGCAGCAAGGGCTCTTTCATGGGAGCTACCCTTATTGCCTAAACGAGGCAACAATTACCCACTCACCTTTTGTACTCACTGTCTCTAAAGCAGACAGCAGCTGGTCTGGTGTGCCGCGCAGAACCGTTTCATGCAGCTTGGTAAGCTCTTTACAAAGCGCCAGTTCGACTGTTTCTCCGTATCTGTCAGCCAGCAGCTTCAGCGTTTTATCAATCCTGTTTGGGGACTCGTACAGAACCGCTGTCATTTTCAGGTCTCGCGCTGAATCAAGCGCCTGAAATCTCTCGTTGCCCTTTTTCGGGAAGAATCCGAGGAACATAAACCTGTCAGGAGGAAGCGCAGAGACAACAAGTGCTGACAGCAGTGCGCTGGCACCGGGGACAGGAGTAACCGGCACCCCCTCATCCACAAGATCACGCACAAGGAGAAAACCGGGATCAGAAAGCACAGGCGTGCCGCTGTCGCTGACAAGAACCAGCCGCTGTCCCGACTGCACCCGCTGAAGGACTGCAGGAAACACCCTTGCATGATTCTGATCACGGTAGGACAGCAATTCCGGCACATGGATCCCCAGCAGACCAAGCAACTTACCGGTACGGCGTGTGTCTTCTGCAAGAACACAATCAGCTTCACGCAATACCTGCATGGCACGTTCTGTTATATCTGCAAGATTTCCGATCGGGACCGAGACAACTGATACTGGATGCATAAAAAAACGGGGCCGTATTTTGGCCCCGTAACAGATTAGATCAGGAATGCTTAACCGTTATTTTCTTCGGCTTCACGTCTTCGCTCTTAGGTAGTGTGATGGTGATAATACCATTACCGAATGACGCTGACGCCTCTTCGGCACGGACTTTAACCGGAAGTGTCACCGACCTTGAGAAGCTGCCGTGGCGCATTTCCTTGTAGTAGTATTTTTTGCCCTTCTGCTCCTCTTCCGTCTCTTCCTTTACCTCACCCGAAATAGTAAGGACTGTGTCTTCGATAGTAATCTCAACATCCTCCTCGGAATAACCCGGGGCTTTAAGCTTGACGACGACGGAATTCTCATCCTCATACATCTCGAGCTCGTTGGTGTACTGGAAATCCAGCCCCGTGCTGCTGAAAAATGTATTCATAAAGTCGTCCGAGAAGATCCGCGAAGGATCAAAAAGTGTGATTGCTCTTCGTCTCATTGTGATGATTGTAATAAGTAAAATATTAGCAATCAAATATGTTGACTGCTAAATCTTACTCCACCCGACGTCTTTTTGTCAAGAAACAGCCCCGCGTCAAGCGGGGCTGTTTAAACCTATAGATTCGATTAGCGTGCCAGCTGTTCGTCAATAACCTGCTGGAATGTCGCCAGGGGCTGTGCACCTGGGACAATTACACCATCAACATTACCGTCGCCGTCAAGTACGCCGATCACGAAACCTGGTGTACCTGTAACACCTGCTGCTGAACCATCAGCCGTATCCTTTGCGACCTCATCCGCATAGGTGTTGCTTGTCACACAATTGTTGAACTTGCCGATATCCATACCTTCGATTGAGCGGGCAAGAGTCTCAAGCGTTGTACCTGTTGGAAGTCCTGAACCGTTAGATACAGTCTTCTCATAGTACTGCTGGGCAAAATTGAAGAATGCATTGCTGCCCTTCTGCTCAAATACACACTGAGCTGCATTTGCTGCTTTGGTTGCTGCAGGCTCATGGAAGCTGAGCGGGAAATCGCGATAAACAAAGATTGCTTCACCGCTGTCTACATACTGCTCAATCAGGGCATCGAACGTGTCGTTATGAAACCTCTGGCAGAACGGACATTCAAAATCGCTGAACTCAACGATAGCGACCTTGGCGGAATCCCTGTTGCCAAGTACAGGATCATCATCGATATTAACAGTTGCCGTTGTGTTTCCGGTACCAGGATCCGCAACCGCCGTAGGAGTTGTCGTCACTGTACCGCCAGTTCTGGTTGTACCGATAGATGCTCCGCTAAATGAAAAGAAAATTGAAGCCGAGATCATCAGTCCACTGACGAAGATAGACAGCGGTGTCAGGAACTGCTGCAGATCAATGGTGACGGTCTCTCCGGAAGAAATCGGATCTCCTCCCGAGGAACTTTTAACCTTAGCCATCTGGTTATAGTAAAAAATAAAACGCTACTTCTACAAAGGTAGTAGAAGCACTGAAACTTGTCAAGAATAAACACAGATTACTTCAATCCTAGCCCATCTGACAAGCCTTAAGCAGCTCTGTCGAGACGAGCAGATAGCCGATCATGACTGAAACTGCACATGTAGCAATCAATGTGCATGCCGCAGCAAAACCGTTAATCCTTCCCCCCGTCAGTGCAGAGACTCTTCCGGAACTGAACTGGGAAACAGCCAGATTGCGGGGTAGCCCGGACTCAATAATCTTTATCATTGCACTGATCAACGGGAGTTTTGATGATACATGCTGCTCGGCATATGTGTCCGCAGTAACTTCACCCAGAACAAGCAGACGCTGCTCAAGCCGGGCCGGATACGGCAGAAGTGGCATAGCATAGATAATGCAGCGGACAACTGTCTGACGGAGCGGTTCGTAGCTCCTGACATGAAACGCTTCGTGCGCAAGGACAGCTGATGCTTCTTCGGGTGACAGCAGCTCCAGCAGACGTTCAGAAACATATATTCGAGGTCTGATAAGTCCTGCTGTAAATACTGCCGGTTCGTCTGAAGAAAAGATTAATACTCCATCTTTGTTTCCTGTGATGTTAAGCCCTCTGATGAACATCCTGGTTTTTGCGACGTCAAAGGCAATCCGCAGGACAGCCATGATCAGACCTGTTACCAGGGCCCCCCAGTAGATGGTAAGTACAGTAACCAGCACAAAGTGCGGAGTGATAAGCGGTTCAGTCAGCGCACCGCCAAGTGTCGCTGCTGTAAGAATACGAATGTTGGCAGTGAAAAGCGGAACAACACGATCGGTGAGGAGAGCGATTACTACAAGATTTTGAACGCCAAGCAGAATAACAAGAAGAAATGCGAATCTGTGCTGTGTCTCAGGTTTCATAACTGTTTGTCGAGGTATTCTTTGAGCTGCTTCAGATCCTGCGGATTTTCACGAACGGTCTCTACAAACTGCGAGATAGCAAGATTTCCGTAGGAGTCAACAAGCGAAGAGAACAGCTCACCGAGATTGTCTTTCGCATATTCACGCTTGGGAGTCGCAACCGAGTAGTAGTAGACATTCCCCTGCTTTTTTCTGGTAAGCAGGTCTTTATCCACCAGACGCTTCATGACAGTCATAATAGTAGTGTATGCAAGGTCGCATTCCATCCGTTTGAGCACTTCGGCCGGTTTAAGCGGCCTGTCGCTCTCCCAGATGACATTCATAATACGCTGCTCAAGATCTCCTAACATGGGGATAACTCTTACATTTGTAATAGTCTAGCAGTGTTTACCTCTGCAGTCAAAATCAGCCCACCGGATTGAGTACAGTACCCGACCTGACTGCTTTGATATTAGCGACGGATTCGCGCAGCAGACGCATTCGGGCTTCTTTACTGTTAAAACCGCTGTGAGGAGTAAAGACGACATTCTCCATTCTGAAAATTGTCCGGTCACGGTAGATCTGTCTGATAACATCCGGGTTGCTGTGTTCATACAGCAGTTCAAAGTCTTCCGAGATAAGTTCTTCGCCTTCGATCACATCCAGCCCTGCACCACCCAGGTGGCCGTTTTTCAGTGCCTTGTAGAGGGCATCCGTATCTACAAGCTCGCCCCGTGAGGTATTGATCAGGTAGGCACCCGGACGCATTTCGTGTATAGTGTCGGTATTGAGCAGATGATGTGTCTCAGCACTGTGCGGTACATGAAGCGTTACTATGTCCGATCTGCGCAGGAGCTCGCCAAATGTATCGACATATTCGACTCCGTAGGCATTTACCAGTTCATGCCGCTTAGTTCTTGACCATGCAAGCACCTTCATGGAGAATCCGTGAGCAATCCTGATAACATGACTGCCGATACTGCCCGTACCAACTACCCCAAGTACCTTGCCGGCGAGTTCAAACCCCTGCAGATCACTGGCATCAAAATCATCCTTTAAAGCACGTACGTGTGAGCGGTGAATGTTTCTGGACAGGGCCAGAAGCAGCGCAAATGTATGCTCGGCAACTGTTTTCTCCCCGTAGTGCGGCACGTTACTGACAGTAATTCCATGGGCAGCGCAATAATCGATATCAATATGGTCATACCCTGTTGAACGGGTGACTATCGCTTTCAGTGCCGGGAGATCAGCCAGTACAGGTTCATTAAGTTCGGATCCTACAAAAACACAGACTATCTCTGTATCATCAGGAGGCAGATTATGTTCAGACAGCGGATCGCGACTGATGATGCAGTCTCCCAGTTCTGACCTGAATAAATCCTCTTCATCAGCGGGTACCTCAAACAGAGCCGTTTTCATTGCTGAGTGCTGTGCACAGAAGCTGCTCCTCCTGTGACCGTATAACTAGATGTGGTGTCCTCTCCAGCAGTTGAGCAAGCGACAGCTGGACCGTTCCGCTCACTGACATGTTTTCAGTCACATCAAGACCGGTGATAACCTCGTCTGAATCACATGCTGTACGAAGTGTGATAAACAGCCCCTGGGTATCAAACAGTCCGGCGATTGTCCCTGTTATGGTTACTGTCGAATCCGACCCGGCCATGGTGAGCGACCCTTTTGAATCCCGGCCCTCACGGGTGATCTCGACGACCTTAGCATCGGGCTCAACAGGAAAGCTTTCTGGAGTGCCGGCTTCAAGATCCTCAAGACTCAGACGCTGTCCGTCGGCATCACGATTACCGGTGATAGCCTCGGGCTGGCCTGCAGCTCCGGAGTAAACAATTGTAAGCAAAACCAGACCGATAGCAGCAACTGCAAGGAAAAAATACGGATAGAATCGCAGCATCCTCAATGATCCCTGCTCTTTCAGGCTTGTGAGTACGAAGAGTCCTCCCATTTCTGTTCAAGTTTAAATATATGTACCTGACCGGGATCAAGCAGAAGCACAACTTCCGGATCAGTTCTTAGGTAAATCCTGCCGGTCATCAGATCTTTCAGCATAAACGGTTGTCCGCTATCAAGATCCGGTGACGAAAGTCTTACGATGGCATTCGTGACAGCAGTTTTGCCTGTGTTAAGCACAACAAACAATGTCTCGCCGTCATTATACCGTGAATACGCAGTGATTGCCTCTGCATCTTCGCCGCTCACCTCTAAATACTGAACCGCTTCACTGTGCAGGGCTTTTTCTTTTGTCCGTATCTCTGAGACAGTTCTGACTGCAGCAAGGTATTCATTATCACCTATGAGACCCAGGTCAGCGCCAGGTATACCGTGCCATGACATTTTCTCAAACCCTGAATACAACAGTGCCATACCGGGCAATGTTGCAGTCAACGCCCACTGCCAGATACCGCTTCGATCCGGACCTCCACCATGGACCGGCTCAGGTGCACGGTTTCTGGCATGAAAATCGTAGGCTTCTGCAAAGTTAAAACTGTGCAGCCGTTCCCTGCTTTCTGAGAGTGATTTCAGATATGCACCCGGATTATCTATACCCTGTGCAAGACCGGAATAGCAGAAGTCAAATCCCGCCGCGAGCAGCGATGAGACAGATTCAGGCGGGGCTTCGGCAACAAACACGACGGTGCCGTCGATACTGTCATTGTGGGGATGACTCTCCCGGGCGGTACTTTTTACCGCTGCTATACATTCCCTCCAGAAAGAAAGTGGTATCCGATGTGCAAGGTCACAGCGGTAGCCGTCAATACCAAACTCCCGTACCCAGTATGACGCGACAGTGATAAAGTACTCATACATCTGACGTATTGACGGATTTCCGGGAGGATCATTTGGTGCGGGTGGAGCGTCAAACTCCCAGTTCAGCTTTGCAGTGTCACTCCAGTAAAAGTCTCCGTCTTCAAACGGTACGGCAGTATGTGCAGGATCCCCCCACGGTTTGCCGTCAGTAAAATACAGGTATGGAGAATCGGTAGAGAGAATGTCCTCTTTATAATAGAACCATTCGGGATAATAGCGTTGCAGAAGAAAGTCATGCGATGTGTGGTTGAGGATCAGGTCAAAGATAACCCTGATACCACGGTTATGCGCCGCACTGACAAACGTACGCAGAACCTCTTCTGCCTGCCAGGACGATGACAATGCTGGATCGGATGCGACAGCAGCGACATTAAGTTCAGTCATGTCACGTACTGCATATGGTGTCCCCTTGAGAGCCTGATCAGGCATGCTGCCCAGCAGGTTATGCTTTTTCAGATACGCTCCGGTATCATAAAAGGGATTGATGTAGAGAACGTTTACCCCCGCATCCGCTACCTTGTCTATATGTCGAAGGACATCTTCTAGCGTGGCATCATAAGAAGACTGTGCACTCGTGCGCAGGAATAAATTGTATACGACGGCAGAGACAGTCCAGGACGGCAGCACCCGAATGACTCTCCTGTCAATCAGTCTGCCACCCGATGCCTCACGCAGCTCCAGGACGTATTCGCCATCCTGGTCAAGTGTAACTGCTGTTTCAAGCCGGTCACCAAGAGTATTGAGTCGCAACGGTTTCATGCTTCCACGCGGACTAATAAGTGTGACAGCGTGACCGGAACCCGCAGGTATGATTACAGACAGATGTTGCTTCTGAATAAGTGTTCTGTCAGAGTCGGGTTGTATGAAACCGGATATGTTCATCGGGCAGTCAGATTCGTTTAGAAGAAAGCTGTGTTCATGTAATAATCGCTGTTTCCGAGATAATACGGGACGCTGCCGTCAAGGTCACCTACAAAGTCCCACCAGCTTGGCAGATAGTCTCCGTTATACTGTATCAGGTTGCGGTAGCCGGGCATATTCTGCATCCACCAGATCAGATATCCCTCCTGATCACATCCCCATTTTGAGCAGTTGAACGACTCTGTCTGTCCGGTCAGGTTGGGATTCCAGTCCTCGCAGGAATTATTGTTAACGACTGTCTGATTGCCGTAATCATAGTCAATGGTTCCGTTCGGCGGAAAATGAACGTTTCCGCAGCGCTGTGCGAGCGGATATCCTGCACTGTTATTTCCTCCGAACCTGTACCAGAACAGGTTGACCGACTGAATATTGCCCAGCAGACCCTCCATGTAGTGTCCGAAACTGTGCAGAGCAAGGTCTGCTGTCCGTGTTGTATCAAAGCCCATAAACACAAACGAACGCTGTCCTCCGCAGAAGGCAGGCGAGGCATAGGTTGCATACTGTGCGCCACCCTCGAAGTAATCACCCGAGATCGCGTATTCGACACCCGGATTAGGATCGTATCCAGGTCTCGGGTCAACCCACATCCAGATCTGATCGATGTTCTGCGAATTGATAATGCTGCAGAGATTATCCTGTGCCAGAATAGCCTCATATGTAGTCTGCCAGTACCCGTTGATATTGGGACGCGCTGTGTAGCGGTTGATAACTGAAACAGTCTGGAAATTAAGCGCAGATGGTGCCGATCCGTTACTGTGACCTCTAAAACGCGATGCCTGGCTGAGCAGGGACTTCAGATTGGCCGATAGAACATCCGGATGATAAATCACGTCATTTTCTCCATGCGGGTAGTACCTGATCTCCATGATCCTGAGTGTATGAATTGATCCAGTCTGAACTGCAGGGACTGGTGTAGGCGAAGGAGTTGGAGTCGGCGTGCTCGTCGGCGTCGGTGAAGGAGTATTTGTCAGCGTCGGAGTCGGTGTACTGGTGAGCGTTGCACTTGGCGTAGGCTGATCTGAGGGTGTAGGCCCTGCAGTACCGGTTGGTTGTGCAGTCTGGGTTGGCACGGGAGTCTGGCTTCCCCCCGTGTCCGGCAGCTCTTTTATCTCTTCTTCGATTGTTTCGCGATCAACACACTGAAAACTTGAACAGTACTGATCAGATGGACAGACACCACAGCCCGGTCCACACTGCTTACCGGTACAGTCGACCGGCGTCACAACTTCCACCTGATCTACACAGCGACTGAAGAAACTGGGGAGCATAGCTGCTACCTGCTCTGTGAGATCATGGTTATCACCATCTGTCCTTGCTGCATGGACAAGGATTGAATAATCCACAGAGTTGATGATTTCATCCTGGTTGCTGTCAAATCGGCATGCCCCGCTTTGTGCCCCCAGCACTGAACGGTCTCTCAGACTCACGAACTGGAATGCGATAACAACTGCAAATGCAATACTGAATAAGGCCACTGCTGCAGGCTGCATATCCCTGGCAGTTATCAGTCGGATGCCATTAATTGCGGCAATAATGATCAGGATAAGCGCCAGCACAATCAGACAGTACCCGATTACCGGATCTACAGCCGGGGTAACATCCCTGGTGACAGGGAGGATATTTAATGTGAGATCGCTTGTATCAGTGAGAATATCTGATCCCGACCAGGCAACATTGCTGTCTGTTGTATCATCATCCCGTGCTGTAAGTTCTATCTTTGTAGTGCCGACCGAGCGGGCAACAAAGTTTAATGTGGCAAGCTGTGAGACAGATTCACCGGGCTGGTTTTCCATAAGACCGGATATTCTGATCTCGCCTTCGTTCTGCTGCGCCGGGGGGTAGATATCAAAATCTCCGTTGCGGATGCCAACAAACTCCAGTACACCAGCATCAAACGTAACAACAGCATCTGCCCCATCCAGAAATCTGTCAGCAGTTTCCGGAAACTCGATCATGACAGCAACAGGGATGATATCTCCCTGTTCAAATACCGTTTCCTGACTTAAAAGGCGCATAAATGCGGCCGTGGACTGGGCTGAAGCATACGTCACAACGCCCATGACTAGCAGCAGAATACAAGCACCAATGATAGTACGCATAAATCATTGTACGGTCATATGTGTCCACAGGTCAAAGCTGATTGCCATAGTTATTGCCAGTTTGTATGATGAATTATGAACACCCATTATCAGGAGCAACAGATCGGCTATGTTCCCGTTGCCATATTCGGACTGTGCACGGCAGGTATGTTTTACCTTGGTTTTCTGTTTGGCTACAACATTCTGTTTATCCTTCTGACAATCTTCTTTTTTGCAGTTACCGTTGTCTATTCAAACATGCGGACAACCGTGACTGATGACCATATCATTGTCAGGCTTGGCTGGGTGTTTGAACAGCAGATACCCCTTGCCGAGGTAACCGGTATCGCAGATCACGAAGAGAGCCTGATGTCTGACTGGGGTATCAGGCCGCTTGGCAATGGCTGGCTGTTCAGTATTTCTGGCTATGCCGCAATTGATATACATATGCGAAACGGAAGCATGTTTGTGATTGGAACGCAGAGGCCATCCGAGCTGCTAAGTGCGATCCAGCAGGCCAAACAGGTGAGGATTTCGGTCGGAGTTGAATCATCATGAAGCTGTTTCTCGCATCACATGCAGCGCGTATGATGTACGACATGATTTTTGAGTTCGGCCTGAATCCGGTTGAAACAAGAGTTGCGTTTATTCCCAATGCTGCAGACAGATATGATGATCCCTGGTTTATGAAGCAGGATTATGAACTGATGAAAAGCCTGGGATTTCAGCTAAAAATTATCGATCTGAAAGAGTCGCATGATGCGTTTCTTTACAACCAGCTCTGTAAAACAGACCTGATTTTTGTTGCCGGCGGAAATACTTTTGATCTTCTGCATGCCGCAGAATCGAGTGGTTTTCTGCAGCAGGCGCGGGGTCTTATTGAGGACGGCATTCCCTACGCAGGATCAAGTGCAGGCAGTGTTCTTGCCGCAGGTGATCTGTCACTGATCCGCAGCATCGACCCTGTCCACGAAGACCTTGAGTTGAATACTATTACCGGACTTGATCTGATCGATTTTCTGCCTCTTCCCCATCTTGGTAACAGTAAGTACGGCGACTCTTTTGCGGATTTGTTCAGTGACGGGCAGACAGTCTGGCAGCCAGTAATAGCATTTACTGACTATCAGGCGGTCGTCGTGGACGATAACGGCATACGGATTATTGAGCAGCGGAAGCTTCCCAGCGCAGGAAAGAAATAGTCCTTCCCTGCTCACGGTGCCGTGTCTCAAAGTCGGTCTCTACAAGAAGCGCATCGTGATCAGCCGGCAGCGCGTCAACATCCGGAACCTCTTCTAGGACTCTGAAACCGCCTTCTCTGAGCTGATCCCTGGTAAAGGCAAACAGATCAGGCGCATCGGTCTTAAGGCATACAGTTGCTCCCGGGCTTGAGATATGTTCGTAAATCTTCAGGTATTGTGCTGATGTAAGTCTGCGTTTGGCGTGGCGGTCTTTCGGAAAAGGGTCAGGGAACGTGATCCAGATCTGATCTGCTTTCACCGGCAGTAATTCAGGCAGCATTTCAACACGTGCGCGCAGGAAAAAGCAGTTGGTAATCCCTGCATCCTTTGCGGCACGTGCCCCCACCCAAAGACGTTCTCCCTGATAATCCACACCTGCAACCTTTGCCTGCGGATATTTTTCTGCGAGAGCATGGTGTATGCTCCTTTTCCGCATGCCAGTTCTAATATTACCCGTTCGCCGGGATGAAAGAACCGAGCGAGCCTGGTGCGGCAGTCGGGATCATCGTTCGAGGCGGAAAACTCAAATGCGGCAAATTCGGCAAATTTTTTCTGTTTGTTTCGTCCCATAGGGAATTATACTACGCGTGCGCTGCGGGTTCCTGGTGAACAGGGAGCTCAAGTGTGAATACGGTCCGCTCATTTTCTACTGACTCAAAAAACAGTTTGCCGCCATGCGCCTCTGTGATAGCCTTTGCGATATATAAGCCGAGCCCGGTACCTTCGATATCTGATTTAACCGCATTCTCGGCACGAAACAGTTTCGTAAAAATACTCCCCTGCTGCTCTCTTGGAATACCGATACCGTGATCCTCCACTTCTATCACAGCAACATCTTCACGCTGTGTCAGTCTTAACTGAACCTCACTCTCGGGATGAGAGTATTTGAGGGCATTTGAAAGCAGATTTGACACAACCTCCCCGAGCTTGCCCGCATCGGCATTGACTGTAATCTCTTCGGCCGGCAGCAGCACCTCGATCCGGATATTGCGTTTTGCCGCCTGACCTTTAAGCCCTTCAGCAGTCTCAGTAAGAAACTGATTGAGAACAACCGGCTTCATATTGACTGTAAATTTACGACCTGTCTCAATCCGTGATACGTCCAGCAGGTCACTGACAAGATGTGACATGGACTGTGACACCTCGTATGCTTTGGAGACCAGCTCATCAACGTCCATATCCCCCTCAAGCAGTTTTCTGTCCTTCAGGAGTTCAAGCAGATACTGCAGTTCTGTTATCGGAGTCTGAAGCTGGTGGGATGCAAGAGACACAAATTCTGTCTTCATTGTATCGACCTCACGTTCACGGGTATTGTCGCGGAAGACAATGATACCTCCAGTAACGATACCGTCATTGTTGAGGATTGGCGCCGCCGAGTCACCGACAGCCATGCGCGAACCATCCTTGCGGATCAGCGACGTATGAAAGTCAAGCGTTGTCATCTTTCCGGACACAAAAACCGTTTCCAGGAATTCAGTAACAGGTGCCCCTGTTCTGTCATCGATAAACTTAAGCGCTTCAGAAAAAGGGCGTTCAAGCAGCTCTTCTTCGCTGTATCCGGTCAGCGTCTGCGCGACCGGATTTGCAAGAATAATATGACGCTTGGCATCCATGACGATCACGCCATCCCCGATTGAATTAAGCACAGCCTGCAGTTGCTTGCGCTGTTTGAATGCTGACTCCGCAAGCATTGCCTGTTTATTTGCGTTCTTCTCCAGCAGATCTCGCTGCCGGTCCTGCAGCATCTGATAGACATAGGCAAACAGCCAGGCAAGCAGAAAGCTGCCGATAAACTGGATCAGATTGATCGGTTTGTAATAACCCTCGAAAACTCCTGTAAGATTCAGAATGATAAAAATCGCAGGAATAATGACCATGACAACAAGCCAGATATTACCCAGTTTGCGTTCCCACATGAGGAAGAACATAGCAGGGAAACCGAACAGCCAGAACAAACCGACTCCGGCCAGTCCACCCTGAGCCACAAGAAGTGCTGTAATTCCCAGAAGAATCACACTGATAACCCAGCGGGGTCCGCTAATGGAATTTGTGATCAGGATCACCATCAGCATGCTGAGCAGGAGGATCGAAACAACTGTTTCAGCTACTCCCAGCAAAATACTGTTATCGAGAAAATTCAGGACGGCGAAGACAGTACTGACAAGAGTACCGACCAGAAGCATTGACACTACAAGATTTCTGCGCAGCGAGTCGATGCTCTTCTCTATTTGAGAATGCAGATCCGCCTCGGTTTGATTATTCTGCTTCATCAGTCAGGCTTCTGAGTTTCAAACTGTCGAGGTAGCTGTGAAGCCACAGCAGGAAAGTCGACACGGCAATGGCCAGAAGAAATATCAGCATCTGATATTGAGTATACGCAATCCTTACTATTTCGAGTGCATTCAGAATGACAATCCCTGCAAGAAGGATTATCATGCCCATCATCCAGACAAGTCCGAGCTTTCTGCCCCAGAAATTAAGGTACAGAAGCGGGCACATCAGAAGCCAGTAGACACCGGTCCCTACAGTCCCTCCGGTAATGATGAGAACCGCTGCACCAATATAAAGAAGCAGCGAGTTAACTATAGCTGATGGATTGTACCTGGAGGTAAGTCTGAGAAGGAGCATCGATATGGCAAAGCCTCCCGCGAGTGAAAACTCAAACGTCGCAAATGTTATCTGTCCAAACTGATAGTTGGTATACCCGAAAATCAGAAACATCCCTGCGCAGAATGCGCTGACAACATTAAAGAACGTGATCTTCGCATATAAAGGCATAGACGGCTTGAGGTACATGCCGCTCCGTAATATGCTCTCCAGGATTGGAAGACGCTCTCTCTTCATGTTGTTTTTGATGGCTGTAAGAGATACAGAGACAGAAACGGCAATACCGCAAACGAACCGGTAAACAGTGCTGCTGCCGCGAACAGATACCGTAAACGATGCCCGGTACGGATTATCCAGACAGCACAGAGCGTTGAGAGTACACCGATATCTGCAAACATTATCCTTGCCAGTCCACTCTGCTGTAAGGAAGCAGTAAAGCCGATGTCAGTGCCGAATGCACCGGTACCGTCAACGACAGCAAACAAGATCAGACCAGCCCATGTTGCTGCTGCAACGGCCGCCGCTAGTTGTCGTCTGTTTATCTGCATATTTTTTTACCGCTGGACTTCGAATTCTACGTAGTTATTCTCCGGCAGGTCAACCTCACGTTCATCATAAAACTGGACGCGGTTGATCTCAATCTGATAGACGGCCGGATCACCTGCCTTGATATCCAGTATCGGAGGCCAATGGTAGTTTCCTTCATGAGCTCTTGATAGAATGCGGTTTGTTTTTTCGATTACTCCCTCACCACTTATCCGTTGGGCCTTACCGTAGCATTGTGCGGTGACAGGTTCATCAATAATCCCTACTACAATAGCTACATTTGGATTAGCCTCGATGTTCCTTGCCTTTGCAGTCTGCTCCTTGGTCACAAAGTACATCATAAACTCATCTTCATACAGATAGTACACAAGGGTGGCGTGAGGCGTTGACTGTGGAGTTACCGTACACAGAACACCGATTTTATTTGAGCGCAGATATTCTGCAGCGAGTTGTTTTCCGTTTTCCATATCTCATTATGGCGTACGCAGACTGCTGCGTAAAGAGAGCAGCCGGCGTTTGATGTAGCGCCGTTTCTTCCGTTTAAGCTCTGCAGAGTCTGTTTCAAGTATCAGCGGGATATCACGCAGAAAAAGATCTGTCTCGTACTCAGACTCCCCGACACCCTCAAAATAGCGTGTCTACTCAGCCGGATTTTTCTGGTTCTTCTCCTTCACGGTAGTTGTTTAATACACTCACAACAGCAGATAGAGGAATAATGATAATCAGAATCCACAGGCCTGAGTATCCAACAAGGCCGGACAGGTTGTTTTGCAATGACAGTGTCACTGCCACCCATAGCAGTACAAACCGGGCAGCCTTCATCCTGTATTTATCAAGACGGGTATTGCTCGAGTCTGTTACAGATGTGACATCCGCATTAAATCCGATTGAAAGCAGAACAAATACAACCGAGGATATGAAGATACCAAGTACATACGGGGTCGGCAGAGATTTTTCACCCAGTGCCGCGCCGTAGACCCAGATAGAAGCAAGACTCATAAGTGCAGCAAGCAGCGAGAACACGCCCGAGATCCTGTTGGATCTGGATAGCAGAAAATCAAACAGAAAGGAGATCGATGCAAACAGCGGTACTATCCAGTTCTGAAGCGCGAGTGTAACCATAGCGGTCAGGATTAGTACAGCACCGCTGTCAAAAACCGTCACTTTTCTGCCTGTTGACCGGCTTACAATCCTCGCAAGCAGCAGAACAAGCAAAAAGACGAGAGGAACACCACTCAGCGATACCGGAAACAGTACAAGCAGTGTCAGCGACAGGACAGGTGCCAGGTATGATGTGAAGACGCTATCAGGATCATACTCGCGGGCAAGTGCCCAGACGAGAAACACGTAGACTGCCACCTTCGGGATTGCAAGAATGTGCTCGCTGAAATGACCGGGAAAGAAAAGAATGATACCTGCAATCAGAAACAGAGCGAACATTGTGACAAGCACTGCAAACTGATTGCTCATCAGACGCAGATCTATCTGGCGTGTGATGCCACTGATTGACTCGAGAAAGCTTTGCCTGGTAGCCGTCTTCATTTCTCTCACTATAAAATTGTTAGACGTTAACTGCAAGCGGCTTTCAAATTGAATGGCGCTACCTGTATAATTGTCTGCACTGATAAAGTTCAGGTGCACGTTTGTGCTGTGACGGGGTGTAGCTCAGTTGGCTTAGAGCGCACGCATGGGGTGCGTGAGGTCGCAAGTTCGAGTCTTGTCACCCCGACACAGTCCAAAAAAAGGATGACCGTTCAGCAGCAGTAGCGTCAGGGAGTACAAAAAATGCCCGTCAGGGTATATAATAAGCTCCAGCGTTCAGTAACGCCTTATTTGACAGTATGCCGGAGTGGTGAAATTGGTAGACACGCATGCTTCAGGTGCATGTGGCCTTAACAGCTGTGCAGGTTCGAGTCCTGTCTCCGGCACCAGACTATTATTCCTTTGTGAGACCTGCATACTTCAGAATTGACAACGGGTTCTTAAGAGCGGGATGTGACTACTGATGTGCTGTATCGGGGTGTAGCTCAGTTGGCTTAGAGCGCGCGCTTCGGGTGCGCGAGGTCGCAAGTTCGAGTCTTGTCACCCCGACACAGAGCATCAACAGATGTATATTACCTCGGTGTGCGCTTTAAGCTCTTCGTCATCAGATCTCCATTCGAATGTTTTTTTGATCTGCGTGCGACCTTCAAACGCATAACAAGCAAAGGTGCAGTTACTGCGATATAAGGGATTAACTGCGCCAGATTGTGACCACCAGGGGCTCCGCAGAAAAGACACATACAGTTGACGATAATTATGCAACATTCTACCCTAAATCGGCCGCATTCCGACATACAGTGGTGACAGAGGTTTTATTTCTGATACAATTGCCCTACGTACGGTGACGTAGCCAAGCTGGTTAAGGCGAGGGTCTGCAAAACCCTTACGCGCGGGTTCGAATCCCGCCGTCACCTTACTATAGCTGCTGACTCAGCTTTATGACATCCGTAGGGTCGGAGTGGTGGAATGGTAGACACGAAGGACTTAAAATCCTTTGACCTTAACAGTCGTGAGGGTTCGAGTCCCTCCTCCGACACCATTTCCAGCAGGGACATAATTCCATCACACTGTAATGACATATCCTAATCAAGACCGGAGCTTTGCGGGTCGAGTTCAAGCTCTGATTGTCCCTCTCTCTGCTGATAATCGGCAGCCTGCCACATCCGGGCAACTGCACGGGCAGCTTTGCCTAGGAGCCTGGACTTAAGATCACGCCTCACAGCATCAAGTTTTCCTGTAATCTCAGCACCTGTTATCCTGGCGGTTTGAGGGTCATCAAGCGCTCCAAAGAGGAACTCGGCATAATCATCCGGGTCTGAGTATGCTCGCAGTCTGAACCTGGTGCCATACCAGCTCCTCCGGGGTCCCTCTGCAATCATCGAAACAACCTGTCTTGAAAATCCGTTTACCATGTATATTCCTTCTGCATCTGACGGAAGATGCTCTTTAAGATGGTAGTGTCCACCTATTGTCAGAATCCTTTTAGTAACAAATTCTCTTGCCTCCTCAAAGGTCGCAAATCGTTCCCCGTCGTGAGCAATCAATTCACGGATCAGCTCCTGCTGCATCATGACTGGATTGTGTGTGTAGACGACAGCCCGTGAATCTGCATGACTGACAAGTGTCTCCATAAGTCCGTCAATGACTGCGCGCTGGCGTCCGATGTCAGATGCATATGTTTCGATCATCTTGCGGCCTGTTTCATCGTCTGCCTCTCTGCCAAGATCCATCTCAACGGTTTCGCAAAGATCCTGCAGTGTGCAGCCTTCGCGCCCGAACTCTGAGTTAAGAAAAGCAACTACAGTTGCAGAACCATCATTGTTTCTTTTTTCAAAGGCCCCGATCTCAGGTCCTGTATACAACCGCTGCAGAAACCAGCGTTCGGCCGGCAGCAGCTTGTATGGTTCGGTTCTGTCCCCTTCGGCAGCTTCCTTCCACATAGTATGTAACGTATGCATGCTGTATCCTTTTTCAGCGAGTGCAACCATGGCATCAAACGTAGTTTTTGCAAGCTGCTGTTTGCGCAGCCCCATATAGCCAGCAACAGCCTCCGGACAATTCACGCGAGTCGCCATATCATGATTGCCTGCCACAATACTGAAGTATCCGGGGCGGTCATCGCGGTCGGCATTGGCAAAACGGCGTGTTACATAGTCCTCTGTATAAGCCATTGTTTCAAGAAAACCCTCAACCCCGTAGGCGTCAAAGTTATCACCGAGCGACCCCATGATGTCAGCAGTCGTCAGAGCCTCCTCCATCTGTTTGCGTGCGAGATGCAGACCGACCCTTGTTGCAAGGTCATTCCAGCGCGTCAGTGAGGCGACACCCGGCACAGCGGAGAAGTTGAACGCATAACGCTTTGTTGAAGACATTCGTGAACGCGGATCCTGAGAGCTGATTGCAGGCATCAGATGCGTATCGGCAAACAACACTGCTTGAGGCATGGTATCGACTTTGATCCAGGCTTGTCTGCGGAACGGAGGGTTAATCACATCTGGCGTTTTCAGATGACCAGCTGGCTCAAGTTCTAACAGCTGTTCTGCAACTGCAGTAAACCGGCCTTCTGTATCCGAGGATTCCTCCTGTCTGACCGATTCATGCCTGTAACGTATGTGTTCTCCGGAGTTACTCATATACCCATTATATCATTCTGACCGAATTCAACCAAGTTGCTGAAACAATTCGGTCTGACGTCGAAATTAACCATCAGACAATAGGTATAACAGATTCGACCTGAGAATTTCAAGGCAGTTTCATTTGGATAATACAACAATCCGGACTTATCTCCGGACGTGTCCGTATTTCCGATTGCCTACTCGCTCGTAGTGATGTTATCGGACAGACTCAAAGAAGAGAGGATCTAATTCGGTCACATTGAATATTTTACAGTCAGTATGTTTGCTGTAATACACATTGAGGGCCTCGGAGTTTATTGCCACCTGATCGGGGTCGTAGACTTCTTCCCAGTAGAGTCTCTGGCAGGTGACAAGCAACTCACCACCAAGCTGTTTCTGATACTGCAGCTCCTCCTCAACAGCGCGATAGGCGGAGACACCGATCAGACCGAAGAGCACAACCACTGCCAGAACCAGTGAGACTTCAAACAACGCTCGCTTCCAGGGTGTGCTTACTTCAGGTTCCAGGTCAAAGTCCTCAATGCTAGAGTCCATCAAGTACCGGTTTATAAATAAGATCCAGATACTGCTTCATCATGCGTACAGTACTGTAATGCTCAAGAACCGTCTGCATTGTATTTTTCATCATCTGCAGCCAGTCTTCGTTGTAGCCGCTTCCGTTATGGTCAAAGTAAAGCGGTATAATCTTATATTCCAGCGTATCGTGCAGCGAGTCAACAGGATTTTCTTCAGAAATCAGCCAGCCTTTCTGGAACCAGTCCACCTCATCAGTCCAGCCATCTTTAGTTGTAAGCTGTAGAACACCGTTTGCTGCCGCTTTCATGCCACTCGTTCCTGATGCCTCTTCAAAGCGGTACGGAGTGTTAAGCCAGACATCGGCTCCTGAGACCATCCTGCGCGCAAGCTGCCAGTTGTATCCCGGTACAACTACGACCCGGTTGCGGAACTCCGGCTGAGATACACTCTGGTTCATCTTCTGCAGCAGATCCTTACCGATACCGTCACGGGGATGTGCTTTACCGGCAATCAGGATCTGCACCGGCTTACCTGCAGTCTGAACCAGCTGCTTCAGACGCTCCAGATCAGAGACAATCATGTCCGGCCGTTTGTAGGATGTAAGCCTGCGTGACCATGCAATAGTCAGCGCCTCCGGATCAAGCTCCAGTGCAAGTTCGTTATTCAGTGTGGTAATCAGTTTATTTTTGCGTTCGAGATGCGTCTCCCATAATTCGTCGTCAGGAATCTGCTGCACTTTTTCATAATCCACCGTTCGACCCGGAAAATGCCAGTCCTCGCCGACATACTTGTCCAGCAGTGCATGTATCTCGGGCGAAACCCAGGTGGGCATGTGTACACCATTTGTAACAGGTACAAGCCCGAAGTCGGGCCAGAGACGTTTTGCCGCCTCACCATGCAGAAGACTTACTGCATTTGAGATTTTAGCGTTGCGCAAACCAAGAACTGTCATTGAGAAGTCGCCATGAGCATAGAGATCGTCTTTACCCAGCTCAAACACCCTGCCCATATCGGTATGCAGGTTATCAAGGTAGGTACCGAAGTAGCGCTCCATCAATTCATAGCTGAAAATATCGTTACCCGCCTGTTTTAACGTGTGATTGGTGAAGACAAGACGTTCATCAACCATGGCGATCGCCTCATCAAAACTTTTGCCCTCGCCTTCGATGAACTGGCGGGCAATCTCGAGTACCAGAAAACCTGAGTGTCCTTCGTTCATATGGTAGAGAGCCGGCTTGATACCAAGTCGCTCAAGCAGACGGGGTCCACCGATACCAAGCAGTATCTCCTGCCTGATCCTTGTGTCCTGATCACCGCCATAGAGATGCGCAGTAATCATGCGGTCTTCCTGACGTTCGTTTTTCTCAAAATTTGTATCGAGAAGGTACAGAGGTGTTTTGCCGACATGCAGCTTCCAGGCCCTGAAGTAAACAGGGTGATCTATAATCTCAATCTCTCCGGTCAGCGGCTTCCCTTCATCATCTGTAACAAGCTCAAGCGGATACTCTTCTGGTCGCTGTTCGATGTACGTCTCCTGTTGAAGGCCGTTCCCGTCAAAATCCTGATGAAAGTAGCCCTGGTGATAAAAGATACCTACTGCGGCAAACGGAATTCCCATGTCACTTGCCTCCTTGATGAAATCTCCGGCAAGTACCCCAAGTCCGCCAGAATAGATCTGCAGCCAGTCGACAAGCCCGTACTCGAGACTGAAGTAGGCAACAGGCTTTTCTTTCAGAATGCGAAATACACCGTTTTGATCCTCAGAGATAAATCTGCTGAACCATGTCGGCAG
Source organism: candidate division WS6 bacterium OLB20 (assembly GCA_001567355.1). Classification (GTDB taxonomy): domain Bacteria; phylum Patescibacteriota; class Dojkabacteria; order B142; family OLB20; genus OLB20. The sequence continues at coordinate 16,140 of JYNZ01000002.1, read as the reverse complement.
CGATTCATCCATATATGCTTCAAACAGGCGGACATTCTGCTCAATTTCCCACGATTTGTCATCAAGAACCTGTGACAGTTTTTTGATACCGTACTGTGAACTGAACTCGCCCGGCGGAGAATTTTTTCGCCAGCCGTCACCATACAGATCCACGATCGGCAGGATGTAATGCGGATTCCATGTATACCAGAGATTATCAAGCAGCATCTCAAACCTGTCCTTGGCTGTAATTTTCAGTTCATCTGCTGATCTGGCTGATCCATCACCCAGAAATGTTCCGAATGAACTCATTATCTCGTGGATCGTGAGGATTGATTCATCAAGCTGGTCAGAGGCAAGCGCCTCAATATTAATGCGCATAACCGGCTCTGTATTTGACATGCGGGCATTAAAGCGCCAGTTGTCAAATTCCATCACAAGTCCGTCCGGTTCTTCATCGCGGACCGGATGCAGCTCTGCATGAAACGCATCTTTCACATGAGCCGGGTCTGTGCCCTCATTGAGCATAAAGTTAAGCTCCCCGCTCGCAAAAAAGTTTTCGCGGTAGTAGCTCAATAGTTCCCGCAATGTTGTCTGGTAGTTACCAAGCATCTCAAACAGAATCAGAAACGGCAGCACACCGTTATCTGCAAAATAGGTATCCCGGAAATAATAATGTGCGCTGCTCTCGCCGCCGAAGATTATCCCGTCGTTGTGCATTCGCTCTTTGAAAAACGAATGTCCTGCGCGAACAGGCACTCCCTCTCCACCCATTTCGCGGATTTCATGTTGAATCGCATAGACATTCCGGTGCTCGTAGGCTATCCTGGCACCCTGTTCCTTTTGCATATAGTAGCGGGCAAACAGAGCAACCATCAGGTGACCCGGAACATACTCACCCTTGGAATCAACAAACAGACAGCGGTCTCCATCGCCATCATAAGCGATACCGAGATCAGCACGTTCTGCAACAACCATCTGACCAAGTTCTTTTGTGTTTGATCGTATCACGGGATTAGCCTCGTGATGAGGGAAGTTGGCATTCGGTTCGAAGTACATTTCGATTACCTCAACCGACGGAAGCCGTTCCAGCACCTTTCTGGCATTGAGACCGCCCATGCCGTTGCCTGCGTCGACAACGACCTTAAGAGGAGGAATAGCATTGATATCCACACATCCAAGTACATGATCGACGTAGTCACTGCTGCTTTGCTTTACGGGTATATCGGCCTTACGCTCAAGCAGATCATGAGGGACTTCGACGCTTACTGAATCAAATCGTTCTTTCAGTTCCTGCATCGATACCGGCACCACTCCCCTGGCCATCATCTTAATACCGTTATAAATCTTGGGGTTATGCGAAGCAGTGATCATGATCCCGCCATCGTACTCATATCTGCCAAGCGCAAAGTAAAGCATGTCTGTCGTCACCATACCGACAGATTCAATCTCTTTACCAAGATCATGCGCTGCTCTGACAAATGCAGTAAACAGGTCAGCAGAAGTCTCACGCATGTCATATCCGATGATATAGCGTTGCCCGTCTACAAGTGAGAAGTACGCATGTGCGATTTTGTATACCAGTGATGCATTCAGTTCGTCGGGAACAATTCCTCTGACGTCGTATGCATGAAATACGTTTTGTGTGTTCATCAGGCAGTGAGTTGTTACAGGTAAACTGTAGCAAAATTACTGCAACATTATAAGTGCTGCTTGTTGCTCGCATGGCCAGTTGTTAGTATGTAGCTATATTAGGAGAGTAATTATGGATCAGAGCAGACTGCTGATAAATAATGAATGGGTCGATTCGGGATCGGGAGAAACGATTGATATCTACTCTCCGTGGGATGACACTGTCTGCGGTACAGTACAGGCCGCGACAAAGGAACAGGCGCTGTCAGCGATTGAAGCTGCTGACCACGCCTTTACCACCTGGCGCAGGACATCCGTAGCGGGTCGCGTAGAGATGATGCGCAAGGCGATAGATCTGATCCGTGCTGACAAGCCAAGGATTGTTTCACTGCTTGGCAGGGAGATCGGAAAACATGACGATGCAGCAGAGTCAGAATTTGAACGTTCACTCGGTTATGCGGAACTTGCCATTGAGGCCCTCAGGCATATGAAAGGAAGCATTTATGCCGGGGACGTCACCGGTCAGTTTGAGCGCGGGCGAAAACCGGATATTATTCACGCGAACCACTGGGAGTGGTTCTTGCCATATCTTCGTTTAATTACCCGCTTAATCTGTCGATTACAAAGATTGCTCCTGCGCTGCTTGCAGGCAATACTGTTGTATTTAAACCGGCAACACAGGGCTCTGTAAGCGCGATAGCATTTTACAGACATTTTGCCAATGCAGGTTTCCCGGCAGGAGTGTTTAACATCGTTACCGGCAGCTCTCGCGAGATTGGCGACCCGATGACCAGTGACCAGCGTGTAAAACTGATCGCATTCACCGGTAGCACAGCAGTCGGCAGACATCTTGCAGAAGTTTCTCAGGGAATTCCGCTTCTGCTCGAGCTCGGCGGCAAGGATACCGCCATTGTTACCAGCCATGCCGATCTTGAAATGGCAGCCAGCGAGATCATCTCAGGAGGGTTTTCGTACTGCGGTCAGCGCTGCACCGCTCAGAAACTTGTCCTTGTATACGAAAGCGTCGCTGATCAGCTGGTTGAAAAACTGCAAGAAAAAGCCGCAGGTCTGGAGCTCAATCCGATGATCGACTCAAAAGCGGCAGACTACATCACAGAGCTTCTGGATGACGCAAATTCTAAAGGAGCATCACACATAGTTAAAGGTGAGCGCAATGGCAACCATATTGCAGCCAATATCCTCGACAGGGTCACCCCGGAAATGCGCATCTTCTCAGAGGAACAGTTCGGACCGGTTCTGCCGGTAACACGCGTCAAGGATGAGGAAATGGCGCTAGCCTATCACAGTAATCTTGCGTATGGCCTGCAGGCAAGCATTTACACTCAGGATATAGAAGAGGCGTTCCGTATTGCTGATAAGCTTGAAGTAGGGACGGTCCAGATCAACGGCAGACCGGACCGGGGACCTGACAATTTTCCGTTTGGTGGAGTCAAAGACTCGGGTCAGCTGATGCAGGGTACAATTGAGACCCTGGAACTGATGACGCGTGGAAAGCTTACCGTACTAAATCTGCACAAGCTTTAGACACCATACCTCGCCAGAGAGGACAGATGGACCAGCTCGGCATTTTGCTGACCTGCAACGGACCAGTTCGGGTCTTTTCGCCGGGCAACGACGTGATCTGCAAATGCATGTTTGTCTGCCAGTATTGAAGCAGCTGCTGTCCCTTCAGAAGCGAGCTTTGCTGTATACACTCCCAGAAGGGTTTCATCTGATTTGTCAGAGGATTCAACTCCTGCTGCGAGAAGCAGCTCCAGCACCCTGACAATATGGATCTGGGAATATTCGTTAAAAGTTTCGTAGGCATCAGCTGCAATTTCGGGACCTGCTGCCAGTGCACTCTGTCCTGAGATTCGCATACCATCGGCTGCTGTGCCCCTGCCCAGGCAGTAGATCTCATATTTACGTACACCAGATTTATCCCTGATAAAATCCCTGTAACGCCTCTGGTGGAAAAATGAAGACAGGTAGTCATCAACTGCACTGGTCATCGACTCTGTTGTGACACTGTCTTCCTCTCCTTTCAACTCCTCCCGGAAGTAACTTGAGCCGGCATCTGCAAGTGTCATCATCCCGTTTGCACCAGACAGGCGCATTACTTCAAAGTAGCCCGGCAGCATCCGCGGATACTGCAAAGCAAAATCAACACTCACGTCATAGAGATACCTGGACCATGCAAAACCGAACCGCTTCTGGGAGTCGAGACCGAATGGATTTGACTCATACAATGCAGCAATTTTTGAACGGTCTGCTGCAAGCACAGATTCGTTGAACACTCCAAGCAACTGGCGTACACAGTGATACTGACCGGTTTCGGGATTAAACCTTGTTTTTACGGAGTAATCGGGAGAATACACATGTCCCGGTTCGTTTGCCGGGAAATACGGCCGCGCAGGACCATCGTAAAGCTGCCGGTCAGGTCGTTTTTCCAGAGCCTGCGGGAACAGCGCCATCATCTCGGCAAAACCGAGCAGCCTCACATTGGATTCGTAGGTAAAGAGACGTTCCATAGATAGTGATTATATCACCATCTATCCTCAGAGAAGCATAGCAACAGTTGAAACAAGCTCAGCGTGTGACCATGTCAGCGGCTTTACCGATAAGGCTGTGCCGTGATGAGGGTCCGCCTGTTCAGCCATGAGTCCCGTTTCGTCAGCATGATCAAGTACCCAGCCCAGGTACTTTTGTGCTCTCTGTGACTCCCCGCGGCTGATCCAGTATTGTGCAAGCCAGAGTGTTGATATGAACCATGGATTTCCTGGTAGAGAATGATCAGCCTGTGATACCAGTCATTTTCTTTCCTTGCAATTCCACCGACAGCGCTATCTATCCAGAGTCGCTCCTCAATCGTATTAACAGTAGCTTCCATCACGGGATCGTCTGCCGGCAGCAGTCCCAGCCGCCAGACATACATAAGCGAGGCATCCATGGTGAGATCAATACTGCAGTTCTCTTCAAGCGGATCGCAGGTGATACTGCGTATAAGAAGTCCGGTGTTTTTATCGATCAGATGATCCCGTGCAGCCTGAGCCACATCCTGAGCAGTGCGACGGTACAGTCTGGAGTGATCCGTATCCCCGTGATGCTTGGCCAGATGGGCAGATGCAAGCAACCCGGCATACACAGCAGCAACAGTATAGGTATGCACTCCACGCTCGACTTCCCAGATATCAAAACCTGGCCGGGGCAATGCTGTGCCCTTAAGGTCTTTATCAATTGGATTGGTCTGATCCGCTCTGGCAAAGCCGCCAACATGTTCCAGTATTGAGGCCGGTGAATCTTCTGTCGTATAGCGGTAGCTGCAGAGAAAATCAGCGGCAGGGAGGACAAAGGCATCGTACAGCTCGTTCAGAAACTCCTGATCACCAAATCGTTCGTAGTGTTTCCAGAGTGCAAACAGAATAAGCGCGGTCTCGTCCTCTTGAATCGGGAGCTGCAGGTTGCCCCCTTTGTCTATCCACGGGTGCCAGCTTGAGGCCAGTCCGTCCTTAAACCGTGGATGATACTTGTGCAGGATATACCCGTCAGAACTGATAATGCCCTTGCAGAATCTGAAAAACTTTTTAACCAGATCACCATAGCCGGCATCTATCAGTGCCGAGGCAACAAGTGCTCCGTCACGGGGCCAGAAATATGAATATGAATCCTTGCCGCCCGCTTTAACAAACGAAGAGTCGTTCGCAGCGATGATTGCTCCATCATTGTCAAACTGTGTCCTGATTGTAAGGAGAGAACGTTTGAACAGTGAGAACAGCTTCTGATTGCGCTCATCATCATCAAATATCTGTGGTGTCTTGTCTGCATAGCTGCCGATTTTGCTGCGTACCCAGTTGCGCCAGTAAAGATCGGCCGAATCAAGAAGGCTGCTGACACCTTCATGTCTTACTTCCGCCGCCTCCTGCTCAACATCGTCAAAGCAATAACCGGCTGCAATGAAAAAAGTCTGCAGTTACTCTTTCCCCGGGAGCGATCGTCAGTTTGACTGACAGGCAGGATTCGACTTCTCCGGTTGCCACCGGATTATAAGCAAGCTGCCCCTCGGTATCCGGAAACGCTCCCCTGCCACTGTTATCAAGCGGCGATGCGCAGGTAAACTGATGCAGAACACCTGATGAACCGACTGCCAGATACCTGTTCTTTTTGTAGTGGACAAGCGCGCCTGCCTTTGGATACCAGAGTGCGGTGTCTCCGATGTCACCTTCCATCAGACGGAAGTTATTCTTCACATAGAGGTACACTTCACGCGTATAATCCGCCGAATTTGTAAATGAATACTCCCTGAGAAACACCTGCTTGTCAGGAAGCACTGCCTCGCGAAGACTAAACATGAGCTTGCGAAAAACGCTGCGAGCCGAACTTTTACCGACAAGTGAGTCCTCAGTATATGCAGGGCTTATCTCCCAGTCTGTCAGCATATCCAGCGTTCCATCAATCCGCAGAAACATCTGATTCGGTACCTCGTTCAGGTGATTCTCCTGACCGACATACGGCCAGTAAAGGTCGGCGATGTTGAGCCTGTTATTTACATTTACAAGCATGCTGCCGTTTCCGTAAACAAGTGCCGTGCTCATGAGCTGTAAAGCATCAGATACGCGTCGAGGATCGTTGCTGCACTCCAGGCCTGCGAAATGCAACCCGTAGGTTTCATTGTTGCGGGATCATAGAGTTCGGACAGATAGCGGACTTCATCCGCCTGCAACTTTTTCTCAAGCCTGTCAAACAGGTCAGCTACTTCATTGCGCGACTTTTTCGAGTAGGCATTAACCTGCAAAACAGCAGTCATGTAATGACCAAGCAGAAACGGCCAGATGGTCCCCTGATGATAGGCACTGTCACGAGTCTTCTGGTCACCAGAATACTCACCTTTGTAGGCAGGGTCATTTGGCGACAGCGTTCGCAGGCCGGAGTCTGTCAGCAACTCATGCATGCAGACTGCAAGTACTCGTTTAGCTGTGCGCTTGCCGGTAAGCAGAAACGGCAGAGCCAGAGCTATAACCTGGTTTGGGCGTATTGCCGGATCTTTCCGGTCATCAAGCACACGGTCATAGAGACATCCGGTATCCGGGTTGAAAAAAGTGTCTTCAAAAACCCTCTCAAGTGACGCTGTCAGAGCTCTGGCACGGGTCATATGGGTCTGGTCATTTATCCTGTCTTTCAGCTGTACGGTAATTTTAAGGAAGTTGTACCACAGTGCCTGGATCTCAACCGCCCTGCCTGACCGGTCGGTTACTGCAACCCCGTCTATTTTGGCATCCATCCAGGTGAGAGCTGACGGCGTGTTACGGTCCACAATGAACCCGTCTTCATCAATACTGATGTTGTTTGTGCCATTTTCCATTGCATGAATAACGCTCTCCAGTGCCGGCATTACCTCACGGACGAGTTTAAGATCATCAGTTTCCTGGATGTAGCGCCAGAGTGCAACCGCATACCAGAACACAGCATCAATTGAATTGTAATCCTGCACAAAAGGTCTGTTGGGCAGTAGCCCCTCACGAAACAGACCCGCCCAGCGCACCAGCAGTGCACGTGCCTCTTCAAACCGTCTCGTGGCTATAAACAGTCCCGGAAAGGAGATAAACGTATCGCGCCCCCAGTCTTCAAACCAGTGATATCCTGCAATTACCGAAGGCCCTGCAGCAGTCGACAGGATAAACTGATCAGTCTGCCTGACAAGCATCTCGGTAAGTGGCGTCCGGGGAACACTGTTGTCATCGTGATAGCTGTCAGACAGCTGCTGAAGACGGTTGCTGAAGTCGGTAAACGGCTGCCGGGTCATCTCGTCAGGTGCTTCAGAACCTCCGAAGTAGTCAAACACAAGAGTGAATTCGGAATGTCCGGCCGGCACCCTGGCCTGCAACAGTCCTGTCTTTATGAGATCCTCAAGCGCATCATATCCTCGCAGCTGCTCTTCCGGGTAATAAAAGTCCCGGTAGACATCAGGATCCTCCAGATATCTGAAACCATGCAGATGCATTCTGACAAAATGTGTTTCTTCAAGCCTGATCAGAATGCTGCCCTCCTCACGGATCTGGATCAGAGCTGGCTGTTCAATTCTGCGGACAGCATGCATCGAGCGCCACGTGACAAACGGCATGATATTAAGAGTTGCCTCTCCCTCGGAGCTGATGCCATAGCGCACGACAACTCTGTTGTGACCGTGCTGCATGACCTGCGACTTTTTGATTTCAATCCCGTCCAGCTGATAGGTCCAGACAGGATATGTAACCAGATCAAACTGTTTCAGCTGTTTGCGTCCGTCCGGATAGAGTCCGCCGTTTTTATAAACGTTTGTCGATAAGGGGTACTGTTTTCCTTCGGCCTCTATCCACTCTTCCAGCCTGTTGACTGCACAGAAACGATTAAGTCCGGCATCAGGGACAACAAGCAGACCGTGGTATTTGCGGGTGTTTCCGTACAGCGGATCTGCTGAAGAATAGGCTCCCCGTGCATTGGTGATCAGATACTCCTGGTACATGGGCAGTTGTACGCTCACTTTGCCAGCTTTTCAACCTCAGCTGTAAAGTCCTGCAGTACATTCATGTAATTAATATAGGCGTCATAAGGTGAATCATACGGGCTGTTTCCGCTATCACCTGCCATAAATCCGCTCGTCGCCATCCAGGCGAAATGGTCAGCAGTCTGAAGCTTGCGCCATGTGCCTGCGATCTGCCTGCTGGTAACTCTATCGCGATATGTCTGCTCGAGGCTGGCTATCAGCTTTTCAATCGAATACAGCTGCTCAATTGCCTCCTGCTGCAGCCTGTTCTCCAGAAACTTCTGTTTCGGACGGGAGATCGTGTTTTGCTGCAGCGACTGTCTGATCAGGCGTGACGGAGACCTGAAGCTGATATTTCTTTTTTCGAATGCCTGGGGCAGCTGTTCCATCAGGTTTATCCAGTTTTCAGTATGGGTTTCGCTGAGCGACTCGTAATCCAGCTGCAATACCGCATGGTCGTCAGCAGAAGCGGCAATCTCATCAGCAAGCTGCTCTGCAGTCAGTCTGTCCAGACGAGCATCCAGACTGCGTGCAGGCAGGACTGCAAGTGTATCGGGCAGACGCTTTGCAAAACGATACTCAACGGCCAGATCAGAGAGGTCTGGCGCCAGATGGTCAGGCTTGACGGCAAATGATGAACCCGTGGAAGACTCGACAATCACCCCTTTATAGCCGAGAGCTGAAACAAACGATGCGAGTTCCGGCGTGAGCATGATACTGCTGACGGACAGCAGCCTGGGCTTGGCTCTAAGATATGTTCGCAATGCGGCACGATGCTCCCGCAGCTGCTGTGCGTACTCCCGGTGAGAATAAAACCAGCTGTAGCTGTTGTGATATGTCTGGGCTGTAAGTTCAACACGCCGATCGGCAGCGAGTTGAGAGATACTCGACAGAAGTTCAGGGTCGGTGCGTTCGAGCTGTTCCAGCATTACGCCCGAAACCGACAGGGTAAACCCGAAATCCTCATACCCGGTCAGCAGCGACCGTAAGAGTTCATTAAACGGATAATACGTCCTTGCAGCATGCTGGCGCAGATAGTATGACTCTCCGGGCGCAGGGACCTCAAAATACTGATCAAAACCTCTGCCCTGTCTGCGGAAATGATTAAACCGGGCGAGTCCGACCGGCTGATGCATCCGAAAGACAAGGCTTACATTTTTGGACTTCTGTACCATGATTGTCAGGCCAGTGAGTTGTAGATACTGATTATTTTTCCGATTTGTGCCTCCCAGCTCATCCGCTCGAGATCTGTAAGTCCGTTCTCACGAAGCGTTTCAGCAAGCGTTGCATGTTTAAGTACTGCCAGAATCTTGTTAGCCATCTCGTCAGTGTCCCAGAAATCGACTTTAAGCGCATTGCGGACGACCTCACCGGCTCCTGACTGTTTTGACATAAGCACCGGTGTGCCATTTCGGATCGCCTCTAGTACCGTAATCCCGAACGGTTCAGCCACAGACGGCATGACAAAAAGATTCGCACGTTTGTAGGCCTCGTCAACCTGATCATGATTAAGGAATCCTGTAAAAATGACGTGGTCTTCTATTCCAAGTTCTTTGCTCAGGTTGATCAGTTCTTTCTCCATACTGCCTTTTCCGACAAAGACAAACTTAACATCCGTCATCATCTGCAGGACCTTCTGAGCTGCATGCAGAAGATAATCGGCCCCCTTGGAGGGAGCAAGGCGTGCCAGGAACAGAACCGTTTTATAGTCATGTGTCTCGCTCAGAAGAGTTTTTGCAGGAACTGAGCTTACCTCATCAACCGCATTATGCACCACTTCGATCTTTTCGGGTGCAATACCATAATGCTGGATAACCGTCTGACGTGTGAGTTCACTGACAGTAATCACCTTGTCTGCCGCCTGCATTCCCTCACGCTCATACTCATAAATGGTGGGATGCGGATTGCCTGCCGTCCGCTCAACCTCTGTGGCGTGAATGTGAACGATCAGCGGCTTGCGGCTGATGCTTTTTGCATTAATTGCCGCTTTAAAGGTCATCCAGTCATGAGCATGAATGACATCATGAGTGTTTTCAAGCGCGATATCGAACGCCCTGGCCGCATACTTGATAACCTCTTCAAACAGATTTGCGCCATACATTTCGGATGTATCATCATCCTCACGCCTGAGTTTTGACTGTCTGCGCAGCTCGGCAAAGTCCTCTGCTGTCATATAGGGGGACAGCATAGTGGTTACAGAGATGTAGGTGAGGGACTCCTCCGAGATCTCTGTCTCTGCAGCATTAACCAGCTGCATGTTGTCGACGCTTATGCGCCGGGGCAAGCGGGGAAGAACGAATGTGAGATCAACTCCCTGGGAGACAAGGTTTTGTGCAATACTTCTGCATACGACGCCAAGACCGCCCGATACTATGGGCGCATACTCCCACCCGAACATTAGCACTTTCAATCGCTCCATGTGGCAGTCATTGTGATCTCGTAAAAAAAGTCGTGGTTATCAGCAGTCTATACCAGGTAGACAGGTACTTCAAACATTCCCTTATGAGCTGATATATATTATAATAACTGCATACGACAGAGAAGGAAACAGTGTGACGGTGAAAATTTCCTAAGCTCAACCTGAGGGCGACGTCAGGTGACACCATACAAATCGTACAGCAACAGAGTTAAATCAACGGTGGGACCGTCCACCATTACTACGTAATGAGGACCCGTGTCTGTATATGCTTACATATGCAGACACGGGTCTTTTTTTTGTATTTGCCATGCAGACAAAAAGAAAAAACCTCAGGATACAGACCACCCGCTTCACGCGGTTTGTACCCTGACGTCCTATATCTATTCATCTCATCTACGAACAAACATGAAAAATAAAGAATATCTCGACAATCTTCGCCACTCCGCAGCTCACCTGCTTGCTGCTGCGGTCATGGAGCTGTGGCCTGAGACCAAGCGCACCATCGGTCCTGCCATTGATGACGGTTTTTACTTTGACTTTGAATTCAAGGAGCCGGTTTCTGCTGAAGATATGCCGAAAATCGAAAAGCGGATGAAAAAACTGGTTACTCAGTGGAATAAATTTGAACGCCGCGAAGTGAGCAAGGACGAAGCACTCGCGGAATACAAAGGCAACCAGTATAAAGAAGAGCTGATCAACGAATTTGCCGCCGAAGGACAGACTCTCAGTTTTTACGACTCAGGCAGCTACACTGATCTGTGCCGCGGAGGACATGTAGATAACCCGGCGAAAGAGCTTAAGCACTTTAAGCTTCTGTCTGTTGCCGGAGCATACTGGCGCGGTGACGAGAACAAACCGATGCTTACCCGCATCTACGGCACTGCATTTGCAACCGCGCAAGAGCTTGAGGAATTTCTGCAGCGACGCGAACTGGCGCGCGAACGTGACCACAAAAAACTGGGTAAGGAACTGGGACTGTTTGTGTTTTCAGAAACAGTCGGCAAGGGTCTGCCACTCTGGTCACCCAAAGGATCAACCATTAGACGTGTACTGGAACGCTTTATCGTCGACGAAGAGATCAGGCGCGGGTATCTGCATGTCTACACACCCGACATAGCCAGCCTGGACCTGTATAAAAAATCAGGACATTATCCCTACTACAAGGACTCGATGTATGCCCCTATCAGCATTGACGATGAGGAGTACATGCTTCGGCCGATGACCTGCCCGCACCATTTTGAATTGTACCTGAGTGAGCAGCACAGCTACCGTGAACTGCCGATGAGAATAGCAGAGCTTGCACAGCTCTACCGCTATGAAAAATCGGGAGAACTGATGGGACTGCAGCGTGTTCGGACATTCTGCCTTGCAGACGCACATATCATCTGCAGACGCGAACAGGCCAAAGAAGAGATTAATGGCGTTCTGGATCTGATTGACTTTGTCTGCAAGACGCTCGGAATTGAGCAGGGCAACGGGTACAGTTACCGGCTCTCACTCGGAAACCGGGAAGACGAAAGCAAGTACTACAAAAATGATGAAGCGTGGGAAGAGGCAGAAGGTGTTTTACGCACCGTCCTGCTCGAACGTAACGCAGAGTTTATTGAAGCCGAAGACGAGGCAGCTTTTTACGGTCCCAAGATAGATGTGCAGATGCGCAACGTTAACGGCAAGGAAGATACTGCATTTACCGTTCAGTATGACTTTGTCATGCCCGGGAGGTTCAACCTCACGTTTACAAACGAGGAGGGAGAAGATGAACAGGCAATCGTTGTGCACCGTTCTTCAATCGGAGCAATCGAACGTGTGATGGCATTTCTGATTGAGCTGTACGGAGGCGCATTCCCTGTATGGCTGTCACCCGAGCAGGTGAGGATTATTCCAATCTCGGACGAAAATGTCCCCTATGCCGAGAAACTGGCGGCACAGATGCGTTCCTCAGACATACGTGTCAGCATTGATGCGGATAGCGAGCGTATGCAGAGCAAAGTACGTAAGGCACAGACAGAGAAAATTCCGTATATGCTTATTGTCGGCAAAAACGAAGAGGCAGCCGAAACCGTATCCCTGCGCTACCGTTCAGGCGAAGAAGTGCGTGACGTTCCGTTTGCAAAGTTTCTGGAACAACTCAACCTAAAAGTCAGCACAAGACTTATCGAACCACAACTTGATGTCTGATCTGCTTTGAGGGCGGATGCTTTTATGCATCCGCCCTCTATGCTACAGTGTGTGCATGGCGGAGAAAAAGTCAAAAGACAAAAAACCGGCAAAAAAAGAGATTTCAATCGAAGAGGAACTGCGGAAACTCAACCGCAATATTTCCCAACAGAATTACTACTTCACGCGCAGTCAGGTTGTTATCCGCGGGCTGATCAACGGACTGTTTACAGCCCTGGGTGCAACAATCGGACTTACCATTGTTCTTTTCATGCTTGCCTCGGTTCTGCGCACAGTATCGGCTGTCCCGTTTATTAACGATATACTGCAGCAGACCGGCATCAACCGCATTATCGAATATCAGCTTCGTGAGATTGAAGAACAGCAGCCGGATTCGCTTCCGGAGACAGGTACCCCTGACGCAACACCAGCAGATTCACCCGTCCCGGAGGGTGCAGCGACCCCAACGGGCACGACAGTAGCCGCACCGACTTCACGGTTTGAACTTACTGATGAGTATTAAGCCTTGACCTGCCGCGGCACTGCGGTTAGCATGAACTATGGCTGATACCAGAACAAAGGCTCAGAGAGAGATCGACCGTTCCGTTCGTAACATCAGGCTTCGTGTCGTCTCACTAATAATTATCACTCTTCTGCCCATCTACGGCCTGATACTTGTTGTCTTTCTTGACCAGCGGAATACCACGACAGATGCTGTGCGAACCCAGAGCAAATCGCTCGTCACAGTAGCTGTGGAAAATCAGGAGCGCTACATTGTGGAAACAGAAAGCTACCTGCAAACGCTTGCACAGCTGCCCGTCGTAAGACACGAAAACGCCGCGGAATGCAATCGCATCATGGCAGGTATTATGAGTGAGACGCCGCTATACACAAATCTTGGCGTTGCTGACCTGAATGGTGATATCTACTGCAGCGGCTTTCCGCTCTCGTCTCCTGTGAATATCGCAGACCGTCAGTATTTCAGCCAGGCGCTCAGTCTTGAAGGGTTCAGTTTTGGTCACTACCAGATCGGCCGGGTGACCGGCAAACCGTCTGTAAATTTCGGCTACCCGATCCGTGACGATGCGGGAGAAATTAGCGGTATCGTATTTGCAGCTCTCGACCTTGCCTGGTTTGCCGAGCTGGCACAGGGGCTCAACATCCCTGAAAACTCAACCCTGACGGTATTTGATCTGCAGGGCAAAATTCTGGTCCGTTATCCTGAGTTTGAAACCTGGGTAGGACAGGACGTGCCTGAATCAGGCCTGGTACGATCAGTCAACGACGCTGGTACGAGTGATGGATTTGTAACGACTGCCGGACTTGACGGTATTGAACGACTCTACTACTTTGACTCGCTCCAGCCTGCAGGTAAATCGCGGGAGGCTTTTCTTACGATCGGTTATCCCGTGGAGTATCTCTCACGTGATGCTCAGCGCATTCTTATTCAGAACACCGCATCGCTTGCAGGGGTCTCTGTGATATCACTTGCTGTTGCATGGCTGATCAGCAGCTCGTTCATAGCTGACCGCTTCCGTCTGCTTGAAGAAACAAACAGATATAAAAGCCAGTTTGTCTCGCTTGTCGCCCATCAGCTGAAGACACCGGTAAATGCGGTCCTCTGGGGACTTGAACTGGTTCTTGATGAATCGAAATCCGCGCTCAGCAAGGACTACCAGGAGATGCTTGACTCCACTTACAGCTCCTCACAGCACATGCTCAAACTGATAGACCAGCTGTTAAACCTGAGCAGGATCGAAAGCGGCAGACTGAAGGTAGTACCCGAGCCTACCGATATCAATGCGCTTGTAGAGGAATCAATCAAAGAGCTGACACCCCGCATTGAAGCCAAACAACACAGCATAACGACCTCATTTGAGGATCTTCCGAAACTGACTGTTGATCCCCTGCTCATCCGAGAGGTGATCACCAACCTGGTCAGTAATGCTGTCAAATACACGCCGGACAAGGGGTCGGTGACCGTCCAGACAGAGCAGCAGAAGGGCTTTGTTAAAGTATCCGTTACAGATAGCGGAATGGGCATACCGCTCGAGGAGCAGCCGAAACTGTTTGAACTCTTCTACCGTGCATCCAACACCCGCGACAATGAGATTGAGGGCAACGGCCTGGGACTGTATTTTGTCCGCAAGCTGGTAGAAATATCCGGTGGTGAGATCGGATTCAGCTCTGACGAAGGTAACGGCAGTACATTCTGGTTTACGCTTCCTTTAAGAGGCAGTGCAGCACGGGAGGGCGAAGTCAGGATCGGCTGACCTGTTTTTTCGCAGTAAACAGGAGTAGGATACGGGTATACCTCTTATACCCGTCTGTATGAAACTTCAACACAAAACTGTATTAATTACCGGCGCATCCAGCGGCATCGGCAGGGATTTTGCTTTGCGAGCAGCACCGGATGGAGCACACTTCATTCTGTCTGCACGCAGCATCGACAGGCTCAATAATCTCAAGTCGGAGATTGAGTCGCTTGGCAGCACTGCCGAAGTGATCGCCTGTGATGTGACAGATACAGAGCAGGTACGGGAGCTGTTACTTGCTTCCACTGCTGACGGACGCAAACTCGATCTGGTACTCAACAATGCCGGTCTTGGCCATATTGCCAATATCTGGGAGCTTACAACAGAAGAGATTCAGGAGATCATCGATGTAAATATCTCAGGAATGATCATGGTCGCCAAGTTTGCCGCAGAGGTATTCACAAGACAGAAGTCCGGGCATCTGATGTTTACGTCATCGCTGGCCGGACTCATCACACTGCCGCAATGGTCAGTGTATGTTGCGTCAAAATGGGCGATCACCGGGTTTGCAGATTGCATCAGAGCGGAACTAAGCGATTACGGTGTGCAGGTGACGACTGTTCACCCGGGCGCTGTAAGAACCGAATTTTTTGATGCCGACAAAGCAGATGTTGATATCTCGCGGCTGGGTGATGCCATTGATGTCCGTGAGGTATCTGATGCGATTTACGATGCAGCCCTTACGGATACTGAACGTGTGCTGATCCCGGGAACAACCAGGGTATTTGGTACGCTGTACCGTTATGCACCAGGTATCGTCAAACGCCTGATCAAAAACATGACCGATAAAGTCAGTTACCATGATGTTACAGAGGAGGATGAGCCCGGGTTTGACCGCTAGTCCGGACAAAGTAGACTCATTTACCATTACCGCCTGTTTGTATTATAATTACCCTGCATCTGATGCGGGCGCAAGTAGCGGTTATTACAGGAAATACTTCTTTGAAGTATTTTAAACAAGTCAACGACTTCTCCTGATAACCGCATGATACAACCTGTTTAACAAGATGCGGGCGTAGTATAGCGGTTATTACAGGAAATACTTCTTTGAAGTATTTTAAACAAGTCAACGACTTCTCCTGATAACCGCATGGTACAACCTGTTTAACAAGATGCGG
>JYNZ01000001.1 GCA_001567355.1 candidate division WS6 bacterium OLB20 | reverse complement strand
CTGATGAGGCATGTCGGTGAGGTGTGTAGAATGACTGATCAGACAGATCCCTACAGAATCAGATCAAGGATACTTGAAAAAAAAACAGAGGCAAAAAAAGAGAAAACGCGAACGGTATGCAGGCGGGGGGGCTCTCTCCTGGACTGATCAGATGACCTGCCAGCTGAAACGATAGTTTCAATGAAGTGATATTGTTGGACTTGTTTCAGAACAGCTTCATCAGCACGTTATTTTATACCCTGTTGATTTGAGTGATTGTCCTAACAGACGTACTGACACAAATTGGTATGTCATATGTTGTATCGATCAGGAGAAGGAGAGGAGAGGATCTAAACGGACACATGGATTATTGAATAATGGGCGGCAAGGGACTCGAACCCCTAGCCTATTCGGTGTAAACGAATTGCTCTAACCAGTTGAGCTAGCCGCCCTCTGAGAGGTGTTTGAATTATACCACGTTGCTGTATACTGTATACAAACTTTTTATCAACTACGTTTGTAGGAGAGATTATGAAAAAGCTCGGTACCTTCCTCAAAGACTATTACCTGTATCTGATTATTCTGATCTCGTGGACCGGGACGCTTGGCAGTCTCTACATGAGCGAAGTGATGACACTGCCTCCGTGCGATCTGTGCTGGTACCAGCGTGCACTTCTGTATCCTGTTGCCCTGATCAGCATAACCGCTTTGTTTATCAAAGACTCGCGTGCACATAAGTACTACATCATGGTACTTTCACTACTTGGAATGATTGTCTCCGGGTATCACTATCTCTATCAGCTGCAGTACAAGGCAGGCAACTATAACGGGCTTATTCCGTGCGATCCGAACAACCCCTGCGGCGAGACACAGCTTGAGCTCCTGGGCTTCATCACTATACCGCTGATGTCGTTTACTGCATTTGCGCTGATTACTGGCATCCTGCTCCTTGTACGCTACTTCAGCAGGAAAAAGAGCTAAGTCCTTACGTATCTGTAAGGCAAAGGCAACTGGTCAGGCAATCCCCGGCAACGCACCTCGCTCGTGGAGATACTGACCTGTCTCAAGCATCATCACAGGATAATTAAGGCGCGAACGATCATATTCCAGAGAGATGCGGTACCCTGCATAGTCTGCTATCCCTGCAAAGCGGCTACTGCTGCCTCGATATTCACCACCAATGGATCCGAACCATGATTCAAAATCAATCCCCGCAGGTACTTCTGTCATTGCAACGCCACCGGGAGCGATAAGTGCGCCTATAAGGTTTGGAAGATTCGATGCTGCAAACGACTTGCGTACGGACTCCATAGTGAGTGCACCTCGGGGAGCGCAGAACACAACATCCTGCTGACCTGCAACTGAGACAAGATTCCATGCTTCATTTGAAAGCAGATCCACACTAACCTGACTGTATCCTGCATGACTGATGTCCAGATCACGAAGCGGAATGCCATTAACAGAGTAAGAATCACGATAGTCGGACAAAGACACCCCCGTGGCACTGCGGATCAGACCATTGATAATCCGCTGATTCATCATATGAAAAACCGCATTAGTGCCGAACAGATTCATGACTGCTAGCGGACGCTTGCCATTTCTGCCGTACTGATGACTGAGAACTGCTTCCATACAGTTGCAGAAGTCCTGACCGGTCCGTACCCGGATCAGATTCTTAAACAGATTGTAATACGAATCAATCGGACTTTCTGCCACCGTCCAGTATGAGGCCTCTTTTCCCTCTGCAGCTTTCAGCTGCAGAGTACCGGTGTCAAACGCAGGTTGTGTCAGTGTGTCTGTTTTGTATCCCACTTTTTCTAAACCATTAAGACTGACTGATGTTGTTGATTCTGACGGTTACACTACGTATGATGTACTCAGTTACGCCAGCAGGATGATCCTCGATGTACGTGCCAACAATAAACCTATGAGCGCCTTTCAGACCGGCGGATACGGAACTGTATTTGATATCGTGTATGCAGTTCTGATGCTTGCCTCGTTTCTTGTAACGCTCGGATTACTTCTTACGGTGCAGTACCCGGATACTACCACATTTATTCTGGTTATTTTTTTCGAGTGTACTGATTTTTGTTGTTGTCGCAGCATTAATTAATACCTTTCTGGCCCGGTTTCCGAGGCGTAAACTGGAACTGACCGACCTTAACGGCAAAGAGGTGGTCTATTCAGTCGAGCAGGGGATTGCAGGCGACAGGCCTGAGCATTACAAGGTATGGATTCCGTCTGTCAGATTTATGCGGTTTCATCTTAAACCGACCGAGTTTGAAGAGCTGGCTGACCTTGTCAGCAGAGCGGGCGGGATTGTCAAAGAGAAAGAATAATCCAGAGCATCTGTTGTGATTTGCACTGCAGGTACTCGCTGAAGTATGTATAATATTTACAGCAGAACAATGGACACGATAGCAATCGAAAATAAAACAATACCAGCACTTGGATTTGGAACATGGAAGCTGAAAGGCCAGGTCTGCAGACAGGCTGTAGAGATTGCTCTTGAGGCCGGCTACCGGCATATTGACACTGCGGACGTATACGGCAATCACGCAGAAACTGGAGCAGCCATTCGTAACAGCGGTCTTGATCGTTCCGATCTCTTTGTCACCAGCAAAGTCTGGCGTGATGACCTTGAACCGCAGACGCTTAAGGACAGCACTCACAGATTTCTGGACGAATTACAGGCAGACTATCTTGATCTGCTGCTGATTCACTGGCCTAACAGTGATCTTGATCATGCAGCAGCTCTTACAGCGATGCATGAACTTAAGACAGAAGGTCTGATACGGCACTGCGGTGTTTCCAACTTTACGATTGAGCTGCTACAAGAGCTTAGAGCTTCAATTCCGGACGATGTTGTCATCAGCAATAACCAGTTCGAGTTGCATCCGACACTGTTTCAGAAGGATCTTGTCGATTACTGTAAAGCCAGTGGGATAACCGTGACAGCGTACTCGCCCATCGGACAGGGAGATGACCTGAAACTCGAAGCTGTGACTGAGATTGCAGCCGCGCACAACTGCACTCCTGCCCAGGCGGATCAGGCAGATGGGTATCGTGGCAATCCCCAGGAGCTCCAGTGAGGATCACATCCGTGAAAATTTTGCCAGTCTGGAGGTTGTCTTAACAGATGATGAACTTGAACAGATCAGCAACCTTGATCGCGGAGACCGCATCGTCAGTCCTGACTTTGCACCATTCTAACGTCGAGCCGGATAGAGAAGCAGTTCAGCAGGATAAATGATTTCCTCGTCCAGATACCTGCCGATGTCGTCGACATGGCGGGGTTTGATCGCATAGTTCTCTTCAAGTGCAACAACCTTGGAGTCTCCTGATGCCTGATGCTGCAGATGCTCCAGCAGAAGTCTGACAGCAAGAACAGTATGTGCGCGCTCCAGCATAAAGCGCTGCTGCACGGGAGTGCCGGCACAATCGAACATACCGTCAATCTCCCTCTGAAAGTGACTGAGGTGGTTGGGGTCAAAATGTACATTGTAGTATCTGAATCCGTCATCACTCTGCGTAAGAAAACCGAACATTGAGTTATCACTGCTCCAGTAGCCGTTTGCGTCACACACAGACAGTGCTTTGACCCAGAGCTCTTCGGTGCTCATTTTCTCGCCGGAACTGGCATCAAACGCCAGTGATGTACCGGTTATCAGATCAACTGCAGCGTCATCCCTTACATCCCGGGCTTCCGATGCCGTAAACAGTCGTGCTCCATCGTGCATAAATGCTATGCCACCTTTGTTGGAGGCGGTTGCCGGCATATCGATCAACTCCCCTGTGTTTGCCCGATACGAAAAGCCGTTGTTCAGAAGAAGCGTCTCATCGACTGATGTGCTTCCTCCGATTGCATATGGTCTTTCAAAACGATCGTAGATTCCGCGTTGCTGCATTACTGCTGACAAATTACGGTAGATTTCAAGAGCAGGCGCATAGCTGTGAGAATGGCTGGCAAATGCAGGGATAACCCGTTCGACTTTAGAGAACTCGCGAAGAAACGCGATTATCTCGGGTTTGCCGTTTTCTTCAGCAGAAAATACTCTGAAGGTGCCGTTAAAGCCCTCATAGTCCTGTTTAAAATGATAGAGGAATGTCTCACGTGCCGCCTGCGGAAAGAACTGATTAATTGTCTGACGCATAAGATGTCGCCAGCTACCGACCCGTGTCAGCAGAACAGGTATCTGCTTCAGATGCCGACGAATTTTGTCGGGTTGCGATAGATTTCGATGAATATCGAGACTGGACTCCGCCACGCTTTGTAACGGCGAGATAATATATTATAATTATATAATGGAATACGATGTTCAGCAAACAATTATTTATCTCACGAAACTCGCAGTATCGCGAGAATCCGGATACAGCCCGGATGACCACGGTCTGGCCAAGGAGCACGAATATGGTCTTTTTGGCGCGGTAAGCAAAGGAATCAGTAGCGGACTTTCGCGAGTGTTCCCGATAAACAGTACCGGAATCTATACTGTTGGCTGGGGTCAGCCTGCAGTTGAGATGAGCACTGATCATCTGCGACAAATGTCAGTAAACGGAGATGTCTTGATAGACCGTGTTATAACCAATCTTGAGCTCATGCTTGCAGATTATCTGCAAAATCACTACGGTGAAGATAATACCGGCGGTCAGCTCACCTCAAAGCTAGAGGCTGCGTCACGGCATATCAGTCACATTGAAGGAATTGAGTATTTATTCAGCGCAAAAGAACAGATTTTTAACGGGTCTTCAACTGCCGGTGCTGCACTGCGCCTGATCTCCGAGGGCATATTCAGAGACCTTGGCGAACACTCTCAGCAGCACCTCCTTGGTGAATCTCTTGCTTTGTCTGCAGGCGCGGTGTATCAGCTGGCGTCTCTTGAAAAACATTCGATCAATGATGTTCTTGAGAACTTACGGATTCTCAATGCATTTTCTATTTCGATTGTATCCAGGATACCTGAAGAAAAACCGGTATACACACTGTCTGCAGAAGCTGAAGAACTGATTGCCAAAGTTACAGCTGAACACGAGACAGGAAATAACTACCATCAAATCGGCTGTCCGTTCAGCTATGGCACAATCCCTTTTATGCTGAAGAGATGTGCGATAGCGTATAAGCTTGCCTTCTCATAACGCGATCAGGATTCTTGCCCGGTGCAGGTCAGACAGGTATAGTGTGACGTATGCACGGAGTATTCTTTGATCTCACAATCATCATATGTCTTGCGGCTATTCTGGCTATCATATTCCGCATGCTAAAACAGCCGGCAATACTGGCTTACATTCTGACAGGTATCATACTCGGTCCGCTCGGACTGTATGCGATAGAAAACCATGAATCACTAACATCGCTTTCTGAGATTGGGATCACACTGCTTCTGTTTATGCTCGGACTTGAACTTAAGCTTGGCGAACTGCGCTCTGTTGGAAAGGTTGCCCTGATCACAGGAGTAGGGCAGATAGTCTTTACCTCAGTTATCGGCTTTGGACTTGCAATCCTGCTTGGTATTGAGCCGGTTGCTGCATTATATCTTTGCATTGCACTGACATTCAGCAGCACTATCGTCATAGTTAAGCTTCTGTCTGATAAAAAAGACCTGAGCAGTCTGTACGGTAAAATCTCAGTCGGTTTTCTGCTCGTGCAGGACTTTTTTGCAATCATTGCACTCATATTGCTGTCCAGTCTCAGCAACGGTGGTGGCGAGATGCCCGGTCTTCTTGAGATAGTACTTATCCTGCTTAAGGCTGCTGCGCTGTTTCTGCTGACAGTATTCTTAAGCAATATCTTCTTTCCGCGGCTTGTACATGTGCTGGCACATTCGCAGGAGGTCTTGTTTCTTGTCAGTCTGGCGCTTGCATTCGGATTATCAGCCTTTGCCAGCAGCGATTTTATCGGCTTCTCGATCGAGATCGGCGGTTTTCTGGCAGGACTTGCGCTGGCAAATTCCATTGAATCAACACAGATTGTCGCCAGAATACGTTCGCTGCGTGACTTTTTTATTGTCATCTTTTTTGTACTGCTCGGTATGAACCTTGTGTTCACCGATGCTGTTGCTGTGTTGCCTGTAGCGATTCTCCTGTCATTATTTGTACTGCTTGGCAACCCGTTTATCGTGATGGTACTGCTGGGATTACTCGGATACCGCAAACGGACTTCGTTTCTGGCAGGGCTCACCGTAGCTCAGATTTCCGAGTTCAGTCTGATTGTGATCTTTCTCGGGAACAGGATCGGGCATGTTCCTGACTCTGTCGTGTCCACCGTTACATTAGTGGGCATTATCACGTTTACGCTGTCGACCTATGCAATCATGAATGGGGACCGGCTTTATACCTTGCTGCAGGTTGCACTGGGAGTATTTGAAAAGAGCAAACCCAGTGAACGCACACTTGGCAATGCCGGAGAGATGAAGAACCACATCATCGTAGTCGGAGCACACCGTGTCGGCAGAACACTGATCAATGCGCTTGGTAACCACAAAGACAGGCTGGTGGTTGCAGATTTTAATCCTGATCTGACATCGCAGCTTGATGCAGACGGGTACACCGTTGTATTTGGTGATATCGCGGATCCGTCAATTCAGGAGGCCGCAAGGATCTCTTATGCCTCTGTAGTGCTTTCGACTATGCCGGATTTTGAAGACAATATTATCCTGACAAGAAGCGTCAAGAATCAGAACCCAAAGGCAAAGGTGATCATCACAGCACAGTATGAGGAGGATGTTGCCGATCTCTACAGGGCTGGAGCCGATTATGTTGCCAGACCGTATGAACTTGCAGGCAAAAGTCTTGCCCGTCTGTTAAAAAAGGATGATCCGTCAGTATTTGATCCCCTGCGGGAACGTGACCTGAGAAAGTATCAGCTACAGATCTCTACCTGACTGGACATTGACTGCACCACAAGCATATACTTGCTGTATGAAAAATCTCGATACACTCGTTCGCGAACTTCTTATTTTCAGAGATCAGCGTGACTGGACCAGATACCACAATCCGAAATTCTGGCGATCTCGATATCACTTGAAGCAAACGAACTGCTGGAACATTTCCAGTGGATTGATGAAGCCGAAAGCACAGAGCTGGCCCGGCTAAAACGCGAGGAAGTGGCAGATGATCTGGCTGACATAGCCATGTATCTGATCTATTTCGCAGGGGATTGTGACATTCCACTGCTCGAAGCTATCGAACGCAAGATGCGTAAGAACGCAGTAAAGTACCCCGTCGAAAGCTAAACCTTTTGCATCAGCGCATGAATATTGCCGGCAGGATCAGTAAACCAGGCCATCCTAGTATCACCCATCTCTGAAATTCCCAGTTTATCCGTACCGAACTCTTCGTACTGCTCAAATACAATCCCGGCCTCTGCCAGAGCAGATGCAGCCTCACGGATATCATCGACTTCAAAATTAAGTACTGTAAACGTTGCCGGTTTATGGTTGTCCTTGTGGTAGACCATAAACTGTCCGCCAGGTGTTGCCAAAACCAGAAAACCGTCTCCCTCGTGAATGACTTTCAATCCCAGTCTGTCTGAATAAAACGTCTTTGCGGCATCAAGATCATTGCTGGAAAAACTTGGATGTACAGGAGCGTCTGCAAGCATAGCTTAGTGCGTAAGAGATATTACCTATTGTTGCAGAGCTGAGACAAGGTAACAAGCTGCATGGGGTTCGGACCGAATATTGTATAATGTATATATCAGAAAAATCATCATGGAATACGGCGTATCAGTAACAGAGACAGTCTCGCAGTTCAGGATCAGTGATATGATCAGAAGCAGCCAGCTGGATAAGTTTCTTGAAGTTCCGGTTCTGACCGAAGAACAGTTGTTTGGGCTCGATCTATACCGGACGGCTATAAACCGCCGACGCAGTGAGGCCCGGGGCGCTCATATGAATGTAACCGACGAGTCACTTGGATTAACCAGTGCAAGTTCCATCTACTACACATTACCGTTTGGCGATTCAACATTGTCACCCTACTGCAGTGCTGCCGAAGGAAAACTGTCCGAACCCGGGTGGAACCAGCTGTCCACCAGTCCTGAACTGGAGGTAAACACAGCAGTAAGTACTCACCGCTACTTCAAGTATAACCAGACAGCTCGTGTTTTTACCCGGACCGGTGAGGGGAATGTAATCTTCAAAACCCAGTGGAAGCTGCTGCAGTCAACGAATGAAACAGGTATTACAAAAATCGCTGATTCATGGTTCATTACCTCACCGGTCATTATCGGCTGCTATTACGACTCGCGGGGGGTCAAGCCGGTATATGATCTGTTTGACAGGCCACATAGGCCAGCTCACGACAGACCCGCCGGACCCGTTCTCCTCATCCGTGCAGCAGAAAACCTGATGCCGTTTACGCAGGCTGTACTGGCACGGCAGCTGAAGCGGAGAAGCTGACGAGAACGCTTCAGCAAAGCACTATTAAACTTCGTTCTGAATAGTCTTCCGGATTTGATGAATGATGCATTCTGGGACAGTCTAGTAGAAGATGCATTGATATTGTTATTTATCCAGAGAACGCAAACATTCGTAGAGTCGGGGATACTATAGAATTCTTTTGGAATTTAGCCGAAATTTAGAAAAGTCCTGATATTGTCCGACAAACATTATGTCAGCATCTTCCTGTGTCTCAATGAGATCGAGCAATTCAAAATCAGAAGTGTATTCCAGAAGTGTAGTTTTGAACGTTTCTCGGGTGGACTATTTCTCAGTCCACTCCCAGACACTAGTCCAATCCCCAGGCGGCTCACCGATCTCTCGAATCCGCTCTTCGTAGAGCCTGGCTACAGGGTCATCAATGATTTGCAAAAGCTTTGCCGCCCTGGTAAAGTCGCCGCTGCAGTACCGATCATATGCTTTGCTGAAATCGCTAAGCAGCTGTTTATTTTTGGGGGTATTACGAAGCGGCTGATAAATCCGGATCGGCTTCTCCCGCCCTTTTACGATCACGTTGTCTATCAGACGAAACAGGACAGAGTCGTCGTGCACCTGCTTCTCTGCAGCTTTTTTCGTCGACTCAGAAACGATGCAGGTAACACCGTACTTTTTGGTCAGCCCCTCAAGGCGTGATCCAAGGTTGACGTTATCGCCAAGAACGGTGTAGTCAAAGCGCTGTTCGCCACCGACATTGCCGACGGTCATATCACCTGAATTAATACCGATACCGATTGCGATCTCTGGGTATTGCGGGTAGTCGCGGTTAAAGATTTCGAGGCGTTCCTGCATTGTGAGCGCGGCAAGAACAGCATTGATCGCATGCTGTGCATCATCAACCGGAGCGTTCCAGAACGCCATGATGGCGTCTCCGATATATTTGTCAATCGTACCATTTTTGCTGAGTATGATGTCTGTCATAAAGTGCAGATAGTCGTTGACCATCGTGATCAGCTCACGTGAAGACATTTTTTCGGAGATAGACGTAAAACCGCGGATATCTGAGAAGAGCACGCTCATGTCGCGGCTCTCGCCACCAAGACTCAGACGGCTTGTATCCTCGATCAGAATGTTCAGGAGCGGTTCGTTAAGATAACGGTAGAACACTTTTTTTTACAAAACGCGCTTCACGGTCCTGCAGCGTATACTTGATGATTATTGACGAGATGAATGCTGCAAGTAGCGCCAGCAGAACCTGAATGAAGCAATTCTGCCAGCCGAACTGGAACAGCATAATACTGACTGCAAAGTTAACGGCAAGTGCAGCAACAAGCAATGCCGTTCCTGTAAAGATGCGCTTATACCTGAAGTCCGCCCACGCGATCGCATAGGTCACGAGCAATATTGACACCGCAACAAAGGCAACAGGAGGTTGCCGGTAAAAACTGCCAGTAAGATAACTGTTGATGATATTGGCATGTATTTCGACTCCGGGGAGTGAATTGCCAAGAACGCCGGTGAAATTATCATTGAGGTTGGAACGCAGATCGACTGCAGTGGAACCGATCAGAACAATTGCATTAGTAAATGTCTCAGGGTCGACTGTACCGTTGTACACGTCAGCTATTGAAACATAACGGAACGGGTGACGGGAGTAAGCGAAGGAAAGGCCGTCCGGTTCTACCGCAAAGCTGTTGCTGCGCAGCTCTACAGTCTCAGAACACAGACCGCTGCTGTCCGTCAGCCTGAGATATTCACGCATCACCGCAAGAGAAAATGAGAGCTCGCAGCTCTCGGCAGTCTGCCTCCAGGGAAGCGTCTTTCTGATCTTTCCGTCTGCATCCTGGTCAAAGTTCACAAATCCGCGGGGTGAATCAAACACAGATGCGAGAACGTTCTCTCCGTCCAATTTGCTGCCGAACACGACAGGGACAGGCGAACGTTCCAGTACTGCCATAAGCTCATCGTCTCCGCTGCGTTCTTCCAGAAAAAGAACATCAATCCCGATCACACCGGGATCCTGCGTAATAACTGTTCCGATAACATCGGCAAAAACGCTTCTGTCCCAGGGCCAGCTTCCAATCTCAGCAAGTGAGGCATCATCGATCCCCACAATAACAATTTCGCTGCGGACATCATTCTCGCCCTGCAGCGCATCCAGAAAAATGTTGTTCGTCGCATTGAGAAAACCAATGAACGATGTGAAAAACACCATCAGACTGATAATCGCAACCAGTGCCGAGTAGCGGTTTAGAGGAAAGCGTGCGGCTTTCAATTGAATCTGCTAACAGTACGGATCTCTTCGGTCTCCTGTTCGGTGATCATGCTGTCCTCACAGACGCGGGACATGGTGACAAGAACATCATTGAGACGGTTGTAGTTTTCGACGTTATCGCTGTATTCATTCAGAAGCTCTGCAGCCGCACGGTAGTCCTCAGAACTGTTCCGCTGGCAGGAGCGTTCGTCCAGATTTACAATATCTGCAACTGGTTTCAGCCGTTCTGTCAGTGTTTCAAGATCCATCGCCACAGGATCATTTTCTTTACTGTCAAAACGCATTTCTCCCCCGTGCCTCGAAATCCGACAGCTCAAGCATGAGACGGCGTCTCAGGTTTACCGGATCCTCGCTGCGAAGCCGTTCGAATATCTGATCGATTGCCCTGTTGCGTCTGAACCACAGACGTGTCTTTTCGTCATCTCTGACAGGGCGTTTCTGCAGCTGGCCTTCAGGCAGCACATCCGCATGTTCGTTACCCGTAAGCGAGATTGTCTGATCAGGACGTTTGACACCTTCGCGCAGAAGGAACCGTGTTACATCGACATCACCCTCAGTAACATAGACAGATGTTTCACTGTCAATCACATCCACTCCAAAGATCGTACCGCGCACAGCAGCTACAGCAGAGGGGGTCTCCACGGTAAACTCGCCACCGCTGGTGACCGACTGAACCCGGTTCCAGGTCTTGCCGACGAGTTGCTGGATGCTCACGGTGCTGTCATCCCAGACAACCTGCACTTCTGTGTTTTCGCTGAGCGAAATCAGTGAATTGTCAGGCAGGAAGATGCGGGCAAACGCTCCCTCGCTTGTCTGTACAAACGATCCGGCCGGCAGTGAGATCTCGTCAGCAGGCATATCCGCATAATCCTGATCCGCTGACTCTTTGTACCTGACAGAGCCGGCCTCGCGAACAAGCGAAAAACCGTTGTCTGCCTCTGCTTGACCGCGTGATGCAGCAAACATAAAGACACCTGCGGCGATGCCGAGGATAATGCTTATTGGAATGAGGATCTTTTTCATCAGTAAATGCAGATGCTTCTGATATTAACGCCGATTGTTTTAACGCCGGTGGCACCGCTGGAGTCAGTCGCTTCCAGGAAGATTGTGTATGTTGTTGTCGTGCAGGCCTCACCTGTATAGAGTTTTGCGACAGCACTTGTACCTGAGCCAAATGGAAGCTTCTTGCCTCCGGTTCTCTGATAGAACCAGCGCAGCGAATCCCCGGACAGATTACCGTCTTCAGAATCAAACCCTTCGCCTCTAAAACTCACGTTTACATACCACCCGCCTCTGTCACTCTGATTAACGTCATGTGTCGATTTGTTTGCAGGTGAAGTAATCTGCGCCTGCGGAACCTTGTTTGCAGGCAGCCGGGTTGGTGAGGGAGTAGGTGTGGGTGTATTTGTTGCAGTCGCCTTAGGCTTTGTAGCAGCTGGTGTCGCTGTCTGAGTCGGACGCGCTGTCGCTGCACCTTCGACCGCACCTTCAACAGTCAGTGTACGTTCCGCATCATCTGTCAGTGTCCCGAAACCGGCAACAGTGAGAGCAGTCAGCAGCCGGACCGTATGATCTCCCGCGGCAGATCGTCCAGGTTCAGGGAGAACGAACTTTCGTCCTGCAGGTTCCCATCCACAAACCACTGCACGGTTGTTGAATGTTCTTTGTCAGCAAACAGAGGAGCGCAATCATTCTCAACTGCACCTGTGACTGTGATCGAATTCTGCGGCAGGGTAGTATCCTGAGCAGGGTCAGTAATCAGAGCTCGCAGACTGCCTGGTTTGAGACAGTCACTGATATCTTCTGAAAAACTGACAACCGGCGTGATCTTAACCCTTACCGGTCCGCTCTGAGCAGAAGTCTGATCCCAGAGTGTAAGCCCCAGAAATGTAAAACCGAACAGTGCGGCAAAAAGGAAAAAGGGCAGAACTGGCGACGTCAGCTTGCTCATGATCAGTGAAGTGATAGAAAGATTATAGCAAATACAGCAGAGATGGTAACTAGCAAATCCGGTCAGCCCATGTGTTCTGTCACGTAAGCCATCTCCGCAGAGACATCATCTGCCTCTTCTGCAATCCCTTCAAGGACTACCGGCACATCAGCGACTGCTGCATCAAGAACAGAATCCTGCTGAGTACGACACAAAACCGCATGAACAAGCTCAGGCGTGTAACCGCTCACATGATAATGACGCAGCCGGTCGGCAAAGTGTTTGTGGAGATCAGTCGCAAGCTGCATGGAGCGGTCATTCACGAAGCAGTGCTGCAGGTCGATCACGATCCCCGCCTCCGGCATCTGCTCAAATACCGTCTCCATATCTTCAACACTCTGACCGAAGGACTTGTCAGGATCCATGTTTTCGAAAGCATACGGGATGCCCGGGTAAGCAGAAAAGACGCTGAAGTCGTCAATAACATCAGGATGAAAGTTTACCGTGTGCAGGTCAAAAACCTCCGTCATTTGTTCTATCAGGGCAAGAACTCTGTGTGCCTCGGGATTATCACTGTAATGAATACCCTTCAGGTTGGGTGCATGCAGCGAACGGTAAGGGATATCCCTGATCGCATCGGCATGCTGCATCAGGTCCTCTGCGTGACTGACAAAAGCCGTACCAAACTGTATTTCAATGGCGCCCCGGGCGTACTGTACAGCTGACAGAAACGATTCAACAATCCGTTCGTTTCCGTTGAGTTTGTAGTACATACCTGTGGATGGTCCGATTTGCATAATCTGCGTAGTGACTGATTACGTCATCCTAGCAAATCCGAGAACGGGATAAAACCATAGATGCGAATAGCAGATTAAGAGAATACTGTAACACTAGTGCCTTTTGTAATGACTGTCCTGATTTGCAAGCGAGAGTCGGTGTTTGCAGTAAATTTATGGTCTTTCACAGGTCAAAAACCCATCATGACTTTGCCGGAAATTAAGGAGACAGCAATCACAAACCGGCTAGAACCACCACGGGAATATTAGTTGCACAGTACAATTGCGAGAAGTGTACTTTAGAAGTGTATGTTTGAACGTTTCTCGGATCCAGATCACACTGCGCGAATCGTCACACCGTACCTGCGCAGCTCACCCGGCTTCAGAACAACTGCCCTGTCATGCCGGTATGCAGCGCCAAAGTGCGGGACTGCAACCTCAACCGGGCATGCGTAGGAAATTACATTCTGATAGTAGGCAACGATACCATCCCTGTTGGCCTCAAAGTAGTAGGCTGCATCCGGATACCGTGCAATCTGCTGATCGATAAGCGTATTGATAATTGCCGGTCCATATGAGCCGATCATGTCAGTCCACGAGTTAAATGTGACATCGCGGAAGTCTCCATCCAGCTGATACTCAAACACCGGAGCGTCATCGCCAAGATGCACGTGCATATACTCGTATGCCGGCTGTTCGTGCTCATCATCCGGTCTGTTGTAGTTTGCAAAGCTGAAGAGTTCTCTGCCTGATACGGCTTCTGTTACCCGGATGGCACGCATTTGGTCCGGCTGCACACCCAGAAAGTCATGCAACCCGAGGTTAAGAAACATCGGATCAGTGCCGGTGTTTGTGACTGTGATCTCTCTGCGATAGGCTGTACCGTCTTCAATCCATGAATGCTTCTGAGAAAGATGAAACGGCCAGATATACTCGTCACTGCCGGGAAAACGAAGCTCAAACTCGGCTGCCGAGGGGGTCCCATGACCGCCAGTAGCATCAATCGTCTGGGTGAAGCCGTGCGGTCGCATGCCCGCCCGGCCGTGTTTCTGAAACGGATAAAACCTGACTCCGGTCTTGTCTTCCACAAAATCTGCATCAGCAGGCATAAACGGACCGTTTGAACCGCCCGGAAACATCATCAGGTGGCTGAACATCCGCATCTCGCCTCTGTCACCTTTAGGATCTTCAACAGGAGCAGGTCCCATCGGCATGAGTGGATACCCTGCAAGCGTCACTGCCCGGGGCGTACCAGCTCCCTGACTTGATATCAGTGCCGAGTACTGCGGGCTGCGTCCGCGGATCAGAACATGTTTTAATGCAGGTGATTCGGGTGTGATTGTGTGCAGTTGCTCCATTGCTGATTATGTTACGTGATCGTCACTGCTGCGCAGGACGTCAGGATTAAGAAAAAAGGTTTCCGTCATAAAAGCCGACACCCGCAGGACAGTCAATCATTCCGGCTTCCGAAGGTCCGGGGCAGCGCTGCAGCTGCTCTGTCAGATCCGGTCGTGCCAGCATAACGCCAACGGCCCTCGCAAGACCGAGTTCCAGCAGCATACACGTGTTGCCGCGCTCTGACTGCATCTGAAAAATACAGGATTGCGGGCATTCGACAAACTGTGCACCGGCAACGATGACTGTTCCACTGTCATTGCGGGTAAATTTTGGTGCAGAAGTGGTTACACGTTCGCTCATATATCATTTCTATATAACTTATAGTATATCACATTTCTGCAGATAGACTAACCCCTGCCGAGCATGCTAGAGTTGTGCATAGCTCTCAAACAGTATGCAGATCAAAGGGTCCCGGGTGCTGATAACAGGCGGTTCAAAAGGTATCGGAAAAGCAGCTGCACTGGCGTTTATCAAGGCTGGCGCTGATATTGCCATCACCTACAGCAGTGACCGCACAGGCGCGAAGGATGTAGAACAGGCTGCACAGGCAGCAGGTGTGAGCTGCGTAAGTATTAAGGCAGATATCACTTCCGACAGCGATGTAGAAGGACTTGTTGCTGCTGTGAAGCACGAATACGGCCGGATTGACGTTCTGATAAATAATGCAGGAATATTCAGCGAGGATGACAGCCCCGATAATCTGGATGCATTCAGAGACATCTTTGAAGTCAATTTTCTTGCACAGGTCAGGGTCACAAATGCTTTACGCCCGCTGATGCAGCAGGGCAGAATAATATTTGTCTCGTCAGTGCATGGACGGCCAGGTCACGGAAGACCCTCAGCGATTGCCTACTCGGCAATGAAGGCCGCACTTGATTCGTTCATGAAAAACCTGGCCAAACATCTGGCGCCCGATATTCTTGTCAATTCTGTTGCGCCAGGCAAAACCCTGACACCGATGTGGGGCGAGATGGACCATTCGACGCTTGAGAAGCATGCTGCGGACCATCTGACAAAGCGCTGGATTGAGCCGGCAGAAGTTGCAGATGCAATCATGTATCTGGCACAAAGCGACTCGGTCTGCGGCGAGATTCTGACCATCGATGGCGGCATGAGCCTTACAACCCTGTCATGAAGATCACTATTCCCCAAACACAACAGGTGATTGATGCGGTGCTTGCGTCATACGGATATTCTCTGGAGGAACGCGGTGCGATCGGAGACGTGATCCTCTACGGTGCGCTGTCCGGCAGTTCGCAGGGGCTGCCTAAACTGTTTGGCTGGAGGATCGAACGTGACCCCACGGCAGATAAACCTGCTGT
Organism: candidate division WS6 bacterium OLB20; assembly: GCA_001567355.1. Taxonomy (GTDB): domain Bacteria; phylum Patescibacteriota; class Dojkabacteria; order B142; family OLB20; genus OLB20. Next base: position 55,832 of record JYNZ01000001.1, on the reverse strand, counting down.
AGAACATACCTCAGCAACAACCGTCCGGGTGGACGGCAGACGCAATAATTCGATGTATGCCTGCAGCATTGCACTACGCGAGGCAGAACTGACTGCACGCGAGCACGGCATGGCAGCTGTTGCTGTGTACAACACTGACAACTCAAGCGGTCCGATCGGATACTACACATCTGCGCTTGCCAGCAAAGGCTTTGCAGGGATAATGTTTTCGTCGGCCGACCCGGGACTTGCCCCGGCGGGGAGCAGACGTCCGGTGTTTGGGACCAACCCCCTGGCTATATCACTGCCGTACCGGCAAAGCAGCATTACACTTGATATGAGTACTGCATCATATACCTGGGGTGATCTTGTCGCGCACGAAATCAGCGGAAGTCCGCTTAAAGACGGACACGCTTTTGACAGCAGGGTAATCCGACAACTGATCCGTCAGCTGCCAAGGAGGGTTATGTGACAAGTTTTGACGGATCCTATAAAGGTGCCGGGCTTGCGCTTATGATCCAGATCCTGGCGGGGTCTCTCGCAGGCAGTGTCTATGCACAAAACGATACTGACTGCGATTACGGCAGTCTGCTGATAGCACTTGACCCGTCAAAGTTTGCAGGGCATGAGTTTCTGGATGAACAGACAGAGCAGATCATCACTGCCTACAAGCAGAACTCTGACACGGAGCTGTTTTATCCCGGAGAACGATCAGAAAAAAAGCGCATTGCAGCTATGGAGTCGGGTGAAATCGAGATTGATGAGGCGCTGTTTACGAAACTCAAGAAGTATCTCTAATATCGGGACAACGTCACGACTCCCGCCGCACCCTGTACCCGTACCGCCGTGACTCCCCAGGCTGCAGGATCACAGCACCGCTGTCTTCGTCGGCATAGATGTTGCCGCCTGAAGTGTTGACCTCAATGCAGACAGAGGTGAGGCCGTTCAGCTGCTGCTGAGTACGGGTAAAATCTTCCATATCATCAGCTGCAGGGTCGGAATGTTCAAAGCCCAGCCCGGTCAGAAGCGTATGCATTGCTGCTCTGCGCTTGCGGTGCAGTTCATGCTTGGCTGCAAAGTCAGCAAGCAGACGTTCATTTGTCGGTCCGTTTGAAAATATCTGGATGCCTCCCGTTGTCTGGTCATAGTCCCCGTAGTAGCCAAGCCTGAGCTCGGTGCCATCACTGCGGGTAAACGCAAGCTCCTGATCACGTTCCAGCACAGGGATGCCGTTAAACCGCTGTTCACCGTCTGAGACGTAACGTCCCAGGTCAAAGAGCAGCTTGCGCTTTTTGTTGCGGGTTGAAACCAGATCAACACGTGCACCGTCAAGAGAAGCTGCCGGATTGACAAAGTAGGGGTGATGCAGCAATGAAACCGGAATCGGATGGTCGTTTGTGTTCGTCAGTTTTACCTCCTGGTAAAAACTGTCACCCTCAAACCAGACATTCATCGTCTCGTGCAGGTTGAACAGATTCCACTGGTCCGGAAAATGCAGGGCATCCCAGGTGATCACGCCACCGGTTCTGGACAATTCACCCCTGCGGCACTGACCTGCGCCATGGTGGCCGGTGTCATAGCCTGGTGCAATCTGTTTTCCTGTCAGTTCTTCAAGCATCGTATGCACATCAGGATTAATACCCGGAAACTGGTTCTGCACAGGGATAACATGGTGACCGATCATGCGATAGAACAGGGGAGAGTGAAGCCGTATATCTTTACTGGCATCAAGGCCTGCAAGCAGGTAGGGTGCGCGTCCTGAGAAATAGACATCGAGGTGAGCGATCTCAAGAGCATGAACGCTGCCGCCGATATCTGAGACAGCTGCAAAGCTGGAGCCGCTTTCAAGTGCCAGAAGACGTTCTGGCCTGCTGATCCCCTCAAGATTGTACAGTTCGGCATATGTATACAGCTCGCCGACCAGCCGCTGTCTGTCTGCGCGTGTCAGAGCATCCTTGTTAAGGATAAAATCTGTCAGAAAAGCGGTGCGGTCAATCTGGTCCATGTATATCCGTAGTATTGAATGGATTGTATCATAGGCTGTTACGCGGGCATGCTATCTCGTTCGCCTGTGCATGACGTCGGTAAATATGGTCCGGTCGGTGACCATCATGATTTTGTTGCCCATGTATCCGTATGCTGTCACAAGCGACGGAATCATTTTATTCTGGATGTCATTAAGCGAAATCGGTTGTCCGCTGGTGTGTTTGAGCTGCTGTGACAGTCGCTTGAAATGCTTATACTTCAGTTTATTCAGCGGATCAATCATAAAATCTTTAAATGCGGGCAATGTTCCTGCCTGCAGTGTTGCATAGAGTCGCTGTTCAAATGTCATGTCTGAGAATGAGTACATAGCACGCAGGTGTTCCTTGCGGAACGATCCCACGCCCATTGCAAGCCCGTCTGCCAGTCTGATCGAAAATGATACTCTGTCACCTTCCTTGTTATACGGCTGCGCATCAAACAGCATTGCGCCAAGTAGTGAGGTGACATGTTCTGTAAATGCAATCTGCAGAGGGTCTTCAACCTGACCTCTGTATTCGTCAACATCACCGTATTCAGCCAGTTCTTCAGGTGTCATTGCTTCTGTGTGCCATGCATACAGACCGCCTTCCAGTCGTCGGGACGAATCAACAATCCTGGCACCATCAGCCTGCACTGTATAAAAACCGACACGCATGCCGGTACCGTCCGGAGAAACGAATGTTGAACCTGCATGCAGCATCTCTTCGACAATTCCCCTGACCATAAACTCTCTGTCCCATCCTCCTTTTTTTACACGATTGGCAAACGCATTTCTGCGGATGTAAATCGCGTTCTCATGTCCTGAGTAGACCAGGTTACCCGGTCCTCCTTCTGCCGTAGGCGAATTTGAATCTGCAAGTGCGCGGCCGAGATATCTGTTAAAACCGGCATCGTCACAGAAGAACAGCGCCGGGTGGACAAATCCCGGATCAGAGTAAACAAGAGGACCGACACGGTTTAGTGCGTCTGAATATGCCTCACTAAAGCCGGGGATAAGCTCCTCTATCTGTTCGGGTCCGCTTAGCGGCTCAGCAATCGTCTTTAACTCCATACCCTTATGGGGTTCGTGGGTGACGATACGCTGTGCGTCCGGTCTGTGCAGTGTGTTAAGTTCCATGATGATCAATGCTATATACCTGTATTATATCATAATATTCATGCTACAATGTATATAGTTAGTATATACAAATGGAGCTGGGAGATTCTGTTCTCGAACGTATCACTCAGAAAAAGTTTTCTGAGCTGTTAGCATCGATTGTGCGAGGGGCACATCCTGAACTTGGTGTCCCTGTATTTGACTTTGCAGATTTGTGGCCACTGTTTACCTGGAAGCATGTCAGCAGAGATAACGCGTTTGCAGCGTCAGCTGTTCAGTTGGGCTGGCATGCAGACACCAGCTATGAATTTGAGGATTTTGATCCCGCAGCCAAGATCGGTGCGGACGTCTTTACTGTAGGCTACTCGCTGCTTAGAGATCATTCACAGGCACAAAGCCCTTACTGTCCTGATGCAGAGGGCGCATTCCCGGACAAAGGCTGGAACGGCCTTGCCTATCAGAATCTGATTCCGTCCCAGGAACGGCTGGTAACCCGTCTGCTGCTCAAAGGTACACATGGCTTTTCGGAGTATACGCATGAGCACCCTGTTCTGATCAAGCAAAACAAACTCAGCGCTACACCTTCTGTTCCCTCAGGCATTACGCAGATACGCGGCGGATTCTATATCACATCTCCTGTAATTCTCGGGTGCTACACGTTTCCAGCAACCGGTCAGCTGCATCTGCTCTATGACATGTTTGACCGCAGCGACCGCAGTCCGGATGACCGCCCGGCCGGTCCTGTGCTGCTGGTCAGAAACGCCATGAATCTTGCCCGTCTGACACGGGAACAGATCGGATCTGCACTGCTGCCTCAGACGGACGTGACTCCGGATGATATGCAATCAGATGTACACCCGGACACACATAATAATACGTCTTCAGTAATTACTTGTTATTCAGATCGCGATGAAGAGTCCACTGCACCCAGAAGTTGAGATGAAAAAGATCACCAAATTTGGTATCGAGATCGAATACTGTCCTGTCTCAGGTGGTGTCTGGCTTGATAAAGGCGAGCTGGAAAAGCTGCTTGCCGCAGTAAAACAAAATGACAGTTACGGTGATGAGAATGCACCACGTATCGGTGGTGACGATGACGACGACTACCGTGGAGGCTCTGACAGAAACAGGCCGCGCAAGCGTGAGTCATTCCTGTCGGAGATATTTGATATCTTCTAGTCAGTTAGCTGGGATATTACAGTCTGCTGCGCAGACGCAGCTCAATCCCGACTTCCGGATCTGAGGCGTTGGGGATGATGATCGCGTCCTGCTCAAGCATCACGCCCACAGGGCAATCAAGCAGCTCACCCGGGATACGTTCGCGCTCGGTGTACAGGTGTCTGTTACCCAGCACACGTGCTGAAGCTGTGATCACAGCCCGTGCCAGTGCGCAGGTATTATATGTTGTCCCGTTGTAATGGCGTTTTTCAAGCAGGTAGCAGTCCGCCGGGCACGCAGCTGTCTTAGGTGTAAACTCTGTTGTCTGGCCGGTGTCGGGATGGTTGCGGATGTTGACGACCAGCGCTTCTACGGTTTCTGGTTTCATGGGGGTGAGTATAGCACGTGCCTGCTGCACTTTGTATAATGCCTGCAATACAGGCTATTATTTCTGAGACAGTCGTGTATCTACTTCCGGCTGTCAGCAAAGCATCACATTCATGGAAACAGATTCGGCGTATTCAGAGATAGGTCTCTTATATCCCCGGCTTACGGCCAGATATGAATCACAGCTGTCAGAACCTGTGCAGCGGTCCTATGAACTCGACGAAAGTCTGCAGCAGCAGATTGACAATCCAGAGACAAGACCTCCCGCGATATTTCTGGAACGTTCCAGACAGTTTGCAGCACTTGTGACTGATATGCTTCCGGATTCATTTTTTGAGGAGGAACTTGTGAGCAGTCATATACACATACAAAGTGTTTATGCTGCAGCATACAAGCGACTGTTGGAGTCCGGCGCAAATCCAGACAGCGAGATGTTTGTCCGTGTAATCGGCCCCCACAGTCAAGGCACAGAGTGGGTGAGTGGACCGTATTCAAGTACCGGGGCTTTGCAGCACTTTTTCACTGGAGATATAGAGGATACGCTGTTTGAAGACACAACTCCTGAACCACCGGATCCGCCCACACAGGCACACGGTGGCAGGCATCAGGATTTTTATAACATGACTGTTGAACTGCTTCTGTCTACGTCACCATATCTGGGTGAAACGCATTCCAAAGTATACGAGGAGGCGCTCAGCTATATGCAGGATAAGGCTGCATCACACCGTGAATGGTTAAAGAAGGAGAGACAGCGTCTGGGACTCCCCGTAAACAGCGATTTAAACCAGAATGTCTACCTCGTCAGCAGTCTGAAGCGATCTGCGCCGCTGAGTAACATCTCAGAGGTAGGAGCAAATGATGGTATTCCGGGCTTCCGGCATCAGGGATTGCTGCAGGGACCGATCCTGTTACAGGATTGCCAATCGCATTTGCGGTGTTTGATCCCGGATTGCCTGTTGAGGCTATCAGAAGAAAGCTGCAGCACGTTGACGCACATGAACGCACGCATTTTCAGGTGACCGAGCATAACGCACGAGATGATTTTTCACATCTGATGAATGAGGCGCTTACTGACATGACTACACTGATAGCGATCTGTGAGCAGGAGAATCTGGATTATTTTGACCCGCCAAAGGATGTCACATCAACTATCGGATACGCCACCCTGGTTCGCTGGATGCAGGCGATGATGAGGGAGGGCTGGATAACCCGCGATGAGGTTGTAGAATACGCGTTACTTCAGGATGAACAGAAGCTTGTAGACCTCCTGCAAAAGATCGCCCGGCAGTCACCTGAGGATTTTCTGCTGATTGCAGAGCAGAAGCGGGTAATGCTGCCGGTTTTACCTGAGCGGCGTGCCGGAGTTATCGACGAGTTAAAAACCGATCCTGTCACAGCCATCAGGCGTGAGGTAGAGACTGCGACAACCATGCTCGGATCGTGGTATTTTGGTGACCCGCTTTACATGGTTGGTTTGCACGAGCACTTTGTTACAGAGGATCCCGACTACGTCAACCGCATGATTGCTGCCTATGCTAAGCAGGGAAAACAGATAAACAGTGAGTCGTTTAATATTCTGCTCGATCCGGTATCAAAACGACTGACAGATGAGGCCGTAAGGCTGTTGATTAGGTTTAATGAGCGACCACTTGCAAGTGATGGACTGGTGGGTCCTTCCGAATTGTCTCTGCTTGAGGAGACCCTGCAGGCTCAGAGCAATCGAGAATCAGCACAGGAGCCTCTTGAGATCACCCCTGTGTCTATACCACTGATCAGGTCTGTCAATAAGTTTCTCAGCAGCACAAGCATTCTGACCAGGGCGCATCCTGAGTACAGACAACTGATCTGGTCAGATTACCCCGAGTATATTGAGCAGTCCCGCGCTGATCGCGTATCCCTGCTGTCAGACTTTTTATACACCCTTACCGGTAAAACAGGAGCGCTTATGCAGCAGCTGTACCCCGGTTCTGATCAGTCGGCCGTCATCTCTGTACTTGCAAACACGCTGCCGTACTGGGCTGATTCGCAGGAATTGCGACAGGCACAGACCCCCGAGGAGCTTGCAGACATTGTCGTTACACGTATAGAGGCAGGACTGAGACATGGCAGGGACGGATTGCAGGTACAGCCCGGATTTATTGAGTACTGGGGACGCGGGATAACATATTCGTAGTTACATGTTATGTCTGTCACTGAGTATCGGGTTTGCTGATCCTGACTTGTGCCTGACAACAGCAGGCAGTTTCTGGTAACCGGATCATATGTATCCAATTATCTGCCCCGATCAGTTTGCTGCAGCTGTCTGTATTCCTGATAGCCCTCCCATTCAACATTCAGACGCCAGAGGAACGTAGCAGACAGTATGGAAGCAACTATCAGTACGGTTATGCCTGTTACCAGAGCACCAAAGAAGAAGCCCCAGTAGATAAAAAACCCGCGTTTCATCTCATACCAGGCGTTAAAGCCGTCTGTTTGTGTCGTATCCTCCTGATGCCCGGATTCGTCATCTGTACCAGCTGATCCAACCTGTGGTGGTCTGCTGCTGATAAGTTTCCATATAACAATGGCACAGATGTAATAGAATCCGGTCCAGAGCAGCCAGTGGGCAAAGATGATGACAAAAGGATTCGGGTTAAGGCCAAACGGATCGAGATGCTGGATTAGTGAAAGGGTGGGAGGGAGTGTGAGCAGCAGGATTTTTGCTATGGTTGAGAGTCTGGGTTTTGTTGTGTGTTCTGAGGTCATTGGTGAGATTGCTATGCTTTTATAGTATGCCTGGTTGGGCTGGCGTGCAAGGCGGAGGGTGTTAACTTTTGGGGCTGGATCGGATATAGTAACAGCACAATACGACTCTTAGAAAAAACAGTGGCTTCAAGCTTCAACGGCCCTAGTTTACATAACTGCCGATTCGACAGGGAACACGAAGGAGTTAACACGGTATACAAAGAATAATGAGATGACTTCGATATCCCAGAGCATTAATCTTAATACATTCATAGGTCAATTCAGGGCAAATATTCGTCGGGGTATAGTCTTAAGTAAATATCAGATCAGTAAACCCAAGTCTGTAACCGACCTAAAAATAAATCGACTCCTTAAAGAGTTCGATGCTTTATGCAGTAACATCCTTGCCCAAAGAAACAAAAAATATTGCTTGATCGCAATACGATCTTTGCTCGAGCTATTCTGGCAAGTTGAAGCAGCAATAAGTTCGCAAGATCCCGAAGAACTGATGAATGCTATGGAAAGATTAGATTATGAACTACTGACTGGAAAGAAGTATCCCCTAGCCAGCAAATCAAGCGTTAGGGTAAAAATACCTAGTGCTTATGAAATGTCAGCAAAGAGTCGTTTAAAGATTTACGAAAACGATTATAAAGTCCTATCAGGTGTGGTTCATATGAATCCATACACATTACGCGCTATAGATAGGGATCGCTTGTTCTGGTACTCTTACGGTTTGTATATTGTGCAACTTCTTGTCATGAGCATTCTTGATACTCAGGCACAACTTTCTAAAGGAAGCATTCACACATCCAGTTTTGAACCCGAGATTGCTTATATCGAAGATTCTCAATTACTCATCGAAAACTACAAGTCTTACCTGAAAAATACTTAGCAGCAATATTTGAGGGTTATTTAGTTCACTTACTGGATGTATAATCAAAACAGAAGTAGTCCAGACATCTTCATGGGAAAAATGATAACCGTAAATAGTGATTGTGCATCATTATTTTATTCTGGATCGAATATCGGTCGCAACAAGTTTAATATTAATCAGAAGAACTATGGCAAAGTTAAATACTAAAACCGTAACCAAAGACCAGGAACGCTCAGAACTACACCGCGCCATCTGGCAGATTGCCAATGACCTGCGTGGTAGCGTTGATGGCTGGGATTTTAAGCAGTACGTGCTTGGTATGTTGTTTTACCGCTTTATCAGCGAAAACCTGACCGAGTTCATCAATAAAGAAGAACAGCGCGCAGGCAACAAAGACTTTGACTACGCCACACTCGCAGACAAAGACGCCGAATACGGCAGGGCAGACACCGTTAAAGAAAAGGGCTTTTATATCCTGCCCAGCGAATTGTTTACCAATGTCGTTAAACGTGCCAAAAACGATCCCGATCTTAACGAAACACTAGAGAAGATATTCAATAATATTGAGGGCTCTGCCAATGGTGCAGACAGCGAGGATGACTTTAAGGGACTGTTTGATGATATTGATGTGAGCTCAGGAAAGCTCGGAAATACAGTCGAAAAACGCAACAAAAAGCTCACCAGCCTGATGGAGGCAGTAGCAGGTCTAAAGATTGGTAATTATGCAGATAACTCGATAGATGCCTTTGGTGATGCCTATGAGTACCTGATGAGCATGTACGCATCTAACGCAGGTAAGTCCGGAGGTGAGTTTTTTACCCCGCAGGAGGTCAGTGAACTACTGGCAGAAATCACTACAGTTGGCAAAACGTCAGTAAACAAAGTCTATGACCCTGCCTGTGGATCAGGTTCGCTACTGCTCAAGTTTGCCAAGGTGCTGGGTAAAGACAACGTGCGACAGGGCTTTTTTGGGCAGGAGATCAACTTGACTACCTATAACCTCTGTCGTATCAACATGTTTTTGCATGACATCAACTACGAAAAGTTTGACATAGCACACGGAGATACGCTGACTGACCCTAAACACTGGGATGACGAACCATTTGACGCTATTGTCTCCAATCCGCCATATTCAATTAAGTGGGAGGGTGATGCCAACCCGCTACTCATTAACGACCCCAGATTTTCACCGGCAGGAGTACTTGCACCAAAAAGCAAAGCGGACCTGGCTTTTACCATGCACATGCTTTCGTGGCTATCTACCAGTGGAACAGCAGCCATTGTTGAGTTCCCGGGCGTACTGTACCGAGGCGGTGCAGAAAAAAAGATACGCAAGTACTTGATTGATAACAACTACGTTGATGCGGTAATCCAGTTGCCACCTGACCTGTTTTTGGTGTGACCATTGCCACCTGCATCATCGTGCTTAAAAAGAGTAAAAAAGATAACAAAACCCTGTTTATTGATGCCTCAGAGCAGTTTGTACGCAGCGGCAATAAAAACAAACTCAGCGAACCTCACCGTATAAAAATTCTGGATGCATACGTAAACCGCACAGACGAAGAGTACTTTGTCAGACTGGTGGACAACAAAGAGATTGCAGAAAACGACTACACAATCAGTGTTTCAACCTATGTTGAAGCAGAGGATACCCGTGAGGTGATTGATATCAAGGAACTCAACAAAGAGATTGAGCAGATTGTAAAAAAGCAGCAGGAGTTGCGGGTGGCGATAGATGAGATTGTCAGGGATATTGAGGACAAATAATATGGAAAGCGACAAAAAAATCAATCGAGGTTCAGAATGGAAAAAGTGGGATTTACACTTACATTCGTTCCATACTTCACTAGAGAATGCTTTTTCATCTTCATCTATGGATGAATATGTACAGAAAATCAAAGACGAGAATTTAGAAGTAGTTGGTCTAACTAACTACTTCAATTTTAGTGACGACGATTGGGGTTTGAAAGATAAACTTGAAAAAGTTGGCATTGTAGTTTTCTTAAACTTAGAGCTCCGGCTTACTTATACGAATAAAGAGGATGATTGCTGTGATCTCCATCTTGTTTTTTCGAATGAATTGACTAAGCAAGATATTGACCCTTTTCTTACAAAGTTAAACTGCTCTGTTTCAGGCAGTCATAAAATGCTCAGTGCAGCTACATCAATAGATGAGAAAAAGATTGCTGTAGTTGAGTTTAAAGATGTGACTAATACGTTAGGTGATGATGCACTTTCTAATCTTAGAGGTAAGGTACTTGTTGGAATGTTGTCCAGAGGCAAAGGGAATTCCAGAAGTTCAATAATGTATGAATCGCTCACTAAAGACTCTGATTTTGTCATTCACTCTTCAAACAAGGTTGCAAACATAAGTGACGACATAAAATTCTGGACAGGAGAAGACGTAGAAAAGCCACTAACCACCAAAGCTATATTCCAAAGTAGTGACGCTCACAGTTTAGATCAAATTGGAAAGAAATTTACATGGGTAAAAGGAGATTCTTGCTTTGAGACACTGAGACAAGCCGTTGTTGACTATAAAAACAGAGTGTTGATACAAGATAGAGCTCCATCTGAAAGCAAAAACTCATCTCCTGAACTATTTATCAACAAAATAGAGTACAACCAAGATGGCGAAACCCGCACGTTGTACTTTAACAGGGATATGAATTCTGTTATTGGGAAACGTGGTGCAGGTAAGTCCGTGTTACTTAAACATATTGCTTACGACGTGCTTCGTGAACAAGTACAACCCGATGTTAAAGAAATTCACAAATTGAAAGACTTTGCGATTCAATGGTCTGACAATAGTTCCGAAAATAAATATGTTGAGTATATACCTCAGAACTACCTATCAACTATCACCTATGAAGATGGTAGGGAATACGATAAGCGAGATCAGTTACTTAGGGATCGCCTCTTCAATAACGAGATATTCAAGAATGCAGATGTAAGTAAATCCGAGATGGTTAACTCAATAGAACTTAAAATTCATGCAAAACTAAAGGAGGCTTTAAGTATGCAAAAACAGATTGTTGACACCACTCGTCAATTAAAACCTCTTGGAAAAGTAATAGATAAAGAAGAAGCAATAAAGCTTAAGCAAGAAGAAATTAATAAGCTTGGTAAGGTCGCGATAAGTGATGAGGATATCAAAAATCAAACAGAATATTCTTCAGAGATAGAATCTCTTAGCAAAGAGATAAAATTGTTAGAGCAAGATATTAGAATTATTGCGAACATAAATAGCAGAGAAGAGATGAGTTTCATTACAGTTGACGACGAAGCGTTCTCTGGATTATCTCATACAACGCTAGAGTTAATTGAAAAACAGATTGAGAAACTATCTAATCAAGAAATTAAGGTCTATCTGAACTCTCTATTTGCAGAACTAATGACTGAGACTCAAGCCAAAAAAAGAAAAGAAAGACATCTTAGAAAAGAAAGCTAATCCCGATAACATCGAAATTACAACAAAATACAACCATTGAGAAGATTCTAAAGGAAATAAACATATTAATTGAAGAGAGAAAAGAAATAGAGAAACTGGAAAAATTTATCAATAAATCAACTCTTGAGCTGAATAAAATAATTACTGAAACGGCGGATTTATACCTATCTTTTGAGAAAAAAATCGATGGAATAGTTGAAACACTCAAAAATGCATTTGATGAATTCGCTTTTATAACATTTGATTTTACGGTTAGTTACGGTGTAGATGATTATAAACGTACTTTCTTTGATGTATTCATTGACGGAAGATCTGGGGAACGTTTCAGAAAGTTTATTGATGAGAAACGAGATTTTCGAAAGGACGAGCTGATTCAGATTATTGAGGACGTTATTACTGGTTCAGATAAGGCAAGGTTGAAGACAACAGGTGGTGATATAGAAAGCGCGTTAGTGACGTTGTTGAGCTGCAGATACGATATCGATTTCACAAAATCTGTGAAATATCAGCAGGGAGAAGAATTGATAGATTTTGAAAACATGACTGGTGGACAAAAAGCAATGGCACTTTTAGATCTTGTCTTCAATCTGTCAAAAAGTAGATATCCGATAATTATTGACCAGCCAGAGAATGATATTGATGTCTCTGGTATTTCAAATGACCTAAGAAGGCTTCTACTAACTCAAAAGGAAAAACGTCAAGTGATTGTGGCTACACATAGCGCTAACCTACTACTCCTGACTGATTCGGAAAATGTGATAGTTGCAGAAAACGAAAACAATACCCTCAAGTATCACAACGGAGGAATTGAACTGAAGCAAATACAAGATGACATGGTGAATATTCTTGAAGGTGGAGATGCTGCACTGAAGAAACGAATGCAGAAATTAAATCTAAACTAACATGACTGCTGACCCATTAAAAGCAAAAATCATTACTGCATACCAAACGCTTCTAGCTCGAGACGGTCTTCTACTACAGGTAGATGCTAGTGAACGCAGCATCACTCATAAACTTGCAGAGTATTTGCAACAATTGCTTCCAGACTGGAATGTAGATTGCGAATATAACAGAACCTTAGGTGAGGGTAAGTTAGTGCAACTGTGGAGTGAAAAGCAAGAAGAAGTACTTAGCAAATTAGAATCAGCGCCAACAGATAAACGAAGAAAGTTTCTACAAGACATTTTGGACGGCGGTGTGTCTGTATACCCTGATATTATTATTCACCATCGCGGAACAAGTAACAACCTAGCAGTAATCGAAGCTAAGAAATCCAGCTCTACTATTGATGATAGTGAAAAGTTACAAGCATATATAAATGACGAGAGACTTAACTATCAATTTGCATTCAAAGTTATTCTTCCCGCTGGGAGACAATACCAAGAGCCAATCGAATTTGACACAATTATTGAACAGATTACACCATGAACCACCAATCCAAACTCGAACAATTGATTGCCGAGAAATGCCCTGAAGGAGTCGAATTTGTATTCATTGAAGAAGTTGCCGAATGCTTAGCAGGTGCAACTCCTAGATCAAAGGTGACAGAATTCTGGGAGAACGGAACAATTCCTTGGATGAGTTCAGGAGAAGTTAATAAGAAAACGATATTTGAAACCGACAAAAAAATCACACAAGTAGGATATGATTCATGTAGTACAAAACTAGTGCCTCCTTACACTGTAGTGATTGCGCTTGCAGGACAGGGCAAGACAAGAGGACTTGTCGCTAGAACACGAATTGAATTATGTACAAATCAGTCTCTCTGCTCAATCATTCCTAACGAAAGACTTGATAGTGATTTTCTTTATCACTTCTTATCTACCCAGTACCAACAGCTTCGGACCATCTCCTCGGGTGATGGTACAAGGGGAGGATTAAATCTGGAGATGATTAGAAGCTTCAAAATCCCCCTCCCACCCCTCGCAGTCCAGCAGGAGATTGTCAGCATCCTCGACAAGTTCACACAATTGGAGGCAGAGCTGGAGGCAGAGCTGGAGGCGAGGAGGAAGCAGTATGAGTATTTCTTAGAAGATTTGTACGTACTTGAAAAGTCACCATGTAAACCACTCGATGAAGTAGGTATGTTTACTCGTGGCAAGAGATTTGTAAAGGACGACATCGTCGATACAGGACAACCATGTATTCATTATGGGGAAATGTACACACACTATGGTGCATGGGCAACTGATGCAATCTCTTTTCTACCCGAGACTCTAGCAAACAGGCTTCGTGTTGCAAAGCACGGTGATGTTGTGATTGTCGCAGCTGGCGAGACAATTGAGGACATTGGTGGTGGAGTTGCTTGGCTTGGTGAGCAGGATATAGTTGTTCATGATGCTTGCTTCATTTTTACACATAAACTAAATCCGAAATACGTATCGTACTTCTTACAAACGAAAAAAGTTTCGCATGCAGATAAGGAGACATATACGAACGGCAAAGATCTCATCAATACATTCAAAATGGATTGGAAAAGCCAAAATTCCCATTCCAACAAAAGAAGAACAAGAAAAAATAGTTGATGTATTGGATCGTTTCAATAGATTAACTACCGATTTAACCGTCGGTCTCCCTGCCGAGCTCAACGCTCGGCGCAAACAATACGAGTACTACCGCAACAAACTGCTTACCTTTAAAGAACTCAAGACTTCATGATTATTTAACACTTACACGCCATACTGATGTCTGACCCCAAGTACAACCTGGTCATTGAAAGTAACCAAAGCACAGTTGTGGCAGAATACACCCGTGATACAAAAAGAGCAGAACACTATCAAAGCGAGGCAGAGCTGGAGCAAGCATTTATTAAGCAGTTAGAGTCACAGGCCTATGAGTACTTAAATATCACAACCTCTGAAGACCTGAAAGCTAACCTGCGCACCCAACTTGAGAAGCTTAATGATTACACCTTTAGTGATAACGAATGGCAGCACTTTTTTGGTACTGAGATTGCCAACTCAAACCAGAGCATTGCCGAAAAAACTGCCACAATCCAGGAGGACTACATCAAAACACTAAAACGGGATGACGGCACAAGTAAAAACATCTACCTGCTGAGCAAAGAAAACATTCATGATAATACCCTGCAGGTTATCAATCAGTACTCAACAGATAAAGGCAACTATACCAATCGCTATGATGTAACCGTGCTGGTAAACGGTCTGCCACTGGTGCATATTGAGCTTAAGCGCCGAGGTGTGGCAATCCAGGAGGCATTTAATCAGATCAACCGCTACCAGCGTGACAGCTTTTGGGCAGAATCCGGACTGTTTGAGTACGTGCAGATATTTGTCATCTCAAACGGTACACATACCAAGTACTACAGTAACACCACCCGCAAGCAGCACATTAAAGACAGCACCAGCTCTGCTAAAGCCAAAAAGGGCAGACGTACCAGCAACAGTTTTGAGTTCACAAGCTGGTGGGCAGATGCCACCAACAAACCGATTACTGACCTGATCGACTTTGCCAAGACGTTTTTTGCCAAACATTCACTGCTGCGAATTTTGACACGTTACTGTGTATTTACCTCCGAACAGCAGCTTCTGGTGATGCGACCCTATCAGATTGTCGCTACAGAACGCATCCTTAACCGCATCGAGGTCAGCACCAACTACAAAAAAACAGGTACAGTCGAGGCAGGTGGCTACATCTGGCACACCACAGGTTCTGGTAAAACGCTGACCAGTTTTAAAACAGCTCAGCTTGCCAGCAAACTGCCTGATGTCGACAAGGTCGTATTTGTCGTTGACCGTAAAGACCTGGACTACCAGACCATGAAGGAATACGACAAATTTGAGGAAGGAGCAGCCAACAGTAATACCTCAACAAAGATACTTAAAAAGCAGCTAGAAGACCCAAACGCCCGTATTATCATCACGACTATTCAAAAGCTGGACAGGTTTATTAGCCGTAACAGTGGGCACACACTGTTTGATGGACATGTCGTGCTGATTTTTGACGAATGTCACAGATCACAGTTTGGCAGTATGCATGCCGCCATCACCAAAGCATTTAACAACTACCATCTGTTTGGCTTTACCGGCACACCAATTTTTGCAGTCAATGCCTCATCAGGTGGCAGACCGGACTTTAAAACTACGCAGCAGGCTTTTGGAGACAAACTGCATACCTATACCATCGTTGATGCCATCAATGACAAAAATGTGTTGCCCTTTAAGGTCGACTACGTCTCGACCGTGCGCGAGGCAGAAGATATCGAAGACGAGCAGGTAAACGACATTGACCGCGCAGCGGCACTTGAGTCCCCCGAGCGACTGGCAAATATTGTTACCTACATCCGAGAGCATTTTGATCAAAAGACCAAACGCAACAGTTACTACAAAATTCAAGATCGCAGACTGGCAGGCTTTAACTCAATCTTTGCCGTATCCTCCATTGATGCAGCCAAAAAGTACTACGCTGAGTTTAAGCGACAGCTTGAAGGTCTACCCAGCGACAAACAGCTCAAACTTGCCCTGATATACAGCTTTGGAGTTAACGACGAAGACCTGGACGGTATGATCGATGAAAATTCAGAGGATACCAGCGGACTGGATGCCAGCTCACGTGACTTTTTAGAGAATGCAATCAAAGACTACAATAATCAGTTCGGCACATCGTATGATACCTCCTCAGATAAGTTCCAGAACTACTATAAAGACGTCAGCGAACGTGTCAAAAAAACTGAGGTTGATATTCTGATCGTTGTTAACATGTTTTTAACAGGCTTTGACGCCACAACTCTTAACACGCTGTGGGTTGATAAAAACCTGCGCATGCATGGATTATTACAGGCATACTCACGCACCAACCGCATCCTTAACAGTGTAAAAACATTTGGTAATATCGTCTGCTTCCGCAATCTGGAGGGTAAGACAAACGAGGCAATCGCCCTGTTTGGCGATAAAGAGGCAAGCGGAATCGTACTGCTTAAACCATACAAGGACTACTACGAAGGCTACACGGATGAAGGCAAGGATGTACCCGGCTACAAAGATTTGATCGAACAGCTTATTGCCGAGTACCCCATTGGTGAGCGCATCGAAGGTGAACAACACCAGAAGGACTTTATTAAGCTGTACGGAAAAATTCTGCGTGTCCGCAATATTCTTGTCACATTTGACGAGTTTGCAGGTAACGAAATCCTGTCACCAAGGGACGTGCAGGATTATCACAGCATGTACATCGACCTCTACAACGAGTTCCGCGACAAAGATAAGGGCGAGAAGGAAAACATCAATGATGACCTGGTGTTTGAGATGGAACTGATCAAACAGGTCGAAATAAACATTGACTATATTCTAAGGCTGATCAAACAGTATCATGACAGTCATACCAAAGATAAAGAGATTCTGGTGGACATTAACAAGGCTATCGACTCCAGTGTTGAACTACGCAACAAAAAAGACTTGATCAATCAGTTTATTCTGTCACTGGATTCTCAAGCAGCAGTTGACACCGAGTGGCACAAATATGTCGAAAAAAAGAAGATAGAAGAACTGGAGCAGATTATTAACGAAGAAAACCTGAACAAAGAGGCAACGTATAAATACATCGAGAGTGCCTTTCGTGATGGTGGTCTAACGACATCAGGTACTGCACTGACAAAGGTCATGCCACCCAAGTCTCGCTTTACTCCAAATCAGGAACGTGCCAAGAGTAGAGAGACGATTCTCGAGAAGCTGACAAGGTTCTTTTGAGAGGTTTTTTGGGATTACGGGTGGGGGCAAGTAGATAGATTAATGTGTATATCATGCAGGATTTTGAAAGTTGGCAGGAAGAAAAGAAATCATTAAACAACAATGTTGTTGTACCTCAGTTTCGTTCTTTCTGTAAGGAAAACGGTCTAGAGTTCATGTTTTGGGATGAATTACCCCACGAATCATTTGACGCAAGATTTTCTCTAGATCAAAAAAAACTTATTACTGAAGCAATGGATTTGTTTAACATCTATAAGCTACGTTATGCTTATCACGAAGGAAGAGTTTACACATACCATTTTACAACTTGGGCAGGTGACTTTAGTTTTGATTCGTATTCCATAGAAGAGTTTCTAGAGCATGCAGGTAAGACAAAATATAAAGAAGAGAAGTTGAATACATGGTTAACGAAGCTGCTTAGTCTTGCGTTTTTCCTTATACTCATGTCTTCATCTCTCATTCTTTCAAACGTTCTCCAAATTCACATATACATAAGTACAATCATTGGATTTGCGGTCGCATATATACCATTACATCTGTTTTTCAAGAAGAAATCTCAAATCCTACCTGAAAATGATCGTAGAGTGAATGCATTAAGAGTAAAGATAAGACAACTGAAAAAGAATCATTATGGAGACAAACTAGAATGACCGGATACATCTTCCGCTGCACAGCCAAAACCAAACCAGAAGTATACGAGCGCATGCTCCTTGGTGAAGAGCCAGGTCTCTGGGGTCACGTCTCCAAAATACAATCAGACGACATCTTGTTTTTATACAACACAAGCACCTTTGAGATCACAGGACCACTAAAACCTGATGGTGAACCAGGTAACCCAGTCGAAAAGGGTGCATGGAAAGGCGGTTTTACCTCACAGATCAAGTTTGCTGAGACTGAAGACACAAAGACCATCCCTTTTGCAAAGATTCAACACATCATCAAAAAGTACCGACATGGGTTGTACCCGGAGATGGTGCTTGACGCAAGACAAGTCGAAGCGATACTTGAAATATTATCTAATTAACCAATTTAATGGCCGAAATCAAAGCAGTCGTATTTGACCTGGACGGAGTCTATTTTGAAGGTGGTACAGAAACCTACATAAGTTCTCTGGTCAATAAGTATGGGCTTTCAAAACAGGACATCGTTGACGTCTACCTTAAGAGTGAGGAGATGCAAAGGTACAAATGTGGGGTGATAAGCAGTGAGGAGTATTGGAACTATGCAATCTCAACCTGGGAGATAGACGCAACTAGAGAAGAACTTGTAGAACTATTGATCAGCAGTTATAACACAAATCCGGATACTGTAAGTTTTGTGGAAACACTTCGTGATCAAGGTATCAAGACTGCTATTTGCACTAACAACTTCCCCGACCGCTTTGAAAGCCTGAAAGAAAGATTCAACCTGTCAGCAAGCTTTGATGTCATCGTTACCTCCTATGAAGAAGGGATAACAAAACCCTCACCGCAAATATTTCAAACACTTGCAAGCCGACTCGACCTTAAACCAAACGAAATCCTGATGAGCGATGACCATGAGGTTAATGTCGAAGCACTAAAGCAACTTGGCTTTGATGCATTCCTGTACACAAATCTCGATGAATTTAAATCGTATGTAACAGAGAGAATAGATACTTAATTGCCAAAACTTTCAGACAAACAAGTAGTAAACTTCTTAAACGCAGCCTCTCCAGGCAGCTGCCTTGCCGTCCAACTTGCCCAGGATCACCTAAAGGAGGGTAAATCCATCAAAGAGCTATTCACCAAACACTCCTCACCCTTCGGAATCACCGATGAGGCAGTGTACGGTCACTACATCAAAGCACATAAGTTATCCGAGAAAAGGTATCAGATTGAATTTGGCTGTCATGCAGGACCACTGGCCGGCGACGGCGGTACCTGGATTGTAGAGTTTGATAAGGATGACAAGGTCGTGAGTTGTGATCAGGTGGGTAGGTGGATCAGCTAGCTATAGTTTTACAGACCGCATAAATCAACCAGAAACTGAAAAATCCTCACCATAGCCAAAGTATCCATTTTCAGTATTCCAGCATGTTATGTTTGTTCATGGATAACTGTATATCTGACCATATCTTGTAGCTGGGGATACTGGTCCTGCTGATTTCTCCAGCTCGAGCAGTAAACTCTCTAACAAGGATGCAGTCGAGCACTGACGTCAGCTGACCAGATCCGCAGGCAGATAACAAAACGGGAAAAAGGCAGTTTGATGGTATATTGTCTGCCACGCATCTACGAGACTCTATCCACGAAACAGTTCAACCAGACTCGCATCTCTTGAACAAAAATACACTGTCAAAATATCACCAACAGCATCTACAGCCCTGATCGCCTGTTCCCCTGAATACTCAGCGGGTATGTTATTTACTCCCGTCCCGAGCAAAGGAAACACAATCGATTGATATCCGTTAGCAATGGCCAGTTGCATAGCAGAGTGATAGCAGTCGTACACCTTTGTGATGTCACCGACATGATTCTTGGGTGTTATCGAATGAATGATTGCCTGAAACGGCAGGTTATATGCGCCGGTCATGACTGATGTCCCGTCCCCAAGAAACCTCACTCCACGGTCTTGTAGTATTCTCAGACACTCTGCTTCAAGCTGTTGTTTACCTGCTACTGTAAATATCTGACCGCACACACCAGAGCCTGCCAGCAGACTGCGGTTGGCAGAATTTACGAGTACATCGGCATCTACCGAAAGAAGATCAGCAACTATGTATTTTGCATGCGCCACATCAGGAGGGTAACTGTTTTATAGTAGCATCTCTGCAACACGGCAGTCCTACTCAACACTAACTATCCTCCCGTCTTTGCTGTGAATCACCAGACGCGAATTGGTGCGTTTGCTCATTTTTCTTGCTAGCGCAACAGCTTCCTTTTTAGTGTCAACAACGCGCGAAGCTTTTGTAGCACTCGCTTTCTTAACAACCCAGGCGCCTCCTCTGCTAAACACATGTCTGGTAGAGCGTCCCTTTTCCAGTGCTTTGTTGTATTGTGCGATTTTAGATTTCATTGCTGATATGTTCCTGTATCTGTTTTTCTATCTGATTTGAAGTCATTTGCAGTCCCTGTAAATAGTCTGCAACCTCAATTCTGTTTGCAAATTCCTTCCTGCGGAACCTGATTTTACTATCTTCAGTATAACTTTCAATAATCTCAATTTCAATTTCCGGATAGCGGGATAATAACGTCAGCACGACCGATCTGCAGCCGGCATGAGTAGCAAAGAAACGCTTGACCGGGTACTGACGCTCTCTGTTAATGAACGCCAGAAAAGAACGATACAGCGAATCAGGAATCACACAAACCAGTTTTACGTTCTTTTTCTTTTTGAGTGAGTTGCGAACCTTGATCTTTGCAGCATCGAGTGCCGAGAGCGTACTGTCATATATGATCGAATTGACGTTTGATAGAGCATATTCGAGATATTCGCTTTTTCCCGAGGCAGCACCGCAAGCTAGCAGTATTACATTCGTATAGGCATTGTCTTTCAAGGCATCTGAGAATTTTTTTATTTGCGATCCTGACAGAATGCCGATGAACCAGTTCTGATCGTCTGGGATCGTATCCTTCTATGCGGGTTTTGATATCGTCTGGAGAGATAACTAGTGGCATAAATACAATGTTATCACTAACACATTAATTATTCGCTAAATGCCAGATACTGGAGCTACCAGGGGAGCAACTAGACCCGCTCTAACCCACAACTCTAACCTGCAGGTTTCGTCAAAACTGACGAAAAAACTGTGATTTCCACTCATAAAACCACTGGAAAACCTGAACACCGACCGCTCCGGTAGTCAAAATCCCCCTGTCAGCAGGCAAAAATACCCTGAACTGATACATCAGACCTGCACATTAGAACGGGTCTAATGATTAATACCCATGATATAATAAAAGGTCATGGAACAACGTGCATTTACACCAGAACAACTCAGCCTGACCACCGATCTGCTCTCCACAATCGAGCAGGGAGGCTTCATTTCCATCAAACCTGCATTCTCCGGCCAGTCACAGGGACAGCCGCATTCAAAACACGGGGATAACCTGCTGATCAGATCAGCTGTTGCAACCGGACTGGCAGTTGCCAGACACGCACAGATGGGTATTGAGACACCACTGACATTTGCCGAGATCGAGGAGGTCAACCAGCATCTTGTGCACGAGGCGGACGGTACCGCAAATATCTTTTCGGTCACAGCAGCAATCGACAGGTCACATTCGCGCTACAAAAGCAGGACACAGCAGTACCACTTTTACTCAAGCCACCTGGCTGGATGATTGACCTGTTTGGCCACAACCCTGCCGAGTATCACTACCTGATGCAGCACGGACCGTTTCTGCTTAAGGACACTGAAGGTCCGATGGCAGAATACAATCCCGAACTGGTCGAACACTACCGCAACGAATATGCTGCTGCAGTTGCAGACGGCGCAGTCCTCGAGTCAGGATCAATTGCTCTCAAACGCTTTACTAGACCGCAATCACGCCAGATGCAGGCGTTAAAGCCCGGGTCGGTCATTATCACGGATGAACACCTGTTTACACCCGATGCAGCAAAACAGGAAGGTGTCCTGTACCCTGAAAATGTAAACCAGTTGCTTGGAATGCTCTCAGGAGCTGGCAAAATCATCACAACAGATACCTACTGGGCATGGCTGTCAGGAGCTGTCGTGGCACGACGCAGCGCGTACGAACAGAACCTGCATGGCCAGATCAGAAACAGCGAGCTGATGGTTTGCTACCCGATGGCGCTGCCTGTCTGCTGGGGCGTCCCCGGGGCAACACAGGTGGTCGGCAGAATACTGGCCGGTAAATCAGACTACCATCATGAGATTAAACAGACGCTTGGCGTGATCTCTTCACGTGACTACGGATCGTTTGAAACGATTGCGGATATGGATATGCAGCACTTTCTGGCCAGCGCAAAAGCATTCCTCGCCGGCAACCAGACCCGCCCTAACGTACAAGTCTGAGCTGCAGGTCTGGCCAGGTGATAACATAAATCACAGGTATTTCTCTTACGGAAACAGGGGAAAAAGCAAAAAAATGACCCGGTCCGCACGTCTACAAACTCCTCTTTTTAGGTACAAACACACCAGACTGATACTTCAGACTTGTACGTTAGAGCTGGTCTAAATCTTAGAGCGGGTCTAAATCTTACCTCCAGACGCGTCGGTGTAACTGGTTACCCTGAGCATCTCTGGGTACATAGCCACGTGCTTCAATCGGCTTCAACCGCTCAGGATCATCAAGCCACATGTAACCTGTTGCAATAAGATGCTCAACCGGAAGACCCAAAGCAGAAGCCATACCAGGGAATACCCGCTCTGCAAATTCCATATCCAGCATATCAAATCCCATGGGGTCTGCATGACGGAGCATTGCAATAGTTCGGTCAACGTCGCCGTGTGCAGACACAGTAAAGTCATCCACTTCTGGAAAACGGGTGAATCTGTAGTGCACATAACCCGTCAACTGATCACGCTGCAGGCGCAGATGAACAGATTCAGACAAAACTCCAATCTGATTATGTCGAACTTCTACAGCGGCTGAATAATTGACACCGCTGACATCCAGACTGCCAAGCGGCATGACTGCCAGACTCTCAGTCTGCTCTACGAATGCATTCTGTGTTGAAGACAGGAGTCTGATCCATGCAGGAACCGCTTCTCTGTCATGCAGAAACAGCTGATACAGACTGTCATGTTGTGGCGACCATAGTTGCTCGGACATAGCGAATATTGACTACTATATCTATTATATCATCCAGGTGGCGGATTGCCGAAGCATCTGGTACCATAATCATGTTATCCTGACGAATTCGTTCTGAATGACAGACGAGACCTCTTTAGCCCAGATTGTGACAGCTTTTATCGCTATTACCGTAGTGTTTGCAGGCGCGTTTGTTAATCTCTTCCTGAGATCATACAACGGCAGACATGTTCTCTTGCGCCCGTTTGTTGCAATCATTTTTAGTGCTTTGCTGAGCATGGTTACATTGTTGTCCGGCCCCGAATGGTTGCTGCTTGTTCTGATCAATGGTGTCTGTTCTGCGGTTCTGATCGCACTCATCGCTGCCAGATCTGTATACAGAAATCTGCAATTAAACAGGACTGTCATTACACCCGAATTCCGCCTGACAGGTGAGGCCAGGTTTTATCAGCTTGGTGCACTTATGGATGGACATCTTACAAATAAGGATCTTGCAGCACACTTTATCTACAGACGTTTGCATCCTGACTCAGCGCTAGATGAAACAGAAAACAGACTTGAACAACTCTATGTCCAGGCAGGAGGATTTAACCGCTATCTGGAAACGCTGTCAAGAAGTGTGCATTCTGTCCGTACTTCGCCAAACAGACATATTCAAACTTTTATCTATACTGACTATTCGGGCGCAGCAGCGGGGATCGTCTCGGAGTCTCTGGTACAAGGCGGTTACTACCGATTCAATCCGGTGACAGTCAGAGATGCTGTGTTGAAAACTGCATTCTTCATACTTCTTACAGGTGCAGTGCTTAGCGCAATGATCCAGCAGTTCACTGTAATCAGTTTTCTGGCATTTGCGACAGCAATACCATTGTTTCAGGCAGGCAGTGCGGTCCATCTGTTTGCTGAGAATGTCACAAAGAGTGTTCCGCTTATCAGGAGAGCTCGAGGTCACAAAATGTATCTGAAGACAGCAGAGCGTTTCAGAATCACAAGCGACAAAGATGTGTTTCGCGAACTTGTACCGTATTTTATTGTCTACAATATTCGCGAAGATCTTGCGCGTGAGGGCCTTGAGGCATTTGGACTTATCTCTGAAACCGAATACACACAACAGACCCTGCCGGAGAGTTAACAGAACTATTTTTCTATATCCAGCTGATGCTGAGAAGAATCAGAGATTATTAAACAGCTGGACACCTTCCTGACCTGCTACCCGCAGCATCTGATTGAAGATCTCGGGGTTGAGCATAAAAACGATCGCAAACGCTGCAACAATGATCACGACTGACAGTGCTTTAGTGTACCTGCCTCGCGTATTTTTAAACAGAACAACTGCCAGGATGGCCAGCAGGATTGGTCCTATCACTTTAATGTCTGCCAGTGGCACTTCATACCCCTGAATGTACTGTGAATCAGTATTCAAAAACGATGCCAGGTCAAAAGTGACATTAAACAGAAGCAGCGCAAGTTCAACAATCACAACACCCAGCAGACCCCAGGCAGCGTATCTGGTTGAGTCACCTTCGACACGATAGATTTCGTAGGCGATAGTAGGCAGCAGCAGAAGAAGAGCAGTTGCGGGTGAATTGAAAATAAACCCGAGCACGATTCCTGCAGCGGCGATTACAGCGACTGCAATTGTCAGCGGCAGTGCATCTCTGGTTGGTTTTGCCATTGCGAGCGAGAGAATAATATATGCTTATCATATTCTCTTTACTGTCAGTCGAAAAGCCCCCGGGCAACCAGACCCACTCTAAAGTACAGGTCTAGGTTACCGGTCTGGAACGGAGAGTCTGTAAATCAGCTGTTTTCCTTTCACAAACAACGGAGAAACTTACAGGATGACCGGATACTAAGGTCAAATAGACCTCTTTGTAAGCGCAAATACGTCAAACTGATACTTTAGACTTGTACTTTAGAGTGGGTCTCGATGTAAACTGTGCTGAAATTTCTGTTTAAAATCATACTTCACGTCTGTAACAATTTTCCCGGTGAAGCGAATTACTACACAACCAAGTAAAATCTTTATGCTTTCCACACTGACTCTGCTGACTGCAGGTGCTATAATTGTATCGTTACTGCCTACAGGATTTCTGAATTCTGATACACAGGCGCTGACCGGAGAGATGGTTGTAACCACCAGAGGCGGCTATATAAGCAATCCAGGCATCGGCTGGCAGTATATGGACAGCTCCGATACATCAATTCTTCCGGAAACAGTGGCGTATCCTGACAGAGCTGATATCTCATGGCAGACAATCAATACGGCACAGGGGGTATATGATTTCAGCCAGATAGACACCCGTCTGGCACAGGCCAGGTCGCAGGGCAAACAGCTTTCGTTTCGTATCTACACCATGCGCGGCGAGTCATTTGGCGGTCATCAGGTACCTTCGTGGGCAGTCTCGGCAGGAGTCCCGATCATCAACGGCCAGCCCGACTATCACAGTTGCGTATACCAGCAGTACTGGAATGATATGGTACAGGCACTCAGGCAGCGCTACGACGGCAATCCGGATATTGCTTACATCGACATCTCCGGGTACG
Source organism: candidate division WS6 bacterium OLB20 (assembly GCA_001567355.1). GTDB lineage: Bacteria > Patescibacteriota > Dojkabacteria > B142 > OLB20 > OLB20. Next base: position 30,145 of record JYNZ01000001.1, on the reverse strand, counting down.
GAAACTTTAATGAATGGAGCTGGCAGGATGACTTTACCGAGTTTGATACTACACCCGCAACGCCTTCGACTCTTGACGGCCATGCCAGAAAGCGGCTGATCGACATGTTCCTGGGCGGATCAAGCAGCAGCCATCAGTGCAAAAACCAGTCAGGACAGGTTGTGACTGTGAGCTATTCACATACCGGGTTCAGTTCGACGCAACTGCTTATGCCCTGGGCCGGAATCAGACATTCTGTCAAGTACGCATTTGATAAATCACCAACAGTCGGATTCAGGCATGACTGTCTGGGCAGGACAGGACCTGCCGATATGACCCAGCCCGAAATCCAGGAGGCGTTTGGTACACGCTGGGCAGCAGCTCCGGTTGTCTATGAACTCTGTGCCATCGACTGGAACAACGCTACATTCAGACAGAATGTGGCTGATGTGCTTGCATTCTCCCATGCATCTCTTGTTCACGACAATCCAAACGGATCTGCCGAACCGAAGGCAACAATAAGCCAGCTCATGCAGCCTCTGGGATATCGCTACACAGTGAAGCGCGGATCGTTTTCGCAGGAAGTTGCTCAGGGTGGAACAGTCTCTGTCAGCGCAGTCTGGCATAACAGCGGACTTGCACCAAGCTATCTGCGCACAGGACAAAACTTTGCAGCATACACCGGACTGCTGTCCTCAGACGGCAGCCTGATTACAGAATCTCTGCTTGCCGAAGACATCGAAACCTGGATGCCTGCTCATCCGAGTACTGCAGCTGCTCCAGAATATCAGACAGATGCAGATCTGTCTGTCCCTCTGTCCCTGCCGGCAGGTGAGTATCAGCTGGCAGTATTCATGAAAGACAGACGGACAGGTAGTAACATTCAGCTTGATCTGAGTAATACAATCGGTGACAACTATTACCCCGTTGGCACAGTTACCATTGCAGAGAACAGCACAACACCGACAGTGACGCCCTCGCCGACTCAATCACCGTCACCGACACCAAGTCCCGAGACTTCACCAGAGCCAAGTATGACACCTTCGCCGACTGCGACACCAACGCCGGAGGTGACAGCAACAGCGACGCCAACGGTAACACCATCTGCAGCAGTGACAGGCACGCCGACCCCTTCAGCAACACCTGTTCCCACTGCTACACAGACAGCAACTCCAACTCCGACGCCGACACCCTCACCGACGACTGTTGCTCCGACTCAACCGGCTATCGGAGCACCCAGCCCGACGCCATCCCCGAGTGTGACACCATCACAATCATCTGCAAACAGACCGGCACAAAACGGCAGTCCGATCCCGACTGCAACAGTAATGCCTGATGATGAATCACAAGACACGGAGCCGCTTCGACCGACTGTTACACAGGGCCAGGTGACAGATACACCAGTAGCACAGGACGATGACAGCCAGACAGAACAAGATCTGATTGCAAACAATGGTGGTAATGAAACAGGACTGCCGGGATTACACGTGCTGCTTGGTATATTGTGCGGTAGCCTGTCTGCCATATTTCTTTTGCTGTTTCTGTTTGCACGGACTAAACGCTCGCGCAGTAATCCGCTCTAAAAACCCGTGATATGCACAATAGCTCTGGTGTGCAGGACTTATTCTGCAACTCTGGGTATTATGCTTTAGAACATCCGCAGACTCTGTTAGACTGGGCCATAGCTTTGCAGCAACTATGCATTTTTTCGGTAATGCAATTGACAGATTCCGTCTCCGTCGCGAGAAGCTGCCGCCACATGTATCAAGACACAAGGAGCACGGACTGGTCTATATCAAAGAGGACAGCTTTGCCTGTACAGTTAATCAGATAGACGAACCATCAGGTGACGGGTTTCTAGAATTTCTCACTGATGCAGAGACACAGGGCAGCTATCTGCTGGAGTTGAACGAACAATTTCCGGGGCTGTTTCCAGCGATGTACGGATTTACAGACAGCGACAAAAAAGGCTATATCATGGAGTATATTCCGGGGCCGACTCTATCAGACTATGCAGACTCCGGTCACGAGGTACCGACAGAACTGCTGCACGAGATCTTTACTGCGCGCGATCAACTGCATGAGGCCGGTTACGCTCACGGTGACTTTAAAACCAATAATGTTATCCTGCGTCTGAATACTGAGGGCAGAGCAACCGGCTTCCGTTTTATTGACCCTGTTCCCCCAGTAGTCACCAATACAGACAGAATGAGAACACGTGAGGATCTTGTCGATATCCTGCAGTCACATGACCTTTCGCGCAGCAGCGAGTGGGAGGAGAGTCTGCGTTAGACTTTATTGTATCTGTAACATCGTTGTACTAATTGTCATATAGTTTTTTAACTCATCATGAACCAGCAAACCCAACCCATGCAGGAGAACTCAGTTACTTCTGCACCATCATCAGGTTCAGGCAACCTGCTTAAGCTTCTGATCGGATGCTTTGCTGCTGTGACCTGTCTTGGTATCTGTATTGTTATTGCATTCTTTGCACTGACTTACGCTGGTATCAATGAGGCTCAGAACACTGCACGCGATACAATCCGCAGAGCTGCAGGACAGGATATAAACGTTGCGATGGCAGACTATTTCTCGCAGTATGGAACATACCCTGAAAAAATTGTTCTCGGCAACGATACAATCACCGTCTCAGGTGATGAAGGATTAGTAAGCGTCAACTCAGATACAAGTTTTCTTTCGGGTACACAGGAGCTTGATTTTAACAGTGTATTTGCAAATGAGAATGACCTTAATAAGTCCGAATGGTGCATTGCCCCATACCTTTCTGACGGATATGCAATTGCATTCAGGCTCGAGGACGGGTCGTGGTTCAATTTCGGAACATCAGCAACACCGTGTGAAGAAGCTGCACTTGATGACCGCAACGCAGAGATTGAAGATCTCTATGAAAATACCAGCGATGAGCTTCGAAGACGGCAGCCCGGCCTCAGAGACGGCTCACGACATGAGATCCTTCGCTACATGGAACGTGACCTCGCAGATTTTGTTAATACAAACGGATCGTACCCGACAGCACTTGTTCTGACCCAGAATCAGTACTTCTTTACAGGGGAGGACACAGCAAACTTTTCAGGAGAATGGAACGAATCCTACACCGACCCCGGGATAACAGGTGAAGTCACACTTAACAGCAGTAACCGCACTGCGGGCTCAACAACTCCAGATTCAACCGCATACTGCTATTTCCTTGACAGGGATGGAGAATTCGCGCTCGGAGCTAAGTCTGAGGATGACAGGTCATGGATAAACGTGGGGACATCAAGTGAGCTCTGCAGCGACTAAGCTCCGGACTCCAGGATTCGGAGGTCATGAAGAGACATTATGTCTCCGATGTCGGACGTCAACTACAGACCTTATCTACAGACCTCGCAAATCTACTGTGTCACAAGGGCAAAATCTTGATTACGTAACAAATGTTACGCAAGATATCGACAAGTTCTGGTTATATTGAGTACTGAATACGCCCATTCTTCGTGAGACTCGGTTCTTACCACATCATTGAAAATCGCAGCACCACAGGTTAATTCACTTTTATCAGGTCAAGATCTGTAGTTGAGGTGTGTCCCTGAGGTCGGATCCTTAGACTTTTCTGCCGTACTTCAGCATTACATCCGGCTTAAACGTAACCTGAACACCACGACCTGATTCAAGCTCAAGTATAGAAACCGGCCGCAACCTCAGTTCGTATGCCTGGCGTCCCGTCCAGGTGTTTTCTGCTGCAGTTAAAACATCCATCCCAGCTGCTATATTGGTCTTGAATTCGTTAAGGTTTGTCAGCATACCGTCATCTTCATCAACCCACTGTCCCTGAAGTCTGTTCACCAGTCCCTCATCGCAATACCGTGTATACGCTGTTCTTACCATATAGCCGGCGCGCATGTCCGGATGCCTTCCATTGATCATCCACGGCCGGTCACCGGCAGTTCTGATACTGAACAAAAAACGTTCCCGATGCAGCTGCAGCGTGAAAGAGATACTCGCTCTCCTCGATATCACGAATGCTTATCGATGCTCCGGCAGAATGTACCAGCATGCGTCGTCCGCTGATTTTACCTGTGTATACTGTCGGATGTCCTTTTGTACACAGCAACTCCGAAATGTCCGGTAGCAAAGGATATTTTACAGTTTCAATCTGTTGAGGCTGCTCCATGGTGAGGGATTATACCAGCTTTACTGCTGCAAGGGTATCGACAATCCGCATCGCATCAAGCCTTGCATCACTCTACTGACAGGCTATAATACTGCCATGGAATCAGACAGGACTGCAGAGCTGCTCGACAAGGGACAGACTGTCCAGGTTATCTACGGTATCAGACTGACCCCTGAAGAACTGGGCGAAGAACTGTACCAGTCGTTGCGTGAGAGCCATGAGCAGCAGCCGTTTACACTGGATGACTTTACAACGGCTCAAAACGCTATGCATGCTGTGCATGCAGAACGAATCGTCAGCCCTATAGCGCTGCAGCATGTAAACATACTTGCAGCGATTATGCTGTCAAAGGCCGCAGAATTGTTGCTGGGCAGCGACCAACCGTAACGAACCCGGTATCCGACCTCAGGTACGGATCTTATCTACAGAACTCGCAAACCTATTGACCCACAAGGGCAAAATCCTGATTACGTATCATTTGTTACGCAAAATACGGTCAATATCGTGCTTGCAGAGGTCTGAATTAGTCCATTCTTCGCCCAACGCTGTACACATATTCTTGATGGATATCCTTGTACCGCAATTTAATCCACTTTCGACAGCTCAAGATACGTAGTTGAGGAGTGTCCCTGAGGTCGGACCTCGGGAGCAATACTGCTATAATCAGCCATGGAAAACCCGATCCGGCCACCAGAACAGATCCTGAATCCGCAAACCCTCTTTCTGCGGAACCTGCCTGCATCCTACCGCGCCGATGGAAGGACAGTACGAGCAAAACCTTTACCGGACCGGCTCTTTATCAGCGGCGAGCTGCTCGAAAATGACATGCACCCGGTAGCCATCATAGGATCCCGGGACGTCACAATCGAGGGACGCAATTTTGCATTTCAGCTCGGTGCCGGGCTTGCATTGCAGGGAAGAACAGTAGTATCGGGACTTGCTCTCGGATCAGACACCGCTGCGCTGCAAGGGACGCTAAGTAAAGCGGGCAGAGCAATTGCGGTCCTGCCGGGACCGCTGGACGATATCCGTCCCAAAACCAACCTGTCGACTGCGCGCGTGATCAGCCAGATGGGGGCTTTGCTCTCCGAGTATCCTTCCGGTACTCCGTATCACAAGCGACTGTATATCGAACGTAACAGGCTGATCGTAGCGATGTGTTCTCACCTGGTTATTGTCGAGGCTAAAAAGGGAGGAGGAACGCATCAGGCTGCACAACTGGCATATGCCGCAGGTGTACCGGTTTCTGTGTTTTACAATGAGGATAACCAGACAGAAACAGCCTATCTGCAGCAGGCTGCCAGGGTTCTTGATTCGAATATGCTGTCACCAGTTTACAGCGTGACTGAGGTATTGCATGCGGTCAGCACCTGAAGCATCTCGGCCGGCCGTTACCCGCGGTCAGCATACAATCTGTCGACAGCAGCGGCAAGCTGCTCGTCCTTGTCAGTCACAGCATTACCCTCATCATGTGTTGTCGTCTCTATCAGCACATTGCTGTAATTGATCAGATGGATATCCGGGTGATGTCCCATCTCCTCGGCTATCTCTCCGACCGCGACAACAAAGTCCAGCGCCTGGGAAAAGTTCTCAAAGCTGAACTCCTTTTCGAGTTTTGCTGCAGTTCGTGTCCACTGCATAAGTTAATTGAATGAATACCTTATCCTAGCATATATTCAGCTTGAGGTTGACCTGCAGGCGTCTTATACTGAAGGATATGAATCAGCTCACTCCCGAACAGCAGGCACTTGTAAACAGCTACAGCAGAGAAGCGGGTGTGCCAGCCGGTCCTTTCATGGATAGTGCATTTGATCGTTTTGATACGCTGCAGGCGGTAACTGAGGACCGTTCTTCTGAGAAGTCAGTTTTGACAATAGGGGGCGGAGGCATCTCGCATCACGAGCCGTCATGGTACCCCTGGCTGCCGCGTGCTGCGTTACTACGTGATGCCTACGTTGTTAATGTAGATCCTGCCCGGCAGAGCAGCCTTGATCTTGGACAGGAACGCTACCACGCGATCTCAGGCGCCAGAGCGGATATTCTTACGCTTCTCGAACGCCGCTACCACGCTACACTGGATGAACTCCAGAAGCTGCTGCCGGCAGCTTCAACCGGCTTTTCGCTCATTATCGCTGACAGGCTGCTTGGAGGAGGTAGTACGGCTCCAGAACTGTTTGCGCGCATGATTGCAGAAGGCTCACATGCGGAAGCCTTAGACCAGAACCGTGACCGGCGTCTGCTGAGTCTGCGGGAACGCATCAAACAGGCTGCGTCAGATCTGCTCGCTCCCGGAGGGATCCTGGCAATTGATGGAACTATTCTGCGGGCGCATAATCAGCACCTGTACAGGATAGAGGGGTTTTAGGAGATGATGCGGGCAAGCAGCAGTAATGCCAGCTGACTGCCGAGTGCAATCAGAAACGTTCTGAAATCCACTACTGCATTGAAGTTATTGTCCCTGCGTCGCTGTGCATGTGAATGATTCTGCTTGGGAGCCTCTTTTACCGGTCTGTTGACAGTAACAGGTTCGGCAGCCAGTTCCACAGCACGACGGTAGGCGTTTACGGTATCTATAAACTCGCGGTCAGAGCCGCGTTTGTCAGGGTGTTTCTGTTTTGCCAGCTTCCTGAATGCCGCCCGGACTTCAGCCACAGATGCATTCTGCGGAAGACCAAGCTGCACAAAGGGGTTTGCACTGTCCATCGTAAAATTATAACACAGCTACACTGCACTCAAAATAGGCTATAATGGTGCGGTATGAAAACCAGCAGACGCGGACTCAGCACGGCAGAAGTTGATAAACTTACCCAGCAGGGACGCACAAACACCTACATTCAGCCTGATACCAAATCAGTCTGGCAGATAATTGCCGGAACGCTGATTGATCTTCCCAACCTGATCATTTTTGTTTCGGTAGTTTTTCTGTTTGTCTATGCCGAAGTCAAAGACGCTGTCATCATCTCGCTGATCGTTGTCACAAACATCATTGTATCTGTCTATCAGGAGGTCCGTGCCAGGGATTCGCTGAAGAAGATTCAGCTGCTCAGCAAGGAGACTGTTACCGTTGTCCGAGACGGAAAAGAGCAGGAGATCGATCCGGAAGACATCGTGCTTGGCGATCTGCTGGTTATCGAATCAGGCAAATATATCTACGTTGATGGAGACATCATTGAGTCAGAGGCATTGCTGATTGACGAATCAATCCTGACCGGCGAGTCTGACTACAATGCAATGCAGGTCGGGGATACACTGCTGTCAGGATCATTTATTGTTGCAGGCAGGGGATACTATACGGCAACCCGGGTCGGACCGGAGAGCTTTGTAAACAAGATCACCAGCGAGGCAAAGACCTATGTCGCATACCTCTCACCATTACAGCGGCATGTAAACGTAATCCTTAAGGCGCTGACATACCTTACGATTGCCATCATTGCGTTTCTGCTGGTCCGAAACGTTCTTCTTGATGAATACACGCAGGTCGAGATGGCAAACATCGTTGTATCAGTTATCAGCTCAATGGTGCCGCAGGGTATTGTACTTACTCTGACAATCGCATTTCTTCTTGGTGCAGTGCGTATGGGCAGACGCCGTATCATTGTCCAGAAGGCAAGCACTATCGAAACTCTCGCAGGCATCAGGTATCTTTGCATGGATAAAACGGGAACGATTACGGAAAACAGACTGAAGATGACTGACTTTCTCCCGTTCGCACCCGACAAACGCAAGATCCCTGCAGACGTGCTGACGGCACTGTACTGCGAACACACGCTTGAGCAGAACAAGACCATCACTGCGATTGCAGAAAAGTTTGCCCATCTGGGCAGGCAGGTGCAAAGTGCTGAAATCCACCATCAGCTCCCGTTTACATCGCGAACAAAAATGAGCGGGATCGACCTGACATATAAGGGTAACCGTTTTCAGCTGCTGCTCGGCTCGCTGGAAAGTCTTACAGAGTATATGTCACCCGAAGATGCCGCAGGAATTGCGAAACGTGAACTGGAACGGGCGCATGAAGGTAAGCGTAATCTTGTCATACTGTTTCGGGACACCGGACCCGTGAGACACCCCGAACTTACCGATGCCAGACGTCCATACCAGCCGCTGGCACTTATCAGTATGGAGGACAGGCTGAGGGCCGGGGCACGGGGGATAATCGAAAATTTCACCAGCAAGGGTGTAAAACCGGTCATTATCTCCGGTGACCATCCAGAGACCTTGAGAGCGCTAACCGCGCAGCTGGGTCTGAGCGAAATCAAAACTATCACCTCTGGCAAAGAACTGGCATCAGCATCCGCAAACCAGGCTGAATTTTCACACCTGGTGAGAAACACTGATGTATTTGCCCGCGTTTCTCCGGAGCAGAAAGTGCAGATCATCACAGAACTGCAGAGTGATGGCAGCTATGTGGCAATGGTCGGTGACGGTGTCAATGATGCGCTCGCAATCAAACAGGCAAACCTTGGTGTTGCGATGGGGAGCGGGGCCCATGTAACCCGCAACATTGCTGATATTATTCTGCTTGACGATGATATTGCAAAACTTGCCGATGTTGTTACTGAGGGCAGAATTATTCTTATCAACACGCTGCGGTCAGCCCAGCTTCTGATCTCCCGGCACGCCTATTCAATCATTATTATCATCGGCGCATTGCTGTTAGGGCTTCCATTTGCGTTTTACCCGCTCGGTCTGTTTCTGCTCGCATTTACAAACGGCAGCATACCGGTATTAGCGATTGTTCTTGAAAAACCAGATGATACAGATGAGCCGCATTTTCTGCGCGACCTGATGGTGTTTCTTGCTGCAGCAGGTATACCGGCAGGCGTTCTGACCCTGTATCTGATGACCATCACGAATGACTATGATCTCAGACTGCAGCAGACAATGGTACTTGCGTTTCTGACATTTGTCGGGGTGGTTAACTACCTGTTTACCATATCCGGCAGCTATCTTATCCAGCGCATCTTCATCCCGCGCAGGATCATGATCATCGCTCCGCTGACTGTACTGTTTTTTGTACTTGTCATGTACACACCGCAGCTGCAGCAGATCTTCGAGCTTATACCGTTAGTGTCAGATCAGTGGCAGCTGGTTCTGTCTCTTCTGCTGATCTACTCGGGAATAATGCCGCTGCTGGGTACACTATTCAGCAAAGCTGTCCGAAGATAACGCAAAGTCGGATCTCATCAGTCAGATAGAATGCTCATCGGGCGGTATCTGGCAATGCATCAGCAGCCCGGAGCATCACCTCACTGTCATCAGTACACATCCACAGAAATATTTGATATAATAGATATATATGGAACAGCTGGTACAGCAGATACAGACATTTAAACAGCCCGAACGCGACCTCACACCGTATGAGGCGATGGTGCTTGCACAAAAGGAGGAGGGTGCTCTGATGGAGAGATCTGCGGGGCAGCTGCATGAGCATATCTATCATGGTGCGACAGATGACTTTGATCAGATCATTGACTGGGTGGCACTGCGGGCATCAGAGGGATACAGCTCTATCCTGCTTGAGTTTCATCCCAGCTGCATTAATGACCCCGAAGACAGCAACTATGTGATCAGTCTGATGCTGAGCTGTCAGGACGCAGACAGGCACAGAAAGTATCATATGGCCAGCTGGATCACGACCCGTGGACCACACCTGCATAACGATGAATTCAGGTTGCGTCAGGTAATGCATGCCTGCGGTATTGCGCCATTTGATGAGTACTGCACAATGCTCGAGACCGATCCCGAGGACCCGGATCAGCTGGATTCCCGATCCACAGACGACTGAAAAATTCTACACGCCTGACTTCCAGAGCATGTGCAAGTCCTTGAGTACCTGCTCACTCACCAGGCCTTCTTCACCCAGTTCCTCCAGCAGACGGTTGATCTGAAAACGTGACTCGCGGTTGTAAAATTCCTCTTCAACACTGATGGCAATGTCGTGATATTCGCTGAACAGAAATGCGAGAGTCTCATGGTTGTACTCAAGCAGCTGGCGGTATTTTGTCAAAACCTTCTCTATCACGTTCTTACCAAGTGCACTCAGTTCTGACTCATTGAAGTGCTCCAGCTCTTCAATCACACGTTCATCTCCAAGCAGACGAGCCTTATAATAAGCATAGGTCTCGGCAACGATTGCGTCAAAATCCCATCCGCGCAGACGCCTCCAGACACCACCAAGTGTGTAGCGCGATTTTTTTATCTTCTCAAACTTCTGTCTGATGTCTGTCCGTTCCTGTTTAAACTGGCCCTGGCCAAGAGTGATTGCATCAATCTGATCATCGATGGAATGCACGAGCCTCAGATAGAGTTCTTCGCCTACAACCCGTCTCTTATATAACTCCTGGTATTCTGCTTTCTCAAGATGCAGACAGAAACGTTTCAGGATCTTTTCCAGAAAGACATCACTCTGAGCTTCGGTCTCTCCACATTCTCTGCAGAGTTTGTTTAATGATTCGCTGGTCTGTGTCAGGCGGTCACGGATCTCACGCACATGCGTCGCATAGACCTCCTGACTGATCTCATTCAGCTGACGCAGGTTATACAGGTATCCCTGCAGATTGTGCAGGATCAGGATCTCGGTGATCCTTGACTCGATCATTGTGTTGACATCTTTGCTGTTGAGGTTGAGAAGCCCGATCAGGGGTCTGATCGTCAGTGCGTTAAACAGAAGGCTGAACAGTACAGCTCCCAGCACCAGCTGGATAAACAGTTCGCGATACCGATAATCAACCGGGAGAGACAGGGCGATGACAATCGGCAGGACGCCTCTAAGGCCCCCCCAGTTAAGTACATGCAGCCATTTGAGCGGCAGCCTGTCAGAGCTGAACGCGTTATATGTAAATCCGAGCAGATACACCGTTACAGCGCGTGCTATGTAGAGGATGACAACAACGCTGACAATCAGCGGCCAGTTACGGACCAGGCCAGCAATGTCGATCTCATACCCGAGCAGAAGAAAGATAATCGAGGTAACGACAAAGACAAGAAATGCCCAGACCTGCTCCATAGTTTTAACGACCTCCGGAGATACTTTTGTGCGTCCGTAATTACCGACGACAAGTCCGGCTGTCAGTACAGCTATGATTCCTGACACATGCATGATCTCCTCGCCGACAATAAATACCAGGCTTGCAAGAATGACAGTCAGTGTTATTTCAACTGAACTGTCATTATCAATCAGAGCAATTGCTTCTGAGATGATAAAACCAAGCACAGCACCGACAAGTGCACCACCGACCAGAACAACACCAAAGTTAATGCCGGCACCGACAAGTGCCTCACCGGCAAATATCTGCGAGAACTCTGATGCACCACCGATAACGGCCGCAAGCATAAACCTGAACATGATTATCGATGTCGCATCATTAAGAAAGCTTTCTCCATCGATCAGCAGATGCAGCTTTTTTGGAACGCCGACCTGTTTAAAGATGCTGATGACAGCTATAGGATCAGTCGAAGAGATAAAACTGGCAAAAATGAGAGCATCGGCAATCGGAATGGCAAAGAAAACCTGCAGTGCAATCGCCACAATAAAGGTGGAGATGATTACACCTGCTGTGGCAAGCAGCATTCCGGGAGTAAGTATGCGTCTGAACTCGCGCAGCTCAAAATTATAGGCTGACTCAAACAGAAGAACAGGCAGAAAGATAAACAGGGTAACGGCCGGCGTAAGCCGGATAACCTCAAAAGCCTCGACCTGTGCTGACCCAAGCAGCATTCCAAGCAACAGAAGCGCTGCAGGATAGGGGATGATACTGAACTTTTTTGTCAGCTGACGCAGAATGCTCCCGATCCCGAGAGCAAGAATGATGCCGATAATAGCCTGTAAAATGAGGTGTGTCGAATCCGCTTCCATAGCTTTGTGACTGGCATACAGGATAGTACTCCCAATATGTCATGAAATCAAGCTGAAGAAGTTACATCAACCTTCAGGGTGAGCACGTCAGCAGGGTGTGAAAGCACATGATCTGCGTTCAGCGAATCAATATACCCCGGTGAATATATCTGCCGGTGAACATCAGGATAAAGGAGCACTGTCCGAATACCGGCTGCCTTACCTGCGAGCACATCATTCGAGCTGTCTCCGACCATGACAGTTGATGCAGGTTCTGCCCCTAGTGCCTTTATCGCTGCGTGTATTCCTTCAGGATCAGGCTTGTGTTCTGAAACATCATCAGAGGAAATGATCAGATCAAATACACCTGTTAACTGATGATGTTCCAGCGCTGCATCGATCACACTTCTCACATTTGATGTGATCAGTGCAAGCTGCTTCTGCTGCTGCTTAAGCTCACTCAGCAGCTGTTTACTGGTAGGAAACAGAGGCGCAGTAGAGAATTTTGCATCAACTTTTGAAAACAGATGACTGTTGAACTCATCGACATTCTCTATACCGAATTCCTTTGGTGCGTCCCAGTTACCAAAGGACTTTTCCATCAGAAAGGACGGTTCAGGATATTTTCCATATTCGGCATACGTTTCTACCAGCAGATCAAGCCAGACACCTATTGTGTTGGCAAGTGTTCCATCCCAGTCGATCAGAAATGTCCTGTATAGTTCTGTCAGTAAAGGCATTAGCGCTTTCGGTATCTGCGAGCCACACGGATGCGGGCAAGCTCTTTTTCGATCTTAGCCTGAAGCCTGGCAAATTCGACATCAGCCAGATTCTGTTTCTGCTTCATGTACTCCTCGGCTTTCTGGCGGGCAGCTTCTGCGCGTTCGATATCTATATCTTCAGCACGTTCGGCAGTGTCAGCAAGAATGTACACCGTGCTTTCGCGTCTGATTTCAACAATGCCGCGTGATACAGCCAGCTCTACCGTGTATTCGCCTTTCTGGATCAGGATCTCACCTGTTGTGACTATCGAGACAAGAGGATAGTGGTCACGACCGATTGAAATCACACCTGACTCCGTCGGTATTGTGATTAAATCTATCTGCTTGTCTTCGTAGGCAACGCCATCAGGCGTAGCGATCTGCAAATGGACCATATTATTCTGATGCTTCTGCAGCCTTGATTACATCTTCAATGCCGCCTTTCATATAGAATGCTGACTCAGGCTTGTCGTCATGCTTGCCATCCAGGATCTCGCGGAAGCCTTTGACTGTCTCTGCAACCGGTACGTATGTTCCCTTCATGCCGGTAAACTGCTCTGCAACAAAGAACGGTTGTGAAAGGAAGCGCTGAATCTTACGAGCACGTGATACGATCAGCTTGTCTTCGTCAGAAAGCTCTTCCATACCAAGAATTGCAATAATATCCTGCAGGTCCTGGTAGCGCTGCAGCACCTGCTGCAGTTCGCGGGCTGTATTGTAGTGATCATCGCCTACGATAAGCGGATCAAGCACTGTTGATGTCGAATCAAGCGGGTCAACAGCAGGGTAGATCGAGAGTTCTGCCAGAGCACGGGAAAGAACAACAGTCGAGTCAAGATGACTGAATGTTGTTGCCGGTGCCGGATCGGTCAGGTCGTCTGCCGGAACATAGACAGCCTGAACAGAAGTGATTGAACCCTTGTCTGTTGATGTGATACGTTCCTGCAACGCTCCCATTTCTGTAGCCAGCGTCGGCTGGTATCCTACAGCGGATGGCATACGTCCAAGAAGTGCAGACATCTCTGAGCCTGCCTGTGTAAAGCGGAAAATGTTATCAATAAACAGAAGCAGATCACGGTTTTCTTCGTCACGGAAGTACTCAGCCATTGTCAGCGCTGTCAGGGCTACACGTGCGCGTGCTCCCGGCGGCTCATTCATCTGACCGAAGACAAGAGCGGTCTTATCAAGCACTCCTGATTCGCTCATTTCCTTGTAAAGGTCGTTACCTTCGCGTGTACGTTCTCCAACGCCTGCGAACATCGAGTATCCTCCGTGTTCCTGTGCGATGTTCCGGATCAGCTCCTGAATGATGACGGTTTTACCGACACCGGCTCCTCCAAAGAGTCCTACCTTACCTCCCTTAAGAAACGGGCAGAGCAGATCGATAACCTTGATTCCTGTTTCCAGGATCTCTGTTGTCTGTGCCTGTTCTTCAAATGAGGGCGCTTTTCTGTGGATCGGGAGTGTCTTATCTGCTTTAGGTGCCTCTTTACCGTCAATCGGCTGACCGATAACGTCAAACATACGTCCGAGAACTGGAGTACCTACCGGTACAGAGATTGGTGCACCAGTGTCTGTCACCTCGGCACCACGGGCAATACCATCGGTTGATCCCATGGCTACCGCACGAACGTTATTGTCTCCGATCTGCTGCTGCACTTCGAGCACTACCGTTTCACCGCTTCCGGTTTTTACCTCAAGGGCGTTATAAATAGCCGGCACTGTTTCAGGAAAATGGGCATCAACTACAACACCGATAACCTGCGTGATCGTGCCTTTGTTTTGGTTTGAATCGCTCACGAATCAAAAAGTAATAACTAAGCTTGTTCAAGCGCGTTTGCGCCACTCGTAATTTCTGCAATCTCCTGCGTGATTGCCGCCTGTCTGCCCTTATTGAATACAAGGGTCAGGTCATCTATCATTTCTCCGGCAGCTTCGGTTGCGTTCTTCATGGCAAGCATGCGGCTGCTGTGTTCACTGGCAACAGACTCGAGCACCGCATGGTACACCTGAACCTCGACGAGTAAAGGAATAACGTAATTGAGTAATGCCTGCTTTCCCGGTTCAAAATCATACTCATCAAGTGAATAGCGTTCGGCGATATCAGAAGTCTCATCAGCAGCACCTGCAGTCGATTGAATATCAGCAACCACCTCTGCAATATGCTCAGGTTTCACCGGCAATACCTGCTTGCCCGCCACCTCCTGCACAAGTCCGGAGACATAGTTAGTATAGAGAATATCGACCTTTCTGACTGCACCTGCAGTAAACTGCCTGATAATCTCACTTGTAATCGGCAGCACATCCTCAAAGCTGAAATTTTCGCTCATCTTCTCATAAACGGCCTGCAGATCAAGACCTCGTTTACGCGCAAAATTAGCGGCCTTTTTACCGATTGCTATAATGATCGGCTTTTCCTCCTGCTCATCGATTAACCTTGCAGCTGTCTTCAGTACATTTGAGTTGTAGCTGCCACACAGCCCACGGTTTGAAGTCACCAGTATCATAAGGCTGCGGCCTTCTTTCTTATCCTTCATCATCGGATGGGTGAGCCCCTGTGACCCGAGATTTTCCAGCAGATCTGAGGCCAGTGTTGCATATACTCTCATTGCAACGGCAGCTTCGACAGCCTTACGCATCTTCACAGCAGCAATCATCTGCATTGCACGAGTGATTTTTTTCGTGTTCTTTACAGATTTGATGCGTGACTTGATCTCTTTGGTATTAACTGCCATCAGTCAGATTTCTTCTGTTTATTGATATATTCCTGACTTGCCTGCTTGAGCTCTTCAACCATCTCATCTGCCCATTCGCCTTGTCTGATTTTTTCAACCAGAGCAGGGCGTGTACCTTCAATAAATTTCACGTAATCCGCCTCAGCTTTTTTGATGTCCTCAACCTTCATGTCATCAAAATAACCGTTACTGACTGCAAAGATTGCCAGTACCTGCTGTTCAACAGGCAACGGAGAGTACTGAGGCTGTTTGAGCATTTCGGTAATGCGCCGGCCACGCTCGATACGCTTGCGTGTGTCAGCATCCAGATCACTTGAAAACTGTGCAAATGCCTCGAGCTCGCGGAACTGAGCCAGGTCAAGTTTCATACTACCTGCAACTTTTTTCATTGGTTTAATCTGTGCAGCACCTCCGACACGGGATACCGAGAGACCGACATTTACTGCAGGACGTGTACCTTTGTTAAACAGATTTGTCTCGAGAAAAATCTGACCGTCAGTGATGGAGATCACATTGGTCGGAACGTATGCCGAGATATCGCCCGCCTGGGTCTCGATGATAGGAAGAGCAGTGATTGAACCGCCTCCAAAGTTGTCATTCAGATTTGCTGCACGTTCAAGAAGGCGTGAATGAAGGTAAAACACGTCTCCCGGGTATGCTTCGCGTCCCGGGGGACGTCTCAGCAGCAGCGACATCTCGCGGTAGGCCCAGGCGTGTTTGGTCAGGTCGTCGTATACAACCAGCACATCCTTGCCTTTGGCCGCAAAATATTCAGCCAGTGTGACTCCCGCATAAGGTGCCAGATAAAGCATAGGTGCCGGATCAGAAGCGCTTGCCAGAACAACGGTCGTGTAGTCCATAGCACCTCGATCCTTAAGCATGTTTACAGTACGTGCGACCTTGGATTCTTTCTGTCCTATAGCCACATATACGCAGATGACATCCTGACCCTTCTGGTTGATAATAGTGTCAACGGCAATCGTAGTCTTGCCTGTCTGACGGTCACCCAGGATGAGCTCACGCTGACCGCGTCCGATGGGGATGAGCGCGTCTATCGCCTTGATGCCAGTCTGCAATGGCACTCCAACAGGTTCACGGGTGATGACACCAGGAGCAATCTTCTCTATCGGACTTTCTTCCATGGTTTCGATCTCTCCAGCACCATCAATAGACTGTCCAAGCGCATTAATTACACGTCCTACCATAGCTTCGCCAACCGGAATGGACATGATTTTGCCTGTTCTTCTGACAACATCACCTTCCTTGAGACCTGTGTAATCTCCAAGAACAATTGCTCCTACGGTCTCGGCTTCCAGATTAAGTGCCAGTCCTGCCACGCCCCCGGGAAACGCAAGCATCTCCTGTGACTGGACATTTTTCAATCCCTCAATCACTACAATGCCGTCTTTAACTTCGACGATCTCTCCGACTTCTTCGCGGGATACGTCTGTGTCAAATTCCTCAATACCCTTTTTGAGCGAACTGACAATCGCTTTAGTCTCTGCCATATGCTTTAAGATTGTACAATTTATGTCGTAACTTTTTGAGCTGTGCGGCAATCGTACCGTCAAACAGTTCAGTTCTTTTTCTGATTTCGATCCCTCCGATTACTTCAGGGTCGGTTGTAACTTCCATACGCAGGTTGTCTCCAAACAACTCATGAATCCTGTTTTGTGTCGAATCGTCAAGTTCTACAGCAGAAACGACAGAGATTACCTCTGGTTTCTGTCTGCGTTTGTATTTGCTGCGTTTATGCTTTCTATCTGATCTCATTTTGAATCAAGCTGACTCAGATACTCATCGATGATCTCACGATCGCGCTTGCTGTCAAGCTTCTCCTTGATTATCTTTTCAGTTGCAAGGATTGCGAGGTCTGCAGTTTCTTTCTTCAGATCTGCAATCATCTTCCTGCGTGACAGTTCAATCTGTTCTTCTGCCTTTGCTCTCTCAGCTTCGACCTGCTCACGGGCATCGCTCAGAATAACCTCTGCACCTGTTCGTGCCTCCTCCTGAGCTTTGAGCACGATGGTGTTTGCTTCTGTCCGGGCGTCACTGATGATCTCGTCACTGCGCTGTTGTGCCATTGTGACCTCATGCCGGTA
Organism: candidate division WS6 bacterium OLB20; assembly: GCA_001567355.1. GTDB lineage: Bacteria > Patescibacteriota > Dojkabacteria > B142 > OLB20 > OLB20. The sequence continues at coordinate 12,563 of JYNZ01000001.1, read as the reverse complement.
GCGCTCAGCATCTTCAAGTCCTTCATTGATCTTCGCCTGACGTGCATCCAGTGCCTCCATCAATTTATTAAAGAAGAACTTTCGCAGCAATATAAGTACAACCAGAAAGTTGATCACATTAAACAGGAACATCCTGCCATCAAACCCTATTTTTCCGAATACTTCTTGTATATCCATAACCGTATAATAAAAAACTTCGGGTGCTCTGAGTTCAGAGCACCCGCTAGATGCTAGAGCAGGAAGAATGCAACAAGTGAGTAAATCGCTGTTGACTCTACAAGAGCAACAGAGATAATCACCTTGCTGAACATTGTCTCTTCAAGCTTGGGGTTTCTTCCGATTGCCTTAAAAGCAGAAGAGACCACCCAGCCCTCAGCGATGGCGTTTGCAGCCATTCCGAGAACCGTAAGTGACTTTGCCAGATACTGTGCAGTTTCCGGTTCCATTATGTAAAACAGACTAAAATAAAATTACTCCTCCTTCAGCGCAATGCCGAAGTAGGAAGACGTGAGTGCGCCAAACACGATTGCCTGGACGACGCCGGAAAACAGCGACAGAACCAGGAACGGGATAGGCAAAAATATTGCGAAGATCCCCATCATCACTGAGCTCAGAAGCTCTCCGGCAAAGATGTTGCCGAATAACCTCAGAGACAGCGACAATGACTTGGCGAACTCGGAAATAATATCGAGGAGTCCAATAAACAGATCAATTATTGACATAATACCGGGACCGATGCCCTGTCTGAAGCCCTTAACCACCTCACCTACGCGGATATATTTACCAATAAATCCAAGCAGTGAACCTTCCATAATTGTAAACAGATGCACAAAGATCAGCATTGCAGTCGCAATTCCGAACGTCGCATTAAAATCAGTAGTTGTAGGCCTGAAAATCTGTTTGCCGTCATATTGTAGCGACGACAGCCCCGGGATAACAAGAAACGTATTAGCAAGCAGAAGATAGATAAGCAACCCTCCAATCAGTGGAAAAATCTTGCGGGTAACCCTGCTGTCGCCGGTGATGTTGTCAACAAACCCCATTGCAGTCATCACCAGCGTCTCCACCACCAGCTGAAATTTGCCCGGTACAGCCGCTTTTTTCAGGCTTGTGGATGCCCAGATACAGAGCAGGATCACCAGGAAGGTGACGAGCAGAGCAGACATCATGCTGTTTGTTACGGCTATCTCACCGATTGAAAATACTGCCTCGGATTGAACCTGCAGTAATTCGGATTCGTACTGAAAGAAAGATCCCATGAGTCACAAAAATCTGTTGTTGTCTAAGTAATTATTCCTCAGACCGTTTTTTTTGGTTCTGACCTCCCGAGAGTATGCCGTACTGCTTATTGAGCAGGAATACTCCGATCCACGTACCAATGAAAAACAGCCCGAGGATTGCTAGCGAACCCCAGGGACGGGAATCGAGATGATCATCAATTGCCCTGCCGAGGAAAGCTGCTATAACTGCCGGTATCGCAAATAATACCAGCATTTTGATTGTAAAAAGGTAAAGCCTGTTCCGCATACGCCGTTGCTGCTCTTCTTTTGTTTCTTTCATGTCTTCCTTTCGCATTAACAACGTGATTATACAACAATGCCATATGTGTCAACAGTCAGGGGACAGGTTTGTACCTGACTATTGTAAAGGGCGATACTTTACAGAATAGTGGAGGATTCCATCGTCATCGTCTGCATACACCTGTCTGAAGACGGGTTCCAGCATTATGCCAGCAGCGAGAGAGAGCGGGTCACAATCAACAATCTGAACAGTCAGCCTTGTTTTATCCTCAAATTCGACTATCCCCATAACGTAGGGCAGGTATTTCTCAAATCCCGTCGGAGCGACATGAACCACCGACCAGGTAACAAGACTGGCACCCTTTTTTGGCGTATAACGCTCACGCTGTCTGCGCCACATTTTGGGAGGACTCTTTTTATACATGTTCGACTATGGTAACAACTGCAGTTCCACCTGAACCACCGACATTGTGGGCCAGACCGAAGCTGATATCTTTCTTCAGCTGACGTTTACCGGCTGCACCGGTTATCTGTTCATACAGTTCAACAATCTGCTTGACACCCGTGGCCCCTACCGGATGACCGCACGCTTTCAGTCCGCCCGAGGTATTTACCGGGACTGTACCGTCACGATACACCGTACCGTCCTTGATCAGCTTAGAAGCATCTCCTGGCTTTGCAAAACCCAGGTCTTCAAGAGCAATCAGCTCTGCAATGCTGAAGCAGTCATGCACCTCGGCCAGGCTGATATCCGGTACAGATATTCCTGCCTGCTTGTATGCAGCTGCAGCGGCACGCTTCGTTGCATCAATACTGGTCAGAGACGGCCTGTCGTGCAGCCTGATCGATCCGGTGCTGACCTGACTGGCTGCAATCCTGACAGATGTGACCTTTGTGCTGAGCACAACAGCGGCAGCCCCATCACTGACAGGCGAACAATCAAGCAGTCCAAGGGGATCAGAGACCATTGCTGCGTTAAGAACGTCCTCCTGTGTTATTTCGCGCGGAAACTGTGCCTTCGGGTTTAATGATCCATGGTTATGGTTTTTTACACTGACAGCAGCTAAATCAGAGCGGTCTGCATTATGCTCGTGCATGTACGCGCGTGCCATCATTGCGTACAGGGATGGGAATGTTGCACCAAAATATGCCTCATATTCATCATCCGCAGCTCGTGCCAGACCCTTTGTCACATCACCACCAGACACATCACTCATTTTTTCGGCTCCGACAACAAGAACATTCCTGTAAAGTCCTGCCGAGAGGGCATGCCATGCGGTATTGACCGCAAGTCCGCCTGATGCACATGCCGCTTCAATCCTGTATGCCGGAACATAGTGGCCAAGCTCTGTTGCAAGCAGAGATCCCAGATGGTCCTGACCGGCAAAACTTGAACCTCCCATATTGGCTACATAAATTGCATCAATCTCATCAATTCCGAGTCGCGAAGATTCTAATGCGTCAGCTGCTGCTGCAACCATCAGACTGCGCAGATCCTGCTCCCAGAGCTCACCGAATTTTGTCATTCCTGCACCGGCAATAAACACTTTCTTCATGAGTGGAGCTTTCCAGCTGAAGTAATATAGCCGGTGTAATCGACATACTGCTTTGTATCTATCTGTGTCCTGACAGAGTGTGTGTTCTCAAATTCTTTGATCCCTGCAGTTGTTTTCAGGATAAATGCATCGCTCCCGGCGCCGGATCCGTACGAGCAGAGAAGAATATGCTGATCAGGACCGGCCTGGTCAAGAACAGACGCGAGTCCAACCAGAGAACATGCCGAATAGGAGTTGCCAAGTTCGGGTACAACAAAACCTGCTGCTAGCTGACTGCTGCTCACGCCAAGATCCTTTGCCACCTTCTGCGGAAAGCGGGCATTGGGCATATGAAAGACAATATGATCAAAGTCATCAATGTTCATGTCTGACTCCGACAGAATCAGCTTGACTGCAGACGTAACATGTCTGAAGTATGCCGGCTCGCCGGTAAAGCGTCCGCCATGAGAAGGGTACATCTCGTGCTCGCGCCTCCAGAAGTCAGGTGTATCAGAGGTAAATGAGGCTGTCCAGAGAATATCTGCGATCACATTCTGCGTGCCGACGACAAATGCTGCTGCTGCTGCACCGGCGCTGTACTCGAGCGCATCACCCGGTCTGCTCTGAGCAGTGTCACTGCCGATAGCCAGACCCGCTTCAATCATTCCCGAACCTGTCAGGCCCAGTACTGCCTGGAGACCTGCAGTACCCGCCTTACAGGCAAACTCGGTATCGGCTGCGGTGTAGGAATGCTCTATCCCCAAGGCCTCACCCACAATCGCAGAGGTAGACTTTACAGTATAGGGATGACTCTCAGAACCTGTATAGATGGCACCGATTGCCGGCAGTCCATCTGCATTTGCGACAGCTGACTGCGCGGCCTGGACAGCAAGTGATGCAGCATCCTCATCTGCTGCAGGAACTGTCTTTTCCAGCACGCCAAGTCCCTGCGCAATGCTCTCAGGCTCCTTGCCCCAGACACGGGCGATTTCAGAAGTTTTTATGCGACGTCTCGGGATAGCTGCTCCATAAGTAATGATTCCTGTATTTGCTGGTACTTTCATGTGCGTTTGCCCTGACCGAATTTTTTTATGCGCAGCGCTCAGCTGCCCTGCGGCAATTGCAGCATGCAGGCTCAGGTCTCCCGCAAGTATCGCTGCAGCGAGAACTTCGACGAAGATAGCTGACTGCTTGACAGCCGAACTGGCTTCTTTGCCCTCAGTATCTGTCGTCATGAGTTTTCGTGCTGCTGCCTGATCAGGCAGCCATGTCCCGCCCCCGACAGTACCGGCAGGTACACTTGGCAATGTCAGTGCTACATAGAGCGAGTCCCCGTCCGCTTCCATCGTGATATATCCCTGTGCGGCGTCGACTATATGAGCCAGATCCTGTCCGGTTGCGGCGTAGACTGCAGCCACTATGTTGGCAAAATGAGCATTAAAGGCACCGGCGGTGCCGGCAATCGCGCCTCCGTGCCAGACCTTGCCAATGTTAACTGCAGCGATTGCATCAGGAGTGGTATTGAGAACGTCAGCGACGACAGACGCCGGGATAACCGCCTCTGCCTGCACCTGGTAACCCCGGCCCATAAGTGTGTTGATTGCGGATGGTTTTTTATCAACGCAGAGGTTACCGCTGATGGCAACAAGAGTCACGTCCGGGTTTTCTTTTGTAATGTGATCGGCAATAGCCTGAGATGCGATCGTAGCCATATTCATCCCCATTGCCTCATCGGTATCAAAGCTCATGCGCAGCCAGAGCTCCCTGCCCAGCTGATGGGCTGTCATGTCAAGCAGTTTAATATGACTGCTCGTTTGTGCTGCTGCATCAGAAAGTAGTGAGAAATTTTCTTTTATCCATGCAATAATCTCCTGTCCGCGCCCTACACCTGGGACCCTGAGAAGCGGAGCCCTTGTCATTCCTTTGTATTCAGACACAGCAGATACACCTCCGCTCAAGCGCAGCGCCTTTGCACCTCTTGAGGTGCTTGCCACAAGTGTCCCTTCGGTCGTTGCCATAGGAATATAGTACGTGCCGTCTGCTGCATCCCCTCTCACAGTAAGCGGGCCGGCGATGCCCAGCGGAAGATCCACCGATCCGATCAGATTTTCGATATTGCGGTTGCGAAGTTTTTCAGGTTCAAAAGAAACGTGCCCGAAGCTGTCCGGGGAAACCTGTGTGAGCTCCGCAATATACTGCCGCCGCACCTGCATGGCAGTTACAGCATCAGTATGCTCTTCAAGCGCATGCAGCTTAAGCGTTCCATCACGGAGTTGTTGGAGGAGATCATCTTGCGCCATTGCGCCATGTAATATGTCAAAGGATATACTAACGCAATTACAAATATCTGCATAGTCTATACAGTTATTTTGTTAAAAATACCTTAACCTCGCTGCAGACTCTGTGTTACGATAACGATATGGCAGAGCCTGTAATACAAATCAAAGACCTCCATAAATATTACGGTGCCGTTCACGCGGTAGAGGGTCTGACCCTTGAGGTAAATAAAGGTGAGGTATTTGGCTTTCTTGGCCCCAACGGTGCCGGTAAAACCACAACCATCCGCTGTATGCTCAATTTTGTCTTCCCTACCAGCGGAGAGCTGCGCCTGCTGAATAAAAACCCGGTAGAACACGGGCCACAGATTATGAAGGAGGTCGGATACATTGCCGGAGAGATAGCTTTGTATGACAACTACCGTGTCAGGGATTTTCTTAACATGCTCGAAGACGTGCGTGGAGAAAAGGGGGCATTACGTGCTGAACTGCTTCAGCGCTTTCAGCTGGACGAGTCCAGAAAGATAAAAAATCTTTCGAAAGGTAACAAGCAGAAGGTCGCGATTGTTCAGGCCTTTATGCATCTGCCGCTACTGCTTGTACTTGACGAACCGACATCAGGACTTGATCCGCTCTTACAGCTTGAGTTTTACAAACTGATTGACGAAACAAAGCAGCGGGGCGGAACAGTGTTTTTCTCCTCACATCTGCTGGAAGAAGTTCAGCGCCTGTCGGACCGTGCAGCAATCATTAAGAAAGGTAAACTGATTTCTCTGGAAACCATCAGCGAACTGCGCAGCAAGAATATCTACAATGTCTCGGTCCACTATAAAGGCAGAGAGCCGAAAACGCAGGACTTTGGTGCGCAGAATGTCGAAAACTTTACCCTTATTGACCATTCAGCGCAGCTCACCTACAAAGGTGATGTTAATGCACTGCTTGAAATCCTGAACAACTACGAGCTTGTTGATCTGAGGATAACCGAACCGAGTCTTGAGGATATGTTCCTAGCTTATTATGAAAACGATGAAGAAACTGCTGACACTGACAAAAGTTGATCTGGCTGACAGCAAGGTGAGCGTTCTGGTTGCGGTCCTGATCGGACTTCTGATGGGACTGATGTTTGTCGCATTCTTTCCGACTATCAGGACAACGCAGCGTCATACAATGACCTCCTTGAGGGTGATTTTGCCGCTATTTTTGCCGATATCCCTGAGGGACAGCTGGAGAGTTTTGATCTGTCCGATTACAACGCCTACATCAGTCTGGAATACCTCAGCTTCTTCTGGGCTGTTCTGTTTGTGCCGTTTCTTGTCTCGTGGGGCACAAAGCTGGCCGGACAGGCAGAGAAGGGGACACTTGCACTGATGCTGTCACAGCCGGTATCAAGAACACAGGTACTCGGTGCCCAGCTGCTTTCTCTGTTCGTTAAATCCGGCATCGTAGCGACGGCAATGATCATGGGCATCTGGATCCCGGCACTGTTTGTCGAAGGCGCAGAGATCAACACACAGGGATGGACACTGGTTTGGGGGTTCATGGTGCTGATATTCACTGCATTCGCATATATGACGCTTGTCTTCTCGGTGCTGTTTATGTCCAGGATGAGAGGAATCTGGATCTCGGCGGCTATAATTGCAGGCGGCTATATTCTGAATGTGTTTTCAAGGCTCGTCGATCCGGTGGAATTTCTGCAGTACTTCTCTGTCTTCTACTATATCGGTGATCTGACTGAGGAGCTTAGGGGTAATGAAGGCCTGTTTGAGGTGGGGTACTGGTGTTTACAATTATCGCTATTGCATCCGGACTTATTTCCTGGCTGACATTCAAGTCAAAAGACCTGCCGAATGGCTAGTTCTTTATTATCGCCTTGAATCGCCGATATACTCATCAAGATTTGCCTGACTTTTGTGCTTCCAGTACCTGCACACGCGCTTCAAGTGAGATCAGGCGTTGATATCTGAAGGCGTGTTCTGTATCGAGCTCATGGCGCAGATCGATAAACATTGCCTTGAGTTCATTAATTTCTGATTTCAGCTCTGCAAAATCATCCTTTGTCGCAAAACCCTTCAAGTCATGTTTTGTGGCAAAGTTCTTCAGGTCATCCTTTGTGGCAAAGTTCTTCAGGTCATCTTTTGTTGCAAAGTTCTTCAGGTCATCCTTTGTCGCAAAGTTCTTCAGGTCATCTTTTGTCGCAAAGTTCTTCAGGTCATCTTTTGTCGCAAAGTTCTTTGCATCCTCCTTGGTTAAACCTTCCTCTTTTGTCAGAAAGTGTTTTCCCATGAACTCAAAGATCACTGCATTGTTATCTTCGATCGCTTTAGAGACCACCGTAGACACTGTCTCCAGGATAAATAGTTTGTCGCCGTCCGTCAGTGCCATAGAAAAAACTATGTTCTAAATAACGATGTTTGCTGATACTAAATCTGAAGGATACCCTAAGATATATACAGCACTAGACCTTACCTTCAAGGATCTGAACTCGCGCTTCCAGTGATACAAGTCTGCCGAACCTGAGTTCGTGTTCGTTGTGGAGATCATGCTTAATCCCCAATACTATGTCTTTCAGTTCGTTAAACTCATGTTTAGTTACAAATACTTCTCTCAACCTATCTTCTTGAGCCCGAAACAGTGATTCAATTTTTTTCAGATCGTCAATCGTTAGTGGCATTAAAATATTTTAACAAATATACCTGCCAGTATACACACGAAATCTTTACGAAACCTTACCTCGCCTCACGATTACGGGGTTTTGCGGGCGGCTCGACTGAGTCCGTATCGCGCGCAAAGGTAAGGTGGTATGAACCCAGATCAAACATGTTATCGCCCCAGAATTCGACAAGCGCCTTGCGGCTGCTTTTTCTGTCAACGATCTCTGCATGGACAAACATTTCGGTCGGGAGGTCTTCATCACAGACTGGAACACCGCTACCCCAGATACGTCCCGTCATGCACCAGCGCCATGCACGATCCGCCTCATTAAGCATATGCACAAAATCCTGCATGGTGACACTGAACAGATGACAGACCTCGGGAGATAACTGCGCGCGCTCACCACGAAGCAGTCCGACAAGTTCAAATGTACCGCCAGGTGGTGATTCCATGGGTGATTGTAGCAGAGGAGTCGGGGAATAATGAAGGAAGGAGACAACCAGGGTCAGGTTGGAGAACAGCTTGCGCATGTCCTTACAACACAGTTTGCCTTTCGGCATTTGTATCTCTCCTCTCGCAGCCAGGTGGGCCGCGAACACCGAACCGTTTATTGCGGTATGGTGCCCAGACTTTAGAAATGAACACTACAGCACCAGCGACAGCACCTGCTCCCACACGTATAGTGCAATCGCGTGAACCAGCAGGCACTCAAGTGCGAGTTGTCCGGCATATCGCCACCAGACACCCCAGCTTGCTCGGATGCGGTCATTAGCGAGTATGTTCGCCGCCGAACCGATTGGCGTGAGGTTGCCGGCGATGACGGCAACACCGAGCAATTGGAACCATAGACCGCGCGTATCAACACCCATTTCACCTAACGCGATGATTATGGGTGCCAACACAGCAACTGCTATTACGTTGTCCATAAACGCAGTTACAACGGCACCGATAACGATGATTCCAACCCGCAGGAGAATCTGGTTGTCCCCAGTCAGTCCAAACACTTCGCGTGCTACAAGGTCTGTGAAGCCGCTCGACTCAAGTCCATGAGCAATGCCGAATAGCATAACAATGAATAATAGCGTTGCGTAGGGCAGGGATGACAGCAACGCTTCATTGCTTTCATTGTGGTGGCTTGCCACGTAGAGTGTTACGGCGAACAGGACAAGCACGAAAATCCCCAGAGCATCTGCCGGCGGGTATCCAGCCAACATTGCAATGGGTTGCACACTGAGCAGACCTACCAGACCAAAAGCGAACAGGCTCCCTAATGTGCGAGGTGACGGTTGTTTGTGTTCGCGCTTGTGATGTGCATGTCCTTCGTCTGAGGAGTACTCCACGATTTCAATCTCGTGGGGCATCTCAGCCAGCGTAGCAAAGTCTTCGTCTTCCACAGACACCTTTGTGAATTCCTCGATGATTTGAGGGTACTTCATCCGAAGCCGGAAGATATAGTACCCCAGCACGATGAATGCAGGAACCCACGCATAGAGCAGGAAGTCTGGCACGGTAAGGTCAGGTTCAGCAATTACGGCGACTGCTATCCCAACTGGATTGCCCAGAGGCAACAGCTGGCTTCCGATATTCGTTGCTGAAACCAGAAAGATTACAACCGCAGTCCAGACTGGGCTTGGCAGGCGAAGATGCTTCGTTCCGTTTACCGTGTACCCCACGATTGCGAGCGTCACAGCATACATCAGAACTATGCTGTTAACTTCGTCAATAAGTGCGGCACTGATGGCACACAAAACCAGAAGCACCACGAGCAGTTTGTAGCCATGCAGGCGGCGGGGGAGATACTTCTCAATGAGGTAATCGAAAAACTTACTCTCGTTGAGGTAGTCTACCCATGTCAGCAGGCAAACGAGCTTGATGAACAGCACCCATTCCATTCCTTCGATGAGGTGATGGAAATCGGTGACGTTCCCGGCAATGAGGATAACCAGCCCTCCACCAGCAACAAACGGCAGACGCTCTTCACCATAGAGCACTGTCCCGAAAACTGCGGCGAACAGTCCTGTGAGCGCAAATGCCATCTGTGCTTCTAGAGGTTCGAATGCATTGAGCGAAGCGAGAACAAACGCTGTGCCCAACACCCATATTGGAAGTTTGAAACGGTACACGACATACTCCTTTTCTGATTGTCATTGGCATAGTCGCACTAAGTCCTCTTGTACATTCCTTTCTGTTAAGAGAGAACTTACTGCCACCTTCAGCACTCACGATGAGCACTGATTCATGGCAGCAAGTACCCTGGTTGTCAAAGATCCAGCCGGCAGGTGTATTTGCACACTACCAGGCTAAATACCTGGCTTTTTAAAGCACAGGCGGCCATATACGACCGTTCTATATTATAGCATGGATATATATACCACATACTATAAACGCTTGGATTATAGCAAACCCTAACAGGACAAGTTAAGTATCTTTCCTACATCTTTGTCAGATATCGTATTGACAGATTAACCGTCTTGGCGTACTATTCGATTCAACAAACAGATCAATGGAATACAACTACAAGATCGATACAACTATTCTGAATATTCTCAGCAGATTCTATGAGCTGCATGGCGCATTGTATGCAAGCCTGCATCTGCTGCCCGGTGACATTCAGAAAGAACTTAACGAGGTGACTTCTGAACTTGCTGCTTTTGGCGCAGTGATAAAAAACACCAACCTCATGCGTGAGGTGGCGATGTCGCTTGACACGTCTCTTATCAAAAACCTGCTGCCGGCCGAGTCACGTTCGTACTACAAGCTGTATCTCAATCAGCTGCATGAGTATACAAGCTTTGATCCTGAGGAACATACATTTACGGTAGACTCAGTGATTGCCATGCACAATGAGGTGCTCGGGGTTAAAGACGGGGCACACCTGCGCACAGCAAAAAAACGCCTGTCGGCAAGTTATGTTGAAGACGGAATCACATACTCTGTCCGCTCAGAGGTTAAAACACCACCGGAGGAAATCCTGCCAAAACTGGAAAGCTTTATCACCTGGCTTAACGAACACTTTGACAGTCAAAACCCGATCGTGCTGGCTGCAATCACTTACTTTAATATTGCAGCGATCCATCCTTTTCAGAGGGCAAACGGAAGAATGTCCAAACTGCTGTCACGCAGGGTACTGTATGCGCATGGTGTCGACCCGCAGCTGATGCTGGCTATAGATGACTACTTCCTCAACCATCAGCATTATTACTACAAGGTAATCGAAAAGTGCATCGAAACAGGCGATATCACTGACTGGATCGAGTTTTACTCAAAAGCAATGCTGTATGCGGTTATGCAGACCGCCGAACTGCTGTGTAAGCTGTCCGGTGGTGCAATTGATATCCGCAGGCAGCGATACGTTGCACTTACTCCCCGTGAGATGCGTGCTCTTCGCATCATCATGAACGAGAACAATATCAGCGGTGCTGCCGTTGCCCGCAAGCTGCACACAACACGGCAGAATGTACATGAGATACTGAAAAGCCTGATTGATAAGGAGTTGATAACGAAGACGGGGCAGAACACGGGGACAAGGTACTCGTTCGTTTCATAGGCCGTTAGAGGTCGGACGCCAAGGACACTCCTCAACTACAGACCTTGAATACTCATTACCTGATTACGCAGCTCTGACTGAACTATCAGCTCATCGGCTCTTACAAACTCCTCATATTCGCTTACGCTTGCAAAATACCCTAATACCAACTTTTTGCTAGAACCAGTAATCGGATTGTCTCTAAATATTCCAGAGACGAAGGAATTGTAACTACTGTAGGGATATGATTGTAACACTGTTGGATCACCGAAGAATTCGATAGGGTTCCTATGTACATATCTCGACAGTACTTTGAGCTGTATATCGGTCCCAACCAATTTAGATTTAAACCTTTGCTGAAAGAAACTACCAACAAAACCGTATTTCCAATTCATATACATTGAGTGTGAGGTCTGCAGCTTCTTGATTAGCCTAGATATGCTATACATTCCACTCGCTTTAACTATCAAGTGATAATGATTTGGCAGGAGACAGTATTGAGCTATTTGATCTCTTGTCTGCCTTCTGAAAGTATCGAGCCTATCTAAGAAACGTTCGTAATCCCTATCGTCCAGGAATATTGGCTGTTTTTTATTCCCTCGATTGTACACATGATAGATACCGTTTTTGAATACTTTTCTGTTTAGCATGGAAATGGTGTATATGCATACACCATAAGGTATTTGTCTTAAGTTATCCTTAAGATCCGTAGTTGAGGAGTGTCCTTGGTATCGGATACCGGATCAGCGAACAAGCACATAGTGGTCACGCCTCGACAAAACCCCCCACCACCAAACGTTCTGCCTGTATCCCCATAAACAGTTGCGTGCGCATGCATCAGTTCGAGTTCGATAAATACCGGATTTTCATAGCCCATGTGTCTTGAGTGTTCACGGAGAAGAGTACCGGCAAAGTCTCTCGTTACCGGAAACTTTATTGCCGTATATACGAACCTGTCAGAAGAACCACCTGAACGACCAAGAAAGCTGACTGGTGACCGACGGCCTTCGGCCGAAGGCTGGAACGAATCCGGGTAAAGAAGTCCCGAACCGAC